>NZ_BOMM01000130.1 GCF_016862195.1 Paractinoplanes ferrugineus | reverse complement strand
CCGGCGGTCCAGTCGATGTGTGGTGAGGGTTGTTGGGCGTGCAACGTCCGCGGGAGGACCCCGTGCTGCATGGCCATGATGATTTTGATGATGCCGGCGACTCCGGCTGCGGCTTGGGTGTGTCCGATGTTGGATTTGAGGGAGCCGAGCCATAGTGGGTGGTCGCGGTTTTGGCCGTAGGTGGCGATGATGGCTTGGGCTTCGATGGGGTCGCCGAGGGTGGTGCCGGTGCCGTGGGCTTCGACGGTGTCGATGTCGGTGGGGGTGAGGCCGGCGTTGGTGAGGGCTTGGCGGATGACTCGTTGTTGGGCGGGGCCGTTGGGTGCGGTGAGGCCGTTGGAGGCGCCGTCTTGGTTGACGGCGGTGCCGCGGACGAGTGCTAGTACGGGGTGGCCGTTGCGGTGTGCGTCGGAGAGTTTTTCGAGGGTGAGGATGCCGACGCCTTCGGACCAGCCGGTGCCGTTGGCGTCGGCGGAGAAGGATCGGCAGCGGCCGTCGGGGGACA
>NZ_BOMM01000129.1 GCF_016862195.1 Paractinoplanes ferrugineus | reverse complement strand
GCGTCGAGGCCTTCCTTCGGCACGTCGCCGACCATGTTGGCCAGCCCACCCATCGCGCCACCGAGACCCTCGAGAGCCTTCGTCAACTCGGTCGGCAGGATCCACACCTTGTTCGCGGTGCCGTTGGCGATCTGCGGAAGCGCCTGCAGATACTGGTAAGCCAGGACCTTCTGCGACGGATTCGCCGTATGAACAGCGTCGAAAACTGTCCGGATCGCCTTCGCCTGACCCTCGGCCTGCAGGATCCGCGACTGCCGATCGCCGTCGGCCCGCAGCACCGTCGCCTGCTTCTCACCCTCAGCCGTCAAGATCTGGGCCTGCTTGTGACCCTCGGCGTTCAGGATCGTCGCCCGGCGCTCCCGCTCGGCGCGCATCTGCTTCTCCATCGAGTCACGGATGCTCGGCGGCGGCTCGATCGCCTTGATCTCGACCCGGGTGACCTTGATGCCCCACCGGCCGGTGGTCTCGTCCAGCACCGTCGACAGATGCCGGTTGATCTCCTCCCGGCTGGTCAGAGCCCGCTCCAGGTCGAGGGAACCGATCACGTTACGCAGGGTGGTGACGGTCAGCTGCTCGATCGCCTGCAGGAAGTTG
>NZ_BOMM01000128.1 GCF_016862195.1 Paractinoplanes ferrugineus | reverse complement strand
GCCGAGTCGAACGGTGGTGTCCGGGTGATGCCCCTCGGCGACTCCATCACCGAAGGCACCCAGGTCCCCGGCGGCTACCGCAACGGCCTCTGGCAACGACTCGCCACCGCCGGCTACCGCACCGACTTCGTCGGCAGCCAATACAACGGCCCCACCGCCCTCGGCGACCACGACCACGAAGGCCACCCCGGCTGGCGCATCGACCAGATCGACGCCAACATCACCACCTGGCTCACCCGCTACACCCCCCGCACCGTCCTGCTGCACATCGGCACCAACGACATCCTGCAGAACTACAACGTCTCCACCGCACCCAACCGCCTCTCCACCCTCATCGACCACATCACCACCACCGCCCCCACCGCCGACATCTTCATCGCCACCCTCATCCCCCTGGCCAACACCGGCCAGGAAAACGCCGCCCGCACCTTCAACGCCACCCTCCCCGGCATGATCCAGACCAAGGCCAACGCCGGTAAACACGTCCACCTCGTCGACATGCACAACGCCCTGACCACCAACGACCTCATCGACGGCATCCACCCCACCGCCGGCGGCTACGACAAAATGGCCGCCACCTGGTACAACGCCCTACGCGCCGTACCCGGCAGCATCGG
>NZ_BOMM01000127.1 GCF_016862195.1 Paractinoplanes ferrugineus | reverse complement strand
CTGTTGGCCTTGCCCGCGAACGGGTTGCTCTCGGTGGCGGCCTGCGGCGTCCAGTTGCCGCTCAGACTCGACGAGGTGAACGACCGGAAGTAACGGTTCTCCTGGGCGCCACGGGCCTCGACGATCATCAGGTACTGGTTCTGACCGGCCACCTTGTAGACCTCGACCGCCTCGAACAGGTTCTTCTCGGTGTCGCTCATGATCGTCGTGTAGGACGCACCGAAGCTGCCCGGGAAGTTCCCGATCGGCATACTCGCCCGGTAGATCTTGCCGTTGTCCCCGGCGAAGAACAGATACATGTTCTGCCCGTCACCGATCAGGGTCTGGTCGATGACGCCGTACGGGGCATCCGCGATCTTCCCGGTGAACAGGGTCTGCGCGCTCGACCAACCGTTGGCATTGGTCGGATCGCTCGACGTCTTGTAGCTGAACGACGTCGGACCCCACTGATAGGCCAGCACCCAGATGTTCTTCGGCGCGAAGTAGAACAGCGTCGGCGCCACCGTTGCCTGGTTCATACCGTTCTGGCTGGCCGACGCCATATCCGACCAGTTGGTGAACAGGCCGAAGTTCATCGACCCGTAGGAGCCGTTGGACACGTTCGACGCGTACACCAGGTGCTTGCCGTTGTAGACCACGTTGGTGAAGTCCTTCAACGACGCCCAGCCGTTCTTCGGCTCGGTCAGCGCACCCGACGACGACCAGCGATAGCTCGACGGCAG
>NZ_BOMM01000126.1 GCF_016862195.1 Paractinoplanes ferrugineus | reverse complement strand
CGGCGGCGGCGGAAGATCGGGTGCTCGGCGCGCAGCTTGGTCACCTTGGCGGTGAAGCTGGTGAGCACGTCCTGGTTGCGGGCGTCCTCCCAGTCGACCCAGGAGAGTTCGTTGTCCTGGCAGTAGACGTTGTTGTTGCCCTGCTGGGTGCGGCCCAACTCGTCACCGTGGGCCATCATCGGCACCCCCTGCGACAACAACAAAGTGGCCAGGAAGTTGCGTTTCTGCCGCTCCCGCAACGCGATCACGTCAGCGTCCTCGGTCGGCCCCTCCACCCCACAGTTCCACGATCGGTTGTGACTCTCCCCGTCCCGGTTGTCCTCCCCGTTCGCGTCGTTGTGCTTCTCGTTGTACGACACCAGATCATGCAGGGTGAAACCGTCATGCGCGGTGACGAAGTTGATCGACGCCAACGGCCGCCGCCCGTCCAACTCGTACAGGTCCGAACTACCGGTGAAACGAGACGCGAACTCGCCGAGGCTGGCCGGCTCACCACGCCAGAAATCACGCACCGAATCGCGGTACTTACCGTTCCACTCCGTCCACAACGGCGGGAACCCACCGACCTGATAACCGCCGTCACCGACATCCCACGGCTCCGCGATCAACTTCACCTGCGACACGATCGGATCCTGATTGACCAGATCGAAGAACGCGGCCAGCCGGTCCACCGAGTGGAACTCGCGGGCCAGCGAGGCGGCCAGGTCGAACCGGAACCCGTCGACGTGCATCTCGGTCACCCAGTACCGCAACGAATCCATGATCAACCGCAGTGACTCGTGATGCCGCACGTTCAAGCTGTTACCGGTGCCGGTCGTGTCGTAGTAGTACTGCTTGTCCTCGT
>NZ_BOMM01000125.1 GCF_016862195.1 Paractinoplanes ferrugineus | reverse complement strand
TAAAAGCTCCTAACACGATCTGCTGAATCGACGGTGATCAGCGTGACGAGCCGAAGATCAGTCTCGTTCGGTCGTCGTGAGCAAGGCGTGGGTCGTCGACGACGGGTTGTGGAAGCTGATCGAGCCGGTACTGCCGCCGTGGCCGGTGAAGGCTCCGGGGCCGCGGCCGGTGCCTGACCGGTTGTGTCTGCAGGGCGTTCTGTTCGTGCTGCACACCGGGATCGGCTGGGAAGATCTGCCGCAGGAACTCGGGTTCGGTTCCGGGATGACCTGCTGGCGTAGGTTACAGCGCTGGACCGAGGCGGGCGTGTTCGACCAGGTGCATCAGATATTGCTCGCCCGGTTGAACGCGGCGAACCGGATCGACTGGTCACGTGCGGCGATGGACGGTAGTCACATCGACGCGAAAAAGGGGGTGCCGGGACAGGCCCGTCGCCGGTCAACCGCGGCAAACCCGGCTCCAAGCATCACCTGATCTGCGACGGTAACGGCACCCCGATCTACGTACTGACCAGCGGCGCGAACGTCCATGACATCAGCCGCGCGCTCGATCTACTCGACTGTTACCCGCCCATCGGCGGCCGCCCGGGCCGGCCCCGGCGCCGGTTTTCGACCTTGCTGGCCGACAAGGCTTACAGCAGTGCGGCGTTCCGTCAGGCCTGCCGCGAGCGCGGCACTGAACCGATCATCCCCAGGCCCAAGACCACCGGGATCAAGGGCCTGGGCAAGCTGCGCTACGTCGTCGAGCAGACCTTCGCCCTACTGCACCAGTTCCGCCGGCTCGCCATCCGATGGGAACGCCGACTCGACATCCACGACGGCTTCGTCAGCCTCGCCTGCGTCCTGATCTGCTGGCGCAGATTGATCAACTGGACCGACCAAAGATCGTGTTAGGAACTTT
>NZ_BOMM01000124.1 GCF_016862195.1 Paractinoplanes ferrugineus | reverse complement strand
TTTTTCATCCTGCGTAGCGGTTGGCTTCGACGTGGTGCAGGACAAGGACGGCTTGCACGATCGCGGTTGCTCGGCGTGGGCAGCAGCGCAGCTTGGCGAGGATTTTCCAGGTCTTGAGCGTGGCGATCGCGCGTTCGCCGCGGGCGCGGATCTTCGCGTGGGCCCGGTTGACCGCCTTCTGCCGGCGTGACAGCTTCGGTCGGAACCGGCGCCGTTTGAACGGTGTCCGCACGCTGCCTCGGGCGCCTTGGTATCCCTTGTCGGCGAAGGTCATCACGTCGGCTCTGGTCAGCGCGTCGATGATGCCGTGGGTGCGGGCGGCGGTCAGGTCGTGCGTCGAGCCAGGCAACGCGGGCGAGGCCCAAACGAGACGCCCAGCCGCGTCGGCGATGACCTGAACGTTCACCCCGTGACGCTTGTGTTTTCCCGAGTAGAACGGCTTCTGGTCGGCGACCCGGTCGATCGGAATCAGAGTGCCGTCCAGGATCGCGTACGCCAGCAGCCGGACCCGGTTCATGACGGTGTCCAGGTCGTCGCAGGTGGCGGCGAGCAGGTCGATGGCCTCGCGGACGTAACGCCAGGCCGTCGTGACGCCGATCTCGAAGCCGGCGGCCAGCCGGGTCAGGGTGTCGCCGTTACGTAGGTGGGCCAGGGCGAGCAAGGCTTGCCGGCCGGGTCCGAGGCGCCGCCACCGGGATCGGCACTGCTGGCGGCGGGTTCGGATGAGGGCAGCGAGGTGGTTCAGGCTGCGGGTGGACAACGGAATCGCGGCAGGGTAAGACAGCACAGCGAGGCTCCCGGTTGGGGCATCTGATCTTGGTCGATTGCTGTCTTACCGGGAGCCTCGTCCTACGTGGACACTAGGGTCCCGCACTGCCCGTGACCTGCACCGTCACGATGAAAATGGCT
>NZ_BOMM01000123.1 GCF_016862195.1 Paractinoplanes ferrugineus | reverse complement strand
TCGTCAGCGCTGCCGGGTGAGCAGGCCGGGGCGGTACGGCAGTAGGCCGTAGTCGCCGCCGGAGCTGGGTGAGCGGCCTTGGTAGAGCAGTTGCAGGTTGCAGGGGTCGATGGTGAAGGTCTGGTCGGCGGTGGTGCGGACGAGTTCGCCGTGGCTGATGTCGTTGGTCCAGGCGGCTCCGCTGTTGGCTTTGCCGGCGAAGGGGTTGTTCTCGGTGGCGGCTTGCGGTGTCCAGGTGCCGTTGAGGGTGGTGGTGGTGAAGGACCGGAAGTAGCGTCCGTTGGCGCCGATGGCTTCGACGATCATGAGGTATTGGTTCTGTCCGGCGACTTTGTAGACCTGGGGGGCTTCGAACAGGTTGTTGGTGCTGTCACTCATGATGGTGGTGTAGGTGCTGCCGAAGCTGCCGGGGAAGTTGCCGATGGGCATGCTGGCCCGGTAGATCTTGCCGTTGTCGCCGGCGAAGAACAGGTACATGTTCTGGTTGTCGCCGATCAGGGTTTGGTCGATGGGTCCGGTGCCGGAGCCGGTGATGTTGCCGGTGAACAGGGGTTGTGCGGCGGACCAGCCGTTGGCGTTGGTGGGGTCGGTGGAGGTGCGGTAGGAGAAGGCGGTGGCACCCCATTGGTAGGTCAGTACCCAGATGTTTTTGGGGGCGAAGTAGAACAGGGTGGGTGCGACGGTGCCGGAGTTCATTTTGTTCTGGCTGGTGGAGGCCATGTCGGACCAGTTGGTGAACAGGCCGAAGTTCATTGAGCCCCAGTTGGAGCCGGTGTCGTGGGTGGTGGCGTAGACGAGTTGTCTGCCGTTGTAGGGCACGGTGGTGAAGTCTTTGAGTGATACCCACCCGGATTTGGGGGTGGCCAGCGCGCCGGTCGAGGTCCACCGGTAGGACGAGGGCAGCGAACACGAACCGGACGGCGGCGGGGTCGTCGG
>NZ_BOMM01000122.1 GCF_016862195.1 Paractinoplanes ferrugineus | reverse complement strand
GCCCTCGACAACGGGGTGGGTCGTACCCCGCCGATGGGGTGGAACACCTGGAACACGTTCGGTTGCAACATCAGCGAGTCGTTGATCCGGCAGATGGCGGACGCGATCGTGAGTACCGGGATGCGGGACGCGGGGTATCAGTATGTGGTGGTCGATGATTGCTGGTTCAACCCGAATCGGGACTCGGCCGGTAATTTGCAGGGTGATTCGAGCCGGTTCCCGAGTGGGATGAAGGCGCTGGGTGACTATCTGCATGGTAAGGGTTTGAAGTTCGGGTTGTACGAGGCGCCGTTGGACAAGACGTGTGCGCAGTATTTCAACTCGTATCCGGGGGCGACGGGTAGTCAGGGGCATGAGGCGCAGGATGCGCGGCAGTTCGCGGCGTGGGGTGTCGATTATCTGAAGTACGACTGGTGTTCGCCGAGTGGGAGCATCGGTGATCAGGTGGCGACGTTCGCGAAGATGCGGGATGCGTTGGCGGCGACGGGCCGGCCGATTTTGTACAGCATCAATTCGAACAGTGTGCATGCGAAGACGGGGCCGCAGCGTAACTGGGGTGATGTGGCGAATATCTGGCGTACGACGGAGGATATTCAGCTGGCGTGGGACACCGGGCAGGCCAATGGTTATCCGATGGGGGTCAAGAACATCATCGATGTGAATGTGCCGTTGTCGGGTTATGCCCGGCCGGGTGGGTTCAATGATCCGGACATGATGGAGGTGGGTCGGGGGACGCTGAGTGATACGGAGATGCGGTCGCATTTCTCGATGTGGGCGGTGATGGCGGCGCCGTTGATCGCGGGTAACGACATCCGCAGCATGAACGCGGCGACGCAGACGATCCTGAAGAACACCCGGTTGATCGCGATCAACCAGGACACCCTCGGGCTGCAGGGCGCCCAGGTCAGCTACGACGGCACCCGGCGGGTGCTGGCCAAGCGGCTGGCCGACGGCGACGTCGCGGTGGCCCTGTTCAACCAGGG
>NZ_BOMM01000121.1 GCF_016862195.1 Paractinoplanes ferrugineus | reverse complement strand
TGACGTGATCTCAGCAAGGAAAAGCGTCTGATTCGGTACGACACGGGCGAATGCGTGTGTAGCGGTCAGTGCTGGATATAGGCGTGGAGCCATCGATAGACCAGTTCTTGCGAAGGAAACAGGTCGTCGAGAGGGCTCCACGTGATCGCGTATTCTGCCATGCTCGACGTGCCCAGGGAACTCGTGCGTCACCTCGCACGGTTGCTCGCCGCGGAACGCCGGGCCCTCGGCACGCGCCGGGGTACGAGGGCGTTGAGCTGCTTCTACCAGGCGATGTTGGTCCTGGTCTGGTTCCGTAAGCAGGAAGACGCGACGCTGCTGGGCGCCGGGTTCGGCGTCTCCCGGGCGACCACCTACCGCTACCTCGCCGAAGGCATCACGGTCCTGGCCGCCCGCCGGCCCGGCCTGCACGAGGCGTTGCAACGTGCCGCCGATGACGGCTGGGCGTTCGTCATCCTGGACGGCAAACTGTTCGACTGCGACCGGGTCACCGAAACCGTCCGCAGCGTCAAAGGCGACAGCATCGACGCGTGGTACTCGGGAAAGCACCGCGACTTCGGCGCGAACATCCAAGCAATCATGCTCCCGAACGGCCTTCCGATCTGGACCGCTGACGCCATGCCCGGCCACCTGCACGACCTGACCTGCGCCAAGAATCTCGACATCACCGCCGCCCTGAACTGGGCCGCAGCCGAACTCAACCTGCCCACCCTGGCCGATTCCGGCTACGAAGGCGCAGGTCACGGCATCAAAACTCCGACCAAGCAACCCGCCGACGGCAAACCCCTCGCCGTCGCCAACCGCAGCGTCAACCGGCTGCTCCGCGGTCTGCGCTGGCAAGGAGAACGCGGCTTCGCCATCCTCGTCGGCCGCTGGAAAACCCTGCGCCACAGCACGATCAGCCCCCGAAGAATCGGCGACGTCGTCGCCGCAGCGCTACATCTCACCCATTTCGAATACCGGCACCTCAACGAATCTTGCTGAGATCACGTCA
>NZ_BOMM01000120.1 GCF_016862195.1 Paractinoplanes ferrugineus | reverse complement strand
CTAGGCCGTGTTTCGTAGGGCGCGGAGCCATTGGTTGATGGCGGCGATGGTCAGGGTGGCTTCGTAGCGCACGGCGAGTTTGTCGTATCGGGTGGCCATAGCGCGGTGTTGTTTGAGCTGGTTGATGCCACACTCCACGGCGTGACGTAAGCGGTAGAGCTGGGGGTCGAAGGCGGGCGGACGCCCGCCTTTGGAGCCCTTGGCCTTGCGGTGGGCGTCCTGGTCGGTCTTGCTGGGGATACACGCGCGGATGCCCCGGGAGCGCAGGTGGGCACGGTTGGCTTTGGACGTGTACGCCTTGTCGGCCAGCACCGTGTCCGGGCGGGTCCGTGGCCGGCCGCCGGCGGGTCGGGCAACACGCACCCTGGCGAGGACAGGGATGAACTGCGGGCTGTCACCACGCTGCCCGGCGGTCACGATCAGGGCCATCAGTTTGCGGCCCTGTTCGCAGGCCAGATGAGTCTTCGTGGTCCAGCCGCCCCGCGACCGGCCGAGGCCATGATCGGCCGGCTCTGCCTGCACACCACCGGGTGGCTCTTTCTGCGCCTGGCCGTCACGGCGGGCACCGGCCGCGTGTTGATGGGCGCGGCTGATGGTCGAGTCGACGCTGACGGTCCAGCTGATCAGCCCGGCGGCGTCTGCCTGGGCCTGCAACGAGGCGAGGATCTGCGCCCAGACACCGTCACGCTGCCAACGTCGGAACCAGCGATACAGGGTCTGCCACGGCGGATACACCGGCGGCACGTCCCGCCATGGTGAGCCGGTCCGGACCCGCCACCGGATCCCGTCGATGATCTCTCGCATGGTCCATCTGCGCGGCCGATCACGACCCGTTCCCGCAGGCAGCACCGTCTCCAGAGCCGCCCATTGCAGGTCAGTGAGGTCGTGTCGCCTCGCTGCCGCTACGCTCGGCACGAGGTCTCCGGTGTGAAGTTCTGGCTTGGTCGCTTGAACCAAATACCGGAGACCTCTTCAGTTGTCGATCACCGCCACACCGCGACATCGACGCTCCTACGAAACACCACCTAGC
>NZ_BOMM01000119.1 GCF_016862195.1 Paractinoplanes ferrugineus | reverse complement strand
CTAGATGAGTAATTCCTAAGTCGTTGAGCGGCTGAGACGACCGACGACTGTGCGCGTGACTACTAGACGGTTGGTCTCGTCGAGTGCACTCAACGGTCGAATAGTTGGCCGGCGTAAAGGTGAAGGGTGTCGATGATCTGTTTGTGACGACAGACATCCACACCCTTCTCACCGCACTCTACGTGAAGATCGACGACTGGCTCGGCAAGCCACGGCGGACCGGCCGGCCACCGAAACTGTCCGACGCCGAACTGATCACCATGGCCGTCGCCCAGGCCCTGCTCGGCATCCGATCCGAAGCCCGCTGGCTGCGGTTTCTCCCCACCCACCTACCCGGCGCGTTTCCGTACCTGCCCGGGCAATCCGGCTACAACAAACGCCTACGCGCCGCCCTGCCGCTGTTGAAGAAGGCGATCCGGCTGGTCGCTGCGGACACCGACCTCTGGTTCGACGACGTGTGGGTCACCGATTCCACCCCGGTCGAGTGCGGTCGATCGAGACCCACCGTGAAACGCTCCGACCTGGCGGGCTGGGCCGTCTATGGCTACTGCTCGTCACACTCACGGTTCTTCTGGGGTCTGCGACTACATCTGATCTGCACACCATCAGGCCTACCGATCGCCTGGTCATTGGCCGATGCGAAAGCCGACGACCGCCAGGTCCTGGCTGCGGCGCTGGAAGAAGATCCTGCCCTGCTCGCCGCCCGACCCGGTCAGCTGATCATCGCGGACAAGGGATACATCTCCGCCGAACTCGACCGCTGGCTGGCCGAACGCGGAGCCCGGTTACTGCGCCCGTCCTACCGCAACCGGACCCCACGATCCGGGGAGCACCTGCTCAAACCCGTACGCCAACTGATCGAGTCGGTCAACGACACGCTGAAAGGCCAACTCGACCTCGAACTACACGGTGGCCGCAGCATCGAAGGCGTCGGAGCTCGCGTAGCTCAGCGCCTCCTCGCCATGACCGCCGCAATCTGGCACAACCGTGCCACCGGACAGTCCTTGACCAGGTCATTGATCGCATACGACCACTGACCTCAGTTAGGACTTACTCGTC
>NZ_BOMM01000118.1 GCF_016862195.1 Paractinoplanes ferrugineus | reverse complement strand
AACACCCACGCCCGCGGCGGCTTACCCGCGATTCGATCCAACAGCAGTCGGCCCGTCTCCTCGTCGACCGGAACACCACGCGTGCCGGCCTTCGACTTCGGCGGCCCGATCGTCCCGTCGTCCTTCAGCGTCTGCCGCACCTGCACCACCGTCTGCCGGCCGTTACTGGTGATGTGCTGCGCCTGCAACGCCACCAGCTCACCCAACCGCAAACCGGTAGCCAACGCCGTGTCGACCATCGCGAGGATCCGTCGATCGCAGTGCGATCGGATCAACGCCACCTCGCCGGGGTCGAGGAACATGCCCTCGAACTTGTCGCCCTTCGGTAAACCAGGAACGCCCCTGCGTGACCCCGCCCGCCGCGACGCCGGATTCGATTGCAACCATCGCGGGACCGCAGCGCCGAGGCAGCCGTGCAGCACGCGGTAAGCCTTCCCGATCGTCTCCGCCGACAGCAGCTGGTTCGCGGCGACGTTGCGGTTGCGGTTGCCGCGGGTGCTGCGCCGGGTTGCCATCCACGCCACCCACTCGCGGATCGTCTCCTCAGTAATGTCGTCAAGGCGGAGATGACCGAGCCGGGGGATCGCTCGGGCGGTCAGTACCCACCGGTAGTTCTTGATGGTGGTTGCTTCGATGTCGCGGGCCTGTTCGCGTTCTCGCAACCACATCTGCACCCATGCGCGGAAGGTGGGCATCACCTGCACGTCTGCGGCCGGCCGGTTGAGGACAGCGTCGTAGCACTCAGCGCGGGTGATGTTGTGTCTGCGGGCCTCGACGAGTGCTTGAGCGGCCTGGGCGAGGCGTTCCCGCTCAGCCGGTGGTCCGCTGAACGAGCACGACTGACGGGCGCCGTCGCGAGACCCGCCGAGGCGCCAACTGACACGTAACGATTCGCCGCGCCGCTCGAGGGTTGCCACGGTCGAGACCGTAGCCCCACGGTGCCCCCACTGGGGTCACCGATTTGGTTGTTCCGAGAAGTCGGATGGTCGTCGTTGGTCGATTGAAACCGTCCTTGACCAGGGCTGGAGGCTGTTGACCCAGGCTGGACAGTTCACGAACGC
>NZ_BOMM01000117.1 GCF_016862195.1 Paractinoplanes ferrugineus | reverse complement strand
GTGAACGCCGGGCAGAGCTTGCGTCCGGTCACGCATGTCGCGACCGGAAGTCTCTACGGACTCGCGAACGCCAGCCAACCCACCGTCGCGCTCGCCCAAGCCATCAAACCCAACACCTTCGTCCAAATGCCCGCCGGCGGTAAACAACAACCCACCGGCGACATCGCCGTCGTCGCCCCCACCGCCCTCGCCGTCGGCGCCAAACTCGTCAACCGACTCTCCGACTACTACCCCGGCTGGCCCTACCAATTCAGCTGGAACACCTGGACACCATTCATCAACACCCAGATCACCACCATGAAAAACGCCAACTACTACAACAACATCACCGCCTACGAACTCTGGAACGAATCCGACAACACCTGGAAAACCACCAACGGCACCTACGAAGCCTTCTGGACCACCACCTTCCGCCAAGTCCGCTCCATCGACCCCAACAAACCCATCCAAGGCCCCAGCTTCTCCGACAACATCAGCGACATGGAGAACTTCCTCCGCAACGCCGTCACCACCAACACCGTCCCCGACATCCTCGCCTGGCACGAACTGTCCAGCCCCGCCAAAATCGCCGGCGACGTCGCCAAAGTCCAAGCCATCGAAGACAAACTCGGCATCACCCGACGACCCATCGCCATCGAGGAATACGCCTCCCCCAGCGAAGTAGGACTACCCGGACCACTCGTCAGCTACATCGCCAAATTCGAACGACTCGGCATCCGCGACGCCGAACTCGCCTTCTGGAACCAATCCGGCGCCCTCGGCGACCTACTCACCAGCCGCGGCGGCAACCCCAACGCCGCCTACTGGATGTACACCTGGTACGCCGCCATGAACGGCACCATGGCCACCACCACCCCACCCGCCCAAACCGGCATCGACGGCTACGCCGCCATCCCCACCAACAAAAACCAGATCAGCATCATCACCGGCAACTGCAACGGATCCTGCGCAGTAACCGTCAACGGCCTCAACACCCTCAACCTCGGCACCACCGTCACCGTCAAAATCGAACAAACCGTCTCACAAGGACGAACCGTCGCATCCAACGGCCCCACCACCATCTCCACAAACACCTACACACCCGCCAACGGCACCATCACCGTGCCGATCA
>NZ_BOMM01000116.1 GCF_016862195.1 Paractinoplanes ferrugineus | reverse complement strand
TGTCGATGCGCGGGTTGCGGATGCCGGGGATCTCACCGAAGCGGGCTGCACGGCCGGTGGCGCCGTCCGGCTCGACCGGGATTGCGCGGGTGACGAGCTGGTTGCCGTCGTGCGCCTGCCAGGTGAGGGCGACGGTCTGCGTGGTGATCGCGACGGTGGTCATCATTTCCCCTCAAGGGCTCGGTAGTGGTCATAGAGCGGTGCCGCGTCGGCGAGCCGCTGGTCGGCGGGGGAGCGGACCTGGCCCGGCGCGTACTGGCCGTACTCGCTCTCCTGCTGGAGCTGCCTGCCGATGGCAAGGATGTCGGCAGCGCGTTGGGAGCTGGTCGACCGACGTCCGTTGTTGTTCGGCACAGCGCCCTTGCGGGCCGTGTAGCCGACCGCCTTGTGCCGGCCGTTCGCCGCAGGGAACGTGCAGTGCTTGCAATCGGGGGAGCCGTCGTTCTTCGACTCGAAAGCGTGGGCGTCGGCGAGGTGCTCTGGAGAGAAGATCGGCTCCGGGTGAAGTGCTTCCAGAACCTCGGCGACAAGTCCGGGAAGGTCTCCGGCTTTAGTGACCGTTCGCCACCAGGCGGGTGAGCGAGGCTGATGCCTGACAATCATCTCTGCTTCTACGTCGGTGAGATCTTCTGAAGGGCAACCCGCATCGAGGAGTAGGCGGTGGATCGGGGTGTGTTCTTGAGCTTCTGGTTTCTGCGAAGCAACCTCGATCTCTCTCTCGGTTCGGGGCGCCGGGACGATCGCAGCCGTCGGCGGATCGTCTTCGCGCGGAGAGAGAGATGAGGTGTTTTTTGAGGGAAGAACTTTGAGGAGAAGGGGTGGACTCTCGTCCAGGCTTTGAGCCTCATTGCCTGGACCCTCGTCCAGGCTTTGGCGGACGCTCGTCCAGGCTTTGTGACTAGCCACCTCGGTAAAGCCTGGACTCTCGTCCACCCTTTGCGGGGTGAGGCGAGGCAGCTTGAAGGTCGTCTGCTTGCCCTTGAACGCAAACACTGGCTTGCCGTCCTTCACCGCATGCGGCACGCGAACCTCCAACCCCTTCTTGGCGAGCGAACGGAAAACCTTGGTCAGCGACTCCGGAGTAACGCCGACTCGGCGAGCGAGTTCTTCGGCATCCCAGCCGTCGCGGTAGTAGGTCATGCGGGTTTCGGTCCGGCAGCTCTCGGCGATCACCACCAGCGTCAGGCGCTCGGTGGGATTCAAGTCCGCCGGTGCGTGTTTGATGACCTCGACCATCAGCTCAACACTCACGGCCACCGCCGATCCGGCACTGCGCACGAGTGCACGGCAGCGCGGATGCGTCGTACGATGACGTCACGAGGAAGTGGCCTTTCGAGGTCGTCGCGCCGGGGTC
>NZ_BOMM01000115.1 GCF_016862195.1 Paractinoplanes ferrugineus | reverse complement strand
CAACGCCGCTCAGTTAGGGCGTGTGTCGGTTGGTCAAGCGTCGGTGAGGATGTCGATGTTGATGGTGGCGTGGTAGCTGCGGCGGTCGATGTTGGGGCCTCGGGCCTGGTATTTCGAGTTCGAGCGTTTGATCATGCGGGCTTTGATGCGGATCCGGCGGTCGGGCAGCAGGTGGTTGAGGACGGTGTTGCCGATGACGCCGATCAGGTCGATGGCGGTGTCGGCGATGACTCCGGCGGCGTTGATGAGCTGGTTGCGGGCGGCGTTCAGGGCGGTGCTGAAGCTGGCCCGGTCGGGATCGAGGCCGGGCCGGCTGTCGGTCGCGTCGACCATCGCGGTGCGCAGGATCTGGTAGACGATCAATAGGGCGTGTAGTTCCTGGTCGATGCCGTCGGGGGTGCGGGCGCGCAGGACCCGGCCGCCGAGGATGCTGGATTTCAGTTCCAGGTAGGCGGTCTCGATCTCCCATCTCTGGTGGTAGAGGGTGATCAGTTCACCGGCGGGGTGGGTGGCCGGGTCGAGCAGGGTGGTGATGAGCCGGTAGTCGCTGATCCGGGTGCCGGTGGTGGTCTTGACGGCGATCCGGGCGTCGATCACGCGGACGCGCAGGGTGCCGATCGTGGAGAGCCAGGACCCGTCGCGGTAGCGGGTGATCACGGGTAGGCGACGGCCGTTCTTGCAGCGGATCAGCAGGTCGGCTTTGGTCGCGGCGAGGGTCGCGAGCAGATCGGCGGCGGCGTAGTTGCGGTCGGCGAGAAGTAGCATCCCGGCTTTCAGGTTGTCGGCCAGTCTGCGGGCCTGGTCGAGTTCGCCGACCTTGATCGGGTCGAAGACGGCGTCGATGACCGAGCGGGTGCCGCAGGTCAACAGGACGCTGAGTCGAAGGTTCGGGTAGCCGAGGCCGCCGTGGTTGCCGCCCTGTTTCGGGTAGCGGGCCACCACGGCGGGAGCGTCGGCAACGGTGAGGATGGTTCCGTCGATCGCGGTCAGCAGCAGGCCCCGCCAACGGACTGCTCCAGTGGCGGCGGTCGCTGCGGGCCCGCGGAGCAGGTCGAACAACGCCCGCAGTGGTGCCGGGCCGAGTCGCCGCCGGCCCTGGCGTAACGCGCTGGAGCTTGGCTCGGTCAAGGCCAGCCCGCTCAGACCCGCGGTCAGCTGCTGCCACACCTGCGAGTAGCCGAGTTCTGCGAACAGGCAGCCGGCCAGGATCAGATAGACGACCACGCGGGCGGGCAGCAGTCGTTCGCGTTGCTGAACACGACGGGTCTCGGCCAGGACCTCGTCGACCATGTCGAAGGGGATGAGCGGGGTCAACGCGCCGAGATGACCGGGTGCGAAGACACCCGCCGCGACCGTGACTGTATGGGTTATGGCAATCTGATCGAGCAAGCGGAGTTCCTGATTCTGGGTTGTCTTGGAGTGACAAGCCTTGATACCGGAACTCCGCTTCTTACTTCCCGATCAACACACCCTTGACGAGACTCGCCCACGCCTAACTGAGCGGCGTTG
>NZ_BOMM01000114.1 GCF_016862195.1 Paractinoplanes ferrugineus | reverse complement strand
ATTTCTTCGGTTTTTTGTTGCTGCTGGCTGGTTTCGTGCTGGTGACGGTGTGGACGTCGTGGCGGGTCGTGGGGTGGGTGTTGCGGCGGCCGGGTGGCCGTCCGGGTCCTGGCTGGGAGGGTTTCGGTGCGGCGGCGGGAGTGCCTGCTTTGCCGTGTAGGTGCCGAAACCCGCGCCGGACTCGGGCGGGGGTGAGTCGTTCGGGTGGGGCGGGGCGTTCCCAGGGCCGGCGGAGGTCCGCGACGGCGGTGCGGGCGAGGCGTAGCTGGGTGTAGGCGGCCAGCACGAGCCAAGTCCACCGGTCGGCGGCGGCGGGGTTGCGTAGTTTCGGGCTGGTCCAGCCGAGGGTCTGTTTGAGCATGCGGAAGGTGTGCTCGATATCGAAGCGGCGTAGGAATGCTTGCCAGAGCAGGTCGGTCATGGCGGCGTCGGCTTCAGGGTGGGACCACCATAACCAGACCGGTTTCGCGGTGGCGCCTGACGGCAGCCGGTCGACGGTCAGCAGGACGACAGTGCCTTCGATGATCGGCAGGACGCCGATGTGTGTGGTCCAGGCGGTGCGGTGGGTCAATCGTGGGTGCAGCCGGTTCCAGGATCGGGCGGTCGCCATGCCGTAAAGCCGGGTGTCGGTGACGGTGGCCGCGTCGGGTTCACCCCAGCTGGCCGGGGCACCGAAGATGAACTCGCCGCCGTGTCGTGGTGGACGGCCGTTGCCGGCCGGCTCGGACGGTGCGTGTCGGCGCAGAACTCGGTCGGAGCGCATCCGCACCAGCATCGTCACCGGCAGGTCGGCGAGCAGGAACGCCAGCCGGGGACCGTCGTAGCCGGCGTCGGCAACGATCCAGATGTTCTTGTCGCCCGGCTGCCATTGCCCGGCCGTGATCAGCCGTTGCACCACCTCCCGCAGCTGAGCGGCGGTGACCGTTGCGGTGTCGTCGCCCGGGCCGAGCCGGCGGACGTCCAGCGGCGCGGTCCACGAACTGCGACCGGTCTCCAAAGCGGTGACCAGTGAATACGGCCAGCCTGGGATCATCATGTGGGTGTCCTTGCCACGCCCGTAGGTATGGCAGAGCATCCGCTGCGGGCTGGTGTGTGCTTCCGGGCGCAGCCAGCAGGTGACGTCCACCGCCAGCACGATGCGTCCGTCC
Source organism: Paractinoplanes ferrugineus (assembly GCF_016862195.1). GTDB lineage: Bacteria > Actinomycetota > Actinomycetes > Mycobacteriales > Micromonosporaceae > Actinoplanes > Actinoplanes ferrugineus. The sequence continues at coordinate 397 of NZ_BOMM01000114.1, read as the reverse complement.
GCGGCCCGCGGGACCGGCACCCCGGCGACCGCCGTCTTCAGCGCTTCGATGTCAATGCGGCCCCGGTTCAGCGCCGCGTACAACGAGCCGTGACCACGCCTATGTTCACCCGCCAGAGACAGCTCGACCAGCGACCGCACCGGCGTATCCCCGCACAACAAGGCGTCGGTGAGCTCGAACAACGCGTCCGAGCGAGCGGTCAGACACCGGTGGAACTCTCGCCGGAACCCGGCGAGCCGCCCGAGCGTCCCGCCCGGATCGACGTCATGCACACTGATCATCAGACAGCCCTTGATTTTGATCTTTCTTCCCTAGACAAGAGGAATGATCGATCAAGGGCTGTCGCCATGATCAGCCGGGGTCGATATCTCCAGGCCGCAGGTTAAAGCTCAAGCTA
>NZ_BOMM01000112.1 GCF_016862195.1 Paractinoplanes ferrugineus | reverse complement strand
CGTGTAGATCACGTAGGCCGGGTCGTCGGCCCGCACCGCGACCCGCTCGTGCGGCGCCTCGGGCAGCTCAGCGCCGACGGTGAGCCGGCGACCGGACCACGGCACGTCGACACCCTCGGTCGCGACAAGCATCACCGGTGCGGCGTCGGCCAGTATTCCGGCGATCCGCTCGGCCGGCTGGTAGGCGTCCAGCGGGAGGTACGCCGCCCCGCTCTTGAGCACGCCCAGGATCGCCGGCACGGTCAGCGGGCGGGCGGTGGCCAGTGAGACCAGGTCGCCCCGTCCGACACCGGCGGCGGCCAGCGCGCCGGCCAGCCGGGCGGACCAGTCGTCCAGCTCGTCGAAGGTCCAGCCCCGGCCGCCGGAGACCAGCGCCGTGGCCGATGGGGTGGCGGCCCGCTGGGCCTCGAACAGGTCGACGATGGAGCCGGCCGGCACCGGGCCGTGGTCGGCGGCCAGCAGCGTCGCCCGCTCGTCCGGGGCCAGCACGTCGATCCGGCCGATGGCGCGGGCCGGGTCGGCGGCGACCGCGGCGAGCACCCGTTGGAGGCGGTCGACAAGCGTGCGCGCCGAGGCCGGATCCCACCGGTCCAGTCCGAACTCCAGGGTGCCGTCGATACCGGTGCCGTCGGCCGCGTCGGCGAAGTCGAACGACAGGTCGAACATCGCCGCCCGGTGCCCGACCGGTTCCGGGTGTCCGTCCAGGTCGCCGAGCCGCCACGCGCCGCCGCCGCCGGGCAGGTAGGAGACCATCGTCTGGAACAGCGGATGCCGGCCCAGCGACCGCACCGGATTCAACACCTCCACCAGATGCTCGAACGGCACCTCCTGACCATCGAAAGCCGCCAGATCGGTCTCCCGCACGCGCGCCAGCAACTCCCGGAACGACGGGTCACCACCGGTGTCCGTGCGCAACACCAACGTGTTCACGAAAAAACCCACGAGATCGTCCACCGCCGCGTCCGGGCGGCCCGCCACCGGCGAGCCGAGCGGAATGTCGGTGCCCGCCCCGAGCCGGGTCAACAGCACCGCCACCGCCGCCTGGACCACCATGAACAGGCTGGTCCCGGTTCCCCGGGCGAGGTCGCGCAGCTCCCGCGCGACCCGGTCCGGCACCGTGAAGTCGACGATCTCGCCACGGTGGCTCGCCTCGGCCGGCCGGGGCCGGTCGGCCGGCAGTTCCAGTTCGTCAGGCAGCCCGGCCAGCACTGCCCGCCAACCGGCGACCTGGTCGTCGAGGTTCTGCGCGCGCTGCCAGAGGGCGAAATCGGCGTACTGCACCGGAAGCGGCCGGAACGACGGCGCGCGATCGGCCCGCCGGGCCTCGTACGCGATGCTCAGGTCCCGCCGCAACGGCTCCTCGGACCACTCGTCGCCGGCGATGTGGTGCAGCAGAAGCAGAAGTACGTGCTCGTCCGGCCCGGCCGGGAACAGGTCCACCCGCAGGGGCGCCTCCCGGTCGAGCGCGAACGCGTGTTCCGCGGCCGCCGCCAGATCGCCGTCGTCGTGCACCGTGACCCGCACCGCGTCCGCGCCCAGCACGTGCTGGTAGGGCACGCCGTCGACGTCGGGGAAAACGGTCCGCAGCGACTCGTGCCGCTCGGCCACATCCCGCACGGCGGCGGTCAGTGCCGCCCGGTCGAGCGGCCCGCGCAGCCGCCAGGCCATCGGGATGTTGTACGTCGGATCCGGCCCCTCGAGCCGGTAGTGGAACCACAACCGTTGCTGCGCGAAGGACAGTGGCACGCGGGCGGGCCGGGGCCGGGCGGTGATCGGCTCGCGGGTCGCCCCGGCCAGCTTGGGCAGCAGCGCGGCCACCGTCGGCGTGTCGAAGACGGCCCGCACCGGCAGGTCCACGCCCCACTCGGCGCGCACCCGGCCGGCCAGCCGCATCACCAGCAGCGAGTGCCCGCCGAGCGCGAAGAAGTCGTCGTCCACGCTCACCGAGGGCAGCTCGAGCACTTCCGCGAAGAGGTCACAGAGCTGCTGCTCCCGATC
>NZ_BOMM01000111.1 GCF_016862195.1 Paractinoplanes ferrugineus | reverse complement strand
CCGCCCGCGCCCGCACGGGGGAGATCCTGTGGACGTTCCGCGCCGACCTGAGGCGTCAACTGGAAGGACTCGAGACCGCCGGGCTGATCCAGGTCATGCACGGTGTCATGCCGAAGACGTTGCGCGCCCAGCTGACTGAGGCGGGTAAGTCCGCCTACCTGTCGGACGAGTACACCCCGCCGAACGACCTGGACCGCAAGACGCGGGCGCTGGAGGCGATCGCCGAGTACGCGGAGGCCCGCGACTTCGTGATCGGCATGGAGTCGGTTGCGTCAACGGCACGGCGGGCGCTGGGCAATCCGGAACAACCGGGTGTCTGATCGGCCGAACGGCTGACCCTACCCGAGAAGAACGGCGGCGAGCTGCCGTTACGGACGATCCCAACACCCCAACCCGGATCTATACCGTCGGGACCACAGTGATCCTCCAGCCACCAGGAGTCACCTATGGACCGGCTCGCCGCCCTGCAAGAAGCCATCGAAAACACCGGGAAACTCGCCGGTGACTACCCGCCCCAACCCTGCTTCGAGATTCACGCCACCGACATCACCATCGGCGGGCACGGCGCCACAACGGGATGGGTGACCGGCGCCCTGCAGCGCATCGTGGCCGGGATAGCGGAAGCGCACCGCGACTGCACCGAACCGGGGTGCGCCACCTGCCAGGCGATCGGGGTGGGTGTCGCCACCAGCCTCGAGTCCCTGTACTGGATGCAGGACGAGGAGTTGGAGCGCCGCCTCAACTACCGGCCGACCGGTCGTGCGAGCGTGAAGAGCCCGCCGCACGACCCGGGCCAGTAGCCGAGCTGCGAGGCGGCTCGGGTTGACCCGGATCTATCCGTGCATCGCCCTACGCAGGCCCCCCTCTTCTACAGGAACGCGCAGCAACCAGTGCCCACCGCCACCGTCGATGTCAGTTGTCGTCGTCGGCAAACCGCAGGGGCAGGACCACGCTTCGCCTTCCGAACCCGGGGCGGGCGGATAGATGCGCATCTCCACCCAGTCGGGCAACTTTCGCCCGCTTTCCCCGATCTGAATGAGCTCCTGCTTTCCGGCCGGCACTGGCACGAAGGACCGCCGTGTGATTCTTCCGCTGCTGCCCTCATGGTGGGTCGACACGAACAGCAGGTAGCCGCGTTCCGGCGGTGTGAAGGTGATGAACGCGTTGTGGCTGCCCTGCCCGTCCGGGGCGACCGAGAAAGACACCCAGTTGGTGGACGGCGCCAGCTCACGGTGGTCACGGCCGAGCTCCACCTGGGCGACCTTCCCGTCAGCGTCGGCGGACTTCTCGGCAGCGCGGGCGGCAACCCTGGCAGTGCCGGCCGAGTCCTTGGCCGCTTCGGCCGATGTCTTGGCGTGGTTAGCCGAGCGATGGCCGGCCACAGCCGACCAGATAGCTGCCGCGGCAGCTACGACGCTGATGAGCAGGGCGGCCAGGGCGATCCAGAATGTGCCGGTGTCGGTCCAGGTCGGCGACTCTGCCGCATAGGTGATGGTCACGGCCTCGCAGCGTAGACGGATAGACGATCGTGCAGGCCTGGCTGTCAGGCTGCTCCTCGTTGTCCGTTTGGTTGCTCGATGGGCAGTTCCATCAGGTCGGCCATGTGGTAGCCGTCTTCGGTGAGTAGGTGCTCGAAGATCCCCATCGCCCCGCGGTACGGCAGCAGCTCGCCCTGCTTGAACATGCGGAACTGCTGTTCCCGACCGACGCGGATAACCTCGAACCGCCACCGGCCGTCGGGTGTACCCATCGCCCCGAGGATCTTCACGGGTTTGACGGTAGCCACCGGTTGGCGACTTGTGGAGTTGACTCACGAACTACCACCGTGTCGTTTACCAGCGGAAACAGCCCCGGAGCCGGTTGGCTCCGGGGCTGCTGTCCTGCTACGTTCAGTAGAACAGGTAGATCCCGGCGATCACGATGGTCATCAGGGTCCCTAGGCCTCCTCGTTGTGGTTGGGCAGGAACTCGTCCAGGTCGGCAGGGTGCAGATGCTTGTTGGGGTGCTCGACGATCCGCGGCGGGTCGGCCTTCAGCGCGTCGATCGCGTCCTCGAGATGCAGGGATGTGGGCAGCACCTGGAAGTGCTCGGCCAGGTCGGCGCGGGTGTGATGGCCGGCCCGGATCGCGGCCAGCACCGACTCCGGGTTGATGTCGGCGAGGCTCACCTGCGCCGCACCTCGGCCTCGTCCTCGAACGGCGTCAGTAGATCCCACACGCCCGGCTCGTCGTTCGCGGCCAGCCGGCGGCACGCCGCGATCAGGTCTTTCCGGGCCAGGAACCCGCGCTGTTCGTAGATGAACTCGTCGTCGTCCCAGTAGCCGAACCCGTAGTCCGCCTCCGGCCTGATCGAGCT
>NZ_BOMM01000110.1 GCF_016862195.1 Paractinoplanes ferrugineus | reverse complement strand
ACGAGAGTGTTCGTGGCGGCCGCCGCAGCCGCGGGATTGAGGGCCGATCCGGCGTACACCAATCCGGCCGCCACCGCCGCCACCGATGCGATCGCCGTGGTCCGGCGGAATCGTCGCCGGGCCGGTGTCGAGTCTGTTTGTTTCATGCCGCTTTTCCTCTTCCTCAGAACCGCTGTGTTACGGCCGGCGGTGCTCCGGCCGACGCTCCGGAAATGCGAGACCGACAGGGCGCCCGGCCGTCCCCGAGGTTGATCAGGAGCGGAAAACGGCGTGGGTGGCTGACAAGAGGTCGGTCTCAGCCAGGGGCGGCAACCCGGAAAACGTTTTCCCGAATGTAATCAGCTCGACCCCCACCGTCAAGCGACACCGATCGATGGCAAATGGGCGCGTGCGGTTGCTGAAAAAGTGTTACGGCGGCCCGCAAAGGGTTCGAGGAAGTCACTGTCTTGAATGTATGGGAGCGCTCCCGTAACATCCGGATCACATTGTTAACGTTAACGCCCGCCGCTGGTCTCGGGCGCGGTCAGCTCCGCCGCACTGGGAGACGTGATGAGAATCAGAGCCTTGCTCGCCGCCACCGTCCTGGCTGGTACCGCGGGCGTGATCGCCGCGACCACGAGCCCCGCCCAGGCGGCCGCCGGCTGCCGGGTCGACTACACCGTCAGCAGCTCGTGGCCGGGTGGATTCGGCGCCTCGGTCGCCGTCACCAACCTCGGCGACTCGCTCACCGGCTGGCGATTGTCCTGGACGTTCACCGCCGGTCAGACCGTCACCCAGCTGTGGAACGGTTCGGTGAGCCAGTCCGGCGGGCAGGTCACGGTGACCAACGCGAGCTACAACGCCACCATCCCGGCCGGCGGAAGTGCCGCGTTCGGCTTCAACGGCGCCACGACCGGCAGCAACCCGGCCCCGGCCGCCTTCACGCTCAACGGCGTGGCCTGCACCGGCGCGCCGGCGACACCGACTCCGACCGGGTCGTCGGCCACCCCGACCCCCACCGGTTCGTCGGCCACCCCGACCCCGACCGCGTCGTCGGCCACGCCGACCCCCACCCCGTCGACCAGTGCGCCGGCCGGCCTTCCCTGTGACCTCTACGCGGCCGGCGGGACGCCCTGCGTGGCCGCGCACAGCACGACCCGCGCGCTGTCGGCCGGCTATGCCGGTGCGCTCTACCAGGTGCGCCGCTCGTCGGACAACACCACCCGCGACATCGGGGTGGTGAGCCGGGGCGGCGCGGCGAACGCGGCCACCCAGGACTCGTTCTGCGCCGGGACGTCCTGCGTCATCACGGTGATCTACGACCAGTCCGGGCGCGGCAACAACCTCGGCTACCAGGGTCCCGGCGGCATCGGCGGCGCCGACACCGCGGCCGGCGCCACCCGCGAGTCGGTGGCGGTCGGTGGCAACAAGGTCTATTCGCTCTACATCAACCCCGGCAACAGCTACTGGCGGAACGGCTCGGCCACCGGCATCCCGACGGGTAGTGCGCCCGAGGGGATCTACATGGTCACGAGCGGCACGCACGTCAACGGCGGGTGCTGCTTCGACTACGGCAACAGCGAGACCACCCGACGGGCCGACGGTGCCGGCGCGATGGACGCCATCTACTTCGGCACCAGCTGCTGGTTCGGCGGCTGCTCCGGCTCCGGGCCGTGGATCCAGGCCGACCTCGAGTACGGCCTGTACCCCGGCGGCAGCTCCTCCTGGAACCCCAACCAGCGGGCCTTCACCAGCAAGTTCGTGACCGCGATGCTGAAGAACAACGGGACCTCGCGGTTCGCCCTCAAGGGCAGCAACGCCCAGTCCGGCTCGCTCACCACGCTCTGGGACGGGGCCCTGCCACGCGGCTACAGCCCGATGCGCAAGCAGGGCGCGATCATCCTCGGCAGCGGCGGCGACTGCTGCATCGACAACACCAACCAGAGCATCGGCACCTTCTACGAGGGAGCCATGGTCGCCGGCTACCCGAGTGACGCGACCGAGAGCGCCGTGCAGGCCAACATCGTTGCCGCCGGCTACCGCTGACCACGCGACCGAACCGCCGTCCCCCTCACAGGAGTGATTCATGCACAGATCCAGATCAGTAAACGCCGGCCTGGTGTCGGGCGGCTTCGCCCTGCTGGCGTCGGCAGCGGTCATGGTGGCGATGCCCGCCGACGCGGCCACCGCCGGATGCTCGGTCGACTACACCGTGTCGTCGCAATGGCAGGGCGGCTTCGGCGCGAACGTGTCGATCACCAACCTCGGTGACCCGGTCTCCAGCTGGACGCTCACCTGGTCCTACGGTGCCGGTCAGACGGTGACCCAGGCGTGGAACGCGACGGTCACGCAGAGCGGCGCGGCGGTGTCCGCCAAGAACGCCGGTTACAACGGGTCGATCGCCACCGGCGGCACGGCTTCGTTCGGCTTCAACGGGTCGTGGACCGGCAGCAACCCCGTACCGAGCGGCTTCGCCCTCAACGGCGTCAACTGCACCGGGTCGACCGGGCCCAGCACACCGCCCACCACCCAGCCGACCACACCGCCCACCACCCAGCCGACCTCGCCGTCCACCTCGCCGTCCACCTCGCCGTCGGCCCCGAGCGGCAACTGCAG
>NZ_BOMM01000109.1 GCF_016862195.1 Paractinoplanes ferrugineus | reverse complement strand
CCCGCGGTCCAGTCGATGTGCGGTGACGGCTCCTCGGCGTGCAACGTCCGCGGAAGGACCCCGTGTTGCATGGCCAGCACCATCTTTATGATGCCGCCGACCCCGGCGGCCGACTGGCTGTGCCCCAGATTCGACTTGAGCGAGCCGAGCCACAACGGCTCGTCCCGGTCCTGGCCGTACACCGCCAGCAACGCCTGCGCCTCGATCGGGTCGCCGAGCCTGGTGCCGGTGCCGTGCGCCTCGACCACGTCGATGTCGGTGGGGGACAGCTCGGCGTTGGTCAAGGCCTGCCGGATGACGCGCTGCTGGGACGGGCCGTTCGGGGCGGTCAGGCCGTTGGAGGCGCCGTCCTGGTTGACGGCCGTGCCACGGACGACCGCGAGCACGCGGTGACCGTTGCGGCGCGCGTCGGAGAGCTTCTCCAGGGCGAGGACACCCACCCCCTCGGACCAGCCGGTGCCGTCCGCGTCGGCCGAGAAGGACCGGCAGCGCCCGTCCGGTGACAGGCCGCCCTGGCGGCTGAATTCCAGGAACGCGTAGGGGGTGGCCATGACCGTGACCCCGCCGGCCAGGGCGAGGGTGCACTCGCCGGAGCGCAGTGCCTGGGCGGCCAGGTGCAGCGCGACCAGCGACGACGAGCAGGCCGTGTCGATGGTGACCGCCGGGCCCTCCAGGCCGAGGGCGTAGGAGATCCGGCCCGAGATCACCGAGCCGGCCGAGCCGGTGGCGCCGTAGCCTTCCGAGCCCTTGACCGTGTCGTTGTCGGCATAGCCGTAGCCCTGCACGGCCGCTCCGGCGAAGACCCCCACCGGCCGGCCGCGCAGCGAGGCGGCGACGATCCCGGCGTCCTCCACCGCCTCCCACGCGGCCTCGAGCAGGATCCGCTGTTGCGGGTCCATCGAGAGTGCCTCGCGCGGCGAGATCCCGAAGAACCCGGCGTCGAAGTCGCCCGCCCCGGCCAGGAAACCGCCGGCGGCGGCCGACCCGAGCGGGGCGGTCGCGCCGGGATCCCAGCCCCGGTCGGCGGGGAACGGCACGATGGCGTCGGTACCGGTCTCGACCAGCCGCCACAGCTCCTCGGGCGAGGTCACCGCACCGGGGTAACGGCAGCTCATCCCGATGATGGCGATCGGCTCCCGCTCGGCCGCCTCGACCTCCGTCAGCCGTTGCCGGGTGCGCCGCAGGTCAGTGGTCAGTTCCTTGAGGTAGTGGCGGAGCTTCTCTTCGTTTGCGGACATGCGTCAGCTCCTCAGGAGATCCCGAACTCGTTCTTGATCAGGTCAAAGAGCTGATCGTCGGTGGCGTCGTCGAGCTGCTTGTCCACCGGCTTGGGGGCGGCCGGGGCGGCGGTGTTCTTCCAGTTCGCCAGCACGGTGGACAGGCGCAGGGTGATCCGGCTGCGCAGGGCCGAGTCCGCCGCCCCCCGCAGGTCGGCCAGCAGTCCGTCGAGCCGGTCCAGCTCGGCCAGGGCCGTGTCGGCGTCGCTGGTGCCGCCGCTCAGCTCGGCCAGCGTCGCGTCGATGAACTCGGCCAGCGCGGCCGGGGTCGGATAGTCGAAGACGATGGTCGATGGCAGCTTCAGGCCGCCGACCCGGTCGAGTCGTTGCCGTAGCCCGACCGCGGCCAGCGAGTCGAAACCCAGCTCCCGGAACGGCCGGTCGGCCTCGACCGCGCCCGGCGAGGAGTCGCCGAGCTCGGCGGCGGCCTCGGCGCACACCGTCCGCACCAGCATCCGCTGCCGGTCCTCGGCGGGCAGGGCCGCCCAGCGCAGCCGGAACGGGTTGTCCTCGGCCGGCCCGGCGACCGGCGTCGCGGTGGTGGTGGTCAGGTCGTTGAGCAGCGGACTGGGTCGGTTGGCAGTGAAGGCGCCGGCGAACCGCTCCCAGTCCATCGCCGCGACGGTGGTGACGGCGGGGTCCAGGTAGCGCAGGGCGTTGCCGGCCTGGTCGGGCGCCAGCGCGGTGATGCCCCGCCGCCGAAGCTCGTCGAGGTAGCCGTCGCCGGCCAGGCCACCGCCGGACCAGGGACCCCAGGCCAGGGCGGTGCCGGCCGCGCCCCGGACCCGCCGCCGGCGGACGAGGGCGTCCAGGTGGGCGTTCGCGGACGCGTACGCGCCGGAGTAGGCACTGCCCCAGGTCGACGCGATCGAGGAGTACACGATGAACGCGTCCAGGTCGTCGCCGAGCAACCGGTCCAGGAGTTCGGCCCCGACCACCTTGGCGCTGACGAAGGCGTCCGGCCCGAGATCGGCCAGCGCCCGCTCGGTGGTGGCGCCGGCTGCGTGGATGACGGCCGTGATCGGCGGGCTCTGCTCGATCACCCGCCGGATGGCGGCCTCGTCGGTGACGTCCCCGGCGAGGATGCTGACCCGGTCGCCGAGTTCGGCCCGCAGGCCGGCGGCGCCCGGAGCCTCGGGCCCGTGCCGGCTGACCAGGACGATGTGCGGCGCGCCTTCGCGGGCGAGGAAGCGGGCGGCGTGGGTGCCGAGGGCTCCGGTGCCGCCGGTGATGAGGGTGGCGCCTCGGGTCCACCACCGACTGCCCGCCGCGGCGGTCGTCGGGCGCAGACGCCGGCCGTAGGCCTGATCCCCCTCGACCCGGATCTGGTCTTCACCGGCCGCGTTGGTCAGCGCGGTGTGCAGGGCGGCGGGGTCGAAGTCGCGGGCCAGGTCGATCAGCCCACCCCAGGCGGTGGGGTGCTCGAGCGCGGCCACCCGGCCGAGCCCCCAGGTCTGGGCCTGCCACGGATCGGTTTCCGCGCCTCGGGTCAGCGTCCACAGGGGACTGCCGGGCCGGGATCGGACCAGGGCGAGCGTGGCGAGGGCACCGGTGGAGGCACCCGGGCGATCGGGGTCCTCGGTGGCGTCCAGGGCCAGCAGGGAGATGATCCCGGTCAGGCCGGGGGGCAACTCGCCGCCCGGGGTGAGCACGCGCAGATGGGCCCGGGAGTTCTTGAGGGCGTCCAGGATCTCCGGTTCCTGCTGGTCCGCGCGCATCACGACCGCCCAGTCGCCG
>NZ_BOMM01000108.1 GCF_016862195.1 Paractinoplanes ferrugineus | reverse complement strand
CACTATCGCGGATGCTTCAGGGAGCCATTTTCATCCTGCGTAGCGGTTCGCTTCGACGTGGTGCAGGACGTGGATGGCCTGCACGATCGCGGTCGCGCGGCGTGGGCAGCAGCGCAGCTTGGTCAGGATTTTCCGGGTCTTGAGGGTGGCGATCGCGCGTACGCCGCGGGCACGGATCTTTGCGTGGGTGCGGTTGACCGCCTTCTGCCGGCGTGACAGCTTCGGCCGGTAGCGGCGTCGTTTGAACGGCGTGCGCACGCTGCCGCGGGCGCCCTGGTAGCCCTTGTCCGCGAAGGTGCGCTGCTCAGAGCGTCGATGATGCCGTGGGTACGGGCGGCGGTCAGGTCATGTGTCGCACCGGGCAGCGTGCCGGAGGCCCCGACGAGACGGCCGGCCGCATCCGCGATGACCTGCACGTTAACGCCGTGACGTTTGTGCTTGCCGGAGTAGTACGGCTTCTGGTCGGCGACCCGGTCGATCGGGATCAGCGTGCCGTCCAGGATCGCGTACGCCAGGAGATGGATATGCCGCATCGCGCTGGCGAGATCGTCGGCGGTCGCGCTGAGCAGGGCGATCGCTTCTTGGACGTAGCGCCAGGCGGTCGCGACGCTTATCTGGAAGCCGGCGGCGAGGCGGGTGTAGGTGTCGCCGTTATAGGTGGGCCAGGGCGAGCAGGGCCTGGCGGCCCGGGTTCAGTCGGCGCCATCGGGATCCGCGCTGCTGGCGGTGGTCGCGGATGCGGTCGGCGAGGTGGTTCAGGGTCCGGCTGGACAACCTGATCGCGGCAGGGTAGGACAGCATGGCGAGGCTCCCGGTCGGGGCATCGGGTTTTGGTCGATTTGCTGTCCTACCTGGAGTCTCGCCCTCATCGATCACCGCCCCCGCCCAACCCATGCTCGCCGGCGCCGAACCGGTTCTGGTCCACAACAATGACCCTGGGTTTATCAACCTCGGTGTCTCCGGTGGCGAGTCGTGCCCGGTCGGCCGTGGCGCGAATTCATGGACGCCGAATTCTGCAGACGGATACCCCAGTTATGACAAAGCTGGTGGCTGGTTGCAGGTGCATGGGCCAGCCAGAATTACGCGACGCCAGGCGGGCCGAAGTTGAACTGGGAGCACGTCGTTGAGCAAAGTCAGGGGAAGCAGGGGGCAGGGAGATCCAACTTCCCGCAGGAGTGGATCAATAACCCTGATAATATTTTCCTTCAGGATCAAAGCATCAACTTCGCCAAGAACGGATACTATGCAAAAACCTTCAACTGGACGGGCGGGAAGCCGATCCGAGACATGCTTGCGGATATGCCCTTCCATCAGCAATGGGACTTTGGGATGATGTACGTAAATAGAACGCTCAGGGCACATGGAAAATCGGATCTAGTGGGGGATGTGTAGAAATCGTGAGTTCGATGGACAGCGTACACAACCTGGCAGTCGACTATGGAGTTGAAGGCGTTGTGCCGGCCGACGCGCCGCTCGGGGTTGCTAAGCTTGCTCACGTCCACCGGGTCTTTAATGCAATTATGGGCGGTGGCTTCGGCTTTGCGATGGAAGTCATCGAACCGGTTGAGTTCGAGCAAGCAATTGACGGTTTTCGGTACCTAAACCTCGTCGAGGTTGCGGACTTGCTTGCCGAATTGGTTAGAAGTTATGGCGAATATGGCTACGACGAACGCAAGGAAGAGTCCTTTGATGCGCTAATCAATGAGAGCGCCCTGGTTCTAGATGCCTATCGGCGGAAGGCGGCCGAAGAACCTTCCGACTTCGGGCTTTGATGGCTCGACCCGTGTTTGGCCGGTTGTTTGGGCCACCTCCACAGACCGACAAATACTTGGAGTGCAAGGGGTTGCGCCGAGTGATCGCGGTCCGGCCGTCAATGCGATGGTCTGTCCTCTTCTCGGCATACGCTCCATGTTGAGGCGACGCCTTCGGGTGCTGTGGTGTGCGGACTTTCGTCCATGTTGCCGTCAGGGCTGTCGTCAAGCGAGGCCAAAAATCGAGAGACTTGGATGAATGGCGCAGTCATCCGATGATCTTTGGGCTGTTGTCTCGGGTAAGACGGCGTGCGCGCGGGGCCGTAGGCCTGTAGCGCGTGCGCGCGGCCCGGCCATCGGCCGGGCAGCCCCCCTGACCCTGTATGGCTTTTCTTAGCCAATCGGCCGCCGCGTCGGTGCCGGGATGGTGATCCAGGCTGCGGCTACTTGGTCGGCTTGCGAGCGCGGCGTGGTTTCGTAGGCTCGGGTGCTGCTGGTGCGGCGTCGACTGGCTCGGTGCCGACGTTGGCCTTGTACTTCGCGATGACCTCGGCGAGGTCTTGGTGTGCGGCGTTGAGGTCGGCGAGTTCCTGGGCGGCGACGTTCATGGCACGGACGTCTTTGGCCAGCGACGAGTCCACCGACGTGCGGTTCATCGACCCGGCCGCCTTCGACCACATCCCGATCCACGACACCGTCCGGCTCCGGCTCCGCCACCACGCCGAAAACCGCCCCACGCCCTACCTCGGATAGCCCCCACCGGACCGCCCGACGGTCGCCAACGGCGCTGGCTGTCTGCCCACGTTGCCGTCACGGTTGCCGTCAACACCACCCGACAGCACGATCCCATGCCCGACCGCTCCGAGAAAGACCAGGTGAGCGGCCTGCACCGACAGGTCACTTTTCGTGTCGTCGGTGAATATGCCACACGTACTATGTGCTCGCCGGCAACGCGCCGGTTCTGGTCCACAACAACGATGACTGCGAAGTAACCGTCTACCGGGTAGAGGGGCGCAGGGAACGAGCGGGTAAGGATTCACGAAGATGGGTCGGTATTGATCCGCGGTGCCGACAAAACGCTCTTCTTGGGTTTCGATGACAGGGCTCGTGCGGAAGCTTTCCTGGCGAAGCGTTTGGAGCAGGGGTTCTCTGACACGGTGATCAAGAGTTTCCGGGTTAGGCGTGAATTCCTCGACTACCTGCGGGAGGACAAGGTTCCGGAGTCGATGTCGAAGGCGTTCCCGACGCGGCCAATATCCGTCGACCATCCAGCTAAGAATCAGTATGGTCTGAAGCCACTCAATATCAAGATGATGGTTGAGTATATCGCTCCGAATAGCGGAAAGATTGGATAGCTGACATTCTTCGTCTGATTGGTGCGATATCCTTCA
>NZ_BOMM01000107.1 GCF_016862195.1 Paractinoplanes ferrugineus | reverse complement strand
GCCCGCCCTGCCGACTGAACTCCACGAAGATGTTCGGCGTCGCCATCACCGTCGCCCCGCCCGCCAGGGCGAGGGTGCATTCGCCGGAGCGCAGCGCCTGCACGGCCAGGTGCAGGGCGACCAGCGACGACGAGCAGGCCGTGTCGATGGTTACTGCCGGACCCTCGAGTCCGAAGGTGTACGACACCCGGCCGGAGGCGATGCTGCCCGAGCTGCCGTTGCTGATGTAACCCTCGTAGCCCTGGGGTGTCTGACCAGGCTGGAAACGGGCGCCGTAATCGTTGTACATGATCCCGGTGAACACCCCGGTACGGCTGCCGGCCAGCGAATCCGGGCGGATCCCGGCCGACTCGATGGCCTCCCACGAGGTCTCCAGCAGCAGCCGGTGCTGCGGATCCATCGCCGTCGCCTCCCGCTGGGGCAGGCCGAAGAACCGGGCGTCGAAGTCCCCGGCGTCGTGCAGGAAACCACCGTCGCGGGTGTACATCCGGCCGGCCTTCTGCGGATCCGGGTCGTAGAGGCCGTCGATGTCCCAGCCCCGGTCGACCGGGAAGCCGGAGATCCCGTCGGTGCCCGCGGCGACCAGCCGCCACAGATCCTCGGCGGAGGCGACCCCGCCCGGATAGCGGCAGCCGATCCCGACGATCGCGATCGGCTCGTCCGGGGCGGCCGCCGGTGGCCCGGCCGGCTCCGTGTCCGGTTCGGTCCTCCCGCCCAGCAGCTCGCTGAGCAGGAAGTCGGCGACCGCCAGCGGGGTCGGGTGGTCGAAGACCAGAGTGGCCGGCAGCGCCAGGCCGGCGACCGAACTCAGCCGGTTGCGCAGCTCGACGGCCATCAGCGAGTCGACGCCCAGCCCGGTGAACGGCTGCTTCTCGTTGACGGCGGCCGGGTCGGGGTGGCTGAGCACGTACGCGACCTGCTCGCGGACCAGGTCGACGACCGCCTGGGTCTGCTCGGCGGGGTTGAGCGCCCCCAGGCGGCGCAGCAGGGGATGGGCCTCGCCGGTGCTGTTGTCGGCGCGGGCCAGGCGGGGGCGGGTGCGTACCAGAGCCTGGAAGATCAGCGGCAGCGAACCGGTGCGGGCCTGGTCCTGCAGGGTCCGGGCGTCGATGCGGACCGGCACCAGCAGGGCCGGCGCGGCGGCGTCGAGGGCGGCGTCGAACAGGGCCAGCCCCTCGGCCGGCTGGATCTCGAGCAGCCCGGTCCGGGCCAGCCGGCCGACGTCGGCCGCGTCCAGGGTGCTGGTCATGCCGCTGGCCGTGCTCCACAGTCCCCAGGCGAGCGAGAGGCCGGGCAGCCCGGCGGCCCGGCGCCGCTGCGCGAGTGCGTCCAGGAAGGCGTTGCCGGCGGCGTAGTTGGCCTGCCCGGCACCGCCGAAGACGCCGGCGATCGAGGAGAAGAGCACGAAGGCGGTGAGGTCCGCGCCGGCCGTCAGCTCGTGCAGGTTGGTGGCCGCGTCGACTTTGGCGCGCAGCACCTGCGTCAGCCGGTCCGGCGTCATGGCGGTGAGCAGGCCGTCATCGAGCACGCCGGCGGTGTGCACGACGGCGCTCAGCGGGTGCTCGGCGGGGATGGCGGCGAGCAGGCCCGCGAGTGCGGCCCGGTCGGCGACGTCGGCGCCCGCGACGGTCACTTCCGCGCCGAGCGCGGTCAGTTCGGCCACCAAGTCGTCCGCGCCGGGCGCGGTGAGGCCGCGCCGGCTTACCAACAGCAGATTGCGTACGCCATGAGCAGTCACCAAGTGCCGGGCGAAGACCGACCCGAGCCCACCGGTGCCGCCGGTGACCAGAACCGTCCCGTCCACCCGGAACGCACCGCCGGCACCGCCGTCGAATGGCATCCGGCGCAGGCGCGGCGCGTACGGGCGGCCCCGGCGGATCGCCAGTTCCGGCTCGGGCAGCGACAGCGCGGCCGGCAGCGTCCGCCGGGAGCCGTCCTCGGCGTCCAGGTCGACGAGCCGGATCCGGCCGGGATGTTCGAGCTGTGCGCTGCGGATCAGGCCCCGCACTGCGGCTGCCGCGGGGTCGAGGCGGTCGGCTTCGGTCTCGTCCACCGCGACGCCGTCGCGGGTGGTCACCACCAGGGTGCTCGCGGCCGTTCGCGGGTCGGCCAGCCATTCCTGGACCAGGCGCAGCGCCGCCGCGGTGGCCCGGTGCGCGTCCCCGGCCGCGTCGGGAATCTCGGCCACCATCACCGGCGGTACGGGATCCGGCCGGGCGCCTTCCTGGAGCCGGACCCACTCGAAGTCCGGCGGGTTCGGCCCGGCCTGCAGCGGCGTCCAGCCGAGGCCGTGCATCGCCTCGAGGCCGGCCGTCGCGGGTACCCGCAACTGGTCCAGGGTCACCGGCCGCATCGCCAGCGACCGCACGGTGACCACCGGCCGGCCGGAGCCGTCGATCAGCTGGACGAAGGCCGCGTGCTCGCCGGCCCGGCGTAGCCGGACCCGGGCGGCGCGGGTGGCGCTCGCGTGCAGGGTGACCCCGCCCCACGAGAACGGCAGGTGACCCTGGCCGCCGAGGGAGAACAGGCCGGGGAAGGCGATGGTGTGCAGCGACGTGTCCAGCAGGGCCGGGTGCAGCGCGAACCGGTCGGCGTCGCCCGCCTCGCTCGCGGGCAGGCTGACTTCGGCGTAGACGTCGTCGCCCGTACGCCAGGCGGTGTGCAGGCCGCGGAACGCCGGGCCGTAGGCGAAGCCGGCCGCGACGAGGTCTTCGTAGACGGCGCCCAGGTCGACCGGAGTGGCCCCGGCGGGCGGCCAGGCCGTCAGGTCCGCCGCCGCGTCCGATGTCTCGGCCGGCGAGTCGGCCAGCAGGCCGGTGGCGTGCTGGGTCCACTCCTCGCCGGCATCGGCAGCGACCGGCCGCGAGTGGATGGTGATGCCGCGGGTGGCGTTCTCCCGCGCCGGGCCGACCAGAATCTGCACGGCGTGGGCCGACTGCTCGGTCAGCACCAGCGGCGCCTGCAGGGTCAGCTCCTCGACGGTGCCGTAGCCGACCTGGGCGGCCGCCTGCAAGGCCAGCTCGAGGAAGGCGGTGCCGGGCATCAGCATCGTGCCGAGCACCACGTGGTCGGCCAGCCAGGGCTGGCTCTGGGCCGAGACCGTGCCGGTGAGCACCACCTCGTCGCTGCCCGGCAACGCGACCGTGGCGGCCAGGAACGGATGGTCGACCGCGCCCATGCCGAGCTGAGCTGCGTTCGCGGCGGCGGGGGAGCCCTTTAGCCAGTAGGGCTTGTTCTGGAAGGCGTAGGTGGGCAGTTCCGGCGAGGCC
>NZ_BOMM01000106.1 GCF_016862195.1 Paractinoplanes ferrugineus | reverse complement strand
TTGGGTTGGTCGTTGGTTGAGAATTGCACAGTGGACGCGAGCATCTTGTTTTCTGTGGTTAAGTTGTCAAGGGCGAACGGTGGATGCCTTGGCACCAGGAGCCGATGAAGGACGTGGGAGGCCGCGATAGGCCTGGGGGAGCTGTCAACCAAGCTGTGATCCCAGGGTGTCCGAATGGGGAAACCTGGCACGAGTCA
This sequence comes from Paractinoplanes ferrugineus, assembly GCF_016862195.1. GTDB lineage: Bacteria > Actinomycetota > Actinomycetes > Mycobacteriales > Micromonosporaceae > Actinoplanes > Actinoplanes ferrugineus. The sequence goes on along the minus strand of NZ_BOMM01000106.1, from coordinate 3,181 downwards.
TGTCGTGTCATCCGTACCTGAATTCATAGGGTATGTGAGGGGAACGCCGGGAAGTGAAACATCTCAGTACCGGTAGGAAGAGAAAACAATAGTGATTCCGTGAGTAGTGGCGAGCGAAAGCGGATTGAGCCTAAACCTTGTATGTGTGATAGCTGTCAGGCGTTGCATGCGGGGGGTTGTGGGACCTGTTTGACTGTGCTGACACCAGTCGGAGAGTTATAAAGTCATTCGTTAGTTGAACGGTGTGGGAAAGCCGGCCGTAGAGGGTGAGAGCCCCGTAAGCGAAAGCGTGTGACCTCTTTACAGTGTTCCCGAGTAGCAGCGGACTCCTAGAATCTGCTGTGAATCTGCCAGGACCACCTGGTAAGGCTGAATACTTCCTGGTGACCGATAGCGGACAAGTACCGTGAGGGAATGGTGAAAAGTACCCCGGGAGGGGAGTGAAATAGTACCTGAAACCGTTCGCCTACAATCCGTCAGAGCCTTGAGGGGTGATGGCGTGCCTTTTGAAGAATGAGCCTGCGAGTTAGTGGCACGTGGCGAGGTTAACCCGTGTGGGGTAGCCGTAGCGAAAGCGAGTCTTAATAGGGCGAATGTAGTCGCGTGTTCTAGACCCGAAGCGGGGTGATCTAGCCATGGGCAGGTTGAAGCGTGGGTAAGACTGCGTGGAGGACCGAACCCACCAACGTTGAAAAGTTGGGGGATGACCTGTGGTTAGGGGTGAAAGGCCAATCAAACTCCGTGATAGCTGGTTCTCCCCGAAATGCATTTAGGTGCAGCGTCGTGTGTTTCTTGCCGGAGGTAGAGCACTGGATGGTCTAGGGGGCCTACAAGCTTACCGAAATCAGCCAAACTCCGAATGCCGGTAAGTGAGAGCGCGGCAGTGAGACTGCGGGGGATAAGCTTCGTAGTCGAGAGGGAAACAGCCCAGATCACCAGCTAAGGCCCCTAAGCGTGTGCTAAGTGGAAAAGGATGTGGGATCGCATTGACAACCAGGAGGTTGGCTTAGAAGCAGCCACCCTTTAAAGAGTGCGTAATAGCTCACTGGTCAAGTGGTTCTGCGCCGACAATGTAGCGGGGCTCAAGCACACCGCCGAAGCTGTGGCATTCACATTTTGATCCGCTCGGGGACTTGTTTTCCGGGTGCAGTCGTGTGGATGGGTAGGGGAGCGTCGTATCGCCAGTGAAGCGCCGGGGTGACCCAGGTGTGGAGGCGATACGAGTGAGAATGCAGGCATGAGTAGCGAATGAAGAGTGAGAAACTCTTCCGCCGAATGACCAAGGGTTCCAGGGCCAGGCTATTCCGCCCTGGGTGAGTCGGGGCCTAAGGCGAGGCCGAGAGGCGTAGTCGATGGATAACGGGTTGATATTCCCGTACCCGCGAAGGAACGCCCAAGACGAACCTGCTTGTACTAACTACGCAAAGCCGGTGAGGACTTCGGTCTGAGTTGGTGGAGTCTAGGACCTCGGGTGGTAGTAGTTTAGCGATGGGGTGACGCAGGAAGGTAGCTGGTCCCAGGCGGTGGTTGTCCTGGGGTAAGCGTGTAGGCCGTCACGTAGGCAAATCCGCGTGGCATTGAGGCTGAGACGTGATGCCGAGCCGTATCAGGTGAAGTCAGTGATCCTATGCTGCCGAGAAAAGCCTCTAGCGATGTTCCGAGCGGCCCGTACCCGAAACCGACACAGGTGGTCAGGTAGAGAATACCGAGGCGACGGGCGAACTGTGGTTAAGGAACTCGGCAAATTGCCCCCGTAACTTAGGGAGAAGGGGGGCCGGACGCGTGAAGCCCCTTTGCGGGTGGAGCGTGGTATGGCCGCAGAGAGCAGGGGGAAGCGACTGTTTACTAAAAACACAGGTCCATGCCAAGTCGTAAGACGATGTATATGGACTGACGCCTGCCCGGTGCTGGAACGTTAAGGGGACCTGTTAGCTCTTCGGGGCGAGGCGGAGAACTTAAGCGCCAGTAAACGGCGGTGGTAACTATAACCATCCTAAGGTAGCGAAATTCCTTGTCGGGTAAGTTCCGACCTGCACGAATGGCGTAACGACTTCCCCACTGTCTCAACCACAGGCCCGGCGAAATTGCAGTACGAGTAAAGATGCTCGTTACGCGCGGCAGGACGGAAAGACCCCGGGACCTTTACTATAGCTTGACATTGGTATCCGAATTTAATTGTGTAGGATAGGTGGGAGCCTGTGAAGTCCGGACGCCAGTTCGGGTGGAGGCATTGTTGAAATACCACTCTGTTGGATTTGGGTATCTAACTTGCGGCCCTGATCGGGTCGAGGGACAGTGTCTGGTGGGTAGTTTAACTGGGGCGGTTGCCTCCTAAAGGGTAACGGAGGCGCCCAAAGGTTCCCTCAGCCTGGTTGGCAATCAGGTGTTGAGTGTAAGTGCACAAGGGAGCTTGACTGTGAGACTGACAGGTCGAGCAGGGACGAAAGTCGGGACTAGTGATCCGGCACTTGCGTGTGGAAGCGGTGTCGCTCAACGGATAAAAGGTACCCCGGGGATAACAGGCTGATCTTCCCCAAGAGTCCATATCGACGGGATGGTTTGGCACCTCGATGTCGGCTCGTCGCATCCTGGGGCTGTAGCAGGTCCCAAGGGTTGGGCTGTTCGCCCATTAAAGCGGTACGCGAGCTGGGTTTAGAACGTCGTGAGACAGTTCGGTCCCTATCCGCCGTGCGCGTTGGATACTTGAGAAGGGCTGTCCCTAGTACGAGAGGACCGGGACGGACGAACCTCTGGTGTGCCAGTTGTCCCGCCAGGGGCACGGCTGGTTGGCTACGTTCGGAAGGGATAACCGCTGAAAGCATCTAAGCGGGAAGCCTGCTTCGAGATGAGGTATCCCACCACCTTGAGTGGGTAAGGCTCCCAAGAGACTATTGGGTTGATAGGCTGGAGATGTAAGCCAGGTAACTGGTTCAGTCGACCGGTACTAATAGGCCGAGGGCTTAACTATTTTAAACTTTGTGCTTGACGCGTCCACTGTGTGATTCACAGCAAACGAACACCCGTTACGGACGGTTGATGTTCGGAATGCTGGCAGCTGTTTCGGTGGTCATAGCGGAGGGGAAACGCCCGGTCTCATTCCGAACCCGGAAGCTAAGCCCTCCAGCGCCGATGGTACTGCACTCGGGAGGGTGTGGGAGAGTAGGACGCCGCCGGACTCAAC
>NZ_BOMM01000105.1 GCF_016862195.1 Paractinoplanes ferrugineus | reverse complement strand
GGAGCAGGCCCGGTATGTGAGCGCCCGCGACGAGGCCGAACTGGTGATGTGGCTGGCCGGCCAGTGCCCGGAGTGCGTGCCCGACGGGTTCGGCGAGCAGTGCGACAGCCACTACGCCCGCCACGACTATGCGGTTGCGAGGTCGTGCGATGTCTAACCCGTGCTCGACCTGCAACCTCAAGTTCTGGGACGCCGACGACCTTCGGCCCGGTGACTTCGTCTGCACGTGCGGCGACCCGTACTTCGACGCCACCAAGGTCCCGAACGACCTGCTGAATGACGTTGTCGCGTCACTGGAGCAGGTGGGCTGCCAGTTCGACTACTGCACCGGGCCCACGCTCAAGCCGGTCGACATGCGCACCTGCCACCGGTGTGACGCCCTGGCCCGGCTTCAGGACCTGATCGCGAGGTCGGCCAATGCCTGAGCCGCACACCTTCGGCTTCAAGGCCACATACACGCCCGGCTACTACGACGGCGAGGAGCAGGGCTGGAAGGTCTCCCTCCCCCACCAGTGCGACAGCTGGGCCATCACTGCGGACAGCGACTACGACTCGCCGGTACCGAAAGCCGAGGCGGTCGCTCGGCTGTCGCAGTTCATCGCCGAGGCCCAAGGCGTCCTGGAGCAGATCCGCGCGACGCCGGACTCGCCAGCCTCGGAGATCCAGTTCGGAAGGGGTCTCTGATGCCCGAATACCCGCGCACCTGGCTGGCAGGCGACGGCGCCGGCGTCGTCCTGGTCTGCAACGGCGACTGCCCCGGCTCCGGGGATCTGGTGGTTGCCGAGTACGGCGAAACCCAGACGATCCGCAAGAGCGCGCACGTCCGGCGCTTCACCCTCGACCAGCTCGCCGAGTTCACTACCTACGCGTCGGCGCACGCCTACGCCTGCACCCCGCCGGAGGAGTTGGACGCGGACCAGCCGCACTGGGGCCCGCTGCGCAAGCTGATCCCCGCCGACCAGCTCGACGGCTGGATGTGGATGGCCCGCTCCACCTACAACGGCGTGATCGTCGAGCACTACAAACACTCTGAGACCCGCGGTGGTCTGACCCTGGACCACGAGGGCCGCTACTGGTCGTCGCGGATCATCGAGCACGCCTGTGACCCGTGGTGCGACAAGGACCACGACCACGACATGTTTACCGACGTCCGCGAGTACTTCACTGTCGGCGAGCCCGAGGCGTTCCAGTGGGCCGGTCTGTGGCCGTGGTCGCTGCACGATGAGGCGCACCCGGCGCCGGAGTGGATGTCGCGATGACCGAGTTCGAAGGCATCGTCGACATGCCGGAGGACGAATACCACGCCCACCCGGCGCTGTCGTTCTCCGGTGCGAAGAAGCTCCTGCACCCGTCCTGCCCGGCGATCTTCCGGCACGAGCAGGACAACCCGCAGCCCCACAAGCGGGAGTTCGACCTCGGACACGCCGCCCACAAGGTCGTCCTGGGTGAGGGCTCCGAACTGTTCGTGATCGGCGCCGAGAACTACAAGACGAAGAAGGCGCAGCAGGACCGGGACGACGCCTACGACCGTGGCGAGATCCCCGTCCTGTCGCATGAGTTCGACCAGGTGCAGGCCATGGCCGCCCAGGTGCGGGCGCACCCGATCGCCGGCCCGTTGTTCTCGGAGGGCTTGGCTGAGCAGTCGCTGTTTTGGACCGACCCGGAAACGGGTGTGCCGTGCCGTGCCCGCCTGGACTGGTTGTCGTGGCGGATCGGCGACTACAAGACCTCGACCAGCGCGGAGCCGGGTCACATCTCGAAGAAGGTCGACGACTTCGGCTACTACATGCAGGCCGACCACTACCTGTCCGGCGCTGTCCACCTGGATCTGATCGCTCCGGACGCGCCGTTCCATTTCGTCTTCCAGGACAAGAACCCGCCTTACCTGGTGACGGTGGTCGAACTCGACGACGTCGCCTTGAAGATCGGCCACGACCGCAATGTGCAGGCCCGCGAGATCTACCGCGCCTGCATGGAGTCCGGTGTCTGGCCCGCCTACAGCAACCGCATCGAGCGGATCTCGCTGCCCGCCTATTCGCAGCGTCGCTACACGGAGGGGATCTACTAATGACCACTGCCGCGATGCCGGTCGAGACCAAGAACATCGGCACTCTCGCCGAGGCGCTGGCCGACCTTCAGACACAGCTCCCCCACGTCGCGAAGAACAACACCGCGAAGGCGGGAACCTACTCGTACAACTACGCCGACCTGGCCGAGATCTCCCGGCAGTTGCTGCCGGTCATGGGCAAGCTCGGCCTGTCATTCACATCGAAGCCGACGTTGCTCGACGGCAAGTTCGTGCTGGCGTACAAGCTGCGGCACATCTCCGGTGAGTCCGACGAAGGTGTGTGGCCGCTGCCGGAGCGCGGCTCCCCGCAGGAGATCGGTTCGGCGGTCAGCTACGCCCGCCGGTACTGCCTGTGCGCGGTGACCGGTCTGGCGCCGGACAACGACGGCGAGGACGCCGTCCTCGCCGAGCAGGCGGCCCGCAAGCAGCGGGTGGAACGGGTTGAGGAGCGCATTGCCGCCACCCAGGCGCCGGCAGAGCCGCGCATCAACGCCGGGCAGCAGAAGGAAATGCAGGACCTGTTCCCGCAGGCGGGCATCGGGGCGGGCAAGGCGGACCGGGTGCAGTTCGCGGTCACGGTGGTGAAACGGCAGATCGGCTCGGCGACGGAGCTGACGCAGGCCGAGGCGAAGAAGGTCATCGACAGGCTTCAGCAGTTGGCGACGAGGCGCGTCGAGCAGGTCCCCGCAGAAGCGCCTGAGGCGGTCGCGGAGAGCCAGCCGTGACGGACGTTCTCAACCCGGTTGACATCGAGAAGGCGATCCGGTCCTGCTCCGACCGGATCGCCAACGGGGTCAAGGTCTGCTCGGACACCTACTCGGCTTTCCTGAAGGCGGACCACGAGTTCGACCAGGCATTCGCCCGTGCCTACATGGACTACGACGGCGCGGCCCATGAACGGAAGTTCGCGGCGGAGTTGGCGACCGCCAAGGAGAGGGAAGCCCGCGATAGGGCGGACGTCGCCTACCGGTACGCGGATCGACTGGCGCGAGCGTTGGAGAACGAGCTGCGTGCTTACCAGTCGATCGGCGCGTCGGTTCGGTCAATGTACGCGGTGGCTGGCGTGGGGGTCGGTCGGTGAAGAAGACCGAGCTCAAGCGGCTGACCCCGCTGGCCTCCACTTCCCAGCTGCGCCGTACCGCCCTACCGGCCAGCCCGGCGAGCCGTTCGACCAAGCACGCGAACATGCCGAAGCCACGCCCCCGCAACACCGGCCCGTTGGCTGCCGTTCTGCGCATCCTGGCCGCCCGTTCGGAGGGCCTTTGCGAGTTCTGGCAATGCCTCGAGGACGCGGCCCACACACACCATCGGCGCCCGCGGCGCATGGGTGGTTCGTCGGTGTCGGACACCAACCAGCCCTCGAACCTGCTTCGACTCTGCCCTGACCACCACGAATGGGTTGAGTCGCAGCGCGCCAAAGCGCTTGAGCTCGGCCTACTGCTGCACGCCGGTGCGGTGCCGGCCGAGGTGCCGGTGCTCACCCGGCACGGCGAGGTCTTCCTGATCGATGACGGAACCTACGTGGAGGCACCCCGATGACCCTGCGCGCGATCACTGTGCGACAGCCTTGGGCTGGTCTCATCGTCGCCGGAATCAAGCGGTTCGAGAACCGGGGCGCGGCTGTGAGCTGGCGCGGCGAGCTCGCGATCCACGCCGGCAAGCGGGTCGACGCAGGCGAGCTGGCACGGGCTGTCGGCGCTGGTCACCTCGCTCCGATGACCGCGTTGGGTTCGATCCTGGCGGTCGCCGAGCTGACCGACTGCCATCTTGCGGACACCACTGATCCGACCGGCTGCTGCGGC
>NZ_BOMM01000104.1 GCF_016862195.1 Paractinoplanes ferrugineus | reverse complement strand
TGTACACCCCGGCGTTCGTCGTTTCAGGCGGCGGTTCGGCTGCTTGCCGGGCGGCCCGCCAGCTGAATGCGGACGAGAGCATCGGCCCAGGCGACGGCCGTCCTTCCCCACGGTCGACGGAGTCCTGCTTCGAGCAGGCTGATGGCGGCTGGGGTGACGCCGACGAGTCGCGCCAGTTCGGCTTTGCTGAGGCCGGCGTTCACGCGTATTTGCACGGGGTCGCAGTCGGCGAGGAAGCGCCGGGCCTCGACCACTTTGATCGGGTCGGGTGGAGTCATGCCTCCGATCATTCCCTACAGTCACGTAACAGTCAAGCAGTAACGTAACTCATGGGTGGCTGTTTTATATTGGTGCTTTCCAAAAAGAACTAGAGAGTGAGCCTCGGGAAGCTTGATCAAGAGATGTACCGGTTGACTGGTACCGTGCTGTATCGCTACAGCTGGGGGCAGCCGTGACAGTCATCAAAAACGCCGAAGCGCTCGCGCAGCACATCCGTCAGCAGATCGCCTCTGGCCAGCTCAAACCCGGTGACAAGCTGCCCTCCCTGGCCGAGATGACCGAAGGCCAAGCAATCAGTAAAGGCACAGCCCAGCGCGGCATCGACAAGCTCAAAGCTGAAGGACTCATCGAGTCCCGGCACGGCGCCGGCAACTACGTCCGCGACACCAGCGAGCGCATCGTCCGGCAGGCGCCCGGGGACATCTTCATGTCGGTCAGCCTGCCCGGCCAGCCACGTACGGTCCGCCGCATCGACGAAGTGCCGGCGCCCTGGGTGGTGGCGAGGAATCTGGGTGTCGAGGAAGGCGACCCTGTCCTGCTGCGCCGGACCACCGTGGACCACGAGGGCCACACGGTGCAGTTGGAGAACGCCTATTTCCCGGTGGAGCTGACCCGGGGCACTCCTGTCGCCTATCACGACCCCGGCGAGGGTGGAATCTACGCCCGGCTCGCCGAGAAAGGCGAGGTCGTGGCGGTGTTCCACGAACGGCTGAAGGCGCGGGCGGCCTCGCCTGAGGAGGTGGCGGTGCTGGACCTGAAGGCGGGTCCGACGGTGCTGGAGATCGTGCGCCTGAGCAGGACTGAGGACCGCGTGATCGAGGTCGCTCAGCTGGTGCTCGACGCATCGGTTTATGAGGTGTGGTTCGACGTACCCGCCAGGAGTACCGATACACCCTAGACAGAACCGATACAGTCTGGAATAGTTCTGGGTGCAAGAGGAAAGCCCCCGCATCGGATCCGGCAAAGACACCGATGCAGAGGCTTCCCAGGGTCCGACCCCTGCACCCAGGAGCCAGACATGCTCAAGCTACAGCCCGGCCAGACCGCAAGCTTCGACCTCGGCCGTCTCACCGTCCGCGTCGACCGCCACCACGACGGCGTCTCCTTCACCGTCGATCACCACCCCGAGCTCAACCGCCCGTTCACCGACCTGAACGAGGCCGCCGCCTACTACCGCTACCTGCGCGACAACGGCCACCGGCCCGTCCGCGACATCGTCGCCGAAGCGGGCGTGCTCATCTCCGCCTCCGCCGTCCTGGCCGAAGCCGCGGCAGACCTGCCCGCGCCGGCCACCCTGGACGCCTACCGCCACCGCGCGCAGCCCACCACCCGCGCCGCCCACGTCCACACCAAGCCGTTGGGTCCGGCCGCCCGTGACCGCATCCGCTGCCACAACAACGGTGTCGTCACCCTCCTGCCCGGCCAGAACTGGCTGCTGCTCCAGTCGATCGTCGACCGCCGGCTCGGCACCCCCACCTTCGCCAACGGCAAGCGCGGGAAGATCGCGTCGGTTCAGCTCAACAGCGCCGGATGGGTGCTCGCCGCGCAGCTCGGCGGACAGGCGGTGGCGGCGTGAAGGCCCACCTGGAGCCGTACAAGGTCAAGCCCATCGACACGAACAACAACGTCCCGTTGACCTGCGGACACAAGCACGTCACCGGCGACACCATTCACGTTGCGACTGCCGGGCGGTGGAAGGCCATCTGCGACCGCTGCCACGAGAAGGAGTCGTCGTGAGCGACGAACTGATCGCCTGCCATGCGGCTTTGGCCGCGTTCGTGCAGGGCGTGCGCACGCATCAGGACCAGTTGACTCCGGAGCAGTGGCGAGCCGCTGAACTGATGATTCGCACCTACCGGGGTCCGGCCTGCGTCGAGGACAAGGTCCTTCATGACGCGCTGGTGGAGATGGTCGAGGACGTACCGGTTCTCCACTACTCCGCCGAGGAGCTGGCCGTTGCCGAACGCGTGCTCGCCGAGTACACGACCAAGGTCGAGGAGCGGCCGTGAGCTACCGCAGCGAAACCGCACACCACGTCGGCGGGGACACCGTCACCGTCAAACAGCTGGCCGGACTCGACGAGTTCCACGTGTTCATGGGCCTCGACAAGTTCGAGATCTTCCGGGGCAACGAAACCGACCCCGGCACCGACCCGGCCAACTGGTACACGGAGATCGGCGGAGTGGTCGAAGGCCCGTACGACACGGCCGAGCAGTTGATCGACGAACTGTTCCTGGCGGTGGAACTGTGACCGCCCGGCTGATCGACTTCCTGTGCGCCCGGCACCGGCGCGGCATCCTCGAGACCCGCTGCTGGCCCGCCGACAAATGCGGGGACAACACCTGGTGCTCCGACTGCTCAACTGGCCGCGCCCTGCTCCTGCCCCACCTGGACTCGCGGGCACAACTCGCCATCCACGAGGCTGGGCACGCCGTCGTGCACCTGCTCTGCGGCACCCAGATCGAGTTCGCGTTCATCACCGAAGGTGATGTCACGGCGATACGCAACCCGGGCGGAGTGCACCTCAACTCCGACGGGTACCCGGCGAAGGCCCTCATGGCGGGTGCGGCGGCGGTCGAGCGTTGGGCGACCCGCTGGGCTTACCCGCTCGATGACGCCGATCGGGTGGATGTTGCCTCCGGCGCGTGTAGTGACTTCGAGGTTGCCTGGACGTGTGGGCTGTCCGTCGCTGATGCGGGCGCGGCACTTCGGGAAGCCGACCGGGATGTCGCTGAGCATTGGCCGGCGGTCGAGCGGGTGGCAGATGCGCTGCTCGCTGCGGGCCGCCTGTCCGGTGAGGAGATCGCTGCGATCGCCAGGATCGGGGTGGCGGCATGAGCCTCAACCAGCGCACCGGTGACTGCACAGTCCGTTCATGGCTGCTCGACGCCGACGACGTCGAACTGCCCGGCAACACCACCGAACCGACCGTCCTGTCGTGGGTGGATTTCCTCGACATCATGCGGGTCGCCCGTGCCGTCCGCCGCACCTACGACCTGTTCGACGTGCCCCAACCGGACGGCACATGCCGCCGCTATCGGGCGATCGACGTCTAACCCCAGTACCGCCCGCCCCGGCACCCCCGGTCGGGGCGGGCCCCCAACTTCGAACGGAGCAACCATGACCACCGTCGAGCACACCGGCCGCCAGCGCGGCCCCGTCACCCTGCACATCAAAACCCAGGCCGCCGACATTCAGGTCGTCTCCGACCCGAACGTCAACGGGTCGTGGATCGAACTGTCCACCCCTGACCAGTCCGGCCCGGCCGTGGACGCGATCCGCCGGGCTGAGTTCCGCGACCACGGCAACGAGATCCACGTGGACCTGCGGGAAGGGCAGAACGTCAGCGGCGGGGGAGTGACGATCGGAGGCAACAACTACGGCATCATCGCCGGGAACGTGAACGGTTACAGCAGCCAGGTCATCATCAACGGCCGGGTCGTCAGTAGCAGCGGCCCCTTCTCGGCGGGGCCGATCACCGTGCGCGCCATCCTCGAGCCCGGCTCCACCCTTGTCGCGAAGACCATGTCCGGCGACGTCACCACCAAGGGTGTGCACTTCGTCCAGGCGCAGACCATGTCGGGTGACATCCGCGCCGACGAAGTCACCGGTGACTCGCAGCTGAAGTCCATGTCGGGTGACATCCGCGTCCAGGGTTCGCCTGCGGCGCACGTGACGGCGTCGACAATGTCCGGGGATGTGTCCGGTTCGGGTGTGGTCCTGAGCGGGTCGAGCATGTCGGGTCGGGTGTTGCAGCGATGACCGCCTCCCGTGTCCACGAGCCGTGCGGTCAGCCGATGCGCGCGTCGTCGTTCGGTAAGAGCGCCCCGACCCCGGCGCACCGCCTTCAGCCGATCTGGGCGTGCGACCCGTGCGCCTCCTGGGAACCCGCGGAAGGCTGGCAAGGACCACTCCCGGACGGCTGGGACGGGGAGCGCTGGAAGTCCTGAATCCCTTTGGGCCGGCTGTTCCCGCACCCCCGGCGGGGGCGGCCCCAACGCAGCAGACGCCTCCCGATCACGGCGGGGCGATGACCACACTGACCAGCGACGAAGGAGACGACGATGACCGTTCGAGACCTCGAACCGATTGAACTGCGCCACCTGGACCGTGACCTGCTCGCCGAGCGGGTGGCGGAACTTCAGGAGGAACGCGCCGACCTGGAAGCGGAGATCAAGGCGCTGCGGGAGAAGCTCGCCGAACTGGAGGTGACGGTCTGATGGCTCGCTATGTCGCCTGGAAGACCGTCATCGACGGCACGGAGAAGAAGCACCGCTCGGAGAACAAGACGTACGACTGGCTCCGCCAGTGGGCGGCCGACCAGGCTGACGGGGCGAAGGTAGAGGTGTTCGTGCAGGAGCAGTACTCGCAGACCTGGCATGTGTTCGAGCGGCATGTGGTGCGTAGCGGCGTGCTGGAGGAGTTCTGATGGCCGACAACCTGACTCGCTGGGGATACGACGCCGAGGTGCGACGACACCACGACAACCTTGCCCGCGCCCTCGACGAGGCCAGCCGGGTTGCAGCCTCACTGACCGGCAGCCTCGAACGGGGCGACCAAGAGCTGGCCAGCGAAGCACGCCGGCTGGCCGCCGCGGCGGTAGATGTCGTCCAGTACGCCGGGGCGCTCAGCGCAGCACGGCAGCTCGTGTTCACGGTGGAGGAGTCCTGATGCCCACCCTGGAGTCCCTGACTACCGCCGTGGAGCTGCACCGCCCGGTCGGCTACGACAAGTACGGCAGGGAAGCCCCCGACCCGTCCGATGCTGTCTCGTACCGGTGCCGTGGTGGCTGTGACCGCACGGTGTTCGCCGACGGTTGCATGACCTGTCAGGTTGCAAACGGAAAGGTTGCCTGATGTCCGAGACCCGCACCGAGTGGGCAGCGCGCTACCACCGCTACGACGGCACAAGCACCATTCACCCCGCCTTCGGCGACCGGGTGCACGCTGAAATGCTCGCGGACGGCAAGATGTCCCACCTGGTCACCCTGAACGAGCCCACCCGACGTGAGGGTGGCGTGGAGTCAGTCTGGGTCGTGTCGCGTGAGGTGACCGTGGCCGACGACTACACCAAGACGATCGGACCGTGGCAGGCTGCCCGGCCCGGGAGGGTGTGGGCTTGATGGCTGTCATCCGCACATTCACGATCGGCACCGGAGAGGGCTGCGATCTTCGCGTCGAAGACGGCTACGCCTCCCCGCGCCACGCAAAGATTGACCAGCACGACGACGGCACGTTCGTGATCGACGACCTCGCTTCGACCAACGGTACGTGGATACGCAGGCCCGGGATGGCCTTCCCGATCAAGGTCCGGTGCGGCTTGGGAATCGACCTCAAGCCGGGCGACATCGTGAAAGTCGGCCGGACCGAGATCCCGTGGAGGAACGCCTGATGACCGAGGTGAAGGCCGCCGGCCTTCCCGAGGGCAGTGTGGTCGCCATCGACACCCGCGTCCTCCTCAAGCAGTCCATAACCCACGGGCTTGACCGTAAGAACTGGGTGAGCGCCGGCCAGGCCACTCCGTACCGGGATGTGGAAGTCGACGAGCAGCTCGCCGATGGCGGCATGGTGCTACGGCACGGCTACGGCGATAAGGAGATCTAATGACTGACGACGACAGAATCGCTCGGCGCCTTGCCCATGTCCGCGCTCTTGACGAACGCAACGAGCTGGTCGAGGAGCGGGCGACCGAGTACGCGACAGCCGAAGGCTCCAACGCCTTCAGCCCATACCTGCCAGACGACCCGACGCGCCAGCCTGAACGGGAGAACTATCGGGCTCGCGCCCGACGGTCGCTCGGCTTGGCCTGCTGCGAGCAATACGGGATCGGAGACCACGACCCGGTCGAGCACGGGGGTGCCTGATGGCCGATGTTCGAGTTTCCGACCAGGTCGCCGTCACCCAGGCCCTGATCGCTGACGGGTTCGATCCGCCGCCGTATGTGGGGGAGGAGTGGGTTGACCGGAGTGTGACGTGGCTGCCTGAGGGTCACCGGCACATCGTGAAGATCACCGCGTTGGGGAAGACGGTCAGTGGCTGGCAGGCGCGGGTGTCCCGCCGCCAGGTCGACGAGCACGGGAACACGGTGCCGTCGGGCTGCGGGAACGGGTTCATCTACGTGGAGCACCTGTTCGGGCGCGGGTTCCCGGACATCTACGGCTACGAGAGGGTGACGGCGTGAGCGACCTCAACGAGCCCGCTCACGGCGGCTACGTGGCGACCCGGGTGGGCGAACCACATCCTGTGCTCGTCTACCGCCGCGACGACGAGTGTGCGCAGGCTGCCGGCGACCCGGAGGCGCACTGGTTCTGCACCGACAAGCGGTACAGCCGGGCAATGACCTGGACTGCGCTGTCCATGTCACCTATCGCCTACGTTGGTCAGTTCGTGGACCGCAACGACTACACCGAGCATCGGCGGGCAACACCATGGCAGGGGGCGGCGTGAGGCTCACTGAGCACCAGTTGGCCTCGACCGCCCTGCGGATCGTCGCCGAACGACTGAACGACCTGGTGACCCCCGGTGACCTGGAGGACTGGGTGGTCGACGAGATGCTGTCCGAGCAGCACTGCCCCGATAGGGACTGCGACCGTGAAGATGTCGGCGGCCCGTCCGAGGTCGATCAGGTGCGGGCGAAGATGCGCCGGGCGGTCGCCTACCTGCGGGAGGAACTCGACGTGTACGCGATGAACCAAGGCGTC
>NZ_BOMM01000103.1 GCF_016862195.1 Paractinoplanes ferrugineus | reverse complement strand
TGCTGAAGGAGCAGGTCGTACCGGTCGGCCAGCGACCTATCGCCGACGAGCGGTTCGCCGTCGTCGAGGCGGCTGATCGCGGACTCGGCCGCGGAGACGTCCAACTGGATGGTCATGCGGAATCACCCAGCCGGCGCCGCAGTTCCTCAACCTCGGACAGCAGCGCATCCCGCTGACTTTCAGCCTCGCGGCGCAGCTGATGCGGGGTCTTCCCGCCGGGCTTGCAGACGATGAACACGTACCGCCCGCCACCGTTGCGTTCGATCACTTCCTGCTCGACGTAGTTCTCCGCACCCGGTTGGGCGTCGAGGATTGTCTTGAACGCGAGGGTCATCTTCGCGGCGAGCTCGTGCGCCAAGACCAGGTCGAGTCGGCCGCGGCCGTCGAGGTTGAACCCCGCGATGCCGGTCTCGGCTACCAGCTTGTCGGCGTACGCCTGGTCGTCGGAGGCGAACACGTCGGAGGCAACGCGCAGCGCTTCGGCAACATCTCCCTTGGCTGGCGCGACGCTGCTCGGAAGCACTCCCCAAGCCGCGTCAACCGCGCGGTTGAACACCTCGTCGTAGTGCTGACTGGTCATGCCACTCCTTCCAAAGTCTTGATCTCGGTGCGGCGCCAGTAGCTCGGGCTCGCCGGGCACAACCGGCATCGCAGTTGCTCACCCGGACGCACGCACGGGTTGTCGGGCACGTTCGCCGCCTGCTCCGGCTTGCACTTGAGCGGGACGGTGGGGAACTCGGAGGACAGGTCGGCTGGCGCGAGGACGGTGGTCATGCGACTTCTCCGAGCAGGGCAGGTGTCGCCGCGTCAGCGAAGAGGTCCATCTGGACGGCGGCCCTTTCGACGGGCTCGCACAGCCACGACAGGAGGCTCGGTAGGTTCTGGTCCGGGCCGAACGCCAGATACGTGCCATCGGCGGAGTCGCAGCCCATCGCCTTGGCCTTCAACATGCGGTTGCGGGTGTTGACCCGACCCATGTGCACCCACTTGCCGTGCGCCTTCGCCTCCGCAGCGATTCGCCAGGCAATGTCGCTGGTCTTCCACTCGGCGAGCTGGTGCCCGTTCGGGCACCCGTCGAGGGGCAGGTAGGCGACGGACGGTACCCAACCGCAGGGGACGCACTCGACAATTCCGGCGAGGAACACCGCGTCGATGTAGTCCCACGGGAGGTCGTCCGGGGTGGCGCCGTTCTGGGCGCATAGGGCGACGGGCAGACCTGCCTCGCGGATTCGGCGCAGCATCGGCCAGGACCGTTCCAGTGTTGCGTTGTGGTCGGCGACGACATCGGGGGCGACAGCGAACCGGCACCGGGCCGGGCCCGGAAGGGTGGACAGCCAGCGCAGGTATTGCCCGTCGCCGGGGTATGCCTGTGAGTAGATGCCGTTGTCGGCACACCAAGCGGCGTCCGGTTCGAGCAGGTTTTGGCTGGCCGGCGTGGTGATTTGGTCGAGCAAACCGTTGCGCATCGCCTCACGCACCCTCGGTCCGGACGCGGTCGCGAAGTACCGAAACACGCAGCACCCCCACGACGAGCAGCGGCAGGACAACGGCCATCAGCCATTTCACGGCGACCTGACCGGCTGCGGCCGGCCAGATGGGGAAACCGGCCAAGGTGAGGAACAGGAGACTGTCGACGACCGAGCCGACGAGGTTCGACCAAGCCAAGGCTCGGGTCTTACTGCGGCGGCGCAGCGGCTCGTAGATCGCTGTGTCGGCCAACTCGGACAGCGCGAACGCGACACCGGACGCGAGGGCGAGCCGCGGACCCGCCATGGAGGCTGAGGCGGCGACACCGGCGGCGATGCAGGCGAGGGACGCCCAGATGCCTGCGGTCTCCCGGACGGCGTCACGGGCGGCGAGAACGAGCCCGGCGGTGAACGTGCCAGCCGCCACGAATCCGCCGATGAGCCCGTAGCGCGCAGTCAGCCAGTTTGAGGCGACGACGAGGGCGACGAAGACGGCAGCCGAGCTGGTCGCGAGGAGCCGCCGTTGGATCGCGCTCACGCCGCCACCGCCGTCATCGGGTCCAAGCCCTCACGCGCACAGTCCATGCAGATCCGCGAGCACACCTCGACGAAGTGGGTGATCCGGTAGCAGGCGTGGCAGAGAGCCGCGTTGTGCGACGTGCGGCAGAGGCCGGCCGACTCGGTGGACTTGCAGCGGATGCAGACGACGGTGGTCATGCCGCCACCCGGCCGATCAGCTCGCGGTACACGGCGTCGAACATCGGCCGGTGCGCCTCGGTGTAGACGGCGACGTTGCGCAGTGCGCCGTCGACGAACCGCTCGGTCTTGCCCGGCTCGACGCCGTACTGGGCGATGTAGAGGCGCTTCATGGAGCCGCCGAACTTGGGGGAGATGCTGCGCAGCGCCTTGCCGCTGACGCCTTTCTCTTCGAGGTACTCGCCGACGGTCAGCGGTCGGGTGGTGAGGTCGATCTCGGGTTCCTCGCCGAGTGCACGGGCGGCGACGTGGCGGGCTTTCGCTTCGAGCCAGGTCGCGTCGACGATGCCGTCGAGGGCGCGCAGTACGCGGGCCTGACCTTCGGCGCGGGAGATGATCGCGGTGAGCTGGTCTTCGGTGGCTCGCGGATTGATCGCGCCGCCGTTCGTCCAGTACTCGCGAAGCGCTCGTGCACTCTCGCGCTGGTAGTCGATGACGATCTGCTTGCTGCCGGGGGCAACGCGGTGTTCGTCGACGTTGGCGAGCAGCATCGCCCAGGTGTCGAGGTCGACGGTGGTCATCTCGCGGACCTTGCCGTCTTCGGCAACTGTGGCAGTGGTTGCCACGGTTGCCCATGACTTGGTCTTCAGCTTCTTCAGCTGGGCCGAGTAGTCGAGGCCGAGCCCTTCGAGGGTTGGGCGGATGACGACGTGGGGTTCACCGCTGACGAGCGTGGTGTGGATCTCGGTTCCTTGGAACGGGACGCGCACGATTTCTGCTGCGCGGCTTCCGTCGGGGAGCGTCAAAGCTCGACCCCTTTCATCGATCGCCAGAGCAGCCATTGCCGCTTCTGTAGCTAAGAGCATACAGTAAAAGTTACAGAACTAGTGACAGTGAAAGTGTCAGAGTCCGAGAGGGTGAACCGACGTTGATCACGACCCGCGAACGAAGTGACAGAAGTCCGCACAGAAACCCGTACGATCTCGACATGGCGAAGCGGGTGGTCATCGGCATCCAGGAGCTACGGCTGCGCATCAAGTGGGTCGTCGCGCAGGTCACGGGCGGCCCCGCCGGGGACGGCACAACGGAACCGGGTGGCAAGCACGTGATCTTCACCCGCCACGGCAAGGCGATCGGCGCGTTCGTCCCGATGGACTGGTACCGAGCGAAGGCCGAGCAAGACGGCGAGCCGACCGACCTCTGAGCGCTCACGCGCCACCCCGCAGCCGCGCGTTCCGCTCCCTGATCCGCCGCTGCCCCGCCTCGAACCGCGCCGCCCGCTCAGCCGCCCCCACCGGATCGGCCGCGTCCCGCTGCGCCTGCACCCTGCTGGCCGCCTCCACGACAGCCAGCAGGGCACGACGGCCCTCCACGCCCAGGTGAGGGGAGGCGTGGACACGGGCAACCACCTGGCCGTCGTCGTCGACCAGCGGCATGCACACGTGGTCGTCGGTCACCGCACCACCGGCGATCCCGGCGGCAGCGCCCGGCCCGAACCGGGACAGCGCGCAAACCTGCGACTGTGCAACCGCATCTTCCCGTCGACCGTCAGTGCATACTCGCCGCAGCACTCCGTGCAATGGGCGCGACCAGGCGACTGGCGGTGATCGCTCGACACGGTGGAGTCCTTGCGGCATACCGCCAGCCACCTGCCCGACGCTGGGTCGAAGCGCTCGGCGACGGACTCCTCGTCGCAGTAGCCCCAGTCGCAGGTGAAGGTGCTGTCTTCGCGCATCGGGCGCAGGTCGTCCGCGCTCATGCGGCCTCCCACAAGAAACGCTGCACGTTCTCCGTGCCGCGCGACTCCCGGGGTCGACTCGGCGTTGTCCAGCCCGACCGGGCGGGCCGCTCAGCAACGACCTGCCAGCCCGCCGCCCGCAGCGACGAGCCCGACTCGCCGGACTGCGTGTAGGTGATCAGGCGCCGGTATCCGAGTGCCTTCGTTGCTCGCCAGGCCGCGCCGTACAGCATGGAATTGGCATGCGGCGTGCCGTCGGTCGCCGAGCGGATGACTTCAAGCGTCAGACCGTTGTCGTAGTGCCGAGCCACCGGCCGACCGACGATTGCGACACCGACCAACACCTCGTCGGCGGCCACGCCCAACGAGAACTTGTGCCCGACCGGCGGTAGATGATGCCGATGCCACTCGGAAACGAAGGTGCAGGCATCCGTGAACGAGATCGGAACAACAGCGAGTGTGGTCACGCCGCCACCCGACCCTCAGCAGACTCACGGCACCGCTTGCCCCGCCGGCACACCCCGTGCCCCGGCAGCTTGTTGCCGCAGTGCACGCAGTTCCCGCCCCGCCGGACCGGCTTCACCTCGCCGAGACCGAGGATTTCGATCAGGTCGGTGACGCCGGTGCGGGTCAGGAAACGGGCCGCCTTCGCCCGTGTGACCGCGTCGTCGCCGGGTTTCGCCAGCTGGGTTTGCAGGTGGTCGCTCACCGCTCACCGTCCCGCTGGCTTGGCAGCAGCAACACCACACTCGGCCGGGCCGCATCCTCGGTTGCCCGAAGCACCGCCTCCCGGCCGTCGTCGACTTCCCGGAACGCCGACCGCCGGCCCCACCCGTAACAGCACGCACCGAACGCCAACAAGGCCGCGGCGGCCAGCAGGGCGAGGAGCGGGCCGGGTAGCAGCAGCGCCCCCAACCCGCCCACCACATCGGCCATCACCACTGCCCCCGGTTGCGGAGCATCTCCCGGATCTGACCGGCCTTCCACGCCCGCGTGTCCTCACCCGGCGAACTGGGCCGCAACGGGACCGCGATGGCCTCCCGGCTCTCGCTGTGACTGCGCGGGGCGAACCGGTCCGCCCAGTTCCGGGCGTACGCCTCATGGCTGCCGAGAGCACCGATCAGCCCATCGAGCAGATCAAGCACACGCCGGTCATCGCGGAAGTCGGCCTTCAACCCGCGCAACTGGGCGGCCAGGACCAGATCCCGCGTCGCGATCTCGGCCAAAACCTCGTGCGGTCGAAGGTCACTCACCGGGCTCACCCCGCCGCATCCGACGCCGAACCGGCACCGAAGGAGGCATCGGCGCCTCCCCGGCCAACACCTGCTCGATCTCCTCACCCAACTGCTGACCGGCGGTCTCCCACGACAGTTCGTTCACCCGCTGCCGGGTCATCTCCACTGCCCAATCCCCGAACGTGGCACCGTTCGACGCCCACACGTGCGGGTCAGGGAACCGCCGCCGGTACGGGTCGTTCACACCGAACTGACGCTCGTTCGGGCCGCTCACCGCGCACCGTCCTCACGCGGCGCGTCCTCGAGCCAGCCCGACGAATCCCACGGCTCGAACAACTCGTCCAACGTCGCGTCCACCTCGGCGAGCAGCGTCCGCGCCTCACCCAGGTACTCGGCCTCCTCCTGCACCAGCAGCCGGTAGGCGGCGTCCAGGTCACGGCGACGGGCGATGCGCCGCACCCGCCAGTCCAGACGGCACTCCCGCAACCAGCCGGACAAACACCCGTCCGACCACAACGCCAGCAACGTCACCAGCAGGGCGCCGGCGAAGAACGACGCAAACCCGGTCATCTGCTCGCCAGTCACCGCGACCCCCGCCCCAGACGCGGCAGTGCGTGCAGCGCCCCCGCCAGGAGACGGGCATGCCAGGGGAGACGCTGCGACTCCGGATCGTTCGCCGCGGCCAAAGCATGACCGTGGGCGCGGGACGGCAACGGCATCGGCGCCACCGACAAAGCGGCGGCCGGATCAAGACGGGTGGTCCGCTCACCCGGCAACTCCGCCAACATCGGGAACGGGGCCGTGGTCGGCGCAGCCACCTGGCCGGGAAGCAACTCGTCCGGCATCCGGTGCTGGGCCCCACCCGCGACGCGTAACGGCTGCTGAGCTCGGGCCCGCTCCAGTAGCGCCCGCACCACAGGCGAAAGCGGGTGCAAGCCGCGCAAGTCCTCCACAGTCGTTTCGTGGGGCAGGAAAACGCGGGTATTGGTGTCAGAAACGCTCATGATGATCCCTCGGTGAATTGAGGACGAACAAGAAAAAGCAGGTCAGAGGGCTTGCTTGCCGAGAATCGACACAGGGCCGGAAGTTGCCGGTGCAGGCTCGGGCCGTTTGCGGTTCAGCAACGCCCAACGGCGGCGGTGCTTCGGCTCGGGCACGTCGAACCCCTCCGAACAGGCGGGTTTCGGGCCGTACTCGAGGCGGGCACGCTCCTGGCACACGTCGTAGGCGTGGCGGCGCACCTGCGGGGCCAGCAGCCACCACCAAACCAGGCCGAACAGCGGGCCGGCGAAGAAAGCGCCAGCGGCGAACCAGGCGACGGCAGTCATACACTCGCCGCCATGCGCTCCGGGTGGCTGTAGCCCATCTCCGCGGCGAGTTCGGCGTGGCTCCACGCAACGCCCTCAGGCGGCTGGCAGCCCGCCTCGCACACCCACGTAAACCAGGTCTGGGTGATCCGCTCCGTCGGTTTGCCGTAGCGCTCGAGCACAACCGGGCGGGGCTGCTGCATCACCGTGGCCAGATGACCGAAGTGGAACAGGGGATCGGCGGCGGCGATCATGCGCCATTGAGCTTCCACGCCGCCGGCTGGTTCGCCTTCCGGCGCCACTCCGTCTCGCTGCCAGCCCTCTCACGGCGGTGCTCGGGGCATTCGCCCTCAGCGCAGCAGTCAGTCAGGGCGTCGAAGAACCGCGCGGCGTCCGCGGCGTCGGCGAACACGCTCGGGTACGAGCTCGCGCCAGGTTCGGGGGGCTGGGTGGCCGACGCTTCAGGCGCACCCGTAAGCTTTTGATCGATCGTCATCTGTTCCTCGCTTGTGCATAGCGGGTGAGAAGATCAGCGAGGCGTCCTGGATGGTTGAGACATCCGGGACGCCGCTTTCGTTTCAGGGCAGCGCATCCAGGGCGTCCGTCGGCAAACCGCACTCCAGCAGCAGGCGCCGCGCCGACCCCCGGTCATGGCGCCACACCGGCAACTCCTCGCCGACGTTGACCAAGACGCCGCCACTACCGCACTCGTAAACCGAGCCGGGTTCGGCGAGCACGAACCAGCCGGACACCTGACCGCGGGAAGTCTCGAGCTGACGGTCGTTGCGGGTCGGGGCGGTCATGCAGCAGCCCGCCCAGCCCGGCGCCCACGATTGGCGTTGCGCAGAGAGGCGGCAACTGCCTTCTCGTGATCGGACGGATCCTCGACAGAAGCTATTGCTTGGCCACCTCCTCGCCGTCTGCTGGCGACCAGTTGGTCAACCTGAGCGAGGGTCATGCCGCGGGTGTTGCCGTCCTTGGTGTGGTCGATGCGGTCAGCCCGGCAGTCGAGCTCGAGTCTGCGCAGGGAGAAGCCCGTCAGTTCGGCGACCTCTGGCAGGGGAAGCACTCGGTGCTGTTCGCGGGCGACAAGGCGGGCGAACTCGGCCATGGAGATCAAGGGGGACGTCATCAGGCAGCCGCCTTGCTGCGCTGCGGCGGGATGTAGACGGCGATGGTCGACACGGGCACGCCGAGCGCGTTGGCGAGCTTCAGGCGGCTGTCTTCGTTGCCGTGGCGGAATCCGTTTTCGATGCGGTAGACGGACACGCGGTCCAGGCCGGCCTGCGCTGCGAGTTGAGGGATGCTCAGGCCTTTGTCCTCGCGCAGGCGGCGGATGGCCGCGCCGTCGGCTCTTGTAGGCATATGGCAACCGTAGGCGGTAGGTGGCAACCTGACAAGCATCCAATGGCAACGTGTCGCATTATCGGCCGACCGTCTACCCCGAAAGTGGCTACGTGCCCGATAGCATGGGCGAACGTCGATGCATGAGCTTGGGGGCTCCTGTGGCTTACATGGCCGTGCCAAATTTGAACGTTGCCAACGGTTGCCACAACAATGGCGTCATGGCTGACTGGCAACGCCTCGGAAAGCTCGTCATCGCCCGACGAGTCGAACTGAACCTCCGCACCCGCGAAGCCCTAGCCGAAACCTCCGGCGTCGGGCTGCGCACCATCGGAGACCTCGAAACCGGACGCCGCGAGAAATACCACCCCAACACCATCGCGGCGATCGAGGAAGCACTTCAGTGGGAACCCGGCGCCCTCCAGGCAGCGGCAGACGGCGGACAGCCAAAGGTCCGGCGTCAAGCCTTCATCGCCCACACCTACGACGACAGCGACACCATTCGTGCACTGCAAGAACTGAGCAGGCCCGATGACCCGGACGACCCGCTGATCCGGATCATCCGCAGCCCTGACCTCACCGACCGGCAAAAAGCCGAAATCATCCGCCGGCTACTCACCGATCAGCACAGATTCGCCAGCGAACGCGCCGACGAACTCATCCGCGACGCCCGCTCCACCGAAACCTAGACAGCCGGCCGCAGCCAGGCAGCAACCGCTTCCAACTCCGCCACCCCACCCAGATCCAGCACGTGGGCATACAGGTTCATCGTCGTCGAGAAGTTCGCATGCCCCAACCGGACCTGCACCTTCTTCGGATCCCATCGGGCGTTAATCAGAACCGACGCGTGCGTGTGCCTCAGGTCGTGCGGTCTCGGGCGCCGATGCAGCCTGCCAGGACAATCACACGCCGACACATCGTGGACGCCCCACTGCGGGCGCCGCCCCCGACCGCCGTACGGACGCACCGGCGGAGGGTGCTCCGGGCAACGCTGCGCCGCAGCAACCGCCCGCCACCAGAATTCCTTACGGAAGTTGTCCTCTGTCCACAACACCCCGTACGGGTTCGG
>NZ_BOMM01000102.1 GCF_016862195.1 Paractinoplanes ferrugineus | reverse complement strand
CGTGGTCGGCGTCGTCGAGCCGACCCGGGCCAGCTGCCACTGCTGGTTGGTGCCGTTCCAGTCGGCATATTGGACGACGTTGCCGCCGTCGGCGGTGGAGGCGCCCTGCACCTCGACGGCCTTGCCGCTGTTGCGGTTGATCAGCTGAACGTAACCGTCGACGTCCTGGATGCTGAACTGCTGGTTGGCCGCGTTGGTGTCGCTCCACTGCACGATCGGCCCGCCGTCGGCGGTCGAGGAGTTGGCGACGTCGAGCACCTTGCCCGAGAGCTTCGACTTGAGCCGGTAGAAGCCGCCGCCGGAGTCGACGAACTGCCACTGCTGCTGAGTCTGGTCGTTGCGGGCCCACTGGGTGATCCGCGCCCCGTCGGTGGTGGCCAGGTTGTAGACGTCCAGCGCCTTGCCGCTGTTGCGGTTGACCAGCACGTACGAGGCGCTGGTGTCGATCGTCGCAGCGGACGCCTCGGAAGCGGTGAACGCGACGATCCCTCCGCCGGCTGTGACTGTCACCGCCGCCAGGGTGGCGCGCCACCAGCGGCGCCGGGTCGGTTTCGTGGTCATCGGGTCGCGCCTTTCGGGGAGGTGGGGACGGCGGGGCGGCGGAAACGGGGGAGGTTTCCCGGCTGTGAGCGCTCACAATCGATGGCGCACGTTTCGCTGTGCGGGGGAGTCAATGCCTGAGCGCCGTGGGAGCGCTCCCGCCTGGATCGCCATGTTGCCAGAATGTTTCCTTCAAATTCAAGGGTCGGGCCGCGGTGGGAATTGCCCTCAGGCGCGGTGCGGCGGGGTGCCCGGCGGCCGGTTCCGGACCGCAAAATCGATCTTGTAAAGCGTCGCCGACCCTGGATCTTGAATTCGCATAACAAGTTTTCAGAAGAAACTTATTCGAAAATATCGACCGACTCCCGAACTTTCCGCAATTGCCATTGACGGCCGATGCTCTTGACCACCCGGACACGTCGCCGTAACCTGCGCTTGCAGCAAGAAAATGGCGTACGTCAATGTCGAAAGTTTCGCTGCTCTCTATTTTCCGGTGCTTTTCGAAAGGAGATCCGGTCATGCCTTCGATCCGGTTCAATCGTCGATCTCTGCTCGGCCTCGCCGGCGTCGGCGCCGTCGGGGCGGTCCTCGGCGGGTGCGGCGACGACGGGAAGTCGTCCGGGTCGAACAAGACCATCCGCTGGTGGCACATCGCCAACACCGACCCGATGCTCTCGGCGTGGGCGGCCATGGCCAACAAGTTCACCGAGACGCACCCGGGCGTGAAGTTCGAGATCACCCCCCTGGAGAACGAGTCGTTCAAGACCAAGCTGACCACCAACGTCCAGGCCGGTGACCCGCCGGACATCTTCCACACCTGGGGCGGCGGGGTGCTGTTCCAGCAGGCCGAGGCCGGCATGGTCAAGGACCTCACCACCGACGTCACCGGCTGGCGCGACACGCTCATCCCGACCGCCCTCAACGCGTACACCAACGACGGCAAGACCTACGCGTCGCCGGTGGACACCGGCATGGTCGGTTTCTGGTACAACAAAGAGCTCTTCGCCCGGGCCGGCGTGAACACCCCGCCGGCCACCTGGGCGGAGTACCTCGAGGCCGTGCGCCGGTTGAAGGCCGCCGGCATCACCCCGATCGCCCTCGCCGGCAAGGAGAAATGGCCCGGCCACTACTACTGGGCCTATCTGGCGATGCGGGTCGGCGGTCTCGACGCCCTGCGCCAGGCCGCCGTCGACAAGAACTTCGCCACCCCCGACTTCATCGCGGCCGGCGGCCACCTGGCCGAACTGGTGGCGCTGCAACCGTTCCAGACCGGCTTCCTGGCGGCCGGCTACTCCACCGCCGACGGCCAGGCGGCCACGGTCGGCAACGGCAAGGCCGCGATGGAGCTGATGGGTCAGTGGGCCCCGGTCGTGCAGCGGGACAACTCGGCGGGCAAGAAGGGACTCGGCGACAAGCTGGGCTTCTTCGCCTTCCCCGCGGTCGACGGCGGCAAGGGTCAGGGCACCGACGTGTTCGGTGGCGGTGGCGGCTTCGCCGTCGGCAAGGACGCCCCGCCGGAGGCGATCGAGTTCCTCAAGTTCATCGCGCAGCCCGAGAACGCCCGCATCGAGGCCAAGACCGCGGGCGTGCTGCCGGTCGTGAAAGCGGCCGACGACGCCGTCACCGACCCCAACCTCCAGCAGGTCGGCAAGGCCCTGGCCGCGTCCACCGGGTTCCAGCTCTACCTGGACCAGGCCTATGCCCCCGCCATCGGCCAGCAGGTCAACGACAGTGTGGCCGAACTGCTGGCGGGCAAGGCGAGCCCGGAACGAGTCGCCCAGGCGATCACCACCGCGGCGAAGCAGGGCTGACGGCGGTGCTGACCGACGAGCGGCGGCCGGCACCCGCCGCGGTTCCACCGCCCGCCGAGCCCGCACCCCGCCGGCGCCGGCCCTGGCCGACCGTGGCGCTGTTCCTGAGCCCCGCACTTTTCCTGTTCGCGCTGCTGGTGCTGACCCCGATCGTGGTGGCCGGCTACGCCAGCTTCTTCAACTGGAACGGCTTCGGGGCACCGAGCGCCTTCGTCGGGCTGGACAACTTCCAGCGGCTGCTCACCGATGAGATCTTCGTCGGCGACCTGCGCCGTACGCTGCTGCTGATCGTCCTGTCGCTGGGCATCCAGGTTCCGGTCTCGCTGGCCCTGGCGATGCTGCTCAACCAGCCCCTGCGCGGCCGGCGGGTCTACCGGATGCTGTTCTTCGCCCCGTACGTGCTGTCCGAGGTGGTCACCGCCGTCCTGTTCACGATGATCTTCTCGCCGAACCAGGGCCTGGCCAACCACTTCACCCAGCTGATCGGTCTCGGCGACCTCGGGGCGACCTGGCTCGCCGACACCGACACGGTGATGTACTCGCTGTTCTTCGTGATCTCGTGGAAGTACTTCGGCTTCCACACCATCCTCTACCTGGCCGGCCGGCAGAGCATCCCGCCGGAGCTGCACGACGCCGCCGCGATGGACGGAGCCGGGGCGTGGCAGGCGTTCCGGCACATCACCCTGCCGCTTCTCGGGCCGACCATCAGGATCAGCGTGTTCCTGTCCGTCCTCGGCACGATCCAGCTGTTCGACATGGTGTGGGTGCTCACCGGTGGCGGCCCGGTCCGCTCGTCGGAGACCCTCGCCGTGACGATGTTCCAGGAGGGCTTCAAGCGTTTCCACGTCGGCTACGCGAGCGCCATCAGCATGGTCATCTTCCTGATCAGCGTCACCTTCGGACTGCTCTATCAGCGGTTCGTGCTGCGCCGCGACCTCGAGGGCGCCGTCACCACGATGGGAGACCAGCGATGACGCGTACGCGTTCCGTCGCCCTGCACACCACCAGCCTCATCGTCGGCGCCGCGGTGATCGTGCCGATCGTGTTCGGTGTGCTCGGCGGGTTCAAGGACAACGGCCAGCTGTTCACCAACCCGTTCGGGCTGCCCGACCCGTGGCTGCCCGGCAACTACCTCGACGCGTTGCGCTCGGGGGCGTTCTGGCAGCAGGCCGGCAACAGCGTGTTCATCGCGATCGCCAGTACGGCGCTGGTGGTCCTCATCGGGGCGATGGCCGCGTTCATCTTCGCGCGGTTCGCCTTCCCCGGCCGGGAGACGCTGTTCACCCTGTTCGCGATCGGCCTGATGTTCCCGTTCGCGGTCGCCATCCTGCCGCTGTTCGTCCTGTTGCGCGGCATGAACCTGCTCGGCAACCCGCTCGGGGTGATCCTCCCGCAGGTGGCGTTCGGGCTGCCGATCACGATCGTCATCCTGCGCAGCTTCTTCCGCACCATCCCGGCCGAGGTCGAGGAGTCGGCGGTGCTCGACGGGTGCGGGCCGTTCCGCTTCTTCTGGCGGATCCTGCTGCCGATGGCCCGGCCCGCCCTCGGCACGGTCGCGGTGCTGGCCGTCGTCGGCAGCTGGAACAACTACCTGCTGCCGCTGATCGTCTTCAACGACTCCCGGTGGTGGACCCTGCCGCTGGGCGTGCAGCAGTTCCAGTCGCAGTACTCGGCGGACACGGCCCGCATCCTCGCCTACGTCACCCTCGCCATGCTGCCGTCGCTGATCTGCTACGCGCTCGCCGAGCGTCAGCTCATCGGCGGCCTCACCAGCGGTCTCGGGAAGGGCTGACGGCCCGCAGGTGGTCGACGACCCGGCCGAGGATGAACCGCTGCCCGGCCGGGGTCGGGTGCACGCCGTCGGTCTCGAAGAGCCCGGTGCTGTCGTCGGCGGGCATGCTCGCGTGCAGATCGACGGCGCCGGGCACGGTCTCGCGGACGATGCCGGCCACCTCGGCCACGTCGGCGGCGTACCACTGCAACGGGGCGTCGGCGAAGAACGCGTCGACGCGGGTCTGGTCGACCGGGGGCGGCGTGATGACCGTCAGGTGCGCCTTCAGGTCCTGGGTGATCAGGTCGGCGAGCGCGCGCAGGTTGCGCCCGGTCTCGCGGGTGGTGGCCATCCGGTGCCGTTCGGCGCGGCCGTGCGCGCGGGCGTCGTTCGTGCCGAGCATCAGCAGGACCCGGTCCGGCGCGGCCGCCTCCAGCAGGTCGAAACGTTCCAGGACGTCGGCGGTGGTGTTGCCGCTGATGCCGAGGTTGACCACGCCGGCGGTGTCCACCCCGGTCAGGGCCAGTGACTCGGCGAGCAGTTCGAACCAGCCGAGGCGGTCCGCGGTGATCGAGTCGCCGACCGCGATCACCCGCTGCCCGGGAGCGAACGGCAGGCCGGCGAGGGCCTGCCGGTAGGGCTCGTCGGTCAGCAGTCGCGTCGCCGCCGTGCGGGTCTCCTCCCGCAACGAGCCGAGCAGGGCGTGGATCGTCGCCGGCGTGCTGGCCAGCATCTGCGCCAGCAGTTCGGCGTGCATCTCGGCGGAGACCGGGAAGCGCCGGAGCATCGGCCACTGGGCGGTGTCGGTGTACCGCAGGAAATGCCGGCGTTCGGGGTCGGTGAGGGTAACGGCGCTGGTCATGGTCAGCCCTTGATCGAGCCTTGCAGCAGCGCCGCGACGAAGCGGCGCTGGAAGACGAGGAAGACGGCCAGGGTGGGCACCAGGATCAGCAGCGCCCCGGCGCACAGCAGCGGGATGTCGGTGCCCCACTGGCCCTGGAAGGCGCCGAGGGCGCCCGCCATGGTCCGCTTGGCCGGGTCGTCGACGAGCACGATGGCGAGCAGGAACTGGTTCCACGTCCACAGGAACAGCAGGATGCCCAGCGAGGACAGCGCGGGCATGGCCAGCGGGACGTGCACCCGCCAGAACAGCTGCCAGGTGCCGGCGCCGTCGATGCGGGCGGCCTCGGACAGGTCGTCCGGCATGGTCACGAAGTGGGCGCGCATCCACACCACCGAGAACGGCATGAACAAACCGATCAGCGGCAGGATGATCGCCCATCGGGTGTTGAGCAGCCCGAGGTCGCGCACCTGGTAGTAGAGCGGCGTGATGATGCCCTCGAACGGCAGCGTCAGGCCGAGCACGAAGACCAGGAACCCGATCCGGTGGCCCGGCATCCGCAGGTGCCCGAAGGCGAACCCGGCCATCGTCCCGAAGAGCAGCGAGAGCGGCACCACCCCGGCGACGATGAGGCAGCTGGAGAGCAGCAGCTCGCCCATGTGCGCGGAGCGGAAGGCGTCGGCGAAGTTGCCCCACTGCGGGTCGTCCGGCCAGGACAGACCCGACGGGTAGGTGCCGGCGGGGTGCAGGGCGGTGACGAACAGGCTGATGAACGGTACGACCGTGACGGCCATCAGCAGGACGAGCAGAACCCGCCCGACGAGTGTCTCGCGGCGTCCGACGATCATCGCGAGCCGTCCCGGGTGAGTCGTTGCACCGGCAGGACGCAGGCGAGTACCAGAATCACCAGAGCGACGGCGAGGGCCGAGGCCATGCCGATCTCCCGTTCCGAGAAGGCGAGGTAGTAGATCTCCAGGCCGGGGACCATCGTCGAGTTGCCCGGTCCGCCCTGGGTGGCGATGTAGACGATGTCGAAGCTGGCCAGCGCGGCGATGACGGTCACCGTGACGCTCACCCCGATCTCCTGGCGCAGGCTGGGCAGCGTGATCGAGAAGAACTCCCGGACCGGGCCGGCCCCGTCGAGGCGGGCCGCCTCGTACAGCGCCGGATCGATCTTGCTCATCCCGGCGAGGAGCAGCAGGGTGCAGAGCCCGACCAGGACCCAGGCCCCGATGATGCCGACGGCGGGCAGCGCGGTGCCGAACTCGCCGAGCCAGGCCCGGGTCAGCCGGCCGAGCCCGACCGCGGAGAGCAGCTCGTTGGCGAGGCCGGTCGAGGAGAGCAGCCAGCTCCACATGATGCCCGCCGCGACCAGGGGAATGACCTGCGGCAGGAAGAGAACGGTACGGGCGACGGTGGCGAGCCGGCTGGTCGCGATGCCTCGGATGGTGGCCGCCACGAACAGGCCGAGCAGCACCGGTACGAAGCTGAAGAACACGATCAGCTCGAAGGCGTGCACGATCGTCGCGAACAGTTCGGAGTCGGTGAACAGCCGCCGGTAGTTGTCCAGGCCGACCCACTTCGACGCGCCGATGCCGTTCCAGTCGTAGAACGAGTACTGCACGGTCAGGGTCAGCGGGCGCAGCACGAAGGCCGCGTACATGACTACTGCCGGGGCCGCGAAGAGCCAGCCGAGCCAGGCCGCCCGGGGGCGACGCGCGCGCCGCGCGCGCCGCCCCGTGATCGGCTCCGGCATCAGTTCTTGACCTGGGTCTCGTAGTCCTTCTGGACCGACTTGAGCAGGGCGTCCGGCGTCTGCTGGCCGGCCGCCAGCTTCTGCAGCTGCGGGGTCCAGCTCTTGGCGTAGATGGCGCCGGTCGCGTTGGCGATGAAGTCCATCGCGCCGTTGTCCTTGCCGATGGTCGCGCCCGCGGTCAGGGTGCTCGCGGTGACGGTGCCCTCCTGCACGGCGGGCATGTAGGCGTCGGACGGTCCCATCGGGTGCGAGCCGCCGACCTTGACGGCGATGTCGCGGGCCTGCTGGTTGGTGGCGACCCAGTTGAGGAAGAAGGCGGCACAGTCGGCGTTCTTGGCCTTGCTGCTGATGCCGTACGTCAGCGGGGCCGACATCGCCGCCTGCTTGCCGCCCGCCTGCGCGGGGGGCATCAGGAAGAAGCCGGCGTTGCCCGCCATCTGCTTGTCGAGGTTCCCGGACTCCCAGTCACCGTCGAAGATGAACAGGTTCTTGCCGCCGATGAAGCGGCTCATCATCGTGGCGTAGTCCTGCGAGTTGATGTCGGACGAGAAGTAGCCGGCCTTGAGCCACTTCTCCAGGTGCTGGGTGGCCTGCAGGTTGGCCGGGGTGTCGATGGTGGCGCCGGACTTCTGGTAGATCCACTGGTTGATGGCGGCCGGGTCGCCGTACGAGGCCATCAGGTTCTGCAGGGGGAAGGCCAGGCCGCCGGTGGCGCCGCCGTTGAACTGGTTGATCGGGACGAGCCCGGCCGCCTTGGCCTTCTGCAGCAGCGTGTCGAAGTCGGCCAGGGTGGCGGGGGGCTGGGTCATGCCGATCTGGGCGGCGAGCTTCTTGTTGTAGAAGACGCCGGTCATGCTGAAGTTGAGGCCCATCGCGTAGAGCGGGCCGGAACCGCGCTCGCCGGCGGACGACACGCGCATCTGCTCGAGCTGCGAGGCCGGCCACTTGTCCCAGCCGAACGCCGTCGCATATCCGTCCAGGTTCTTCAGCAGGTTGTCCTTGACCAGTTCGGACACCTGGGGCAGGCGCATCAGGTCCGGCGGGTCGTCGGCCAGCACCCGCGGCGCGTTCTGGGTGATCACCGCGAACTGGTCCTCGCGGATGTCGAACTTGACGTTCGGGTATTGCTTGGTGAACTCGTCGGAAAGGCTCTTGGGCAGCGGGAAACCGGTCTCGAAGTAGCCCTTGAGCGTGACCGGGCCGGTGCCGCAGGTCGCGGAGGTGACCGGGGCGGCGCTGGCGTTCGCGCCGCCGGTGTCGGAATCGCTGCCCGGTGCACTGCACGCGGCGGTGGTGAGAAGGGCGGCCAGGGTGACGGCGGTGATCAGCGGCCGGTTGATGAGTCCATGAGCCATGTCAGGCCTCCAGGATCGCGGAACTCCGGCGGCGACGGATCGCTGCCGGGCCGGGGTGATGGTCGGGTCGACGGGATTTCAGGGGTGTGGAAGTTGCGCGTCGCGCGGGCCGCCTCGTCGAGTCCATGGCACCCTCCCGCTTGCGTAACAAGGACGAAACCTCATCGCGGCGGGCCGTGTCAAGTGTTTCCATTAAAGCACTTTTATTGACTCGCACCGCTGCTCAGGGACCATGCAACCAGATCCGGTGTCAGGTGGTGGAACGTTCGACGAGACGCACGTCCAGCACCGTGGTGGTCCGCAGGTCGGCCCCGCCGACGTGCCCGAGCAGGATGCCGAGGGCGGCGCTGCCGGACTCCTCGAACGGCTGGCGCACGGTGGTCAGGTCGGCGGCGGTGGCCGCCTCGCCGTCGTCGAAGCCCATGATCGCGACGTCGTGCGGAACCTTCAGCCCGCGGTCGCGGGCGGCCAGCAGCACGCCCACCGCCAGCGCGTCGTGGTGCGCCATGATCGCGGTGGGCCGGTCGGCCGAGTCGAGCAGGGCCGCCGCCGCGTGCCGGGCCGCATCGACAGAGTTGTCGCTGCTGGCGACCGTGACCGTGCCGCCCGCGGCGCTGATCACCGCCTGGAACCCGGACAGCCGCTTGATCGCCTGCGACTCGTAGTCCGAGACCTGCCGCTCGAGCAGGTAACCCACCCGGCGGTGACCTCGGTCGCGCAGGTGGGCGGCGGCCAGCCCGCCGCCCCGGCTGTCATCGATGATCACCTGGCTGAACAGCGCGCTGTCGGCGTCGACCGCCACCGTCGGCAGGTTGCGTTCGCGGAGGCGTTCGGCGATCACGTCCTCGATCCGCAGGCCCATCACGACGAGGCCGTCCAGCCGCCCGTGGATCGGCATGCTGGCCAGCACCGGCGACGAGGCCAGGGCGGCCGACTCGTGGTCGAAGACCACCACGTCGATCTCCAGCTCGGTCGCCGCCGTGAGGATCCCGGACAGCCGGCGCAGGTAGGACCCGTAGGAGGTGAACGGGGCCATCACGCCGATCCGGCCGGCGCCGCGCCGGGCCAGGCTGACCGCCTGCACCTTGGGGATGAAGCCGAGCTCGTCGGCCGCGGCGAGCACCCGCTGACGGGTCGCGGTGCTGACCCGGTCGGGCTTGTTCAGCACGTTCGACACCGTCGAGATGCTCACCCGGGCGCGCTCGGCAACCTCGTAGATGGTTACCCGGTGAACCGCCGTCAACGTCCCGCCTCTCCACCGGCCTCGAAGTGTTTTACCAGAAGTAGCACACGCCCCGGTCACGCGGCGGCGTGATCGGGGCGTGTGGAGGGTGCGCGGTCCGCGCCGGGGCTAGGCCGTGCAGGTGAGAGCGGGCGCCGCGGGAGTGCTGCTCGCGCTGCCGAGGAAGCCGAACTCGGCGGTGCCGCCGGCGGCCAGGGAGCCGTTGTAGCTGACGTTGCGGGCGGTGACCGCCGATCCGCTCGACGTGACGGTCGCGTTCCACGCCTGGTCGACGCTCTGGTTGCCGGGCCACTGCCAGGCCACGGTCCAGGACGTGATGGCCCGGCTGCCGGCGGTCACGATGACCGCTGCCTGGAAGCCGCCCTGCCACTGACCGGTGATCCGCAGGACGGCCGAGCAGGCCGCTCCGCCGGGCGCCGGCGAGGAGCTGCTCGGGGCCGGGGTCGGCGAGGAGCTGCTGGGGGCCGGGGTCGGCGACGAGCTGCTCGGGGTCGGGGTCGGCGAGGAGCCACCCGGGTTG
>NZ_BOMM01000101.1 GCF_016862195.1 Paractinoplanes ferrugineus | reverse complement strand
GGAGGCGGCCGGCCCGCGGACCGCCATGCCGAGGGCGGTCAGCGCCATGATCAGCAGGATCAGGGCGAGGCTCCGCCGGCCGGAAACGGTGGGTGTTCTCATGTCGGCTCCCGAGGACGAGGTATTTCCGGGGATGCTACGAGCGGTGCTGAAAGCAATTCAACTCTATCAATTGCATGCGGTATTTCGCGACGCGATAAATAAGACGCACTGAAAACTGTTACGAGCGCGCATCCTCGGCGTATGTCCAGGTGAGCGCGGTGGCACGAACAATTGCTTGAATTGGTGGGAGCGCTCCCGTAACATCCGAGACATCGACCTGTTAACGTTCACTTTTCACTGGTGAAGGGCAGCCCCAGCCTTTCTACCGTGTATTTCCGTCTCTCGAAAGGTTCCCCGCATGTCCATCCCCAGGCACGGCCGAGCAGCGCTGCTGGCGGCCGCCGCCGTCGGTGTCGTCGTGGCAGCGAGCGTCGCCGTCATCGGCACCGCGGACGCGGCCTCCACCCTCGGCGCCTCGGCCGCCCAGACCGGGCGCTACTTCGGTGCGGCCATCCCGGCGAGCAAACTCGGCGACGCCACCTTCAGCCGGATCCTGACGACCGAGTTCAACTCGGTCACGCCGGAGAACGAGATGAAGTGGGACGCCACCGAGCCGTCCCAGAACAACTTCAACTACACCAACGGCGACCGCATCCTCAACCAGGGCATCTCGATGGGCGCCAAGGTCCGTGGCCACGCCCTGCTGTGGTACCAGCAGGAGCCCGGCTGGGCGCAGTCGATGTCGGGTTCCGCGCTGCGCAGCGCGATGATGAACCACGTCACCAAGGTCGCGACCCACTACAAGGGCAAGATCTATGCGTGGGACGTGGTGAACGAGGCGTTCGCCGACGGTGGTAGTGGTGCGCGGCGTGACTCGAACTTGCAGCGGACGGGTAACGACTGGATCGAGGCGGCGTTCAAGGCGGCTCGGGCGGCGGACCCGAATGCGAAGTTGTGTTACAACGACTACAACACCGACGGGGTGAATGCGAAGTCGACCGGTGTGTACAACATGGTCAAGGACTTCAAGGCGCGTGGGGTGCCGATCGACTGTGTCGGTTTCCAGTCGCACCTGGGTACGAGCATTCCGGGTGACTACCAGTCGAACCTCAAGCGGTTCGCCGATCTGGGCGTCGACGTGCAGATCACCGAGTTGGACGTGGCGCAGGGTGGTAACCAGGCCAACATCTACTCGACCGTGACGAAGGCCTGCCTGGCCGTGTCCCGGTGCACCGGCATCACCGTCTGGGGCATCCGCGACAGCGACTCGTGGCGCACCGGCGAGAACCCGCTGCTGTTCGACAACTCCGGCAACAAGAAGGCGGCCTACACCGCGGTGCTGAACGCCCTCAACTCGGGCGGCACCACCACCCCGCCGACCACCCCGCCGACGACGCCGCCGACCAGCACCCCGACGACGCCGCCGACCACCCCGCCGACCGACAACCCCGGCACCGGCGCCTGCTCCGCCAGCGTGACCCTGAACTCCTGGAACGGCGGCTACGTCGCGTCGGTCAAGGTGACCGCCGGCTCCGCCCCGGTCAACGGCTGGACGGTGAGCCTCGGTCTGCCCTCGGGCAGCGCGGTGACCAGCGCCTGGAGTGCCACCAACAGCGGCACCACCGGCACGGTCAGCTTCCGCAACGTCAGCTACAACGGTTCCCTGGCCGCCGGTGGCACCACCGAGTTCGGCTTCCAGGGCACCGGTGCCGGCCCGACCGCCACGCCCACCTGCGCGGCCGGCTAGCCGTCCGTACTCCCCGTGCTCTCCGGCCCAGCTCCCCAGGGCCGGAGAGCGCCCCTGAACGAGGAGCACACCCATGAAGAGACAATCCTGGCTCGCGACCGCCCTCGCGATCTCCGTTGCCGGCGGCCTGACCGCGGTCGCCACCTCCGCCGAGGCCGCCGCCGGCTGCCAGGTCGACTACGCCGTGACCAACCAGTGGCAGGGCGGCTTCGGCGCCGACGTGACCATCACCAACCTCGGTGATCCGCTCACCGCGTGGCAGCTGTCCTGGACGTACGCCGCCGGACAGACCGTCACCCAGCTGTGGAACGGCACCGTGACCCAGTCGGGTGCCCAGGTGACCGTGGCCAACGCCGCGTTCAACGGCACCATCGCCACCGGCGGCAAGGCGAACTTCGGCTTCAACGGAAGCTGGACCGGCAGCAACCCGGCCCCGTCGAGCTTCAGCCTCAACGGCGTGGCCTGCACCGGCGGGACCACCCCGTCGTCACCGCCGCCGTCGACGACCCCGCCGACCACGCCGCCGACGAGCCCGCCCACGAGCCCGCCGACCACGCCGCCCACGACGCCGCCGGTCAACGCGCCGTCCACCTTCACCAATCCGGTGGTCTGGCAGGACTTCGCGGACGGCGACATCATCCGGGTCGGCGACGTCTACTACTACTCGGCGTCGACCATGCACTACTCCCCGGGCGCGCCCGTGCTGCGCTCCTACGACCTGGTCAACTGGGAGTACGCGGGCCACTCCGTGCCGCGGCTGGACTTCGACAACGCCGCCTACGACCTGAACGGCTCACGGGCGTACGTCAAGGGCATCTGGGCCTCGGCCTTCAACTACCGGCAGAGCGACTCGACCTATTACTGGCTCGGGTGCACCGAGTTCAACCGCACCTACGTGTACTCGTCGAAGTCGGCCGGCAGCGGGTGGAGCAAGAAGGCCCGGATCAACAAGTGCTACTACGACGCCGGCATGCTGTTCGACGGCGCCACCCCGTACGTCGCCTACGGCAACTCGACGATCAGCGTCGCCCAGCTGTCGTCCGACCTGACCTCCGAGGTCCGCTCGCAGACCGTCTACACGACGCCGTCCTCGATCGGGACCCTCGAGGGCTCGCGGATGTACAAGCGCGGCAACTACTACTACATCTGGCTCACCCGGCCGGCGAACGGCCAGTACGTGCTCCGTTCGACCAGCCCGTTCGGCCCCTACGAACAGCGCCAGGTGCTGCTCAACCTGCCCGGCCCGATCTCCGGCGGCGGCGTGCCGCACCAGGGCGGCCTCGTGCAGACCCAGAACGGTGACTGGTACTACATGGCCTTCACCGACGCCTACCCCGGTGGCCGGATGCCGACCATGGCCCCGATCTCGTGGAGCGGCGACGGCTGGCCGGTGCTGCAGACGGTGAACGGCCGGTGGGGCAACAGCTACCCGCGGCCCAACCTGCCGTGGCACCCGCTGGCCTCGATGACCGGCACCGACAACTTCACGGCGAGCACCCTGGGCCCGCAGTGGGAGTGGAACCACAACCCGGACACGACGAAGTTCAGCGTCGGCAACGGCCTGCGGCTCAACACCGCCACCGTGACCAACGACCTCTACAACGCCCGGAACACGCTCACCCGGCGCATCCAGGGACCGTCGTCGACGGCGACGGTTCAGCTCGACTACTCGGCGATGGCCAACGGGGACCGCTCGGGACTCGCCATGCTGCGGGACCAGTCGGCGTGGATCGGCATCCGGAAGGACAACGGCACCACCCGGGTGTCGATGACCAACGGCCTGACCATGTCGACGAACGGCTGGACCACGACCGGCACCGGATCCGAGGCGGCCGGGGCATCGGTCTCCGGCGGCAAGATCTGGCTTCGGGTCACGGCCAACATCCAACCCGGAAGCGGGCGTACGGCCACCTTCTCGTACAGCACCAACGGCAGCACCTTCACCAACCTCGGGCCCGCGTTCACCTTGAACAGCGACTGGCAGTTCTTCATGGGCTACCGGTTCGGTGTCTTCAACTACGCCACCAGCGCGCTCGGCGGCTCGGTGACGGTCAACCAGTTCGCCGTCTCCTGAATCGAGGAATCGTGAGGAACATCCGAAAGCTCGCCGGCGGAGCGGCGGCGGCCCTACTGGCCGCGGCCGTGGCGCTGACGATCAACGCCACGGCCCCGGCCGCCGACGCGGCCACCACCGCCGGCTGCGGCAAGGCGCCCACGCTGACCAGCGGCACCAAGACGATCAACAGCGGGGGCCAGAACCGTTCGTACATCCTGCGCGTGCCCGACAACTACGACCGCAACAAGCCGTACAAGCTGATCTTCGCCTTCCACTGGCTCAACGGAAGCGCGCAGAACGTGGTCAGCGGTGGCTACTACGGCCTGCAGGGACAGTCGAACAACTCGGCGATCCTGGTCGCGCCGCAGGGCATCGACAACGGCTGGGCCAACACCGGCAACCGTGACCTGACCCTCGTCGACAACCTGACCTCGCTGATCGAGGGCGGCCTGTGCGTCGACACCACCCAGCTGTTCGCCACCGGCTGGAGCTACGGCGGCTCGATGAGCTACGCCGTCGCCTGTGCCCGCCCCACCGTCTTCCGGGCGGTCGCGGTGATGTCCGGGGCCAACCTCAGCGGGTGCAGCCCGGGCACGCAGCCGGTCGCGTACCTCGGCATCCACGGCATCCACGACAGCGTGCTGAACATCTCGCTCGGCCGGTCCATCCGCGACACCTTCGTGCGCAACAACGGATGTACGGCGCAGAGCCCGCGGGAGCCCTCGCAGGGCAGCCTGACCCACATCATCACGCAGTACTCGGGCTGCAAGCCCGGCTACCCGGTGGAATGGGCGGCGTTCGACGGCGACCACACCCCGGAGCCGGTGGACGGGACGACGCAGACCAGCGGCGCCCGGACCTGGACCGGCGGCGAGATCTGGAAGTTCTTCACCTCGCTGCCGAGCACCACGACCACGTCGCCGACGCCCCCGACCTCGCCGCCGACCTCGCCGCCGACCTCGCCCCCGACGAGTCCTCCGACGAGTCCGCCCACCAGCCCGCCGACGTCCGGCCCGACCGGGGAGCCGGGCGCCTGCTCCGCCACCTACCAGATCACCGGTTCGTGGCAGGGTGGCTTCCAGGCCGAGGTCAAGGTGACCGCGGGGGCCACCGCGCTGAACGGGTGGCGGGTCAGCTGGACGTTCGCCAACGGTCAGACGATCACCCAGATCTGGGGTGGCCGTAACACCGCCAGCGGCTCGGCGCAGACCGTGACGAACGAGACCTACAACGGCGCCCTCGGTGCCGGTGCGTCCACCACGTTCGGTTTCCTCGGCACCTGGAACGGCACCAACAGCGTTCCGTCGACCACCTGTTCCGCGGCATGAGGCGCCGACTCCTCGCCGTGCTGTTGCCGGTACTGGCCGTTCTCGGCTTCGTACCGGCACCGGCCCGGGCCGACAACCCGATCGTGCAGACCATCTACACGGCCGACCCGGCCCCGCTGGTCTACAACAACCGGGTCTACCTCTACACCGGACACGACGAGGACAACTCGACCTACTTCACGATGAAGGAGTGGCGGGTCTACTCGTCGGCCGACATGGTCAACTGGACCGACCACGGTTCCCCGCTGAACCTGGCCAGTTTCAGCTGGGCCAGCTCCAACGCCTGGGCCGGGCAGACGGTCTACCGCAACGGCAAGTTCTACTGGTACGTGCCGATGACCGTGCGGGCCACCGGCGCGATGGGCATCGGCGTCGCCGTCTCGAACAGCCCCACCGGGCCGTTCACCGACGCGATCGGCAAACCCCTGGTCAGCAACGGCCAGATCGACCCGACCGTGTTCGTCGACGACGACGGCCAGGCCTACCTCTACTGGGGCAACCCGGATCTCTGGTACGTCAAGCTCAACGCCGACATGACGTCGTACTCGGGCAGTCCCACGAAGATCCAGCTGACCACGGCCGGTTTCGGCACCCGGACCGGGGACGCCAAGCGGCCGACCCTGTTCGAGGAGGGGCCGTGGGTCTACAAGCGTAGTGGCCTCTACTACCTGGTCTACGCCGCGAAGTGCTGCTCGGAGTTCATCGCCTACTCCACCGGGACGGGGCCGACCGGGCCCTGGACCTACCGCGGGACGATCATGCCGACCCAGGGGAGCAGCTTCACCAACCATCCCGGCGTGATCGATTTCAACGGCGGGTCGTACTTCTTCTACCACAACGGCGCGTTGCCCGGCGGCGGCGGTTACACCCGCTCGGTGGCCGTCGAGAAGTTCGCCTACCGATCCGACGGCACCATCCCGACGATCAACATGACCACCACCGGTGCACCCCAGATCGGCACGCTCAATCCGTACGTCCGGCAGGAGGCCGAGACGATCGCGTGGGAGAGCGGGGTCGAGACGGAGCCGGCCACCGAGGGTGGCATGAACGTCGGCTTCATCGACAACGGCGACTACGTCAAGGTCAAGGGGGTCGGTTTCGGTGCGGGAGCGAGTTCCTTCACCGTACGGGCGGCCTCCGGCGCGAGTGGCGGCAAGGTGGAGGTACGCCTCGACAGCCCGACCGGAACCCTGGCCGGCACCTGCACCGTCCCCGGCACCGGTGGCTGGCAGGCGTTCTCGTCGGTGACCTGCCCGGTCAGCGGTGCCACCGGCACCCATGACCTCTACCTACGGTTCACCGGGGGAAGTGGCTACCTGATGAACGTCAACTGGTGGCAGTTCACCCCGGCCGGCGGGACGACCACGTCGCCCTCGCCGTCGCCCTCGGTGTCGACGTCCCCCTCGTCGTCTCCGTCGCCGTCGCCGTCGTCGTCACCGTCCCCGGTGGGTGGCTGCAGTGCGAGCTACAGCACCACCGGCACCTGGTCCGGGGGGTTCCAGGGTGAGGTGAAGGTGACCGCCGGCAGTTCGGCGATCAGTGGATGGACGGTCCGCTGGCCGCTGAGCAGCGGGCAGACGATCAGTCAGGTGTGGAACGGATCGCTGGTGAGCGAGCAGTCGGCCGTGGCGGTGAGCAACGTTTCGTGGAACGGGGCACTCGGTGCCGGCGCCTCGGCCACGTTCGGGTTCCTCGCCTCGGGCACGCCGTCCACACCGGCGTTGGCCTGCACCGTGTCCTGACGGAGGCCGGTGCGCGCAGGGGGATGAGGGTGCCGCCGGAGGACGCCGGCGGCACCCTTCCACCTTGTCAGGCCGTAGTGCAGGCGCTGCCGTTGAGGGCGAACGAGCCGGCCGCCCCGCTGTTACCGGTGTGGCTGGCCTGGAACCCGACGGAGATCGAGCCGCCGGCCGGGATCGCACCGTTGTAGCTCACGTTGCGGGCGGTCACCTGCCCGCCGGCCGGGGCGTAGGTGGCGTTCCAGCCGGAGGTGATGGTCTGCCCGGCCGGGAGGGTGAAGACCAGGGACCAGCCGTTGACCGCGGAGCTGCCGGTGTTGGTGATCGTCAGGTTCTCGGTAAGCCCGCTGTTCCAGGCATTGACCGCGGCCGTCACGCGGCACGCGCCGGACGACGGCGGCGTGCTGGGCGGCGTCGTCGGCCCCGAGGTCGGGGGCGTGGTGGGCGGTGTGGTCGGCGGTGTCGTGGGGCCGGTCGTCGGCGGCGTGGTCGGCGGCGTGGTGGTGCCGGTGAGACCGAAGAAGCCGATGGCGTACGCGGCCATGCCGCTGCTCGGCAGGCTGTGCCCGGCCCCCTGGATGCTGTAGGCCTCGATGTTGTCGCCGTAGCGGCGGCGGTTCCAGCCCGACTGCGGGGTGTCGGTGGACGTCGGGGTCTGACTGACCCCGAACACGTTGGTCCACTGCTCGATCTCCTCCTGCAACAGCGAGTACGGCACCAGGGTGTCGCTCGTGCCGTGCCACAGCTGCACCCGCGGGCGCGGTCCGGTGTACCCCGGGTAGGCCTGCCGCACCGCGTCGCCCCACTGCTGGGGGGTGCGGTCCATGCTGCCGCCGGTGCACTTGCTGGTGCCGGGCGGATAGTCGGACGCGCCGGCGAAACAGTTGAACGGCACGCCCATGAACGCCGCCCCGGCCTTGAAGACGTCCGGGTAGAGGGCCAGCATCTCGTTGGTCATCATGCCGCCGGAGGAGCTGCCGGTCGCGTAGACGCGGTTGGCGTCGCCGCCGTACTGCCGTTCGGCGTAGCTGACCATCGAGACGATAGACACCGGGTCGCTGCCCCCGCCGCGTCGCTTGGCGGCGTCCGACCACGTGTCGAAGCAGTTGCCGAAACCGGCCTGCTGGGTCGCCGAGGGGTAGATGACGAGGAATCCGTAGCGGTCGGCGAGCGAGGCGAACTCGCTGCTGGAGTAGAACCCGGGACCGGAGCCGCCGCAGCCGTGCATGGCGACGACGATGGCCGGCGCGGTCGGGCGGGTGTTCGGGACGTAGATGTGCATCCGCATGCCGCCCGGGTTGCTGCCGAAGCTGGTGACCTCGGTCAGCGAGGCGGCGAACGCGGGTTGCGCGGCCGGGACGGCCAGCCCGGCGACGGCCAGGGAGGTGGCCGCGGCGAGCAGGAGTCTCCGTCTGATCTTCATTGCCTGTCTCCTTCGGTCCGCGCCGGGGCGCGGCTCGTGGTAGCAGGTGCGGAGCGGGAGGCACGCGAAGGTGGCGGTCGCGCGAAGCCCGGTCCACACCGTCGTGTGACACAAAGACTCCACCTCGAACAAAAAACTGTCAATCGACATGTCTCGATCAATTGCGCCGGCCGGCCCGTAAAGTCAGGGCGGTGACCAGCCCGTACGAAATCGACGAGATCTTCCCGGAGGATTCGCCCGGATCCGTGCGGCTGCCGCGCCGGCAGGCCGGCAATTCGCCGCAGGGCCTGGCGGTGACCCTGATGGCCGACTACACGCTGCGGACCCGGGCGTGGCTGCCGACCGCCGCCATCGTGACGCTGCTGGCCGAGGCCGGCGTCAGCCCGGCCGGCGCGCGCACCGCCATCAGCCGCCTCGCCCGCCGTGGCGTGCTGGAAGGCCGTCGCCAGGGCCGGCACAGCTCCTATCGGCTCACCACGGCGGCCGCCGCGTTCCTGGCGATCGGCGGCAGTGCCATCCTGGTCGCCTCCGACGCCCCGCCCTGGGACGGGCAGTGGACGCTCATCGCCTTCTCGATGCCGCAGGAGGAGGGCAACTCGCGGCGGGGGTTACGCGATCAGCTGCGGTGGATGGGCTACGCGCCGCTCTACGACGGCCTGTGGATCTCCCCGCACGACCTCAGCGCGAAGACCCGGGCCCGGCTCGCCGAGCTGACCCTCGGCACCCTCACCGTCTTTCGCGCCGGCCACGTCGAGCTCGACGCGGCGGTGCGGCGCAACCCGCTCGACGCCTGGGACACCGAGGAGATCGCCCGGCAGTACGAGGCGTTCATCCGGCGCTGGCGCCCGGCCGTGCCGCGGAGCCGGGGCGGCGACGTGGCCGGCACCGACGCGGTCCGCGCCCGCACCGAGGTGATGGACACCTATCGCCGGCTGCCCATTCTCGACCCGCATCTGCCGCTGCGCCTGCTGCCCCGGGGCTGGCTGCGGGAACCGGCCCGGGACCTGTTCGTCGCCGTCTACGACGGGCTGGCCGACACCGCCGAGAATCATGTCCGCGCGGTGGCGAGCCGCTACACCGAGGGCGAGGTTTCCGGCATCCAGGCACATACCGTCGCCGATCTGGCCACCGGTCTCGGTCGATAGGTTTCGCCCCGGCCGGATCGGGAACCGGGAGCGCCGTGGAGTGCGGACAACTCATCGCCGGTCGTTACCGGCTCCGGGAGCGGCTCGGCCAGGGCGGGATGTCGGTCGTCTGGCGGGCCGACGACGACGTGCTGGGCCGCGAGGTGGCGGTGAAGGTGCTGTCCGCGGCGCTGGCCGGCGACCCGGATCAGCGCCGGCAGATCCGTGACGAGGCCCGGGCCGCCGCCCGGCTGCGGCACACCAACGTCGTCGCCGTGTACGACTACGGCGAGTTCACCGACGCCGGACGGACCCTCTCGTTCGTCGTGATGGAACTGGTGGACGGCCGCACCCTGGCCGACATGCTGACCGGCGGCCGGCTCCCCTGGAAGGTGGCCACCCTGGTCGGCGCGCAGGTGGCCGCCGCCCTGGCGGCCGCGCACCTCGACGGCATCGTGCACCGCGACGTGAAACCCGCCAACGTCATGGTGACCGGCGCCGGGGTGAAGCTCGTCGACTTCGGCATCTCGGCCGCCGTCGGCGCGTTCGACGACCAGGACGGCCGGTTGCTCGGCACGCCCGCCTATCTCGCGCCGGAACGTGTCGAGGGCGGCCCGGTCCGCCCGGCGACCGATGTGTACGCCCTCGGCCTGGTGATGTACCTCGCGCTGGCCGGGCAGATGCCGTGGCAGGCGTCGACCGTCACCCAGATGGTCAAGGCCCACGTCTACGCGAAACCCGCGCCTCTGCCGGTGCTCCCGGGCCTGCCGCCCGCGGTCGTCCGGCTCGTGTCCCGCTGTCTGTCCAAGCGGCCCGCCGACCGGCCCAGCGCCATCGAGGTCGCGGAGGTGCTCGGCGAGATCGCCGGGCTGCCGTCGTCCGCTCTGCTGCGCAGCGTCGCCGCCCCGACCGTCGCGCTGCCCGCGGTCACCACCCGCCGTCGGGGCCGGGCGACGCTGATCGCCGCCGGCGTGGTCACCGGACTGCTGCTCGCGGGCGGTGCCTGGTGGGCCGAGGAGGGACCGGCTCAGCCTGCGGAGGCGGGCGCGGTGCCGACCGGCACGCCGACATCCGGCCCGGTCAAG
Source organism: Paractinoplanes ferrugineus (assembly GCF_016862195.1). GTDB lineage: Bacteria > Actinomycetota > Actinomycetes > Mycobacteriales > Micromonosporaceae > Actinoplanes > Actinoplanes ferrugineus. The sequence continues at coordinate 796 of NZ_BOMM01000101.1, read as the reverse complement.
GCCGGCCTGGCCGACGCCGGCACCGCGTCGACCGGCACCGCGTCGACTGGCACCGCGTCGACCGGCACGGTTGCGGGCGGCACGGTTGCGGCCGGCGCGGTCAAGCCCGGTGTGTCGACGTCCACGAAGGAGTCCGCGGTGCGGGTGGTTCCGGTGGCGCGCAAGGGCAGCGGCGCGAAGGCTCGGCCGGCCCCGCCCGCCGCGCCCCGGCCGGGCAAGGCGCCGAAGCACCCGCACCCGGACAAGCCCGGCCGGAAGTGACCCCACGAGCCGGTGGGCGTCGTGAGGTCACCGCCGGCCGCTGATCAGACCTTGGTCAGCGTCCACAGGTGGTCCGCCGTACCGGTGTCGCTCCACTGGAGCACCTGTGCCCCGGCGGCGGTACTCATGTTGGCGACGCCGAGGAGCAGCCCGCTGCCGGCGTTCCAGATCTTGTAGTGGCCGGCGCCGTCCGCGGTGGCGGTCCACAGGTGGTCGGTGGTTCCGGTGTCACCCCAGACGAGGGCGGCCGCGCCCGCGCTGGTCGAGGCGTTCTGAATGCCGAGCACCAGGCCGCTGAGCTGATTGACGATCTTGTATTGACCGTTTCCCGCGGGGGCCAGGGTCCAGACCTGGGCGGAGCTGCCGCCGGTGGCCTGCACGGCGGCGGTACCCCACGCGGTTCCGGCATTGAGCGGGGTCAGCGGCAGACCGCTGTTGGCGTTGGTGATCCGGTACGTGCCGGCGAGGTCGGTCGTCGAGCCGCCGCCGGTGCCCGGGGTGATGGTGATCCGGTAGGCGTTGTTGGTGGCCATCG
>NZ_BOMM01000100.1 GCF_016862195.1 Paractinoplanes ferrugineus | reverse complement strand
GGTAAGCAGGAGCAGGGCTTCGACGGGTCGCTGCAGAAACTCCTGGACGCGAAGGGCACCGAGTACAGCAACGACGAAGCCGCCGCGGCTGGCGTGTCGGAGACGAACACCCTGTTCCTGGACATCAACCCGGGCAACAGCGTGAAGGTCACCCTCGTGTACGACGTGCCGAAGGGTACGAAGCCGACGGCGATCAAGCTCAACGACTCCATGTTCTCCGGCAGCGTGAAGGTGGCCCTGACGTGATCACCTACACCCGCCTCTGGGCGCCCGCCTTCGCCGTCCTGCTCGTAGGCGCTGTCACGGCGTGTGGGAGCAGCGATCCGAAGCCTGCGGCTCCCGCTGCTCCCGTTCCGGCGTCGCAGGCGCCCTCGGCCGCTGTATCACCGTCTGCGTCCGCCCAGCTCGGCCTGAAGCCCGGCACCGCGGCGACGGTGCCTGTTCAGGACGGCACGGTGCGGGTGACGGTCCGATCCCTGAAGACCCGCAAGACCGCGTGCGGCGCCGACTGGGACCCGCCGGCGAACGGGGTGTTCGTGATCGCCGACGTCCTGGTGGAGGTGACTTCGGGTGAGTTCAGTTTCTCCGGCGGCGAGTTCCAGTGGCTGGCCGACGATGGCACCACTGCGGACCTGGCCGGGTTCACCGGCTGCACCACGAGCCCGCTGCAGGGCGCGAACGGTCTCCCCGCAGGGCAGAAACGTGCCGGGCAGTTGGTGTTCGACGTCAAGTCGACTGCGGGCACGCTCGGTTTCAGCCCCGACCTCTCCGGTGTCCCTGCCGCGTCGTGGCGGCCGTAGCCCGGACATGCAGCGGCCCGCACCTCGAGGTGCGGGCCATGGTCAGGACTCTGCTGTTCGCGCCAAGGCGATGGCGACTGCCCGCCATTCCCTTGCCCGCTGCACCAGCGGATCGTCCTCGACGAGCTCGATCCCCGTCCGGCGATGCTCGCTGTCGTAGCAGGTGAGCATTAGCCGCCGGTCGTCGAACAGCCACCAATCAGGACCCTCGGCCGGAGGGAACAGGCCTCCACGTATCGCCAGGGCCCGGGGAAGATATCGGATGACCTCGCCGGCTTCGACGTTCCACCAGTCGCCCCAGCGCAGCCACCGCTGATAGTCGGTGATCGGGTCGTCGACGATCCGCACTCGGCTCATCGTCCTGCCGTGACCGGTGTGCCGTGCGACCAGCTTCATCCAGTCGGCCAGGGCGGGACTGTCGGTCGGCGGTACGGGTCGCCCGCGCAGGAATGAGGCGTACACCTCGTCCTCGTAGTCGACTTCGTATGCGGGCTGCTGCTCGAGCCGGAACGCGGACTGCTGGAACGTATCCAGCTGTCGCCAGAACTCGGCGTCGTCGATCTCGGTTCTCATGGAGGTGGCCTCTTCAGGGGTCTACAAGCGCCCGAGTGCTGCTTCGATGATTGATCGCGTCTGCCGACCATCCACCGATGCGTCGCTGAGCCTTTGCATGAGGCTCACGTGGCCGCCCAGGCTGGTCCCGGTCAGTTGGGCACCCTCGGTGAGTGAGTCGAGGTAGCCGGCCTGGTCATACAGGGCAAAGCTTGCGCTCGGCTGCACCGGTAGTTGGGTGTCGAGCGGGACGACCCTCAGCGTCAAATTGGGTAGCGCCATCAGCTGCAGGAGGTGCTCCAGCTGGTGGCGGTTTGCGGCAGGATCAGGCATCTGCCAGCGCAGCACTGCCTCCGACACGATCACATCGAACTGCCGGGCCGGATCATGGAGGTGCTGTGCGCTGCCGGCAATCACGGCAGCAGCCTGGTCGAATCCTTCGGTTGAACCGTGCGCCTGCCCTAGCTGGGCGATCACGAACCGCGAGTAGTGAAGCTGCTGAAATGGGCGCGGTAGGTACAGGGATTCAAAGATGCGCACGTGGCCGGCGTTGCGGAGTCTGTCGTTGAGGCGCCGCTGTGCAGCCACCTGGCTGAACCGGAGCTGCCGTTCGCCTTCGCTGCGAACGGCCGGCATCTGCCGCAGCTTTGCTACCAGCCGGTCGGCGTCAGTCTGCGCGCCCCCGCCTGCGGCGACGAGCTGCCGGATGTCCTCTTCGGTGGGCACCTGCTGGCCGAGCTCGAGTTTCGACAGCTTCGCCGGTCGCATACCGGCCGCTTCGGCGAAATCGCGGCCGGTCTGGGCGCCCCGGAGCAACCGGAGGTGAGTGGCTACCCCGTCCGGAGCGAGTAGCCACTCTTGCAGGTAAGGGTCCTTCACCCGTTCAGAATCGCATGGTTTCGCGAAATCTCGCAGTCGGCAGGGCGGGCGCTAGTCACCGTTCTCCGACAGCCGGTACTGGACCTCGTATTGCTGGCCAGCCTTTACCATGACCTGCACCTCGACAGGTCGCTGGTCATCGGTAAATACCACCCGGAAGGTTCGCAGGACAGGCATATCTTCTGGCAACTCCAAGGCCACGAACTCCTCGACTGTGGCCAGCCTTGTCCCAACCTGGTCGATGGCGCCTCGCTGTGGGAAGCCGAGGTCTGCGAGCACGCGCGGCGACCCTCCCGTGAACTTCTTCTGCTCGGCCAGGGGGGTGCCGCGGGCTATCTCTACTGGATAGTAGAGCCATACCAATTCCGCCGGTTCACCGTCGAGCTTGAGTAACTGGTGCCGCGTCACGACCGCAGTGCCTTTGTCGATGCCGAATGCTGCGGCGACCTGAGCGGGCGCGGGGGTCTCGCCGACCGAGATGAGGTCGCTGCTCCCGCGCCGCCCCTGGTTAGCGTGGTCGGTGATCCACGGGTACGGCTGCCCCTGCGCGGGCGCGACCGGATAGTGGCCAGCGCGAACTACTTGCGGTGCTCGGGCAGCTACGAAAATGCCCTTGCCCTTATGGGACTCGATGAACTTCTCGTTCTTAAGGATGTTGAGAGCGCGTTGCACGGTTTGGTTCGCGACGTTGTACTCGGCCATAAGTTCGGTGGTCGAAGGAAGCTTGTCACCAGGCATGAGGTCGCCGGACAAGATGAGGGCGCGGATGTTCGCGGCAATCTGCTGCTGCCGCTGACGGACGCCGTCATTGGGCATAGGAAGCGGCGCGGTCACTTGGGCGTGTTCCGCATCCGGTACTCAAGGTCGACAGTTCGGGCGGCGACCATGCGATTTACGGCGTACTCGGATGGACCTATTCCGTCGGTGCTGCTGACGCGCCGTTGAACGATGAGCGGCTCGTTGGCGTCAACCTGGAGCAGGTCCGCAGACTCCCCAGCCCGCTCAGCGGTGACGTGTTCCACAGACTCATCGAGCCGCCGGCCGGCCTCGATGAGCACGCGTACTGCACCGCCGCGGATTTTCTTGTGCTCGGCGAGCGGAGTCCCGACGGCGACGCTGGCCGGGTAGTAGGACTCGGCGATCTCCACGGGTTGATCGTCGGCGAGTATGAGCCGGCGGCGCACCACGACCTGATCACCCTCGGCAAGCCCAAGAGCTTTACTCACCTCTTGGGTTGGCGGCCCGGTCTCGACGACGAGTAGCCGCTGCGTTCCGACCTTGCCTTGCGCTGCCGCGTCGCCGGCCCAGGCATCCGTTTCCTGCGGTGCGGTGTAGCGGTCAGAACTACTGGCCCATGCATCACTCATGGCAGACCCCTCTCCTGTTAGCGCTCCGATCATGCTCCCATCGGCGGCTCCTTAGCACGGGGAGTACCTAGGCCGGGGGATGCCGAAGTGGCATCTTTCTGCGCTTGCAGCCTTACATAGACAGTAGTAAGGTCAGCCAAGTAAGCACCCCCAGAACAAGCGAAGGCCCTGGGTGTCGGCGATTCCGGCGCCAGACCCAGGGCCTCCAAAGAACTAGCCGTCCAGCGCTAACAGGAAAGGCAGTTCCATGGCTGATGGTAGCGACACTCGTGGAGTCAAGCTCCAGCCCACCGCAGTCTGCCGCTTCGGCTGGTGTACCGGCCGCTTCTGCCTGGACCGCCCTGAGGGGGAGCTCTTCCACCAGGCACACATCACCTCAAGCGGCGACGACGACATCGTAGGCGTCGAGATCGTCCGGAACGACTCCGCCGACGGTGGCACCACCGGCACCCTCGTCGACATCACGTTCGCGGACCTCGACGACGGCGGAGTCACCCGCCACTCGGTGAGCCTTTCGCCGACTGCCGCTCTGCGACACGCAGAGGCAGTCATCAAGGCCGCTCTCGCGGCGCTCGCGCAGTAGCGCATCCCATCAGCTTCCGGCCGGGGTTGCCGCATTCTCGCCCCAGCCTCGGCCGGTTTCCAATCTTCGGAGGACCCGTGTCGTCCACGACCATTGCTCCCTCCCCGCTCGCCGTCGAGCTCGAGCAGTCCCTGACCTCCTTGGGGTTCCGGCCCGACGTCGCCGCCGAGATCACCGACCTGGTGCCGCCCGCCGGCCGCAACTGGCTCCTCAACCGCATCAACGCCACCCCGCACCCGCTGCGGGAGCTACAGCAGATCGCCGACCGTGTCCACCGTGACACCCTCGCCGTCTGGCTGCGCGCTTCGACTGCCGACACCGAGACCGTGACCCGCCGGCTCCGGGAGGCCACCCGATGAGCACGCGAACCCTCGACGAGAACGTGCGGGTGTTGCGGGCGCTCGGTCACGCCGAGCTCGCTGACCTGGCCCTGGGTTTGCCGGATGACGGCAGGCGGGAGCGGGTCGCTGACCTGCTCGTGCCGGTGGTGGTGTCCTTGCCGTGTCACGCCGACCTGCTCGAGGAGTCCCGGTGACCGCAGAGATCGCCCGCACCGGCACCGACCAGCAGCGCATCACCGCTGTCCTCGAAGCCCTGGCCCGCGAAGGGGTGTCCGTCTGGTTCGACCTGCGCGGGTCCACCGGGGTCATCGAGGACCGCTACACCGACTACGTCCAGGCCGCCGAGTTGGCGGGCACGGATCGCTGGGTCGGGGAGCACGTCGGCAACCGTGACCGCGGCGGCGCCTACTGGGACGAGGACGGGGTGTTGCGGACCCGCCCGAACGGGGTGGCGTGGGCCCGACTGCTGTGGTCGTTCAACCACGAGATCCCGGACTTGGCCGACCTGCTGGTGCGTCTTCACTGCGAGCAGGGCTTCGACGCCGACTGGTCGGGTGACCCGTTCGACTGTGTGTCTGTGCCGCTGGACGCTGGACGATGACCGCCGACCTGGACCCTGAGGTCCTGCGCCTGATCCGGGCCGCCGACGCCGGTCGCCTGTGCTGCGGGCTCCACAGCGGCTACCTCCTCGATCACGTCGAGGTCACCGCGTTTGTCGCCCACCAGATCACTGACCTTGTGGCCGCCGGGTTGCTGTACGTGCCTGACCTGACCGACAGGTCCGCCCGGCCCCGGGTGCGCGTGTCCGACCGCGGCCTGCTCGTCCTCTCCTGACCCTTCCCCATTTTTTGAGGAGTGTTCGTGATGTCTGCCCCCACCTACGCCCCGGCCGCCGGCGACTTCGACGACCTGGCCGCGTTCCTGGCCACCGTTCCGGCCGCCGCCGATTACGACCGTGACGAGCTCGACCGGCTGCCGAAGCTGCCGAAGCGTCCTGCCCGCGGCAACGACAAGCGGGCGGCGATCAACGCGTCGAAGCGGGAGTGGCGGTGACCCGCCTCGACCGCCGCCGGCGCCTGCCCCGCCCGGAGCGGGTTACCGCCGCCCTGCACAAACCCGAAGGCGTCGACGGCTACCCGATGACGGGGAGGGCCAAGCGATGATGCGCACCTACCTGACCGTCGAGTACGGCGTGAGCAGCAGCTACGGCCACATCTCCTCCGACGCCGCCTTCACCACCGCCGCGCATGCTGCTTTCGGCGACTGGCTGGCCGGCAAAGCGGAGGTCGGGCTGCCGTTGGGGTCGGGGCAAACGCTGCCGATCCCGGCCGCCCAGATCCGGTCGTTCGAACTGCGGGTGGTGGCGTGATGGCCCGCTTTGTGGACCCGTGGACGCTGCCGTCGGACCTGAGTGTCGGTGACCGGGCCGTTAACCCGGGCGGTCTCGAGGTCGAGTGGAACGGCCGCCGCGGTATCCCCGTGTGCGGGCCGTGCGATCTGGCGATGACCGAGTACGACGCGTGCGGCGGGCATCAGTGCCCGCGCTGCGGTGCCGTGTTCGGAGAGTCGTTGGAGGTGCTGTCGTGCCTCGACTGAGCGGCTACAGCACGATGCGGTGCCTGTCCTGCGGTGCCGACATGACCCCCACCACGAGCGGCATGGTGTGCCTGTCCTGTGGGTGGCGTCCGATCGGGTGGTGGTTCCGGTGACCCGCAAGACCACAGCCCAGTGGCGGCGGGAGGTTCCCGCCTACGACAAGGCGATCCGGGCTGTCGAGCAGCTCCTGAAGTCCTGGCCACCCAGCCCTCACGGTTTGCCGTTGGTCGCACATCTGGACCCGGATACCCGCGTCGTGTCGATCGTGCTGCACGGCACGCCACGGCAGGCGAACGACGCCGACCGAGAGCTGTTCCAGTGGGGTTTTGCTGGGGGTAGCTGGACTTGGGAGCAACACGGCGACGTGCGCTTCCTGCGGAAAACGGTGGCCCGGTGACTGAGCTTGAGGGTTTGCTCAACGCCTACCGCCTGGCGACCGCACCGCAGGAGGGCGTGTGGTCGCCGATCGAAGCGGAACGGCAGGAGCTACGCGCCAACGAAGCCGCCAGGGAGATCGCTGACCTGCTGGCCCGCGCCGACGCTCCCCTTCCGGTTTTGGTGTGACCTGCTTCCCAGGTGCGCAGCCTTGCCCCCGGTTTCTTCCCCAGGGCTGCGCGCCGCGGTGGCGGGTCAGACGACCGGCGGAAGGAGACAACATGATCCGCATCATCAGAACCGACGGGACTTCCGTCACCACAACCCGCCACACCGTCAAACAGGTGCTCGCCGCGAAGGATCGTGGTGTCGGCATCCTGGTCGGCGGGCCCGAAGAACTGTCGTACGCCGACGTCCTCGAGGGTGCCGTGAGCCGCCCGGAGCACACCCTCCTGCCGACCGAGATCGCGTCGGTTGAGGAAGCGGCATGAGCGTATCGAAGGTGACTTCGCGATCGACCCGGACTGGGAAGTCGATGTGCATCGGCCGTGAACCCGCTGGGGCGCCCGCGCGAGATACGCAGTAGTTGACCGAAACGAAGCAGGGCCGCGCCGGACTGTCCAGGTGACGGCGCGACCCGCATATCCCCCTGAGGAGACGAGATGAAGATTAACCGACCGAAGCAGCCTGTGGTGGTCCTGCCGCTCGCTGCGGAGATGTTCAACGACCTGCGCCGTGAGGGCGCCGCGAAGCGCGACGATCGGCGGCACAGCTGATGTTCGACGACAGCAAACTCACGGACGGGCAGAAACAGTTGCTGGCCCAGGTGCGGACCGAGTGGTCGCGGGACGGTGGCCGGGCCAGTGACCTGCTGGTCCTGTCCGGGGCTTCCCGCAAGGACCAGGCGGCGGTGGCCGATGTGCTGGCGCCCGGCGCGGGAGAGGCGTACCTGCGATGACGGCCACTGCCAACGCGGTCATCGCCGCGATCGACGCCCGCCGGCCGGGCTTGAAGCTGGGCAAGCAGCACCTGCTGTTGTTCTTCGCCCAGGGGCATCACATCGCCCACTTCGGTACGCCTCTGTTCAGCGAGCCGATCTTCGCCGACGACCATGGCGTCTTCGTGGCCCACGTCGCAGCCCCGGCCGCCCAGCCGGACGGTGAGGGCCCGCTGAACACCATCGGCTACGTCGTGGAGCGGTACGGGTCCCTGTCGCCGGCCGACCTGCGGGCGGTGATCCAGGCGTCGCAGCCGTGGCAGGCAGCCCGGGGTGGGGTGGTCGACCTCGACGAGTTGGCCGCCTGGTTCCGGCGTGACGACGAAACCGACGACCCGGACGACGAGCGGCCCAACCGGGTTGAACGGGCTCAGGTCGAAGGGCTGTGGAGTAAGTACGCAGCGCGGTAGGTGTAGTCGTGTCGATGGCAGAGGGAAGGCCCTACTCCGGTGGGGCCTTCTTCGCTTTGCCAGTTAGAGCGGCAGTTTTTGCCGCGCTCGATGTCCAAGTTTCGGCCCTGGCCGCGCTGGCCCCAACCCAGCCCTGCGGGCGATGACCCTGAGGTGAGCCACGCTCAACGGCGCGCGTTCGGCCACCCTGCTTGGCATTTCCCCCTCGATCAACAGGCGCAGCGCAACCGCTTCGGCGGTGAGTCGTATTGCCGCACGATCATTTCGTTGCGCGTCTGCGAACCGTTCGCGCAGCTCATCGAGCCTGGCGTAGAGGTCAACGGCAGCCGTTGTGGGCGGTCGCATAGCAGGCGTCACTGGGTGGTCGGGATGGGAGGCATGCCAGGGATTGGCGAGATACGCGTCCTTTGCTGGCCCCTTCATCCAATAGAGGAAGGCGTTGCAGCGGGAGCAGAGGATGCCTCGGACTGCCCAATCCCCCACGGCGTGGTCATGGTCGATGACGAGGTCCTGGGTGCCCGAACAAATCTGGCATCGTCTTCGTGCCGCGCTTAGCGACTCCTCATAGCGCTCACAGGTCAGTCCTCGCGTGGCGTGGGATGAACAAGTGCGGCCGGTGCTGTGCTTGGTCATTTGCCACTCCGCTTCGCCAGCCCGAGCACGACCCGCAGGTATTCGCGGGACCAGACGTGCTTGGCGGCGCGGAGGATGGCGGACTGCTGCTCGCCGTCGGCGTAGGCGGCGCGCATAGCGTCGGCGAGGTTGCTGCTGGCTTGTTTGGCGGCTTCCTGAGCGCGTTCGTACTGCTCGGCGGCTTCGGCTAGCGCTCGTTCGTGCCGCTCGTCCATGACCAGCATGATCGCACAACTCTGTTGGCCTACCGATAGTGCACACTCAGTTGACTTCATGCACACAGACTAGGCACACTAAGTGTGCACATCAAGTTGGAACTCAGGAGTCCTGATGACCATGACCGTCACCACTAAGACCGTCCGGATCCCGTCCTGCGAAGAGCACCAGGGCTTCTACTCTGTCGAGGTCACCCTGCTCTGGGAGTGCCCGAAGTGCGGCGGCCCGCGTGGCGAGGTGTTCGACACCCTGTCTTACGACGGCTCCCGGCGGCTGGGCGTGCACGGCTGGAAGAACCCGTGCGGGCACATCGACAGCTACACCGCCGTGCGCAGTGAGGCGGGTATCGGCCGATGACCAGCCCTCTCGCTGACGCCATCCGCGCCCACATCGAAAACGACCTCAGCAAGGCCGCCTTCGCCCTCTCGGCCGTGCTTGACGAGTGCGAGCAGATGCGCGGCGAAGCTGAGCTTGCCCTTGGTAACCCTCTCTGGCGCGGCACCTTCACCGCCGCTGCCGCTATCGAGCAGACCATCGCCCGCGCCCTCGGCATCAAGGAGTCCTGATGGACATCGCCGCTGTCATCCGCCGCGTCATCAACGACAACGACCCCGACCTCACCAGCGGCGCCGCGCACCTGGGAGCCCTCATCGCGCACGCCCTCGCCGACGCCGGCCTGGCCCAGCTCGGCGACGAGCAGGTGGCCGACTACATCCGCGACCTCGGCGACAACTGGGCCGAACGAGGCACCAACGACTTGGCCGTTGCTCTGGCTGAGGCGATCGAAGAAGACCTCGATGAGGACGACGTCCTGTGATGGTCAACGACCCGCCCCGCGTACCGCTGAAACCCGGCCGCTCCTGGTCGGGCACAGGCGTGCGCCGTCAGTGCCGTGTCGAGGTGGCCGACATCCTGCGGGGCACGATCCGTGTCCGAGGCGTGGGCGAGTCGGGCCACCTGACCTACCAGCCCGTGACGTCGGACGGCGTGTGGCTGGACCCGATCACCGGCGACTACGTGGCAGCCGAGAAGGCGCTGCTGGACGCCACCAAGGAACTGGAAGGCCCGCTGTGACCGCTCTTCGAATCCCCGTCGCAGGCCGGGACTTTGATCCCCTGCGCGTCACCCAGCATGACGCCTCCTACTCAGGCTGCGACTCGTGCGGGACCTGCATTGGGTGCGACGGATGCGCCGACGAAGACAACCCCATCGACCTAGAGCGCGGTGACTGCACGGGCTGCGGTGCCTGCGGGCCCTGCATTGCCGAATGCGCGGCGCTCCGGTCTGCGCCACTGCTGGACGCCACCAAGGAGCTGGACCAGTGAGCGATCACCTGGAACGACGCGACGGCGCTTTGGCCGTCTGCCACAACGGCCGGGTCGTCGACCTCGTGCCGGACGGGGTGGACGCCAGCGACCAGACGACACGGGAGGGCTTGTTCGCCGCTGCGGCGGCCGAGATCGGTGTGGTCGTCGGCGACCTGGAGATCCTCGCCATCTGCCCCGTTCATCCCCAATCCTCTGCGGTCGACTGCATCGACTGCGACCCGATCGAAGCCTGAAGGAGAACCATGCCCGTCGCCATCTACGGCGCGTCCGACGACCTGATCGAGGTCGACGGCGACATCTACGAAGAGTTCAACCACAACGACGACGAACCCGCCCTGCTGGGCTTCTCCGACGGCACCGTCCTGAAGGTCACCTTCGACCAGGACGGCATCTGGCGGATCACCCCAGTCGTCACCGGCTCTGCCACGTTCACCCACGAGTTCGGGCAGGACGACAAGCGGCACTCCGACAAAGCCACCCTGACCGGTGACGTGCGCTGGGTCGTCTACGGCTCGGCGATGGCGAGCGCGAAGTGACCGACATCGACCGCACCACCGCCCGCCGGGTGCTCGACCTGGAACTGCCGGACAACGGCGCCAACGCCGAGACGGTCCGCGACTACCTGATCGCCCTTCTGCTGGAGGTGTGGGACCAGGAGCAGGACTTCTCCGGCAAACGGCCCTTCGGGAACAGCGGCTGGCAGCACGAGATCTACGCCCCGCTGGTCCGCGCCGGCTTCACACCCGGCTCGTTCAACGAGTACGACGAGCTCGACGGTGAGTTCGACTACCGCGACGCCGACAAGCTGATCCTCGCCGCGATCGAGGAACTGGGCCGGGTGACATCGTGACCGCCGTGGTGATCCGCTGGCACGACCGCAACAACGTGGAGCTGCTGGTCGACGGCGTTCAGGTGCTGTCCGTGTCGGACCTTGATGAGAACGGCGGCCGGGACGGTGAGGCGAGTGTCGCCTACGCCGCTGAGGTGACCGCCGGCGCGGTCGCCCGCGCGTTGGGCGCTTCTGTGACGATCGAAAGGAAACCGTAGTGATCGAGCTGAACGATTTCCTGACCGACCGCGGCCACTACTCGAACGGGCCGTGCTGGTGGAACTTCGAGTTTCCGTCCGGCGCGTCGGCGAACGTGGAGTTGTCGAGCACACCGTTCCGGTTCGACGTGGAGGTCGACCAGGGCGATAACGACATGGTCACCCTGCACGGCCAGACAACGGAGCAGGTGGAGGAACGGCTGCGGGAACTGGCCGCCCTACCGGCGGCGGTGGCGTCCTGATGGGCCGCGTCGTCATCAAGCCCGAACGGGACCAGGACTTCTACGTCGGCTGGTCCACGATCGTCGAGGCACCCATCTGGTTCGGTTCACGCGTGGACGCCCTGAAGTACATCGCCCAGGATCACCGCGAGTCCGGCGGCCCGGCTGATCCCCCTGAGGAGCGCCTGGCCCGCGCCGACCGGTACGGC
>NZ_BOMM01000099.1 GCF_016862195.1 Paractinoplanes ferrugineus | reverse complement strand
ATACCATCGTTCGGCCTTGAACGCCTTCGCGTAGGCGGCGGCGTGCTGCACGACATAATGGCGCGGCGCTCGCGGGTGAAGCATGGCTCTCGCCGCCTTGCGCCAGCCGCGGGCCTCCTCAGGATCGAGGGCGTCAAGGTATGCATCACCGAGCTCTTCGACGAGATAGCCCGCTGTCGCGCAAACTACTTCCGACGCTGGTGGCTCGTATTCGTCGCTTACGAGGTCGGCGACTGCTCGCGCCCTGCATCGCTCCACCTGAGCAATCGGTAGTGCCTCAAGGAGTAGTTCGGCTGCCTGCTTGTAGTGCCAGACGTCACCGGACGCCCGCTCGGCCGCCAGTGCTGCCCCATAGACCGCTGGATCGTCCGAAAACGGCGACCAGTCCGAGTTTGGGTCGGACTTCGCATCCTCGATTTGCTCAGCGGCATCCTTGAGGATGTTGTCGTAGTCTTCCTGGCCCCCGACTATGCGCTTGATTAGCGACTCTGCGAACTTACTTTTTGCGGCCTCGATTGCCTTTCTTAGAGGCGTATCGACGGTTGGGTTGTGATGGTCGTTGTAGAGCGGCAACTCAACTTTTATGGCTTTCGCCTCGGCTGTCAGCGCGGCATCGCGTGTGGCATGGAAGTCGATGCGGGTCTTTGAAGGGTCAACATCTTGCCACCATTCCTTCAGCTTGCTGTGATTCTTAAAGCGAGTCTTCGGATCATTGGTAATGCCGATGTAGAGCAGGGTGTCAGTCCTGTCGAACAGCCGGTAGAGGAAGTGGGGAACCTCTGGCAGCTCAGCCAGGCCGATGGTCGTCTTGGGCATCTGCGCCTCCTGCTCTATGTCGTTGGTGCGGGATGTGATTCAGCGGTGCGAGAGGTCGTGGCCGACGACACTTACGACGGCACCTCGGATGCGTGGATGCAATGCGTACCCGAGTGCCCACACTGAAGGCAGCGAAGTAGGTCGTGGCGCACCCCGGTCCTGGTGACCGTTGTGTCTACCGCCTGCACGTCGAAGGAAAACTCTGTGTCTGCGGTTAGGACGGTGATTGCGCAGCCGCCTCGCCAGCGGCGCACTCCTGTCACGATCGATTTCTCGAACGTAACGTCAACTTCGTCGCCGATTTCGAACCGCTCAGCTTCACTCATAGGTCACCTCGGGCAGCCACTTCCGCAGCTCGTTGATGACCTTCCGGGCCACCCTGCGAGCCGTGACCGCCTCCGAGACGCGGCCGACCACGAATTCCCGGCTGAAGCCGAGCTTGCCGCTGAGCGTCTGGGCTTCCATGCGCAGCGCCTCAGCGCACTCACCCAGAGCCGCACGGGCCGCGCACAGCAGCCCGAACACCATCGGGTCGAACTCGGGATCTCCCGGGTCGCGGAGGTGGCGGCCGGCGAGGTCCATGGCGTCGTTGATGTCCTGCTCGGTGAGCAGGCCGGCGGGTAGCGGGTCACGGACCGGGTCGGGCCAGCGGTTCACGACGCCACCAAACTGGAGGTCGCGCCGGCCGTCCTCGACCACCGCCGCATGTAGGCGCGATTAGCCTCGATGCAGGCCTGATCCACGGGTTCGCCGCGGCGTTTGTGCCGCGCCCACGCCGATGGTGTCCCGCACGGCGCCAGGTCGGCCACATCCGCCGAACGGTGCGTCCGATGCCAGAACGGCGGCGGGGTTTCATGCTCATGCCACAGGGCCCGGAATGCTGCCCTCGCCCGGCTCAGCCGACCCCGAGCAACCTTCACGCTCACACCTAGGGCCTTCGCCGTCCCACTGATATCGGAGGTGGCAGCGTGGGCCAGCAACGTCTGCTGGTGAATGTTGGCGAGCTCCGGCCAGATTTGGAAGGCCGCATACCGGTCGATCACCGCGCTGCTGTGATCGGGTGTCACCTTTGTGTCGGCCCAGAACTGCTGGTAACGCACCGACGAGCCCAAAGCACCGCGGTAGCTGTCAGCGCTAGGTGCTCCGTGATGACGGCGGGTGGTGGTCCACGCGTCACGGATGGCGTTGAGGCCGGCGTACCAGAGGTCCCGGCCGGTGGGTGCCTCCTCAGCGGTGAATAGGTGTTCCACGATGGCGGACCATGCCTCGTCGAAGCGTTCCCGGTAGTCGGTGACGGACAGACCTGCAGCTCCGGTCGCGGATTTGGCCAGCTCGTGCAGGTCATGCAGGGTGTATCCGTGGCGCAGGGTGGTCATGCCGCCTCCAACAGTTCGAGGAGGTCAAGCTGGATGACCGGCAACGGGGCCGGTTCTGTCACGACGCCTGTGTGGCCTTGTGCCCGGCAGGTCCGCGCGATGAGATCACGGTGGAAAGCGATCGTGTCTTTCCATTCCTGAAAGCGGCTGCGGTGCCGGTCGCGGACGCCGGCGGGGCTGACGTCGTACGGGGCGCCGGAGCCGTGTACGAATCCAAGAGCGGTTGGCAGCCGGTAGTCGAGCCACTGGGATCGCTGAGTTTGGCAGGCCGGGCAGAGGGGTGTGTGGTGGTGCTCGATGAGGGCTGGGCTTTTGCGTTCCGGGTGCCGCATGACGCCGATGGAGAGGCCGGCGTGCCCGCCGACGTTGACTTCACCCCAGCGGCTCACGACGCCGCCTCGCGCACGCACTTACGGCACTGGTGCTCGTGGCCGGGCGAGCCCTTCTCGAACGGCAGGGCGCACGGTGTTGTCCCGCAGCACCACGTGCCGCAGGCGCCGGCCTGAAGGTGTGCGCCGTCGTCGATCTCGCACGCGCAGCCGATGCACTGGTTGAGGACAGCAGGCTGGGTGCCTTGCTCGTGGCCTTCGTCGCCCGGGAACGCCACCTGCCGGAAGTAGCGGTGACCGGGAGCGATGATCGGGGTGTCGCCTTTGACCGCGCGCCATTGGCAGCTGTAGCAGTAGTGCGGCTTCCGGGCGGTCAGGGCGGTTGTGCTGCTCACTCGTCGGCCTCGGCGTACACGCATCCGGGCAGGTGACGTCCGGCGTCACAACCGATCGGCTGGCACGGCGCGTACACGATGTCGTCGCCGTCGCTGAGGCTGTCGTCGATCTCGTTGACCGGGGTCGGTGTGGGCTGGTTGTCGGCCATGGGGGAGTCCTTCCGGAACTGGGGGCGCCGCGCCGAGACAAGGGCGCCCATCTCGCGAAGGTCGATCGGCACGGCGCCGAGGGCGATCGCGGCCGTACGGTTGCGATCCACGACGTCGTAGTGGAAGTGGGCGCACACGCCGTCGACGGTGGGGCATCTGGCGTACTTGCAGCGGGCCTGGAACCAGTCGCGGCGGTGCCCGAGCCGTGCTGCGAAGGCGTGCAACTCGTCGGGGCTGTCGGCGGTCAGGTGTGACCAGCGACCTCGGATACGGCCGACGGTGGCTGGGGCACGGAAGTTGTCGACGTAGACGGTCACCGGGCCTCCTCCGGTTCGGTCTGGGCGAGTCGCAGGGCGCGGCCCAGTGCGCCGCCGAGCCGGATCACCCCAAGGCGGTCCAGGAGTAAGCACCAGGCGGGTTCCAAGGCGAGACCGTGACCGGCCAGCAGGCTGCCTCGGAGGGTGTTGTCGGCCAGCCACTGCAGGTTTGACGGGTCGCACCAAAGCGGACTGCGGGCCTCCCGCGGGTCTAGGTCCAGCACCCCCGACACCTCAGCGCGGAACAGCGTCCACTGGTGGCCTACGCCGCTGGGGCCGGGTTGCCGGCGGCACCGGTTCGGCAGCCACACCTCGTCGAGCAGGGTCAGCCCGGTGACGGTCAGGCCGACCTCCTCGCGCGTCTCAGCCGTAGCGGCCTGCTCCGGGGCGCCGTGAGCGTCGACGTGCCCGGCGGGCGGGGCGATACCGGGCGGGAACGTCTGCCGCTCGAACATCAGGTAGCGGTTGTCGCGTTCGATCAGGACGCCGACTGAGGTGTTGTCGCAGGTGCTCACGCGGGCACCGCCTCGCCCGTGAGGGGATACTCGCGAACCCGCAGATCGTCAGGCCAGCGACCCCAGTCGCCGCCCTTCTTGTCAGCGCCGACCGTGGACGCCCACACCGAGCCGAGCTGCTTCACGAACGGCGCCGTGCCCGACGTCTCGCACAGTTCGAGCAGGTGCCGCACCCAGTCGAGCTCCATCACTCGCGCACCCGGCCCGGACTCGCCGCCGGCGATCAGCCAGTCGATGCCGGTCAAGTCCAGCGACCACAGGCCACCCAGCAGCGGTTCGGCGGAGATGAACCGCACCGCAGCGGGCGCGGCCCGTAGCGCGTCGGCCCGGCGTACGTAGTCGTCGGACTCAATCGAGGTGCCCAGCCAGACGTTGGGGAGCACGGGCAGGCCGTCCAGGACGTGCGTGAGGCGTTCGGGCCGCTTGGTGAGGACCTGGTAGGTGTGCTGCGGGGTGCGTTCCATGACGTCCCACACCTGGGCGATGAAGTCGCGGGGGACGCGGGCGTGGAACAGGTCAGACATCGAGTTGACGAAGACCGTGGCCGGCTTGCGCCACCGCAGCGGCTCATCGAGGGTGTCGGGGTGGATCGTGAGCCCGAAGCCAGGGCCGGATGTGCGCGGGTCGCCGTCGTTCTGGTATTTGGTCTGGCCCATCGCCTTGAGGCGCTTCGCCATGGTCAGCGCATAGCAACCACCGCCAGTGTCTCCGGGAAACATCGGCAGACCGCACCCAGGGCTGATCTTGTCGCATCCGGTTGTGGGGTTCCACGTCTTGCCGACTGTGCCTTCACGGTGGGTCCACTCGATGGATGTCTCGGTTGCCATTAGGACTTCGCCTCCTGCGGGAATCGGACCCGGAACTGGCTGGCCTTGCGGGCGAACAGGCTGGCGAGCAGGGCGTCGATGGTGCCGCCGGGACACGACTCCCAGATCGCGTCGGCGAGCGCGTTCCCGTCAGCGGTGAGCAGCGCGGCGGACTGTTCGGCGGCACCCCAGGGCGGCAGGGGGATCTCCTGCTCGATGCGGATCACGACCGGCTCGATCGGGTCGCGGGTGGTGTCGGCGCGGTGAATGTGAACCTCGCGGATGGTCATCGGCCAACCGCCCGGCGCATGTATGCGGCGTCGCGCTGCCGTTCGGCTTCAGCCCAGGTCAGCTCATCGGCGCGGCGGGCCGGTAGGCCCTGGTCGACTCGGAGTTTCGCGATTAGTTCGCATACGAAGCAGGTGCGCATGTCGACAGGCTCCAGTGTGGGGCCGTCACAGAAGTCGACCTGGCAGCCGACCCGCTCTAGGGCTTCCAGGGACTCGGCCAGGAGGGCGGCCATCACGCCACCTCGACCTTCGGCAGCCGGGTCGGGGCGGTGAAGTCGCCGGCCTCAAACCACGGGTACAGGTCGGCCGGGTTGATGCCGTGGTGTTCCAGCACATCCGCGAGGTGCTCGATGCTTTCGCCGTTCATCTCGCCGCCGTCCGCGTTCAGCTCCCACAGGGCGCGGGGCGCGTCCTCGCTCGTGACGGACAAGGCGGTGATGACGGCTGTCGCGGCGGTGCCGAGCAGGGCAAGGAAGCCGAGCTGCGGCCCGGGGTCGGTGCGTTCGGCCAGCCGGAAGGCAGCCCAGGCGGCCATGGCGGTTGCTGCGTAGTGCCGGACCCAGGGTGCCGTGTTGTCGGTGTCGCCGTCGGGCACGGGGGCCAAATCGGCGGCGCGGTTGAGAAGGTCGCTCGGGGTCGTCATCGAACGTCACCGCCGTCACCCAGGTAGCGGACGTACACCTTTGCCGGCTCACCGGCTCGTTGCCGGGAAGCGGCCTCGAAGTCGCCGGCGGGCCGGAACGCGGCCATCTCACCGTTGCGGATGCGAGTGGCTAGGGAGGGGGTGGCGCCGGCGTTCTCGACGACGAGTGCCCATTCACCGCAGCGTTGCCGTAGTTGATCGGCGACTTCCTGCCATGCGGGCGATGGTGGAGCGCCGTCCATGTTGCGGGTGTGGGTGGACGGCGGGGGTTCTTCCCAGCGAAGGATGCGGGGCAGTGTGTGGGTGGTCATCGGGTGCTCCAGCGGAAGACGACGAACGGCAGGGGGCAGACGTAGATGGCTTTGGGGGCGACGTACATGCCGATCCAGGCGTCGCGGGGCTCGATGTAGACCTGCGCGCGGCCGAGACGAAGACGGCGGTCGGAGACGCTCATGCGGCCGTCACCCCATCCAGCGGGGCGCGGAGGTCGAGCACCCGCAGATCCTCGGGCAGGTTCTCGAACGCGCCGACGAGGACAGCGGCTACCACGTCGTGGGTGAAGATGGCGTTCGACTTGCGCCACGCTTCGAGCGCACCTTCGACCATGGCGATCGTGGCGGCCTCACCGACTATCTCGACGAGACGACGACCGACGACATTCACGTCCCGACTCATCGGGTCGCCTCCTTCGCGAGGATGCGGTAGCACTTCTTGCACTCGGGCAGGTTGGCGACGACGGTCTTCTTGGTCCGGAAGTACTGCTCATCGAGGGCGTTCATCGCGTCCTGGTCCCAAACCTGAACCGAGTTCGATTCGGTGGAGCACGCAGCGTGCCCGTGGTGCCCACCTTGGACGTACGGGGCCAGGTCGCGGGTCCAGTGCTTGCGAGTGCGGTACCAATTGGCAGCGGGTTGCGGGACGGTCATGAGGCGGCCCGCTCGTACTTCTTCCAGAAGTTCTCTAGCCGCACGTACCAGCGGTGGCCGGAGCCGTCCGCCCGGCGACAGGTGACCTCGGAGAAGCTCTCCGAGCCAGTGCAGCCACCGACGATCACGGCAAGCCCGTCGGACTTGCGGCGGTACTGGCCGAAGACGTCTGGCATCTGGTAGCTCATGCCGCACTTGTCGCATTCAGCCCGGCCGACATCCTGGTCGCCGCGGTCGGGGTGCCGCACATCACGGGGTCGTCGTCTGCGTGCTTGGGCATGGGATCTCCTGCGGAGTAGGTGGGTCGGCGCGGGTGCCTGATGGCTCTACCTAGCGCCTTAAGTGTGGTCTACGATTACACAATGAATTCACGATCACAAGCCGCAGTCGGGTGCATGTCGCCCAGCATCACGAACTTCGTCCGTAATCGGCATGCGAGAATCACGCCCATGCCGCCGCGCCGCACCCGGACCTACAAGGACACGCCCGCAACCAGGGAACTCGACGCCCGGATTGCCCGGCGCGACGAGATCGAACGGCAACTCGCAGAGGCTGAAGCGGCAGTCTGGGAGCAGGTAGTCGTTGCGGCCCGCGAGCCCGACAGCAACATCACCATCTCCGAGTTGGGCCGCCGGGTCGGCTACTCGCGTGAGCACGTCTCCGGCATCGTCTCCGAGGCCAACAAGCGAGACGGCTGGGTCAAGCCAGCCAGGCCTGCTCACGGTTGAGCCCTCCGAAGGCCGCCCCGCGAAGTGACCACCCGCCACCCGTCGTCGAACTCCACCAACGCCGAGTTCATCGACCCCCGCGCCACCACCCGGCACCGCCGGCCAGCCCGGTCCACACCGTCGCCGAACCACGGCGCCTTGAACGTGATGCCCGGGAACTGCCAGGTGCGATTCCGCCAGGTCCACACGTACGGGTAGGCGGTCACAGCGGCATCCCCGTCCGGAGGCCGGCGAGAGTGACCACGGCGATGTTCTGCCCAAGGTGGCTCTCGTCGCAGTTCAGCCCTGTCGCTCGCACCTCGCCGTAACCTAGGTCAGCAACCATGTCGTAGGCGACGTGGTAGTGCCCATGCCACACCCAACTCGGCCGGACCCCATCGACAACCCGCCGCAGCACCTGCCGATGCTCTTCAGAACGCATGATCTCCAGCGGCGGGAACGGCGGAGGCGTTGCCCGATTGTCGATGCCGGGAATGGGCACGCCGGCCGGGCAGTCATGGGCGACCAGGACGTCGGCGGGCCCGCCCGCGATGGCTTCGTTCGCCTGCCCGTCGGTGATCGCCTCCTCTTTCCACCAGGACACGCGCGGCACCCGGAACGGCCGGTCCACAGAGTGCGCGCCGCCGAGGGCGAGGAAGCGCACGCCGTCCCATTCCCACCGGAAGCCGCGCGGAAGGTGCCACACGTTGTCGGCGACCTCGCGGAGCCCGAACGGCCCAATAGGGAAACGGCAGAGGCGGTCGAAGTTCTCGTGGTTGCCGTCCACGAACAAGATCGGCAACCCCTGGAAGAGGGCGGCGGCGGATACGTCGGCGAGGAAGCGGCGGCTGAACGAATAGCCGAAGTCGCCGAGGTGCACGATCACGTCGGCGCCCAAGTTGACTGCGTGGCTGATGGCTTTCGCCGCCCACCGTCCGTTCTCGTGCCAGTCCCCGGCGAAGGCGATGGTTTGTGGTGTGGCCAGCGGGTTTTCGATTTTTCGGGTCACGACGCCACCCGCCCAGCAGGCAGCAGCCCCACCTGGTAGCCGCGCGCCACCACATGCGCCCGGTTACGGGCCTCCAACATCCAGCGCAGCGACTTCACCCGCTCATGCACCTGCCGCAGCTGCAACCCCAACTGCACGGCGATCTCCCAGTCCTTGTCACCCTCCGCGAGCAGCATCAACACCTGCCGGTGCTGCGCGGTGATACGGGCCGGGTTGAACTCACGCCGGCCCGTCACGACAACATCCCCAACCGGAACCCGGCTGCGACCGCGTGCGCCTTACCGCTCGTCCCCAACCGTTTTCCCGTGTTCGCCAAATGCGTCCGGACCGTCTCGGGACTACACACCAGCCGGGCGGCGACCTGCTCGTTCGTCAGGCCGTCCGCAACCAGCTGCAGGACCGCCTTCTGCTGAACTGTCAACACCGGGCCGCCGATCACGTCCCCGTCGACGTCGACCACGTGTACTTCAGGCACGACCGGCCCCTTTCGGGTCACGGCGGTAGTCGAACCCGCCCTGCGAACTGAACGACTGCCGCACACTCGCGTGGGCGTACGCGATAAACCACCAGCGGTGCGACGAACACACCCGCACCGCACCCCGGTACAGCTGCACCACCTGCCAGCGGGTCACGCAGCACCGTCCGGAACCAACCGCACCGCCGGCGGGGGTAGCTGGTGCTGCTCGGACAGCAACACCAGCCGCCGCTCCAACAGCGACCAGGCAGACCCCTCCGGCGCGGGCACCACCGAACCCGCGCCTCGGCACTCCTGACGCTTCACCCCCGACCCGAACCCGCCGGTCTGATGCGGCTGCACAACCAAACCGACCGCGGTCACCGGGCGGAAACACACCGGGCAGCAGGCCCTCCACTCCGCGTCCGGCTCACAGATGGGGCAGACACGGCCGTGGGCAAGGGCAGTCCTGCGGTGACTGTCGCTCGGGCACGGATCGGACGCGTTCATTCCGAGGCTCACCGCTGCACCTCCTTCCGAGCGCGGACCAGCGGATGCTGCGACGGGTCAGCGCACGGCTTCGACTGGCGGATCGCCAGGCACACGCACGCGTAGACGGCGAGGCCGGCACCAACAACCGCGACAGCAACGCCGACAGCGAGTTTCAAGGCGAACATCGAGGGCTCCTTGAGGTAGGGGGCGCGGCGAGGGGAACCGCGCCCAATCAGCAGCCGTACAGGGCGGTCAGCGCAACCAAGCAAAGGGCGCCGAGGAAGAACAGGGCTTGCCGCCGGTCCAGCCAGTCGACGAACCGGCTATCAAAACGGCGGAGAATCGTCGCCGGCCACCGCCGCCTGCCGGCCTGGTCCGTTCGTGCTCCACGGATCATCGAAGTCGCCGCCGCTCGGCTGCTGCTGGCCGCCGCCGTTGCCGCCAGAACGGGCCATCTTCTGAACCTTCGCCGTGGCGTAGCGCAACGTCGGTGCGATGGTGGCGAACGCGATCTCGAAAACCACCCGCTTCTCGCCCTCACGGGTCTGGTACTCGCGCTGCCGCAACTTCCCGGAGACCAGCACCTCCATGCCCCGCTGCAGGCTCTCGGCGATGTGCTCAGCCTCGTCGTTCCAGACACTTGCCTCGAGAAACGCCTTATTGCCGTCTTCCCACTGGTTTGTGGTCTCGTTCTTCTTGCGGTCGCTGAACGCCAGCCGCACCTTCGCGACGGCCTTCCCGTTCGGGGTGAACCGGATTTCGGGGTCGTCGACCAGGCGCGCGGTTCCGTGGATCGTGGGCAGCATCAGGCCGCCCTCCTTTCGTGGGTTGTCGTCTTCCGAAGTCCTCGCGGACGTCCGACGGGGTCGTCGATGTCGCCGTCGTCGTCCCAGCACACTGGCGGCATGTAGCCCTGAACTCGAGCTTGGGCGCGAGCCTTCTCCGCCGGCCCAGGCCGGCATTCCAGTTCCCGATATAGCGCCGCGATCGCCGCGTGATGCCGGTAAGGGATGCGGTCCCGGTACCGGTACCTCCACTTACGGACCTGCTGGTAGTGCACATCCAGGCGTTCGGCGAGGGAGTGCGCGTCCCATCCGATCGCCATCAGCGCCTGAAGGCGACGCGCCGTGCCCAGCGAGCTGACCTTCGTGTCCGGCGCGGGCGCCGGGTCCACGGCGAGCAGCGCGGCGGCCGTTGACGCGTACGCCCTCGGCTGTCTTCCCGCAGCGATCCGACTGACCACGGTGGGGGCGACGTTGGATTTCGCCGCGATGACCCGACAGCTCAGTCCGGACTCTTGAAGCCTGGACAAGTGCGCCCGGACCTCCCCGGCGTCTACGACTGTGCGGGGCTGCCAGTGTCCGTAGGCGATCAGCCGGTAGCGGGTGCGGGCGAACTCGGCGTTCCGGGAGCGGCAATCAGTGCAGCCTTTCTGGTAGCGGCTGTGGATTTTGCAGATCGCCCGAGGGGTGGGGTTGACGGTGACCGTCATGCCGCCACCTCGCAGCCTGCGTGCTCGGACGCGAACAGCTCGCGATAAGCCCCCGGGTCGTCGGCGCTGCGGACGGTCACGACTACCTGATGCCGGGCCGGGCACCGGAACGTCCATGCCGTGGCCGCCGACATGACCCGGCGTTCCACCTGGAAACCTCCGGTCGGTTCCCCAGACAGGTCGGTCACTGTGACGACGGCCAGGCCGAGCGGGTACTCCGTGCGTGACACCTTCTCGCCGAGAGAAGGGAAGGGGCCGTCCAGGTGCGCCGGGGTGTCGTCCGGGATCAGCCCGTAGCCGACATCCACTCGAACCTTGTCGTTGCGCTGACGTGAGATCTTTTGGGGGCCGAGGCCGTCCACGATCGGCTTCAGTACGTAGGGATGCCAGTTCGCATCGTCACGGTCGCGGTTCACGGTGTGGTGCAGGGCGACGTCGATCCGGACCCGCTCCAGCCCTGTGGGCAGTTTCGCCTGCTGGGCGTAGGTGAACGCCGCCTCACGCCACGCCTTACGGGTCACACCGGCAACCCGGTGGTGCGGCTTCGCGTTAGCGGACAGCATTTTCGCCGGCGCCGGGATCGCCAACGTCCAGACACGGGTTTCGGTCACGGCGGTCACTCCTGCACCGCCTCGAACTGGGCGGTGAACGCGTCCGGCCGGCACACGTAGAAACCGGCGTTCTCCCGCACGATCCAGTCGCCGGGGAACACCAGCCGCCATCTGCCGGACCGCTCGAACAGTTGCCCGGTCGCGTCCGGGTCGTCGCAGTTCTCGCGGTCCTCGGCGTCGAGGGCGTTGAAATCACCGCTGGTGAACGCAGCCAGGTCAGCTTCGTTGCTGCCGGACCACTGCTCGGCGTCGACCTCGACGGGGATGCTGCGGAAGCGGGCCATCAGGCCACCTGCTCGTACTCGTCGTCGGCCGCATCCCACGCCGGCCGGTCCTCGTCACGGGCCGGCTCGTCGTCCCGCGGCCCGAAGACTTGGTCCAGGCAGGCGGCAGCGTCGATCGTGGCCTGGCGTTCGTCGTCGTTCCAGGGGTTCAGGTGGATCACTTCGCCTCCTCAGGCATCAGGGAAAGTTGGGCGCGGACTGCCATCTCGACGTCCGCCGGAACAGGCCAGCCCAGTAGCACCTGGCCACGACACGGCACTGGAGACGCGAACTGGCGGACGTTTTCCAGTACCAGGTGGCAGGCCCGGCGGCCGTTGTAGAACTCCAGGCCGAATGC
>NZ_BOMM01000098.1 GCF_016862195.1 Paractinoplanes ferrugineus | reverse complement strand
ACTACCGCCTTGATCGACACGACGATAGCCGCACCAGCGCTGAGCAGCGCGAACGCCGCACCGATATCGACCTCGACCGCCCCGGGCGGCCCGCTGGGGTCACCGTGGGGGCGCCCGCGCTGCGGGCGGCGTGCCTTCAGGGCATCCGGACCTGCCACCGGTCCGCCGGGTAGATCTCCACGGTCCCGTCCGGGGCCGTCACCGAGAACACCGGGACACCCTCGCCGATGTCGAGCTCGTCGCGCTCATCGAGAGTCGGCATCCGTGAGGTGAGCGTCGCGCCTGCGGGCACGTCGAGGTTCGAACGTTCCGGTTGATGCCTCACCATGACGCCACGCCCCCGCTGGAAGTCGGCGAGCCCTTCCGCCCGTAGGACGTCGACGGCGCGGCGGGCGGTCAGGCCCGCAACGCCGTACGTCTGCTGCAGCGTCGCCTCGCTGGGGAGAGGGTAGCCAGGTCGGATGCGGTGGGCGAGGATCTCTTCCCGCAGGATCGCGGCGATCTGCCGGTAGGTGGCAGTGCCGTACGGCGGGATGATCACCGGTGCACCTTATGGGTGCGGCCGAAGTGGACTACCTGGATATCTAAATACCCAGGTACCTAACCTTATCGACGCGTATCAGTGCCGGATCTCCCGGCGGCCCAGCTCCACACCATCCAGAACGGCCTGCCCGTAGTCGGGGACCTTCTCGACCGTGGTCTCGAGCGCCGCGACGCGTTCGGTGAGTTCGGCGAGACGTCCCGGCACGGGTGCGGTCAACCCGAACAGTGTCTGGTACCGCTCGTCGTGGTCGACCCTCAGCCGCTCGAGCAGCAGCGAGTTCCGCTGGGTCGCGGCGAACGTGCCTCGGCTCGCGGCACGTTCGGGTCGGTGCCGGTGCTCGAGCCCGCCGACGATGACGAGGGCGAGCCCGGCCAGCATGAGCGGGATGATCGCCAGGACGCCGAAGAGTTGCCCGGCCCGGGAGTGGTAGACGTTCTGCTCGGAGATGATCGCGGTGGCGAGGCAGAGCAGGAACGTGGCGAAGATGATGCCGAGGCCTGACCAGAAGCAGCGTTGCCCGCGCCGGCGGGTTTGCTTCTCGGTGTGGCCGATGTTGTCGCTGGTTTCGTCGATGGTGTGGGTGAGAGCCCGTAGATCTTGTGTTTCTGTTCCTGCCTCCATCGGGGCCTCCCCGCGGTGATGGTTTCCGTCCCGTGACGGACGGTATGTCGAGGTCATCGATCTGGAAAGCCTCTGGTTACGGCCTTGATTGTCGTGCGGCAGTGATTCTTTGGTGGATGAGTGCGACTGTGTGCGCGCCTTCTCCCTGGCCAGATCGTTGGCGTGGCCTCATCGTGACCGTTTTGGGCTATCGGTGCTGCTCAGGCCAGGTCTGACCGATCGGTTGAACTCGAACTGATGTTCGGGGGAGCCGTTACCGAACCGCCTGGTGGGCGTTAGGGCACTCCCACGCCGGTGGTCAGCCGTCCGGCCGACCCTGGTCGGGCGCCGCGAACGTGAACGTGCAGGTGGCGCCCTTCACGTCGGCGGGGGTCAGGCGCCTGGCAGGGACACCACGACGAGTCGCACCGGGCTGGACCCGGCGATGTCCTCCAGTACGGCGGTGACGTCCGGCCAGGGCAGTCCTCCGATGCCGGCTCCGATCCGGGGTAGCCCGATCCGGTCGATGCCTGCGTGTTCGGCGTCGTTCAGCATCACCGCTACGGACGTGCGGATCGCCTGCAGGGTGGCGTGGGGGCCGGGCCGGTCCTGTGTGGCCAGGTTGTAGATCATCGTGCCGTCGGGGGCCTGCCAGGGCAGCATGTCGCCGGGCTGGACGAGGCGGTCTTGGCAGGCCTTCCGGTAGGTGTTGTACATGGCGGGCCAGCGGCGCCGGAACTCGCGGGCAATCCCGGCGCCCATCACTCCGCGGCAGTTGCAGCCGTGTGCGAGCGCCCGGAAGCCTTGCGCGAACAGGTCACCGGTGCGGTACTCGACAGTCACGCCTGCACCTCGACCAGCCTGAACAGGCGGTAGGCGACCGGGATACCGGACTCCTCGGCGTAGGTACGGGACACCTTCAACGCCTCCCGGGCGGCTTCCTCCCCGGTACACAGTTCGATCTCGCGTGGTTCGAGGCCGTAGCTGTACTCGGCGACGATGATGTGGTCCGGTGTGTCCATGCGGGTCCTTCACAGGTAGGCGACGGCGCGGCGCAGGTCCATGGTCACCAGGGGTACTCCTCGCCGGTCGGTTCCTCAGTCTCGAGGGCAACCTCGGGCACCTGGTGGTCCTCGATGTGCTGCTTGATGGCGGCGACCGTGCTCTCGTACGCGGCTTTCGTCGACTCCAGTTGGAGGATCAGCGGCCAGGGGATGGCGTAGCCGGTCTCGTCGCCGTCGGAGCGGCGGAACGTGTCCTCAAGGGTTTCGCCGGCGTGGTAGGTGACGTAGTCGGTCACCGGATCATCACCGGGTCGGCCGGTCGCTCGGCACCACCTTGAGCCAGCTTCGCCCGGAGCTCCATCAGCATTCGTCCGAGATGGTTCTCGCCAGGTCGAGCACACCTTGGAAGACCGCAGCGGCAGTCGCCCCAGTGCTGGTCATGCCACGTGTTGCCCTCGACCAGAATGGCGCCACCGGTGCCGAGCAGAGCATCAATGCGCATCGGATGGCAGGCGAACTTGGCCCGCAGCACCTCGGCCATCACGTCGTACCGAACCGACGCGTCCCACAGCGGTCGCAGCTTCACCGACCGGCCCATCTGCTTGGCGAGCTTCGGTGTCGGCGCCAGGGAGATCTGCCACCTCTCGTCATGGTCAAGGGTCTTCCCGGCGTTGAACGCGTGCTCCGACGTCGGATAGGTGATGCCTTCCCAGGTGAGTTGTGCCGGGTGGAAGTTGCTGAGGAAGCCGAACTCGCCCCGGAAGGCGTCGATGACGGTCACGACGCCTCCTTTTCGTAGCGGTCGGCGAGGGCGTCCAGGTCGTCGGCCATCTCCAGCAGGACGTGCGGGTGAAGGGTGCGGCCGATATCGGCGCGGAGTTGAGTCGCTGCCTGCCGAACTCGATCAGTGGCCCACTCTCCGTCGAAGTTTCCGGAGTCGTTGTACTTCTCGGCGATCGCGAGAAGGCCGGCGCGGGGGATCAGGGCGGACATCAGTGCGCCTCTTCCAGGTGCACCTCGGCATGCCGGGTGAGTTCCGCCAGCGTCAGCGGCCTGTCGACGTGGAGCGCCCAACGGTGGCAGCGGAGGCACTGGATGGAGAGGTCGGGGCCGGACGTGACGATCGCTGAGATCCGAAATTGCTGCTGGTCTTCGGTCTGCATCAGCCGTCCCGCCGACAGGCGACGCCCTGTTCGACCTGCTCCAGGTAGCACTCCGAGTCCTGACCCATCGCTAGCGCCTCCCGTGGGCAAATCAGCCACTTCGGGTCATACTCGCGATAGTCGCCGTCCGGGTCGCCCAGCTGGTGGGCGGTCCAAACCTCCGCGGTCAACGCGTACACGATTTGTTCCACCTCACCCGGGGTGAACGGGTGGACCTTGTTGTGGTTCCAGCAGTAGAGGTCCATCAGGCGTTCACCTCGCCGATGCTCATCTGCCCCGGAAGCTCCGGCTCCACCACGGCAGGGGCGAGCGCATCGCACTCGTCGCAGTCGACACCGGCCGGGCACAGCAGGGTGCCGTCGCCGAGGAACCGGTAGTCCAAGCCCCGCAGGTGCTGTTTGAGTTCGCCAGCGTCTGGCCAGTGCTCCACGAACTCGTCCTCGTCGTAGCTGTAGCCGCAGGCCGAGGTTGCTGTCGCGCACGGCTGGTCGAGGCGCTTGGGGGTGCCGCGGTTGTCGTTGTCGTCCTCGGCGGCTGCCTTGAGGGCCTTGTCTTCGGTGTCGTAGTGCGGTTCGAACTCGCTGGGGCCGGACGGGTAGGTGAGGACCCAGCAGACATGGTCGTTGACGGTAATGCCGGACATCAGTCCTCCTCCTCGTGGGTTTCCAGGACCAGGCACAACACGACACCCGCGCCCGGCACGTGCGTGTAGGCAATGTCGGCGCCAGAGACCGGCACGGGGATGCTGTCCGGCCCGTCGATCATCAGCTCGGGGTCGCCGTCGACCTGCGCGGCGAGTTCGGACAGCCTCACGCCGGCACCTCCGCCGCGACGAGCTCGTAGTCGTCGTCGAACCCGTCGGCCGGGGCGACCCAGAACCGGTCGGTGCCTTCGTCCCGGAAGATCCAGTCACCCCAGACCGCCCGGCGCCGCCCCTCGGGGGTGAAGACGTTCATGCCTCGCACCTGCCCGCCGGGTTCGTGGTGCTGTTTGCCTGGCGCCCACTCGAACACCTCACGGTCGTTCTCGCTGGAGTACTGCACGGCCTCGACGAGACGGCCGGTGATGCGGTTTCTGAAGATGACGGTGTCCATCAGACGTTCACCTCCGCGCGCAGGTCTGCGTAGGCGCCTTCCTCAAACGCGAGGATGAACTCCCGAACCGGCCTCGGCAGGCGGACCCGGAACGGCCCGTCGGTCATGTCCGGGTTCTCGTAGGCGTCCAGGGCGACCTGCTCCAGGTCCACTTCAGGGCTGGTGACACCGTTGGCCTTCAGGTAGTTGGCGATCGGGTCTTCGAACACGTTGTCGGGCAGGCCGGTGATGCCAGCTTTGCGCAGACTGTCGGCGACCTCTTCGCGGGTCGGGCCGAGCTGCCTGAGCAGCTCGGCTACCCACTCGACGGCTTCCTCGCCCCTGCTCATCAGGCGCCCTTGACCATGCTGTTGATCGCGTCGAGGGTGAGGGCATCCACGACCGACCCGATCACCTCACGGGCCACCTCGGGATGGCCGGCGTCGACGAGATACCGAGCGAGTCGCAGGGACTCGCCGACGGTGAGGTGGGGTCCGGTGCCATTGGGGTTCATGGTGCCTCCTAGCTGCCGCAATGATCGTTTTGTGTACACCAGTGTACTCTTATGGACAACAGATAACATCCGTGTCATGGGCAAGAGGGACAAGGTGAAGACGACCAGCGACAAAAGCGTCCGGGAGGCACGGGAGAAGTTCGCCGACCTCCTCTACGACGCCGCCGCTGGGAAGGTCACCTACATCACCAGCAGGGGCCGGCGGATTGCAGCCGTTGTGCCGCTCTCGGTTGCTGATGACGCGCTGGATGAGGAGCGCAGGTAGTAGGTGGAATCACAGCTTGAGCCGCTAGAAGAACGTCCGACCGCTGTTTACCGGCTGTGGAATCAGAGTGGACGGCTCCTTTACGTCGGGATGTCCGCCAATCCGGACCGACGTTGCGCGAGCCACAAGGTCACGAAGCTGTGGTGGCACGAAGTCTTTCGCCGAACGGAGGTTTGGTTCCCCAGCCGGGGCGAAGCCGAACTCAGCGAGGCGCTTGCTATCGCAGAGGAGTCACCCAGATACAACGTCATCGGGGTAGAAGTGAGCGAGGGCCGTGGACTCCAGATCGATCACCACAAAATTAAGTCCGCGAGCCTCCGTGTTCCGAAGGAACTTCGCGAGAAGGTAAAGGCGCGTCTCGACGGTACGGGCTGGACGATGACGGACCTGGTTGTCGCCATCATCGGCGAATATGCGGCGCGCCCCCGTGAGCGCGAACGCGAACTCGAGAAGTTCAAACCGCCCTACAAGCGGGGCCGGCCGCGAAAGCAGGGCTAGCGACGCCGGGTGACGCGCACCAACAGCACCACTCCGACCACCGCCAGAAACGGCAGCAGGCAGATCGCGAGATGCCAGACCTTCAGTGCGCCCACGCGTTTCCCCTCTCGGCCAGAACGATCACCCTTGCTGCCTCGGCGAGTTCCCGCATCATGTCGCCGCCGAGCGGCAGCGCGTAGCACGATGCGTTCTCCCACCGGCAGATATCGCCAGGGTCCGGGCCGTACTGCACGTAGAACACATCTTCCTTCGGTCGCTTCGGATGGGTGAGCGGATCCCACACCAGCGGTTCGTCGAGGGTCCACTGCGCGAAGGATGAACCCCACGGGTCGTCCGGGTTGGGCGCTAGCCAGTCCTCGTCGGAGTGCCACCACTCGGTCCGTGCAACGACCAGGTAGCCGACCCCCTTACGGCGGCCGTCCTCGTCTTGGCGCAGCGAGTCCGGCACGTACACGGGGTCGCCCGGCTTCGGGTGGTAGATGCGCTCCGAGAGGGCTTGGGCGCACGGTGCAGCGTTGTGGGTGGAGCCCATCTGACGGCAGGCGTTGTAGGCAACCTTCACGATCACATCCACGACCGCTTGGTCACCGACCAGCAACGGGTCGCCTGGGCGGGCTGGGATGTTGTGCATGCTCAGGTCGTGGTGGGCCGAGTAGGTCACGGTTGCGATCCTTCCACGCCGCATCCAACCTGGTCGCAGCCGGCCACGCAGCACGTCGGGTTGGAGCCGTCCAAGTCCTCGACGTCGTGCAGCAGCATCAGGTGGCCGCAGAGGCAGAAGTCCCACGGGGAGCTCACGTCGCCGCCCGGAACTCGTTGATCTCCCCGTCGATGACGGCCTTGAAGTAGCCGGCCACCCCGACCGGGTCGTACGGGTCGTCCACAGCCATCACGACAGGCTTGGCGTCGGTCATGCCAGGCGCGCAGTAAGAATCCATGGTCCAACCGTTTACCTCGTCCCAGTTGAAGGTCACACAGTCGACCTCCCAGTCGGTGAGGGCTTCCTTCGCAACCTCCATGCCGTAGCAGAGCTCGGGGCAATCGTCGGTGGGCTCCGGCTCGTACCACCAGCCGCGCATGGGGATATTGAGGCGCTGCAACTCTGTCCAGATGCTGGCGACGGTTTGTCTGGTCGGCACGGTCTTGGCCGGCGTCTCAGGGCCGGCGTCAAATCGCGCCCAGTTCGGGTCGGTCATCGCCCACCCACTTGCGATCGCACCTTGTGGTACGGCATCCCTGGCAGCGCGCCAGGAAACGGTTCCGTGCAGTGGGATGGCTCGCCGCAGTAGACACCCGCCCGGTGGTACTCGTCGTCCATGCCCGTGGCCGCGTCCAGCCCGTACTTCGCCTGCATGCGGGCCTCGATAAGTTCGGTTTCTGGCGCCTCATAGGCGTGCCAGCCGATACCGGTGGTGTAGCGCTGGCCGTGTCCTTGTTTGGGCCCGTCACACCAGCGGCAGGATTCGGGTGTGGTCACCGGATCTCCTCGCACATCTCAGCCGTCCACCGCCACGAGGGCAGCCACGCGGTCATTGCGGTCATGTCGCCGCGGACCATCCGGGCCACCGTCTCCAACTGGACGGCTTCGGACTCCAGCACCAGGGCGGAGTCGTCGGGTGCGTTGACGGCGTACTCACGGCGGCCGGCGGCAGCGTCCGCGAGCAGACCTGCGATCCGGTCGCGTTCCCGCTCCACGGCCGCCTCAGCCTGCCGGGCGATGTGCTGTTCGATCGCGGCGGTCTGCTCGGGTGGCATGGGGTACAGCTGCCACGGCTCGGGAAGGTCGGGGATCATTGCGCCGCTTTCGAGCCGAGGGCCTCACTGTGCTTCTCGGCGATATGCGCGTGGGCGAGGTCTCGCTGCTCACGGATGCTCGAGCCCTGCAGGACCGCCACCCACCAACCTCCGCAGCCGTGGACAGGACATGCAAGGTCCATTTCGCCGTCGTGGTCGGCGTTGATCCCAAAGTCGTCCGGATCGGGTGGAGTGTTGGTCATGTGGCTTCCGTTCGGTAGGAGGCGTGAACAGCGGCTGGATCGTTGCAGTCAGGATGCCGCCACCCGGGCCCGATGATCGGCGGGTGCAGACTGCCGCAGGGCACGCACTGGGCTCTCCTGGTCCAGCCCTCGTCAAGTGATACGGACACCCAGCGGCTGGAGCCGCATCGGGGGCAGGTCGGCGCGCCGTCCGGGGCGGTCATCGCTGCCACTGCTCGCTGATCGGCGCCGCCTCGGGTCGGGGAGGCAGAAAACTGGGATCGCCGCCCCATCGGGCCCAAGCAAGAGACGTGCGCAGCTCGTGAATACCGACCGGGTTCCAGACGCCCATGACTCGGTCCTTAACCGCCTCGAACGGCCAAGAGATCAGCACAAAGGCGTAGCGGGCCAGCTTGTGGCGGATGATGAACTGCTCCAGCCTGCTCATCGCCCACCCACCTGCGCCCGCACCTCGTCGTAGGTCTTCTCTCGGATGGAAAGATGGCCGTCGCTGGCGACGAAGGTGGTGGAAGAGGTCCAGTAGGTGCGGCGCCAGTCAGGGTCGTGCCGGTGCAGCAGGTCGGCGTCGGTGATCGTGCCGATCGCGTTGCGAACCAGCAGCTCGTGCAGCCCGGCCGCGTACAGATGCCAGCGGGTGACCGTGAAGCCGTTCACGACCGGTTCGGCCATCCAGGCAGCCGGCTCCTCGATGCCGTGGTCGTGAACGCGGTTGAGGAAGCCGTCGAGCTTTTCGGCACCCTGCGCGGTGGTGGTGCCGTCGCGGGCAAGGCGGGCGACGCGCTGGCTGATGTCGAGGGCGCGGGCGATTTTGCTGGTGCTCAGTCCCCAGCGTTCGTGGAGGTTCTGCATGGCGGTTCTCATGGTGGGTCCTTTGGAGGTCAGGCTTGCTCGGCGATGAAGTAGTGATCGACGCGGTCAGCTCGCAGCGATGACCCGTGCACGTCCAGCCAGCGGCGCACCTCGCCCGCATCAGCCCTGCGCTCCAGCTCGACCTTCACCTGGCGGCGCAGCCTTGCCGGCTCCTGACGCGTCTGCTGGGCGAAATAGGCGGTGAGGTAGTCGACCTCCACGAACAGATCCGCCGCGTCACCACTGGTGGCGTAGAGGGTGCGTTGGTAGTCGAACTGCTTGTCCAGCTTGTCGGCGAGGGTGCTCACGGTGTCACCTCCCAAGGGTCGGCGGTGTAGCGCGGCAGCCCAGCCTTGACGTAGGTGGTCCACGAGCCGTCGGCCTGCTGCACCCACTCCAGCTGCGGCCAGGCAGCACCGTAGTTGTCGTCGCACGCCTGCATGGCACTGTCCAGGCTTGCCGAGACGGCGATGACCTCGCTCTCGTGGAACTCGACCTCGTGCCGGGTCACCACCCACACGCTGGCATTCACGACGTGACCTGGTCGCGCACGTAGCGGTCCCACATATCGCGGATGACGTCCTCGGCCACGAACGCGGGCGTCCCGACCCGCTGGGCGTTGCGGTCGAGCACCACGTCCAATGGCACATCAGTCATGTCGACGACCTCGAAGCCGGCACCCTCCCATGCGGCCAGGTTGCGCAGGCGCTCGGCGTGTTCCTCCCGAAGGTTGGTGTCGTCCACGATCACGTCGCGGCCCATGCGCAGCAGCTCCCGGATTTGGGCGCACTGCACATTCGTGATCGCCGTTTCAGTGACCTCGTACAGGTCTTCCTGGCCGTAGAAGCGCCGGCCGTGCAGTTGGGTGCCGATGTCGTCACGGTTGCAGCGGGAACGGGTCGCGGGGTCCTCGGCGACCCAGGCACGGGCGTAGGTGGTCTTACCGCTTCCTGGGAGGCCAGTAGTGATTGTCAGGGTGGGCATGGTCGTCCTTCCGGGGTCAGGGGTGCCGTTTGAACTCAGTGATCCGCAGCTGGTGGTGGGTGCCGCCGCTACAGCCGGTGGGTGGACGCCGATACCAGCCGCCACCGCAGCCCTGCCGGCATTCCACCCAGGCGTACACCGCTATGGGCGCGGCGTGTCTGTCGTCGACGGGGCAGGCCTGCCGTACCCGGGTCGACTGTTCCCACCAGCCGCACGTCGGGCACGCCACGAACACGGTGCGGGACGGGTCGACCGGGGCGGGAGCACCGAGCAGGATCGAGCCGGTGAACATCAGCGGGCCGTCGCGGACTCGGCCTGGTGGATCGGGTTGCTCTCCGGCTTGGCGCAGCGCCGCCCGTACGAGCCGACCTTGCACGGGGTGAAGTCGGGCATCCGCGAATCGTCGATGTCGTTGACGGTGTACGGCGCGTTGGTGACGCTGTAGCGGACCGACTGGCTGAATGCGTCGAACATCCACGCCACTTGCCGCCGGTCGGACTCGCCTTCGAACGGGTGCGGGTAGCCGGCCTTGAATTCGTCGGGTGTTCCGACGTTCGGGTCGACGCCGATCGCCACGGCCATCTCGCGCAGTGCCTCGACGTCGTCGGTCTCCAGGAAGCCGCTGCCGAAGTCCATGGAGTTGCACAGGGCGTCGAACAAGCGCTGGGCGGCTTCCTTGCCCAGGGTCACGGTGTCGGTGGTCATGGTTGTCCTTTCAAGGTCAGCGGTCGGCCAGCTCGGCGCGTAGCTCCATGAGGAACCGGCCGAGGTAGTTGTCGCCCTGGCCCTTGTGCCGGGCGCAGGTGCATTTGCCCCAGTGCAGGTCGTGCCACGTGTTGCCCTCGATCAGTTCGGCCTCACCGGTGGACAGCAGCGCGGTCACCCGGCCGGGGATCGGCGCGAACTTGACCCGGAGCACCTCACGCATCACCTGGTAGCGGATGACGTCGTCCCACCCGTCACGTAGCCGCACCTGGTGGCCGCGCCGCTTTGCCTCGCGAGGGCTGTCGGCGGCGGCGATCCACGCCCGCAGGTCCGGTTCGGTGGTCTTGCCGGCGTTGAAGGCGTGCTCGGAGGTCGGGTATTTCTGGCCGTCCCAAGTGAGTGGGGCTTTGTGGAAGTTCGACAGGAACGCCCACTCGCTGCGGAATTGGGTGATGGCGCCGCGGCTGCTGACGTCGGTCATCGCCCGCTTGCCCGCCGCTTCAGGGTGCGTTCGTAGTCCTGGAACCGAGCCTTCGCGATCACGGACCGGTCCGGGGTGCGCAACACGATGCCCTCAGCCTCACCCTTCGCCGAGTCGTCCAGGCTGACGCACGTGCCGGGCAGGCAGCTACGCAGGTAAGCGTGCATGTCTTCAATCGAGTGGGGCAGCGTGTTCCCGTCAGCGTTGAACAGGCGCGGCGTCAGGTCCAAGCCATTCGACTGTGACTCCTCCCGCAGCTCGTCCTCGGTGGCGAACTTCTGCCCGCCGTTGTCCCGCCACCCCGAGATGCGTTCGGCCGGCCAGGTCAGCCGCTCGTCGAGGTGGTCGATGTAGGCGACGTCGAAGAGCCGCCAACCGACAGCGCCTCGGGCCGAGTACTGCTTCGCCTGGCCGCCGATCTTCCCGCCGTACAGCTCTAGGTAGAACACCACGGCGGCGTTGACGGCGGTGCCCAACGGGTTGAGTTGCCCGACAACGGGCTGGAGGTGCTCGACAATGCCGAGGGCCGGGTTGTGGATCAGGTCGCCGTTGGCGTGCAGCAGCTCCTCGCGGGAGCCGAGCATGTAGCCGCCGTCGGGCAGCAGGATAATCCGCGAGTTGGTGCCGTCGACCTTTTCTGTACCGATGACCTCACCGGTGAACGGGATGTGCTCGTCGGTGAGGCTGCCGTTGCGGGGGTCGAGCTGGTGGTAGGTGGGGATCGACGGGTACTTCGTCAGCGAGTTCAGGGCTCGCAGGTTGATGGTGCGGCGGTCGAAGGTGGTTGCGGTCATGCTGGTCCTTTCGAGGTCAAGGCGCGTCGCAGGTGCGCGGTACTAAAGGTGCTCGGAGATCACAAAGTCGAGGGTGGCTGAGATGATCGCCGCGCCTGGGCTGTCCCACGGGATCATGAACGCGCCCATCCCGGTCCGGGTGATGAGCCCGTTGTCGGCGAGCGAGTCCAGAGCCCGTCGCACGTTGACGCCATAGACAGTGCCGTTGTCCTTCACGAGGCCCCGGTAGAGGCCGTGCAGGGCGACGAGCTGTCGGTCGGTGATGGTGTGTCCGGCGATCTGGTGGGTGCTCATCGGGTCGCCGCTTCGAGCCGGTCCACGTCGGCGTCGTCGAGTCGGCGGATGATGAGCCGATGCTGGCGGTACACCTGCCAGCCGAACGGGGTCAGCCGCATGATTCGGTCGCTGTCCTCGGTGCCGTCCTGCACGACGATGCCTTTCGCTTCGAGGGCGAGGATCGACAGCCGGGTTTCGTGATCACCGGACAGGTGCGTGGTCGGGCAGTACAGGACACCGACCGGGTCACGCTCGGCGGCCCACTCGATGTACTCGGCCTGCTTCTCGCTGAGCTGCACACCCTTCGGGGTGGGCTGCTTCGCGGCCTTGGCCGGGATCGGCTTGGCGGCGGTCTCGAACGCGGCGAACAGGTCCTCGTTGGCGTAGCCGTAGTGACCGACCGCCTTCACCAGCATCTCAGCGTGCCCCTGCACAGCGTTGGTCCAGCCGGCGATCCGGTCGATGCGGGCCTTGTGGGTGGTGACGTAGGCGCGGTTCCCGCCGCCGGTGGACTCGCACATGGAGCCGCCGGGCTGGCGACACTTGGGGCAGCGGACGGCGAGAGCGGCGCGCGGGGCCGGGAACATCGGCACCTCGTCGCGTTCGGCCTCGGTCCAGCCGTACTGCGGGGCGGGGACGTCGCCGAGCTGCACGGTGCGGTCGG
>NZ_BOMM01000097.1 GCF_016862195.1 Paractinoplanes ferrugineus | reverse complement strand
GGCCGCGGTCGAACGCGAGGCGATCGCCGCGGCGGAGGCCGCCGCCCTCGAGGCTCACGAGGCCACGGTCCAGGCGCAGGCCGCCGAGGCCGCGGTGACGAACCCCGGGGCGGTGACGGGCCCGGCTGTGACGGCAGGCCCGGCGGTGACGGCGGATCCGGGCGGCGCACTCGAGCGTCCGCCGGCGAGCGAACTGGCCCACTGACCTTGACGACCACGGCGAACACCTTCGGGTGGCCGGACGACGAAGACGGGGTGACGGCGTGACGGTTGTCTCGGCCACCAACGGTGCCGATGTGCGAGTGACCTGTGACGAGTGCGGCGCGACCACCGCGATCGACGGCGGTGGCCTGAGCGACCGAGGGCTCGTCTATGTGGCGGTCACCGCGAAGGGGTGGACAGGCGGACCCTATGCCCGCGGCCCGCACCGGTGCGCCGGGTGTGCCGCTCCGGGTGGGTCCGGCCCGCGCCGAGTGCCCCGGCCGCGAGCGCGGGCGGCGGTCGGCACCGCCGTCTCGGTCGCGGTGACCTCACCCGCGGCGGTGGTGCGGGCGACCGGCGACCTCGACGCGGCGGTCGTCTCCACGCTGCGCAGCTCGCTGGAGTCCGCCGTGGCGCTGCGGCCCCACGTCATCGTCGACCTCACCGTGGTGGGCGAGATCGACGCCGTCGCGGTGGCGGCCACGTTGGCTCAGGCCCGCACCGCGGCCCGGCGCGGCGACGGTGAGCTGCTGCTCGCCGCACCGCCCCGGGTGGTCGAGATGCTGCACCGGGCCACCCACGGGCGGGTGGTCTTCCGCACCTTCGACACCGTGCCGCAGGCCATCACGGCCGCGCTGGCCGTGCCCCGCGCCGCGCCCGGGCCGAACGCCGTCACGGGCCGGCCTGACCGTCGCCGGTGAAGACACTCACGCCGGCGATCACCACGACGACGGCGCCGACCACGATGTGGTTCCAGGTGGCGCTGGGCACCTCGGCGAAGCCCAGGACGAACGGCGCGGCGATCAGCCACCCGCCGAGGACCGCCGTGATGGCGCCGAGCACCCCGGTGCCCCGGGGCCGGACCACCCGGATCGCCCCGAGGACCGCGATCGCGGAGCCGCAGGCCACGTCGCTCCACCAGGCGTAGGTGGCGCGGTCGGCCACCGCCGGCGGGCTCAGGACCAGCCAGAGGCCGGCCAGGGTGACGAACGCGCTCGGCGTGTAGGCGAGGTCGGTGGTGAGGCGCCGGCTCAGTGGCGCGGCGGCGGGACGCGAACCCGTAGCTGGGGAGCCTTCCTTCGATGCGGGCATGCCTCCACGGTTCGCGGCGGCCGTGTCGGTCCGGTGGCTCTGAGTTCACAGTTTTATGACGGTCCGCAACCGGGTCGAGCACGGCAGGTGCTTCACGGGCACAGGATCTCGGACAGCCCGGTCACGTCGAGGACCTCCTGAACGGTGCCCCGGCCGTTGACGACGGTGAAGCCACGCTGCGCGGTGACGGCCGCCTGATAGCCGGCGACGAGGTCGGCCACGATGTGCGAGTCGATGAAGCGGGTTCCTTCGAGATCCACGATGACCTGGGTGACATCCGGCCGGCCGGCGGCCTCCAACAGCACCCGGGAGAGGCCGTCGCCGATGCTCATGTCGAACTCGCCGGCCAGTTTCACCCGCACCGCACCGGTGGGTGTCAGGTCCTGGGTGATGGTGAAGTGAGGGGTAGCCACACGCAGTGTTCTAGCACGGGGGTACGACATCATGGCGCCGGAAGGTGGCCCAGACGTGCTTGGCGTCTCCATCGACATGCCAGCAGACCTGTTCGGCCATGGAGAGGGCGATCCGCAGACCCCGGCCGCCGGCCCGGAAATCCGGGTGCGGTTCCGGCTGTCTCGGGACCCCGTCGACGTCGTGGTCGCTCACGTCGAGGAGGTAGCAGGCCTCGTCACTGAGCAGCCGTACGACCACCGGGGGAGATCCATGGCGTAGCGCGTTGCCGGCCAGCTCCGTCATGACGAGGCAGATGGCTTCGGCCACGGCCGGGCCGGCCGACGGGTCCTCCGGGCCGGGGGAGACCGACACGAGGTAGCGCAGGATGCCGTCGCGCACCACGCGCAGGTCCGTGTCGCTCGTGAGTTCCCAGGTGAGCAGGACTCGGGTGTGCGCGGGAGGCGCAAGCATCCGGAGGGGGCTCATGGCGCAACATGTTGCCCTGCTCGGCCGGACGGAAACCTGCCTCGCCCCGGAACGTGACATTTGCTCGGATTTGGGGGTGAAAGTCGGTCGTCGGTGACGCGGCGCAGCGCCGGCAGGACCTGCTCGCCGAGCAGGTCGAGCTGCTCGAGCACGGTCTTCTCGGGCAGCCCCGGATGGTCGATGAGCAACAGCTGCCGGTCGTAGTCACCGACGTAGTCGCGGTAGCCGAGCACCGCGTCGACGACCTGCGCCGGGCTGCCGACCGCGAGCGGTGTCGTGGCCGCGTACTCCTCGAGTGTCGGCCCGTGGCCGTAGACCGGCCCGTTGTCGAAGTACGGGCGGAACTCGTCGACCGCGTCCTGCGAGCGGGGCCGGACGAAGACCTGCCCGCCGAGGCCCACCCGGGCGGGCGCGCGGTGGGCGTACCGGGCGTACTCCTCGCGATAGTGGTCGACCAGCCGGGCGGTGTGCGGCGGCGGCCAGAAGATGTGGTTGGCGAAGAGGCCGTCGCCGTGCCGCGCCGCCAGCTCGGCGGTGCCGGGACTGGTCACCGCGGCGTGCCAGACGTACGGGGCGACGCCGTCGAGCGGGCGCGGCACCGAGGTGAAGTCCCGCAGCGGGGTGCGGAACCGCCCCGACCAGTCGACCGGCTCGGCACTCCACAACCGGCGCAGCAGCGCGTAGTTCTCGGCCATCAACTCGCCCGCGTCGACGGGGTCCCGGCCGAACACCGGGTAGACCGCCGCCGAGTTGCCCTTGGCGAGCATCAGGTCGAGGCGGCCGTCCGACAGCACCTGCAGCGTCGCGTAGTCCTCCGCGACGCGTACCGGATCGTTGGTGGTCAGCAGCGTGGCGGCGGTCGAGAGCATCAGCCGGTCGGTGCGCGCCGCGAGATAGCCGAGCAGCGCGACCGGGGAGGACAACGCGTACGGCGGCTGATGATGCTCGCCGACGGCGAAGACGTCGAAGCCGGCCTGCTCGGCGTGTTCGGCGATGCGCGCGATGCTTCTGAGTCGCTCCGGCTCGCCCGGCCGCCGGCCGGTCGTCGGATCGGGCGTCCGGTTACCGATGCTGTAGACGCCGATCTCCATGGTGGGCAGCCTGCCACGCCCGGTGGATCGGGCACCTGTCCCCTGTTCGCGGGGCTTGGCCGTGTCCCCGGGCCGGGCGCGATGATCCGGCCGGTACAACTTCCCGTGGAAAAAATGAACCGGAGTCGCGGGGCGGCCGTCTTGAGTGCGGCCACACACCGGCGAGCCGAGCGCGGAGCAGCATGACTGGGGCAACGAGAACTGGGGCACCGAGAGCCGGACACCCGGCCGGGCCGGACACCGAGCACCGCGCCTCCGAGGAGCTCAGCCGGCGCAGCCAGTTCGTCCGGGCCTTCGTCGAGCACGCGGCCGCGCGACCGGCGAGTGAGCGGATGACCGTACGGCTGCCGACGCTGATCACCGTGACCGCGCTCGTGGCCGTGGGCGCCGTCGTCGTCGGGGTGTTCTGGAACCTCGTCAAACCGATGAGCCCGGCCCAGAAGGCGGCCTTCAAGGGCCGCGCCCCGGCCACTTCGGCCCCGCCGCCGGTGGTCGGCTTCAACGCGGTCACCGGCTGGGACTGCGAGGCGGGCGCCGACCGCGGGTTCGAGGCCCGGGGCCGGACCGGCCAGTGGCGCACGATCGGCGCCGGTGGCTGGAAGCAGGACGGCTGCCACGGCACGTTCGAGACGCTGCCCCTGCCGGCCGCGGCGCAGCCCGGCTCGCAGACGTCGACCTGGTCGTTCCGCACCGGCAAGGGCATCACGTCCTGCCAGGTCGGCGTGTACGTGCCGGCGGTGCCCGAGACCCGGCTCGCCGACCACGTGAAATACACGATCACCACCGGGACGTCCGGCACGCCGTACGCCAATTTCGTCCTCGACCAGAGCCGGACGGCCGGCACCTGGGCGAGCGCCGGAACCTTTCCCGTGCACCAGAACCAGATCGCCGTTCGCCTCGACGCGAAGGACGCCGCCGGACCGGGCGAGGCGCGGATCGTCCTCGCCCAGGTGCGGGTGAACTGTGCGTCCTGAGGCGGCCGCGGCCAAGATCGAACGCGTCTCCACCCGGGCGTGGAGCCGGCACCGCACGATCGGTGCGGCGGTCCGGGCGGCCAAGCCGGGCACCGTGGTGGCGGTGGCGCCGGGCACCTACCGCGAGTGCCTCGTCCTGGACGGCAGCGTCACCGTCATGGCCGAGAACGAGGGCGGCCTGGTCGAGCTGATCGCGGCCGACGGGCCCGCGCTGCTCGTCCGGGCCGGGACGGTCACCGCGCGCGGCCTGACCATCCGGGGCCGGGTGACCGTCACCTCGGGCCACCTCAACCTGCGGGACAGCCAGGTCAGCGACGGGGCGATCGAGCTCAGCGGCCGGGCCGCGGCCCGGCTCACCGACTGCTCGGTGGACGGCACCGAGGACGCCGCGGTGCGCGTGGCCGACGGTGCCCGGCTCGAGGCCGAGCGGCTGCGGGTGACCGGGACCGGCGTGACCGCGAGCGGTTCCGCGGTGCTGACCCTGACCGACGCCGTGCTC
This sequence comes from Paractinoplanes ferrugineus, assembly GCF_016862195.1. Taxonomy (GTDB): domain Bacteria; phylum Actinomycetota; class Actinomycetes; order Mycobacteriales; family Micromonosporaceae; genus Actinoplanes; species Actinoplanes ferrugineus. The sequence continues at coordinate 8,842 of NZ_BOMM01000097.1, read as the reverse complement.
ACCGGCACCCCGGGGGTGGCGGTCCGGCTGGCGGGGGCGGCCTCGGCGGTGCTCACCGGCTGCGACATCGGCGGGGCCGGCGACGCCGGGATCGAGGTCCGCGACGCGAGCGTGCTGCGGCTCGTCGGCAGCCAGGTGCACGACGTCGGCGGGGACGGCGTCCGGGTGCTCGGCAGTGTGCCCGGCGACCGGGAATGGTGGACACTGGTGCGGGCCGGGCGGCCCGACGAGCACGAGACCGCCGAGCCGTCCGACGGCGCCGGCGTCGTCGTGCGCGATTGCGAGATCAGCCGGACGGGCTCGGCCGGGCTCGTCACCGGCGGCACCTCGGCCACGCTGCTCGTCGGCACCACCGTGACCCGGGCCGGCACCGCCGGGGTGCTGGCCGCCCAGGAGAGCCGGCTGGCCGTCCGCGATTCCACCGTCACCGACAGCGTGCAGACCGGCCTCGCCCTGCGCGACGAGGCCGAGGTCCGCTGGACCGGGGGCGCGCTGTCCACCGCCGCCGCCAACGGGATCTTCGCGGTCGGCGCGGGCCGGCTGCTGATGCGCGACAGCGCGGTGACCACCTGCGGCTTCACCGCCGTGCACCTGACCGGCACGGCCGCCGTCACGCTGCTCGGCGTCACCGTCGAAGGCACTTCGGAGCTGGGCGTACGAGCCTCCGGAGCGTCGATCCTGCACGTGCGCGGCGGCCGGGTCGAGCGGGCCGAGCTGGGTGGCATCCAGATCGACGACGCCGCCGACGCGGTGCTGCGCGACCTGACCGTGGCCGGCTGCCACACCGGCGTACGGGTGGACACCCCGCACCGGCCGCTGGTGCGGGACTGCGTCATCCGCGACATCGCCCAGACCGGCGTGGAGATCGCGGCCGGGGCGGCCCCGGTGATCATGCGGACCACCGTCCGGGGCTGCGGCGCCGCCGGGATCTTCATCGACGTGGACGCCGAACCGATCCTGGACGGCTGCGAGGTCGCCGAGATCGGGGGCAGCGGGGTGGCGGTCTGGACCGGTGCGCGCCCGTCGGTGCGGCAGCTGACCGTGACCGACACCAAGAAGAACGGCATCTACTTCGGCGCCGGGGCGCACGGCAGCGTCGACGACTCGACGTTCTCCCGGACCGGCTATCCCGCCGTCTACATCGGCGACGACGCTGATCCGGCGTTCGACCGGTGCGCCGTACGGCAGGCCGACGAGGACGTCAGCCAGGGTGACCGGGCGGCCGCGACCTTCACCGACTGCCACAGCTCGGAGGTCGGCGCGGCGCGCTGGCCCGCGGAGACGGCCCCGGCCGCCGGTGCGGCTCGGCCGGTGGGGGCGGCCCGGCCGGCGGGCGCGGTTCGCCCGGCCGGCGCGACGCCGGTGGCCGGTCCCGTGCCCGAGATGGACGCGGCCGGGCTGCAACCGCTGCTCGACCAGCTGGACGAGCTGATCGGACTGACCCGGGTCAAACGCGACGTCGGCACCATGGTCAAGCTGATGCACCTGGTCAAGCGGCGTCGCGACGCCGGCCTGGCACCCCCGCCGATGTCCCGGCACCTGGTGTTCGCCGGCAACCCGGGCACCGGCAAGACCACCGTGGCCCGGCTCTACGGCCAGTTGCTCGCCGCCATGGGCATGCTCGCCAGTGGACACCTGGTCGAGGTCGACCGCGGCATGCTCGTCGGCGAGTACGTCGGGCACACCGCACCCAAGACCCAGGCCGCGTTCGAGCGCGCGCTCGGCGGGGTGCTGTTCATCGACGAGGCGTACGCGCTGGTGCCCGAGGGGCAGGGCGGCGACTTCGGCCGGGAGGCGATCTCCACCCTGGTCAAGCTGATGGAGGACCACCGGGAGGAGGTCGTCGTCATCGTGGCCGGCTACCCCGACCAGATGCGCCACTTCATCGCCGCCAACCCGGGTCTGTCGTCCCGCTTCTCGCGCACCCTGACCTTCGACGACTACTCCGAGGCGGACCTCGTGCGGATCGTCGCGAAACAGGCCAAGGACCACGACTACCGGCTGTCCGGCGGCGCCCAGGACCGGCTGGCCGAGTTCTTCGCCACCATCGACCGCGGCGAGGGCTTCGGCAACGGCCGGTACGCCCGCAAGGTCTTCCAGGAGATGACCGAGCAGCACGCCGGCCGCATCGCCGCCCTCGACGACCCCACCGACGACCAGCTCAGCACGCTGGAAGCCGCCGACCTGACCGACGTCGACTTCGACGTCCGAGGCTGAGGAGACCGATGAGCCGCCTGGCCTTCCACCGGCCCGCCCGGATGCTGCTGCCGCAGCTGCCGCAGCAGAAGGTGACCCTGCCCAGCCCGCCCGAGGCGCCCAAGGACAACCCGGCGAACTCCGCCTGGACCCTCATCCTGCCGTTGCTGAGCAGCGTCGGCATGGCCGCCTACATGGTCACCTTCGGCAAGCCCGCCCTGATCATCATCGGCGTGCTGTTCTTCCTGACCTCCACCGGCGCGGTGATCGCGATGCGGATGCAGCAGCGCAGCACCAACGGCCGGACCGCCCGCAAACAGCGCATCCGCTACCGCCGGCACCTGGCGCTGGCCCGCGACGAGGCCCGCGAGGTCGCCCAGGCGCAGCGGATCGTCTCGGTGCTCGCCGACCCCGACCCGCGGCGGCTCTGGTCGATCAGCACCAACCGGCACCGGGTGTGGGAACGGCGTCAGGACGACGCCGACTTCCTGCGGGTCCGGATCGGGCACGGCGCGGTACGGCTGGCCACCCCGATCGAGCTCGATCCCAAGATGGACCCGCTCGGCGAGTACGACTGGGACTCCATGCAGGCCGCGCACCGGCTGATCGACCGGATGGGTCACCTCGACGACCAGCCGATGATCATCGACGTCGGCACCGCCGGGGTGATCAGCGTGCTCGGCGAACCCGCCCGTACCGACCTGCTCGCCCGCGCCCTGCTGTGCCAGATCGCCGTGCTGCACGCCCCCGACGACGTGACGCTGGTGGTCGAGACGGCCGGCGCCGAGCACTGGGAATGGGCGAAATGGCTGCCGCACACCTTCGAACCGGACGCCCGCAGCGACAGCGGATCGGTGTCGCTGGTCGCCGAGGACCCCGACGTGCTCGCCGCCTTCCTGCAGACCGAACTCACCCGCCGCAACGAGCAGCTGACCACCCGGCGCAACGGATTCAGCGGTGACCGCCCGGCCGGCAAACAACGGCGGCTGGTCGTGCTGTTCACCGGGTTCGCGCCGTTCTCCGACTGGGGCCGCTCCGAGCTGATGGCCGCCCTGCTCGCGGCGGCCGGCCCGCAGCTCGGCCTCACGCTCATCTTCTGCGGCGACCGGGAGCTGGACGAACCCAGCCGGGTCGACGTCCGGATCCGCTTCGACGACGCCGGTCACGTGGTCACCGAGGGCCGCGGCGACGCGGTCGTCACCCCGGCGTCGCGCTGCCGGCCCGACGACGTGTCGCCGCTGCTGGCCGAACTCATCGCCCGCAACCTGGCGCCGCTGCGGCTCAGCGACGAACGCGAACAGGTGCTGACCCGGACCCGCTCGCTCAGCGAGATGATCCTCGGCACCGACCCCGGCCGCGGCGACCTCACCAGCCGCTGGGTCACCGCCGGCGACCCGCGGATGCTGCGCGCGCCGATCGGGATCGACGGCGACGGCCAGACCGTCGTGCTCGACATCAAGGAATCGGCGCAGGGCGGCTCCGGACCGCACGGCCTGATCGTCGGTGCCACCGGCTCCGGCAAGAGCGAACTGTTGCGTACGCTGGTCACCGGCCTGGCCCTGACCCACTCCCCGGAGCTGCTCAGCTTCGTCCTCATCGACTTCAAGGGCGGCGCGGCGTTCGCGCCGCTGCAGGGACTGCCGCACGTCTCCGGCCTGATCACCAACCTCGCCGACGACGCCGCGATGATCGACCGGGTGCTCGCCGCGCTGATGGGCGAGCAGCAGCGCCGGCAACGGATCCTGCGCGACGCCGGCAACTTCGACACCGTCCGCGAATATCAGATGCGCCGCGCCGCCGGCGCCCTCGGCACCGACGGCACCCCGCTCGAACCGCTGCCCACCCTGCTCATCGTGGTCGACGAGTTCGGCGAACTGCTCTCCGGCCGCCCCGAGTTCGCCGAACTGTTCGTGCAGATCGGCCGGGTCGGCCGCAGCCTCGGCATGCACCTGCTGATGGCCACCCAGCGGCTCGAGGAGGGCAAGCTGCGCGGGCTGGACTCGCACCTGTCCTACCGGATCTGCCTGCGGACGTTCAGCGCCGCCGAGAGCCGGACGGTCATCGGGACCACGGACGCGTACAAGCTCCCGGCGATCCCCGGCTCGGCGTACCTGAAGGTGGACGAGAGCGTCTTCCAGCGGTTCCGGGTGGCGCACGTCTCCGCCCCCTACGTCAGCGCGCAGGAGCGGTTCAACGCCGGGCGCGGGGACGGCGCGCTGCTGCCGTTCGACCTGCGGACGTACGCCTCGGCGGCGCCGGAGACCGACGAACCGCAACTCACCGCCCGGCCCGGCCCGACCGAGCTGAAGATCCTGGTGGACCGGCTGACCTCGGTCACCAGCCCCGCGCACCAGGTGTGGCTGCCGCCGCTGCCCGCCGCGCTCGCCCTCGACCACCTCATCGGCCTGCCCGGGGTGCAGGCCGAGCGGGGCTACTCGGCCCGGGTCTGGCCGCTGGCCGGGCGCCTCGCGGTGCCGATCGGGCTGCTCGACCTGCCCCTCAAACAGGACCAGGAAACCCTGGTCATGGACTTCGGCGGCACCCACGGCCACCTCGCCGCGGTCGGTGCGCCGCGAACCGGGCGCAGCTCGCTGCTGCGCACCATCATGCTCGCCGGGATGCTCACCCACACCCCCGACGAGATGCGTTTCTACTGCATCGACTTCGGCGGCGGGACCCTTCATCCGTACGCGGCCGCACCGCACGTCGGCACCGTCGCCGGGCGCACCGAGCCCGAACTGGTCAGCCGCACCTTCGCCGAGATGCGCGCGCTGATCGTCGACCGGGAGCGCACCATGCGGGCCAAGGGCATCGAGGCCTTCTCGGACCTGGGCGCCCCGCACGTCTTCCTGATGATCGACAACTGGGGCGCGCTGCGCACCGAGTTCGAGGGCGCGGAAGCCGCGATCAACGAGATCGCCGCCCGCGGCCTGGGCGCCGGGGTGCACCTGGTGCTCACCTCCGGACGCTGGAACGACATCCGGCCCGCCCTGCGCGACAGCATCGGCACCCGCATCGAACTGCGCCTCAACGACCCCAGCGAATCCGACGTCAACCGCCGGATCGCCGCCCGGGTGCCGGCCGGCGTGCCGGGCCGCGGCATCAGCGCCCCGGGCATCTACTTCCAGCTCGTGCTGCCCCGCCTCGACGGCGTCGACTCCTCGGACGGGCTGCGCGAGGCCCAGGAGGAGACCATCGCCCGGATCGCCGAGCACTGGAGCGGTCCGGTGGCACCCCCGGTCCGGTTGCTGCCGCAGCGGATCACCGTCACCGAACTGCCCGCCCTGGCCGCCGCCACCCCGGCGGCCGTCCCGATCGGCGTCGCCGAGAACGACCTCAGCACCGTCGGGCTCGACCTCACCACCGGCGACCCGCACTTCCTCATCTACGGCGACGCCGGATCGGGCAAGAGCAACCTGTTGCGTACGTGGCTGACCGGCCTCACCGAGCGCACCTCCCCGTACGACATGCGGGTGGTGCTCTTCGACTACCGGCACTCGCTGATGGACGCGGTGGGACCCGAACACCTCGGCGCGTACGCCGGTGACGCCGGCAGTGCGCAGGTCTACGTCCAGAACGTGGTCGACAAGCTCAAGGAGCGGATCCCGCCACCCGGCATCACCCCCGCCCAGCTCAAGGCCCGCGACTGGTGGGAGGGCACCGAGATCTACGTCGTGGTCGACGACTACGACCTGCTCTCCGGCGGCCCGCAGGCGGTGCTCACCCCGCTGGTGCCGTTCATCCCGCAGGCCCGCGAGGTCGGCCTGCACCTGGTCCTCGCCCGCCGGGTCGCCGGCATGGTCCGCTCCGGCATGTCCGACCAGCTCACCAGCCGCGTCCGGGACATGGGCTGCGGCGGCATCGTGCTCTCCGGCGACCACCGCGAGGGCATCATCCTCGGCGACGAGCGCGCCGCGCAGCGCCCGCCCGGCCGCGGCGTGCTGGTCCGCCGCGGTCACCCCAACCAGCTCATCCAGACCGCCGTTCCCGCGCCGGCGCTCGAACCCGTTCACTGAAAGGCCGTCGCATGGCGAACGAACACACCCGCGTCACCGTGGTGGGCACCTACCGCAGCGTCGACATCGCCCTTCCGTCGCTCAGCCCGATCGGGGAGTACACCCCTCGCCTCGCCGAGATCTGCGGCCAGGAAGGCTCCGACCAGCTGCCCCCGGTCTGGTCCCTGGCCCGCGCCGACACCGGGCCGTTCGCCCTGGACACCGGGCTGCTGCAGGCCGGCGTCGTCGACGGCGAGGTGCTCTACCTGTACGACCTCGCGAGTGGCCCGATGGAAGTGCCCGACGTGAAGGACATCGACGAGGTCGTCGCGGAGGAGACCGAACACCTGCGCCGCGGCAACGTCCACGCCGGACCGGTGATCCTCACGCTCGGCCTGACCCTGCTGATCGCGGCGGCCGTGCTGCTGTCCATGCGCTACCGCACCGACACCGGGGCGGCGGTCGGGCTCACCGTCACCGGCATGATCCTGCTCGGCACCGCGTGGGGACTGCGCCAGCGCGACACCGCCGTGCCGGCCGGGCTGGTGCTGACCGTCGCGCTCACCGCCGTACCCTGCCTGGCGGTGGCCGGCCTGCTCATCGCCCGCGGACTCGGCGGCAGCGACTGGGCCTGGGGCGGCGCCGCCATCGGAGCCAACACGGCGATGCTGATGGCGATCGCGATGCTGCCCGAACCGTTGTTCTTCGCCGTCGAACTGTCCCTGCTCGCCGGGGGTCTGACCATCGCGCTCACCGCCGGGCTGGAAGCCGACGGGGTCGAATCCGCGGCCATCGCCGCCACCGTCGCCGCCGGGATGCTCGCCCTCTCCCGCCGGCTCGCCGCCCTCATCACCGCCTGGATGCCCGCGCGGCCGATCCCGGAACTGGTGCACAGCTCGGCCCGGATCCTGCCGGTGGTGCTGGCCGGGCCGGTCCTCACCCTCGCCGTCGCCCTGCCCGTCCTCGCCGTCTCCGGCCGGGCCTTCGCGGTGATCCTCGCGGTCTTCGTCTGCACCGCCGTCGCCGCCCGGGCCCGGGGAGCGGCCTTCACCACCGAGCTCTACCTGCTCGGCGGGGCCGCCACCATCGGCGTCTTCGGACTGCTGGTCGCGGCGGCGCGGACGGTCGCCACCACCGGAACCTCGGCCGCGGCCATCCTGCTCGGTGCGGGACTGCTCGTGGTCGCGGCCGGCGTCGCGATGAGCGTCTTCATCCCACCGGCCAAACCGCACGGCCCCGGCCCCAAACCGCCGATCCGCCGCAGCCGGGCCGAAGCGCTCGGGGTCGTCGCGGCGATCACCATCGCGCCACTCACCCTCGGCGTCTTCGGCGTCTTCGGCCACCTGATGATGGTGGGCCGCACCCTCTTCTGACTCTCCGGCCGGCTTCTAACCCTTGACCGGGGACAGATGGCCGAGCTCGATCGCCCGGCGGGTCAGCTCGGCCTTGTTGTTGGCGTTCAACTTCGCGCGGATCCGCTTCGCGTACGTGTTGACCGTCGCCTGCGAAAGGCCCATGCGGGTGGCGATCTGCGCGTGCGTGAAGCCCGACGCGATCCACCGCAACGTCTCCACCTCGCGCGGCGCCAGCCCACCCTGATCCTCGGCGGGGGAGCCCGGCAACTCGGCCGGGAACCGGTCGGCCAGCCGCGGGCACAGATAGAAGCCGCCCTGCGCGGTCACCCGCATCGCCTCCCGCACGGCCTCCTGCTCGGCGAGCCGGCTCACACAGCCCCGCGCCCCCGCCCGGATCGCCGCCGTCAACCCCGGCCGGCCCGTCCAAGCCGAACTGACCAGCAGATGCCCCAGCGAGGCGGCCCCGGTGACCGGCTCCAGGGTGTCGGTGTCCAGGACCACCAGGTCGTACGTCGTACCGGCGGGCAGCTCCGGCAGCGCGGCCACCGCCGCGACCACGCGCAGGGCCGGATCGTCGCCGGCCAGCTTCTCCAGGCCGGCTCGCCAGATCGGCTGATCCGCCACCACAGCGACTTCGAGCATTGCTTCCTCCACGGGCCAGGTTCCGCCATAGAACGGCTGGAAGACCCCACCGGTTCGAGGACGTCGCAAACTTTCCGGGAACATGCCCCGACGTCCCCGAACAAGTGTCTTGCCACCTGCTCCGTCGGGGCTCCTAGGCTCGAAGCGCATCACCGCCGCCAGTCGAGGAGACCGCCGTGCCCACCGAGACCCGCGCCGACGGCAGCATCGTCGACTACGACAGCACCGGCCACCCGATCCGCCAGCAGCTCGCCGACGGAACGGTCTTCGACAGGTTCACCGCCGACGGCAAACCCACCCACGCCACGCTCCCGGGAGACCAGGACGTCTCCATCGCGTACGGCGGCGACGGCTCCAGCACCTGGACCTACGACGACGGCACCAGGGTGTCCCGCGACGCGTCCGGCACACCGACCCACCAGACCACGGCCGACGGCGCGTCGTTCGACCGTTTCACCGCTGATGGCAAGCCTACCCACGGCAGGTTGCCTGGTGGCGATGGTCAGCCGGCGCAGGATGTGTCGATTGCTTACGGCAAGGACGGTAGTAGCACGTGGTCGTATGGGGACGGCACGAAGGTTGACCGCAACGCGGCTGGTGATCTGACCCATGAGGTCACGAAGGATGGTGCGTCGTTCGACCGGTTCACGGCGG
>NZ_BOMM01000096.1 GCF_016862195.1 Paractinoplanes ferrugineus | reverse complement strand
GTGGCCGGTAATGGGTCGCGTGCACCGATTCCATGAGCGAACTGCCGTCCGGCCGGGCCATCGGCAGGCCGGCCGGGGCGACCATTGTCACCGTCATGGTTATCAAGACCTTTCGCACTTCTGATCATCGCGAGATCTGCCGCTTCCGGGCCGGCCGCGATCAGTTGAGGAAAGGTTATGAATTCCGCTGTTGAAGAGAACTGAAAGGAAAGTGCAAAACTTGTGGAATGGTTTTCCGGGAAATGGCGACGCGGTGGTCCCGACCACACCGACGGCAGTGGGCATCGCCGGTTCACCGGTGGGCACCGCCGATGCGGCGGTGCACGGCCCGCGAGCTTTGGGTGATCTTGGACCATCTGGCGGCATCGGGGTAGTTAAAACACTTTACAGAGATATCGACGTTTTCATACGTCTACTCGGCGGTAATAGGCCCCTCGCCAACGAACGTCCACATCGCACGGAGGACCGTATGACCGCCATCATCCGACGAGCACTCCTGACCGCCACCGCCACCGCGGCGGCCGCCGCCACCACCCTCGGCGTCCCCGCCACGGCCGCGTTCGCGCAGGCCGCACCCTGTGTCCAGAACATCGCTGTGATCAACAACGGCGCGTACGAGATGTCGTTCGCCGTCGCCAGCCGGACCGGGATCACCTCCACGCCCACCAGCACGTACCTGATCAACAACTTCCGGCTCGTCGACCTGACCGCCACGCCGATCCCCGAGGGTTCGGACGTGCGCCCCGTCGTCACCGCCACGGCCGGCAACACCGAGCCGGCCACCGACTTCGTGTCGTTCTGCGCCAACGGCCAGACCGCGACCTACTCGGCCACCGGCACGACGCTCGACGTTCAGGTCACCCTGCAGCGCTGACCCACCCCACGGACCGTTCCCGCGCATGCGGCTCATCTCCATGCGCACCGTCACCAACCACGAGGACATGCTGATGACCAGAATCCGTACGGCCGTCTCCGGCGCCCTCGCCGGCACCGGCCTGCTCGCCGCCTCCCTCGCCGGCCCGGCCACCCCCGCGCTCGCCCAGGTCGACCCCTGCGTGCAGCGGGTGGTGGTCTCCAACAACTCCGGTTTCGTCCTGTCGTACCAGCTCAGCGACCGCACCGGAACGACCACCACGCCCACCGACCGCTACCCGGTGAACCAGTCGCGGGCCACCGACCTGTCCTTCACCGACTACGCCGCCGGCACCGACGTGCGACCGATCATCACGCCGTACGGCGGCGGCACCGCGACCCCGGCCGGCCAGTTCGTGTCCTACTGCGACAACGGCCAGACCGCCACCTACATCGTGACCGGCACCATCATGAGCTACCAGGTGACCCTGATCGGCGGCTGACCGACCGCGGGCGCCTCACGCGAGTGGGGCGCCCGCACCCCACCGGGCCCGGTCCGGGCCCGCCGACGGAGCAACTCAGGACGCGGTGTCGGCGAGGTCCGCCAGGCGCTGCCGCAGTTCCTCGCGAAGCTTTCCCGGAGCGGCCGCATCAAGGGCACGCACGTTCGCCGCCGGCCCGCCGCCATTGACAGTCACGAATTGAATGTCGAGATGTTTCTCGGCGTTCCGGACCACGGCGTCGATCTGCGCCGGACCCGCCGCGACGATCATTCCGCAGCGGGCCACCGTGAGGGTGTTCAGGTACGGCTCGGCGTTCTCGGCCGTCTGCGCCCCGGCGACCTGAAGGTATTGCACGCGGACCAGCGTCTGCACCGAAGCGTCCTTCATGGCCGACCACACGGTCCTCGCGGGTTCGCTCAGAATTCCCTTCTCGTCGGTGAGCAGGCAGGCTTTCGCGTCGACGTACTCGCGCTGCCGGGGCGGATCGGGCCGCCACACCCAGCTCGCCAGGCCCGCGACGGCCGCTGCCACGACGACGACCGCCAGAGCGATTTGCCAGCGTCGTCCGGGTGTCGACGTGTTCACCCGAAGCCACCGCCGGAGCTCCGCGAATCTCACAGCATTCGCGGACGACCGCTCTGAACTCGCCTTCTTGGACACCGGCGGAGGGTAAGCATTAGATCGGCGTCAAAGCAAGATCTTGCGGACAGTGACGGCGTTACTCCATGCTGCGTCGGCACCTTGGAAGAACCTGTGAGATCGGGGCTCACTGATGCTGCGGCGCTTCGCTGTCCTTACCGCTTTGGCTTTGGCTTTGTCGTCGGGCATACCGCCCGGCGTGGTGCCGGAGGACGGCGGCTGGCCGCTGTCGGGGCTGCTGTCGGTGCTCCGCCAGACGCCGGTGCTGGCCGCCGTCGCCGGCCTGCCGGAGCAGGAGACCGGCGGTGACCCGGCCGACGCCGAGCATTACGTGCCGACCAGCGCGACGCGATCCGAGGGCGGCGCGGGTCAGGCGCCCGGCCGGGGCAAAGGCGTCGCCGACCCGGCGTTGCCGGCACAACCGCAGGCGGAGGCGTACACGACGCCGCCCAAGCCGGGCGACGAGAGCAGTTTCGACCCGGCGCAGAGCGAGCGACTCCCGAAGCGCTCCGCGGCGACCTACGACGAGTTCGAGAACGAGGACGGGTCGATCACCCGGCAGATGCACGGGTCCCGGGTCAACTACCGGGCGGCGGACGGCACCTATCAACCGATCGACCCGACGCTCACCGCGCGCGGGGATCGCCTGGCGGCGGGCGCCAACTCGATCGAGGTGACCCTGGGCGCACACGGCGCCGACCGCACCGACCCGTCATCGAGCGCCTCATCGAGTGCGTCGCCCAGCGCGGCACCGAGTGCGGCACCGGGCGCGGCACCGAGCGCGGCACCGAGCCCGGCACCGGGCGCGTCGTCGAGTGCGGCACCGGGCGCGTCGTCCAGTGCTTCACCGAGTGCCGGGCCCTCCGGTGCCGGCCTGCGGGTCAGGTCCGCCGACGACGCGCTGGCGTCGGTGACGACCGCTTCGGGCCAGACCATGGCGTACGACCTGGCGGGCGCGGCGCCGGTGCCCGCGGTGGTGAACGGGGACACCGCGACGTACCCGGAGATCCTGCCCGCTACCGACCTCGAGCTGCGGTCGCTGAACGACGGCCTCAAGGAGACCATCGTCCTCAAGTCCCCGGCGGCCGGGAACGAGTGGCTCTTCCCGCTCAAGTTGGACGGACTCACCGCGACCCAGCAGGCCGACGGATCGATCAACCTGGTCACCGAGGCCGGCACGGTCGCGATCCGGATCCCGCACGGCTACATGCAGGACTCGAAGGTCGACCCGCGGTCGGGCACGGCGGCCGAGTCCGCGGACGTGGATTACGAACTGGTCACCGTCGACGGGGCACCCGCGTTGAGGGTGACGGCCGACCCGGCGTGGCTCGCCGATCCGGCCCGGCAGTACCCGGTGCGGGTGGACCCGACCGCGGAGACGCAACTCAGTGGCTCCGACGACGCGTTCACCGACAACAGCTCCACCACGTCCGACCAGCGGGGCGACAACCTTCCGGTCGGCACCTGGAACGGCACCGTCATCTCGCGCTCGTTCATCCACTTCAACAACTTCAACAGCTCCGGGCTGACCAACACGCAGATCCGGTCGGCGCGGCTGTTCGCGTTCCACACCTTCTCCCACGACTGCGTGACCCACAAGCCGGTCTACGTGCGCCGGATCACCTCCTCCTGGTCGGCGGCGACACTGGGCAACAACGGCTCGCTCGGGGCCGGCCCGTCGCTCTCGGCGCCGATCGCGACGTGGACGATCGGCGACAACCACCCGGCGTGCGACAACAGCGGCGCCGTCCGCAGCATCGGCGCGTATCGGTCGGTATCGTTGCCGGTGGCCACGTTCAACGGCTGGTCGAACGGCACCATGCCGAACTTCGGGCTGGCGCTGACCGCGGCGGAAGACGACCCGGAAGCGTTCAAGCGGTTCACCTCCGGAGGTTACGGCGGTGGCGGGCTCGGTCCGTACCTGGAGTTGACCTACGACGACAACGTCGACCCGCAGGTCGACGATCAGTACCCGGCGTACGGGGCGGCGGCGCAGACGTTGACGCCGGAGCTGATCGCGGACGCGCACGACCCCGACAACTGGCCGAAGTCGCTGACGTACAAGTTCACCCTGTACAGCAAGGACTCGAAGACCGAGATCGCCAACTCGGGCTGGATCGCGAAGAAGTCGTGGACCGTCCCGGCCGGGAAGATGGTCTGGGGCGAGAGCTACTACTGGGCCGCGACGGTCTCCGACGGGCCGGCCGACAACGGTGCCTACCTGTCGAAGAACCTGCTGGTGACGCCGGTGCCGCAACCGTCGATCACGGCCGGCCTGTCACAGAACCCGGGCCAGGGCTTCGACCCGGTGATCGGCAACTACACCACCACGGTGCGCGACGTGATGGTCAGCACGATCGGGCCGCCGCTGGAGATCACCCGGTCGTACAACAGCATCGATCCGCGGACCGACCACGCGCTCGGTGCCGGCTGGTCGAGTGTGCTCGACGCGAAGGCCGTCGAGAAGAGCGGGCCGACCGGCGTCAACACCGTGGTGGTGACCTATCCGAACGGCCGGGAACTAGCCTTCGGCCGCAACAGTGACGACACCTTCGTCTCGCCGGCCGGGATGTCCGCCGCCTTCACCAAGCTCGACACCGGTTACCGGCTGCGCGAGAAGGACGGCACCACCTACGTGTTCGCCGAGCCGATCGCCGACGGCCGGTACGGCATCTCGTCGATCACCGACGTCGCCGGGCGGGCGCAGACCTTCTGGTACGACGACGGCGTGGTGTCGACGATCCAGTCGGCCTCGGATCGGATCCTGGACGTCTCCTGGACGTCGTCGACCCCCAAGCGGGTGGACCACGTCTCGACCGACGCCTCGGTGGCGGGGGACCGGAACACGGTGAACACCTGGTGGTACGACTACAGTGCGGCCGGCGCGCTGGAACACGTGTGCCCGCCGGCGGGTGGTGGCGAATGCCGCGACTACGAGTACGACGCCACCAACTCGCCCTATCCGACCACCGTGGTCAACGCCCGCCCGTACTCGTACTGGCGGTTGACCGAGACCGGCGACGACAAAGCACGCAGTTCGATGCTGGAGAACGGCGGCGTCGACAACGGCACCTACAGCGGGGTGACGCTGGGCCGGCCGGGCCCGCTCGCCGGGTCGACCGCGACGGCGGCGGGCTTCGACGGAACCTCCTCGCAGGTGCAGCTGCCGGCGAGGCTGACCACCGACGCCACGAACCAGGCGGTCAGCATGTGGTTCAAGACCGGCGGCGGCGAGGGTGTGCTGTACGGGCAGACCCTGGAGGTGCCCGGCGCGACGACGGCGACGACCAGGAACATATACAACCCGACGCTGTACGTCGGCGCGAACGGCAAGCTGATGGGTGGCTTCCCGAAGGCCCCGAAGCTCGGCTCGTCGCTGGGTACGCTGCTGGCCGTCGGGCAGGGGCAGTGCATCACCGTCCCGAACAACTCGGCGACCAACGGTGTCGTGCTCGTGCTGTCGAACTGCACGGGCGGGGCGAGCCAGGTCTTCACCTGGACCGCGGGCCGGCAGATCCAGGTCACCACCGGCGGCGTGGTGAAGTGCCTGGACACGCAGGACCAGGGCGGGTCCAACGGCGACGACCTGATCATCAACGCCTGCAACAGCACCTACGCCACGCAGAAGTGGGACGTCCAGGCCGACGGGCAGCTCATCAACGACTACTCGGGCCTGTGCATGGCTTCGGTCGGCAACGGCACCCAGACCGGCGCGGCCATGCAGATCTGGACGTGCGGCAAGTTGAGCTCGCTGGCCCAGCGGTTCGCCTTCTCGGCGCACAGTCCGATGGAGTCCGCGGCGAGCGTGGCCGACGGCAACTGGCACCACGTCGTGCTGTCGGCGTCCGGCAACAAGCAGGAGATGTACGTCGACGACAAGCCGGTCATCACCCAGACCGGTGTCACCGTCCAGGACGTGAGCCCGAACAGCTCGTACATCGGGAAGGGTTTTCTCGGTGGCGGCTGGCCCAACCAGTCGCATGCGGGCGATGCGACCAACTTGGGCTACCGGCGGTACTTCACCGGTTCGGTCGCCGAAGTGGCGCTGTTCGACTCCGCGGTCGACGGTCAGGTCGTCAACGCGTTGCTCGGCGCACGCGGCCCGGTCAAGCAGATGACCCGCATCGTGCGGGGCAACGGCGGCTCCGCCGCGACCGTCACCTACGACGGGGTGACCGGCCGGGTCAGCGAGATGACCGACGGCAACGGCACCCTCTGGAAACCGCAGGCCCCGGTTCTCGGCGGCACCACCAAGGTGTACGAGAGTGCCGTGCTCGGCGGCGCACCGACGGACTACTGGCGGATGGCCGAGAGCACCGGCGGCCAGGACGCGGTGAACCAGGTCAACGGCGGCACCGCCACCTACGACACGGTCGGGCTCGGCTCGCTCGACGGCCCGTTCGGGGCGGCCGGCAAAGCCGGTTCGTTCAACGGCACCAGCTCCTACCTCTCGCTGCCGGCCGGGATCGCCAAGCCGGGCAACAGCTCGGTGTCGATGTGGTTCAACACCTCGACCACTCGCAAGGTCCTGCTCGGTACGAGGTACGACGCGACGGCGAGCGCCACCCGGTACGAGACGCCCGCGCTGTGGATCTCCGCGGACGGCAAGTTGCGGGCGCTGTCCCCGTCGACGACCCCGACCGGTCCGCTCAACTCGGGTATCGCCGGCAAGTGCATCGACATCGAGAGCAGCAGTACCGCCGACGGCACCCGGATCCAGAGCTACACGTGCAACGGCACACCCGCGCAGACGTGGTCGCTGGTCCCGCTCAGCACCAGCAACACCGAGTTCACCATCCAGGGGTTCGGCAAGTGCATCACCCCCAACGGCGGATTCACCGACAACTACACCGAGCTCACCCTGTGGCCCTGCAACGGCACCGCCACCCAGGTGTGGAAGGCGTCGAACGGCCGGATCCTGAACCAGAAGTCCAACCGCTGCCTCGACCTGCCCGGCCAGTCCAAGGTGGACGGAACCAACCTGCAGCTCTACGACTGCAACACCACCCCTTCGCAGGCCTGGATGCCGTCACTGACCAGCAAGGGGGCGGTCAACGACGGCAAGTGGCACCACGCTGTGCTGACCGACGACGGCCTCAACCAGAACCTCTACGTCGACGGCGTCAAGACCCAGGGCGCCGCCGCCTCGGCCGTGGAGAACCAGCGGCGGCCCCTGACCCCGGACCCGGCGGCGATCTACACCGCCGGCGCCGGCTACATCGACGGCGGGACCGGTAACTTCTACGGGCTCGACTCCGCCGCCACCAGCTACCACAACGGCGGCCTCGCCGAACTCGCGTTCTTCGACTCCACGACCGACGCCAACCAGGCGTCGTACCAGTTCAAGGCCCGCGACGCGGCCACCTCCGCACCCTCGGGCGAGATCCAGTACTCCATCCTGGGGCCGGACAACACCAAGACCACCACGATCAACGACCTGGTGTACGGGCGGAAAGTCGCCGACGTCGACGCGCTGAACAACGCCACCCGCTACGGCTACAGCGGCAAGGGCAATCTGCGTACGGTCACCGACGCCAACGGCAACCTGACCATCAACGAGCACGACGCCCGCGGCAACGTGGTGGCCGCGACGACCTGCCAGGACAGGTCCGAGAACAAGTGCTCGACGTCGTACTCCACCTACTACCTCAACGCCTCCGACGCGTCGGACGTGCGCAACGACCGGCTGGTCGAACTTCGCGGCCCGGGCTCCACGTCGGTCACCGACAACACGTACCTGACGCGATACACCTATGACGAGTTCGGCAACCGGACCAGCGAGATCGACGCGATCGGCCGCAAGACCGTCATCCTCTACACCGACGGCAGCGGCGTCGGCGGATACCCCGGCGTCGAGGCGGTGCCCGCCGGCCTGCCGTGGAAGGTGATCAAACCGGACGGGGGAGTCCAGACGATCCGGTACACCCGGGCCGGTGACGTCGCGGAGACCACCGACCCGGCCGGCTCGGTCACCCGCTACGAGTACGACAACCTCGGCCGCACCACCAAGGAACTCGAGATCCTGCCGGACCCGGCCCGCCCCGGGCAGACGATGCTCGGAGCCACCACCGACTACGAGCACGACCGGTCCGACCGGGTGACCAAGGTGACCGACACCCCCGCCACCAACCTGGTCACCGGGGCCGTGCACACCCCGGTCACGACCCTGGCGTACGACCTCGACGGGCAGCTCGTCGACGAGACCGTCACCGATGCCACCGGCGGCGACGCCTCCCGAACCACCCACTACGACTACGACTGGTGGGGCCGGCGGATCGCCGAGACCGACGAGCTCGGCAACTGGACCTACTTCGACTACGACGCGTTCGGCCGGGTCAGCAAGCAGACCCACGCCGACCTGAGCGCCGTGACGACCACCTACGACGCGGTCGGCAACGAGCTCGAGACCATCGTCGATAACTTCGACGGCGACGGCGACCGGACGATGCGGTCGCTGGCCTACGACCCGGGCGGGCGGCTGGCCGCCGAGACCGACGCGATGGGTTGGCGGACGGAGTACACGTACACCGACAACAACCTGGTCGCCACGGTGACCCGCACCAACGGCACCGACCGGTTCGAGCTCGAGAGCAACACCTACGACAGTGCCGGCAACCGGATCGTCCAGCTCAGCAACAACAAACTGACCAGGACCACGTTCACCTACGACGCGGTCGGCCGCGGCCTGACCGCGACGGCCGAGGTGACCGACCCCGACGGTGGCCCCACCACCAACCGCACCACCAGGTACGACTACTCGGCCGAGGACGACGTGGTCAGCACCAGACTGACCACCGGCAGCACCGACGTGTCCCGCTCCGACACGACGTACGACCGGATGGGCCGGGTCCAGCAGCAGACCACCTACCTCGCCGGTGGGCTGACGCCGACGGTGCGCTGGCCGATGGACCAGACATCCGGCACCACCACCGCGGACACGGCCGGGAACAACACCGGCACCGCCGCCGGTGCCGTGGCCTGGTCCTCGCAACGTGGCGGCGCGGCGTCCTTCACCGGTGCCGCCGGCAGCTCGATCGTCGGTCAGACGGCGGTGGACACCCTGCGCCCGTACACCCTGAGCCTGTGGGCCAAGCTCGCCGCCAAGGGCGCCGACCGGCACGTCGCGTCGATGAACGGCGACCTCGGCGCCGCCGCCCTCGACGTGTTCTACGACAAGACGGCCGACTCCTGGAAGCTGACCATGGCCGGGCGCGGGCCGGACGGCGCCACCAACTCGCTGACCAGCACCACCACCGGGGGATCGGCGACCCTGGACTGGCAGCACCTGGCCGTCACGGTCACCCCGGCCACCGGCAGCGGTGGCACCAGCACCGCCCAGCTCTACGTGGACGGCGTGGTCAAGGCGTCGATCTCGACCACCGCGCAGCTCAACAACAAGGCGACCGACCTGCGGATCGGGGCCGGTCCCACGTCTTCGGGCGAGTTCACCGGCCTCGTCGACGACGTCCAGACATACCAGCAGGCCCTGAGCCCGGCGGAGATCGGCCAGCTCCAGGCCGGCACCGCCCCGGCCGGCGACGCCCGGGTCAGCCGCACCGGCTACACCCTGACCAGCGACGGCTCGGTCACCGTGATGACCGACCCGAAGGGTGGCCGCACGGAGTTCGGCAACGACGAGGTCGGCCGGCCGGTGCTCACCACGCAGCCGACGGTCAGCACCGTCGTCGGCGACGCCGCCCCGATCCTGGCGCACCCGGTGACCCGCATCGGTTACAACACCTTCGGCGAGGCGACCGAGCAGCAGGACGCCAACGGCAACATCACCGTCAACTTCTACGACGGTGCCGGCCAGCTGGTGAAGACCGAGTCGCCGGGGTACACCCTGCCGGGCACCACCACCAGGATCAAATCGACGAAGACCGTCGAGTACAACGAGGTCGGCCAGGTCACCGCCTCGACCGACGCGCTCGGCGCCGAGACCACCTACGAGTACGACCCGCTCGGCCGGACCGTCAAGGTCACCGCACCGGACGACGGCGTCACCGAGTACGAGTACACCCGCAACGGCGACCTGTACTCGCACACCGATCCCACCGGGGCGAAGGTCCAGTCGACCTACGACTACCTCGGCCGCACCGTGGAGAGCACGTCCACGGTGCGCCAGGACAGCGCCGCCTACAAGACCACCTACCAGTACGGCGCGAGCCCCTGGCCGACCCGGGTGACATCGCCGGGCAACGTCGTCACCACCGCGAAGTACAACAGCGTCGGCGAGGTCACCAAGCTCTCCGACGCCCTGGGCAACACCACCACGACCGCGTACGACGGCGCCGGCCGCCCGATCCGGACCACCGCGGCGGACAACACCTACACCACGGTGACCTTCGACCTCGGGGGCCGGCAGACCGCCACGGCCGACTACTCCGCGGCCGGCACCGAACTACGCAGACGCAGCCAGGAGTACGACGCGACCGGCAATCCCGTCGCGGTCACCGACGCCCGGGGAACCCGCAAGACGTACAACTACGACGTCCTCGGCCGCCGCACCGACCAGCACGAACCGACCAGCTCGGCGCACGCGATCGACACCTCGTTCGGCTACGACCTGGCCGGCCACCAGACCCGGTTCACCGACGGGCGGCAGAACAACTTCATCACCACGTACAACGAGTGGGGTCTACCCGCGACCCAGGTCGAGCCGGCCACCACGAGCACACCGAACGCGGCCGACCGCACCTTCACGATGACCTACGACAAGGCCGGCCGGATGACCCGGCTCGACTCGCCGGGCGGCGTACGGGTCACCTCCGAATACGACGTCATGGGCCGGCTCAAGAAGAGCTCGGGCACCGGCGCGCAGGTGGCCACCGCCGACCGCGTCTTCGCCTACGACAAGGTCGGCCGGATGACCTCGTTCACCGGCTCGGCGGGCACCAACACGATCGCCTACGACGACCGCGGCCTGGTCACCGCCGTCAGCGGAGTCTCCGGCGCGTCGTCCTACCAGTACGACCCCGACGGCCGGCTCACCCGGCGCACCGACGGCGCCGGCACCACCGCCTACCAGTACGACCCGGCCGGGCGGCCGGCGCGGGTGCAGAACACCGCCGCCGGCGTCGACCTGACCTACGGCTACAACAGCCTCAACCAGGTCCAGACGATCGCGTACGGCGGTAGCAGCCGGACCTTCGGCTACAACGACCTTCACCAGCTGGTGTCGGACGAACTCAAGACGTCCGGCGGCGCGAGCGTCGGCAAGATCGCCTACGAGTGGAACCGCAACGACAGCGTCACCAAGAAGACGACCACCGGCTTCAGCGGGGCGGCCGTCAACACGTACACCTATGATCTCGCCGATCGGCTGGGACAACGGCGTGACCCCGGTGGTCTACGCCTACGACGACTCCGGCAACCGGCTGCAGGCCGGCCCCAAGACCTTCACCTACGACCAACGCAACCAACTCGTCGCCGACTCGGCCGGAACCACCTACCAGTACACCGCCCGGGGCACCCTGGCCTCGACCACCACCGGCGGCCAGCCGACCACCACCCGGACCGACGCGTTCAACCAGGTGGTGTCCCAGGGGACCAGCGCCAACTACACCTACGACGGCCTCGGCCGGGTCATCCAGAGCGGCCTGACCTACACCGGCCTTGGCAATGATGTTGCCGCCGACGGCAGCACCGTTTACGTGCGCGACGCCGCCGACAGCCTGGTCGGGGTCAAATCCGCGACCGGCCAACGGTACGCGTGGACCGACGCCCACACCGACGTCGTCGGCGAGTTCACCGCGGCCGGCGCCGCCCTGGCCGGCTCGGTGGCCTACGACCCGTGGGGCAAGGTGGTGGCGGCCGCCGGAATGATCGGCAAGCTCGGCTACCAGCAGGAGTGGACCGACCAGACCACCGGCAAGGTCAACATGTGGTCGCGCTGGTACGACCCGCAGACCGGCACCTTCGACACCCGCGACACCGCCACCAACAGCCCGACGCCCACGTCCGGCGCGGCGAACCGCTTCGCCTACGCCGAGGGCGACCCGATGTCGAACACCGACAGCACCGGCAACGCGGTCGACGGCAAATGCGGGGAGTACGACTACGCCTGCGAGGTGAAGAAGTACCAGACCGAACTCACCTCCTACAACTCCGCGATGGAGCAGCGCGACCGCGACATGAAGGCGGCCGGTGGGCAGATCGCCGCCCAGGAGGCCGACTACCAGCGGTCCCAGCGGGAGAGTCAGACATCTCTGCTGGACATTCTGTTGCAGGTCGGTGTGGGCATGCTGCTCGACATGATCGGCTATACGTCGCTTGTCGGGTGTCTGGGCGGTGGGATCTGGGACTGTGTGGATCTGGCCACGAACTTCCTGGGCCCGATCAAGGCGTTGAAGATGGCCAAGTCGTTGTACAAGGCGGCCGACCGGGCGTTCTCCGGCTATCGGTTGTGGAAGCGGATCGTCGACGGTGCGATGACCGCGATGCGCCGGTCGCAGGATCTGATCAATGTGGCTCGTAAGCATTTGAGCGATGTCATGAAGAAGATCCCGAAGAAGCCGAAGCCGCCGAAGAAGAAGGTGAAGCCGCCGGCGAAGAAGAAGCCGAAGCCCAAGCCGAAGCCGGAACGTAAGCCGCAGCCGTCGAAGCAGGCGAAGCCGGTCAAGCCGAAGACCGAGCCGAAGCGGGAGAGCAAGCCGGAGAAGACGAAGGCGTCGGAGCCGAAGAAGCAGGACGGTCAGCCGGAGCGTCGTCGTGAGGAGCCGAAGCAGGACGAGGGTGCGAAGGAGACGGGTCAGCAGACCTGCCCGGAGACATTGCCTACGCACAGCTTCGATCCGGCGACGCTGGTGTTGATGGCTGACGGCAGCACCCGGCCGATCTCTGAGATCACCATCGGTGACGAGGTTCAGGCGAAGGACCCGGTGTCGGGGGAGTCGGGTGGGCGTCCGGTTACGACGTTGCATTCCAACCGCGACGTCGAGTTGACTGACGTGACCGTGTCAACCGGGCCGGCCGGCGACGCTGACGGCAAGTCGGTGGCGCAGGGTAAGGGTGGTCGTAGTACGCGGGGTCCGACCGAGTCGGTGCTGCAGACCACGGCTCATCATCCGTTCTGGGATACCACTACCGGTACGTGGACCGACGCCGCGGACCTGGTCCCGGGCACGTCCACCTTGACCGACCCGGACGGCCGCCTTCAGCAGGTCACCGCCGTCCACAGCTACAGCGGCGTCAAGGTGATGCGCGACCTCACCGTCGACGACATCCACACGTACTATGTGATAGCTGGCACCGAGCCGGTTCTCGTACACAACAACGACTGCGGCGAGCGGGTCGACTATGGGTCGATCAATGAGCATGGTCAAAGAAGTGGTGTACGTGCGCTCTTGGACGAGGACAACATTGGCGGAAATACGGCGCCGAACCCTGCCGAGCCAATCCCTTCCCTTCGCCCTGGAACGCTCGACAACCAGACGCATCTTCTGGCTGCGATGCTGGGTGGCTCCAATACGGATCCGCGGAACTTCGTCGCAATGTACCGGCGGGCGAACAACCCGCGAATGTTGAAGATAGAATATGCGATTCGAAAGGCCGTGCGGGATGGGAAGCAACAGGTGCAGTACAGTGCCGTTCCCAAATACATCGGAAACAGCTCTCGCCCGCTCTACATTCACATCAAGGCCATGGGTAATGGCCCGAATCCGCTAATGGTTGACGTTAAGATCTGGAACGTGGGCTGGTAGTGATGGAAAATTACGCTGACAGGCTGGCCAACTTGTTGGGAGTTGCTGACGACGCGGCTTCCTGCTCGTGGGAGGCAGTCGAGGAGGAGATTGGAAGCCCTCTCCCCGGCGACTACAAGGAGTTGATCGACCATACCGGAAGCGCCGTGTTCGATGACCGGCTTAGCGTATTCGCCCCGAGTTCTTCCGAGGAGACGGATCTGGCTTCCTTAATCAAGGAGCGAGATTGGGCATGGGAATATCTCCGCGAAGACGTTGATCTGCCAGAAAGGTTTTTCACCGAAGATCGTCGGCTGATAGCTTTTGCGGCTATCGACGCGTGCTACTTCTACTGGGACGCGCGCGACGGCTCTGCTCCGGAGGACTGGGGTGTCGTGATCGTGGACGGCGATCTTCAAAATTGGTTCGAGCTGCCACTGTCTGCGACCGAATGCCTATACAAAATCCTGGTCGGGGAGATTGAGTTGCCGCCGTTTGAAGGGTTCTTCGGATCCGCTGAACACAGTGTCGGCCGTTTCGGGAGTTAGGTGCTTGCCGCTAACGAATTCGGCTATCTGCGGTGACCCTGTCGCGCCGAGTCGTCAGCCATGGGCGTCGGTGCAGGGCCTGAATGTGTGCAGGTGTTCGCACCAGTTGCTGTCACGGCTGCTGTCAGGCAAGGAGTCCTATTCATAAACGTCGATCTGTTGGGTTGCTGTTCCCGGCATCGTCGGCTTCGGTCGTGTGGGCGTCCGCGCGGGGCCGTAGGCCTGTAGCGCGTGCGCGCGGCCCGGCTTCGGTCGGGCCGCTCCTTGATCCTGTAAGGCTTTTCTTAGCCAATCGACCCGTTCGCGGCCCGCTTCGCGGCTCGTGGCGGCTGGGCGTTACGCGCGTGGCTTGCGAGTGCGGCGCGGCTTCGCTGGCTCGACTGGCGGCTCGGTGATCGCGGGTTCGATGCCTGCGTTGGCCTCGTACTTGGATATGTCGTCGTCGAGGCCCTGGTGGGCGGCCGTCTCGCCACCCCGGACGTCATCGACCGCTACGAACAGGTCCTCGGCGTACCCATCGGTGTCCCACTCGACCCGGTCCGCGTCACCCATGAATGGCTCCTCGACCAGCCACCGCTCACCGAGCGACTCCACGCCGGACGACGTATCGGCGCAGAGACCGTGCGTGCGCTGGAAGACCGCGTGATCGAGCTGCGGCACCTCGACGACACCGTAGGCAGCCGCCACCTACTACCCGTGGTACGCGCCGAGCTCGACGCCGCCGCCCAGCTCAGCCGCGAGGGCGTCCACCCCGACCGGCTCGGCGTCCGGCTGCTCACCGCGGTAGCCGAGCTGTCCCAACTGGCCGGGTGGATCGCCAGCGACGCCGGCCACTACCGCCACGCCCAACAGCTCTACCTCTCCGGAGTGACCGCCGCCCAGGACGCCGGAGACCGCGCGCTCGGCGCGCAACTGCTGTCCAGCCTCGCCTACCAGATCACCAACATCGGCAACCGCGAAGATGGCCTGCTCATCGCACGGTCCGCCGTCACCGCAGCGACTGACGCCACCCCCGTCGTCCGCGCGCTGCTGCTAAAACGCCTCGCCTTGGCCGCCGCCCGCTGCCACGACCACGACACCACCCACCGCACCCTCGACGCGGTCGACGACGCCTACGAACGGCGCTCACCCGGCATCACCGAACCCGAATGGGTGTACTGGCTCGACCGTAACGAGATCGACGTCATGGCCGCCCGCTGCCACATCCAACTCGGCACCCCGGACGCCGCCGAACCCCTGCTCCGCCGTGCGCTGGCCGGCTACGACCACAGCCACGCCCGCGAAACCGCCCTCTACCAAACCTGGCTCGCCGAAGGCCACGCCCGCACCGGCAACCTCGACGCCGCCCGCGCCACCCTCGACCACATCGACACCACCACCGCCGTCGACGAAGGCTCCATCCGACTACAACGCCGCATCACCGCCGTCGAACACCTCCTCGACCGCCGCCACGACGGCAAAGCCGACGGATCGGCCCTCCCGTCGGATAGGTGGACCGCCGTCGACATGCGTCCCGGTTGCTGTCAGAGCTGCTGTCAAACCGACCTACAACCGGCATCGACGCGCCGCCACGGTAGGCGGAACACCAGCTCAGAGTCGTCGTAGCACCGGCCACGCGACCGCGACCACGGCGAATGCGCTCAAACGTGCTACGTGCTCGCCGGCACGGAGCCGGTTTTGGTCCACAACTGTGGCGGGAAGGAAGAGGGCCATCACGCCAGCTGTGAATGCGAGGATGGTGGGCAACCGCGCATGGCGAACGGCCAGCTCGGCTCGAACCGTACGCATTCCGAGGACGACCCTGCTGAATGGGGAACCACAGAGCGGCGTGCCGAGTGGAGGAAGCACCATAATGACCCGAATTCGCCCCTGACGGCCGCGCAGAAGGCGGAAATCAAGAGGCGTGGTTATGCTGGACCTCAAAGGATAAATCCGTGGACGAGCGAGCTGGAAACGATGGAGTTGTCACGCGAACCCATTCCCTTCCGCGACGGTGGTGACGTCACGGTGCCGCGTTGGCCGGACGAGCATGCTGCCATCGACTCGTCGCGGAAGTTGAAGGGTAATAGAATCCCGTTCACGAACACCTACCCGGGCGACGACTAGTTGAGAGTTCCTGATGAACACTGACTTCCGGATCCGGACCGAGTGGGATGATGACCTTTTCACGGAGCCTGTCGAGCTATATTACGTGCTGGATAGTTTGGAACCAGGTGAACCTGGCGCGAGGGTGGAGCCGGTTGAACCTGACGGTATATGGGTCGACGTGAGTGTGAATCCAGCGGGAACGCTCGATGTAAAGTTTCGGGTAAGTTCAGATAGCCCCACCCAGGATGTTGTCGATATCGATATCCTGGATGTCTATCAAGCTCTGCTGGAATATGTGGGTGGTGAGGCAAACTGGCCGGCACGGTTTCGCATCTTCGCTGCTGGGAGGGCGTCCGGCGGCGATCCGAGGTCCGTCGACTACGCCCCAACCAGCTTGACGATCGCGGTCGCTATGCTGGATAAAAGGAATCGGGCTACGCGGTTAGGCTGGGAATTGTCTACGCCGCCCGTGATCAGGTGGGGGGCAGAGAAGGTCATAACGGGAGATCTGTGGACAGGCTTGCCTGCTGAAGGCGTGGGTCTTATTCGGGTGGATCGCCTCGACGAAACGCGGCAGAGTGGAGTGGCTATTAACGTTCCGGGTGGCCGTGTTATTGGTCCGAACGGATCGGCTGCTGCGGAAGCAGTATTCTGGCCGCAGGTAGATGGCCGCGAGATCGAGTTTAAATTCACGGCACCACGTGGCACATTGGGGGTATGCAACGTCTACTTGGTCGGTGACGATTCCTGGTCCCGTGTTGAGCGGTGGACTGAAGACGCTGGCATGATCGCGCACGTGGACTCCGGAACGGAAAAGTCATACCGGTGCAACCATGCTTCAACCCAGCCTCCGCATTTCAATGACCTCATCTTCCGGCTTACCCTTTCGGTCAATGAAATATTCTGAAGTCGAGCCCATTCAAGGATTTGTCAAGCCCTGGGTTGATGGAGTGAACGGATCTGGTTGCGCCGCTGCGGTTGCAGGTTCGGATGGTTAGGTTGCCAGTTGAGGGGTGTGTTGTGGGCCGCCGCTGAAGCTGGTGACGTTTCGTGGTGACGGACTCACCGGCGTCGCTGTCGTGTGTAGTGTGGCGTAGAAGTGCGCGCCCGTTGCTGTCACGGTTGCTGTCAAACGATCAACTATATCGATGAATGTCGACTGGCTAGCTGAGCTGAGCGCGGGCATGCGAACCTCGGACTGTCTTAGCCGGGTCGCCAGACGACGCCGCAAGGTGGGTCCGGCATCGTTTGCTGGACGGTGTCGCAGACATCGCATACATGATCATCTGTGGCTCGCCCGTCCGAATTGCGATCACGTGATCTTCAAGCCGCGGCTCGAGGGGGTGCGCGCGTGGCCGTAGGCCTTGAGCGCGTGCGCGCGGCCCGGCGTAGCCGGGCCTTCTTGATCCTGTATAGCTTTTCTTAGCCAATCGGCCGCTGCGTCGGTGCCGGGTGGTGGTCCTGGCTGCGGCTATTTGGTCGGCTTGCGGGCGCGGCGTGGCTTCGTCAGCTCGGGTGCTGCTGCAGCGTCGGCTGAGTTGATGCCGGTGTTGGCCTTGTACTTCGCGATGTCTTCGGCGAGGTCTTGGTGTGCGGCCTTGAGGTCCGCAAGCCGGGCTCCACCGTGCGCACACGTACGCCCACGTTGCTGTCACGGCTGCTGTCAACGTCGACTCCCATCGATGAAATCCGTGGCGACTCTGCCCGTCTCGCAGTTCAGAGGCATGATCCACACCAGGCCGCCGCAGCGACCGTCGTAGCTGGTCCACACGTACTATGTACTCGCCGGCAACGAGCCGGTCCTAGTCCACAATAACAACGGCTGTGATCTCGCAGATATAGCGGCAAACCATCGGGTCAACGCCAACAATGGACTGGGGGTCAAAGGCGGCAAGAACATCGCTGTGATGCGCTCAATGATCGATGGACAATCGCCCACGACCGGCATTGCGACCAGCGGTAGGCATGTAAACCCAGGAGAGGTGGGCATGCCAGCCAGCAGGCAATTCACGCCGCCCAACCCTTCCCGCGCGTACGACTCGGAGGTGTTCCTGCTTGAAGATCTTGCTCAAGGTCTGAACTCCAAATCGACCGGCGCTGTCCATATCTATTCTGAGCGGGCTGTTTGTCCCAGTTGCGGCGACGTAATAGATCAATTCAAAGCGAAATTTCCGGGCGTCAAGGTGCACGTGCGAACTGGCGAGGACTGAATCATGCATAAGGTTGCCGAACTCGCAAATTTGATTCGGCAGGAGAGTCCGGATGGCGTTCTTGGCATTACGCAAGAACAAATTTCCGAGATCCAAGAAGCCTGGGGCGTCCCGCGGCTTCCGTCGGCATACGTTGAGTTCCTCGCCCTCATGGGAGCGCGCGCAGGTAGGATGCTTCGCGGTACGGACGCCTTCTATCCGGTCTTGCTCCGTATCAAAGAGTGGGCCGACGACTTCTTTGATGAGAACGCCGACGTCATTTCGCTTCCAGAAAGTGCAGTCGTATTTGCGATGCATCAAGGTTACCTTGCGTACTGCATGTCTGATGTTTCGGTACCCGATCCAGAGGTTATTCTGTACTCTGAAGCCGTCTCGATGCCGTTGCGCGTGTGGCCGACATTCACCGCATTCCTTAATGCGCATTATTTAGATGAACCTGGGGTCAAGTAGGAATCCAGTCAACATAAATATCGCAGCGCCGTTGTTTCTTGCCGATGCAGGTCGATCATTAGAATTCCGTATGCTGAGATTGGTTGAGCATTAGTAAATCATCATAGATTTGCGAAGATTGCTCGCCGAGTCCGAGGTTGGTAAGATTCCCTGCAGCCCAGGTGCATTCGCGGAATTCCGCGTGATCTGGGTGTGGAAATGTACCGCAGGGTTCCCGCGATCCGGTATCCGTGGCGCTGGAGGGCCTGGGCGGCCGCCGGCGTGCGGCTACGTTGCTGTCACGGCTGATGTCATTCGATCATGCGTATGCATACGTGTCGATGCCTAGCGGATGGGGTCGCTGAGTGTCGGATGGCGATGTTCGGTCTGCGGCCAATCCGTGGGAAATTCTAGCGTTGAGCGCGGTACTGCCTGGCGTGCGCGCGGGGCCGTAGGTGCCTGTAGCGCGTGCGCGCGGCCCGGCTTCGGCCGGGTCGCTTCTTGACTACGTATAGCTTTTCTTAGCCAATCGGCCGCTGGCGTCGGTGGCGGGGGGTGGTCTTGGCTGCGGCCCCATTCGAATGACCTTGCAGCGAGTCTGCGTGCCGGTGGGGACAAGGATGCGCATACGTTCAATAACGAGAGCTTCGGAACACCCGGCGTTAGCGGAAGGCCGAAATGGACGGAAGGAGTAGAGGAAGCGATTGGCAATGAGAATACAAAGATCAGTGTTGCGCTGGATGGAATTCCCGGCGGATCTGCAGTCGAGAAGTTCGCGGCTGCATATAGGCGTGGGGTTCCACTTCAGGGAGATTGGCGGGCTGCTGCGCTGTCCGGAAATGGCACGGCGTGGGAACTTGCGAAGTTGGGCAACGCAGTGAGATTCGGAAGGCGAGAATGGGGTGGTATCGACTTCTATCACGGGCGAAAGATTGATCTGGCAGAACCGGACTGGTCTGAACTTAGGAGAGGATTCTAATGAGCGAAACCAGCTCCTACCTGCGTCCGAACCGGATCTTTAGGATTTGGAGCTTCACGGCAAATCACAACCAACTCATCGTGCGAAGTGAACCAGCGGACACCGAAGACGAGCAATTTCGGGCTGAGGTGTACTTCGGTAACGTTCAGTTCATGTCGATAAAGCCTGTGCATCGTGGACTATTTTTGAGACGCCCGGAATTGTTGCAACGGAAGCAGTTGGCGGAGCGGTTCCAGTTGCCTGATGAAATCCTTGATCAGGCATTCTTGGTCGACGAAATTGGTTCTGAGTTTGTCGTTTCCAGCAATCCCGCTTGGCGGGAAGCGCCACGAGATTTCGATGCCCCGTCACTATTTGCCTTTGATCAGCCATGGCCGCCCGCCGAGGATGTTAGGTGGGGTGTCATATAGTCCTCGCTTCATCAGCACAGATGGAGTTAGTGATACTCCTCAAGGCATCACCAGGAATGGTTACCTTGTATTGTGAAAGGCCTCGGCGGCTACTGCGGTCGGCCTGGGCTGCTGCCCCGGTTGTCGTCAGCGAATAGCGTGGCAGGGGGTCGTTGGGGTTGAGGCGTCCGTCGCGGCGGCACCTCGCCATCAGCGACGAGTCGACCGACCTCAGGTTCATCGACCCGGCCGGAATCGACCGCATCCCGATCCACGACACGGCACGGTCCGGCTCCGGCACCACGCGGACCACCGCTGGGCGGGCCTTGACGGTGCAAAATGCCGGTCCTCGTCCACAACTTGTACTTGTCGTCGGCGAGGTCTTGGTGTGCGGCCTTGTGGTCCGCGAGCTCTTGAGTGGCGGTGTTCATGCCGTGGACGTCTTTGGTCATCATGGCGTCGACGATGCGGCCGGCGATCTCGTTCTGTGTCAGCAGGAACTGGATACGCGTCGGTTGAGGTCGGGGTCGTCGGCCATGGCGGGCGTACCGCCGCGCGCAGGGTTGGCTGCCCGTCGGTGCCGATACGTTCGGTGGTGAGTGGGTGGACGAAGGTGCTGTTGCTGACGACGGCGTAGGTGAGGCCGTGGTGTTATAGCTCGCGAAGCGCATAGAGCTGAAGAGGGAGAAGACGAGGGCGGCGGAGCCGAAGAGGGAGGACCGTCAGCCGGAGCGTCGTCGTGAGGAGCCGAAGCAGGACGAGGGTGCGAAGGAGACGGGTCAGCAGACCTGCCCGACGCAGCCTACGCACAGTTTCGATCCGGGCACGCTGGTGTTGATGGCTGACGGCAGCAGCCGGCCGATCTCTGAGATCACCATCGGTGACCAGGTACAGGCGAAGGATCCGGTGTTGGGTGAGGCGGGAGGCGGCCTGCTACGACGCTGCATTCCAATCGCGACGTCGAGTTGACTGACGTGACCGTGTTAACCGAGCCGGCCGGCGACGCTGACGGCAAGTCGGTGGCGCAGGGTAAGGGTGGTCGTAGTACGCGGGGTCCGACCGAGTCGGTGCTGCAGACCACGGCTCATCATCCGTTCTGGGATGCCACCACCGGTGCGTGGACCGACGCTGCTGACCTGGTCCCGGGCACGTCCACCTTGACCGCCCCGGACGGCCGTCTTCAGCAGGTCACCGCCGTCCACAGCTATACCGGTGCCAAGGTGATGCGCGACCTCACCGTCGCCGACATCCACACCTACTATGTGTTGGCTGGCGAAACCCCGGTCCTGGTCCACAACTGCGGGAATGGCAGTTCGAAAGCGGAAGATCACGTCAGCTGGGTTGATGAGGGAGGCGACCTAAGTCTCGGTCGGCGGGGAATGCCGCAGGGTGCCTATGATTATCAATCAGGTGTCGCAGGCGCTCGATCTAATGCAGCAACGCGTTATGGGCAGGCTCCCCAGCTGGAAATGCCCGGTGCTGACGGGAAACCGGTTACCGCCAAATTCGATGGCCTCGAAGGGAATGAGATCATCGACCGGAAGCTGAATCCGCGATTTACTGAGAAGGCTGTGGACCAGGCTCGGCGGCAGGCTGCGACTGCGGCGTATCATGGTCTAACGCCAGTGTGGGAACTACCTGATGAGGCGGCTGTGGGTGCAGCAAACAGGTTTATGTCCTATGCAAAGATATCGACCATTGTAGTTAGGCAGGCGGGATGAATCCGGAGCCATTGGTGCGTGCGATCGTAGCTGCCATGATGCTGATGGAGGAGTGTGGCCCTGAGGAAATCGATCCCGATACTGCGGTGCGCGGTTTAGAGAACATGGGGTACGAGATTCTTCAGTTGTCGAGGGATGATCGTGGTGAACTTCTCGAATTGATCGAACGCATGGCGCGGGACAGCGATTCGCATACGGCCGACTTTTTGCGGGCACTTCCATTTAGCATTGGAATGGTTGACGGTTTGCCGCCAGAGTCTGGCGGGGAAGCTGATTAACCTGGATCGCAAGTGGCCACTTCGTGGCGTTCAACGTCGCCACGTGGCGCGGTCATGCGTGTCGGTTGCTGTCACGGTTGCTGTCAGTCAATCATTAAGATTGACAATACTCGATGTTTTGTATGCGGCCTTCTGGCTAGCTGAGATCAGTGGCTCGCCTTGAGGCGTGCGCGCGGGGCCGTAGGCCTTGAGCGCGTGCGCGCGGCCCGGCGAATGCCGGGCCGTACTTGATCCTGTATAGCGCGGACGGGCGAAATGGGCTCGGCAACCACCGTTCGAGTCTGGAACATCAACCGCAGCGTCGTCGGCCCGGAGATTCGCGGAGCCGCACAGGTAACCGCTGTGGCGGTGCGTCGATGGCCGACCGCTTACATCGGCCGTTCCGACAGGTCCGTTACTCTGGCTGATCTTTCAACGGGTCAAGAAGTCTGTCCTCCCATCATCCTGCCAGACAAGCCGGCCAGATTCTTCGTGCTTGGCAACGGCGACCTTCTGGCCAGTGCCGGAAGCGACATCGCACGGCTGACTTTCGTCGACCTGCCGAAAGATGCGCACAGTTGACAGGGCGGGAAGTTGGCCAGCAGGTACCGTCAGGCGCACCCGGTCGGCACTACGTACAACATCACATCATCTATCACTGAGCC
>NZ_BOMM01000095.1 GCF_016862195.1 Paractinoplanes ferrugineus | reverse complement strand
AAATCGGAAACGGTAGGGATGTATAGATGAGAACGGGCATTGACCTGCTGTCTCCGGAGGGTCGGGGTGGGCGAGTTCGAGAAACGGCTGATCTCCTCTTGTGGCTCAAGGATCA
This sequence comes from Paractinoplanes ferrugineus, assembly GCF_016862195.1. GTDB lineage: Bacteria > Actinomycetota > Actinomycetes > Mycobacteriales > Micromonosporaceae > Actinoplanes > Actinoplanes ferrugineus. The sequence continues at coordinate 29,772 of NZ_BOMM01000095.1, read as the reverse complement.
CGGTGACGCAACTCCGGAAGACCTGGTTCAGGAGGCTCCTGAGTGGCTGACTCGCGCGTTTGTGCCGGAACGCACGGCCGAGGAGAACGAGGCATGGCTCGTTCAATGGCAGGCCTCCTCTGATCCGCTCGCATTCGAGCGGGAATCTGGCTGGACTGCTTCGAATTGGATCCATTGGTTCTCCCGGATAACGAAGTCTGGAGTGTCGACGAGGTCCTTGTCGATGACAGCGGCGGTCGCCTCACGGTCCATCTGGAGCATGACGACGACCCGATCCCGTTTGAGGCGGTCAGGTGGCTAGCGCTGGTGGCTGGACTTCACGTCAGCGACGCATCTCGGACTACTTGATGCGGCGATTCCATGGAGTGAATCACCCAGTCTGGCGCGCCGATATCGACGCGCTCGCTGGCGCGTGCAGTAACGCTCCGTGACGTACGTGCGACGGCGTCTGTCCTCGCGTGCGAGGGTTGCCGTCACGGTTGCCGTCAATGCTGCACTGGCATCAATGTATGTCGATGTGCGACCCGGCGGCTCAGTGCGATGGATTCGCTTGTCCTTGCGAGCGGGAAGCCACGGCCTCCGCGTCCTTCCGGCGTTCGGCTGTTACGGGCGTGCGCGCGGGGCCGTAGGCCTGTAGCGCGTGCGCGCGGCCCGGCGTAGCCGGGCCGCCTTCTTGATTACGTGAAGCAGTTTTGGACCAGCGCCGCCCGTGGTCAGGTCGTCGGATTGCGGGGGCGACGAGTTTTCTTGGCGGCCGGCGGCTCGTGCGGTTCGGGGCGGCGAAGCGGGCGGCGCCGGTCGGGCCCGCCGCGTACGGCACGCCGTGGAAGGCCGTGCCGTACGCGGTGTCGCGACCCCGGACCGGACCGGTCGTGGTGACGATGTCCATCGCGGGTCTCCTGAGCGGTGGTCGTTCAGAGCCGGGTGAAAGGCGCCCACCGCGAGATGGCGAAGGCGTCGCCTCGGTGCTCGACCTCCAGCGCGCCGGGGCCGCTCAGGTGGGCCGGCAGCACGAGGGCCTGGTGGTCCGCGGCCCAGCTCAGCAGCCGTCGGCGGGTGGCAACGGCGATACCCGGGTCCTCGCAGAAGCAACTGTTGTGGCCGGCCTCCAGCACCTGCAGCGGGGTGTGGATCAGGTCGCCGGCGAACAGCGCCCGGGAACCGCCGGAGTCCAGCTTGAGCACGCTCGAGCCGGGCGTGTGCCCGGGGGCGGCCTCCAGGCGCAGATGCTCGTCGATGGCGTGGCTGCCCTCCCAGAGCTGGATCTGACCGGCGGCCCGCACCGGGGCGACGCTGTCCGCGAAGACGTTCTCGTTGACGCCCCCGGCGAGGTTGTCGTTGTTCGCCGGGTCCCAGAACAGGAAGTCCGGCCGGGGCATCAGGTAGGTGGCGTTCGGGAACGTCGGCACCCAGTCGCCGTCCACCAGGCGGGTGTTCCAGCCGACGTGGTCGACGTGCAGGTGCGTGTTGACCACCAGATCGACGTCCGCCGGGCGTACGCCGGCCCGGGCCAGGTTGCCGAGGTAGTCCAGGCTCAGGTGGTCCCGGACTCGTGCCGCTGCCACGCCTCGGCGGGCATCGTCGGGAAGAACGCCTCGGCGGGCATGATCGGGCCGTGCATCTCCTCGACCCGGATGATGGCTACGTCGCCGAGCTTGATCTCGTTCATGGTTTCCGTTCCTCGTTCTCAGAGCCGGCGCGGTGCGCGGACCAGCAGCAGGTTGGGGTCGGTGGCGGTGGTGTAGGCGGCGCTGAGCACGTAGAGGGTGTTGCCGCGCAGGGCGACCGAGGTCGGGTTCTGCAGCCCGTCGGCGCCGTCCAGGACGGTGGTCACCGGGTGGCCGGGCCGGATGCGCACCACGGTGTTGGGTGCGTCGCGGGCGGCGAGCACCTCGTCGCCGGAGCCGGTGAACGCGAAGTCGTCGATGCCGCTCAGGCCGGTCGCCTTCACCTGCACCGTCTCGTCGCGGGGGCCGGGGTGCAGCGGGAGCCGAAGCAGCGTGCCCTGGTCGAGGTTGCTCGCCCACAGCGCGTCGTCGTGCAGCTTGAGGCCGTTGGCGCCGAGGAAGCCGGTGGCGGCGAGTTCGGGCCCGGCGGCCCAGGTGGTCGCCCGGCCGCCGGCCACCGGCACGCGCATGATCCGGCCCAGTACGGAGTCGGTCAGGTAGAGCATCCCGTGGCGTGCGTCGAGGGCCAGCCCGTTCGGCAGGCCGGCCGCGGGCAGCGCCGCGATCCGGTGCGGGGTTCCGCCGGGACGTAACCGCCACACGCCGGTCAGATCGGCGGTGCCGCTGGCATAGAGGAAGTACAGGGTGCCGTCGGAGGCCCGGTCGATGCCGGTGGTCAGCGCGAAGCCGAGGACCGGGGTGTGCACGCCGCCGTCGGCCGGCAACGGCATGGTCGCCAAGATCCGGACCGAGCCGGCCGGGCTGACCGCGGCCACCTGACGAGCCGCGGCGAACGTGAGATCGGCGGTTCCCTCGGGTTCCAGGACCACGTTCTCGGGCAGCTGGCCCTTCGCGTAGTCGAAGTGGACCCCGGCCGGCGCCGGAGCCGGGCTCGCGGACGCGGCGGTCACCGACGCGGCGACGATGCCCGCCGTGGCCAGGGCCAGGAGAGCCGAAATTGCTTTCTTGTTCATTTTTCCCCATCGTTTCGGGCGCGCGGAAGCCCGCACGCAATGCGCAAAGGTGATCGGTGGACGGGGGAGCGGTTCTACTCGGGCCGCACCCGGGACGGTTGCGCCGGTCGGGAGCCGGCGGCGAACGCGGTGCTGTGGGCCAGCAGGGACATCGCTTCCCGCGACGGCGAACCGGCTCCGGTGGTGGCGATCACCACCGTGCGGCCCTGTTCGGTGCGCAGTGCCTGCTGCGTGACGGTCAGCAGGCCGACCAGCGGATGGCGCATCTCGTAGGTGGCGTCGCCGCCGGTCTTGACCCGGTGCGCCGCCCACATCTCGGCGAACTCGGGACTGCCGACCGTCAGCTCGCCGACCAGGGCCGCGAGCGCCGGGTCGCCCGGGTGCTGCCCGGCCGCCAGGCGCAGGGTGCCGACCACGGCCCGGGCCTTGGCCGCCCAATCGACGTACAGTTCGCGGGTGTGCTGGTCCAGGAAGACCAGCCGGGCCATGTTGGGCCGGCCCCGGGGGATCTCCGGGCCGGCCGGGTCGAGGTGCCCCGCGAACAGCGCGTGGCCCGTCCTGTTCCAGGCAAGCACGTCACTGTGCCGCCCCAGCACCAGCACCGGTGTCTGTCCCATCGCCTCCACCAGCTGCGCCAGCTCGGCCGTCAGCCGTTCCGGCGCCGACCGCCGGGCCGCCGGGCGGATCCGGCTGCCGGCCGCCAGATCGTGCAGGTGGCGGCGTTCCGCCTCGTCGAGTTGCAGCGCCCGGGCGATCGCGTCGAGCACCTCCGGTGACGCGTTCAGCGAATAGCCCTGTTCCAGCCGGGCGTAGTAGGACGCGCTCACCCCGGCCAGCCGGGCGAGTTCCTCCCGGCGCAGGCCCGGGACCCGCCTCCGGTCGCCGTATCCGGCCAGTCCCACATCCGCTGGTCGCAGTTGCGACCGGCGGGTCTGCAGGAACTCTCCGAGCTGTCGCCTGCTGTCCATGAAGCGAGTATCACCACGCCGCTCTCGGCCGGCCACACCCTGCGATGGGTAGGCACCGCAGGCTTGCCCCACATCGGAGCGACGCTCAGGCGGCCGGAGTCGAGCGCCAGGCCAGCCAGCCACGGCACAGCACGTAGGCCGCCGCGACGACCACGACCAGGGCGAAGTCGATGACGGCGGCCGGCCGGGCCTCGGGCACACGGCCGGCCGTCACGCCGAACACCACCAGAGCCGACTTCCCGGCGAGCAGGAGTTCCCACACGCCCGCCGACCGGCGCGGCCGGAACGCGAGCAGAGCGAAGAGCCCGGCGAAGATCGCGAAGCTGGAGACCCGCCAGCCTTCGACGAAGAGCCGGTCGTCGGGGGCGCTGATGGTCATCAGGACGCCGTTGACGAACGCGCCACTGGTCGCGAGGGCCGCGAAGGCGGCGAGCCCGCGCCCGGCGCGGTCGGCCCGGCGGCTCGGGGCGGTGGTGCCGAGGTGGGTGGCGGTCACGGTGGTCATGGCGACTCCATTCATCGGTACGGCTTAGCTTTACAGTCGTAAACCTACGCTCTTGGTTAACGCATGTAAAGTGATAGGGGTGACCACACCGAGAAGCCGGGCCCTCAACAAGCGCGGCCAGGGCGCCCACCTGCGCGACGAGATCGTCGGCGCGGCCGCGAAACTCGTCGACGGGGGCCTGCCGCCCGCCGTGACCCTGCGCGCCGTGGCCCGGGCGGCCGGCATCTCCGCGCCGGCGATCTATCTGCACTTCCCCGACGTGGACTCGATCCTGCTGGCGGTCACCCAGCAGGCGTTCGCCGCCCTGGAACGCGAACTCGGCGAACCCGGCGACGCCGACCCGGCCGATCGGCTGCGGGCGGTCTGCGCGGCGTACCTCTCCTTCGCCGAGCGTCAGCCGCACCGCTACCGCGTCATGTTCGGCGGGGTCTGGAACGCCGAACAGGCGAGGCGCCAGGCCCCGGCCCTGACCGACGAACTCGCCGTGCTCGGCATGGGAGCCTTCGACCTCATCCGCGGCGCGCTGGCCGACTGCGTCACGGCGGGCCGGTCGGCCAGCGTCGACCCGTTCACCGACGCCACCGCGCTGTGGGTGGGCCTGCACGGATTGGCCCAGCTCAGGGTGGCGACACCGCTGTTCCCCTGGCCGCCGGAATTGCAACGGCCGATCATCGACCGCCTCGCGCTTCTCCGCGACTGACCCCCGCAGTCGGCCGCGGTGACAGTCCATCGTCCTGGTGACAGGTCTGTGGTCGGTCGGCCACCGGACCATACGATGACGGTCCGTTCAGCGTGAAAGGCGGCGTATGAGCCAGTCTCCCGTGACCAGGACGCCCGGCACTGCCGACGACGAGGTACAGGCCAGCCACAACCGCTACAGGAAAAGCTTCACCGGTCCGTCGATCGGCACCGAGGAGGAGCTGCAGGGCGTCAAGGTGCTGATGCCGCCCACCGGGCCCACCGTGTTCGCCGTCGTGACCTTCCAGCCGGACGAGAGCCACGAACGGCCCACCGACGAGGTGCTCGTCGAAGTCACCAAGGACATCGGGGAGGAGGGCACGACCAGCGGCCGCTACACCATCGAGTTACGCACCACCCCGACCGAGAAGGAGGACCCGCCGGGGTGGCTGCGGCGAGTGCGCGCACTGCGGGCCGTGATCTGGCGCATCGAGGAGTGCGGGGGCCGGCCGCTGACCGACGACTGGTACGACGGGTTCCGCACGAAGGTGCTCTACTCCGAGCAGTTCATCGAGTTCCCGACCAGCAGCAAATCCGTCCCGGCCGCGGACCGGCAGGCGACGGTCGGGGTGCCGGCCGCCGCCCTCGGCACCGGGCCCGATCATCGCCGGGGCAAGCTGCACGACCTGCTCACCGTGCCCTGGTACATCGCCGATTTCACCGCGGACGACCAGGTCAAGGCCCTGCCTGCCAACGAGCGGTTCGCGTACGCGTTCGTGCTGTCGGCGGTGACCGCCCTCGCCGGGATCTGGACCGAGCCGAGGCTGGCCGACCGGGTGAACCACCTCGACGTCAAGAACCGCTGGGTCGTCCGGCCCCGGACGCCTCCGATCAGGCTTCTCGAAGCCCTGCCCGGCGAGGCGGGCGCACGCGTCCGCCGGCTGATCGCGGAGCGGGTGTGCCCGACCGGCCCGGCCGTCGCGGGCCTCAGCGGGAGCGCTCGCACGGGCCTGGCGAGCACGTGGGACCGCGCCCGGAAGCACGTCCTCGCCGGCGAGCACATGGGCGGGCACCAGCCGCCGGACGTGACCATCGGGGCCGCCCCGGCGATGCTCTTCGAATACCGCCAGGCCCCGGACTCGTTCGGCGAGCACTTCTGGGAACCCGGCAGGACCTACTTCTGACCGCGGCGGCCGGTCAGCCGACGTGGACGTGCGGGCGGCGGCTGCGCTGCGGCTCGGCCTGGCGGATCATCTCGCGGGTCACCGGGGCCACCTCGCCCTGGCCGAAGATCAGGTAGCGGGCGAAGTTGGCGATCGGGCTGCCCTCGGTCCACTCGAAATAGATGTGCGGGCGCCGGTTGCTGGTGTCGCGGATCCACAGCAGCAGGGCGGCGATCGCGCTCGGCACCGACGAGCTCTCCAGCGACAGCACCCGGTAGCGGTGGTGCAGGACCTCACCGCGTACGTGTAATTCGGTTTCGAAGTCCGAGGCGTCCTTGACCGTGACCTCGACGAAGATCACGTCCCGGTCGTCGGCCATGTCGTTGTCGGCAAGGATCTGCGCGATCTTGTCGCTGTACTCGCGGGCGTCGCGGCTGTCCGGCTCGTTGGCCACGAGCCGGATCTGCCGGCGCCCGCACTCGCGCAGGAAACCCTGCGCGATCTCGTCGGCGTCGATGGTGGTGACGCGCAGTTCGAACGCCCGGTAGAGCCGGGAGAGCAACGAGACGGCCAGGATCGCGGCGATGAAGCAGGCGGCGATCTTCACGCCGTCCGGCCGTTCGACGACGTTGGCGATGGTGGTGTAGACGAAGACCGTCGCGATGACGCCGAAGGCGGCGGTGCGGCCGCGCTGGCGCCGCCGCCACGCCGACAGGGTGACCGCGGTGGCCGCCGAGGTGATCAGCACGAGCACGCCGGTCGCGTAGGCGCCGCCCTGGGCGTCCACGTCGGCGTTGAAGACGACGGTGATGAGGAAAGCGGTGCCGGTGAAGACGAGCACCATCGGCCGGACCGCCCGCGCCCACGACGGCGCCATGCCGAACTTGGGGAGGTAGCGCGGAACGAGGTTCAGCAGGCCGGCCATCGCCGACGCGCCGGCGAACCAGAGGATCGCGATGGTCGACAGGTCGTAGATCGTGCCGAACACGCTGCCCAGGTTCTCGTGGGCGAGGTAGGCCAGGGCGCGGCCGTTGGCCTCGCCGCCGGACCTGAACTGGTCCTGCGGGATCAGCACGGTGGTCACCACACTGCTGCTGATCAGGAACACGCTCATGATGCCGGCGGACGTGGTGAGCAGCTGCTTCGCCCCGCGGATGCGCGCCGGGAGCGCGCCGGTGATGTGCGGCATGACCGCCACGCCGGTCTCGAAGCCGGACAGGCCGAGAGCCAGCTTGGGGAAGACGAGCAGGGCGATGCCCACCATCATCACCGGGTTGCCGTGCTGGGTGGTCAGCGCGTCGGTCCAGTCACCGACCGCCTGCGGGTGGGTGACCACCCGCCACAGCCCGTCGCCGACGACGATGACGTTCAGGAACAGGTAGACCCCGACCAGGCCGACCGCGATGCCGATGGCCTCGGTGAAGCCCTTGAGGAAGACCGCGCCGAGCAACGCGATCAGGACCAGGGTGACCAGGACGACGTGCCCGCGCAGGGAGTCGGGCCAGAACGGGTTCTCGTCGATGTGGGCGGTCGCGTCCGCGGCGGACAGGGTGATGGTGATGATGAAGTCGGTGGCCGCGAAGCCGAGCAGCACCAGGACGAACAGCTTGCCCTTCCAGAACGAGAGCAGCTTGACCAGCATGGCGATCGAGCCCTCGCCGTTCGGGCTCTCCGCCGCCACCCGCCGGTAGACCGGCAGCGCGCCGAGGACGGTCACCAGGATCAGCACGAGGGTGGCGATCGGGGAGAGCACGCCGGCCGCGAGCGCGGCGATGCCGGGCTGGTAGCCGAGGGTGGAGAAGTAGTCCACGCCGGTCAGGCACATGACCTTCCACCAGGAGTGCGGCTTGTCCTCCTGGGGCTGGGCGTGCGGCCCCTGATGCTGCTGGGACCGGTCGGCGAGGCCGCTGAGCAGCCAGCTCCGGAGCCGTTCCGGGGCGGCAGGGCTTTCCGTGACGGCCATGGGGGAAGTCTGGCACCGGGCAATGCCGTGAGCCGGGCCGCCGGCGTTAATACGGCGTCAACATCGCCCGGGCCGGCGTAGCCATCCCGTCAACGCCGATGACAACCGGTAGCACGGCGCGCTGTGCTTCTCGACGAAACCCATTCGCTTTCCTCGTCAAGGAGTCACTCCGTGGCTGATCTCGTGTTCGTCGTGATCACGGTGGTGCTGTTCGCAGCGCTGACCGTGCTGATCCGGGCGGTCGAACGCTGGTGAGCGCCGTCAACGTCATCGGCCTGATCGTGGCCGTCCTGCTGACCGTCTTCATGGTGGTCGCCCTGCTCTTCCCGGAGAAGTTCTGATGGCCGGCTGGTTGTTCGTCAGCACGCTGGTGATCGCGCTGGTCGCGGTCTACCGGCCGTTCGGCGACCACATGTACCGGGTGGTCGCCGGCACCCGGCACGCCCGGGTCGAGCGCGGCGTCTACCGCCTCGTCGGCGTCGACCCCGAGGCCGAGCAGACCTGGGGCGTCTACGCCCGTAGCGTGCTCGCCTTCTCCGCCGTCTCGGTGCTGTTCCTCTACCTCTTCCTGCGCGTGCAGGACAAGCTCTGGCTGGCGCTGGGCATGCCGAAGATGAACGCGCACGTCTCCTGGAACACCGCGGTCAGCTTCGTCTCCAACACCAACTGGCAGGCGTACGCGGGGGAGTCCGCTCTCGGGCACCTGGTGCAGATGGCCGGCCTCGCGGTGCAGAACTTCGTCTCCGCCGCCGTCGGCATCGCCGTCGCGGTCGCCTTGATCCGCGGGTTCGCCGCCCGCAAGCAGGCGACTCTCGGCAACTTCTGGGTCGACCTGACCCGGATCACGCTGCGCGTCCTGCTGCCGGTCGCGGTGCTGTTCGCGGTCATCTTCATGATCGCCGGCATGGTGCAGAACCTGTCCGGTGGGGTCGACGTGACCACGCTGACCGGCGCCACCCAGCACCTCACCGGCGGCCCGGTGGCCTCCCAGGAGGTCATCAAGGAGCTGGGTACGAACGGTGGCGGCTTCTACAACGTCAACTCGGCGCACCCGTTCGAGAACCCGACGACCTGGACCAACTGGCTGGAGATCTTCCTGATCTTCCTGATCCCGTTCAGCCTGCCGCGGGTGTTCGGCCGGATGGTCGGCCAGAACCGGCAGGGTTACGCCATCGTCGCGGTGATGGCCGTGCTGGCGATCGCGTCGATCGCGCTGACCGTCGGGTTCGAGGTGCACGGCGCCGGCACGGTGCCGCAGGCGGTCGGTGCGGCCATGGAGGGCAAGGAGGTCCGGTTCGGGGTGCCCAACTCGGCGACCTTCGCGGCGGCCACCACGCTCACCTCGACCGGTGCGGTGGACTCGTTCCACGACTCGTACACCGCGTTCGGCGGCATGATGCCGATGATCAACATGATGCTCGGTGAGGTGGCGCCCGGCGGCACCGGTTCGGGTCTCTACGGGCTGCTGATCCTCGCGGTCATCACGGTTTTCGTGGCCGGCCTGATGGTCGGGCGCACCCCGGAGTACCTGGGCAAGAAGATCGGCGCCCGGGAGATGAAGCTCGCCTCGCTGTACTTCCTGATCACCCCCGCGCTGGTGCTGATCGGCGCGGCGGCGGCCTTCGCCACCGGCAACAACAGCACCGCGCTCAACACCGGGCCGCACGGCCTCTCCGAGGTCCTGTACGCGTTCACCAGCGCCGCCAACAACAACGGCTCCGCCTTCGGTGGCATCACGGTCAACACGCCGTGGTGGGACACCGCGCTGGGCCTCGCCATGCTGCTCGGCCGCTTCCTGCCGATGGTGCTCGTGCTCGCCCTGGCCGGCTCGCTGGCCCGGCAGAAGGCCGTCCCCGAGTCGGAGGGCACCCTGCCCACCCACCAACCCCTGTTCGTCGGAATGGTCGTCGGCGTCACCGTGGTCCTGGTCGCGCTGACCTTCCTGCCCGCTCTCGCTCTCGGACCCATCGCGGAGGGCCTGTCATGACCACCCCCACCCTGGAAAAACCGGCCGCCGGACAGCCGGCCGCCACCTCCGCCAACCGCCGTGTCGGCGGCGGCCTGCTCGACCCGGCGCAACTGTGGCGCTCGGTGCCCGGCGCCCTGCGCAAGCTCGACCCGCGCACCCTGTGGCACAACCCGGTGATGCTCATCGTCGAGATCGGCGCGGTCTTCACCACGATCCTGTCGATCACCGACCCGAGCGTGCTGGCCTGGACGATCACCGGCTGGCTGTGGCTCACGGTGGTCTTCGCCAACCTGGCCGAGGCCGTCGCCGAGGGCCGCGGCAAGGCCCAGGCCGCCGCGCTGCGCCAGTCCAAGCAGGACATGATCGCCCGGCGGCTGACCAAGGACGGCCGCGAGGAGCGGGTGCCCGCGCCGGAACTGCGCCAGGGCGACACCGTCGTGGTCGAGGCGGGCGAGAGCATCCCGGGCGACGGCGACGTCGTCGAGGGCATCGCCAGCGTCGACGAGTCGGCCATCACCGGCGAGTCGGCCCCGGTCATCCGGGAGTCCGGCGGCGACCGCTCGGCGGTCACCGGCGGCACCAGGGTGCTCTCCGACCGGATCGTCGTCAGGATCACCCAGAAGCCGGGGGAGAGCTTCGTCGACCGGATGATCGCCCTGGTCGAGGGGGCCAACCGGCAGAAGACCCCGAACGAGATCGCGCTGAACATCCTGCTCGCCGCGCTCACGATCATCTTCCTGCTCTCGGTGGTCACACTGCAGCCGCTGGCCATCTACGCCAAGGCCTGGCAGGCGGCGGCCCCGGACACCCAGGCCATCAACGCCCACGGCGTCACCGGGATCGTGCTGGTCTCGCTGATCGTCTGCCTGATCCCGACGACCATCGGGGCGCTGCTGAGCGCGATCGGCATCGCCGGCATGGACCGGCTCGTCCAGCGCAACGTGCTCGCCATGTCGGGCCGCGCGGTCGAGGCCGCCGGTGACGTCAACACGCTGCTGCTCGACAAGACCGGCACGATCACCCTCGGCAACCGGCAGGCCGCCGAGTTCGTCCCGGTCGACGGCGTCACCGCGGCCGGCCTCGCCGACGCCGCCCAGTTGTCCAGTCTCGCCGACGAGACCCCGGAGGGGCGCTCGGTGGTCGTCCTGGCCAAGAACGAGTTCGGGCTGCGCGAGCGCGAACCCGGCCTGATGACCGACGCCACCTTCGTGCCGTTCACCGCGCAGACCCGGATGAGCGGGGTGGACATCGGCGACCGGCAGGTGCGCAAGGGTGCGGCCGCGGCCGTCCTGAAGTGGGTGCGCGACAACGGCGGTGATCCCACCGCCGAGGTCGGCGAGATCGTCGACACGATAAGCGGCACCGGCGGCACCCCGCTCGTCGTCGCCGAGCTCGTGGCCGGCCGGCCGGCCCGGGCCCTCGGGGTGATCCACCTCAAGGACGTCGTCAAGGCGGGCATGCGGGCCCGGTTCGACGAGATGCGCAAGATGGGCATCCGGACCGTGATGATCACCGGCGACAACCCGCGTACGGCCAAGGCGATCGCCGACGAGGCCGGAGTGGACGACTTCCTGGCCGAGGCCACCCCGGAGGACAAGCTCGCGTACATCCGTCGGGAACAGGAGGGCGGCCGGCTGGTCGCGATGACCGGCGACGGCACCAACGATGCGCCCGCCCTGGCCCAGGCCGACGTCGGGGTCGCGATGAACACCGGTACGTCGGCCGCCAAGGAGGCCGGCAACATGGTCGACCTCGACTCCGACCCGACCAAGCTCATCGAGATCGTGGAGATCGGCAAGCAGTTGCTGATCACCCGTGGCGCCCTCACCACCTTCTCGATCACCAACGACATCGCCAAGTACTTCGCGATCATCCCGGCCATGTTCGCCGGGGTCTACCCGGGCCTCGACACCCTGAACGTGATGCGGCTGCACTCGCCGGGCTCGGCGATCCTGTCCGCGGTCATCTTCAACGCGCTGGTCATCGTGGCGCTGATCCCGCTCGCCCTGCGCGGGGTGCGCTACACCCCGTCGAGCGCGAGCGCGCTGCTGCGCCGCAACCTGCTCGTCTACGGCCTGGGCGGCGTCATCGCCCCGTTCCTCGGCATCAAGCTCATCGACCTGCTCATCCAGTTCATCCCCGGGATCTGATCACCATGCGTCTTCCCAGCTGGCTCTCCCAACACCTCGCCGCCCTGCGCACCCTGCTCGTCTTCACCGTGCTGCTCGGCCTGGCCTACCCGCTCGCGCTGGTCGCCATCGGCCGGCTGCCCGGCCTCGACCACCGCGCCGACGGCTCGCTGGTCACCGTGGGCGACACCACCGTGGGCAGCAGCCTGATCGGCCAGTCCTTCACCGACAAGGACGGCAACCCGATCGCCGAGTACTTCCAGAGCCGGCCGTCGGCGGCCGGCGACGGCTACGACCCCACCGCCACCTCGGCCAGCAACCTCGGCCCGGAAAGTGTCGTGGACACGCTGTCGGCCAACCCCGACGACGCCAAGCAGAGCCTGCTCACCCAGGTCTGCGCGCGCAGCCTGGCGATCGGGGAACTGGAGGGGGTCGACGGCAGCCGGCCGTACTGCACCGCCGACGGTGTCGGCGCCGTCCTCGCGGTCTTCCACCGCGACGGGCTGACCGGCCCGGTCACCCGGGTCGTGTCGGTCAACCAGACCGGCACGCCGTTCGTCGGCAGCTACGACGGTGTCCCCGTTGAACCGGCGAGCAACGGGGAGGACTATCAGGCTCTCGGCGGGATCATCACCCCGGTCCGGGGCACCGCGCCGGCCCACCCGGTGGTGCCGTCCGACGCCGTCACCGCCGGCGCCAGCGGCCTCGACCCGGACATCAGCCCGGCCTACGCCGCGTTGCAGGTGCCCCGGATCGCCCGGGAACGCGGCCTGCCCGAGGCCACGGTCCGGGCCCTGGTCAAGGAGCACACCGACGGCCGTGCCCTCGGCTTCATGGGCGAGCCCGGGGTCGACGTGCTCGACCTCAACATCGCCCTCGACCAGCAGAAGTAAGTCCGACGAGAGAAGGGCGGCACCGAGATGGCACGCGGCGAACTACGGATCTTCCTCGGCGCCGCCCCGGGCGTCGGTAAGACGTACACCATGTTGGAGGAGGCGCACCGGCGCGCCGAGCGCGGCACCGACGTGGTCGTCGCCTTCGTCGAGACCCATGGGCGCAAGCACACCGAGGCGATGCTCGCCGACCTCGAGATCGTGCCGCGTCGCACCGAGACCTATCGCGGCGCGCGGTTCACCGAGATGGACCTGGACGCCGTGCTGGCCCGCAAGCCGGAACTGGCGGTGGTCGACGAACTCGCCCACACCAACGTTCCCGGCGCCAAGCACGCCAAGCGCTGGCAGGACGTGCAGAGCCTGCTGGACGCCGGGATCGACGTGCTGAGCACGGTCAACGTGCAGCACCTGGAATCGCTGAACGACGTCGTCGCCCAGATCACCGGCGTCGAACAACGGGAAACCGTGCCGGACGCCGCCGTCCGCGCCGCCGAACAGGTCGAACTGGTCGACATGACCCCGGAGGCGCTGCGCCGCCGGATGGCCCACGGCAACATCTACCGGCCGGAGAAGATCGACGCCGCGCTCGGCAACTACTTCCGCACCGGCAACCTCACCGCCCTGCGCGAGCTGGCCCTGCTCTGGCTCGCCGACAAGGTCGAGGACCAGCTCGACAAGTACCGCACCGCCCACAAGATCAACAAGACGTGGGAGACCCGGGAACGCGTCGTCGTCGCCCTCACCGGCGGCCCGGAGGGCGACACGCTGATCCGCCGGGCGGCCCGGATCGCGGCCCGGGACAAGGGTGCCGACCTGATGGCCGTGCACGTCACCCGCGACGACGGACTCACCGGCGCCGACCCCGCCGTGCTCGCCCGGCAACGGGTGCTCACCGAGAGCCTCGGCGGCACCTACCACCAGGTCCTCGGGGCCGACGTCCCGCGGGCCCTGCTCGACTTCGCCACCGCCGTCAACGCCACCCAGATCGTGCTCGGCGCGTCCAGCCGCGGCAAACTCGCCCAGCTCTTCTCGGCCGGGGTCGGCGTCACCACCACCGCCCTGTCCGGCAGCATCGACGTCCACCTCGTCACCCACGAACGCGCCGCACAGGGCCGCCGGGCCCGCCGCCTGCCGGCCGCCCTCTCCCGCCGCCGACGCATCGCCGGTTTCGTCGCCACGCTGGCCGGGCTGCCGGCCCTGACCGCTCTGCTGCGGGCCGGGCCGTCGCTGTCGCTGACCAACGACATCCTGGTGTTCCTGGCCGCGGTCGTCGGGGTGTCACTCATCGGTGGCCTGGGACCGGCCCTGCTCGCGGCGGTCGCCGGATCGCTGCTGCTCAACTACTTCTTCACACCCCCGGTCGGTCGCTTCACCATCGCCGAGGGCGACAACCTGCTCGCCCTCGCGATCTTCGTGGTCGTCGCGATCGCCGTCAGCTGGGTCGTCGACACCGCCGCCCGCAAGACCCGGCAGGCCGCCCAGGCCAGTGCCGACGCGCAGATCCTCGCCACCGTCGCCGGTGGTGTGCTGCGCGGCGAGCGACCGCTGACGGCCCTGCTCGACCGTCTCCGCGAGACGTTCACCCTGGACTCGGTCACCCTGCTCGACTCCGGGGTGGTCGTGGCCGGCGTGGGGGAGGCGTGCACCGTGGCCCGGGACGCCGACGTGGAGGTCAAGGTCGACGACACCACGACCATGCTGCTGTGCGGCCGTCCGCTCGAGGCCTCCGACCGGCGCATCGTCGAGGCGTTCGCCGCCCAGGCCACGATCGCCCTGCGCCAGGAACGGCTCGCGGCCGAGGCCGCCGCGGCCAAGCCCCTGGCCGAAGCCGACCGGATGCGGACCGCCCTGCTCGCCGCGGTCAGCCACGACCTGCGCACCCCGCTCGCCTCGGCCAAGGCGGCGGTGGCCGGCCTGCGCAGCGACGAGGTCGAGTTCGACGAGGACGACCGCCGGGAACTGCTGGCCACCGCCGACGAATCGCTCGACCGCCTCGTCCGGCTGGTCACCAACCTGCTCGACATGAGCCGGCTGCAGGCGGGCGCCCTCGGCGTCGACGCCGTCGACCTGGGCGCCGAGGACATCGTCCCGCGCGCCCTCGACGAACTGGGCCCGGACGGCCGCGAGGTCGCCGTGCACATCCCGGACGACCTGCCGCCCGTGCACGCCGATCCCGGCCTGCTCCAGCAGATCCTCGTCAACCTGGTCACCAACGCCCTGCGGTACAGCCCCGCCGGGCAGCCACCGGTGGTGACCGCCAGCACCCTCGGTGACACCCTCGAACTGCGCATCATCGACCACGGCGCCGGTATCCCCGAGGACCGCTGGGACGACGTCTTCCTACCCTTCCAGCGCCTCGGCGACCGCGACAACCACACCGGCGTCGGCCTCGGCCTCGCCCTGTCCCGCGGCCTCACCGAAGCCATGGGCGGCACCCTGCTCCCGGACCACACCCCCGGCGGCGGACTCACCATGATCCTCACGCTGCCCACCGGCCGGGGAGCTGACCCGGCGGGAGCGGCTCTCGGATACGTCAGGCAGTGGTGATCGGTTCTGCTGGTGCGACCCAGCTGAGCAGCACCTGCAGCGCTTCAGCGGTGGGTGAGTCCACCCGGGGCAGGTAGGTGAGCAGGACACGGTCGGGGCGGGCGGGCACGGTGAGCATCTGATAGTCGAACTCGAGCGGACCCGCAACGGGGTGGAGCAGTTGCACGACCCCGGCGCGTTTCTCTCGTACCTCTCCCTTGCTCCACAGCTGCCGGAATTCCTCGCTGTGAATGGCGAGCTCTCCGATGAGCGACGTCAGTCGCGCGTCGTGCGGCCGGCGTCCGGTCATGAGCCGCAGGTGCGCGACGACCTCGTCGGCGGCCGCGTCCCAGTTCGCGTAGCGCGCCCGTGCCTCGGGTACGAGGAACAGCTGCCGCGCCGAGTTGGGCGGCTGGGCCATGCGGGTCACCTCGAACACCGCCTCGGCGGCGGCGTTGGCCGCGACGATGTCCATGCGGACGTCGAGCAGCATCGTGGGCGCACCGGCCATGACATCCACGAGGCGAACCAGTGGATCATCCGCGAAGTTCGCCGGGGTCCGCGGGCCGGTCGGTCCGGCCGCATCTGCGGGACGAGCGAGGTTGCGAAGGTGCTCGGTCTCCTCCTCCGACAAGGAAAGAGCCCGCGCAACCGCGTGCAGCACCTGGTCGGACACGTGCGAGGTACGACCCTGCTCGAGCCGGACGTAATAGTCCGGGCTCACGCCGGCGAGCAGGGCCAGTTCCTCACGTCGAAGTCCCGGCACGCGCCGCCGTGTGACTCCCGCCGGTAGCCCTACCTGGGTGGGAGTGATCCGGTCACGCCGGGTGCGCAGGAACGCGCCGATCTCGGTCTCCACGCCTGCAGGCTACGCGCGGGTGTTGCCCTGAAGGTGGCACTGCCGGAACCAGGTAAGCCCGGACCTGTCTCGCTGGATATCGATCACCCAGCGTCGTAGCAGACGCCGTGATCAGGCGGCGGTGACCGTCCGCTCCGTACCTGAGCGGCGAAGCGAGCAGAAAGGCGCGACATGCGTGCAGCGGTGGTCAAGAAGTTCGGCGGCCCGGAGGTTCTCGAGGTGATCGACGTCCCGGTGCCCACCCCCGGCCCCGGGGAGGTGCTGGTCAAGGTGGCCGGCGCTTCCGTCAACAATGCCGACATCATTGTCCGAACCGGGATCAACGTGCAGTACGGCGCAACCGCCGCCCGTGCGCAGTTCGGGCTCGGATGCGACGTCGCCGGCACCGTCGCCGCGGTGGGCGACGGAGTCACGAAATTCCGGGTGGGCGACGCCGTCGTCGGTACTCAGGAACGGCTGGACCGGCCGCTGGGCACGCAAGCGGAGTATGTCGTTCTGGAGGCGTGGGAGCTGGCCGCGGCACCCGCCGGCATCGACCTCATCCAGCTCGCCTCTCTCGGCCTCAACGCGACAACCGCCGACCAGGCCCTCGACACGCTGGGCCTCGAACGGGGCCAGTGGCTGCTTGTCACCGGAGCGGCGGGAGGCGTCGGACTGTACGTCGTCGAGCTCGCGAAGGTGCGCGGTCTGCGCGTCGTCGCCCAGGCCAACGCCGACGACGAGCAGCTGCTGCGCTCCGTGGGCGCGGAGCTGTTCGTCACCCGCGATGAGGATCTCGTGCGCGCCGTGCGCCGGTTGGTGCCCGGCGGGGTGGACGGCGCGATCGACGCGGCGAACCTCTCGGCCGGCGCGGCCGACGCCGTGCGCCACGGCGGCGCCTTCGTCTCCCTGCTCTACACCGCGCCGATGGCGCGGCGCGAGGTGGTCATGACGAACATGGCTTGGCACACCGATCCCGACCGGCTGGCCAAGCTCGTCGCGTACGCGGTATCGGGGGTGATCTCGCTGCGGGTGGCCCACACGTACCCCCTCGAGCGGGTCGCCGAGGCGCAGGAGAAGCTCGCCGGCGGCGGCCTTCGCGGCCGGATCGTGCTGGTTCCGTGAGCACGACGGCGCAGAAGGGAACGCCTGCCGCTGATCGCGCGAGCAACCTGACACGTTCCTAATCATCGGGCCGGAGGCTGGCCCGATGAACAGGAACGCTCTGGTGGTGGCCGCGATCGCGCTCACCGCCCTCACGGCCTGCGGGTCGTCGGCGACCAAGTCGGACACCGAGGCCGAGGTGGCGACACTGACCAGTGCCGGGCCGGCCTCGGCGTCGGCGCAGGCCAGGTCGGCCGCGCAACGGCCCCGGGAACGGCTCGACAGCACCCCGGAGGAGCTCGAGGCGATGATGGTGCCCTACGACAAGTGCATGAAGGAGCGGGGCGCCCCGGGCAAGGACGAATTCGCCCACCTCACGGCGAAGCAGGCGGAGCCGGTGCAGGCGAAGTACGACGCGGCCAACAAGATCTGCGAACCGCAGTACTACCCGCTGCCCCCGTGGGAGCGGGACCCGACCAACCCGGAATCCCGCGACTTCGCGGTCGGCGTGGTGAAGTGCCTCAAGCAGAAGGGCGTCAAATATGTCGAGGTCGACGACGACGGGCTGAGCTACGCGCTCGGCGGCGACCAGAACGACAAGCGGTCCATCACCAAGGGGATGGACCTGATTCCGGGCTGCGAACGGGAAGTCGCGGCCAAGCTGAAGAAGTAGGCGAACAGCGGCCGGGGCCTTCGCCCCGGCCGCTTCATCCCGGCCGCTTCACACTGTCGCGAGCGCCTGCGTCGGGGTCAGGCGACTCGCGCGTACGCACGGGTAGACGCCCGCGAGCACGCCGACGACCACGGCACCCGCCACCCCAGCCACCGCCGAACCGGCCGGGATCACCAGCGGCCACTGCTGCCAGCCGGCGTACCCGACGGTGGCGAGCAGGCCCAGCACCGTACCGGTCAGGCCGCCGATCGTGGCCAGCACGACCGACTCGGTGAGGAACTGGCCCCGGATGTCGCCCCGAGTGGCGCCGAGCGCCCGCCGCAGGCCGATCTCGGCACGGCGTTCCAGCACCGACACCACCATCGTGTTGGCCACCCCGATCCCGCCGACCACCAGCGCCACCCCGGCGAGCGCGAGGAACAGCACCGAGAAGCTGCTCTGGGTGGCCCGCTTGGCGGCCAGCGCGTCCGACGGCCGGGTCACCACGACCTGGCCCGGCCGTTCCGGTGAGATGGTCTCGGCCAGCACCCCGCGGACGGCCTCGAGCTGGTCCTCCGCGCATTTGACGTAGATGACCGTGGGATGACCGTCGAACCGCAGCGCCGACTTGGCGGCGTCCCAGCCGATCAGCACCGAGCGGTCGATGTCCGGCGACAGCGGGGTGGTGGCGAGGATGCCGATGACGGTGAACCGGTGGTCGCCGATCATGACCTGCGGCGCCGGCCGTCCCGCGGGCAGGTCCGCGATGCCGAGCCGGGCGGCCGCGACCGAGCCGAGCACCACCGTGGGGAACCGGGCCGTCGCCTCGGTCAGCCACGTCCCGGTGCGGACCCGGGCGTTGATCGTGGACAGCAGGTCGAGCCGGCCGGCCAGGACGGTCAGGCCACCACCGTCGCCGGGGTCGGTGCGGTCGTTACGCCGTACCAGGGCATGGGTGTTCGCGACCGCGCTCGCGGCCGTGACCGGAGCGATCCGCCGGACCATTCCCACAGCTGATTCCGGCAGCAGCGCGGGCGGGTTCTGGTCGGGCAACGCCATCGCCTGCAACGAGTTGGTGCCGAGCGCGGTGAGCCGGCCGAGCAGCGCGGCCTGGCTGGAGGCGGGGATGCCGGTCACCACGATCATCGTGGCGATGCCGATCGAGATGCCCAGCGCCGACAGCGCCGCCCGGCCCGGCCGCGTGCGCAGCCCGATCAGGCCGAGGGAGAGCAGGTCCAACGGGTTCACGGGTGTGCTCCTGCCAGTTCGTCGCGGACGAGCCGGCCGTCCCGGATCTCGATGCGCCGGGGCATCGAGGCGGCGATGTCCCGGTCGTGGGTGATCAGCGCGATGGTCGTGCCGTCGGCGTTGAGCCGGCGCAGCAGCGCGAGCACGGTCTGACCGGTGGCGGTGTCCAGCGCACCGGTGGGTTCGTCGGCCAGCACCAGCGACGGCCGGTTGACCAGCGCCCGGGCGATCGCGACGCGCTGCCGTTCGCCGCCGGAGAGCTGCTGCGGGTGATGCCAGGCCCGGTGCGCCAGCCCGACCCGGGCGAGCGCCTGCAGGGCCCGGTCCCGGCGGTGCCGGCGGGGCACCCCGGCGTACAGCAGACCGGTGGCGACGTTCTCGACGGCACTCACGCCGTTGGTGAGGTGGAACTGCTGGAAGACGAAACCGATCTCGCGGGCCCGCAGGGCGGAGAGGCGGCGGTCGGAGAGCTCGGCGACGTCGTGCCCGGAGAGCCGGACCGTGCCCGAGGTCGGCCGGTCCAGCGTGCCGATGATGTTGAGCAGCGTCGACTTGCCGGAGCCGGAGGGGCCGACGATCGCCACCAGTTCGCCCGCCTCGATGTCGAGGCTGACACCGGTCAGGGCGGCCACGCCGCCCGGGTAGAGCATGCTCGCGTCGCGGACGGAGAGGACGCGGTCGACGCTCACGAGGAGACCACCACGTCGGTGCCCTCGGTCAGGCCGGCGCCGTCGAGCTCGACCCAGCCGTTCGCGAACATTCCGGTCCGCACCGCGACCAGCCCGGCCGGTCCCTGCACCGCGTATCCACCCTCGGTCAGCGCGACCAGCGCCTCGATCGGCGCGGCCAGCGCGCCTCGCACGGTCCGGCCGGGGAAGTCGACGTCGACGTCGGCGGAGTCGAGCTTGGCGATCACGCCGGGGTCGTCGACGGTCACCGTCACGGTCAGTTTGGCCGGAGCGGTGGCGGCGCCCCCCTCGGCGGTAGCGGCGAGGTCACGGCCGACGGTGGTCACGCGGGCTTTGACCGTACGGTCGTCCGGCAGCTTGACGGTGACCGCGGCCCCCCGCTCGACGGAGGCGGCGTCACCCAGCTCGGCGGCCACCGTGACCACTTTGCGGGTGGACGTGACCGACATCAGCGGTGCGTTCGCCGGCGAGCCGGGCTGGACCGAGACCGCGTCGACGCGGACCGCACCGCTGAGCACCTCGACGTCGCCGACCGCGAGCTGCCCGCTCGGTGGCACGCCGAGGTCCTTCTGCCAGCGTTTGACCGCCGCGATCAGGTCCTTGGTGAGCACCGCCTGGTCGTCCTTGCGGGCCGGCTGCCGGCCGGTCGCGTAGCCCAGCGCTTTCAGGTTGTCCAGGACGATCCGCACGTCCCGGCCGGCCATGTTCTCGCCGGTGATCGGGCGGTAGAGCGGCATGCTGCCGTAGAACAGGACCACCGGCTTGTCGTCGGCTCGAAACAGCTGCCGGCCGCGTTTGACCGTGGCACCCACCGCCGGCAGCCACGTCACGGTCGCCGCGGTGTGGCCGGTCAGCGGCCGGGCGGCACCGTAACCGATGGCCCCGGGCAGCGTCCGGACGGTGGACAGGTCCCGGCGTTCGAGCTTCGCGGTGGTGACCTCGGTGCGCTCGGCCGGCTGCCGCTGCGCGCCGGCCCGGTGCCTGGTCACGAGCACCGCGCCGGCCACCACCACGACCGCCGTGACGAGCACCGCCGCCACCAGCCGGCGCGGGCCGCGCCGCCGCGGCCGGGGTGGCGGCGGGATCGGGATCACTTCGGTCGGGGCGTCGGGCGTGGGATGCATGCCGACGAGCGTCGCGATCGATCGTTAGGAAGCTGTCAGGTAATCCGGGAACGTTCTCCGAACGGGCGCGGCCGACCTATCATCGCCGCCATGGTTGCTCAGGTGCTGGTCGCCGACGACGATCCCCGGCACGCCGAGGTCGTCCGCCGTTACCTGGCCGCCGAAGGCCACGAGGCGGTGGTGGTGCACGACGGCCGGGCCGCGCTGGAGCAGGCCCGGCGGCTGCGGCCGGACCTGGTGGTGCTCGACGTGATGATGCCGGGGCTGGACGGCCTGCAGGTGTGCCGCACGCTGCGCGAGGAGTCCGACGTGCTGGTGCTGATGCTCACCGCCCGCGGCGCCGAGGACGACCTGCTGCTCGGGCTCGAGCTGGGCGCCGACGACTACCTGACCAAGCCGTTCAGCCCGCGCGAGCTGATGGCCCGGGTGCGTACCCTGCTGCGCCGGTCGGCGCGCGGCACGCCGCTGCGGCAGATCGGGCGCATCACCGTCGACACCGCGCGACACCAGGTGACCGTCGACGGCGAGCCGATCGACTGCACCCGCGGCGAGTTCGCCATCCTGGCCGCCATGTCCGAGCAGCCCGACCGGGTCTTCTCCCGCTCGCAGCTGCTGCACCACACCCGGGGCATCGATCGCAGTTCGACCGAGCGCACCATCGACGTGCACGTGCTGAACCTGCGCCGCAAGGTGGAGGTCGACGCGCAGCGCCCCACCCGGCTCGTCACCGTCTACGGAGTCGGCTACAAACTCTGCGCCGGATCCTCGTGAGCCGCACCGTGCCCCTGCGGCACAGCCTGGTCACCCGGCTGCTGATCACCTCGGTGCTGATCGCGATCGCGGCGATCGCGGCGACCGCCTGGCTGGCCACCCGCACCGCGACCCAGGCGATCAGCCAGGAGCGCGGCCGGTCGCTGACCGAGGACAAGGGCGTCTACGACATGCTTGTCGCCTATGCGGCCGCCCACCCCGACTGGTCCGGGGCGCCCGCGCTGATCCAGGCCCGCGCGGCGAAACTGGGCCGGCGGATCACCCTGACGACCGAGGACCGCCTGGTGCTCGCCGACAGCGACCCGGCCGGCCCGCAGCTGCGGGCCGCCCGCCCGTCCGCCGTGGTCGACCCGCTCAACCTCGACCTGGGCCTGACCGGGGGCAGCGAGCGGATCGACCCCCGCGCGGTCGGCCCGTTCCTGGTGCCGCCGGCCGAACGGTCCGCGCTGCGCAAGGCCGCCGCGGACGTGCTGGACTGCCTGCGCGGATACCGGCTGGACGGCCGGATCGACACCCGCCCGGACGGCCGTCCCGCGGTCACCGTGATCACCCCGGACCCGAACGGCGACGCCCCGCGGTGCAGCCCGGGTACCGGCGGAACGATCGCGCCGACCCAGGCCGCGGCCCTGGCGAAGCTGGGCCGGATGACCGCCGCCTGCCTGGGCCTGCAGGACAACCTCCTGCTGCAGATCGACCCCGACTTCCAGTCGTTCCTCCCCAAGGGACCGATGACCCAGAAGGTCACGGAGCCCGCCGCCCGGGTCTTCCGGCCCGGTGACCCGCAGGGATCGGCCCGGATCCGCACCTGCCTCGAGAGATCGCGCAAGACCACGCTGCAGCCCTACGTCGCCCCGCCCGCCCTGCTGTTCGTGACCGACCCGCGGGTCGGCGCCGACCAGACCCGCTTCACGCTGTCCGGCGCCAACACCGTACGGATCATCACGGTGACCGGGGCCGTGCTGCTCGCCACCATCGTCGTCACCGTGCTCGTCGGCCGCCGCCTGGTGCGGCCGCTGCGTGTGCTGACCGAGGCGGCCGACGGGCACACCCCCGCCGCCGTCTCCTCCCAGGACGAGATCGGCCGGCTGGCCCGCGCGCTCAACAACTCGGCCGAACGCCGGGACCGGGCCGAGGCCCAGCGCCGCGCCATGGTCAGCGACGTGGCACACGAGCTGCGCACACCGCTGTCGAACATCCGCAGCTGGCTGGAGGCCGCCCAGGACAACCTCGCTCCGACCGACGGCCAGCTGCTCGCCCTGCTGCACGAGGAGTCGGTGCTGCTCCAGCACATCATCGACGACCTCAGCGACCTGGCCGCCGCGGACGCCGGCACCCTGCGCATCCACCCCGAGCCGAGCTGGCTGCGCGACGTGCTCGCCCATGTGGTGGAGAGCCATCGCGGCACCGCCCACGCCGCCGGCATCGCCCTGACCAGCCAGGTCGACGGCGATCCGGTGCTGACCGCCGACCCCGTCCGGCTGCGCCAGCTGGTCGGCAACCTCGTCGCCAACGGCATCCGCTACACCCCGCCCGGCGGTTCGGTCACGGTGGGTGCCACGGCCGGCACCATCTGGGTACGCGACACGGGTGTCGGCATCGCTCCCGAACACCTGCCCCGGATCTTCGACCGCTTCTGGCGCGCCGACGAGTCCCGGAGCCGGTCCACCGGCGGCAGCGGACTGGGCCTGGCCATCGCCCGCAAACTGGCCGAAGCCCACGGCGCCACCATCGGCGTCACCAGCCGGCCCGGCCACGGCACCACGTTCACCGTGGCGTTCCCCGCACCGTCCTGACCACTTCTTCCCTGACCACTTCTTCATCAACCCCATGACGGTATCGCGCAACGACGCCGGAGGTGCGGCTGGACTCGTCCAGCCGCACCTCCGGCGTTGGAGGTGGTACTTATGAGTGGATTTCTACGCAGGCGGGCGGTTGGATCTGGGTGCCGTCGGTCCACCGTCCGGTCACGCACACCCAGCTGTGGTTGGCCAGGTTCCGGTTGACGGTGATCCGCTTCTTGGCCTGGTCCGAGGGCGTGCCCTGGTCGCCGTGGCCACGGTAGTAGATGCCGTCACCCCAGACCTCGATCTCCAGGTACTGCCCCGTCACGAACGTGATGGTGGCATCGATGTAATTGACCTTGAGCCCGCTGCCGTTGACGTACACGCAGCGGTCGACCGGACGGCCGGAGTACTCGCATCGGCTCGCACTCGCGGAGGCCGGCTGGGCCAGGCCGGCAAACCCGATCAGGGCCACGATCAGCATCGCGACGGTGGAAACGAGCCGGCGGGCGGTGGGCCTCGACCGTCGCTGAACCTGGGTGGACATTGTTTCTCCCTACTGTCCGGGCGACCGGCGGCCGCCGTGTTCACCGATGGTCGCGAGGCGGCGGTGCACGCGGCCGGAACGCCGGAATCGATCTCCATCAGTGCTGGTCAGCCTCCTGTTCGGGAGCAGGAACTCCGGAGCCTCGGCCGTTTTGCGGCGTGCTGTCACCCTGGATGCACCTACGTGACGAGGAGGCACCGGTGTCCCTGGCGGATCGTTACGACCCGGTTCGGGCCGCCCGCGTTCACCTCGGACAGCAACTGCGTCGCCTGCGTGGCGACGCACACCTGACTCAGCGTCAGGTGGCCGCCGCGGTGAAGGGCGGCGGCAGCACGGTCTCCGATCTGGAGCGCGGCGCGGGTTCCCGGGTACCGGGCGAGGGCCTGGTTATTCGGTACATCGAAATCTGTATCGAGGCGATGGCCGCGCCGGCGACCGTGCGGCAGGCTCGGCGGGACAGCCTGATCGACGAGTACCGCAACCTGGCCCGACTGATCGAGTACGACCGGGAGAACCGCAGGTCTCGTGGCCGGGGGAGTGACGTGATCGAGTCGCTCCCCCGCGACGTGCCGGTCTTCTTCGGGCGTGAGTCCGAGATGAGCAGGCTCCTCGGCGCCGCACATGAGCGACCGGGCGCGATCCCGATCCACCTGATCGAGGGCATGCCCGGGGTCGGCAAGACCGCATTGGCCGTTCATGCGGCGCATGAGCTGAGCCGCCACTTCCCTGGCGGCACCGTGTTCTTGTCGTTGAACACCCACGCGCCGGGCCGAGCCGCCGTCTCCACCACTGATGCCTTGGCCACGCTGCTCATCGCCGATGGTGTCGAGTCCGCCGCCGTCGCGCCGACGATCGAGGGCCGGGCCGCCCTGTGGCGTCACCGCACCGTCCGCCGGCGTCTCCTGCTCGTACTCGACGATGCCGCCTCGTTCGCGCAGATCGAACCGCTCCTGCCGGCCGACGGGCGGGCCCTGGTCCTGGTCACCAGCCGCCATCGGCTGGGGGCGCCGAGTGGCGTGACCGTCGAACTGGCCCCGATGGCCGGCCGCAGCGCCCGGCAGCTCATCGCTGGGGTGGCCGACCTGCCGAGGGTTGACGAGGCTCAGTTGGATGCACTGGCGGCACACTGTGGTGGACTGCCCCTCGCCCTCGGCATCGTCGCCGGCTGGGTACGCGCGCACCCAGCCGTGCCCGTCAGCGACATGCTTCGCCGGCTGGGTGGGGCGGAGGGCCGGGCTCTCACCGTTCGCGACGGCAGCCGGACCGTTGTGGCGGCTTTCGAGGTGTCTTACGCGAGCCTGCCGCCGACGGCCCGGCGAACCTTCCGGCTTCTTGGTGCGCATCCCGGTCAGGACATCGACGTGTACGGGGCGTCCGCGCTGATCGGCGCGACCGTGGGCGCTGCTCGGGCGGACCTCAACGAGCTTTTCGAACGCCACCTCATCGAGGAACCGACTCTCGGCCGTTATCGCATGCATGACCTCGTCGCTGAATACGCCGCCGACCGAGCCGCCGCCGAGCCCGAGACCGGCTTGGCGCTGCGCCGACTCTCCACCCACTATCAGCAGACCGCACCCATAGCCAACGGCTTGCTGAACGCCCGTAAGGCCGCGACGGACGCCCGGCGACCCGACCTGACCGATCGCCGTACGGCCCTGACCTGGTTGCGATCCGAGCGACCGAACGTGCTCGCGTTGATGAGGTCGCAAGCGAGCTCGGGTGACCACGCCGAATTGGTCGGCATGTCCGTTGCCTACGCGAGCTTCCTGCGGCAGTACGGGCCCTGGGACCAGGCGGCGGCGGTCTACCGCTCGGCCGTGGCGGCAGCCCGGGCCATCGGCGACCGACACGCCGAGGCCACCGCGCTGTTCACCCTCGCCGCCGTCCAGCGAGCGGCGGATGAATATCGGCCGGCGGCTGACAATTTCTTGGCGGCCCTCGCCGGGTACGAGGATTTTGCCGACGCCACCGGGGTTGCTCGGGCCCACGCCGGGCTGGGTGCCGTGTTGTGGCGCATCGGGGAAGTGGTCGAGGCCGACCGTCATCTCACCGCCGCGGTCGAGGCCGCGCGCAGAGTGCCGGGCTGCGATGCCGAGGGTGAGGCACTGACCGAGCTGGGACTGTTCCGAATGATGGGCGATCGCTATGACGAGGCGGCCGCGTTGCTGGCTGACGCCGCGAACCGGCAGGAGCAGGCCGGCGACTCGCTCGGCGCGGCACTTGCCTGGCGCGCCCTGGGCAATACCTACTACCTTTCCGACCGATACCCGCAGGCCCGCGCCGCGCTGTCGCGGGCGTTGGCAATCTTCGAGGAACTCGAGCATCCTGCCGGTAAGGCACTGGCCCTGCTCGGGCTCGGTGGTGTTCAACGGCTTGCGGGCGACTACCAACCGGCGCAGAGTGCCCTGATCCAGGCGATCGAGCTGTTCCGGGAGATTTCGAAGCCCTCCTCGGAGGCGCAGGCGATGAGCGAGTTGGGTGCTCTCCTGGGAAGCGTGGGCCGGGCCGAGGAAGGCGAGTTCATCCTGCGGGCGGCGACTGCGATCTACCGAGCGATCGACGATCGGTTCGGAGTCGCCGCAGCCCTCAACCAACTCGGCGAGGTCCTGCGCCGCCGCGGCGATCTTGCGGGTGCGCGGGAGGTTCTGCGGCAGGCGGGCGACCTCTACGCGGAACTCGACGATCGGCTCGGGTCCGCCGCTGTCGCCAATGTCGATGCCGCCGTGCTGCTCGACGCCGGCGCGCCGGATCGGGCCCGGCAACGCTACGAGGATGGCCTCGGCGCCGCTGAGAGTATCGGCAATCCGCTGGAGACGGCGTTGGCCCACGAGGGCCTCGGCCGCAGCGGACTCATGCTGGGTGACCCCGGCGCCCTCGAACACTTGCGGACCGCGGTCGCCATCTTCACGCGGATCGGTGCCGCCGAGGCTTCACGGGTCACCGAGTTGCTTGCTGACCTCGGCGACCGCCGGTCCGGACCAGCCGGCCCGCTCATGGTTTGACGGCGCGGGTCGCGAAGTAGCCGGGCAGCCAGCCCGCGGTGGCGTCGGAGTGGTGCGGTAACTCCTCGAAGCCGGTGATGACGAAGCCGGCGGCGAGTTGGCCGCCGATCTGCTCGGCCATGCTGTGGCTGTACTCCAGCGGCGCGTCCGCGCCGAACAGTCGTTCGCGTTCCTCGGCCGGCACGTGGGTCAGGTCGGAGTACGGCAGCCGGTGCCGGACGACGAGTTCGCCGCGTTCGTCCAGCGCCTCGTGGTCGAACAGGTAGACGTCCGGGTTGAGGAAGCCGCACAGCAGGGTCCCGCCCGGTCGCAGCACCCGGAAGGACTCCCGCCACACCGGGGCGAGTTCGGGGACGAACAGGTTCGAGACCGGGTTGAAGACGAGGTCGAACGAGGAGTCGGCGAACGCCGACAGGTCGCGCATGTCGCCGAGCACCGTCCGCAGCGGCACGTCGTCGCGCCGGGCGACCAGCTCGTCCTGCTCGAGCTGGCGCGGTGAGTTGTCCAGCACGGTGACCCGGGCCCCGGCCGCGGCCAGTGTCGGCCCCTGCTGGCCGCCGCCGGAGGCCAGGCACAGCACGTCCGCTCCGGTCAGGTCGGCGGGGAACCAGGAGCGGTCGACAGGTCGATGGCCGATGAGCACGACCGACCAGTCACCGGCCCGGGCCCGGGCGACCGTCTCCGCGGAGATCGGCCGCGACCATTCGTTGCCCTCGTCGACCTGCCGGTCCCAGGCCAGACGGTTGTGCGCGACTGGATCAACACTCATCCGCCCACGCTATCCCGCCACCGCTTGATTCGACGGTCGCCAATACAAGTGAACGTTAACATCACGCCCTTGAAAAGAACCGTGCACGGCCGCCGAAAACCCGCTGAAAAGCCGTTACGAACTGCTCTCTTGAGAAGCTTGAAAAGGAGTGGCAACATTGGCGTCTCTCAATGTGAGCGCTCCCACTCCTTCACCCCAGCGCTGTGAGGTCACGATGTCCAAGAGAGCTCATCCGGCGCGCCGCGTGCTCGCGGTCGCGGCCACCTGTCTCACCGTCGCCGGCGTCGCCGTCAGCGGAACCCACCTCGCCGCCGCGGCCACCGCCGGCTGCTCGGTGACCTACACGATCAGCAGCCAGTGGCCGGGCGGCTTCGGCGCCGGCGTGACCGTCACCAACCTCGGTGACCCGCTCACCTCCTGGCAGCTGACGTGGTCGTTCACCGCCGGGCAGACGATCACCCAGCTCTGGAACGGTTCCTACACCCAGTCCGGCAGCCAGGTGACCGTCGCCAACGCCTCCTGGAACGGCGGCCTCGGCACCGGCGCCTCCGCGCAGTTCGGCTTCAACGGCGCCGCCACCGGCAGCAACCCGGTGCCCGCGTCGTTCGCGCTGAACGGCGTCACCTGCACCGGCGGCACCACCCCGACCTCGTCGCCGACCTCGTCGCCGACCGTGGGGCCCACGCCGAGCCCGACCCTGCCCCCGCCCGGCAGCGGCCCGTGCGACATCTACGCCCGCGGCGGCACCCCTTGCGTGGCCGCGCACAGCACCACCCGGGCGCTCTACGGTGCCTACAACGGGCCGCTCTACCAGGTGCGGCGGACCGCGGACAACACCACCCGCGACATCGGGCCGCTCACCGCCGGGGGTGTGGCCGACGCGGCCGCCCAGGACTCGTTCTGCGCCAACACCACCTGCCTGATCACGATCATCTACGACCAGTCGGGCCGCAACAACCGCCTCACCCAGGCACCCCCGGGCGGCTTCCAAGGGCCCGCCGCGGGTGGCTACGACAACCTGGCCAACGCCACCGCCGCGCCGACCACGGTCGGCGGGCACAAGGCGTACGGCGTCTTCGTCGCGCCCGGCACCGGCTACCGCAACAACACCACCAACGGGGTGGCCCGGGGCGACCAGCCCGAGGGCATGTACGCGCTGTTCGACGGCACCCACTACAACGGCGGCTGCTGCTTCGACTACGGCAACGCCGAGACCAACAGCCGCGACAACGGCAACGGCACGATGGAGGCCATCTACTTCGGCAACATCAAGGTCTGGGGGTACGGCACCGGCGCCGGCCCGTGGGTCATGGCCGACCTCGAGAACGGGCTGTTCTCCGGCGTGAACCCGGGCTACAACGCCAACGACCCGTCGGTCAGCCACCGCTACCTGACCGCCATCGTCAAGGGCGAGCCGAACCACTGGGCGATCCGCGCCGGCAACGCCCAGTCGGGTGGCCTGTCGACCTACTACGACGGCAAGCGGCCCAACGCCGCCGGCTACAACCCGATGAAGAAGGAGGGCGCCATCATCCTCGGCATCGGCGGCGACAACAGCCACAGCGCCGCCGGCACCTTCTACGAAGGCGTCATGACCTCCGGATATCCGAGCGGCACCACCGAGGACGCGGTGCAGGCCAACATCACCGCCGCCGGTTACCGCTGAGCCGCCTCGGCGCTCCCACCTAGCGAAAAGGACACGTCCTGATGAGATTGTCACTGCGCCGCCGGGCCACGGTGGCCGGGCTCGCCCTGGGATCGTTGCTGGGCGCCGCCGCGCTGTCCGTCGTCGCCGCCGCCGGCCCGGCCAGC
>NZ_BOMM01000094.1 GCF_016862195.1 Paractinoplanes ferrugineus | reverse complement strand
CTGGTCGCGGTGAGTTCGGCCGGTCTGTTGCTGGTGGCGGCGGCAACCGTCGCCCAGGCTGCCGATCTGCCACCGGGGGCGCCGCCGGGGGTCTGCCCGGCCGGCACCGGATACGGTCCGCCGCTCGCCTCGGCGACCACCACGGCCACCCGGCTGTTCGGTGGCCAGGCCTTCCTCGAGGGGCCGGTGTGGGTCGCCGACCCCGGCTACCTGCTGATGTCCGACATGGCCGCGGCGACCGGGCCGCAGCGCGTGCAGCCGTCCCGGATCCTGCGGCACACCCCCGGCGCGGCCGGGCCCGAGCCGGCGCTCGCCACCGCGGGCAGCAACGGCCTGGCTCTGACCCCCGACGGGCGGTCGGTCATCGTGGCCACCCACGACAACCGCAGCGTCTCGCGCTATGCGCTCGCCGACTTCTCCCGCGAGGTGCTCGCCACCGGTTATCAGGGCGCGGCGTTCAATTCGCCGAACGATGTGACAGTGCGCTCGGACGGCGTCATCTATTTCACCGACCCGGATTTCCAGCGCGGTGCCCGAGCCGACGAGATGAACGGCCGGACGAGCGTGTTCCGGCTTACCGGCGGGACGGTCTCGCTGGTCGACGACGGGCTGCGCGAACCGAACGGCATCGCGCTGTCGCCGGACGGCGGCACGCTCTACGTCGGGGCCTACGGCGAGAACAAGATCTACCGCTATCCGGTACGCGCGGACGGCAGCACCGGTCAGCGGACGCTGTTCGCCTCGGTCGCCGGACCGGACGGGGCGACCGTCGACTGTGCCGGCAACGTCTACTGGGCGTCGGGCGGGGACGGCCGGGTGCACGTCTTCACGCCGGCCGGCGTGCAGCTGGGAACGATCACCGCCGCCGCCGGGACGACGAACGTCGCCTTCGGTGGTGCCGACCGCCGGACCCTGTTCATCACCTCCGGGCGCACCGGCAACTCCGGGCTCTACAGCGTGCACCTCGGCGTGCCCGGTTACCCGTACTGAAAATCGTCTCGAAGGGTTTCCACATGCTGTCCCGACGCGCAGTTCCGGCCGCCCTCGCGGCCCTCGCCGTGCTTGTCGGCGTCACCGCGGCCGGGGAATCCCCGGCCGCCGCGGCCGCCGACACCCGGCCGCCGACCGCGCCCACCGGCCTGACCGCCACCGATCTCGGGTGCGCCACCGTCACGCTGAGCTGGTCGGCGTCCACCGACGACACCGGGGTCGCGTTCTACGACCTCTACCACGACGGCCAGGCGATCGGCTCCACCACCGGGGGGGTACGCACGATCACCGTCGGGGTCGTCCCCGGTGCGCGGTGGGGCTTCTACGTCAACGCCCGCGACGCCGCCGGCAACGTCTCGCAGGCCAGCCGGACCGTGTCGGTCACCCCGCCGTTCTGTTCGCCGGACACCACCGCGCCCAGCGTCCCGACCGGACTCACCGGTCAGGCCGTCGGCACCGCGGTCACCCTGCGCTGGGCGGCGTCCACCGACGACGTGGCGGTCACCGGCTACGACGTGCGGCGCGACGGCACCAAGGTGGGCGTCCTCACCGGATCGGCCGGCGCCCCGCCGGCCACCACCTTCACCGACGCCGGCCTGGCCGGGGACACCACCTACACCTACACCGTCGTGGCGCGCGACGCCCAGGGCAACGCCTCCCAGCCCAGCGGTCCGCTGTCGGTGCGCACCGGACAGACGTGCGCGGCGGTGTGCGGCATCACCCAGGTCACCACCGAGCGCGACCTGCCGTGGGGCCTGGTCCAACTGCCCGACGGCACGGTGCTCTACGGCCAGCGCGACCTGTTCACCATCCAGGCGATGGCCGCCGACGGCACGGGCAAGCACAGCATCGGCAAGGTGCCGGACGCGGCCGGCACCAACGGTGAAGGGGGAGTGCTCGGCCTGGCCGTCTCGCCGGACTTCGCCACCGACCACTGGCTGTACGTCTACCACACCACGACGACCGACAACCGCATCGTCCGGTTCCAGTACGACGGGACGCTGCGCACCGCGACCCGGCAGATCCTCGTGACCGGGATCCCGCGCAACAAGTACCACAACGGTGGCCGCCTGCGGTTCGGGCCGGACGGCAAGCTCTACGCCGCCGCCGGTGACGGGCAGGACCCCGACCAGGCGCAGGATCTCGCCAACCTGGGTGGCAAGGTGCTCCGGCTGAACCCGGACGGCAGTGTCCCGGCCGACAACCCGTTCCCCGGCAGCTTCGTCTGGAGCTACGGGCACCGCAACCCGCAGGGCCTGGCGTTCGACTCGCGGGGGCGGCTGTGGGAGCAGGAGTTCGGCAACAACGTGGCGGACGAGACCAACCTGGTGGTCAAGGGCGGCAACTACGGCTGGCCGGCCTG
The DNA here is from genome assembly GCF_016862195.1 of Paractinoplanes ferrugineus. Classification (GTDB taxonomy): domain Bacteria; phylum Actinomycetota; class Actinomycetes; order Mycobacteriales; family Micromonosporaceae; genus Actinoplanes; species Actinoplanes ferrugineus. The sequence continues at coordinate 21,196 of NZ_BOMM01000094.1, read as the reverse complement.
CGAGGGTACGGTCGGCGACGCGTGCGGCACGCCGGGGTTCATCGCGCCGGTGCAGACCTACCCGGTCGCGTCCGCGTCGTGCAGTGGCATCGCGATCGTCCGCGACGTGCTCTACATCGCCTGCCTGCGCGGCACCCGGCTGTACCGCGCCGTGATCGACGGTGCCGACCTGACCGGGATCCAGCAGTACTACGTCGGCACCTACGGTCGCCTGCGCACCGTCGAGCCGACGATCGACGGCAATCTCTGGCTGACCACCAGCACCGGTGGCGACAAGGACAGCGTGCCCCAGAACAGCAACGAGAAGATCTTCAAGGTCACGCTGGGGCAGGGCTGACCCGAGGCCCCTGTCGTCCGCGGGACGACGCGGTGGGCCGGGGCCTCCCGGCCCACCGGGCCGAGCCCGCCTCGGCGGCTCCGGACCCGTCGATTCGTGCTGCCGGGGTTCGTGGCGAGGTGGATGACGAAGCCGCCGGTGGCCAGGTCGTAGGTGCTGTCGAGGAGGTCGAGGTGGTGGATGTCCAGCGGCCGCCGCCGATGGCCGGCAACCGCGAGCCGGTCGAACAGCGGCCAAGTGTCGGCCGTGACCGCGAGAACGGCCGGCCGCGCCGGGGCGGCAAGCCAATTCGACCGTCCGCTCGGCAAGGTCACGGGCCGCTGAGGGGCATAGCGTCTACGCATGACTCCCGACGACATGGTCAAAGCCGCGATCGACGTCGCTGACGAAGGGATGGCCTGCGGTGAGATGCCGATCGGGGCCGTCGTGGAGATGGGCGGCCGGATCGTCGCGCGCGCGTTCACCCGCGATGTTTCGCTGGGGCGCCGGCTGGTTCACGCCGACCTGCTGGCGATGATCGAAGCGGACGAGCAACTGGGCTGGGGGCCACGTCCACATCCGGTCCGGCTGGCAGTCAACCTGGAACCCTGTCTGATGTGCCTGGGTGCCGCCATGGCTCTCAAGGTCACCGAGGTCTACTACGGTCTCGAGTCGCCCGCGGACGGCGGATCCGCGGTCGCGGCGACCTGGCCGGGCAGCCCCGACCTGCCCTGGTACCGGGCGCCCGCGATCACCGGCGGAATCCGTCGCGCGCAGGTGCGGGACCAGTTCAGCCGCTACTGCGAGCGCGCTCCGGAATCGGGCCGGCGCAGGTGGGCGGCGAGCCTGACGGCACTCCCGGACCCCACCGGCTCGGCACAAGCGCCATAGCCCCGAGGACTCGCGAAACCGTTTTCCTATTCTCGTTCATCATTATCTTAAAATGGCATCTGAAAAAGTGAGATGACCTGGTAAGCGCGCGCGGCGGAGGGCGGAAACATCTCGGCCGCATTTTCTTGAATGGTCGGGAATGGGTGCCGTAGCATGCCAGACACGGTTGCTGCCATCGATGTCCTCCGATGGTTCAGGACTCGTCGTCCCCGCCCCCCACGCGTTGGAGTTCCCCCATGCCTTCCTCCTCCTTGAGCCGACGTAACCTGCTGCGCGTCGCCGGCGCCGGCGCGGTGGCCTCCGCCGTCGGCGGCACCGGTGTCCTACTGCCCGGCTCGGCCGACGCGGCGGTGCTCGCGCCGGCCCGGCCGGACCTCGGCGTGTCGGCCTACCCGTTCGCGCTGGACCAGGTGCGCCTGACCGCCGGGCGGTTCCAGGACAACGAGAACCGCACCCTCAACTACCTGCGGTTCGTCGACGTGAACCGGCTGCTCTACGTGTTCCGCGCGAACCACCGGCTGTCCACCGCCGGGGCCGCCAGCAACGGCGGGTGGGACGCCCCCAACTTCCCGTTCCGCAGCCACATGCAGGGCCACTTCCTGAGCGCCTGGGCCCAGGCGTACGCGGTGCTCGGCGACACGACGTGCCGGGACAAGGCCAACGCGATGGTCGCCGAACTGGCCAAGTGCCAGGCCAACAACGGCGCGGCCGGGTTCAACGCGGGCTACCTGTCGGGCTTCCCCGAATCGGACATCACCGCCCTCGAGTCCGGCAGTGCCGTCGCGGTGTCCTACTACTGCATCCACAAGACGCTCGCCGGGCTGCTCGACGTGTGGCGCTACATCGGCAGCACCCAGGCCCGGGACGTCCTGCTGAGCCTGGCCGGCTGGGTCGACTGGCGCACCGGCCGGCTCAGCTACAACCAGATGCAGTCGGTGCTGAACACCGAGTTCGGCGGCATGAACGCCGTGCTGACCGACCTCTACCAGCAGACCGGTGACGCGCGCTGGCTGACCGCCGCGAAGCGGTTCGACCACGCCACCATCTTCGACCCGCTGGCCGCCAACCAGGACCAGCTCAACGGCAAGCACGCGAACACCAACCTGCCGAAGCTGGTGGGCGCCGCGCGGGAGTACAAAGCCACCGGGACGACCCGCTACCGCGACATCGCCGGCAACTCCTGGAACATGATCACCGGCGCGCACTCGTACGTGATCGGCGGCAACAGCCAGGCGGAGCACTTCAAGGCGCCCAACGCGATCGCCGGCTACCTCACCAACGACACCTGCGAGCACTGCAACACGTACAACATGTTGAAGCTGACCCGCGAGCTGTGGCTGCTCGACCCGAACCGGACCGACTACTTCGACTACTACGAACGGGCCTTGCTCAACCACCTGATCGGCGCCCAGAACCCGGCCGACTCGCACGGCCACATCACCTACTTCACCCCGCTCAAGGCGGGCGGCCGGCGCGGTGTCGGCCCGGCCTGGGGCGGCGGCACCTGGTCCACCGACTACAACAGCTTCTGGTGCTGCCAGGGCACCGGCATCGAGACCAACACCAAGCTGGCCGACTCGATCTACTTCTACAACGACACCACGCTCACCGTGAACCTGTACGTGCCGTCCGTGCTCAACTGGACCCAGCGTGGGATCACCGTCACCCAGAGCACGACCTACCCGGTGAGCGACACCACCACGCTGACCCTGAGCGGCTCGATGAGCGGCTCGTGGAGCATCCGGGTGCGCATCCCGGCCTGGACCTCGAACCCGGTGATCAGCGTCAACGGCACCGTTCAGGACGTGACCGCGACCCCGGGCAGCTACGCGACCGTCACCCGCACCTGGGCGGCCGGCGACACTCTCACGCTGCGACTGCCGATGCGCGTGATCATGAAGGCGACCAACGACAACCCCAACCTCCAGGCCATCACGTACGGGCCGGCGGTGCTGTGCGGCAACTACGGCAACACGACCGTGTCGGCGACGCCGTCGCTGACCCCCGCGTCGATCACCCGGACGAGCACCGGCAGCCTCGCCTTCACCGCCACCGCCAACGGCGCCACCGTGAACATCGGCCCGTTCCACGACGCCCAGAACTTCAACTACGTCGTCTACTGGAACGCCACCGGCACCGGCACCGGCGGCGAGCCGGTCTACAAGCTGGTCAACGTCAGCTCCGGCCTGGTCCTCGGCGTGCAGAACATGTCCACCGCCGACGGTGGCCTCGCGATCGTCTGGGGCGACACCGGCACCGCCGACCACAACTGGGTCCGGATCACCGACGGCTCCGCGGTCCGCTTCCGGAACGCCAACAGCGGCAAGGTCCTCGGGGTCGAGAACATGTCCACCGCCGACAACGCCCGAGTCCTGCAGTGGGGGGACACCGGCACCGCCGACCACCGGTGGACCCTGGTCGCCAACAGCGACGGCTCCTACCGCATCCGCAACGTCAACAGCGGCAAGGTCCTCGCCGTGCTCAACGGCTCCAGCACCGCCGGCACCCAGGTCGTCCAATTCACCGACAACGGCAGCGCCAAGAACAACTGGCGCCTCGTCCAGATCGCCTGACGCCGGGTGCTGACCAGCGGAAACGCTGGTCAGCTCGCCGGCACGGGGGCGGGGTGGTCGGGGCCGGACTCCGGTTCGGCGAAGCGGGTCAGGGCCAGGGCGCCGACCACGGCCGCGACGAAGCCGATGACGGCCGGGACGACCCAGCCCGGCCGGGTCTGGTCGTGCCACAGGACGACACCGATCGCGGCCGGCAGGGCGGTCTCGCCGATGATCGCCAGGGCCGCGACGGTGGTGACGGCGCCGCGTTGCAGGCCGGCGGCGAACGAGACGAAGGCGCAGAGCCCGCTGATGGCGGCCGCGTAGGCGGCCGGATCGCGCAGCAGCGTCCCCGGCGTGAAGCCGGTCATGCCGCGCACGGCCAGCGCGGTCAGCCCGAATCCCAGGCCGGCGACCGCGCCCTGCACGATCGGGCCGACGGGCGGGGCGAGCCGGGTGGCGACGAGGGCGGTGGCGCCGAGGGCGAGCGCGGCGACCAGCAGGGTGACCCGGGTGGCCAGGCCGAAGGTGGTGGTGCCTTCCGGCCCGCTGGCGGCGCCGAGCAGGGCGAGCCCGGCGCACACGGTCAGCACGGCCACCCAGTGCCGGGGCCGAAGCCGCAGACCGAGCAGCGGAACCGAGGCCACCGCGGTGACGGCGAGGTTGCCGGCCTGGGCCGCCTGCACGACGAAGACGGGCAGGCGACGCAACGCGATCAGCTGGGCGCCGAAACCGGCGACGTCGAGCAGGACGCCGAGCAGGAACGGCCAGCGGCGGAGCATGCTGATGAGCGGTCCGTCCGTCGCGGCCCGCGCCTGCAACGCGGTGGCCAGGCCGTAGCAGACCGCGCACAGGACGGCGGCGATCATGAGTCGACCGGCCGTTGTCCGTGGCGGGCGCCCCCGGGGTTATCAGTCATCGGACAGATCATCGGTCATCGGGTCATTCTCCGAGTCGGTGGGGCGTCCAGGTATCGGCCACAAGACCCAGCCCCGGTCGTCGTGCTGCGTCTTTCGGCCGAGCGGCCGGTGCTCCGGTTCGGCACCCGGAGCACCAGCACTCAGCCGTTGGCCCTCAGCCGCCGGCCCTCATCGGCGGGTCTTGGGCAGGTCGAACTGGTCGGCGGAACGACAGTCCTTCTGGTTGCCGATCGCCGCCGGACCCAGCTCCTCGAGAGCCTCGCGAGCCTGCTGCCGGCCCAGATTCCACGCGTACCAGGGGTCGGGTTCCTTGAGGTCGTCGGCGATCCAGCTGAGCGTGCACCGGCGTACCGGATCGGGCAGCTTGGTCAGAGCGGGAGTCGCGTCCGCCGACAGGGCCCGCAGATACCAGGCGTCGATCTTGCCGGAACCCTGGTAACGGGCGGCGTTGCGGCTGGCCACGTAGCCCTCGGGGTCGAGAGCGGCGAGGCCGAGCAGCATCAGCACGGCGAGACCGACGGTGGTCGCGGGGATCCACCGGCCCTGCCACTTGACGCCGGCGACCGCGATCAGCACGAAGATCACGCCGAGCAGCATCTCGGACGCCATCACGAAGATCCGTTCACCGGTGAAGCTGTAGACCCGCTGGTACTCCCACATGCGCGAGAGCGCGGACGCCACGATGACGACGCTCAGAGCACAGAGCAGACCCAGGAGTACGCGCAGCAGCAACCGTTCCTTCGGCTGGTCCCGTTTGGCCCAGCGGGCCAGCCCCGCGATCAGCGCCAGCGACAGCAGCGTGACCGCGACCAGCTGCCAGAAGCCGCTGCGGGCGTACTGCGAGTAGCTCAGCCCGGCGGTCTCCAGCACGTGCCGGCTTCCCCCGAACAGCACGGTGAACTGCACCGCCACGAAGCCGCCGAAGAGCACCACCAGCGCGGCGCCGGCCGGCGCCCACTCGACCAGGCCGAGCCGGCCCTTGCCCTCGGTGTCGAGGCTGGCGGTCGCGGGCGGCGCGGTGAGCGTGTAGACCCCGGAGACCGCGAGGAGGCCACCGGCCACGGCCAGGAAGATCCACTTGAAGACCGAGCCGATGTCGAAGTCGGGAACGACGTCGTCCAGCAGTTCGGAGAACGCCACGTCGGCGGAGGACAGCAGCGCGCCGAAGACGAGCAGCACCACCACCGTGAGGGCGACCGAGAAGAACGCACGCCCGGCGATTCCCGAGTTGCCGCCCGTCTTCAGATGCCGGCGGACCCACGGGATGCCGGCGAAGGCCGCCCACGGCGCGGCGATCAGACTGAACAGGATCGACCGGACCTGCCGGCCGCCGACGATCGCCAGGGCGGTGCAGCCGATCGCGCCCAGCACGCCGAACGTCACCAGCCACCACGCGTTGCGGAACGCCGGGATGAGCATCAGCGCGAGCGCCGCCGCCGTCCAGCCGGCACGGACCAGCCGCTCCCGCCGCGTCAGGCCGGTGGATCGCCGGACGGCGAACGCCACCCCCAGCGTCAGCGCCAGCCAGGCGAGGAACCAGCCGATCCCCACCCGGTTGAGCGGCAGGAAGATCAGGAAGCCCAGCGCGCCGGCCAGCACCCCGGCCGGCACCGCCCGGTCCTGCGCCTCTTTCGGCCCGGGCCAGTGCTTCTCCCGGAACTTCTGCCAGGCACTCGGCGGCCGCTCGTAGGTGCCGAACGGGCGCGCCGGGAACTGACCCTGCTGATAGGGCCGCTGACCGGGAGGCATCTGCGGCGGCGCTTGCGGGCCCGCCGTCGCGGTCGGGCCGGACTGCACGGCCGAACCCGCGCTCGTAGCCGTTGCCGAGTTCTCCGCGGGCGCGACCGCGGCCGGGCTTACCGAGGCGGCCGGGCTCGCTGCGGCGGCCGGGCTTACCGAGGTGGCGGGGCTCGCTGCGGGGGCCGAGCCCTTTGCGGCGGTCGGGCTCTCCGCGGGTGCGGTTGCGAGGGCGACCGCGGCCGGGGTGGCGGCGGTCGCCGGCCGGCCGGCCGGTGGGGTGACGGAAGGGGCCGGCATCTGGGCCGGCACCATCGGCACAAAAAGGGCATATCCCCGCGTACCGGATGGGATCTGGACCGGGATGGCCCATGCCGTTCCACCCTCGGGCCCCGGCCAGACCATCGACGGGATCGCATCGGTAGGCGGCATGACAAGCATCTGGGGCGCCGGCACAGGGGCGGCGGCGGGAACGTCTCTGCCTGTGTCCACGGGATCAGGCTGTTCTGGTGGCAGGTCCGCCACTGCACCCTCCTAGGTCGCTCGGTGCGCACACCGTAAACCGTGCGCACGGCAATTTCTACGCTAGGACGGGTCCGTATCGCCGCGACGCCGCGCGGATGGCACGGATACGGGAGGTCAGCACCCCGATGGTCAGAAGAAGTGGCCCAGCAGATCGATCTCGCCGCTCGGCCGGACCGCCCCGTCCACCGGCCGGACCATCAGCTCGTACGGGGTCACCGCGCGGGCCACGCCGAGGGTGTGAAGATCGTGGATCTTCACCCAGGTCGGCGGATTGTCGACGCGTTCGAGATGATGGCGGCGGTAGAGGCTGTCCTCGGCGGCGAACAGGAGGACGAAGTCCACCGCGCACCGGGCGGCGTAGTCCGTCACCGCCTCCAGCAGCCGGCTCGCCAGTCCCCGTCCACGATGGTCCGGGCGGACCCGAGGGGCGCGAGGACCGTGGCGCCGTCGGTCACGACGTACCGGAAATGGGGTGGGATCCTGGGGTAACCGCGCCGCGGACGGCCGGGAAACAGGCCGTCAGCAGGTCTTGCCGCCGCCGGTGCGGGTCCGGGCCGATCTCGGCCTCGGCCCACCGCGGCCGTTCCACATTCACCGGTCGGCTCCGGGCGGTACGGCTAGGAGCGGTCGGGCTCGGCGAGATCGGCGAGATCGGCCGGGTCGAGCCGCAGGGTGGTGAGCAGGCCACCGTGCCGGTTGAGGTCGAGCTCGTCGGGTAGTTCCCGGTCGACGAAGTCCGCGCGGGCGTGCTGGCCGCGCTTGCGGAGAGCAGCGATCACGGCTGCCTTGGAGATGGTCATGGGGTGCCTTCGGGAAGGGTGAAGCCGGATGGTGCCGGGGGACCGCTCAGCTGGCGGGAACAGCGGCCGGCTGGGTGCGGGCCGCGAACGGGTCGCAGAGCACGCGCATCGCGGCGGCGCCGTGGTCGACAGTCGGAGGGGTCCGGTCGGCCCGGTCGGTGCCGTGCGGCCGGAGCGGGGCCAGGAACAGTTCGGCCTGGTCGTAGGTCGGCGTCATGCATTTCCTTGTCGTTCGGTTGGTCGGGTGTCTCGCAAAAAGTCGTGTTCCGTGCGGACTGGTCCGGTGGCTTCACCCGGCGGCGAGGTGGACTCGCCGGCGATGATCGCGGACCGGTTGCGGTGATCTGCACGCGGCCGGGATCTCCCGGCCTCCCGGGCCGAGGAGGAACCCCGGCCGTGCAGTTGCCCCTCACTGTACGCGCCGCCGCCGGCGGGGTGCGTCCCGCGTGGCCGTGGCCGGTACGGAGACGGCCGGCCTCCCGGGAGATCACGCGTGAGCGGATCTCGACCAGGGACGACCGGCCGCCACCACACCCGGCCACCGTTGACGGGTGGGCCGGGCAGTTCTTGACGCTGTCGAAATCGACGCCGCCGGAACCAGAATGCGATAAAACAAAAAGCGCCCGCTGGGCCAAGATGCCCGTCAGGCGCGGAAAACGTCCAAGGAAATCAATAGTGCAACGGCTGGAACACTAGCACGGCTCTTGAATGTCGTCGCTACCGGACGAGGCCGACCTCGTAGGCGAGGATGACCGCTTGTACCCGGTTTCGCAGGTTCAGCTTGGTCAGCACGCTGCCCACGTGGGTCTTGACGGTGGCGTCCGAGACCACCAGTAGCGCCGCGATCTCGGCGTTGCTCAGCCCCGCCGCCACCGCCCGCAGCACCTCCCGCTCGCGTGGCGTGAGCTGGTCGAGGACGGCCTGGGCGCGCCCGGTGGGGCGGGCCGACGGGTCGGGCAGGTGGGTGGCGTGGGCGTCGAGCAGCCGCCGGGTGATCCGCGGTGAGACGACCGCGTCGCCGTTGGCCACCGCGCGGATGGCGCGGGCCAGTTCGTCGACCGGGACGTCCTTGAGCACGAACCCGCTCGCCCCGGCCCGCAACGCCGCGAAGGCGTACTCGTCGAGGTCGAAGGTGGTCAGGACGAGCACGCGGGCCGCCGGGTCGCGGGCCACGATCCGGCTGGTGGCCTCGATCCCGTCGACGCCGGGCATGCGGACGTCCATCAGGATCACGTCGGGTCGCAGCTCGGCGCTCAGCCGGACCGCCTCGGCGCCGTCCGGTGCCTCGCCGACGATGTCGATGTCGTCGGTCTCCTCGAGGATCATCCGGAATCCGGTTCGGATGAGGGCCTGGTCGTCGACCAGGAGCAGCCGGATCGTCATCGGGTCGCGGCCTCGATCGGCAGGGCCAGCCGAGCCCGCACGCGCCATCCGCCGTCCGGGTCGGGGCCGGCGCTGACCTCGCCGGCGTAGACCGCCGCCCGGTCCCGCATGCCGGCCAGGCCGTGGCCGGTGCGCCGGCGGGGCGCCGCCGGCGCGCCGTCGTCGTGCACGTCGACGGTCACCGAGCCCGGGTGGTGGGCGATGGCGACGCTCACCCGGTTGGCGGCGGTGGCGTGTTTGAGGGCGTTGGTCAGGGCTTCCTGCACGATGCGGTAGACGGTCAGCTCGGCTCCGGGCGGCATCCCGGCGGGCGTGCCGGTCACCGCCGCCGCGACGGTCAGGCCCGTCGACCGGACCTGTTCGAGCAGGTCGTCGAGCTGCGCCAGGCCGGGTTGGGGATGGCGGTCGCCGGGGGCCGGCTCGGTGTGCAGCACCCCGAGCAGCCGGCGCATCTCGGCGAGGGCCTGACGGCCGGTGATCGACACCTGTCGCATCGCCTCGCCGGCGCGTACCGGTTCGGTCGCCTGCTTGCGGGCGGCCCCCTCGGACAGCGTCACCATGACGGACAGGGTGTGGGCGATCACGTCGTGCATCTCCCGGGCGATGCGGGTGCGTTCGGCCGCCACCGCGATGGCGGCCTGCTGGTCGCGTTCGCGTTCCAGGTGGGCCGCCCGCTGGGTGAGCGCGTCGATCGCCGCCCGCCGGTGCCGCACGGTGACCCCCAGCATCAGCACGGCCACGACCGGGCCGGAGAGCAGCACGAACGTGCCGGTCCACAGCGTGCTCCCGGCCCACGATCCGATTCCCGGCCAGCGCACGGCGGCCAGCAACGCGCCCACCTCGACCACCCCGGCCGCGCCGATCGCCACCCGCACGGGATAGCGGCTCGCCACCGTGTAGAGGTAGATCAACAGGGTCAGGTCGGCCGCCAGCGGCACGCCGGCCAGCCACTGGGTGAGCGCGACCGTCGCGGCGCCGGCGAACGTGGTCAGCGGCAGTCGCCGCCGGGCGCCCAGCGGGATCACGAGCAGGGCGCTGAACAGCACGAATACGCCGATTCGCGGGTCGGAACGGATGGCATGGTGGTAAAGCTGCGGAAGCGTCCCGGCCGCGGCGAGCGCCGCCAGCCCCACGTCGACCGCCGTGGCGTGCCGGCCGATCGCCGCTGCCACCCGGCGGCCGGCCCGGCTCGGCCCGGTGCGGCGCGGCCGGTCCGACAACCAGGCGCGCCACCACGCCGTCACCTGCCCCACCGTCATGTCGGCCAGCTTAGGTAAGCGGCCGCCGGACGACCTCCGACCTGGTGCCGATCCTCGCCTCATCCTTTGGTAGCAGGTCCGCCGGCACAGCCGCCGAAAAGATCATTACTCGGCCCGAGGATCTGTCGCCCCTGGTTTCGTACGGTCGGTGCCATGCCATTCTTGACCAGTCCCGCCTATGACCGGGTCCTCACCGACGACCGGAATTACCACATCGTCTTCCTTTTCGTCGGTGGCCTTTTCACCGTTCTTCTGCTGTCGTTCTGCGTTTTCTCCTGGGCCCGATTCCGGCGGGCCCGCCGCGGCACCTTCGAACGGCGGACCCACCTGTCGTTCGCGACGGTGAGCCTGCTTCTTTTCCTGTTCATGGCGGTGGCCTGCGGGGCGAATGTGACAAGCGTGGTCAACCCCCGGCAGACCCTGGCCGGCACGAAGTTCTCCCCGGTCGGTCAGGCCTGGCTGGACGCGGGCAGCGCCCGGATCTCCCCGATGCTCCAGCACGCGATCGACGAACGACTCGCCTGGCAGCGGCCCAAGGCGGTCATCTGCGCCATTCTGCTGGTGGCCGTCCTGACCCTCACCGTTTTCCTGTGGCGAACGCTCGTGCGCCGCGCCAGCACCGGCGAACCGGTCCGGAGCAGTGGCCGGCTGATGCTCGGCGCCGCGGTCCTGTCGGCCGTTTCCAGCCTGCTGCTGATGCTGATGGTCATCGGCAACACCCAGGGCGCGATCGCCCCCCTGACCCTGACCGTGATCTACGGCTGAGGCCGGGCCGGCCCGGCCGGGTGCGCGGGATAGTTTGTCGGGATGAGTCTTCTCGAAGAGGTCGGCAAGCGTGACGGCTGGCGATGCTGGGTGTGTGACGAGCCGGTCGACGCCGACATGTCGGTGAACGACCCGCGGGGTCCGAGCGTCGACAGCCGCACCGCCGACCGCAAGGCCAAGGTCGCCGAGCGCCTCGCGCACCGGGCCTGCAACACCCGCAAGGGCGCGGTCAAGGTGGTCATCGCCTGGCCGGAGAGGCTGCATGTGATCGAGCCCGCTCCGCTGATCACGGTGGCCGAGCGCCTCGACCGCAAGGGCGGCCGTGAACTGGTCGCCCGATGCCCGCGCCGGGTCGACGCCCAGGAAGCGGCCGACTGGCTGGTCGACCGGTTCTCCCGGCTGGCCCCCGGCCTGCCGGTGACCGCCGGGGTCGCGGAGGGCGGCGGCCAGTTCCTGGTCAGCCTGTCGGTGGGCCGGCGCTGACGGCTTTACAGGGTCCGGCGGGGCTACCTAGGATCGGCTGACTCCAGGTCGACCGCCGTTGTGCCCTGGTGATCGGCTTGATCGGAGGGGGCCTCGCATGCCGGCATCGGGTCCGCCCCGGCCGCCGACCCTGGACGAGGTGGCGGAGCGCGCGCGGGTGTCGCGTACGGTCGCCTCCCGCGTGATCAACAACGGCCCGAACGTGAGCCAGGCCAAGCGGGACGCCGTGGAGAAGGCGATCCGGGAGCTCGGCTACACGCCCAACCGGGCCGCGCGGGCGCTGGCGACCCGGCAGACCGGGGTGATCGTGCTGGCGGTCTCCGGCGAGGGGCCCGAGGTGTTCGCCGACCCGTTCTTCGCGCAGGTGATCGTCGGGGCGTCGGCCGCGCTGGAGAGGACCGACCTGCATCTCGTGCTCAGCCTCGCCACGCCCGGTCACGGCCATCGGCGGTTGCACAACTTCCTGCAGACCCGCGGAGCCGACGGGGTGATGCTGGTGGCGATGCGCGGCCTCGAGCCGCTGATCGACATCGCCGCGCAGGCGGGCCTGCCGACGGTGTTCCTCGGGCTGCCCATGCATCGGACGGCGGCCTATTACGTGGACGTCGACAACGCCGGGGGGTCCCGGGCCGCCACCGAGTACCTCCTGCGGGCCGGCCGCCGCCGCATCGCGATGATCACCGGACCGGTCGACACCGCGGTGGGCCGCGAGCGCACCCGCGGTTACACCGAGGCCCTGCTGCTGGCCGGGCTCGAGCCGTTCGCCACGGCCCCCGGCGATTTCCTCGAGGCCGGCGGCGCCGAGGCCATGCGCGCCCTGCTGAAGGCGCGCCCGGACCTCGACGCCGTGGTGGCCGCCAACGACAACATGGCGGCCGGGGCCTTGCGGGTGTTGCGCGACGCCGGGCGGACGGTGCCCGGCGACGTGGCCGTGGTGGGTTTCGACGACGCGCCCATCGCGGTGCAGACCGATCCCCGGCTGACCACCATCCATCAGCCGGTGCAGGCGGTGGGCCGCGAGGCCGCCCGCATGCTCACCGAACTGCTGGCCGGTGGGCGACCGGAGTCGTTCGTCCTGCCGACGAGGGTGGTCGTGCGCGAGTCGGCCTGACCGGTCCGGCCGAGCGGCGCCTACCGGCCCGACCGGGCATAGTGCGGGGCGACCCGGGCCAGTTCGGCCCCCCGCCCGCCCATGTACCGGCGGTGCACCCAGGTGTCGAAGGCGTCCAGCGCGGCCGGTGACGAGCCGGGCGACCAGGCCTCCTCCTTGGTCACGTCGAAATAGGTGAGCAGCTTGAGGTCGGGATAGTTGCCGGACCGCAGGGACCGGTCCATGTCGCGCAGCCACTGCGCCTTGTCGCCGCCGTCCTCGGTGGACGCGAACTCGCCGATCATCACCGGCCGGCGCGGGGCGATGGCGCGGGCTTTGGCGTACGCGCTCGCGACGGTGGCGTCGAAGGTCGTCCAATGGTCCGCCGCCGGATCCCAGGACGGGCCGAACCCCCAGTTGTAGCCGTCGATGCCGACCCAGTCGACGTACTTGTCGCCGGGGTAGGCGAGGGCCGGGTCGTTGTAGGGCTCGTCCGGTGACGAGCCGTTGTTGAACGCCCACACCCACTGCACGTTGCGGGCGCCGGCGGCCCGGGCGAGGTCGTGGACATGCCGGTACGCCCCTACGTAGAGGGCGGGGTCGGTGTTGTTGTTGGCGACGCCCCACGGGTACCAGTTGCCGTTGAACTCGTGCCCCCAGCGCACCAGGATCGGCAGTCGCACGGCGGCGAACTCCCGGGCCCGGGCTGTGATGTAGCTGTCCCACGTGCCGTTGATGATGTCGGTCAGGTGGATCTGTCCGGGGTCGTTCGGGCCGAGCGCCGTGTTCCAGGGTTCCCAGGTGTAGTGCGGCATGATGCCTTGCCGCCACAGTGTCCGGGCCTGGTCGACCGGGAAGGGCTTCCCGCTGGCCCAGCTGTCGAACCACATCACGCTCGCGGGAGTGACGTCGTACAGGGTCTTGACCTCGGTGGCGACGGTGGCGGGCTCACCGTCGCGGAACATGCCCAGGTATCGGGTCGGTGCTCCGGCCCGATCGGCTCCGGCCGGGCCCGGCCCGGTGGCCGCGTCGGCGACCCCGGCACCGGCCACGACCAGTGCGACGGCCGTCACCGCCGCGCTGAGCAGCGTTCGTATCCGCATGATGTCTCCTGGATCGGTGGACTGGAAGCGCTTCCAATTTCAACCTATGGTCCACGGTCATCGATGTAAACAGCAGGTCATCCCGGCTCGATGTCGGCCGCTCCCGGCACGTGTCATCGCCGCAGCTCGATACGAGGATAACCGGGACGGCAGTTGACAGGGTTTACCGCGATGTCACAAAATCGTTATCGACATTGCTCGATTGACTTCTATGGAAGCGCTTCCGAAACGAGCGACACCCCGGCAGAACGGAGACGTCAGTGCTCATGACCAGACACCGCACCCTGGTCGGCTTGGCCCTAGCCACCCTCGCTTTCGCCACCACCCTGGTCGGGATCGGCGCTCAACGCGCGGACGCGGCCATCGGCCCCAGCTTCGTCGACAACCTCAACTCCTTCGACACCGGCCGCTGGCACAAGGCCGACGGCTACAGCAACGGCAGCATGTTCAACACCGGCTGGCGCGCCGACCACGTGACCTTCAGCGGTGGCACCATGGGCCTCAACCTCGACAACGCGAACTGCCCCGGCAGCTGCTCCGGCAAGCCGTACGCCTCCGGCGAATACCGCACCAACGACCTGTTCTCGTACGGTCGTTTCGAGGCGCGCCTGAAGGCGGTCAAGAACCCCGGCACCGTGACGTCGTTCTTCACCTACACCGGACCCAGCGACAACCAGCCCTGGGACGAGATCGACGTGGAGATCCTCGGCAAGAACACCACCCAGATGCAGACCAACTACTTCACCAACGGCGCCGGCGGCCACGAGACGATCATCAACCTGGGCTTCGACGCCTCCGCCGGCTACCACGACTACGCCTTCGAGTGGTGGAAGGGCGGCACCATCAACTGGTTCGTCGACGGGCGACTGGTGCACCAGGAGAACGGCTCGCGCGGGCCGCTTCCCACCCACCCGCAACGGGTCATGATGAACCTCTGGCCGGGCATCGGCGTCGACAGCTGGCTGCAGCCCTTCACCTACCCGGGCCGCCGGCTGACCGCCTCCTACGACTGGGTCAAGTACACCAAGTACTGACCGCGAGGGGTCGCTCCCGGCGGGCTGCCTATCCGGTCGCCTGGCGTGCCGCCGTCGCGGCGGCCCGCACCGTGGGGGCCAGCGCGGTGGCGATCACCGCGTAACCGGCGCTGGACGGATGGAACCGGTCGGCGCTGAACAGGCCCTGGTCGTGGGTGAACCCGGTGGCCGACGTCATCCCGACGTCGGCCACCCGGGCGCCGGCGGTCAGCGCCACCCGGGTCTGCGCGGCGTGCAGCAGCTCACTGCCGGCCCGCACGACGGCGCGCATCTGCACCGGTACCCAGGGCACCACGCTCAGATCGGGTGCGGGCGCCACCACCACCTCGGCCGAGGCGTCCCGCAGCCGCCGCACCGCGTCGGCCAGCTGGGCGGCCGCCTGCTCGGGCGGGACGAAGCGGGTGAGGTCGTTGGCGCCGATGATGATCAGCGCTACCTGGGGCGGCTCGGCGAGCGCCCGGTCGACCTGCGCGGCCAGGCCCGCGCTGGTGGCGCCGGGCACCGCGAGCACGTGCAGCTCGGTTGGAATGCCGTGGGCGGCCAGGTCCCGGCGGAGGCGGGCGCCGACCGTGTCGGCGGGCCGGGCCGCGCCCTGGCCGTAAGCGATGGAGTCACCGAGAACCGCGAATCGCACTGTCACCGCAGGTTCAACAACGCCGGCCCGGCACCGGCTTCCCGTTTCGGTCCAGCCGGGCCGGGTGCACCTCGGCTCCGGCCCGGAACGGGCTCGGTTGTCTCGGCGTCGCGGGGGAACGCGGCCGTCATGGGAGGAGCGGTGCCGGGCTCCGGAAATTTTCGGATTCGTGGCAGCGGGCCGGGCGGTTCGGCGCGTTGAGGGGGAGGAACTATTCCCCCAAGATCCGCAGGAGTCCCCATGAACAGGCGTTTTCTGGTCGGTGCGGCGGTCACGGCGGTCGCCGTCGCGGCCGCCGCCTTGGGCATCGGCAACGCCGACGCGGCGAGTGCCTTCGCCCCGCCGCCGGCCGATGCCAGCTTCGACTACCAGATCGGCGCCCCGTACGCGCCGCCGTCCGGCGTGACCGTGGTGAGCCGGGACCACGACGCCGCCGCGGCGCCCGGGCTCTACAACATCTGTTACGTCAACGCGTTCCAGGCCCAGACCGCCGCCGCCACCTGGTGGAAGACCAACCACGCCGACCTGCTGCTGCGGGACCGGAACGGCAAACTGGTGGTCGACCCGGACTGGAACGAGATCCTGCTCGACTACTCGACCGCGGCCAAGCGGTCCGCGCTGACCGGCATCGTGGGGGAGTGGATCAGCCAGTGCGCGGGCAAGGGCTTCAAGGGCCTGGAGCCGGACAATTTGGACGCGTACACCCGCTCCAAGGGTCTGCTGACAAAGACCCAGGCCTTGGCCTACGCCAAGGCGCTGAGCACCTTCGCGCACGGCAGGGGACTTGCCGTGGGGCAGAAGAACACGGCCGATCTGAGTACGGCGGACGCCCGCCAGGCCGGTTTCGACTTCGCGGTGGCCGAGGAGTGCGCCGACTACGACGAGTGCCAGAACTACACGGCCACCTACGGCAACAACGTCATCGTGATCGAGTACTCCGCCGCCGGCTTCACCAAGGCGTGCCGGACCTACGGCAGTAAGCTCTCGGTCGTGCTGCGCGACGTCGACGTGACCGCTCCCGGTTCGGGCTCGTACACCTTCAAGACCTGTTGAACCGAGGCGAGGCCTTCGACGAGTACGTGCAGAGCCGCGGCCGGGCGCTGCTCCGTTTCGCGTACGTGCTGACCGGCGACGCGTACCTCGCCGAGGACATCGTGCAGGAGGTCCTCGCCCGGCTGCACCGTCGCTGGAGCCGGATCAGCGCCATGCAGCACCCGGAGGCGTACGTCCGGACGGCGATCGTGCGCCAGTTCGTGTCGTGGCGCCGCCGGCGCTCGTCGAGTGAGGCGGTCCTGGCCGAGGTTCCCGAACCGGCCGGGGCCGCCGAGCCCCAGCAGCACGTGCTGGCCCGCGACCAGATGTGGCGGCTGCTGGCCGGGTTGCCGCCGGCCCAGCGGGCGGTGCTCGTGCTGCGTTTCTACTGCGACCTGCCGGACGACGAGATCGCCGGCCAGCTCGGTTGCGGCGTTTCCACCGTACGGTCGCAGGCGTCGCGCGCGCTCGGCCGGATGCGGATCATGCTGGCCGAACAGGGGGTGGGCGGGGATGGATGACGGCGGCCGGAACGAGTGGAGCCGGTTGCTTGCCGAGTCGTTGCGGGCCAACGCCGACGACGCGCCGAGCGACGACGGGCTGCTGAGCTCGGTACGACTCCGGTCGTCGCGCTATCGGCGCCGGCGGATCGCCACGGTGCTGGCGGCAGCGGTGGTGACGCTGGCGGTGGTGGTCCCGGCGGCGCTGCTGTCGGCCGCGCGTACCGATCGGACCGGTCCCGCCCCGGCGGCGCCGGACCCGCAGCGACTGGTCGCGGAGTTCTCGGCACCGGCCTTTCCCTACACGCTCGCCGCCTCGGCCGGTCTCCGGCCGCCGGTGGCCTCCATGCGCGACGGTGACCTGATCGCCTTCTTCGAGGCGCCCGAGCCGCTTCACCACGCCGACACCACGGTCACGGTCTCGGCCCGGCCGCCCGCGTCGGCCGGTGACCCGATTTCGGTACGGGTGCGCGGGCGCACCGGCACGCTGACGACGGTGGACCGCGAACCGGCCCGGCAACTGAGCCTGGTGTGGTCGGAGGCGGGCCGCTGGATCCGGCTGGCGACCGACGACACGTACACCCCGCAGCAGGTGGTGCAGCTGGCCGAGGCGCTCGTGCCGGCGTCCATCCCGGTCCTGCCGCCGTTCCGGCTCGACCTGAGCCCGGCCGGTCTGGAAGTCTCCACCGTGACGCAGTCCCGGATCTCGTTCGGGGCGCTGGAGGTGATCCTGCGCAAACGGCGGCCGCTCGGGGCCACCGACCGAACCGTCGGGCCCTATCCGGCGTCGCTGACCCGGGGCCCGGCCGGCACTACGCTGGACGTCGACGTCACCGACTGGGACGCGACACTCGAGATCCGGGCGGCCTCCTCGCTCGGCCTCGACGACGCGCAGCTGCTGCGATTCGCGGCGGGCGTGCACATCCTCAACCGCTCCGATCCCGAGTAGAACCCACCGGGGGTCAGCCCGGTCCGTCTCTGTGTAACACACATCACACGTGTTTCGGACATCTTCTTGTCGTCACATCGACGTCTTTCTATTCTTTGGGAAAGCGCTTTCCTGCGGTCAGCCCGCCGCCCGACGCGCTCTCGACAACGAGGTGAGAAAGTCATGAGACGACCACCCACCCGATGGCTCGCCTGCGGGGCCACCGCGATCGCCGCCGCCGCCATCACGGTGTCGCTGCCGCCGCCCGCCGCCTCGGCCGCCGACAACCTGAGCCTCAACGGCGGCGCCGACGGCTCCAGCAAGGCCGACGGCACCAGTTACGGCAACGTCAAGGACGGCAGCACTGCCACCTACTGGTCGCCCGCCGGCTCCACCGGCTACGTCTCGGTGAAATGGAGCACCGCCACCACGGTGTCCTCGGCCGTCATCCGGCAGGCCTCCGGCGGCGGCTCGATCACCTCGTGGCGACTGCTCAACGCCGACAGCGGCGCCGTCCTGGCCGGCGGCAGCGGCAGCCCCGGCACCCTCTCGTTCGCCTCGACGTCGCTGAAGAAGCTCACCTTCGACATCACCGCCGCGTCCGGTGCCCCGCGGATCGCCGAGTTCGAGACGTACGCGAGTGGCGGCTCGACCCCCACCACGGGCCCCACGACGAGGCCCACCACCGGACCCACGACCGGCCCGACCGGCAACCCCGGCGCCCCGACCGGCGCGTGGCCGAACTCGGCCGGCTCGGTCCGCATCTCCGGAACGGTATCGGTCTCGGGGACCTTCGACGGCGGCATGAAGACCTACTGCTGCATCGGTGACGGTTCGCAGAGCGAGTCCCAGGACCCGATTTTCGAGATCGCGAACGGTGGCACCCTGCAGAACGTCATCCTCGGCTCGCCCGCCGGCGACGGCGTGCACTGCCTCGGCACCTGCACCATCCGGAACGTCTGGTGGAACGACATCGGCGAGGACGCCGCGACCTTCCTGCAGACGAACGGCGGCACCAGTTACGTCATCGGCGGCGGCGCCCGCAACGGCAGCGACAAGACGTTCCAGCACAACGGCAACGGCACCGTCAACATCTCCGGCTTCTACCTCAACGGCGCCGGCAAGCTCTACCGCGGCTGCGGCAACTGCACCACCTCCTACCAGCGCCACGTCGTGGTCGACAACGTGCTGCTGACCGGCGTCGACTACGTCGTCGGCATCAACACCAACTGGGGCGACACCGCCACCATCACCCGCGTCACGGTCAACTCCGGCGCGGTGGTCTGCGGCATGTACAAGGGCGTCGCCAAGGGCAGCGAGCCGACCTACCTCGGCGAGGGCTGGAACACCGGCAACTGCAAGGTGAACCGGAGCGACATCACGTACCGGTAAGCGTGTCGGGCCCGGCGGGGCGCTCACCGTGAGGTGAGCGCCCCTCGCTCGGCGATTCCCGGCGGCGGGCCCGCGAGGCCCGCAGGTTCATGGTGTTGCCGCACGTCCGCATGTCGTGCCAGACCCGGGTGCCGTTGCGCGACAGGTCGTAGAACGCCGCGCCGCAGGACGGATTGCGGCAGGTTTTGAGTCGGCCCAGCGTGCCGGTGTGCGAAGCCAGCAACGCCTCGAGGTAGACCACCGACGCGACGGCGGCGGCACCGTCCCCGCTCGGCTCGAAGGAAAGCCGGCCGTCGTGGAATGTCAGGTCGGCCCGCACCGGACGCGGCGGGTGCTCCCCGGCCTCGTCGGTGAACCAGCCACCGACCTGATCGCGCAGCTCACGAAGGGCGGGAAGGTCTTCGCCGGGGACGGTGATCCGCCGCGCGGCCCGGCCGGTCTGCTCGCCCCAGGTCCGCAGCGACGCGTCCAGCCAGGCCTGGGCCGCGGTCTCGGTCTCGAGCAGGTCCGGGACCGCCGCCGCGGGCCTGCCCGCCGAATTCAGCAGGTCCTGGACCAGGCACAACCCGGCCGGTCGCCACCGAACTGTTCACCCACATCCGGCCGGAGATCCTGGAAGCGGGCAAGGAAGCATTCGCCGGCGCCACCCTGCTGCACGCCGAGGACATCGCCGACACCATCACCTATGTCGTCTCCCGGCCCGCCCGGGTGGTGATGAGCGAGATCCTGGTGCGCCCCGACGGCAGTCAGTGGTAGATCCCGGGCCGGCTGGTTGCGGGACCGGGACCCGGGGTAACGCCAGAGTGCATGACGGTCTACGGAATCCATGCCTCGCACGAGCAGATCCCGCCCGCCGACCTTCTCGCCGCGGTGATCGCGGCCGAACGGCACGGCTTCGAAGCCGCGATGTGTTCCGACCACTTCGCGCCATGGAGCAGCCGGCAGGGCGAGTCCGCCTTCGCCTGGTCCTGGCTGGGCGCGGCGCTGCAGGCCACCAACCTCTCCTTCGGCGTGGTCAACGCGCCCGGTCAGCGCTACCACCCGGCGATCGTCGCGCAGGCGATCGGGACCCTCGGTGCGATGTTCCCGGGGCGGTTCTGGGCGGCGCTGGGCAGCGGCGAATACAGCAACGAACACATCACCGGGGGGCCGTGGCCGCGCAAAGAGGTACGCGAGGCCCGGCTGCTCGAATCGGTCGAGGTGATCCGCGCCCTGCTGGCCGGTGAGGAGGTCACCCGGGACGGACTGATCACCGTGGACCGGGCCCGGCTGTGGACCCGGCCGGCCGCGGCGCCGTCGCTGATCGGGGCCGCGGTGAGCACGAAGACCGCCGCCTGGTGCGCGGGCTGGGCCGACGGGCTGGTCACCGTCAACGCCCCGGCCGAGCACCTCCGCGAGATGATCGCCTCGTACCGGGATGCGGGCGGCCGCGGGCCGGTCTGCCTGCAGGTGCATCTGAGCTGGGCGCCGACCGAGGACGAGGCCGAGTCGATCGCCCACGACCAGTGGCGCAGCAACGTCTTCCGGCCGCCGGTCTGCTGGGACCTCGAAACGGTCGAGCAGTTCGACGTGATCAGCGAGAACGTGACGCTCGACCAGGTGCGCCAGGTGGTGAACGTCTCGGCCGACCTCGACGAGCACATCGCACTGCTGCGCGGCTATTCGTCGCTCGGCTTCGACCGCATCTACCTGCATCACGTCGGGCAGGATCTGATGCCGTTCATCGAGACCTTCGGGGCCAAGGTCCTGCCGGCTCTGCGGGCGGTGCCGCAGGCGTAGCCGCTCACGCCGACCGGGCGCCCGTCCGATCCATCAGCTCCAGGAATCGGCGGGCGTCGTCGGCGCGGGCCAG
>NZ_BOMM01000093.1 GCF_016862195.1 Paractinoplanes ferrugineus | reverse complement strand
GTCGGCGCGGGCCAGGTTGTTGAACATCACGTACGCCGGGCCGCCGTGCACGGTGTCGGCGAGCTCGGCCAACTGATCGTCGGTGTAGACGTGGCCGGCCCGGTCGATGCCGTGCAGCCGGTAGTACGCCATCGGGGTCAGGCTGGGCCGCAGGAACGGGTCGGCGGCATGGGTCAGGTCCAGTTCGGCGCACAGATCCCGGACCACGTCGTCCGGCCAGGGTCCGCGGGGTTCCCACAGCAGTCGTACGCCGGTCGGCCGGCGCGCCTTGGCGCAGAACTCCCGCAGCCGGGAGATGGCGAGCTCGGTCGGCCGGAAGCTCGCCGGGCATTGCAGCAGCACGGCGGTCGCTTCCAGGATCGCGGCGCAGTCGAGTGTGGTCTCCCAGGCCCGCGCGACGACCGGCGTCCAGCGGAAGCCGCCGACCTCGGCGCGTTCCTCGGCGCTCAGCGGTGCTCGCAACCGCCGATAGGTGGAGCTTCGCGCCTCGTGCGTGATCAACTGCCAGGCCTTGATGGTGAACTCGAACGCCGGCGGGGCGACGGCGCGCCACCGCCGCAGCGTCGCCGCACGAGGCGGCTCGTAGAACGTCTGCTGCACTTCCAGCACCTGGAAGCGTTGTGTGTAGGAGGTCAGCGCCATGCTGGCTCCGCACAGGCCCACCTTCACCGCCGTCATGTCCGCTCAGTACCCCCGCGGTCCCGGGAGAATCACCTCGGTCCGGCGAAGTGCGGCGGGCCGGTCAGCGGCTCGGTCGCAGGACGACGGCGTACAGGTCCCGGGGGCCGGGCTCGTGGACGTTGCCGTCACCGTCCCGGCCGAGCGGGACCGATTCGCCGGTCGCCGGGAAATACCAGGCCTCCGCCACGTCGGCCAGCGGCGAGCAGTCGTCGCCGTCGGCCGTGTCGGCGACCACCACGATCGCTTCGTCGGGCAGGTCGGCCAGGATGGCCCGCAGCCCGGCCACGGTGAACGTCCCGAGGGTGAACAGCGGGTCCACCCGGGCGTTCTGATCCCGCACGAAAGTGTTCTCGTCGGCGCTCATCACGAATCTCCGTTCATCCGAACATCGTCCCGGCTCCGATGACCGCGTGCGGCCACGTTGACGTCACGGCGTGACATCACTCGGCCGCTGCGGAGCGGACGGACCATGTCGACCGTCTCGGGTTCCCCCGCGGCGCCGACGTTCATGGTGGTCGGACGCTTCGCCGGCCAACGCGCGGGTCACCGCTCGCAGGGGCGCCGCGACGTCGGTCGTCTCGAGAAGTCGCTGGACGAGCGCCGCCCGGAGCCCGTCCGCCTCGGCGAAGAGGATCTCCTTCCGGTCCGGGAGGCAGCGGAACGACGTCCGGGTGGTGACGCCGCCGCGCTTCGCGATCTGGACTGCGCTGGTCTCCTCGAATGCTGCTCCTCGAGCCTGCTCCTCGAACAGTTCCGAGGCGGCCCGGGTCAGCCGCTCCGCACTACCGTGCTCCCACCGAGGCATGGCACGAATACCTGCTTGTGGCGGCCGGCTGAGCAGGCCGGTCAACGCGCCGTGGCGGGCCGGGCGGTCAACGGGGTCAGGCGGGTGAGTTGAGTGACGTGCCGGGGGGTGAGCTCGCCGAGGTGGTGCGCGCCGAGGAGTTTCATGGTGCGGACGACCTGCTCGGCGAGGATGCCGATGGTGCGGTCCACGCCGGGGCGGCCGCCCGCCATGAGGCCGTAGAGGTAGGCCCGGCCGATCAGCGTGAAGCGGGCGCCGAGCGCAATGCACGCCACGATGTCGGCACCGTTCATGATGCCGGTGTCCACGGTGATCTCGACGTCGTCGCCGACCTCGCGGACGACCTCGGGCAGCAGGTGGAAGGGGATCGGTGCGCGGTCGAGCTGACGGCCACCGTGGTTGGACAGTACGAGGCCGTCGACGCCGGCGTCGGTGAGCTTGCGGGCATCCTCGACGGTCTGGACGCCCTTGACGGCCAGCTTGCCCGGCCACATCTCGCGGATGACCCGCAGATCCTCGTAGCTGATGGTGGGGTCCATCGCGGCGTCGAGGAGCTCCCCGACGGTGCCGCCGGTGGCCGACAGCGAGGCGAACTCGAGCTTGGGCGTGGTCAGGAAGTCGTACCACCACCAGGGGCGGGGGATGGCGTTGGCGATGGTCCGCAGGCTCAGCTGGGGCGGGATGGAGAAGCCGTTGCGCTTGTCACGCAGCCGGGCGCCGGCGACCGGGGTGTCGACGGTGAACATCAGGGTGTCGAAACCCGCGGCGGCGGCGCGCTCGACCAGAGCGTACGAGATCTCGCGCTTGTTCATCACATAGAGCTGGAACCAGTTGCGGCCGCTCGGGTTGGCGGCGCGGACGTCCTCGATGCTCGTGGTGCCCAGGGTGGACAGGCAGAACGGGATGCCGGCGGCGGCCGCCGCGCCGGCGCCGGCGGTCTCTCCCTCGGTCTGCATGAGCCGGGTGAAGCCGGTGGGCGCGATGCCGAACGGCAGGGCGGACGGGCCCCCGAAAATGGTGGTCGACGTGTCGACGGCGGCGACGTCACGCAGCACCGACGGGTGGAACTCGAGGTCGTGGAAGGCCTGGCGGGCGCGGGCGAGGGAGATCTCGGCCTCGGCGGCGCCGTCGGTGTAGTCGAAGGCCGCCCGGGGGGTGCGGCGTTTGGCGATGGCCCGCAGGTCCTCGATGGTCAGAGCGGCGTCGAGACGGCGCTTGCGGGCGTTGAACTCGGGCCTCTTCAGCCGCATGAGCTCGAGGACTTCGGCGGGCCTGGGGATCTGACGTTGAACCATGGGGTCACTCCGTAAAGGCGACGAGGTGGCGGTCGCGGGCCCGGGTGAGGTGCCGGCGCATCGCCTTGCCGGCCCGGTCGGCGTCGCCGTCGGTGATGGCCTTGGCCAGGTCGCGATGCTCCTGGTGGGTGATCGCGGTGTGCTCGTAGGGGAAGTGGCGCCGGTGCAGGTGCAGGTGGGCGTGCAGGCGGGTGATCGCGTCGAGCAGCAGCGGGCTGGCGGACGCCTGCGCGACGAGGTGGTGCAGCCGGGCGTCGTGGGTGGTGAAGGCGGCATGCCAGGCGTGGTCGTCGCCGCCCTCGATGATGCGGGCCGCCTCTTGGCTCAGCTCGTCGCGTTGCGGGTCGGTGGCGTGCTCGGCGGCTCGGTGGGCGGCGTTGCATTCCAGCAGCAGGCGCATGTCGAACAGATCGGTGAACTCGGCGCGGGTCAGCAGCGGACTGACCGTGTAGCCGGCGAGGGCGCGCTTGCGGACCAGCCCGTCGGACTCCAGCCGGGCGAGCGCCTCGCGCACCGGGGTGGGGGAGACCTCGAGGTCGCGGGCCAGGGCGTCGATGTTGACCCGGTGACCCGGAGCGAGGGTGTGCTCCAGGACGGCGGACCGCAACGTCTCGTAGACGTCGTCGCCGAGGGTCGACCGCTTGATGCGGGAGAACGGGGTGGCGCCAGTCATGCGAACATCCTATAGGATCGACGAAACGCCCAGCAGTCACCCGGGCTCCTGACAGGACCACGATGTGATCGACGGCCGGAGGATCCAGTGAATCCGATCGAGAGGGTGCGGCTCGGCCGCACCGACGTGCACGTCACCCGGCTCGGCCTGGGGCTGGCGCCACTGGGCGGGCTGTTCGAGCCGGTCAGCGACGAGCAGGCCGGGCAGACCCTGCAACGGGCGTGGGAGCTGGGGGTGCGCTTCTTCGACGTGGCGCCGCTCTACGGCAACGGCCTGGCCGAGCGGCGCGGTGGGGCGGCTCTGGCGGCCCGGGAACGCGGCGGGTTCACCCTCTCCACCAAGGTGGGCCGGCTGCTGCGCGGCAGCGGCACCGACGCCCAGGGGATCTGGGCCGAACCCGGCGACGTGGCTCCGGTCTTCGACTTCAGCGCCGCCGGCGTGCGCAGCTCGTACGACGAGAGCCTTGCTCGCCTTGGTCTCGACCGGGCCGACATCCTGCATCTGCACGACCCCGACGACCACTTCGAACAGGCTGTGGCCGAGGCGCTCCCGGCCCTCGTCGCCTTGCGTGCGGCGGGCCGGATCGGCGCGGTCTCGGCCGGGATGAACCAGGCCGGGATGCTCGCCGACTTCGTCCGCACCGGGCTTCTCGACGCGGTGCTGCTGGCCGGCCGTTACACCCTGCTCGACCAGTCAGGCGGCACCGAACTGCTGCCGCTGTGCGCCGAGCGGGGCGTCGCGGTGATCGCCGCCGGGGTCTTCAACTCCGGGCTGCTCGCCGACCCCCGGCCGGGCGCCCGCTACGACTACGCCCCGGCCGACCCCGCGCTGGTCGAGCGGGCCCTCGCGATGCGGGCCGTGTGCGAGCGCCACGGCGTTCCGCTGCGGGCCGCCGCGATCCAGTTCCCGGCGACCCACCCCGCGGTGACGACCGTGCTCGTCGGCGCCCGCACCCCGGCCGAGGTCGAGGACGCCGTCCGGATGGCGGCCGTGCCGATTCCCGACGCCCTCTGGAAGGAGCTGCTCCCATGATCGTCGACGCGCACCATCATCTGTGGACCGCCGACTACGCCTGGCTGCAAGACCCGGCACTGGCCGCGATCCGGCGCGACTACACGGTCGACGACCTGCGCGCTGTCCTGCGGGATGCGGGCGTCGACCGTACCGTCCTGGTCGAGGCCGGCCGATGCGACGCGGATGAGACCCGGTCGTTCCTGCGCGTCGCGCAGCGGACGCCGGAGATCGCCGGCGTCGTCGGCTGGGCCGGTCTGACCGATCCGGCGCTGGCCGCGACCATCGCGCAGCACCGGGCCGGGCCGGGTGGACATCTGCTGGTCGGCGTCCGCGACCAGGTGCAGGCCGAGGCCGACGATCACCTGGACCGGCCGGAGGTGCGCGCCGGGCTGGCGGCGGTGGCGGCGGCCGGTCTGGTCAACGAACTCGTGGTCCGCACCCCGCAACTGCCCGCGGTCGCCCGCGCCGCCGCGGCGCTGCCGCAGTCCACGTTCGTGCTCGACCACCTCGCCAAGCCACCGATCGCCGCGGGGGAGATCGACACGTGGCGCGAGCTGATCACGCCGGTCGCCGCCCGGCCCAACGTGGTGGCCAAGCTGTCCGGCCTGGTCACCGAGGCCCAGTGGGCCACCTGGCGGCCCGCCGACCTGCGGCCCTACGTCGAGATCGCGGTCGAGCTGTTCGGCCCGAGCCGGCTGATGTTCGGCTCGGACTGGCCCGTCTGCGAGCTCGCCGCCACCTATGCCCAGGTCAAGGACGCCCTGGCCGAAGTGCTCGGCGGCCGGCCGGAGGACATCTTCGGCGGCACCGCGATCGCCACCTACCACTTGGAGCCGAAGTGAAATACCTGCGTGTCGGACCCGCCGGCGACGAGCGGCCGATCGTCGAGAGCGGCGGCCGGTTCTACGACCTGTCCGGGGTGACCGACGACATCACCGGCGCGTTCCTGGCCGCGGGCGGTGCGGCCACGGTCGACGGACTGCCCGAGATCGACATCACCGGTAAGCGCCGCGGCGCTCCGATCGCCCGGCCCGGCGTGATCCTGTGCATCGGGCAGAACTACGCCGCCCACGCCGCCGAGTCCGGCGCCGCACCCCCGCCGGTGCCGATCATGTTCTACAAAGCCCCCAACACGATCGTCGGCCCGGACGACGACGTGCTGATCCCGCGCGGCTCCAAGCGCACCGACTGGGAGGTGGAGCTGGGCGTGGTGATCGGGCGCACCGCGCGCTATCTGGACTCGCCCGCCGACGCCGCCGCGCACATCGCCGGCTACGTGCTCTCCAACGACGTGTCCGAGCGGGACTTCCAGCTCGACCAGTCGGGCGGGCAGTGGTCCAAGGGCAAATCCTGCGAGACGTTCAACCCGCTCGGCCCGTGGCTGGTCACCCCCGACGAGGTGCCCGGCGCGCTGCGGCTGCGCAGCTGGGTCAACAGCGCCCCGAGGCAGGATTCCTCCACCGCCGACATGATCTTCGGGGTGGACCAGCTGATCTGGCACCTCTCCCAGTTCACCGTGCTGGAACCGGGCGACCTGATAAACACCGGGACACCGCAGGGGGTGGCGCTCTCCGGCCGCTTCCCCTACCTCGCCGAAGGCGACGTCGTCGAGGTCGAGATCGACGGCCTCGGCCGCCAGCGCAGCCCGCTGCGGAGCGCGGCATGAAGATCATTCAGATCGAGACGCATGACGTACGCTTCCCGACCTCCCGTGAGCTCGACGGGTCGGACGCGATGAACCCCGATCCCGACTACTCGGCCGCCTACGTGATCCTGCACGCCGACAACGGACTGGCCGGCCACGGGTTCACCTTCACCATCGGCCGGGGCAACGAGATCTGCCGGGCGGCGATCGACGCACTCGCCCCGTTCGTGCTCGACCGGCCCGTCGACGACCTCGGCGAGTTCGCCCGCCGGCTCACCCACGACTCGCAGATCCGCTGGCTCGGTCCCGAGAAAGGGGTCGTCCACCTGGCCGCGGCCGCGCTGATCAACGCCGCCTGGGACCTCGCCGCCAAGGCCGCCGGCAAACCGGTCTGGCAACTGCTCACCGACCTGAGCCCGCAGCAGGTCGTCGACCTGGTCGACTGGCGCTACCTCAGCGACGCGCTCACCCCGGCCGAGGCCGTCGACCTGCTGGAGGCGGCCCGGCCCGGACGTGCGGAACGGATCGCCCAGCTGACCGAGCACGGCTACCCGGCCTACACCACCTCCCCTGGTTGGCTCGGCTACAGCGACGAGAAACTGGTGCGGCTGGCCGGCGAGGCGGTCTCGGCCGGTTACCAGCTGATCAAACTCAAGGTCGGCGACAACCTCGAGGACGACCTCCGCCGGATGCGGCTGGCCCGGCAGGCGGTCGGCGACGACATCCGGATCGCGGTCGACGCCAACCAGCGCTGGGACGTCGGCCAGGCGGTGCGGTGGATGACCGCGCTCGCGCCGTTCAACCCGTGGTGGATCGAGGAACCGACGAGCCCCGACGACGTGCTCGGGCACGCGGCGATCCGCCGGCAGCTCCAGCCGGCCGGCATCCGGGTGGCGACCGGTGAACACGTGCAGAACCGGATCATCTTCAAACAGCTGCTCCAGGCCGACGCGGTGGACGTCGTGCAGATCGACGCCTGCCGGGTGGCGGGGGTCAGCGAAAATGTCGCGATCCTGCTGCTGGCCGCGAAGTTCGGCCGCCCGGTCTGCCCGCACGCCGGCGGGGTCGGACTCTGCGAACTCGTCCAGCACCTGGCGGCCTTCGACTTCGTGTCGGTGTCCGGCTCCATGGAGGACCGCAGCATCGAGTACGTCGACCACCTCCACGAGCACTTCGTCGACCCGGTGGTGATCCGCGCCGGCGCCTACCAGCTGCCCACCGCACCGGGATTCTCCGCCGCCCTGCGCCCCGAAACGCTGCAGCGGTTCGCCTACCCCGACGGCCCGGTGTGGGCCGCCGCATGAGCGCGCCGTTCGCGGTGTCACCGCCGGTGGCGGAGATACCGGGGCAGCTGTGAGCGCCGAGTTCCGAGCGGCCGACCCGCGCGTCGGCATGCCCGACCCGCACTCGGGAGACCCGCCGAGGGTCGGCTGCCGTGCTCACCGACGCGGTCGACCGCCCTGCCCTACGCACGCGGCAGCCTCGCCGCCGCGATCGTCGACCTGTTCTCGATCGCGGCCACCGCCGGCCTGACGAAGCGGCCTCAATTCCGCGTCCAGGGGCGCGGTGCACGCCTTGACGCCCGCCACTGTCGCCAACCTGATCGGCGAGCGCATCCGAGTCGACTGCGCTCGCCCCGACATGGTCCCGCCAGCCCACCGGCCGTCTGGTCACCGCGGCCGAGCAGCCGGTGCGGTCGCCTGCCCGGCCTCCCCGGCAGCCCCCGCGACCACAGGCATGCCACTCGCCGCCGACGGCGGAATGGCCGGCTTACGTCTGTCCCCAAGTCCGCACCATGACCGCTCTCGACGCGCGGTGTTCGCCAAGCCTCCCCCAACCGTCACCCACCCGCTTCCGCGCCGACCTTCACTACCCGAGCGGTCACCGCGCTCGCGACTGGACCACTCACCACCCAGGCCCCTCCGCCTTGGCGCGCGGCCTCCGTCCCCTCCGCCTTGGCGCGCGGCCTCCGTCCCCTCCGCCTTGGCGCGCGGCCTCCGTCCCC
>NZ_BOMM01000092.1 GCF_016862195.1 Paractinoplanes ferrugineus | reverse complement strand
GTGGGCCTTCTGGCATGCGAGGGCGGGTGCGGCGGTGCTTTTGGGCCCATTTGCTGTAGGGCCTTTCTCCTTGGTGCCGCAGTCCTGGAAGATCCGGCGGATTCGGTGTGAGCGCCCACACCCGGGGCTCGGGATGAGGAACGAGCGCTGCTCGCTGGACTGGATTTAGGCGTAGTCGATGTCCAACCGCCCTATTAGCTCAGGCCGGCGGCAGTCTGTCGGTCGGGACGACTAGGCCGTTCTGGTAGGCGAAGACGACTAGCTGCGCCCGACCGCGGACCTTGAGCTTGGCCATCGCCCGGTTGATGTGCGTCTTGGCGGTCAGCGGCGACAGGAACAGCCGGGTGCCGATCTCCTCGTTCGACAGCCCGTGGGCGACAAGGACCACGACCTCGCGTTCCCGGTCGGTCAGCACGTTGAGGGCCTCGGTTACCGCAACACGTTCGAAGATCACGGCGGCCGGGGACGGTCCGGGCGTGGTCGGTCACGCTTTGGCCGGGTTGCGGCAGCGGCGGCGCGGCCACGATCCGGGCCGGATCACGGTCGATGTCGCGGTGATGCTCGCCGATGGTGGTGAGGCCATCGCCGATCTGGCGGTGCGGCGTAACGAGGCCGGCCCGTTCGGGTCGGTCGCCTCGGACCCCACGGCGTGGCGACTGCTGTCGCTGAGCCAGGTCCTCTCGCTCGCCACGCCGCCCGGCGCGCTGGAGATGATCAGCGCTGGGAGATGACGCTCGGGGCGTCGTGTCATCGGCCTGTGCGCAGTGCCGTTGCGGCGTCTCGCAGTGCGTTGGCGAGTCGATCGACGTCATCGTCTGTGGTGGCCCAGTTCGAGAAGGACACCCGCACCGCTGCTCGACCGTGCCATACGGTTCCGGCGACCCAGGCCTCGCCGCTGTGGCGTACGTGCTCGCACACCTGCCAGGTGGTCTCGTCGTCGTCGATGCGGACGAGGACCTGGTTGAGCACGACGTCGTTGCAGACGATGAAGCCGGCGTCATCGCGGACGGCGTCAGCCAGCCGGCGGGCGTGATCACAGCAGCGTTCGATCAGGGCCTGGACGCCGGGGCGGCCCAACGATGCCAGTGCCGCGTACACGGGCACGGCGCGAGATCGGCGGGACATCTCGGGGACGAGGACGCCGGGTTCACGGGCGGTGCTGGTGGGCAGGTAGCTGGTGGTTGCGCCGAGCGCGGCGCGAGCGGCGTTGGGGTGATTGACGATGGACAGGCCGCAGTCGTATGGGACGTTGAGCCATTTGTGGGCATCGGTCGACCAGGAATCGGCTCGCTCGACCCCGGCGACGAGTTCCGACAGGCGTGGTGATGTCTGTGCCCACAGTCCGAATGCGCCGTCGACGTGGACCCATCCGCCGTGTTCGCGGGTCAGGTCGACGATCTGTGCCATGGGGTCGCAGGCGCCGGAGTTCACGTTGCCGACTTGTGCGCACACGATGGCGGGAGTTGGGTCGGCGGCGAGGGTGTCGGCGAGCGCGTCGGCGAGCATCGCTCCTTGGTCATCGACGGCGACGCGTTCGACGAGGCGCGCTCCCAGGCCGATCATCTGGATTGCCTGCAGCACCGACGGGTGGACCTCGTCGCCGGCGATCACGCGGACGCGGGGGGCCTGAGTGAGCCCATCGGCCTCAACGTCCCAGCCCTGCCGTTGCAGTAGGACGTGGCGTGCGGCGAGCAGACCGACGGTGTTGCCGGCCGTGGCGCCGGTGACGAACCCGACCGTCGCTTCAGTCGGCAGACCTAGCACCTGCAGGATCCACTGTTCAGTGACGGCATCGACCGCGGCACCTGCCGGCGAGGACATCCGGCTGTAGGCGGTCTGGTCCCAGGTGGACACCAACCAGTCGGCAGCCAGCGCGGCGGGAAGGGACCCGCCGACGACGAGCCCGAAGTAGCGAGGACCGGCGCTGGCGATGGTGGCAGGGCCGAGGATCGCGGCCAGCCGTTGGACCACTGCCACTGCATCCGTGGCGTGCTCCGGGACCGGGCCGCTGAGAAGGTCCAGGACCTCGTCGTAGCCGGTGATCGCGTCCACATGCCGGTCCGGCAGATCCCGCAGGTACTCCATCGCCAATTCCGCTGCCCGCCGAAGAACGATATGTGCCCCATCAAAGGAATCAGAGGCGGTGCTGTGATCCATCTACTTCTCCTTCACCCGAACTCGACCGTGCAGGACTAGCCTCAGCCCTTCGTCAAGGGCTGTCCAAGGGTTGGGCTGGAAACGCAGAAGTGCCTTCTGATCTGGGAAAATAGGGCTTGTCGAGAGTCCTGTTCATCCCGTCACGGAAGGCACTTGCAGGGTGCAGGCTACCCCAACACGTCCGTAGATCGTGGTCACAGGCGGCGGGCGGGGCGTGATCAGTCACGCCGGTGCCCGACTGCTCGCCGATCTCGCCGACGCGACCGGCCTGACCAGCACGTTCAACCAAGCTCTCGCCGGGCTGCGGCAGCGGCAGCGTGGTCACGACCCGGCCGGATCGCGGTGGACCTGGCGGTGATGCTCGCCGACGGCGGCGAAGCCATCGCGGATCTCGCCGTGCTGCGCCACCAGGCCGCACTGTTCGGGCCGGTCGCCTCGGACCCGACCGCGTGGCGGCTGCTCGCCGACCTCGACGAACCGATGCTGGCCGAGCTGCGCGCGGCCCGGGCGGCGGCCCGCGAGGTCGCCTGGGCCCAGCACACCGAGACCCGCGGCGAGCTACCCGCACCAACAGTGGCCGATCAGCAGGTGCCGGGCCTGGTCCTGGACGTCGACGCCTCCATCGTGCTCTGCCACTCCGACAAGGAATCAGCGACCCGGACCTGGAAGAAAACCTTCGGCTTCCACCCGTTGTGCGCTGAGACCAGACGCGTCACCACACTATTCCGATCACGCCGGCATGGTCAGACGCAGAGCTCATGTCAAAGCGCGTGCCAACACTGTGGTGTTGTGCGTATTGCATCCACTATTGGCCAGATTTAGTCGGGCATCCCCCAGGTTGGATCCGACGGGTCGCATTCAACTGCCGGAATCGCGTCTTTCGGAATGACCCGCGTTCAAGCAGATCGTGTGCGGCTGATGTCGGGAACGTTCGAAGCCAGGCGGGGGTTGTGGTGTCCGCGTCGGCGATGGGCGGTGGCGGTTCCGGTTGTGCTTCTGCCAATCGGGATTGTTGCCACGGCCACGACGGACCGCTGGGGAATATCGATCGCGACCGCGGTGCGCTGCGGACGCCGGGTCGGCGAGCGCGCGGTGAGCCAGCCGTACCAAGGCATAGAGCCCGACATGCCACTGATCGGCGGCCGTGGTCCACGAACCTGACCGCACATCCGAGGTCCGCTGCGATTCTCGCGACGGACCTCATCGATGATCGGCCACTGGACGCCGTGATCGCGGCCGACTGCACGATTTGGCGACCGCCGTACCGGTGCCTTCCATAACCGTGTGGTTGGCCGGGACCGGCCCGACCTGCTCGGTGCGTGTTGCGGCCGAGCGGGATTCGGCCCTGCATCGGATCGGTCGCGCCGGCCGGGCTCACGCCGTGAGCAGGCTGAGCGCCATGCCGAGAATCGCGGTGTTGTAGACGAAGGCGAGAAGGCCGTGGCCGATGACGACGCCGCGGGCGTGACTGGTCCGCACGGAGACGTCGGTGGTGCCGAACGTGGTGCCGATCGCGAAGGCGAAATAGGTGAAGTCGAGCAGCGTCGGGCGCGCGGTGGCCGGGAACTCCAGGTGCGGTTCGCCGGTGTTCTCCAGCTCCAGCCGGGCGTACCGCTCGGTGTAGGCCAGATGGAGCATCACCCAGGCCGTCAGAACCATGAGGATGCTGACCGACCGCACCATGACCGCGTTCGCGTCGCTGCCGCGATAGAGCGCGATGTGCATGCCGCTGCCCAGCACGATGAACGAGGTGCTCGTGATGATCACCCGGGTCGTGCGCCGGCCGGCGAGGGTGCTGGTCCAGTTGCGGTTCCCGCGCTGGGCCCGGCGGATGCGCCGGAAACGGATGACCGTCCAGATGGAAGCGAGGGCGACCCAGGGCAGACCGGTGAGCACCAGGAGCCGGGTGAGCGCGCCGATCCGGGTGTTCTCGTCGGCACCCAGGAAGACGGCGACGGCGGTCACGACACAGGCGGACACGAACACCAGATCGAACATGCTTCGCCTCGGGGGCGCCGCCACCATTGTCTCGCTCGGCATTTCTCTCCATTCCGGGTCGGGGAGGGTCGGTCCAGGACGGGCAGGCTCGCGTCCGCGACGCCCGTGCGGCCGCTGGGGTAGGGGAGGGCACACGCCCGACGAAGCGCCTCCGGAGAGAACGCCGATGTGGTCCCGCCGGCGGGACAGGCGTGGTTCAGCCCTGCTCGCACCGGTGGCGGTCGAGCACCATGCGCGCGCCCGGGGCCGGGCGGGCGTCGACGAGCGCGAGGCTGCGCGGAAGCTTATCTCCGGCGATCATCGAACGGCACAGCTCGCACGCTCGACGAGATGCGCGGACCGGGCGCGGCCGGGCCGCCGGCGGAGCCGCGGCTGGTGGCGGCGAACGCGGGACCTCAGCCGGTCAGGTCGGCCGGTGCGAGGTAGGCGGTGCGGCGGGCGCCGGTGCAGGCGCCGGCCACGACCGGGCGCCAGGTGACGGTCAGGTTGTCCTTGAGCCGGCCGGTCGCCAGTTCGCAGTACGGATCGCGGCTGACCGTCGCGTAGCGGCCACTCACCGGGTCCAGCAGGACGCCGCCGGAGAGCAGGACGAGGCCACTGTCGACCGGAGGGCCGCCCGGGCCGACGAGCGCGTTGAGCCCGCCGATCAGGGTCGGGACGATTGCGGTAGGCCGAGCGTCCGGGCTCAGAAGATGATCGAGGAGAGCCGGCTCAGTCCTGCTCCCCACGAGCCAGGATGTGAGGGACGGACGGTGCCGTCGACTGACCAGCGAGCAGGGACCAGCGAGGCGGATCGGGCCAAGAGGCTGCCGACGATGAACGGGACGGTGCCACGGGCGTCGAGTCGGATTCTCGTGACCCCGGTCGGCCTGCGGATCCCCGCCGGACTCAACTACGAGGGCTGGGAACGGGCGGGTTTCCAGCTGGCGCAGGTGATGAACTCGTCGGCCTGGTGTATCGGCGACTGGATCGAGCACGGTGAGCGGCGCTACGGGGATCGATATCAGCGGGCCGTGGAGATGGTCGGCCTGGAGTACAAGACCGTCCGCAACTACGCGTGGACAGCACGCCGGTTCACGCTGGACCGCCGGCGGGAGTCGCTCAGCTTCCAGCACCACGCCGAGGTCGCGCGTCTGCCGGAGGAGCAGCAGGAGCTGTGGCTCAACCGCGCCGAGGACCTCCGGTGGTCGCGCAACAAGCTGCGGCTGAGCCTGCGTGCCGCGCGGGGTGAGGCGGAAACGCCGGCGGCGGAGGTGGCCCTGCCCCGGATCGCCGCCGATCGGGATCGCCTGCTGCGGTGGCAGGCGGCGGCGCAGCGCAGCAGCGGGAGTCTCGAGCAGTGGATCGTGAGCATCCTGGACGAGGCCGCGGCCGCGATGCTCGACGAAACGGCGTAGGCGCGTGCCGCCGGAGGGCCGGTTGTCCCGCCGGCGGGACAACCGGCCCTCCGCGCTGGGCGGCCCGGGGCGGCGGGCCGGTGATAATCGGGCCATCGTCACGAAGCCGGCGAAATGGCACTTTTTCACCGGCCTATTGCTCCGCGGCGAGGGTTTCCGCGACCGGGACGCGGATCGCCCGCCGGGCCGGGACGATCGAGGCCGCGAGTGCGGCCAGGACGGCGACGACAAGGAGTACGCCGAGGCGGTCCCACGGCACCGCGAGGGAGATGCCCTCGCCCTCGGTCTTGATCGAGCCGAGCGCCGACAGAGCGATCGCCACGCTCGCCGCCACGCCGATCAGCGTACCGGTCAAGGCCATGATCACCGCTTCGGTAGCGAGCATGATGCGCAGCCGGCGGCGGGTCAGGCCGACCGCCCGCAGCAGGGCGTTCTCCCGGGTGCGTTCGACCACCGAGAGAGTCAGGGTGTTGGCCACGCCGATGAGCGCGATGATGACGGCCAGGGCGAGCAACGCGGTGACGACGTCCAGGCCGCGGTTCAGCTGAGCGTTGAGGTGCTTGGCGTACTCGTCGTGGTCGTAGGCGATCGCGGTCGGGAAGCCGGCCAGCGCCGTCTCCAGGGCCGCGCGTGCGTTCTTCGCCGGCACCCCGGGGGCCGGGTCGACCTGCACGTCGGTGAGGAAGGGTGTCTCGAAGGCGGCCCTGATGTCGGCCGGGTTGAGCCAGACCGTCTTGGTGCCGCCCGTGACCGAGGAGACCGGGAACGTCCGCGTGCCGACCTTGATCTTGTCGCCGGTGGTGGTGCCGGCGTCGGCGGAGACGACCGCGGTTCCGGCCGGCTGCCCGCCGGTTCGTACCTCCAAGCCGCTCGTGTCGTCGAAGAGCTCGTAGGTGGGCCGGGCGGCGGCCAGCTGCGGTCGGGCGGCCAGGGCGTCGAGCAGGGCCGGCGGTATCACCCCGAGGTCGGAGGTGACCAGGAACGCCGCCGACATCTTCGCGTCGGCGCGCCGTTGCGCCGGGGCCTCCGCGCTGTGCGCGAGCAGCGTGAACGTGCCGACCAGGGTTACCCCGACCATCAGGGCGTTGGTCGTGGTGGCGAAACGGCGCGGATTGCGTACGGCGTTCAGCAGCGCGAGCGACACCGTGGCCCCGCCCATCGCGGCGAGCGGGCGGTGCACCAGTCGGAGGAGGAACGGCACCACGATCGGGCTCAGCAGCAGGAACCCGGTCACGATGATCAGCGTCCCGGCGATGGCCAGGCCCGTCGAGTGCACCACCGTGGCCCCGGCGAGGCCGGCCAGACCGGTGGCGGTGAGCGTGCCTCCGGCCGCGCGCCGGGGTCGGCCGGCGGGTCGGGCGACCTGCACGGCGGCGTCGGACAGAGCCTCCACCGGCAGGACCCGTGTGCCGCGCCGGGCCGGCAGCAACGCCGACAGCACGGTCACCCCGACCCCGACGGCCAGGGCGACGAGCACGGTCCGTACGGAGATCACCGGACTGACGTCGGCCGTGGCACCTACCGCGGACAGCGTGACCGGTAGGCCGTACGACAGGAGAACGCCCACCACCAACCCGATCGCCGATCCGCCCACGCCGATCACGGCCGCCTCCAGCAGCACCGAGCGCAACACCTGCCGGCGGGTGGTGCCGAGCAGGCGTAGCAGGGCGGTCTCCCGGGTGCGCTGGGCGAGCACGATGGTGAACGTGTTGGCGATGACGAACGCGGCCATGCCGACCGCGAGCATTCCGAAGCCGAGCAGCGCGGTGCGGAACGTGTCGGCGTCACCGACCGCGGCGTCCGTGGCCCGCCGCACCAACTCGTCGTGCGGCACCGCCTCGGAGCCGGTCGCGGCGGCGATCCGGCCGGCCAGTTCGGCGTCGGTGACCCCGCCCGCGGCGTCGACGATCACGGTGTTCGCCGGATAGCCCGCCATCGCCGCGATGTCGCCGGTGGTCATGACGATCAGAGCGCCCGCACCGCCGACCGTGTCCTTGGTCGCCGGGGTCAGACCGACCAGGGTGTACGTGCCGGGCTCGCCGCCGAAGTTGCTGATCAGCAGGCGGTCGCCGACCCGCAGCCGGTCCTGCTCGGCGGTGTGCTGGTCGAGCACCACCTCACCGGCCGTCGCCGGCATCCGGCCCCGGCTCGCGCCGAACGGCTGCAGCGCCGGGTCGGGCGACACGTTGACGGCCTCGTGCGTGCCCCGGATCTTCCGGCCCTGCGCGGTGGCGAGACCGACGAACGGCAGCGACCACGTCGCCTCGGCGGCTCGCACACCGTCGACCCGGCGGACCCGGTCGGCCAGGCCGTTGTCGTCCCGGGCGGGCTCCGCGGTGACCTCGACGTCGATGTTGTGGTACTGGGCGACGGCGCGGCCGGTCATTGCCGCGGCCAGGCCATCGGTGAACATGAGGCTGCCGCAGACGAACGCCACCCCCAGCACCACCGCCAGCGAGGAGAGCAGCGAGCGGGTGAGGTTGGCGCGGGTCGTGCGCAGGGTCAGCCCGATCAGGCCGGTCATCGGGTCCGCTCCAGCGTCGCGGCGATCTCGTCGGCCGACGGGCTCTCCAGGGCGGTGTCGTAGCGACCGTCGGAGAGGAACACCACGCGGTCGCAGTACGCGGCGGCCCGCAGGTCGTGGGTCACCATCACGACCGTCTGGCCGAGCGCCGAGACCGCGTCGCGCAGCAGGCCGAGCACCTCGGCGCCGGAACGCGAGTCGAGGTTACCGGTCGGCTCGTCGGCGAACACCACCCACGGGCGGGTGATCAGCGCGCGGGCCACGGCCACCCGCTGCTGCTGGCCGCCGGACAGCTCGGACGGGCGGTGGTCGAGCCGGTCGGTCAGCCCGACCGACGCCACCACCCGGTCGAACCATTGCTGGTCGGGCCGGCGCCCGGCGATGGCCAGCGGCAGCAGGATGTTCTCCCGGGCAGTCAGCACCGGCAGCAGGTTGAACCTCTGGAAGACGAAGCCCACGTGATCGCGGCGCATCAGGGTGAGCTTCTCGTCGGTCAGCGTGGTCAGGTCGGCGTCGAAGATCCGGACGGTGCCGCTGGTCGGCCGGTCCAGGCCGGCCAGGCAGTGCATCAGGGTCGACTTGCCGGAGCCCGAGGCGCCCATGACGGCGTGGAACCGGCCCGCCGCGAAGTCGATGTCAACACCGTTCAGCGCGGTCACGGCGGTCTCGCCGCTGCCGTACACCTTGCTCAGGCCGATGGCCCGCAGAGCCGGCACGGTCTTCCTCCCGTTCGTCGATGATCAGTGATCTCGACGCTAGGGATCACCCGGCCGTGAGTCGTCCGTCCTGGTGATGGTGCGACGCGTACGACCTGAGTCGTACGCGTGCGACTCAGGTATCGCCGGGAGTCGGCTCGTGCGCCCGACCGCGCAGGTCCGGCTCAGCTGTCGCGGCCCGGCAGCACCAGACCCGACTCGTACGCGAAGACGACCGCCTGCACGCGGTCGCGCAGTCCCAGCTTGGTCAGGATCCGCCCGATGTGGGTCTTGACGGTCGCCTCGGAGACCCGAATCCGGCCGGCGATCTCGAGATTCGACAGGCCCTCCGCGAGCAACAGCAGGACCTCCTTCTCCCGGTCGGTCAAGTCGGCGGGCATGGCCGCCGGGTCGCCCGGCGCCATCAGCCGGCCGGCGAACCGGTCGAGCAGCCGGCGGGTGACCCGGGGCGCGACCACGGCGTCCCCGCCGGCCACCGCCCGGATCGCGGACAGCAGTTCCTCCGGGGGCACGCTCTTGAGCAAGAATCCGCTGGCCCCGGCCTGCAGCGCGGCGAACGCCTCCTCGTCGGTATCGAACGTGGTCAGGACCAGCACCCGCGGGCGAGGCCCGGCGGCGCAGATCCGCCGGGTCGCGGCCACCCCGTCGAGCACCGGCATCCGCAGGTCCATCACCACGACGTCGGCCTCAGTCGTACGCAGCAGGCGCAGCGCCTCCGCGCCGTCGCCGGCCTCGCCCACCACCGTCATGTCCGGCTGGTAGTCCAGCACCATGCGGAAGCCGGCCCGGACGAGCTGCTGGTCGTCGGCGAGCACCACCCGGATCATGCCGGCACCCCCGCGGAGATCAGGGGGATGCGGGCGCGGACCCGCCAGCCGCCGCCGAGGTACGGGCCGGCGTCGAAGGTGCCACCGTAGAGGGTGGCCCGCTCACGCATGCCGATCAGCCCGTGCCCACCGGACGGCGTACGGACCGACGGAGCGCCGTCGTCGCTGATCTCCAGCTCCACCGCGCCCGGACGATAAGCGACGCGTACGGTCACGGCAGGCGCCGGGCCGGCGTGCTTGAGCGCGTTCGTCAGCGACTCCTGCACGATCCGGTAGACCGCCAGCGCGACGCCCCGGGGCAGCTCGGCCGGCGCGCCGTCGACGACCAGCTCGACCGCCGCGCCCGCGGCCCGCGCCCGTTCCACCACCGAGGCGAGCGTGTGGTCCGGGGCGGGTTCATCGCCGCCCCCGCCGCCGTCGCGCAGGATCCGGACAAGCTGGCGGATCTCCTCCAGGGCGTCGGCGCCGGTGGTCCCGATCGTGCCCAGGGCCGCGCGGGTCCGGGCCGGGTCACGGTCGAAGGCGTACTCCGCGCCCTGCGCATGCAGCACGATCACTGACAGCGAGTGGGCGACGATGTCGTGCAGCTCCCGGGCGATCCGGGCCCGTTCCTCGGCTACCGCGACGCGGGCCAGCTGCGCCCGTTCCCGTTCGGCGTTTCCTCGGCGTTCGGCCGCCGTCACCCGCTGAACGCCAAGGAACCGCAGGCTCAGCCCGGCCGCACAGACCAGGGCGCCGAACCCGGCCAGGTCGAGGACCGACGAGCCGACCGCAGCCAGATCGACCGGCGGCCGCACGATCACCCCCACCGGGTCGGCGATCGTCGCCGACGGCCGCGCGTTGACCAGGAAACCGGCGCCGACCAGGGAGGCGGCGGCCCAGGCCCCCGCCGTACGCAGGGATGGGGTGTGGGCGAGCACCGCATGGGTGGCCACCGCCAGGGACAACAACAGCATCCCCTCGTGCAGCTGGGTACCGCGGACCTCGATCATCGCGGTCAGCGCCGCGATCACCCCCACCGCCACCAGCACGGCGACCGGCCGGCGGCGGCGCCACAGCAGGACCGTGCCGGTCAGCAGGCCGTAGATCAGCCCACCCAGCCGGAACTGGTGCCACCACCAGGTGGCCAGGACGACGACCGACACGGACACCGCTGCGTCGATCAGGACGGCCCGGTCGACGCAGCGCGCGAGAGACCCCATAGCGCGAGGATAGTGACCCGGTCCCGGCCGGCCGGCCGTTCGGACTCCACTGGAAGGTGAAATCGAGCGAGCGCACGAGGGGGATTTCGGTCGAGCAGCATGGCGGCGGTGGTCCATGCTGAGGAGATGGCGAGGACTCTCAGCTATGTCGATGCGATCCGGATGCCTGGCAGCGACGATGAGACCGGGAAGCGGCTCGAGGCTCTCGCCGACGGCGTCCTGTTGCCGACCGCCCCCGGCCGTCTCGGCCGCCCTGGCCCTCTGGCAGAACATCGCCACGATCGAAGGGCCCGCCACCTCCCTTGCGGGCGCGTCGGAGCAGATGAGCAGCACCGCCGCGAACATCGCCGCGTCCACCGAACTCAGCAACCTCGTCTCCACCTTCCGCATCTGAGCGCAGCACGGCAACGCATGGCATGCACCGAAGATGTCAGGATCGGAGACGGCAGCAGTCTGACCACGTCACCGCACACGCTCTGACGTGCCGTTGACGGTCTGCAAGGAGTTTGTGCCTCGTTGCTGCTTACGGGTGGGCGCGGATTGGGAGCACCATCGGAGTTGATCTCTATTCGCCCAAGGATCGAAGGCGGGGCGAGCGGATCAAGTGTCTAAGCTGCGGCGATCTAATGTGAATGATTGTTCTGGGTTCCCGGAAAGGTCACAAGCGCTGGACGTGTAGTCGAACGTGTTCAAGCCGGCTGGCGATGGGGGCGGACGACAGGGCGGCATCCGGATTTGCCGAGTTGAGTGCGCTTTGCCAGCAGCGGATCTTTCTGATTTTGTCATTCAAATAGGTGCGGATTTGACTCGCGCGTGAAGCCTTGAGCCTTCAGCCACTCCTCCGACTCCTTCCGATCTTCCTCGAGCTCTTTCTCGAGTTGCTCAGCCAGGATGCGGATGTCCTCGGAGGGAGGATCGGGGAAGTGAGCCACCGATTCGGCGATCTCATCGGTTAACTCCTCGCCGATAACCTGCTCGATAGCGTCCCAAATCTCTCCACGTGCCTGGAGGAGTCGAGGCTCTACAAGCCAATCTCTCATGAACTTGTCGAGCGTGTGAGCGTCAGCGTCGCCGCTGATCATGCGCGATGAGATGCGGTGTAGCGAGCCCGCGACATTCTCCAGAATTCGGCCGATTTCAATCGCCCGCTCCAACGGGATCGAAACTACGCGCGTTTCTCCCTCGGCTTCCATAGCCCTCAGCACATCACAAGTCCGACGTCCGAATCCAGTCGGCCTCCGACTCGTTTGCTACCCCAACTGAACCCGGCCTGAACACTCATCCGCCGATCGACTACTGGGCTCCGCCGGTGTACTCGTTTGGCCGATAAGGCGCACCCTGTTGGCTGGGCCTCGTGTCAGCACCACGCCGAGGCGCCGACGGGCGGTTGCGGGTAGAACGCCTGTCGGCGCGATCAAGAGTATGAGGCCAGGAGTTCGGCACCGACGAGAGCAT
This sequence comes from Paractinoplanes ferrugineus, assembly GCF_016862195.1. GTDB lineage: Bacteria > Actinomycetota > Actinomycetes > Mycobacteriales > Micromonosporaceae > Actinoplanes > Actinoplanes ferrugineus. Next base: position 20,965 of record NZ_BOMM01000092.1, on the reverse strand, counting down.
CCGAATCTGCCTCCCGTCCGCTTGCTGTCGAGCGTGGTGGTTTCGTGCATCCTGGCGTTGGACTCGACGATGAACGGACAAACCTCGCGTATGGCGCTAGCTTCGTGGCATGCCACCATGCGTTGATCTTTACGTCTGGGTGCCCGTGTGTGAGCCGCAGACACTCAACGGCTTCATCGACCGTTTCGTCGACGTCACAGAGCCTGGGGACGAACGCTTATCAGCCTTCGTCCGCGCTTACATCGCGCAGGACGCCGATCAAGCTGACTGGGCTGTGATCGCTGAGCTGAGTCCTAACGGTGAGCCAGCTGACGGGTTCTCCCTGTATCTCAACGCTGTGGAGCACTACGGGGCAATCATCACTATCACTCAGGAGGGAGCAGCGGTTCTCGGACTCAGCCTCGATGACCCCGATGCGTCTCCTGAAGTAATGCGCGTGGCAGAGGCTCTGCTGAATCAGTTGAGGACTGAGTTCGCCGCTCCAGCAGGGTGCGCCGGAACGGAGCTACCGCCGGCGCGGTCTCGACAAGAATGGGACGACGATGCACTGGTCCAACTCCGTGTTGGAACCTTGACCTAAATCCATGACGGGTTCTAGATCTGCCTGTGCCTGCCACGCAGACGATCAGTCGAGGAGATTTGAGACCTCCGAACCCACCCGGTCTGGCTTGTTACACCGACGGGGGCGTTTACGGGTACGCCACCCGCCACGCGACCAAGGGGGAGAAGTATCCGGATTTGCCGCTGTCAATGCGCTGTGGGTTGTCGAGTGGTCACGTTGCACCGATGAGGCCGGGGCACGTCTCGTCCTTGGTGCTTGTAGTCGTAGGAGCGGGGATGACCGCAGTAGCAGACGCTGAGCAGCGTGTGCTGAGGGTCCGTGGACTGGTCCGGGTCAGCGCCGTATGCCCGGGGCACGGCATCGGCGCGTCTGGGCCGGTCACCGTCGGCGCTGAGCGGGCCCACCAGGCAACGACGCGCTCGGCCACGGAGTCGAACTCATCGTCGGCCACGTCGAGCGGCCGCGCGGCGGGCGGGCCGGTGCGACGAGCCGGTCGGAGTCGTTCGCGACCGCCACCCGCGTCCTGGCCGCCTTCGACCTCCGGACAACCGACTGACCGTGGCCGGTCCCGGTGGTCCCGGGCACGACGGCGTCAGCGAGACTGGGAGCAATGCCGCTCTAACGATCTGGAGTTCTCCTATGCCGCACGGGATCGTCCGCTGGTTCGACGCCGAACGGGGGTTCGGCTTCCTCGCGCCCGACGACGGATCACCAGACGTGTTCGTGCACGCCTCCGAGATCGTCGGGGACGGCGGCTCGAAGGTGCTCCGTGAGGGTCAGGCCGTCGAGTTTGAGGCCGGCAAGAACGACCGCGGTCCCCAGGCGCTGCGCGTGCGCGGCACCGCCGAGCAGGCCGCCGGCGGTGCCGTGGGCCTGCTCGGCACGGTCAACTGGTACGAGCCGACCAAGGGGTACGGGTTCGCATCGCCAGACGGCGGTGGCCCCGACATCTTCGTGCACAGCTCGGCCATCGTGACCGGCGGCGTGGTCAGCGAAGGGCAGCGGGTGGCCTTCGTCGTCGTCGAGGGCGAGCGCGGCCCGCAGGCCGCGCACGTGATTCCGCTCGGTCCTGGGGCCGGCCTGTCCGCCACGGCCGGCGGTGCCGACGGGGGGGACGGAACCGTCTCCTGGTACGACGAGGACAAGGGCTTCGGCTTCATCGCCCCGGACTCCGGCACGGGGGACGTCTTCGTCCACGCCCGGTCCCTGGCCGAGGGCCTCACCTGGCTGACCGAGGGCGACCGCGTGGCGTACGAGGTGGTCAGCAGCGACAAGGGCCCGCAGGCCAGCGACGTGCAGCTGGTCCGAGGGGCCGAGCCCGCGCCGCCACCGCGACGCCCGGCACCGGCCGGGCCGCCACCCGCCGGGAGTAAACCGCCGGCACGGGGCGTGCCCGCGCGCGCGGGCCACGGCGTCGTCGCACGTTACGACGGCGACCGCGGGTTCGGGTTCATCACCCCGGACGCCGGAGGCGACGACCTGTTCGTCCACGTATCCGTGATCGCCGGGTCGGAACCGCTGAAGCAGGGCGACCAGGTCCGGTACACGGTGCGTCAGAGCGACCGGGGCCCGCAGGCCGACCGCGTGGAGCGCCTCTGACACCTCTGAACACATGGGATGTCTGCCGCCGATAACGCGCCGTCGGTCTCGGCACCAGCCCTCACCGGTTCGTACACACCGGAACACGCCGATCGTCGCTACTGGTGACGCCGCCGAGCTGATCCGCAGTTACGTCAGGCGAGCAGCGGAGGTTTACGGCGAGCCGACGAGTCGGAAAGCGTCACGAGTTGGTGAGCGATGCGGTAGAAGGACCTCATGTCGAACCTCGTAACGGACGAGCGTCCAGATTGCGTTGACTGCCCGACGCAGCCGGCGGGTCGACGCACCGGTGCGACTCCTCCAGCGGCTCACTGATCCACCGTTTCAGAATGCGCCGAAGCTCCGCCGGTAGCGGTCCGGGCTGGTCCGCAGTTCGCGTTGAAAGTGGGCACGCAGCGCAGTGACCGAGCCGTGGCCGCTGCGCTCGGCGACGGCGGTCATCGGCAGGTCGGTAGTCTCGAGCATCCGTCGGGCCAGCAGCAGCCGCTGCTCATGCAGCCAGGCGAGCGGTGCGCTGCCGGTCTGTTCCCGGAAGCGCCGGGTGAGCGTCCGGACGCTCACCCGGGCCTGCCGGGCGATGTCGGCCACCGTGACGGTTTCGCCCGCGTGCCGCGACAGCCAGGCCAGGGTCGGTGCCAGCGAGCCGTCGCTGCCGGCCGGGACGTGATCGATGAACTGGGCCTGGTCGCCCTCGCGGCTGGGTGCCATGACCACGACCCGGGCGGTCCGCGCGGCGGCCGCAGCGCCGTGGTCGCGGCGGACCAGGTGCAGGCACAGGTCGAGACCGGCGGCGACCCCGGCCGAGGTGAACACAGGATGGTCCGCGGTGAACAGCGCTGCGGCGTCGACATCGACGCAGGGGTGGCCGCGGCCGAGTTCGGCTGCCGCGGCCCAGTGGGTGGTGGCGCGCCGGCCGTCGAGCAGCCCGGCCTGGGCCAGGACGAACGCGCCGGTGCAGATCGAGACGGTCCGCGCGCCGCGCGCGGCCGCCGATTGCAGCAGTTCCAGCACCTCGGCCGGGGCCCGGCGGGGGATGGCCAGGCCGGGCACGACGATGGTGTCGGCGTCGGCGGCGGCCTCCAGCCCGTACGGTGCCTGGATCTTGTAATAGCCGGTGCCGGACGCGGTGGCGCCGACCGCGGGCCGGACGCCGCAGACGCGCACCTCGTACGGGTATTCGCCCTCGGCCAGCCGAGTGCTGCCGAAGACCTGGCAGGGGATGGCTAGGTCGAAGCCGACGACGCCGTCCAGGGCGAGCACGGCGACGACGTGTGGTTCAGCGGGCATGGGTTAGCAGCGGGCCGGTGGTGATACGCAGCGTGCCCTTGCCGGCCGGGCCGATCTCGGCCGCCACGCCGAAGACGTCACGGATCAGGTCGACGGTCAGCACGTCGGCCGGTGTCCCGTGCCCGACCACGCTGCCCGCGTCGAGCACTACGACGGTGTCGGCGTAGCGGGCGGCGAGGTCCAGGCCGTGCAGCGCCGCGACGACGGTGATCCCGAGGTCGCGGACGAGTTCCAGGATGTCCAGCTGGTGGCGGATGTCGAGATGGTTGGTCGGCTCGTCGAGCACCAGCATGCGCGGCTGCTGGGCCAGGGCGCGGGCGAGCAGCACCCGTTGGCGTTCACCGCCGGAGAGCTCGGCCACCCGTCGCTCGGCGAAGGCGCCCAGCCCGGTCGCGTCGAGGGCCTGCCGGACGACGTCGTGATCGGTTGCGGTCAGCCGGTCCATGCCCCGCAGGTGGGGGTACGGCCCATGGTGACGGTCTCGGTGACCGTGAACTCGTAGCCGGAATGCTGCTCCTGGGCCAGGACGCCGGTGTGCCGGGCGGACCAGGACGCCGGCGTCGCCCAGATGTCGGTGCCCTGGACGAGGACCTGTCCCGAGTCGGGTCGACGGGCCCGGTAGATCGTCCGGAGCAGCGTCGACTTGCCGCTGCCGTTGGGGCCGAGCAGCGCAGTGAACGAGCCTTCGGGCACGCTCAGCGACACCTCCTTCAGCGCTTGCGTACGGCCCAGGGCGACCGAGACTGCCCGGATGTCGAGGCTCATGGTGCTCCCTCCGCGGCGAGCCCGCGGGCGTGCATGACGAGTAGGAAGAACGGCACGCCGAGGAACGCGGTGAGGATGCCGATCGGGAGTTCGGTGGGTGAGATCAGCATGCGGGCCGCGACGTCCGCCCACACCAGGAACAGGGCACCCAGCGCGGCGGTCACCGGCAGCATCCGCCGATGGTCGGCGCCGACCAGCATGCGGGCCAGGTGGGCGACGATCAGGCCGACGAAGCCGATGCCGCCGGACACGGCCACCACCGTGCCGACCAGCAGGGTGGTCACCAGCAGGAGTTCCCGACGCAGCCGGCTGGCGTCGACGCCCAGCGCCGCTGCGGCCTCGTCGCCCAGCACCAGCACGTTGAGCCGGCGTGCCCGGATCACCAGCAGCAGGCAACTGGCCGTCACGACAACGGCCGGCACGCCGAGCAGCCCCCAGTGGGCACCCGACAACGCGCCGAGCAACCAGAAGATGATCTGCTGTTGGGCCGAGGACGTCTCGGCCCGGGTCAGCAGGAACGAGGTGAAACCACCGAGCAGGTGCCCGACCGCGACGCCGACCAGGATGAGGCGCAACGGCAGGAGCCGGCCGCGGTGGCGGGCCAGCAACAGGACCACGGCTATCGCCCCGGCTGCGCCGGCGAAGGCGGCCACCGGCAGCGTGAGCGCTCCGAGCATGCTCACCCCGGTCGTGATGACCAGGACCGCACCGACCGACGCACCCGAGGACAGCCCCAGCAGGTACGGGTCGGCGACCGGGTTGCGCACCACGCTCTGCACCACCGCGCCGGCCAGCGCCAGCCCGGCACCGACCAGCGCACCCAGCAACACCCGGGGCAGCCGCAACCGCCAGACGATCAGATCGGCCGTGGACGCGGTGTCGGCCCCGCCGATGAGGTGGTGCACGAGGACCCGCGTCACCTCATCGGCGGGCACCCGCACCGGGCCGATACCGGTGGCGATGACCACCGACACCAGCACCGCGGCGCTCAGCACACCGAGAACGACGGCGTACGGCACCGTGCCCACCCGGAGCCGGAACCGGACTGCCGTCGCGCCGGTGACGCTCACGGGCCGTCCACGCGCAGGTCGCCCGCGATCTGCTCGAGCGCGTCGACGTTGAGCGGACTCGGGAACGCCGCCACGTACTGCGAAGCGGACAACACCCGTCCGGTCCGCACCGCAGTGGTGCCGGCCAGCAGCGGGTTGGCCCGGACCTGATCGACCAGCGCCTGCCCCTTGGCCTTGGCGAAGCTGTAGTCGGTGATCACGAGGATCACCTGCGGGTCACGTTCGGCGACCATCTCCGGCGACACCTGGGAGTGCATGCCGGCGGTGTCGGCGAAAACGTTCGTGCCACCGGCCGCGGTGACCAGCGCGTTGGCGATCGTCGCCGGACCGGAGGTGGGCACCGGCTGACCGGCGACCGGGTTGTCGGGCAGGATCAACACCCGCGGCCTCGGCCCGGCGACGGCCTTGGCCACCACGGCCTGCTCCCTGGCCCGCAGCTCGCTGATCAGCTGTTCGGCTCGGTTCCCGATACGGAACACCTGCCCGATCCTGCGCAGGAAGTCGTAGGTCGGCGACAGGTCGGTCAGCGGTTTCGCCGCCTCGGTGGGTGAGGTCGCGGTCGGCGTGCACGCCGCCAGGCCTTGGGCGTCCATCGTCGCCAGGTCCGCTTCCTTGGGCGATCCGGGGGCCCCGCCGAAATCGGCGAAGGCGGTCAGGACGAGGTCGGGTCGCTGCGCCGCGACGATCTCGGTCGGTGGCACGCTGTCAGCCGCCAGCACCGGCAGGCGCTGCAACTCAGCCTGGATCGGCCCCTTCTCCACCGAGAACGGCTTGGTGAACCCGACACCGACGACGCGGTCGCCCAGACCGAGCCGGACCATCGACTGCGCCGCATAGCCGTCGAGGACCACCACGCGCTGCGGCACGGATGTGAAGGTCATGTCCTGACCGGCGCAGTCCTTGACCGTCACCGCGGTTACGGCGTCGGCCGAGGGCGCTTCTCCGGCCGCGCCGCAGCCGGCCAGAGCCAGGCAGACAGCCAGAGTCCCCACCCTCCTGATCATGCGACGCTCCCGGCCAGCCATACGGCTCCTTGCCGCTCGTACTCCAGACCGCGGGCGACCCGCGCCGCGATCTCCGGGCCGTGGAAGCGCTCGAGCAGCCACAGACCCAGATCCAACCCGGCCGTGACCCCGCCGGCCGTGACCACGTCTCCGTCGTCGACGACACGCGCGTCCACCGGCTCGGCACCGGCCTCGGCCAGCGCTTTCATCGTCATGTGGTGGGTGGTGGCCTTCCGCCCGCCCAGCACTCCCGCCGCGGCCAGCAGAAAAGCTCCCGTACACACCGACGCGAGGACCAGACCGGGCCGCACCGCCTCGCGCAAGGCCGCGGGGATCTGTCCCCGGCCGAGCTCCACGGCCACGCCCGGCCGCTGCGACGACGCCAGGCCGCCGCCGGGCACCAGCACCACATCGGCCACCACCGGCGACCACGGCGACACCGGCCCCAACCGCAGTCCGCCCGCCGTCGTCACGGCCGTCCGCTCATCCTCGGCGACCAGCCGGACCGAAACGTCAGCCCCGGCCCGTCGCGCCATCGACAGCGTCTCGAACGGCCCGGTCACATCCAGGTCGTCCACGCCATCGAAGACCAGCACATCCACTCGCACGAAACCTCCAGCGCCACCGGCGGACGCCGTTCACGTCCGCTCCGCGCAACGTCAAGCTCACCGTGTCCGCCGGACGGACGAAAGTGGCCCGCAGGCCAAGGTGCGCCCGCTTCACGCCACGGCATCGGGCGCTCTGCCCCCTGTCCATGAGTCGCCGGAACGCCCCCGGCAGTTCCCGCGAACCGGGTGTGGGAGCCGGACCCACCTGCAGGACCGGCACGGTACGCGGTGAGACCCCGCGCCGACCATCGCTACCGCCGAACCTCGTCGTGGCCGAGGATCGCCAGCCGCTGTGCCATCGGCCAGCCGACCGTCGGCAAGGTCAGGCCCGCACCGAACGCTGGCGGATGACGCCGCCGCCACGGAGATGGTGAACCAGCCAACATATCTACGTTCACCATGAAGGGGATCGTGATGAACGATGAGGCCCCGCCTCCGTACTACCCACCGTGAGTGCTCCTGAGGTGACCGAGGCCCTCGCCGGTCTGGCCCGTGCCGCAGCCCGCGGTGACCGCGACGCCCTGACCGACCTCATCCGGCTGACCCAGGGTGACATCGCGCGGTTCCTTGCCCCGCTGTGCGCGCCCGCCGAGGTTGAGGATCTGACGCAGGAAACCTACCTGCGGGTCATGCGCGCCCTGCCGGCGTTCAAGGGCGAATCCTCCGTGCGTACCTGGCTGTTCGTGATTGCCCGCCGGGTCGCCGCCGACCACGTCCGGCATGCGCTGACCCAGTTGATCAGCGACCTCGCCGATGACCGCCGGGAGGCCTTCCTCCTCACCCAGGTCGCAGGTCTGTCGTACACCGAGGCGGCCCAGGTGTGTGGCTGCCCGGTCGGCACCATCCGGTCGCGGGTCGCCCGCGCCCGCGAAGATCTCGTCGTCGCTCTGGAACACCGCCAGGTCCGCGGTCGGCGGCGGAGTTCTCCGCCGGCGGGTTGGGTGTGGCGGTGCAGGTGCGGTAGCGCAGCCGCTCGGTCACGGGCAGGTGCGCGTCGATGGATTGCAGCACCTGGCATGGCGGGGGAGGCGACAGGCTCATCGGCCCGCGGACGGACGGAGCTTGGCCGGCCCGGTATTGGGGGTAGACGCCGCGCAGCAGGGGCGTGAACCGCGACGCGCGCTGATGGTCGCCTGCGGTGATCACACCGATGGCCTGGCAGGCCATCGCGGCGGCGATCATCCGGCGGCTGCACTTCCAGTCGGCATACCCGCGAGTATGAATCGGTAGTGGCAGAGGAAATGTCAGACCGTTGAGTTCGGTGTGGTGAATACCCAGAACACTTTCAACGCCGCCACATGTGCCGACTGAAGGATGAGACGCGTCAGCACCCGGTTGATCAACCACTGGAGTAACGGTGACAACGACCTATCAAGAACCTGTACCGCTCGGCGGCGACGTGGTTCAGGAAGAGCCCATGCCATGGAACGCAGACAAGGTCTACGTGTCCTTTCGGGGCGGCCCGGCATACACATCGCAAGTGAGCCGGCATACCGACGACCTGGCCCGTATCGGCCGCAGCGCCTTGAGGGTCCCGGTGGGCACCCCCGTGCAGATGCAGTGGACGCAGAACCGTCGAGGCAGCTTTGCCGAGGCCGTGGTGGTAGCGGTACCGGAGGGCGAGCAGCCCGGCCTGTACGTGCGTATCGAGCGTTCGAAGGCAGGTGTTGAGCGACGAGGCAGCGTCCGTACCGATCTACGGGTGCCAGCCGAGATCACGAACGTCTCCGGACGCCCGCTCTGGGGACACACGAAGGACCTGTCACTGGGCGGCGCGCGAATCCTCGTAGCAGTTGAAGCTATCGCCAAACATACGTCTGATGATCCGCTCTTCGTGTTCGGAGAGCAGGTTTCCATCGATCTGATCCTCGGTGAACGGGTTGCCCGTCTGGGCTGCCTGGTAGCTGGTTCGGGCACCGAACCCGGGGACGTACGGTTGCAATTCCTGGATCCGAGTGGCAGTGCTCTCGGACTGCTGTTCGGTTTCCTGCACCGGCCGGCTGCGGCGACCGCCGACATCCCGACCAGTTTCCCTGCCGCGTAGCGTGCTGAGATGGTGTTGTCGCGGCGGGAGAAGCGGCCAGCCATGCGTCGCGGACATCACCCAGCATCGCTCCGGCCGGGCGGGGTGCGTGCATTGCCTGATCCGCCCGTCGGTGACATCGCTGTGCTGGGAGTTGATGACTTCACAATCAAGCGTGGTCATCACTACGGCACCGTGCTAATCGATTGCGAGACCGCGACACCGAGCAGTTCCAGCAGATCCTGGCACGTTGCCCAGAGCTGCAATCCGCTGTCGAGCTGGTCCGTTCCTTCGCCGACATGATGACCAATCTGCACGGCGAACGTCTCACCGCGTGGATCACCGCAGCCGAGGAGGCAGCATTGCCGGCATCAGTCGCTTCGCTACCGGTCTGACCACCGACCTCGCCGCGGTCACGGCTGGCCTGAGCCTGCCGTTCAGCTCCGGACCGGTCGAAGGCAACGTCAACCGCATCAAGATGCTCAAACGACAGATGTACGGTCGAGCCGGCTTCGATCTGCTCCGCAAGCGCGTGCTCTTGACCAGGTGAGCCTTATCAGGCGCGAAGGGCACGCATCGCCGTGGAGGACACCGTCGCCAATTCAGGACGCGCCGGGATCAACAACGTGGAGATACCCATGCCCTCGTTCATCGCCGCCAGCTGAGACTCCTGCCGGAGATCGGTGAGGTTCCGAACGCCGCGGACGATGACACCGGACCGGTACGCATGACAGAACCCGGCTGTCAGCCCCGCCCACGCCGCTACTGCCACATTGCTCCAGTCGGTCGGGAGCAAGCAGCGCAGGGCCTCCAATCGCTGCTCCAGCGTCGCAGCAGGCTGCTTATCCCCGTTCACCGCCACAAGCACGGTGACTCGATCGAACAAGCGCCGCACCCGGTCCACGACATTCGCATGCCCGGCCGTGAAGGGATCGAAGGTTCCCGGATAGACCGCATGCGCGCCGCGCCGGCCGCTCCACGTCAGGTCGGACACCGATTCAGGCTAGCCAGACCGGCCTGATGGCACCGATACGGAGAGGCGAAGACCACAAGATCGATCACACTTTCTGCGCCAGAGCCCCGAAATTGCGACCAAAACGCAGGTCACTAAGGGATGTCTCGTAACCCGGTGGTCGTCTGGTTCGGACGGTGGTTGATCATGTTCGGGTGCAGGTGTTCTCGGCTGCTCGTACGGAGTTGATCCACCCGTTCACCGGGCTACGCCCGGCCCAGTTCCACCGCCTCGTACGGGTGGTCGCCCGCCGTGGCGGTGACACGATCGCCGACGGCCGGCCAGGACGGCAGTGGGCGCTGACCCTGCCGGATCGGGTCCTGCTGGTGGCCGTGTACTGGCGCACCAACCTGACCATGCGCCAGATCGGCCCGCTGTTCGGAGTCTCGCACTCCGCCGCCCACCGCGTGATCGACACCCTCGGTCCGCTGCTCACCCTCGCACCGGTACGCCGCCGCCCGAAAGGCCAGGTCGCGATCGTCGACGGCACCCTGATCCCGACCCGGGATCATCGACTTGCCGCGCAGAGCAAGAACTACCGGTACTCGGCGAACCTGCAAGTCGCGATCGACGCGAACACCTGCCTGGTCATCGCCCTGGGCGACCCGCAGCCCGGCAACCGCAACGACACCATCGTCTACCGCACCAGCGGTATCGAGCAAAAACTCGCGGGACGGGAGGTGATGGCCGACGGCGGCTACCGCGGCAACCCCGAGGTGATCATCCCGTACCGCAAACCCCGCGACGGCAGCGAACTACCCGCCTGGAAACAGGACTACAACACCGGACACCGCAAATCCGCGCCCGTGTCGAACACACCCTGGCCCGGCTCAAGACCTACAAAATCCTGCGCGACTACCGCCGCGCCGGCCGCACCCTCGCCGTCACCGCCGCCGGAATCGCCCACCTTCACAACATCGCCCTGGCCGGCTGAACCCGAGAAACCACCGCTAGGCCCTACAGCCGTCATCGAGTTACGAGACATCCCTTAGTGAACGTTGAAAAATGGCTCTGTCACGAAGTTGGTGAAGCCGCGGGTTGAAGTCGACCACAATCGCCGGGCGTGGTCGACTGTGGATGATCATGTTCGCGGTGCGTCCTCGCCCCGCCGTGCACGGTTTCGGCCTGCGCCTGCCCGGGTGAGGCGCTCCCTGGTGGGTGTCGCGTCCGGACGTTACTGTGCAATGGTGCAGCCGTCCCCGGCCGAGGAGTTCTGGAAACGGCTGCGTGCGCTGTACGCCGCCGCCGGCCGCCCCGACCTGGCCACCATCTGCCGTCAGGCCGCACACCAGCCGGAGCCCCTGAAACTCAAGGACGCCACCCTCAGCGAGTGGTTCCGCGGCACCGCGATCCCCAGCCTGGCCAACGAGCGAGCGCTGCTCTTCGTGGTCGCGTTCCTCGACGGGCGGGCCCGCTCGCGGGATTCGGGGCGCAGCGCCGAGCGGCCCGGTGAGTTGGTGCGGCTGTGCGGCGAGGCCCGTCGTACGCGACGGCCCCGCCCTGCCGCCGGTGTACTGCCCCGGTCGGTCTACCTGGAACAGCTGCGGCAGCAGGTGGCTCCGCCGGAGCTGTTCGGGCGCGCGGCGGAGCTCGCCGAGCTCGCCGCCTTCTGCTCCGGGGACGGCGCCGCCGCGTACGCCTGGTGGCAGGCCGGGCCGTGGGCCGGGAAGACGGCGCTGCTGTCCACGTTCGTCGCCGCGCCGCCAACCGAGTTCGGCGGCCGCCTGTGGATGGTGGCGTTCTTCATCACCGCACGACTGGCCGGTCAGGACACCCGGGAAGCGTTCACCGAGGTCGTCACGAAGCAGCTGTGCCAGTTGTTGGGCCAGCAGGAGCCGGACGGTCTGACGGAGTCCACCCGCGACGCGGCCCTGCTCGACCTGTTCGCCCAGGCCGCCCGCAACCGGGCCGACGTCGGCGGCCGCCTGGTGCTCGTCGTCGACGGCCTGGACGAGGACCGCGGGGTCACCACCGGGGAGACGGCCCGCAGCATCGCCGGCCTGCTGCCGTCCCGCCCACCGTCCGGCATGCGCGTCCTCGTGGCGGGCCGCCCCAACCCACCGGTCCCCGACGACGTGCCCGACTGGCATCCGCTGCGCGACCCCGGCATCGTGCGCCTCCTGCCGGCCTCGCCACACGCCCGCGACCTGCAACGACTCGGCAAGGCCGAGCTCAAGCGCCTGATGTCCGGGACGACCCTGGAACGGGACGTCCTCGGTCTGGTCACCGCCGCCCGCGGTGGTCTCACCGGCCGGGACCTCTGCGCGCTGACCGATGCCGGGCTCCTGGAGGTCGAGGAGGTGCTGCACACCGCGCCCGGCCGCACCTTCGACCGCCGCTCGAGCATCCTCACCGCCGGGCACGACGTTTACCTGCTCGGCCACGAGGAGCTGCAGACCGCGGCCCGTGCCTACCTCGGAGACGCCGCCATCGCGCGCCACGAGGACCGGCTGCATCGATGGGCCGACGGTTTCCGGAACGGCGCTCCCGCCTGGCCCGCGCACACCCCGGACTATCTGCTGACCGGTTACCCCCGTCTGCTGGCCACCCACCACGACGCCCGGCGCCTGGTCCTGCTCGCGACCGACGAGGCCCGCCACGATCGGCTGCTAGCCGTCACCGGTGGCGACGCCGCCGCCCTCGCCGAGATCGGGACGGCCCAGACCGAGCTGCTGGACCGCTGTGCACCGTCGGTCCTCGGTGACCTCGCGCTCCTGTCGCATCGACGCGCCCAGCTCGCGAGACGAAACAGCAAGATCCCGGTCGATCTTCCCGCGGTCTGGGAGACGCTCGGCAACGGGGTGCGGGCCGACGCCCTGACCGACGGGATCATCGACGCGAGCAGGCGAATGAAGGCGCTGGCGCTTCTGGCGGTCACCGCCGCCGGGCAGGGCCGCGTCGACCGGGCCGAGGAGGTCGCCTGGTCCATCCTCTTCCCGATCACCCGGGATATGACGCTCGCCGATACGGCCGAGGCGGCGGCCGGCGCCGGCGCGTGGGACGGGGCCGAGAAGATCGTTCAGTCGATTCCGGACGGGACCCGACGGGGCGTGGCGTTCCTCACCCTTGCCCGCCTCGCCGCCGAAGCCGGCGATCACGACCGCGCCGAGCGGATCGCCCTCGACCATCTCACCGATCCCAGGCGGACCCAGGCCCTGGCCGCCGTTGCCGGCTCCGCGGCCGCCGCTGGCGACCACGGCCCGGCGGACCGGCTCGTCGCGGAGGCGGAGCAGGTGGCCCGGTCCCGCCATCACCCGATCATCTGTGCCGACGCGTGGATCGAGGCGGCCACTATCGCCGTGATCGCCGGCCGGCCCGGCCGCGTCCCGGTCCATCTCGGCCAGGCCCAACAGGAGCTGCTGTTCCTCGCCGATCCGGAGGCGCGAGCCTTCCGGCTCACCGAGCTGGCCTCGATCGCCGCGACGACCGGCAACGACATGCGAACGTACGCCTACGACGCCGAGCAGGCGGCCGCCTCCATGGCCCGGCCCGACTCCGTCAACTGGATCCAGGGGCGCCTCATCGACGCCGCCTGCCTCGCGACCGATGTCGAATACGCGATGCGGGTCGCCGCCACCGTCGGCGACCGATCGGACCGGGAACGGGGTCTGGCCATGATTGCCAAGGCCATCGCCGGCACCGGTGATCTCGACACCGCCGAGACCCTTGCCCGGACGATCACCAGCCCCGCACGGCTGGGCGAGGCGCTGACGTGGCTGACCGAGGTAGCCGCCGGCGGAGGTGATCTTGAGCGGGCGGAGCGCACCGCTCTGTCGATCACCTTCACCGACGCCCGGATACGCGCGCTGATCGTGGTCGCCACGGCGGCGGCGCGCGACGGTCGCACCGGGCACGCCGATCGGATCGCCGCCGCCGTCGCCGTCCCCGCCGCCCGGGCGGAAGTGCTGGCCGCGCTGGCCCGGACGGCCGGCGAGGGCGGCGACCACGACCGCGCCCGGACGCTGGCCGTCGCTGCCGAGCAGGCCGCCCGGTCGACCGTCCCGGCCGCCCAGCAGGCCGCGGAGAGGGTCAGCCTGATCGGTGCGGTGTGTGCGACAGGCGACGTGGACCGGGCCGAACGTCTCGCCGCCGCGATCACCGAGCCGGAGCTGCGGGCGCGGGCGCTGGCCGTGGTCACCGAGGCCGCCTGCGCCACCGGGGACCTCGACCGGGCCGAGCAGATAGCCCTGGGCATCGGCTATCCCGGCCATCAGGGACGCGCCCTCGCCGCCATCGCCCGCGGAGCGGCAGCCATCGGGCTGCCGGGCTGGGCCGAGCAGACGGCCCGCGACATCAGCCAACCCGGTCGCCGGGCGGAGGCTCTCATCGGGCTGGTCGGTGAGTTCGCCGGCCAGGGTGACGCCGAGCGGGCGCGCATCCTCGCGACCGAGGCCGAGCGGGACGCCCGGTCGGTCACCGACCCGGCGCGCCGGGCCGAGGCGCAGAGCCGCCTGGCCGAGGCGGTTGCCGCCGCGGGCGATCTCGACCACGCCCGCGCGCTGGCCGCCGAGGCCGAGCAGGTGGCCGGGACCATCCCCTTCCCGGCTCGCCGGGCCGAAGCGCTGACGGCGCTGGTCCGGGCCGTGGCCGGCGCCGTCGGCGACCACGGCTGGGCCGAGCGGATCACCGCGGCGATCACCTCCGAGGGATGGCGGGCACAGGCCACCGTGGCGCTCATTGCGCCGCTGGTCGAGGCCGGTGAGGCCGACCGGGCCGAGCGGCTGGCCACCTCGATGGCCGGCGCGGGCCAGAGCCTGCAGGCGATCGATCGGCTCATCGGCGCCGCCGTGGCGGCCGGTGACATCGAGCGGGCCGAACGGGTGGCTCGGTCGGCCGGCGACCCCGGCGCGCGGGTCGTCACCCTGAACGCCCTCCTGCGGGCGTTCCTCGCCGCCGGCCGACGGCTTCACGCGCGCCGGCTCGCCACCGAGGTGAGGAGGCTCGTGCCGTCGATCGAGCTTCCCGGCCTGCGCGCCCGCACCCTGACGTCGCTCATCCCGCTGGCCGGCGACATCGGCGGAGCCGCCCTAACGCACGAGCTGATCGCCGACGCCACCCGGGCGGTGGCGGCCATCGAGCGGCCCGAGGACCGCGCCCGCGCCCAGATCGCCCTGGCCGCCGTGGCCGACCCGGCCTCGGCCTGCCGGCTGCTGGCCGAGGCGTTCGTCGACGGAGCATGGGGGGACCCGCTGCCGGTGGCGGCGGACCGGTTTCCGGAGGCGCTGGCCCGGTTCGCCGAGGCGGTGTCGGGATTCGCGCCCGCGGAGACGCTTCGCGGCTAGGGTCCCGTCTCCGGTGGCAGCTCGGGCCCGTTCGGCTCGCGTCCCGTGGTCTCGGTGCGGCGCACCAGAATGGTCAGAACGTCCCGTGCGGCGCGGCGCCGACCGGCGGTGGGCGCGATGAGCGCGGTGAAGGCGGCGGCGGAGACGGTCGCTGCGTAGAGCAGCGCCGCGAGGGTGACGGGGGAGTCGCGCATGACGGACGCCTTCCGGGTGGGCAGCGGAGTGTGCCCCTCCGTTATGTCTGCCCGGTCCTCCCGGAGCGACGAACCACCGCGTCAATCGGCAAGTTCTCACAGCTCAGACATGTTTCCGGTGGAGTTCCGGTCCGGAAGTCGCCGCGACCACCCCGCGGGTTCGGCGGCGGATTCACCATCGGTTCAAGACTGACCCCCCTTCCGTCTTCGGCGGACCTATGGGAAAGGTGGTGTTTGAGCGCGGTCCCGTCGCGGGCTCGCGGATTGACCACAGAGGAGACCGACATGGCGACACCGACCATCGTTCTCGTTCACGGCGCGCGGGCCGACGCGTCGAGCTGGAACGCCGTCGCATCCGAACTGCAGAGCCAGGGCCACACCGTGCTCGGGCCGCCGAACCTGCTGCGCGGGCCGGTTACCGACGCGGCGTACATCTCGTCGTTCCTGGCTCAGCGCACCACCGGGCCGGTCGTTCTGGTCGGCCACTCCTACGGTGGAGGCCCTGCCCGGCAACTCCGCCAGCATGATCACCATCGCCATGATCCAACCTCGCCCGCCGCCCAGCCTGCGAAACTACCCTAATCCGGCGAAACGCCCAAACCTCATAACACCACAAAAAATGTTAATCAGACGTCTCTGAGTCTCATGCAAGGTTGTTTCAGGGTCGTCGTGCGCGCATGCGGAGACGCCTAGCTCAATTGATTCGCGCACGTGCGAATATCTATGCGTGCGGTAAGCACCCGTCCATTGGCTAAATCCGGATGCCGCCGGCGGGGTCTGAATGTCACTCGGAGCGAATCGTTGGTCGTCAGGGGTGGGTTGACGGGATCCGTGCGGTGGTGGTCGTGATCGTGTCGCTGCGTAAGAGGGTCAGGAGGGCGGAGACTCGGCTGGTGCATATCGTGTAGCCGTCGCGACGGAGCTGTGCAGCAAGGGCGTCGCGGGTCAGGCCTCGGCGTTGGTCGCGGAGGGTGTTGCGGGCAGCACGGGCGGCCGGCAGTAGTGCTGCAAGTTCCGGGTCGATTGCGTCGCCCTGACCCTTATTTCGAATCCTCCGGTTCGTCAGCAAGCGGTTGTTCACTGGAGAGAGGTTCGATCGGCGGCTCGGCGGGTGGTGTATCCGGCGGGGCTGGTGGCGTCGCCGTTGCGGATGGTGGCGTGGCGTGTGGCGTGATAACCGATTCGGTGGCTGAGGTTCTGGTCGCACTCGTGGTGGCACGGTCCTCGACAGATTGGGTCTCGACTTCCGGCGGACGTGGTAGGTGCGCGGGGGCCGGGCGTGCCCGTTGGGCGGGGGAGTGTTCGTTGCGGATCGTGCGGACGCGTCCGGCGAGTTCGACCAGCGAGACGGAGGCGACGACGATCAGGCCGTCGACGGAGACCGGCAGCAGGTAGGGATTGGGTTGATGTTCGCCGAACTCGGCGACCACGGCGGCCATGTGGAAGCAGGACACGTATGCGGCGATGCTGGCGGTGGCGAGCAGTCGCACGGCGGCCAGCATACGACGGTAGATCGGCACGCGGGAGATCAGTTCGACCGTGAGCATCAGCGCGAGTGGTGGCCACGCGGCGATGGTCTGGGCGATGGGGTTGTCGCGTGCGTGCAGGATGTTCGCGGACACAGACGCTGCAACGCCGAGGACGAGGGCGGCCCGGACCGCCCATGGGAACCGTCGAAGCTGAACGAGGTCCATTCCGGCCGGACGGGCGCCGCGATCGCTTGCGTCCACGCCGGGGATGTCGAGCCCGGGATGAAGGGTCGTTGTAGACATCTGCTCAGCT
The DNA here is from genome assembly GCF_016862195.1 of Paractinoplanes ferrugineus. GTDB lineage: Bacteria > Actinomycetota > Actinomycetes > Mycobacteriales > Micromonosporaceae > Actinoplanes > Actinoplanes ferrugineus. The sequence goes on along the minus strand of NZ_BOMM01000092.1, from coordinate 3,777 downwards.
CCGCCCGTGTCGAGAGGGCTGCGGGCGAGGTGGCCAGCTGGTCATCGGTGGGTGCTGACGCTGGACTTCAGCTGGCGGGCAGCGACGCGGCAGGTGGCTTCGGAGGGTTCGGATTCGCCGAGTTCGGCGAGCCGGTTCTCCAGCAGGTGCAGGGTGCGCCGTACGGCGTCGGGTCGGCCGAGGCGGCCGTGGATGCGCATCAGCCGCTGGTACAGCTCTTCGTTGACCGGGTCGTGCTCGATGGCCTGTTCGAGCGCGGCGATGGCCTGATCAGGTTGGTCGGTTTCGAGGATTTCGGCGATGCGGGCGTAGGCGCTCAGGAGTCATCACATTCGCGCTGATCAGCGCCTGGATGATGGCATGAGCGCGGGCCGCGGTCAGGTCGTGGGTGGCGCCGGGCAGGGCCATCGACGACCAAACGAGCCGGCCTGCCGGATCGGCGATGACCTGAACGTTGACACCGTGGCGGCGGTGCTTGCCGGAGAAGTAGGGTTTCTGGTCGGCGACCCGGTCCATCGGGATCAGGGTGCCGTCGAGGATCGTGTAGGCGAGCAGCCGGATCCTGGTCATCGCCGTGGTCAGGTCATCGGCGGTCGCGGCGAGCAGGTCGATGGCCTCGCGAACATATCGCCAGGCCGTGGTGACACCGATCTCGAAGCCGGCGGCCAGGTGGGTCAGGGTGTCGCCGTTGCGCAGGTGGGCTGGGGCGAGCAGGGCTTGCCGGCCGGGTTCGAGGCGCCGCCATCGGGAACGGCGCTGGGTGCGGTGAGCTCGGATGAGGTCGGCGAGGTGGTTCAGGCTGCGGGTGGACAGCGGAATCGCGGCAGGGTAAGACAGCACAGCGAGGCTCTCGGTTGGGGCATCTGATCTTGGGCGATTGCTGTCTTACCGGGAGCCTCGTCCTACGTGGAAACCGGCCACCCACACTGCCCGTGACCTCTATACCCTCACGATGAAAATGGCTGTGATGATGAGGGTGGTTGGGAAAAGAACAAGAAGGAGATCGTTGTCGACGGAGTAGTGACGGCCGGTACTGTCGGCCTGGGTGGTGCTTTCCGAATGGCTCAGTACGGCAAGCTCGGCGGTATCAAGGGTGCGCCAGTGCCACCGATGCAATGGGTGACGAGGTCCGGTCGTGACTTTATGAAGACTGTTCAAACGGATGCCTGGAACGAAATGGGTATGTGGTCTTGAACAATCCAAGGTGGCACCTGGACGGCGCCGTCTTTTGTTGCGAAACAGGCTGCGGCCCATGATTGGTGACCGCGTATGCTTGTGCGTCGATCGCGTGATAGGTGAGTTCGGCTGGAGCCCGGAGATATGAAGTCGGTCTGGCGGTCATGGTTCTGGAATATTGTGCTCGGCTTCTGCACGGCGAGCCTGGCCGGCATATGCACAGCCATCGCGGTCTCCAAGCTCATGCCGCCGACGGACGGTGCTGGCGTCGGCGTGGGCGTCGGTTTTGGTCTGATGGCGATATATATGTGGGGTTTCGCGATCCGCGCCCTCATCGCGGGTGTCTACATCGAGTCTGAGCGGGTCGTTGTCCGCCGCATTGCCCGTACCACGAAGATCAACTGGACTGAGATCGAGAGGATCGAGACCGGTCGCCCGACCTCGGGCCCGTCGGGCGCGGCGGGGGTTGTCGTCCCCGTGATCAAATGGAGGCGCCCGACCGACACCAAAACCCGCGAAGTCACGGTTGACATCCTCGGCGGCTACCGACCTGGCCCGGAGAGCCTGTCCGCCCGGGCTGGCCGGGAACTCAATGCCCGGTTGAAGGACCATCGCCTCAAGAACCCGCAGTAGCCGCGAGCTGTTTCCCGCCGGCTCAGTGAAGCCTCTCAATCGTGATTCAAGCGGGTCCGGGACGCTTGCGCATGATCTGACTAGGTGTTCCGTTGCTCCTGCGTGGCTCGAATTTCGTCGGGACAAGAGGGCGTAGGGAGCAGCCCCGGCGTGGAGCGACGCTTTGCGGCAACGACAGGGCGGATAGCGTCATCGATGAGGCTGCCCAGCACGCTTACGCCCATCTGTTCGGACCAGCTCCGCAATGGGCGTCGGCGGGGTTCCCCGGGTGCGTCGCAGTAAATCGGCGAGGACCTCGTGGGCCAGCAGACCGCACCGCATTTCCGACGGAGCGAGCCGGTCGCCTTCGAGAAGCATTTTGCTTGCCTTCTCGATGTTGCCGATCTGGGTGTGAGCGTGGGTGATGTTGAGGTAGTGGCGAGCTCGGCGTTCCGGTGGTACGGCCGCAAAGCTCTCCTGGTCTAGTCGCTGTCGGGCAACCCCTGATATCGGGGCAGTCCCGGGGCAGTCCCAAAGGGTCACCCTTTACGTGCAGATCAACGTCGGAGGGCTTGATGTGTAGCCCGGCTGCCCGGCCGCCCGGGCGTCTTCGTGATTCGCAACTCTGAGAATCTTGATGTCAGCGGGCGCATCGTATCGTACGGCGCGAACGCGGGTGGCGAAGCAGGAGGAGGAGGCGGCGGTGAGTGACGCAGATGAGATGCGGTACTGGAAAGTGCGATGGTTGCATGACCTACCCGACGAGCCCGTCGAGCTGTACAGCGAAATCGACGAAGACGATTACGAACGGCGCAAGGTGGAGATTTATCGGGATGGCCACGCGGACTACGCCGGCCCGACGGTTGCTACCGGTTCAACAATGCTTAGCGAAGTTCCCGTGGGCACCTTCGAGGACATCGCCCTACTGGACGACTTCGAACCAATTAAACCACCGGAGACGACTTCGAAAGGGTGTGGCGGGCGGCGACAGAGGCATAGGCCGATGCCGCGATAGCTGGGGGTCGAAGAACTCGTCGCCGAGATCTCATGGACGGCATGACCGAATGGCAGAAGCGGCCTCTCGACCGCGTCTACCCGGTCGTTTTCCTCGACGCGATCAACGTCAAGATCCGGGCTCTGTCGCTGATCTTGTGATGTGGACGGTGCATACTCGACGGCGAACGACGCGAACGTTACGACCTTAAGCTTATCGTCCGCTACAGCAGCGACCTTCTCGTCCGCTAGCGCAGCGATCGGTGCCGCTATGGCGCCCGGTGCTAGGTGAGCGAATCCCTGAGCAACGAGCACGCTGGCCGGTGGCCACTGATGGCCATGCACCTCGACCAGAGCTTTGAAACGCTTGGCGTCAGCATGGGCGCCGAAGGTGGTTCCGTCCCAGGCGCCCTCACGGGTTCCACCGGTACGCCACTTCACCCGATACCGAGTGATCTTGCTCTTGGTCTTCCGAGTCTCAATTGAGGCCATCGCGCTGTCTCTCAGCTGCCATGGCAACCAAGCTCGCGTCCGGAACGGCCTCCCTCCTTGGGGCGGCGGTGTTCCCACGGCGGCCCAGGGTCCGGAAAAATAATGCCGCCAATCAATAACCTCTGTTCAGCGGCCACTTTGCATCGATGAACACCTGTGTCCGGAGATTGACAAAGGCCGATACTCCATCGTCGCCGATTCTTCAAATAGGCGACGTTTCCGTGTGATCACTACGCGAACCAGCCCATATTGCCCGCGAGGGCTGACGCAGGGACTGTGCCGGGAGCGGTGTTTTTGGCCCGACACGCCAGGCGGATGGCCTGGCGGGATGGGCACTGTGAGTGATGGCATCGAAGGTTGTGAGTCCGCGGGAGAAGATCGAGGGTGACGGGCGGCGGCTGTCGCGCGAGCAGGCCGCCGCGGCGGCGATGGTGGCCGAGGCGAAGGCTCGCGGGCTGGAGCTGACCGGTCCGAACGGTTTGTTGAAACTGCTCACCAAGAATC
>NZ_BOMM01000091.1 GCF_016862195.1 Paractinoplanes ferrugineus | reverse complement strand
CATTGTGCTTGCCTACCTCCGCGTTGACTCGATGAGGGCGGTCAGGGCCGGCAGCTCGGAAGCAGCGGCATCCAGAACTGCTTCGAGTCCGCGTTCTCCAGCGTCCAGCGACGCCGACCGGCAGATAGCCTCGTCAAGCGCGCCGGGCAAAGGTGGATGGGAAAGTCCGTTACTAGCGTTCTGCTAACGACCGCAAGGTATGAGCCGGTTCGAGTCCGGTAGCCCGGCGCGCCTGCTCGGCGGCAAGAGAGTGCGTTGCTCGGCTGATGGGGCACACTCCGAGGGTGGAGACGCAGAAAGCTTGGTTCTCGGTCCGGTGCCTTTTCCGGCTTAATGCGGAAGCGCCCGCGACGTACGAGGAACGGATAACGCTCTGGCGCGCGTCATCGCCCGCTGAGGCAGTGACTCTGGCCGAGGGCGAGGCCGGAGAGTACGCCGCCGACCTGGCCGGCGAATACCTCGGCTTGGCGCAGGTCTACACCTTGGCCGACGAACTCAGCCATGGGGCTGAGCTCTTTTCCCTACTCCGCGACAGCCAACTCCCACCGGCCGCCTACCTCGATGCGTTCTTCGACACCGGGGATGAGCGCCAAGTCACCGCCGCCATTAAAACTTCCGACGGTTAGCCACCCGGCGGTGGGCTGGCCGGTGTCCGCCCGGTCAGCGGCACGTCCGTGCGCCAAGGAGCGATCGGAGCTCGTACCGTTGCCCTCGCCGGCGGGCCTTGCTCCCGCAACCACACGTCGGCCCCTCGCACAAGGCGCGAAGGGGGCGTGGGCGCGCTTTATCGGCGGCAAATGAGGGCGTCGAAGGCGACTCCGCAATGCTTCGGAGAAGCCGAACGCTCGGAAGCCATGAACAGATTTCCTGCTGGCCGTACCGCGTGACCATGATGTCGTTGGTAGAAGTACGTCTCCGCTGGACTCAAACCACGTCTACTGCGCCGGACGAGGAGTGGCCCTGCCGAGAGTTTGTCGAAGGCGCAGTGTGCCGGTATATTCAGGCGTCTGGTGTTACAGGCGCACGACAGCGGATCATGTGCTTGATGCGGCCAGACGAAGACCTTCAGCACTGGATGGCCAGAGGCGCCCCCCAACGTTCGCCGACGGGGAGGTTAACAAAAAGTGACCAAAGTATATCCGCCCTTCTTCTTCATTGCTCACTTGCCATTTGCTGACGTACGTCCATTCTGTCCGGGCGAGACGCATCGTCTTCCATCACCTACGTGGCCGGATGCAGAGCCGGGTCGTCAATTCGTGAGGTCGACCGGCGCGATATATCCTCGGCCACGCAACTCTCCGGGATTCTGGCCCGGAGAAAACGCGTTCTGTGAAGCTTCGGCCGCGGTCCGCATTCCGACCAGCCACCGGGACCAAGGGTTAATGTGCCATTTCAGGCGACTCTATGGGAACGGGAACGGAATGCTTCGATTCGAGATTGGTCTCGGGAATAGAACTGCAGCGCGGAAACGTCTCGATCGGCTTGCTGGCCTTCCTCCGATTCAGCTAGTTCAGCATCTTATGGACGTGCCAGTTTCGATTCCCCAAGCGCGGAGCCCAGAGCTGATCAGCCTCGCGCGCATGGATAACGATCTCGCCGCAGCCTTACTCGCTAATACAAGCACTCAAGAAGCCGTGCGAGCTGGAACCCTAGAAAAATGGTGGGTGACACCGGGGCGCATGCTCACGCTACTTGAGCTTCGCGAAACGGCTCGCCCCAGGAGGTTGAAGAACCCCAACGCAATTCCCGGCGTATCACTGGATCACATGCAACTCTGGCACGCAAGCCGATCAAGCGTCGCGTGGATTATGCGGACGGACGGCACCGCCGAAGCGAGTGAGTTTCGCGCGCTGCGAATCCACCTGGTTCGACTTCATTCCGAGCGAGAAGTTCTACGACAAACCCTACGCCTCCTTTCTCGAGGTCGCATAAAGGTCCAGCGCGGCACTGACGCCTCCGATCGCCTACAACAGTATCTAGTGGACGCAGTGCGGACATTGCGAAAAGAAGTCCGATTTGGCCTCCCGCAATCGGACATTCTAAGGATGGCTTACGGCTTTGACAACCTGGTCGCAAAGGGAGATATCCCGGGCCTCCATCAAAGCCTATCTTCGGCTCGGAGGAATGTCGCGCGACTCATTGAAGTCTACGTTAACGAAGATCTGGCCACGAAGAGCGATCTAGGGAAAAATCTCCAGAGCATCAGGGCGGCACGCAGGACAATTTCGATGATCGCCAACGGCGAGCTTTCCAGGAGCGCTAATCATGCAACCCGGCAATCAATACATGTCGGGACGGCCTACTTAGGAGATGGAGTCACCGTGCATGACGAGAGCAAGCGGATTCAGATAGGGAACGTCAGTGGTTCTATCACCGGAATTGTGGGCATCGACGCGAAGATTCAGAACAGCTTTCAACAACTCGGCAACTCGACGGCAGATACGGGTCTCAAAAGGCTGCTCGAAGAGTTGATCCTGGCCGTTTCGAATCTCGCAAAGGAGCTACCGCAGGCAGATGGCGAAGCAGTCGGGCGGGAGCTTAGCGACTTTACAGGGGAGGCGACGTCTGACGCCCCTCGCCGGAGGGTGCTTGAGACGTTCGGCGATGGGCTAAGGAAGGCCGCCGAATTGGCTAGTGAGGTGGGGACACCGGTCATCGCGCTTGTGAACGCCGTGATCGCGATGTTCTAGTCAGCCTGTCGCCAATAGTCGCACTCGCTAGCACGTTGCCTCGCGCACTTTGGCCGCCATCGCTAAGGTGCCACGCACTGGTTCAGGCTACACGGCGCAGTTGAGGATATCTACCGACAGTCCTCTTGCGCCCGGCGCACCTAAAATTGCGAGCGAAGGCGAAGTGAATGTTCTCGGTGGCGATGTAGAATATCGCTCGCCGAAGTGGCGGAGTGCGCCGGCGTTCATACTCTAGACGAGCGTAGAGCGACTAGATCCGTTACATCGCGACGGGACTCTTCGACGAAGGTATAGAACACACTGTTCTCGGCAAATGAGTGCGCTCATTGTGGACTCAGTAGGTGATGGTCGGACGGCCGGGCTGCGGGCGTTGACGCCGGTCAGGCTGGGTTGAGGGTCGGGGTGAGGCTTCGGGGATCGAGACCGGCGCGCTCGCGCAACCAAGCGGTCAGCACGTCCGGGGGCTGGGGGCGGCTCACGTGGTAGCCCTGGACGAGGTCGCAATCCCAGCGGCGTAACCGGTCCAGGACGGCTTCGTTCTCGGCGCCTTCGGCGATCAGGCGCATGTTCAGGTTGTGGGCCAGTTCGACGGTGCTCTTGACGATGGCGGCGCTGCGGGTGTCGGTGTCGCAGTGGGTCACGAAGGCCCGGTCGAGTTTGAGGTCGTCGACCGGCAGCGCGTGCAGGTAGGCGAGGCTCGAGTAGCCGGTGCCGTAATCGTCGATGGCCAGTCGGATTCCGGTGGCGCGCAGTTCGGCGAGGACGCCGGTGGCGCGGGCGGCGTCGCGCATCAGGACTTCCTCGGTGATCTCCAGGTGCAGGGCGGCCGGCGGCACGCCGTGGCGGGTCAGGGCGTCGGCGACGTAGGCCGGCAGCGTGACGTCGTGCAGGTTGGCGGCGGACAGGTTGACCGCGATGGTGAGGTCGAGTCCGGCGGCCCGCCAGGCGGCGGACTGGGCGAGGGCCATCTCGAGGACTTCCAGGGTGAGCCGCCCCATCAGGCCGGCGTGTTCGGCGAGCGCCAGGAAACCGTCGGGGTAGACCAGGCCGCGGGTGGGGTGGTTCCAGCGGACGAGCGCCTCCACCCCCGGGATGCCGCCCGTGGCCAGCTCCATCTGGGGCTGGTAGTGCAGGACCAGTTCCCCGTTGCCGAGGCCGGCGCGCAGTTCCTCCAGGGTGGTCAGGCGTTGCCGGTCGGCGTCGTCGTGGGCACCGCTGGTGGTCACCACCACCCCGCTGTGGTCGCCCTTGGCGACGCGCATGGCGCTGTCGGCGTGCCGGAGCAGGGTGCCGCGGTCGGTGCCGTGCTCGGGGAACACGGCCACCCCGACGCTGGCGTCGACGTGCAGGGTGACCCGTTCCAGGTCGAACGGGCGGCGCAGGGCGGCGAGCAGGTTGATCGCGGTCGTCCGGGCGCTGGTCACGTCGGCGTGCGGCAGCAGCAGGCCGAACTCGTCGCCACCCAGCCGGGCCAGCAGGCCGGCGCCGCCGAACGCCTCGGCCAGCCGGGCCGCGACCATCTGCAGCAGCCGGTCGCCGAGGTGATGTCCGAGGCTGTCGTTGATCTCCTTGAAGTGGTCCAGGTCGACGATGGCGACCGCCAGTGGGGCCGATCCGGCCGGGCGGCCCAGTTCCCGGTCGAGCACCTCGAGGAACAGCCGGCGGTTGGGCAGCTCGGTCAGGTCGTCGGTGCGGGCCTGCCGGCGGGCGTCGGCGAGGGCCGCCACCGCGCGGACGGTCAGCAGCATCCGGACGATCGCGCCGCCGATCGCGGCCGCCGCGAGCAGGCTGCTGGTCCGCGGCAGGGCGCCGGACCGCCAGCCGCCGATCAGCAGCAGCAGCAGCGACGCGAAGGCCAGCACGGCCGGCAGGGCCACGCCGACGACTTTCGCGGCGGGCCGGCGTTCGGCCGGTCGTTGCCGGCTCTGCCACGCCGCCGTGACGATGACGGCCAGGGCGATCGTCCAGAGCGCGTCGGTCCAGCCGCCCGGTATGTAGGTGCCGTGCGTGGTCTCGTACATGTGGATGCCGTTGGCGATGGTGTTGATGCCCATCCCGGCGAGCAGCAGCACCCAGAGAGGTTCGGTGCGCCAGCCGCTGAGCGCCCAGGCCCCGAGCAGGAGGCCGGCCAGGACGATGTCCGCGATCGGGTAGGCCACGCTCACCCCGACCGACCACCGGGAGGCGCCGGGGGCGCCGCCGAAGTCGGTCATGAACACCACCGACGCGAACGCCGCCGCGCAGGCCGCCGCGATCAGGCCGTCCAGCCAGGTGGCCGGGCCGATCCGGGCGGTCCGCGCCCGCAGGAGCTGGATCACCGCCGCGTACGCGAGCGGGTAGTACGCCAGCCACATCACGTCGGCGAACGAGGGATAGGGCGGCGGGTTCCGGTCGGCGAGAACCGCTACCCAGGTGAGGGTGCCGGCGGCGTAGGCGCCCAGTCCCCCGGTCATCAGCAGCCAGGCGGTCCGGTCCTGGCGTACCGCGATCGCTCGCACCAGCACCAGCACCGCGGCCAGCACGTAGATCGCGTCCTGCAGCAGGCCGCCGAACCACGGATTGCGGTCCGACCAGGGCCGCGCCGCCGGAACCACCGCCACCGACTGGGCGAGCAGCAGCACGAGGCCCGCCCCGAACCCGGCGCGGAGCCAGACCGGCCCGCGCCACGGCGTCATCCTCATCGGCACCACACTCGCCCATTTCCGGCCGTCCGGGACGGGACTGAGCGTTTTGAAACCGTTCTGCACCCGGATTCGGGCGGTGCGGCGACCGGGATGGGGTGTCATTGGCGGTATGGGTCGGCGTTGGTGGCAGGTGTCCATCGCGGCTATGACGCTGGCGATCGCCGGCTACCTCCTGCTGGCGGTCGGCGCGTGGGTGTCGATGGCGTGGTCGCTGGTCAACACCGTGGGTCCGGTCGCCATGCTGGTGCTGGCCGCGCACCGGCTGCCGCGGCACGCACGGGCCGGCTGGTATCTGCTCGCGCTGGGCATCCTCGCCAACGGGTCCGCGGTGGTGCCGAAGACCATCGTGTACGAGTTCGGGTCCGGCGACGCGTACCCGACCATCGCCGACGTTTTCTACCTGCTGTTCTATCCGGCGGTGCTGACGAGCATCGGGCTGCTGATCCGGCGCTGGCCGCCGCGGCTGATCCGCCCGGCACTGCTCGACGCGGCCACCATCACCGTCGGCATCAGCGTGCTGGCCTGGGTGTACGCGATCGATCCGGCGCTGCGGGACACCAGCTACACCCTTGCCGGGCGGTTGGTGCGGGTCGCGTACCCGGTCAGTGATCTGCTTCTGATCCTGTTGGCTCTCGTCCTGGTCCGCAGCGGGGGCGTCTCGCCGGGCCGGCGCGCCCGCTGGGGTTCCGCGCCCCCGTGGCTCGCCGCCGGCCTGCTCACCTTCCTCGCCGGCGACCTGGTCTGGCTGCTGATCGGCGACCGCCCGGTGTCGGAGTGGGCGACGCGCGGCATCGATCTGCTGTACTTCGCCGCGTTCCTGCTCCTCGCGTACGCCGTGCGGCACGCCGCCGCGACCGACGAGCAGCGCGCCACCGCGGTGCCCCGGCCGCCCGGCGTCCCGCTGATGTCGATGCTGCTGCTCGCGCTGCTGATGGCCCCGGCCGTGATGGTCATGCAGATGTCGCACGGCGAGTTCCAGCACGGCGCCGCCATCGCCGTCGGTTCCACCATCATGTCGGTCCTGGTGGTCACCCGGCTGACGGTGCTGCTCCGCTTCGTGGCCCGGCAGACCGAACAGGTGCGCGAACTGGCCCGCCGCGACGAGCTCACCGGCCTGCCCAACCGGCGCGCCTGGACCGACGAGCTGCCCCGGGTGCTCGAGCAGGCCCGGCAGACCGGTCTGCCGGTGAGCGTCTGCATGATGGACCTGGATCACTTCAAGACGTTCAACGACACCCACGGTCACCAGGCCGGCGACCGGGTGCTCAAGGAGGCCGCCGCGGCCTGGTCGGGTCAGCTGCGCCGGTCCGACATCCTCGCCCGGTACGGCGGTGAGGAGTTCATCGTGCTGCTGCCGGAGACCGCCCTCGACGCCGCCTGCATGATCATGCAGCGGCTCCGGCCGGTGACGCCGTCGGCGCAGACCTTCTCGTCCGGGGTGGCGACGTGGGACGCGACCGAGACGTCGGAGGAACTGATCGCCCGCGCCGACCGGGCCCTCTACGAGGCCAAGCACACCGGCCGTGACCGCGTCGTCGGCGCGGCGTCACCGGCGCCCGTGGCCGCGAGCGCGACTCCCTGAACTGACGGTTCCCAGGCTGCTCGACAGCCCCCTGATCGCGCTACAAAGGCAGGGCCGGTTCCGCGGGAACGGCAGGCTCCAGGGAGGAGACGCGTTATGGGACTGCTCGACAGCGTCGATTGGCAAGGCAAGATCTTCAAGAACGGCGATTGGGTACGCGGTGACGGCGGCGACTACCCGGTCGTGGAACCCGCCACCGGCGCGGAACTGGGCCGGATGGGGCGAGCCACACCGGCTGACGTGGCCGACGCCGCCGCCCACGCGGTGCGGGCGCAGAAGGAGTGGGCGGCCCTCCCGCACCCGGCCCGCGCGGCGGTGCTCCGCCGAGCCGGTGACCTCTGGCAGCAGCACGCGGCCGAGATCAGCGACTGGAACGTCCGGGAGGTCGGCGCGGTGCCGGGCATGGCCGGGTTCGCCCTGCACGTCGCGGCCGAGGAGTGCTACGAGGCGGCGGCGCTGCCCAGCCGGGCGATCGGCGAACTGCTGCCGTCCGAGCACGAACGGCTCTCCATCGCCCGCCGGATGCCGGCCGGCGTGGTCGGCGTGATCTCCCCGTTCAACGTGCCGATCATCCTCGGCATCCGCTCCGTCGCGCCCGCCCTCGCGCTCGGCAACGCGGTGATCCTCAAACCCGACCCGCGCACCGCGGTCACCGGCGGCACCCTGATGGCCCGGATCTTCGAGGAGGCCGGGCTGCCCGCCGGCGTCCTGCACATGCTGCCCGGCGGCCCGGACGTCGGCGAGGCGCTGGTCACCGACCCGAACGTACGGGTCCTCTCGTTCACCGGTTCCACCCCGGTCGGCCGCCGCATCGGCGAGCTGGCCGGCCGCCACCTCAAGCGCGCCCACCTGGAGCTGGGCGGCAACTCCGCGCTGCTCGTGCTCGACGACGCCGACGTCGACGCCGCGGTCAACCTGGCCGCCTGGGGGTCGTTCTTCCACCAGGGCCAGATCTGCATGACCACCGGCCGCCACCTGGTCGCCGCCCGCATCTACGACGAGTTCGTGGAACGTCTCGCCGAGAAGGCCGGCCATCTCCCGGTCGGCAACCCGGCCACCGACGAGGTCGCCCTCGGCCCGATCATCGACGCCGGCCAGCGCGACAAGATCCACGGCCTGGTCACCGCCAGCGCCGACCAGGGTGCCAAGATCGTCGCCGGCGGTACGTACGAGCAGCTCTTCTACCGCCCGACCGTGCTCGCCGACGTGCCCCTGACCGCCCCCGCGTTCGCCGAGGAGATCTTCGGCCCGGTCGCCCCGATCACCCGCGTGCACAGTGTGGACGAGGCCGTCGAACTGGCCGGCGCGAGCGAGTACGGCCTGTCGCTCGGCATCGTCACGCAGGACGTCATGCACGGCCTGGCGGTGGCCGAGCGCATCCCGACAGGCATCGTGCACATCAACGACCAGACGGTGAACGACGAGGCCAACGCACCCTTCGGCGGCGTCGGCGCGTCCGGCACCGGTGCCCGCTTCGGGGGCGCCGCGGCGAACATCGAGGCGTTCACCGAGACCCGGTGGATCACGATGCGCGCGAAGCCGGCCACCTACCCGTTCTGACCGCTGACGACCCGGGCCGGAGGCGACCTGCTTTCGGCCCGGCCGATCCGGGTAGGTAGCGGGGGTGACGAAAACGATTCTGGTCAGCGGTGCCTCCGGCTTCATCGGTTCGCATGTCGCCGAGCGCTTGGTCGAGCAGGGCTATCGGGTACGGGCGATGACGCGCCGGCCGCAGGAGTACCGGGGTGCGGGCGAGCCGGTCGAGGCCGACGTCATGCGGGCCGAGTCGCTGGGCCCGGCCTTCGACGGCGTGGACGCCGCCTACTACCTGGTGCATTCCCTGGGCTCCGACGACTTCGAGAGCCGCGACGCCGAGGCCGCCCGCGCGTTCGCGGCCGCCGCCGCCACGGCCCGGCTGGAGCGGATCGTCTACCTGGGCGGGCTCGGCTCGGACAGCGGCCGGCTGTCGGCCCACCTGCGCTCGCGCCGGGCGGTGGAGAAGATCCTGCGGGCGGGGCCGGTGCCGGTCACCGTGCTGCGCGCGGCGGTGGTCGTCGGGCACGGCAACATCTCCTGGGAGATGACCCGGGAACTCTCCGATCGGCTGCCGGTCATGGTCACGCCGCGCTGGGTCAATACGCGTACGCAACCGATCGCCCTGGCCGACGCCGTGCGGTACCTGACCGGTGTGCTGGAGCCCGCCGAGGCCCGGGGTCGCACCTATGAGATCGGCGGGCCGGAGGTCCTGCGCTACATCGACATGCTGCAGCGGGCCGCGATGATCCGCGGGAAGCGGGTCCGCAACGTCACCGTGCCGCTGCTGACGCCCCGGTTGTCGTCGGCGTGGCTGCGCCTGGTCACCGACGTCGACACGGTGACCGCGCGCAACCTGATCGACTCGATGACCAACGAGGTCGTGGTGCGCGACGACGCGATCACCCGGCTGGTGCCGGGCGCCGCCATCGGTTACGACGAGGCCGTGCGGCTGGCCCTGGAGCAGCGCGAGCGAGCCGGCGCGGATCGATGACGTCGAGCTGGCCGGAGCGCACCCGGCGCTTCATCCGCACCTCGCTCATCGAGCCGGTCGAGCGCGACCACCGGCAGAGCGACCAGGAGTTCCGCCGGCGCCGCCTGGTCGCCGTCCTCACCCTGGTGGCCGGGGCGACACTGCTCGGCATCTCGCTGTCGCTGCCCCCCGGTGACGCGACGTTCTACCTGCTCACCGGCCTCGTCGCGGCGGTCTGGATCGGCGGCGCGCTGCTGTCCGGGCCACTGCACCTGGGCCGCATCCGGCTCGGTGGCCGGCTGCGGCGCCCGATCGTCATCCCCATCCTGACCGGGCTGGTCATCGCCGGCATCTTCGTGGCCGGGGCCCTGGTCGTGCGGGAGGTCCCGGCCCTGCGCAACCCGGTGAACAGCGTGCTGGCCCACGCGCGCTACGGCAACGTGGTGGCGATCGCCGCCGTCACCGTGCTCAACGGGATCGCCGAGGAGATCTTCTTCCGCGGTGCGCTCTTCGCCGCCATCGGCCGCCGGCACCCGGTCGCGATCTCCACCGTCGTCTACGGTGCCGCCACCCTCGCCACCGCCAACCTGATGCTCGTCTTCTCGGCCCTGGCTCTCGGCCTGCTGCTCGGTCTGCAACGGCGGGTCACCGGCGGCATCCTCGCTCCGGTGCTGACCCATATCACCTGGTCGACGGCCATGCTGTTCGCCCTGCCCGCCCTCATCCACCAGTGAGGGCTTCCGCCGTACATCGATGGACTGCAATGATGGGAGCGCTCCCAGACCCCTTGAAGGAGATCCCGCCATGCGCAGCCTCGTCGCCGTCCTCACCGCCGCCCTGACGCTCGCCGCCACCGTCGGCAGCGCCCCGGCCGAAGCCGCCCGGCCCGGCTCGTGCGGGCGCGGCCTGCTGTTCTGCGAGGACTTCGAGCGACTGCCGACGGGCGGCCCGAGCACGCTGAAGTGGGGTGTCGACACCCGCAACGGCACCCTCACGGTCGAACGGGCCGGCCGCCGCAACCAGGTGCTGCACGCGCACACCGTCGACAACGGACGCGCCTTCCTGCGGGTCGACGACTTCGCCGCCGGTGGCAACCGGTTCTACGGCCGGATGCGGCTGCGCGTCGACGCCTTCCCCACCGCGCCCGACTGGGCCCACTTCACCCTGGTCGAGGCCACCGGCACCGGAAGCACCGAGGTCGTCCGGCCGATCGGCGGCCAGTACGCGCCCACCGTCCCCGGCGTCTTCTGGGGTGTCGGCGCCGACGGCGGCCCGACCGGCGACTGGACGTCGTGGCGGGAGTCCGCGCCGGTCACCGAGGACGCCTGGCAGTGCTTCGAGTGGGAGCTGGACCCGGCGGGCAACCGGGTCGCCGTGTGGATCGACGGAGTGGCGAACCCGGAACTGACCGCCTCCACCGACGAGCACGGCGGCAACGACGTCCCGTTCGTCCTGCCCGCGGTGCATACCGTCAAGATCGGCTGGCAGCTCTACCAGGGCGGCACCACCCCGGGCCAGTTCGACATCTGGATGGACGACATCGCCCTCGGCACCAAGCGACTCGGCTGCTGACCGGCCGCGGCCGGGGCTCAGAGATCCGGTAGGGCGCGATCGGTGGCGGCGACCTGGGTCAGCTTGGCGATGCGGGGCGCGAGGAGCGGGGAGGTGAGCACCCGGTCCGCCACGCCGCGCGCGGCCAGGCCGAGGCGGGTCCGCGGATAGGCGAACAACTCCAGGCCGGGCGGCAGTTTCTGGACGTCGTCGACCAGCGGGCGCATCCATTGCTCGTACGCGAGCAGGGCCTTTTCCCGGTCCGCCGCCCGTTTCAGGAAGGCGGCCAGGACGTAGCCGCTGACCAGGGCGAGTGACGCGCCACCGCCGCCCATCGGGGTCACGCACCAGCCCGCGTCACCGGCCAGCACCACGCGGCCACGATGCCACGTGGTCATCCGGATCTGGGTCAGATGGTCGATGTAGACGTCGTCGGACTTGTCGAAGGCGTCGAGGACGCGCGGGGCCACCCAGCCGGCGCCGGCGTAGCGCTCCCGGACCCGGGCCAGCGCCTCGCGCCGGTCGAGGCCGGTCAGATCCTCGCCGCGGGAGTAGGAGAGGATCGCGCGGGTGGTGCCGTGGTTGTCGGGGCGCAGGTGGATCTGGCGGCCGCCGACGGTGTTGTACCACCGCCACCGGTCGTCGTCGTCCGGCGTGCGCGGGATGGTGCCGAACACCATGTTGATGCCCAGGTCACGGCGCTCGACCCCGGTCGGGAACAGGCGGTCACGGGTGGCCGAGCGGACGCCCTCGGCGATCACCACCAGGTCGGCGCCGAGGACGCGGCCGGCCGCCGTGGTGACGGCGTCGTCGGTGATCGTGTCGATGGTGTCGCCGTAGATGAACTCGACGCCCTCCGGGAGGTGGTCGAGGACGGTGCGGGCGAGGTCGCCGCGCAGGATCTCCAGTTCGGCCGTGGCGCCGTCGGTGCCGCCGGACGGCAGCTCGGCCCGCACCCCGCCGTCCGCGCCGATCAGGACCGTCCCGGTCTCGGTGGTGTTCTGTGCCTTGACCGCCTCGAACAGCCCCATCCGCCGAAGCACCTCACGGGCGACCCCGCGGACGTCGACGTTCTGCCCGCCGTCGCGGAACTCGGGGGCCCGTTCGACGACCGTGACCGCCCAGCCGGTGCGCCGCAGCCAGAAGGCGGCGGACAGGCCGGCGATGCTCGCTCCCGAGATCACTGCACGCGATGATGTCATGTCTGACTCGTTCTCCCTTTTGCTTTACAGTGAAGCTACTACACAGTGAAGGATTCTGTACAGTGGAAGTGGACCCACTCACCGTCGACTGGTCGCCCGAACAGACGGCCACGATGCAAGCGCTGCGCGACTGGGCGGTCAGCTTCACGGAGCTCAACCAGCACCTGGCAGCTTGGATGAACCTGCCCGGCTCGGACGCCAACGCCCTCGGCCAGATCATCTGGGCGGCCGAGGACGGTCAGCCGCTGACCCCGGCCGACCTCGCCCGCCAGATCGGCATGACGTCCGGCGCCACCACCGTGCTCCTGAACCGGCTCGAGACCGCCGGCCACATCCGCCGCAGCCGCGAACACACCGACCGGCGCCGGGTCACCCTGCGCCCCGAACCGGGCGCCCGCGAACAGGCCCGCGCCTTCCTCGCCGAGGCCGGCGCCGAGATCGCCGCCACCCTGCAGGACACCGGCACCGCGGAACTGCGCCAGGTGATCGCCTTCCTCCAGCGCATCACCGGAGCGAGCGCGGCCGCGAACAAACGACTCCAGAACCGGGCCGCGGGACACCGGCGCGCCGCGGCCGCCGCCGCCCGACCCGACCGCCCGGAGAGCCGCTGACCAGACCCGACACCCGAGCGGGGCCGGCGGGCGGGGCCGGCGGGCGGCGGATGCCCTGCGGAACAAGGGCCTGGAAAGCTGACTGGACCGAATCCGAGCAGGCCTTCCACGAAGCGGAACGCCGGGCCACGAAGCGGAACCGGCGGAAAGGGGCGCCCGGGTCAGGGGGTCAGGCTGATGGCGGCGCGGAAAGAACCGTCCATCTCGAAGGGCACGGACTCGTGTTCGTGTGTTACCAGCCAGCGACCGTCGACGCGGCGCAGGCCGAGGGTTACCCGGAACCAGAGGGTGAAGCTCGAGGTGGCGCCGCGCGGGGTGGCGGTGAGGCAGTCGAGGCTGGTGGCGAACGCTACGGTGCCGTCGGTGGTGATCCGCAGGTCGGTGACTTCGCGGCGGGGTGGGGCCTCGAAGGTGGCGATCCAGGATGCCAGGGCGGTCGGGTCGAGGCCGTTGCCGGGCTGGCGCAGCGGCGGGGCGAGGGTGAACTCGACGAAGGTGGGCGCGTAGTAGGACAGGATGGCCGTGGCGTCACCGGTCTCCAGCAGCGCGGCCTTGCGTTCGATGACTTCCTGGATCTCGTTCATGCCGGGATGTCGAAGCCGGGCCGGCCGGTTTCGACATCCCGGCGAGAGAGACGGAGAGCAACCATGAAATATCTGATCCTGATCCAGTCGAACCCGCAGTCGCTGGCGGGTCTGGGAGACGCTCAGCGAGCAGCAGCGTATCGATTTCGGCCGGGGGCACTGGCGGCTCAGCGCGCAGATGCGGGACGCCGGGGTGCTGGTGGTCAGTGAGGGGCTGGGCGATCCGGCGCTGGCCACGCAGGTTTCGGTGCGCGACGGCCGGACGATCACCTCGGACGGGCCGTACGCCGAGGTGAAGGAGCATCTGGCCGGGTTCTACCTGATCGATGTGGCGGATCTCGACGAGGCGGTCGGCTGGGCCGCGAAGGCGCCGGACGCCGCGTACACCCGGGTCGAGGTGCGGCCGATCCTCGATATGAGCGCGTGGGAGCAGTGACCGGGCTGCCGGACCTGCTGCGCGAGTGCGCGCCGCAGGTCCTGGCGGCGGTGGTGCGCCGGTACGGCGATTTCGACGCCGCTGAGGACGCGGTGCAGGAGGCGCTGATCGCGGCCGCCGAGCAGTGGCCCCGGACCGGGGTGCCGGCGCAGCCGCGGAACTGGCTGATCACGGTGGCCGGCCGGCGGCGGGTGGAGCAGCTGCGCAACGAGACGGCCCGCCGGCGGCGGGAGGAGGCGGTGCGCAACGACCCCGAACCGGACGTACGCGGTGACGACGAACTGGCCCTGCTGCTGCTCTGCTGCCATCCCGCGCTGAGCGTGCCGGCGCAGGTCACGCTCACGTTGCGGGCGGTCGGCGGGCTCACCACGGCGGAGATCGCCCGTGCGCTGCTGCTGCCGGAGACCACCGTCGGCCAGCGGATCAGCCGGGCCAAGCAGCGGATCCGGGACACCGGCACCCGTTTCGACGGGCCGGCGACCGACGAGCGGCTCACGGCGGTGCGGCACGTGCTCTATCTGATCTTCAACGAGGGCTACACCGCCAGTTCCGGGGACTGCCTGAACCGGGTCGAGCTGACCCGGGAGGCGATCCGGCTGACCCGCCAGCTGCACCGGCGTCTGCCCGGTGACGGCGAGGTGGCCGGGCTGCTCGCGTTGATGCTGCTCACCGACGCGCGCCGGCCGTCGCGTACCCGATCGGACGGCACCCTGGTCCCGCTGGCCGACCAGGACCGCGGCCGCTGGGACGCGGCGGCGATCGCCGAGGGCGGCGCGCTGATCACCCACTCGCTGGCACACGCCCCGATCGGACCGTTCCAGCTGCAGGCCGCGATCGCCGCGGTGCACGACGAGGCGGCGCGCGCCACGGACACCGATTGGCCGCAGATCCTCGCCCTGTACGGGATGTTGCACGCGCTCGCCCCGAGCCCGATGGTCACGCTGAACCGGATCGTGGCCCGCGCCATGGTCGACGGCCCCGAGGCCGGGCTCGCCGCCCTGGACGAGGTCGCGGCGGATCCGGTGCTGGCCCGGCACCACCGGACCGCGGCGGTGCGGGCCCACCTGCTCGAACTGGCCGGTGACCGGGCCGGGGCGCGGGAACACTACGCTCGGGCCGCCCGGCTCACCCTCAGCCGGCCCGAGCAGCTCTACCTTCAGTCGCGGGCGGCCCGCCGGCTCGACGAGAGCGCTGACCCGGCGGGCTGAGCCGCCGGGCGTCACTCGGTGCGCAACGTGACAGCCGTCCTGGTCCGGGCCGCCCAGCCGGCCGGGAGCAGCGCCCCGGCCGCCCCGATGACCAGGCCGGCCAGGGCGAGGACGGCGAGCAGGCCCACCGCGTACACGTCGATGGTGCTCGGCGGCAGGCGGATGCCGGCGCCGGCGGCCATCGCCGGGACGGCCCAGTGGTGCAGGAGATATCCGGCGGGGACGCCGGCGGCGCCGCCGACCAGGCCGGGCACGCCGACGGAGGCGATGACCATGGCGGCGGTCTGCTTCGGGGTCATTCCCAGCGATTTGTGTACGCCGATGTCATGCACCCGATCGCGGGAGTCGAGCACGACCGCGTTGAGCACACCGAGCCCGGCCACCGCCACCAGCAGAGCCGTGAGCAGGGCAGTGAGCGAGTCGAGCACGATGAGGGTGCCGTCCGCTCCCTCGACCCGGGTGGCCTCGGCCGGCACATGCCGGCTGCGCAGGGCGGCGAGGTAGGCGTCCCGGTCGGTGCCGGGCCGCAGCTTGACGTACCACTCGAAGCCCGTCCGCACGCCGGGAACGCCGGCGACGTCGGTGTAGAGGTGGGCGTTGGCGCTGCCGTCGAAGACCTCGCCGACCAGGGTGAGCGGGCCGTGCCCGGGACCGGTGACGACGTCGCCGACGTGCTTGCCGGTGGCGGTGAGCAAGCCGGTGGTGACCACCGCCTCGCCCGGTCCGGTGTACCACCGGCCGGCCAGCATCTCGTACCCGGCAGCTGTCGCGTCTCCGCTGGTCACGGAACCATTGGCGGGGTCGTGCAGCCCGTCGACGGCGATGTCGGCGGGCGCGCGGCCGTAGTAACTGCCGGTTCCGGGGGTGGTGTCGAGGACCGTACGGGCGTCCGCGCCACCGCCCTGGGCCATGACCGGCAGGACGAGCACGTCGGCGGAGGTGGCCGGTCTCTGGTCGGCGGCCTGGACCAGGCGCAGCGAACTGGCCAGCCCGATGGCGAAGGTCGCCGCCGCGGTGCCGAGCCCGATCGTCAGCAGCAGGGCCAGCAGCCGGGCGGGCCGGGTGAACGGCTGGGCGATGCCGAGACCGACCGGCCTCGGCAGCCGGGAGCGCGCGGCCAGCCGGGCGGCGAGCCGGCCCCGGCCGCTGTGCGGGGTGCGACCGACGGCGAGCGCGTCGACGGTGCGCAGCCGGGCCGCCCGCCACGCGGCGGGGGCCGCGGTCGCGCTGATCACCAGGAGCGCGGCGACGACCGCGGCGGCGTCGACCCACGGGGTGACCGACATCGGGACGGTGCCGAACAGCTCGGCGACGTCGGCGGTCAGCGGCACCGCGAGCAGGTCACCGGCCACGATGCCGAGGACGGCGCCGATCATGCCGGGGAGCAGGGCCTGGGCCAGGCAGGCCCGGACCACCTGGGCCGGGGTCAGGCCGAGCGCCTTCATGACGCCGATGCGCCGGATCGCCGAGGCCACCGTGCCGGCCGCGACATTGCCGATGACCAGGGCGGCCAGGGCCAGGCCCAGCAATCCGAACGCGCTCAGCAGCGGCACGAACAGCTGGGTGCGGTGTGCGGCGTCGGCGCGCACGCTCAGCCAGGACTGGGCCTGCACGCCGGGGCCGAGCGCGGCCGTGTGCGCGGTCATCGCCGCCTCGGAGCCGGCGTCGGCGTACCGGTAGAGCATCTGCCAGCCGGTCGGCCCGATCGCGGCGACCCCGTCGGGGGTCATCCAGCCCTGCGCGGTCCGGCTGATCGACCGGCCCTCGCCGACGACCCGCAGGGTGGTCCCGTCCGCCGTGCGCAGCGTGGTGCCGGCCGGGATCCGCAGGTGGCCGCGGGCGACCACGATCTCGTCGGTGCCGCGCGCCCAGCGTCCGGTCAGCAGGGTCACCCGGTCGACGGCGTCGCCGCCGGGGGCGGCCCGCCCGACGACCCGCAGCGACGGCAGGCCGAACCGCGGCGCGTCGGCCGGCGCCGCGCTGATCGTGGTCACCGGGAACGGGCCGGCGGCCTGGCCGGCCCGCGCGGCGGTGGCCGCGGCCTGTTCCCGGGTGGTGGACGCGGCGTCGAAGAGAGCTGTCAAGTGGGCGCCGCGCTGGGCCGCGAAGGCGTTCGCGAACGGCGCCGACGATGCGGCCAGCAGCAGTCCGGCGAGGACGGTGGCGGTCACGGCCATCGCCGTCGCCGCGACGATCACGATCGTCGAGACGCGGCGCCGTTGCGCGCCGCGCACCACGCTACGAATGGCGGTCACGACGCGACCCGGCCGTCGACGAGGCGGACGGTGCGGGTGGCGACCGCGGCGGCGAGGACCTCGTCGTGGGTGACGAGCACGATCGTCTGGCCCTCGGCGTGCAGATCGATGAGCAGTTTGCGCACCTCGGCGCCCGACGCGGTGTCGAGGGCGCCGGTCGGTTCGTCGGCGAGCAGCAGCGGCGGCCGGTTCATCAGCGCCCGCGCGACCGCGACGCGCTGCCGTTCCCCGCCGGAGAGACGACCGGGATAGGCGTCGGCGTGCCGGTCGATGCCCAGCGTCTCGAGGAGTTGGCGGGCGCGCCGGCGCGAATCGGCGGCGGGCCGGCCGGCGATCTGCGCGGGCAGCAGCACGTTGTCGGTGACGGTCAGATCGTCGAGCAGGTTGAAGAACTGGAAGACCAGGCCGACGGTGGCGCGGCGGTACCGGGCGGCGGCCGCCTCACCCAGCCGGTCCACCCGGGTGCCGCCGACCGTGACCGTGCCCTCGGTCGGCCGGTCGAGGCCGGCGATCAGGTTGAGCAATGTCGACTTGCCGCTGCCCGACGGGCCGAGCAGGGCCAGGCATTCACCCTCGGCGACGTGCAGGCTGAGGTGGTCGAGGGCGGCCTGGTCACCCTCGTAGCGGCGGCTCACGTCCGCGACGTCAATCATGGTGCCGACGCTAGGGACGGGCGGGCACCGCGGGCGTCGGCCGTGGGAGTGCCTTCGCCGGGTCGGGTCATCCCCCCGGCGTAGTCGAGCGATGGATGCGGGCGACTTCGCCGTCCGTACACAATGAGCCGTGACCTTCCTCGCCCGAGTGATGCGCCGCTCCGGGCCTCAGCCGCGCCTGACCCGGCGCAACTGGGCCTTCGACGTGCTGCTCGTCGCGGTGTTCGGGGCGGCGGCGCTGAGCGGCACCGACATCACCGACCACCTGTTCGACACCGCCGGCGACGCCTACGCTCCGGCCCCGCTCGCCCCCGGGCCGGAGCTGCCCGACCGACCCGACCGACCCGACCTCGGGCCGGGCACGGGGCCGGACGGGTGGGGAGACCCGGTCCCGCCGCCCGCGGTCGGTCCGGAGTCGATCGACCCGCAGCCCGTGTTCCCGACGGCTCGGCGGACATTCCCGCGCGAGTCACGGGGGCCGGGGTGGATCGCGCTCGCCGTGATGGTGCCGCTGCTGGTGCGGCGCCGGTTCCCGCTGGCCACGCTCGGCGTCATCGTCGGCCTCACGGCACTGTCGCTGCGCGGCGAGGCCCCGGGCACCGACATCCTGCGGGTGTCGTTCTACGCCTGTGTGATCGCCGGGTACACCGCCGCCGCGTACAGTCCCTATCGGTTGTGGGCGTTGGTCGCGCTGCCGCCGGCGGCGCTGCTCTACAGCTCATTCCCGGACCTCGCGGTGCCGATCGTGCCGGTCGGCTGGGTGCCGTTCCTGGTGCTGCTGCCGATCGGGCTGGCCGTCAACGGCATGCGCACCTGGCGCCAGCGAGCCGACCGGCTGCGCCGCGAACGCGCCGACGCGATGCGTGAGGCGACCCGGCAGGAGCGCGCCCGCATCGCCCGCGAGCTGCACGACATCGTCACCCACAACGTGTCGATGATGGTCATCCAGGCCGGTGCCGCCCGCAAGGTCCTCGACAACTCGCCGGAGGCGGCCCGCGACGCCCTGCTCGCCGTCGAGGAGGGCGGCCGGGCGGCCCTCGGCGAGCTCCGCGGGGTGATGGGCCTGTTGGCCGCGGCCGAGGATGACGACCTCGATCCGCAGCCCGGTCTGGCCCAGCTGACCCCGCTTGTCGACCGGGTCCGCGACGCCGGCGTGGACGTCACCGTCACCACCCGCGGCGAGCGGGTCCCACTGGCGGCCGGCCTGGAACTCGCCGCCTACCGCGTGGTGCAGGAGGCCCTCACCAACACGGTCAAGCACGCCGCCGGGGCCAGCGCCACGGTCGACGTGGCGTACTCGCCGGCGGAACTGCGCATCACCGTCACCGACACCGGCGGTGCGCCGACCCCGGAGGCCGCCACCTCCACCGGCCGCGGTCTGGCCGGCCTGCGCGAGAGGCTCGCCGTCTACGGTGGCACCTTGCAGGCCGCCGCCCGGCTCACCGGCGGCTACCGGGTGCGGGCCCACCTTCCGCTGGAGCCGGCCCGATGAGCCCGCTCGAACCGCTTCGCGTGGTGATCGCCGACGACCAGGCGCTGGTGCGCGCCGGTTTCCGGATGATCCTGACGGCCGATGGCATGGACGTGGTCGCCGAGGCCGAGGACGGCGCCGCGGCGATCGACGCGGTCCGGCGCACCGCCCCCGACGTGGTGCTGATGGACATCCGCATGCCGAACGTGGACGGCATCGAGGCCGCCCGCCGCATCCTGGCCGGCGACGACCCGCCCCGCGTCATCATGCTCACCACGTTCGACCTGGACAACTACGTCTACTCGGCGCTCGGGCTGGGGGCCAGCGGCTTCCTGCTCAAGGACGTCACCCCCGAATATCTGGTGGCCGCGGTCCGGATCGTCCGCGACGGGGACGCCCTGCTCGCCCCGAGCATCACCCGCCGCCTGGTCGAACGCTTCACCACACCGGGGCCGCCGGACTCGCCGCTGCACCGCGACCTCGCCACCCTGACCCCGCGGGAACGCGAGGTCCTGACACTTGTCGCGCAGGGCCTGAGCAACGTCGAGGTCGCCGGTCGCCTCTTCCTGTCGGAGGCGACGGTGAAGACACACGTCGCCCGCATCCTGGCCAAACTCGGCCTCCGCGACCGGGTGCAGGCGGTGGTCGTGGCCTACGAGACCCGGCTGGTCACCCCGGGCTGACCGGCCGGGTCCGCGGCCCGGTCAGCCCGGATGGGCCCGGAGCCGGCGGGACTTCGGCTGGAACGGGCTGGCGTTGGCGACCCGGCCGGCCTCCGCCGGGTCGTCCCGGCGGTTGCGGGCGGACCGCGCCTCGGCCTGGGCGCTCCCGGTCGGGGCGCCGCCGGTCTGGGGGCTGCCGGTCTGGGGGCTGCTCGTCTGGGGGCTGCCGGTCCGGGGGCTGCCGGTCGGCTCGGGGGCGATGGCGAACAATGCCTGCCAGTCGCCGATCGCCGGCCGGTGGATCCGCCGGCCCATCGGGTCGATCCAGGTCGGACGCCGCCCCCGGGTGAGGGCGTACCGCACCGCGTCGGCGACCTGGCCGCGGGCCCCCGGCAGCCAGACCACCAGCAGTTCGTCGGCGGCGTCGATCAGCGCGTGGTGGCAGGCGGTCAGGGTGCGGGGCTGCGGCGTCGCCCCGTACACCAGCGGCGCCCGGCTCGCCTGACCGACCAGCCGGATCCATTCCGCGCGGTCGGCGTCCGGCCAGTCGTCCGCCTGCCGCAGGTACGGCAGGTGGAGTCGCAGGTCGACGTGCGCGCGCCGGACCGCGTCGGCCCACCACAGGCCGGGACCGCGGGTCATCCCGGACAGGCCGCAGGTCATGCCGTGGGTGTCCCGCAACCGGAGCGCGGCCTGCAGCAGTTCGCGGTGCACCCACCGCCTCGCCGGCGGCTCGAGAAGATAGGCGGGATGCCCGATCAGCGCGACCGTGGGCCAGGTCTGCAACGGCGCCCCCATGTTGACCACCTTCACTGTCCGTCGCTGTCGAGTCATCCTCTGATACGGAACTCGACGCCCAACGGATCACACCCATCGACCACCGCCGACCGTTTTCATGATTCCGGGCGGGGCGGCCGGGCCGGTAACGTTCCGCGGACCCCCACCCCCGGAAGGTACGTAGCTTCGTGCGCGCGTTTTTCGTCATCGTCGCCGCCGCCCTGGTCGGCTTCATCATCAGTCCACTTCTCAAAGCCGACGCGGCCACCTGCACCGCCACCCCCGCCGCCCAGGCGTCCCACCCGGCCGAGAAGAAGTGGAGCGACGAACAACTCGCCAACGCGCGCGTCATCGTCACCGTCGGCAACCAGCGGCGGGTGTCCAGCCAGGGCCAGGTGATCGCGATCGCCACCGCCCTGCAGGAGTCCCGGCTGCGCAACCTGCGGGGCGGCGACCGGGACTCGATCGGCCTGTTCCAGCAGCGCCCGAGCCAGGGCTGGGGCACGCCCAAGCAGCTCACCGACCCGACCTATCAGACCCAGAAGTTCTACGACAAGCTGCTGCGCACCCGTGGCTGGCAGAAGATGCGGGTCACCGAGGCCGCCCAGGCCGTGCAGGTGTCGGCCTTCCCCGAGGCCTACCAGAAGCACGTGCCCGCCGCCACCGACCTCGTCGAGTCCCTGGGCGGCACCCCGGCCGCGTGCCCGGCCACCTGAGTCCCGCACCCCGGCCATCTGATCGGCAGCCATCTGATCGGCGCGCGTCGATGGATGTTCCACCGATGGCGATCGGGCCGGGCATGCGGCGAGGGTGACATCGAGGAGCGGTCGCGCCTCGGACGGGAGGGTCGTCGTGCGAACCCTGGTCGCTGTCATGGTGCTCATCGCCGCGGTGCTGTTCGGGGCGTCGCCGGCGGCCGCGGCCGACTCCTGCGCGCGGAACCGGTCGCTCAACCTCCCCGCCCACCAGGACGACGACCTACTGTTCATGAACCCCGACATCCAGGAGGACATGGACCAGGGACGCTGCGTGCTGACCACGTTCCTGACCTCGGGTGACGCCGGGCGGGGCGGTGACTACTGGACGGAACGCGAGCGCGGGTCGCACGCCGCCTACGCCCAGATGGCCGGCGTGCCCGACCAGTGGAACCGCGGCACCGTCACGATCAACGGCCATGCGCTCGTCTACGACGAACTGGCCGGGCGGCCCGACATCGCGCTCATCTTCCTGCGCCTTCCGGACGGCGGGCGCGGGGCGGGCTATCCGGCCACCGGCAACGAGAGCCTGCAGGAACTGTGGACGGGGACCGGCTCGACGATCCACCCGCTGGACGGCTCCACCGCGTACACGAAGACGGGTTTGACCGACACCTTGACGCACATCATGCACGACTTCCAGCCGAACGTGGTGCGCACGCACGACTATGTCGGCAAATACGGCGACGGCGACCACAGCGACCACCACTCGGCCGGATACTTCGCGCTCGCCGCCCACAAGCAGTACTTCTCGACGCCGCACCAGGTCCACGCCCTGATGGCCTATCCGAGCTCGAACCAGCCCGAAAATCTCACCGCCCAGCAGCGCAACCGCAAGCTCGACACCTTCCTGACGTACGCGGCGCATGACGACTACGTGTGCCAGACCGCCTCCGCGTGCCTGGGCGGCAACTACGCGCCGTGGTTCGCCCGCCGGCACAGTACGGGCTCCGAGACCGGCGGCCGGCAGAACGTCGCACGCGTCGGCACCGTCACCGCTTCCTCGCAGAACACCTCGACCGGCCAGCAGGTCACGAAGGCGGCCGACGACTGGGTGGCCGGCTCCCCGATCGACGCCACCAAGGAGTGGGCCACCACGGGCGGCAAGGCCGGCAGCTGGATCCATCTGAGCTGGCCGACCCCGCACACCCTCGAGTCGGTGGTGCTCTACGACCGGCCCAACAGCAACGACCGCGTCACCGGCGGGACGCTCTATTTCAGCGACGCCGCACCCGTGTCGGTGGGTGCGCTGCCCAACAACGGTTCCGCGCTGGTCGTCAACTTCTCGCCGCGCCGATCGACAAGCCTGCGGTTCACCGTCACCGGCGTCTCGTCGGCCACCCAGAACGTCGGCCTCGCCGAGATGCAGGCCTATTCGGCGAACCTCGCCGCGCAGGCCTTCACCTCGGTCTCCAGCGAGAACACCGGCACCCAGCAGCAGGGTTTCAAGGTCTCGGACGGCTACCCGACCGGCTCACCCTCGGCGCCGACCCGCGAATGGGCCACGGTCGGCGGCAAGGCGGGCAGCTGGCTGAAGCTCCTCTGGAACTCACCGCGCACGATGACCCGAGTCGTGCTCCACGACCGGCCCAATTCCAGCGACCAGATCACCGGCGCCGAGCTGACCTTCGACAACGGCGACGCCGTCACGGTGCCGGCCCTGGCCAACAACGGCGCCGGGGTGACGATCACGTTCCCCGCTCACACCGCGAGCACCATGCAGCTGACCATCACGTCGGTCAGCTCGACGACCCAGAACGTCGGGCTGGCCGAGATCCAGGTCGAACCCTGACCGGGTGACGGCCCCCGGAGACACCGAAGGCCGCCCCCGTCATCGACGAGGGGCGGCCGGCCGGACGATCAGAGGTGCTGGGTCTCGGTCGTCGAGGAGTGCAGCTCGGCGGTCGTACCGGTGACGAACTTGCCGGTGCGGGCGCTGCGGTGCACCTCGTGGTCGCCGTCCTTGTCCTCGCCGCCCACGTGCTCACGGGTCGTCGACTCCGGCGAACGCTCCGCCGTGGAATCCTTGACGAACCGGCCGCTGCGGGCGCTGCGGTTGACGTCGTGCTCCTGGCCGGCCATGAGGGCTCCTCTCCTGACTACTGCAAACCTGACTGGCCCCCTTTGTGCCCGCCGCAGCCGATCCGAAACTCGCGCCGTCCGCTTCCACAGTGGCCGGCGGCCCACGGCGCAGAGCTAGGACAGGATCTCGACGTAGCCGGCGGTGCCGTGCACGCGGATCCGGCTGCCGTCGGGGATCAGCGTGGTGGCGCCGGGGACGCCGACCACCGCGGGCAGGCCGTACTCGCGGGCGATCACGGCACCGTGGGTCATCTGGCCGCCCACCTCGGTCACCAGGCCGGTGATGGCGACGAACAGCGGCGACCAGCTCGGGTCGGTGAAGGCGGTGACCAGGATGTCACCGGCCTCCAGGTCGGCTTCGGCCATGTCCCGGATCACCCGCGCGCGGCCCTCCACGGTGCCGGCCGAGACCGGGACCCCGACCAGGGCGCCGTCCGGTGCGCCGGCCCGCCGGTGAGTGCCCTCGATGGCCTCACCCTCCGAGGTCAGCACGCGGGGCGGCTTGAGGGCCTGATGTGCCCGGAACTCCTCGCGGCGCTGCCGGATCAGCCGATCGTCGAACCCACCCGTGCGCAGTTCGTCGAACGTCAGGAAGTAGATGTCCTCGCGGTCGCCGAGCGCCCCCGCCTCGACCAGCCGGTCGGCCTCGGCCAGCAGGGCCAGCTTGTAGACGAGGTAGCGGCTGACGATGTTGTACTTCGGGTACTCGCGGTAGCCGATGAAGGCGCGGAGCCGGTCGATCATCCGGTCGGTCTCGTCGGCCTTGGCCGCGCCGTCCGGGAGCGCCCGCAACCGGTCCAGCAGCTCGGCCCGCTTCGCCTCGGCCTGCCGGCGACCCTGCTCGAAGCGCCGGTGGCCGGCTCCGGGCTCGAACAGCTTGATGTTGTCGAGGATCAGCGGCACCAGCGTCTCGGGGCGTTCGCTCCAGCGGGGGCGGGTCAGGTCGATCTCGCCGGCGCAGCGCATGCCGTACCTGTCGAGGTAGGCCCGCAGGGCGTCGATCTCGTGCAGCGAGCCGTTGCGCAGGGCGGCCAGCAGGTGCGGGTGGGGGCGGATCGCGTCGGCCACGTCGAGCAGGGCCAGGCCCATCTCGGAGGTGACGTTGCCGGGGGCCGACAGGGTCAGGATGTCCGCGGCGTTCCGCTCGCCCAGCCACTGTTCGAGGTGGTCGTTGAGCCACCAGGTGGCGCCCATGCCGGCCATGATCGCCTGCATGCTCAGCGGGTCGGTGAGCAGTTTCTTGTGTTCCTCGAAGGCGGCGAGCAGGAAGTCGAACAGCTCGGCCCCCGCCTTGCCGGCGATGTCACGCTTCAGCGTCGCGAGGGACGCCTCGGCCCGGGAGACGAGCTCGGACACGATCGCCGGATCAGGGTCGACCGGCGCGGCGGGTGGGGCGAGCGGAGCGGCGGGGGCGGCGGGCGGTTCGGGCAGGAAACCGTCGCGGGCGAGGAGCGTGTCCAGCGCGTCGCGGAACAGCGGATCGCCGCGGCCCACCATCTCCAGGAAAGCGGCACGGGCCGGCGAGGTCAGCATCTTCGTCGAGTCGACGAACAGCCGGCCACCCGCCACCTGGAACTCCGTCATCGCGGTCAGCTGCCAGACCGACAGGCCGAGCGGCTTCATCGCGTCGGTCATCATCTGCTGGTGGCCGGTGGAGAGCCAGACGTGGTTCGCGCCGTCGCTGGTCTCCGGGACCGGGAACAGGGTGGTGATCGGCCGGCTCTGCACGACCTGGAAGCCGTCGTCGCCCAGGCACCACTCGATGTCCTGCGGGCGGCCGAAACGCGCCTCGATCCGGCGGCCCAGCCGCACCAGGTCGACGACCTGCCGGTCGGTCAGGGCCGGGCGCGCCCCGGCGATCAGCCGGGAGACGACCGCGCCGTCGCGGACCCGGAAGTTGTCCGGGTTGACCAGTCCGGCGACGAGGTCCTCGCCGAGGCCGGGGACGGCGTCCACGGTGGCCACCTTGCGGTTGCCGGTGATCGGGTCGGCGGTGAACAGCACGCCGGACGACCGCGCGTCGACCATCCGCTGCACGACCACGGCCATGCCGACCCGGCGGTGGTCGACGTCGTTGCGCCGGCGGTAGAGCACGGCCCGTTCGGTGAACAGCGAGGCCCAGCAGCGGCGGATGTGCTCGAGGATCGCCGGTACGCCGCGGACGCCCAGGTAGGTGTCCTGCTGGCCGGCGAAGGAGGCGGTCGGCATGTCCTCGGCGGTGGCGCTGGACCGTACGGCATAAGGCTCCTGCGCGCCGTGCCGGACCACCGCCTCGGTGACCGCCGCGGCCAGCTCGGCCGGGATCTCGGCGGCTTCGACGGCCTGCCTGATCTCCGCGCTCAGCGCGGCCACCGCCTCGCGGTCGGCCGGCCCGAGGCGCGCCAGCCGATCGAGCTGATCGCCGGGCACCGGTGGAAAGGCGGCGGTGGTCACGCAGAAACCGGCGGGCACGCGCACGCCCTCGATCCGGGTCAGCTCGCCCAGATTGGCGCCCTTGCCGCCGACGGCCGCGACGTCCGCGGCACCCACCTCGCGCAGATCCAGCACCGGCCCGGTCATCGCGCCTCCTCCCCCACCGCGATCAGGTCGTCCTCGGCGACCGACACCGGCCGCGGCAGCAGCTGTGTCAGTCGACACCAATTCGACATGGAGCGGTGCTTCCTTGTTTCGCTGACGTAACTTGGAATGCTGCCCCGGGCGGCGTCTGCGTCATGCCCCTGGCGACGTTGACCCGTGAAATAGGGATGGTGCACGCCCGGTGACCGTGACGACTGATCCGCAACTGATCGATCTTCCCGTGGACACCGAGGCACCCGCCTTGTTCCTCTCCCCGCCCGCCGCTGCCCGCCGCACGCTCGTCGATGTCCTCGACGCGACGGTGCGGGCCCACCCGGCGGCCCGCGCGATCGACACCGGGGCCACCCACCTGACCTACCGGGAGCTGGCCGACCAGATCGAGGCGCTGCGCACGCGGCTGGCCGGGCTCGGCGTCGGGGTCGGCGACCGGGTCGGGGTGCGGGTCTCCTCCGGTACGGCGGAACTCTACCTGACGATCCTCGCTGTGCTGGCCGCCGGTGCGGCGTACGTGCCGGTCGACGCGGACGATCCGGCCGAGCGCGCCGAGCTGGTCTTCGCCGAGGCGGACGTGGCCGTGGTCATCGGCGACGGGCTGAGCGTGACGCAACGGCGTACGCCCGGCGGCCGCCCCGGACGGCCGGGCCCGGACGACGACGCCTGGATCATCTTCACCTCCGGTTCCACCGGCACCCCGAAGGGGGTGGCCGTCTCGCACGGCTCGGCGGCCGCGTTCGTCGACGCCGAGGCGCAGCTGTTCCTGGCCGGCGAGGAGAACCCGCTCGGCCCGCACGACCGCGTCCTGGCCGGGCTGTCGGTGGCGTTCGACGCCTCCTGCGAGGAGATGTGGCTGGCCTGGCGGCACGGCTCGTGCCTGGTGCCGGCCGCGCGCTCGCTCGTGCGCAGCGGCGTCGACCTCGGCCCGTGGCTGGCCGAGCAGCGCATCACGGTCGTGTCGACGGTGCCGACGCTGGCCGCGTTGTGGCCGGTCGAGGCGCTCGACGACGTCCGCCTGCTGATCTTCGGCGGCGAGGCCTGCCCGCCCGAGCTGGCCGAACGCCTGGCCGTCGAGGGACGCGAGGTCTGGAACACGTACGGCCCGACCGAGGCGACCGTGGTCGCCTGCGCCGCCCGGATGACCGGGGAGGGACCGGTGCGCATCGGCCTGCCGCTGGCCGGCTGGGACCTGGCCGTGGTCGACCCGGCCGGTGCGCCGGTCGCGATGGGCGCCACCGGCGAGCTGGTGATCGGCGGGGTGGGCCTGGCCCGCTACCTCGACGCCGCCAAGGACGCCGAGAAGTTCGCCCCGCTGCCGTCGCTCGGCTGGGAGCGGGCCTACCGCAGCGGGGACATCGTGCGCGCCGAGCCCGCCGGGCTGGTGTTCCTGGGCCGCGGCGACGAGCAGGTCAAGCTGGGCGGGCGGCGGATCGAACTGGGCGAGGTGGACGCCGCCCTGCAGGCCCTGCCCGAGGTCGCCGGCGCGGCCGCCGCGGTGAAGCGGACCGCGGCCGGCAACCAGCTGCTGGTCGGCTACGTGGTGCCCCGCCCGGGTTTCGACGCCGCCGTCGCGATGGCGCGCATCCGCGAACAGCTGCCGGCCGCGCTGGTGCCGCTGCTGGCCGAGGTGGAGGCACTGCCGACACGTACGTCCGGCAAGGTCGACCGGGCCGCGCTGCCCTGGCCCCTGGCCTCCGGCGGGGCGCACGACGAGCTGACCCCGACGCAGGAGTGGCTCGCCACCGGCTGGGCGCAGATCCTCGGCGTACGCCCGACCGCGCCGGACGCCGACTTCTTCAGCAACGGCGGCAGCAGCCTCGGCGCGGCGCAGCTGGTCGCGTGGATCCGGCAGGCCCACCCGCAGGTGTCGGTGGCCGGCGTCTATCAGAACCCGCGGCTGGACCAGATGGCGGCGGCGATCGACGCGCTGGACGCGACCGCGACCGTCCGCCGCGAGGTACGGCCCACCCCGCTGCCGACCGGGCTGTTCCAGGCCCTGCTCATGGTGCCGATGCTCGCCCTTGTCGGGCTGCGCTGGCTGATCGTTCTCGCCGCGCTGGTGAACGTCGTCTCGCCGCGGATCTCCTGGTGGTGGATCGCGGCCGGCTGGGTGGTGCTGTTCAGCCCGCCCGGCCGGATCGGGATGGCGGCGGCCGGGGCCCGGTTGCTGCTGCGCGGCGTACGCCCGGGGAGCTACCCCCGGGGCGGCGGTGTCCACCTGCGGTTGTGGGCGGCCGAGCGGCTGGCCGAGCTGACCGGCGCGACCGGGGTGGCCGGGGCGGGCTGGATGATCACCTATGCCAAGGCGCTCGGCGCGAACATCGGCCCCGACGTCGACCTGCACTCCGCGCCGCCGGTCACCGGCCTGCTCAAACTCGGCCGGGGCGCGGCGGTCGAGCCCGAGGTCGACCTGTCCGGTTACTGGATCGACGGCGACGTCGTGCGGATCGGCAAGGTGCGGATCGGCGCGGGCAGCCGGGTCGGCTCCCGCAGCA
This sequence comes from Paractinoplanes ferrugineus, assembly GCF_016862195.1. Taxonomy (GTDB): domain Bacteria; phylum Actinomycetota; class Actinomycetes; order Mycobacteriales; family Micromonosporaceae; genus Actinoplanes; species Actinoplanes ferrugineus. Next base: position 5,192 of record NZ_BOMM01000091.1, on the reverse strand, counting down.
CGCTGATGCCCGGCGCCCGGGTGGGCAAGGGCGCCGACATCGCCGCGGGGTCGACCGTCACCGGTGCCGTGCCGGCCAACCGGCGCTGGGCCGGCTCCCCCGCCGCGCCCGCCGCCAAGGGCGCGACGCCCTGGCCGGCCGTGCGCCCGGCGGGCCGGTCCCGGCTGTGGGTGGCCCTCTACAGCCTGACCGCCCAGTTGCTGAGCCTGCTGCCGGTGGTGGCGGTGCTCCCGGCCCTGGCCCTGCTGTCGGTCTCGCTCTATCTCGTGCCGGTCGCGGCGGCCGCCTACTTCCTGACCTACGCCCTGCTCGTGCTGGTCGCCGTGCGGCTGCTCGGGGTGGGCATCAAAGCCGGCTACCACCCCGTCCGCGGGCGGGTGGCGTGGCAGGTCTGGACGACCGAGCGCCTGATGGGGATGGCCCGCTCGGCCCTGTTCCCGATGTACGCGAGCCTGTTCACCCCGGTGTGGCTGCGGCTGCTGGGGGCCAAGGTGGGCCGCAACGTGGAGGCGTCCACGGTGCTGGCCCTGCCCGCGATGACCACCGTCGAGGACGGCGCGTTCCTGGCCGACGACACCATGGTCGCCAGCTACGAGCTGAGCCACGGCTGGCTGCGGGTGGCCCCGGCCCGCATCGGCAAGCAGGCGTTCCTCGGCAACTCCGGGATGGCCGCGCCGGGCCGGTCGGTGCCCAAGCGGGGCCTGGTCGGCGTGCTCTCGTCGGCGCCGCGCAAGGCCAAGAAGGGCTCGTCGTGGCTGGGTGCGCCGCCGATGCCGCTGCGCCGCACGGTCGAGTCGGGGGACAGCAGCCGCACCTACGACCCGCCGCTGCGGCTCAAGCTGGCCCGGACCGCGATCGAGCTGTGCCGTATCGTGCCGGTGATGCTCGCCGGCGCGCTCGCGGTCCTCGTGCTGGCCGCCCTCGACGCGGTCTGGCGGGTCGCCGGTGTCGGGGTGGCCGCGCTCGCCGCCGGCCCGGTGCTGCTGGTCGCCTCGATCATCGCCGCGGTACTCGCCACCGCCGCGAAATGGCTGCTGGTGGGTCGTTTCCGGGTCACCGAGCACGCCCTGTGGACGTCGTTCGTGTGGCGCAACGAACTCGCCGACACGTTCGTCGAGGCACTTGCCGCGCCGTGGCTGTTCCGCTTCGCCACCGGCACTCCGCTGCTGAACGTGTGGCTGCGCGCGCTCGGCGCGAAGATCGGCCGGGGGGCCTGGCTGGAGACGTTCTGGCTGCCCGAGTACGACCTGGTGCGGCTGGGCCCGGGCGCCACCGTCAACCGGGGCTGCGTCGTGCAGACCCACCTGTTCCATGATCGGATCATGAGCATGGACGAGGTCACTCTGGGCGCGGGCGCCACGCTCGGCCCGCACGGAATCGTGCTGCCCGGCGCGAGCATCGGCGCGCGCACGACTGTGGGACCGGGTTCGCTGGTCACCCGCGGTGACGCCGTGCCCGCGGACAGCCGCTGGCTGGGCAACCCGATCGCGAACTGGGTATGACCGACCCGTACCTACCGAAGAGCGGGAACGGCGGGTACCGGGCGCTGCACTACGAGCTGGAGCTCGACTATCGGGTCATCACCAACCGGCTCGCCGGCAAGGCGGTCATCACGTCACGGGCGGTGCAGCCCCTGGCGCGGTTCGCCCTCGACCTCGGCCGGTTCCGGGTCGCCGACGTGCGGGTGGACGGACGGCGGGCGACCTTCACCCACCGGGCCGGGAAACTCCGGATCAAACCCGAGAAACCGATTGGGCACGGCACGATCTTCCAGACCGAGATCCGGTACGCGGGTACGCCGGTGCCCGTCTCCGGGCGCTGGGGCGACATCGGCTGGGACGAGCTCACCGACGGCGCCCTGGTGGCCAGCCAGCCGAACGGGGCGCCGTCCTGGTTCCCGTGCAACGACCGGCCCGCCGACAAGGCGAGCTTCCTGGTCTCGCTGACGGTGGCGGCGCCGTACACCGCGCTGGTCACCGGCGACCTGATCTCGCGGCGCCGCGACACCTGGGTCTACGAACGCAACGAGCCCACCTCCCCGTACCTGATGAGCGTGCAGATCGGCCGCTACGAGCTGGTCGAGCTGGCCACCGGCGGGGTGCCGCAGTGGGCCGCGGTGCCGCACCGGCTGCGGCCGATCCTCGGCCACGACCTCGGCCGGCACGGCGAGATCATGACGGCGATGGAGGCCCTCTTCGGGCCCTATCCGTTCCGGGAGTACGTGGTGGTGGTCGCCGACGACGACCTCGACGACCCGATCGAGGCGCAGGGCATGGCCGTCTTCGGCCGCAACCACCTCGACGGCCGGCGCACCCACGAGCGGCTGGTCGCCCACGAACTGGCGCACCAGTGGTTCGGCAACAGCCTGACGGTCGCCGACTGGCGGCACATCTGGCTGAACGAGGGCTTCGCCACGTACGCCGAATGGTTGTGGTCCGCGGTGTCCGGCGGCCCGTCGGCGGACGCCCTGGCCACCGAATGGCACGCCCGGCTGGCCCGGCAGCGGGCCGACGTGATCATTTCCGACCCGGGGGTGGGCCGGATGTTCGACCCGCTGGTCTACAAGCGCGGCGCGCTGACCCTGCACGCCCTGCGCACCAGGATCGGCGACGCGGCGTTCTTCGCCCTGCTGCGCTCGTGGGCGGCCGAGCACGAACACGGCACGGTGACCACCGACGAGTTCCGCGCGCACGCCCGCCGCTTCGCCCGCGTGCCGATCGACGACCTGCTCACCGCGTGGCTGGACCGCACCGAGCTGCCCGCCCTACCGATCTTCGGGCTCTGACCGCGCCCCGCGCCAGGCCGCACCCACCCGCTCGGCTTCGTCCTTGGCCTGGGCGTGGCCGGCGCGGGCGGCCGCCGCGCGGTGCGCCGGGTCGAGCACGTTGCGCCCGAACGCCTGCCGGGCCGCCTTGTCCGGCCGCACCAGCACCGCACCGGCCGGCGGACTCGTCCGGGCCCCGAAACTCGCGGTGACCGGCGCGAGGATCACCACCCGGTCGTGCCCGGCGGCCAGGTCGGCGTTGACCGGCGAGCGCACCCCACCGTCGACGAAGCGCCGCCCGCCGATGCTGACCGGCGGCCACACCCCCGGAACCGCGCAGCTGGCCCCCACCGCGTCGACCAGCTCGACGCCCTGCTCCCGGTCGAAGACCACGAACTCCCCGGTCCGGGCGTCGACGGCGGTGATGAGCAGCTCGCGCTCCGGCCACTGCTCCTGGTCCAGGCGGGCGGCGATCACTTTCCGGCGTTCCTGTTCCGGCACGGTGCGCGCGGCGAGCGCGATGGCCCCGACCCGCGCCCTGGCCCGCTGCTGGTCCCGCCGGCCGACCATCGCCAGCCCCCAGCGCAGCAGCGTCACCGGGCTGAGCCGAGCCGGGATCTCCGTGCCGGGCGGACCGAGCTGACTCGCGTACATCTCCCGCGGATCGAGCCCACCGGCCACCAGAGCCCCGACCACCGATCCGGCCGACGTGCCGATGACGACATCGGCGCCGGTCAGGTCGACGCCGGCCTCGGCCAGTCCGGCCAGCATCCCGATCTCCCAGGCGACGCCGGTGACGCCACCCCCACCAAGCACGAGCGCGCGTCCGGCCATACCGCACGCTAGCCCGTCCGGCCTGCCTCGCCAACTCCTACAGCCTGTAGGTGTATCGTCGTCCCGCCCGAGCGTTCCTCGGCGTTCAACTGCCGGAGAGGGAGAACATGGCCCACACGTGCTTGCCTCCGTCGGTGGCATACCAGCCGACCTCCTGGGCGAGCCGTTCGGTCAGCTGCAGGCCCAGCCCGCCCGCGCCGGGCGCCCGCCGCTCGACCGTCGGGGCACTGCGCGGATCGTTGTCGAGAACGTCGAGGACCAGGTGACCGTCGGAGCGCAGCAACGCGACCACGGTCGGCGGCCGGCTGTGCCGCAGGGCGTTGCCGGCCAGCTCGGTCGCCACGATAACCAGCCGTTCCGCGAGGTCCTCGGTGTCGGCGGCCACGAAGTCGGCCCGGTCGGCCACCGCCCGCAGCAGGGCGGCCCGCAAACTCTGCAACCCGGGCGGCTCGTCGATGGTCCAGGCCGCGATGTGCTCGTCGACCGGCGGCGGGCGCCACACCTTCCACACCGTCATGCCCTCAATGGTGCCCGGCGGCCGCCGCTTCATTCATTCCTTCTTTGTCACCTGGCAGACCGTTTGGCGAGCGGTGCGAGTGGGTACCGCGCTTCGATCGAGCGGCCGCGAACACCCGGAGAATGCGATGTCCTTTGAATATCGGATCGAACGAGACGCCGACCGGGTCACCGTCGTGCCCGAGGGCGACATCAGCCTCGAGACGGTCGACGTTCTCCGCGAGGTGCTGCGCAACGTGCTGCAGAGCCAGAACGTCACCCACCTCGACCTCGACATGAGCTCCGTGACGTTCCTCGACTCCAGCGGCATCGGCGTACTCGTCGCCGCACACCGCGCCGCAGCCGCCCGCGGCACCACGTTACGGCTGCGCGAGCCCACCGCGATGGTCCGCATGACCCTCGAGATCACCCACCTCGACGGCATCCTGATCAGCGACTCCCCCGTCAGCTGACCTTCGCTCCCCGCAGGCCGCGGCCCCCGCCCGGCCCGTGCCTTGCGCCAGCCGCCAGCCGCGCCCGCCAGCCGTGCCCGCCGGGGGCGGCGGCGCGACTATCTTCGTCCGCCACCGCCACCGCCGGCGTTCGCTTTGCCGCGGCGCCGTCTCCCCCGCGCCGTTCCGCCCAGCCGCGCCGTTCCGCCCAGCCGCGCCGTTCCGCCCAGCCGCACCGTTCCGCCCAGCCGCACCGTTCCGCCTTTCGCGGTCAGTAGCGGCGGCGTAGGACGGTCAGGCTGTGTGCGGCCAGGGTCATGCCCTGCTGAGCCTTGACGTTCGAGCCGGCCGCGGCCAGCAGCGGGTCGGCGGTGTCGACGGCGATCTCCCACATCTGGCCGAAAGCCGGGTCGGGCAGCGCGAACTCCTCCTGTTCCGGTGACGGGTTGAACAGCAGCAGGAACGAGTCGTCGGCGATCCGATCGCCGAGGGCGTCACGCTCGTGGATGGCCTCCCCGTTCAGGAAAACGACTATCGACCGGGCGCACTCGGTGCGCCAGTCGTCATCCGTCATCGGCTCGCCGTCACGCCGCAGCCACGCGATGCCGGGCAGCCCCGATTCCCCGGCCGGTTCGCCGGTGAAGAAG
>NZ_BOMM01000090.1 GCF_016862195.1 Paractinoplanes ferrugineus | reverse complement strand
CTGATCTCGTAGGTCGCCCGCATCGGGTCGACGACGCGGAAGTAGAGCACCGTGTCGATCGAGACGACCAGGTTGTCGGACGTGATCACCGGCTGCGGCGGGAACGAGACGACCTGCTCGCGCATGTCGACCTTGCTGCGCACCGCGTCGACGAACGGGATGAGCAGGTTGAGCCCCGGATTGAGGGTCACCCGATAACGGCCCAGCCGCTCGACGACGTCCATTCGTTGCTGCGGAACAATACGGATCGATTTGACGAGCGTGACGACGGCGAACACGACCAGAACCACAAGTACGATACCGATGACAGCGTCCATGCGCGTCAACCACCTTTTATTCCCTATTCGAGAAACGAATTACAACTGATCGGTCATGCCCGGCACATCCGCACGCCAGACCACCACGGCGCCGTCATTGACGTCGACGATTCGGACCCGCTCGCCCGGGGCGTAATTGCTCGAACCCTCGAGGCCGCGGGCCTGCCACAGCTCGCCGTCGATGCGCACCATGCCGTGCTCGGCATCCACCTGCTCGACCACGACGGCCGAGCTGGCCAGCATGTTTCCGGTGCTCATCCGGACCGGGCCGGGCTGGTCGAGCCGGCGGCGCAGCGACGGGCGGACGGCCACGATGGTCAGCGCCGACACCCCGACGAACACCCCGGCCTGCAGCGGCACCGGAGCACCGAGGGCGGCCGCGGCCGCGGCGGCCACCGCACCGGCCGAGAACATGATGAGAAAGAGCGTGGTCGTGAAGATCTCCGCGACCGCGAAGACGACGCCGAGAATCACCCACAAGAGCACGTCCATAATCCGATAGTGACACGGTGTCGCAAATTCGACCACTAAACTTTTTCACCCGCCACCGAGGAAATGAAAATCCGATGTCGTCATGCGATCGTCACAATTTTGTGCAGTGTCCGACGTGATTTTCTGCCCGCAGCGGTCGGCACGTTGCCGGTCGACTTCCCGCCCCGGCAGAGCGTGTACGGCTGGTTCAGGCAGTGGATAGCCCATGGGGTCATCGAACGGGCGTGACCCGCAAGTTGGCGAGGAAATGCTCCGCTCGGCCGGCATCAATCAGATGCTGCGCCGGCTCACCCCGTGGTGGACCAGCCCGCCGCCGGCAACGACGACAGCCCGCACGACACCCCTCTAAAACACCCGCTGAGCGCCGGGTTCGGCGTCCGGTCCGACCCGGGCCCGCGCCGGCGCGCCGCGCGCCCGGGACGCGTCCAGGCACGACGGCGCTGCCGCTCGGCGCGGACCGTCAAGATGCCGCCGGCGCACCGGGAAGGACCCCCGGACGGCGACCGTCGCCTACGTGTCGCGAACCGCCGGTACGCGGGACGCCCTGCCGGAGTTGTACGCGATTCCCCGGGCCACCACCCACAGCCGGTGCACCGACATGCGGGTGCGGCTCTGCAGGGGAGTCTGATCAGTGCGGGCTGATCTTGATCCGGTCGTGGGACCAGGCCGCCTCGCGAACGGTGTCGAGGATCCGCCTGATGCCCTCGGTGTCCTGCCGGTCGACGAACAGCACCCCGTCGAGGTGGTCGGTCTCGTGCTGGATGCAGCGGGCCAGCAGCCCCTCCCCGACGATCTGCACCGGGTCGCCGTGCTTGGTCAGGCCCTTGGCGACCACGTTCATCCGCCGTTTGGTGTCCAGATAGATGCCCGGGATCGACAGGCAGCCCTCGGGGCCGCTCTGCTCCTGCTCGTCGGGGAACTCGAGGCCCGGGTTGACGAGGTGGTCGAGCTTGCGGTCGTTGCCCGGCAGGTTCGGATTGAGGGCGAAGAGCCGCAGCCCGACGCCGATCTGCGGGGCGGCGAGACCGGCGCCGCCCGAGGCCGCCAGGGTCTCGGTCAGGTCGTCGACGAGCGCGGCCAGTTCGGCGTCGAAGACGGTCACCGGTTCCGCGGTCCGGCGAAGCACCGGATCCCCGATCTTGCGGATCGACTGCACGGTCATTCGTTACCTCCGGGGTAGATCTTAGGGGTCCGCCGGGACACGTGCGCACGGCGCCGCACCACCGTGGCGGTGGCGGTGCGGCGCCGTGCGGGTGGGCGGCTCACCGGGGCGTCAGCGCAGCTGGGCCCTGGTGTAGAAGCCGCTGTCGAGGAGCACCTTGGCGTAGTTGCCCTTGTTGACGATGCTCGTGTTGAGCAGCATCGACGGCACGACCTTCACGCCGTTGTCGTAATCCTTGTCGTTGTTGGTGGCCGGCTTCTGGCCCCGCAGGATCGCGTCGGCCATCTGCGCGCTGGTCTTGGCGAGGTCGCGGTAGTCCTTGAAGATCGTCGAGTACTGCTCGCCGGCGATTATCGACTTCACCGACGCGGTCTCCGAGTCCTGGCCGGTGACCACCGGATAGGCGCGGCCACCGGTGCCGTACCCGTTGCTGCGGAGCGCGGAGAGGATGCCGATGGACAGGCCGTCGTAGGGTGAGAGCACCCCGTCGACCTTCAGCCCGGAACGATAGGTGGAGGTCAGCAGGTTCTCCATCCGGTCCTGGGCGGTCCGGGCCTGCCATCGCAGGATCGCGATGCTGCGGAAGTCGAGCTGCTTGCTCGGCACTTTGAGCACGCCCCTGTCGAGGTACGGCTTGAGCACCGACATCGCGCCGTTGTAGAAGAAGGTGGCGTTGTTGTCGTCCGGGGAGCCGGCGAACAGCTCAACGTTGAACGGTCCTTTCGCGGTCCCCGGCGTTCCGTCGGCGTTCACCAGGTTGAGCCCGGTCAGCAGGGAGTTGGCCTGCTGGATGCCGACCTTGTAGTTGTCGAAGGTGGCGTAGTAGTCGACGTTCGGGCTGTTGCGGATGAGCCGGTCGTACGCGATGACCGGGATCTTGTTGTCCGCCGCGTTCTGCAGCTGGGTGGTCATCGCCTTGCCGTCGATGGCGGCGATGATCAGCAGCTTGGCGCCCCGGGTGATCTGGTTGTCGATCTGATTCACCTGGGTCGGGATGTCGTCCTCGCCGTACTGCAGGTCGACCTTGTAGCCCAGCGCCTCGAGCTCTCGCTTGACGTTCTCGCCGTCGCCGATCCAGCGTTGCGAGGAGCGGGTGGGCATGGTGACGCCGATCAGCGCGCCGGCGGTGCCGGACGGGTTCTGCTTGTCCGTCGTCTTCTCGCTGGAACCGCAGGCCGCCGAGGTGAGGGCCAGGGTGGCGGCCGCAACCGCCGCGACGACGCGGGGATATCGCATGGCATGTCTCCTTGCTGTCTCACTGGTGGCGAAGGCCCGCGACACCGGACGGCTCAGTGCGAGCTGCCGTAGACACCGATCTCGACCGTGTCCACGTAGTAGCAACCGGAATAGAAATCGGGACAGGTGGCGCCCTCCTCGGCGATCTGGGTGCCGAGCATCGTGTAGCGCAGGTAGCGGACCGCGGCGGTGCTGCCTGTGGCGAGCGGGACCTCGTTCATCCGGTCCCGGTTCCCGGTCCCGAAGTGGCCCGCCGAGGCGACCGTCCAGGTCTGGCCGTCGGCCGAGGTCTCGACGCGGTAGTCGCCGGTGGCGGCACTCTGGTCGTCACCGCAGTTGCCGGACGGGTTGATCGCGATCGACGTCACGTCGACGGCGGCGGGCAGCTGGACGACCAGATGGCGGGGGTCGATCCGGCCGTCGGCGCCGTAGGTGGCGTCGGTGCTCCAGCCGGTCCGCTGCGAGGCATCCACCGCGGCCGCCGGGCCGCAGCCGATCATCGAGTAGTCGTCACCGTTGACGTCGGTCACCCGGCTGCCGCCGCCGGTCGCCGCCCAGTCCCGGCGCAACGTCCAGTCCGCATGGTTGACCCCGGTACGGACGCGGATGTCCCGCATGTCCGTCTCGTAGCCGGGCAGCGTCGCGGTGACCTCGGGATAGGTGCCACCGGGCCGGACGCCGGTGATCGTGTAACGGCCGTTCGCGTCGGTGGTGGCCTGGTAGGAGTCGGCGAAGCCGGAGCTGTGGCCGGCGAAGCCGACCGTGGCACCGGCCACCGGGCGGCCGGAGTCGACATCGGTGACCACCCCGGTCAGCGACGTCCGCGACCCGTCCCGCAGCGGCGGCATCGAGAAGTCCTCGATCGGCGTGACGTCGTCGCCGCCCAGGTCGGCGGCGAACCAGCCCATCCCCCGGCCGGCGAACACCTTCCAGATCCGGGCCTGGTCGCGCCCGTCCCGGGTGACCTTGTCGGCCATCAGGATCGAGTTGCGCATGTCGAGGAAGGACGGGTTCGCCGGGGACAGCTCCATGGCCCGGGTGATCAGGGATTCGGCGAGCTTCGTGCCGAGCGCGGTGCGCATGTCCCAGAGGGTCTCGCTCCAGATCTCGCCGTCGGCGTGCGGCTCCGCGAAGCCGAGGATCTTGCCGTAGTCGCCGTACGTGTAGCCGCCGGAGCCGGCCCCCGCGGTGCCGGGACAGGCGGCCGCGCTCGCCCCGACCGGGCAGTCCAGGGGCTGGGTCCGGATCAGGTTCTGGTCGTTGCCGACGTACCGTCCGACAAGCACCTCGCCGGGCGCGGCGGTGTCTTTCTGGTAGCCCGAGGCGGCGAGGTGGTCGAAGGCGTACCAGTCGCTCCACGCCTCGCCCATCGAGTAGCCCTGCTGGCCGGTGAGCGTCGAGTTCCCGGAGGCGTCGACGACGAGCCGGTTCGACATGCCGTGGGTGTACTCGTGGTAGACGACGTCGGCCTCGTCACCGGAGTTGCCCGGGACGAACGGGTCGTCCGAGTCCGGGTAGTGGAACAGGTACATCTGCATGTGTCCGGGTACGCCGTCGGGCGTGGGCAGCATGTTCGCGTTGTCGATGTGGTCGCCGTCGGGCCGGCCGTCCGCGGTGTCGGCGCCGTCGAGCCCGTTCACCTCGATCGGGTCGCCGTCCGCGGTCTCGTAGTTGCCGGCCGACCGGGTGAACCCGATCGGCGCCTTCTCCAGGTGATCGTGGAAGCTGCTGACGTAGTAGAAGAGCTGCGCCCCGTTCTGCCGCGCGTTGTCCTTCCACGAGTACGCCGTCGCCGGGTCCCAGGAGCACTGCTTGTCGGCGGCGCAGGGCGGCCCGGCCTGAGCGGTGAAGTCCTTGAACGGGAAACGCCAGTCCCCCGGCGCGTTCGGCGCGACCTCCTCGCCGGGGTTGGCCTTGTCGTCGTCGTTGACGTCGAGGAACACGTGCGCCGAGTCACCGTTGAGGCTGGTCGCGCCGGGGGCGAGCCAGCCCGCGAGGGACCGGCGCTGCTGGGTGCCGCCGAGCGGGGCACCCGGGTAGTTCTGCCACACCGTGGCCTGCGGGGCGTTGTCGTTGAGCAGCAGGTCCTGCCGGTACAGCACACGGCCGGTGGCGGCGTCGATCACGTGCAGATAGCCCGGCCCGGTGCTGAGGGTCTGCCAGGCCAGCCGGGTTCCGCCGCTGGTGGCGAAGGCGACCAGCTTGGCCGGGTCGTCGGGCCGGACGGCAGCGGTCGACCCGGCGTCCTTGATCGCCGCGGAACGGGCCTGGTCGGCCGTCATCCGGGCGCTGCCGAGCGAGGCCGGCAGGGCCGCCACCGGCGAGCCAGTGACCTGGATGAGCCGGCCGTCCCCGGTGACGTCGGCGCGTACGCCGTTGCTGAAGACCGGCACGTCGCCGACCATCTGCTCGAAGCTCAGGTGGTGGGTGCCGTCGATGTCGACGTAGTCCTTGCGCAGGCGCAAGGCGGCGATCTCCGCCGCGCTCAGGCCGAACGCCGCCGGATGCGCCGCCAGATAGGCGACGACGATCTCCTTGGCCGGTTTGCGGCTCGCCGCGGTGAGGAAGCCGTCCAGCCGGGCGACACGGCGGGCGGTCCCGGTCTGCGGGTCCAGGTCCACCACGCCCTGCACGCCGAGCTCGTCGTGGAGCTTGACGACCCCGGCCGGCCGGGGCGCGGAGCGCAGCCGCAGGAGAGTACGCGCGTCCGGGGTACGGGCGTCGAAACCGGCTCGCCGGTGCTCGTGGTGGCGGTCCGAGGTGGCCGGACCGGGTCGGGGGGCGGCGGGCGCCGGGACGGGAACGGCGCCGATGCCCAGGGTCGCGGCGGCGGCCACCGCGACTGCCCTGCCTGCTCGTGCGGATCTCATCTGACTCCTTCATGCCGTCGGCGAGGCATCTACTGTGGAGTGGGTCGGTCCCGTGAACGCCGGGTGACACGGGACGTCCCGACGCTAAGCAGCCAGGGATTGTTCAGGTTCGGCTCCGGCCACTGAACAACAAACGCCGGACACTGCCCGGCGGTGCGGACGATTGATGGAGGTGACGTGCCCCGACAGGAACGTCCACTGGAGTCCGAGGACACGCCCCTCCTGCGGTTCGCCGGTGACCTGCGACGACTTCGCCGGCAAGCGGGCCGGGTCTCGTACCGGGAGTTGGGGAAACGGACGAACTACTCGGCCGCCGCGCTGTCCGACGCGTTGTCCGGCCGGCGTCTGCCCAGCCTCGCCATCACCGGCGCGGTCGTCCGCGCCTGCGGCGGCGACATCGACGAATGGACCGAGCGATGGCGCGGCCTGGCCGGCGCGGAGCCGGGAACCGGCAGTGCCGAGGCACCGTACGTGGGTCTGGCCGCCTACCGGACCGGCGACGCCGACCGGTTCTTCGGCCGTTCGGCGCTCGTCGGAACGCTCGAGACGCTCGTCGGCGAGCGCTCCTTCGTCGGCGTCTTCGGGTCCTCCGGGTCGGGCAAGTCCTCGCTGCTGCGGGCCGGGCTGATCGCCCGCAGCGAGCGCACCCCGATCCTGATCACCCCCGGCGCCGACCCGATCACCGAACTGGCGGTGGCGCTCGCCGATCTCGCCGACCAGCCCGTCGACCGGGTCCGCAGTGACCTGGCGGCCGGCCCGGAGGCGCTGCGCGGCTGGCTCGCCAAGGCCGCCGACGACGTGTTGCTGGTGGTCGACCAGTTCGAGGAGGCCTTCACGCTCTGCGCCGCGGCCGACCGGCTCTGGCTGGTCCGGGCGCTCACCGGCGGCGCCGGGCCGCGGGCCCGCGTCGTGATCAGTGTGCGCGCCGACTTCTACGGCCACTGCGCCCGCTTCCCGGAGCTGGTCACCGCGCTGCACCGGGCGCAGGTCCTGGTCGGGCCGATGTCGACGGAGGAACTGCGGTCGGCGATCACCGAACCGGCCGCCCGCGCCGGCGCGACGGTCGAGACCGCGCTGGTGGCCCGGCTCGTCTCCGATGTCGCCGGGCAGCCGGCCGCCCTGCCCCTGGTGTCGCACGCGCTCGCCGAGACCTGGCGCCGGCGCCGGGGAATGGCCCTCACCCTGGCCGGTTACGAGGACGTCGGCGGCATCGAGCACGCCCTGGCCCGGACCGCCGAACGAACCTTCGAGCAGCTCGCCGAGGACGACCGGGCGGCGGCCCGGCAGCTGTTCCTGCGGCTGGTGGTTCCCGGTGACGGCACCGAGGACACCAAACGGCGGGCCCGGCGAGCCGACCTGCCGGTGCCCGATTCGCTCCTCGACCAGCTGGCCGCCGCCCGGCTGATCACCATCGACCGGGACACCGTCGAGCTGACCCACGAGACCCTGCTGCGGGCCTGGCCACGGCTGGCCGGCTGGCTCGCCCGGCACCGGGACACCCTGCGGGTGCAGCATCGGCTCGCCGAGGCCTGCGCCATCTGGGAAGCACACGACCGCGACCCCGACACCCTCTACCGCGGGTCCCGCCTCGAGCAGGCGGCGCTGCTGCGCGGTCAGCTCAACCAGCGGGAACGCGAGTTCCTCGAGGCCGGTCTGGCCGCCGACGACGCCCGCACGCGGGCCGACCGGCGGGCCACCCGCCGGCTGCGCCGGCTGGCCGCGGCGCTGACCGCCCTGGCCGTCCTGCTCGCCGGCACCGCGTTCGCCGCCTCGGCCGCCCAGCGCAAAGCCACCCGGCAACGCAACGAGGCGCTCTCGTTGCGAGCGTCCGACACCGCCCGGGACATGATCGCCGGCCGGCCCCGCAACGCGGCCGCGCTGGCCCTGGCCGCCTACCGGCTCGCACCCACCGATCAGGCCCGCGACGTGCTGATTCTCGCGCACGCCGCGGGTGGCGCCAGCGTTCTCGGGCGTGGCTACACCGACCCACCCGGCCGGTACGCGGTCACCTATGCCGCCCGGGACGAGGAGGAACAGCTCTGGCAACGCGACGGTACGAGCTGGCGTGCGGCCGGGACGCTCCGCACCGCGGACAGCCATCTGTACCGGAGCAGCCTCGACGAGCACCGCGCGATCTACCGGGCCGGGCACACCCGATCCGCCCTGTGGGACCTGGCCGACCTCGACCACCCGCGCGAGATCGCGGTGCCGGCCGGCCTCGGCCTGCTGGACAGCATGGACCGCACCGGTTCCGTGCTGAGTGCGGTGGGAGCCGACAAGACCGCCAGAATCTGGCGTACGGGCGACCGGTCGGTGCACCGGCTGCCCGCGGCGGACGTCGTCGGGACGGCGGTGCTCGCCGACGGTTCGAGCGTCGTGCTCAGCCGCCGCGAGGGTGATCAGGACGCCATCGAGAGCTGGACCCCGGACGGCCACCTGATCGCGACCGTGGCGCGCGTCCCGCATCCGGCCGGGGTGCAGGCCGGCCCGGCCGGGTTGCTCGCCGTCACCTCGTACCTGGGCAACGTCACCACGACGATCTTCGACGTCGCCGATCCGCGGGCCCCGCGGGTGGTGGCCCGGGCCGACGGTCTGGACGAGATGGCCATGTCCGCCTTCGATCCGGCCGGCCGCACCGTTGCCGTGGTCGACGGTGCGCAGGCCCGGATCTGGGACGCCCGGGACGGCCGGACGGTGCTGTCCCTGCGTACCCAAGGATTGCGGTTGAATTCGCCCCGCCTCAGCGGCACCGAGTTGTCGCTGCTGGACGGCACGTCGGCACTGTGGCGCATCGACAGTGATCTGCCCGCGGTGATCCGGGAGATCTGCGCCGGGCCGCCGGTCGACGTCGATTGGGCCCGGCACTTCCCGGCGGTCCGGCCGAAACAGATGTGCCCCGGGCGATAGGCCCCGGCTCGGCCGCCCCGACTCACCCGCCCCGACTCACCCGCCCGGCCGGCTCGCGAGGACAATGTCGGTTCATGTTGTTGTTACTACCGGCCGACGTCGTGCGGCCACGCCGGGTCGACGAGCACTTCGCCGGCGAGCACGCGGCAGCACAACAGCTGGGCTGGCGGGTCGCGCTCGTCGAGCACGACGCCGTCGCCGGCGATCCGGTCGCCGCGACCGCCCGGGTGCCCGGCGACGAGGTTGCCGTCTACCGCGGCTGGATGCTGTCCGGCCCCGCCTACGCCGGCCTCGAGGCGGCGCTGGCCGCCCGCGGCACCCGCCTGCGCACCGATGCCGAGCAGTACCGGCGCGGCCACGAGCTGCCCGGCTGGTATGCCGCGCTCGCCGACCTCACCCCGGAGTCGGTGTGGACCAGCGGCACCGCCGAAGCCGACTTCCACATCGCCCGGCGCGCCCTCGGCGACGGACCGGCCGTGGTGCGCGACTACAGCAAGTCGATGAAGCACTACTGGCACGAGGCGACCTTCATCCCCGACCTCGGGGACGCCGCCAAGGCGTGGTCCGTCGCCCACCGGATGCTCGAGCTGCGCGGCGACGACCTGGCCGGCGGCTTCGTGCTGCGCCGCTACGAGGCGTTCAACGGTCCCGAGGTGCGCACGTGGTGGGTCGACGGCAGCTGCCGGCTCGTCACCGCGCACCCGGACACCCCGGATGCCCGGCCACCGGCCGGCCTCGACCTGACCGCGCTCGGCCGGGCCGTCGCCGCCACCGGCCTGCCGTTCGTCACCGTCGACCTGACGGGCCGCGACGACGGGGTCTGGCGCGTCGTGGAACTCGGCGACGGCCAGGTCTCCGACCGGCCCGGCAGCACCCCGCCGGCGGCCCTGATCGAGGCCCTGGCCACGCTCTGAGCCCGCCGCCGAACCGCTGTTCGGTGGCCAGGTCCGCGACGACCGGGCGGCGTACGGCGCGGGCGGCCGGGATCAGCGAGGTGGCCAGGGCGGCGACCGCGAGCAGGATCGCGAGCCGGTCCCACGGGATCACCAGGGGCAGGGCCGTGGCCGGCGATGGTGCGCAGGACGGCGAGCGCGATGACGACCCCGGCGCCCGCTCCCAGCACCGTGCCGCAGAGCGACATCACGAGCGCCTCGGTGGTCAGGGTGCCACGCAGCTGGCGGCGGGTCAGGCCGACGGCCCGCAGCAGGGCGTTCTCGCGCGAACGTTCCAGGACCGAGAGGGTCAGCGTGTCGGCGACGCCGATCAGGGCGATCAGCACGGCCAGGACGAGCAGGCCGGTCACCACGGTGAGGGACTTGGTGAACGGCTCGTTGAGTTTCGCCACGTAGTCGTCGTGGTCGTAGATCTTCATGGTGGGAAACGACCGGGCGACGCGGTCGAGGGCGGCCCTGATGTCGGCGGCGGAGGCACCGGCGGCCGGGTCGATCTGTACCTCGCTCAGGCCGTGTCCGGACCGGGTCCGGCGGGGAGGCCGTACCTGCGGTTGAGGAGCCGGTCGTATCCCGCGTACACATAGAAGTCGCCGTTGTCGTCGAAGGCGTTGTAGCGCGGGTAGACGGCGCCCACCCGGGGCTCACCACGCAGCGCGGTGACCAGGGCGGGCGGCAGGATCGAGAACTCGTTGCCGTCGGTGACCAGGAAGTGGGCGGCCACCTTGGCGTCCGCCTCCCGCTCGGCCGGGCCCCGCGGCGCTCGTGGCGACGATGGTCAGGGTGGACACCAGGGTCACGCCGGCTCGGGCCGGCGGCCGGCGGCCGGCGATCGCCGGCGGCAGGGTGATGTTCTCCGCCGCGCTCAGCACCGGCAGCAGGTTGAACTTCTGGAAGACGAACCCGACATGGTCGCGACGCAGCATGGTCAGCTGCTGGTCGGTGAGCGTGGTCAGGTCGGTGCCACCGATGCGCACCGCGCCGCTCGTCGGCTTGTCCAGACCGCCGCCTCACCACCGCCGTACACCTTGCTCAGTCCGACGGCTTCCAGAGCCAGCACGGTGGCCTCCCACGGGGTCGATGATCGATGACGATCACGACGCTAGGGGCGCGGGCGGCGGGCGGCGTCCCCGCGAAGGCTGGTCCTCGGCGTACGACCTGAGTCGTACCCGTCCGTCTCAGGTCTCAGGTCTCGGGTCTCAGGTCTCGGCGCCGGGGCGGACCAGGCCCGACTCGTACGCGAGAACCACCGCCTGCACCCGGTCCCGCAGCCCGAGCTTGCCGAGGATGCGGCCGACGTGGGTCTTGACCGTGGCCTCGGCCACCCGCAGCCGGCCACCGATCTCGGCGTTCGACAACCCCTGGGCCACCAGCAGCAGCACCTCGCGCTCCCGCTCGGTCAGCCCGGCCAGGCCGGCGGCCGCCGCGGCGGATCGATCGGCCGGGGCGGCACCGTTGACCAACCGGCCCGCGAACCGGTCGAGCAGCCGCCGCGTCACCCGGGGCGCCACCACCGCCTCGCCGCCCGCCACCACCCGGATCGCCGACAGCAGCTCCTCCGGCGGCACACTCTTGAGCAGGAACCCGCTCGCCCCGGCCTGCAGGGCGGCGAACGCCTCCTCGTCGGTGTCGAACGTGGTCAGCACCAGCACCCGCGGGGCCGGGCCGGCGGCGCAAATCCGCCTGGTCGCGGCCACCCCGTCGAGCACCGGCATCCGCAGGTCCATCACGACGACGTCGGCCTCGGTCGTACGCAACAAGCGAAGCGCCTCCTCGCCGTCGCCCGCCTCCCCGACCACAGTCATGTTCCGCTGGTAGTCCAGTACCATCCGGAAACCGGCGCGCACCAGCTGCTGGTCGTCGACCAGCAGCACCCGGATCACACCGCCGCCTTCGCCAGCAGCGGGATGAGCGCGCGGACCCGCCAACCGCCGCCCAGCCGGGGGCCCGCGTCGAACGCGCCGCCGTAGAGGCTGACCCGCTCACGCATCCCGACCAGGCCGTGCCCGCCCGGCACCACCCGCGGCACCCCGGCTCCCGTGTCCGTCACGTCCACCTCGATGCGGTCCGGGCCGTACGCCACCCGAACCGTCGCCGCCGTGGCCGGCCCCGCGTGCTTGAGCGTGTTGGTAAGTGACTCCTGCACGATCCGGTAGACCGCCAGGGCCATGCCGCCGGGCACGTCGGGCGGGCTGCCGTCGACGACCAGGTGCACCGCCAGCCCGGCGTCCCGGGCCCGGGCCACCACCGCGCCGACCCGGTCGAGCGCCACCGGATCGTGGTCGTCCGCCCCCTCGTCGCGCAGCATCTGGACCAGCTGCTTGATCTCGCCCAGTGCGTCCCGGCCGGTCGAGCCGATCGTGCGCAGGGCCTCGCGGGCCCGCCGCGGGTCGTGCTCGAACGCGTACTCGGCGCCGTTGGCCTGCAGGATCATCACCGACAGCGAATGCGCCACGATGTCGTGCAGCTCCCGCGCGATCCGCGCGCGCTCCTGCGCCACGGCCAGCCGGGTGACATGCTCCCGCTCCCGTTCCGCGGTCCGCACGCGCTCCTCGGCGACCTTCCGCTGCTGCCAGAACGTTCGCACGCTCAGCCCGGCCGCCCACACCACGGCCCCGTAGCCGGCCGACCCCAGCAGGACCGAGCCCACGCTGTCGAACGTCGGCGGCGCCCCCCATTCCAGCCAGGTGCGGCACGCCTGCAGCACGGTTGCCCAGAGCAGGGCCATCACCCCGACGATCGCCCCGGTGCGCAGCCGCTCGGCGTGCACGACCACGGAGTACATCGCGACGGCGAGGGCGACCAGCAGCATCCCCTCGTGCAGCGCGGAGCCGCCGACGCTGATCGGCACGAATGCCGCGGTCAACGCCGCGACCAGCGCGAAGACCACCACCGGCCGCCGGCGCCGGCCCAGCAGCGCCAGGCCGGTCAGGCCGCCGAAGAGCAGGCCGCCCAGCCGGAACTGGTGCCACCACCACACCGCCAGCCCGGCCACCGAACCGGAGACCAGCAGGTCGACCAGGAACGCCGGACGGTTGCGGGGCGACGGGAGCGACATGCCCGCGAGACTAACCGGCGCCCTCGACAACGCCGGCACGGTTACCCGGGCCGGCAGCGGGTAGAGAGGGGCGGTAGGCACAACGACGTGGAGGTGCGCCATGGCTTTCGATGACAAGGTCGACAACAAGGCCGAGGAAATCGGCGGCAAGGTCAAAGAAGGCGTCGGCAAGGCCACCGACGACAAGAGCCTCGAGGCCGAGGGCAAGGCCGACCAGGGCGGTTCGAAGCTCAAGCAGGCCGGCGAGAACATCAAGGACGCTTTCAAGTCCTGAGCAAGGATCTCCGGGCGCGGGGCCACAGCGGTACGCCGCTGTGGCCCCGCGCTGTTCCGGGGTCGTGCTAATCGCTCAGCCGATCGGTTCCGCCGCCGATAGGACGGCCGCAGAAGCGAGCAGCGAGGAGACACATGCCCGAGCGTGGCCAGGCGGAGCAACAGGTAGCGGAGCTCCTACGGACCGCCCGGCGTTCACTCGGGCTGGATCTGGCGTTCCTGAGCCGGATGGACGGCACGGTGCAGCACCTCGAGGTGATCGAGTCCGAGCTGCCGTTGCCGGACGGCATGACGCAGCCGCAGGAGACCTCGTTCTGCCAGGCAATCATCGACGGGGTGCTGCCGGCGGTCATCCCGGACGTCGCCGAGTTCCCGGCCGCGCTCCGCCTTCCCGGCGCCGAGCTGGGAATCCGCAGCTTCATCTCGGTGCCGGTGCAACTCAGTGACGGCACCGTCTACGGAACGTTCTGCGGCGCCGGCCTCACCGCCGACCCCCGACTGACCGAACGTGACCGGGCACTGATGCAGGTCCTCGCCCAGGCCGCGGCGATGATCATGGAGCCGGACGTCCGGCAGCGGCGCCGCAACGCCGAGATCGAGGCCCGGCTCCGCCCGCTGATGCGGCGCGGCGGCCCGATGGTGCTGCTGCAGCCGATCGTCGACCTGGCCACCGGCCGGCGGGTGGGCGCCGAGGCGCTCAGCCGGTTCCCGCAGGAGTGGCACCGACCCCCGGACGAGTGCTTCGCCGACGCCGAGGCCATCGACGAGCGCGAGAGCCTGGAGATAGCGGCCCTGCACCGGGCCGCCACCCATCTGAGCGCGGTGTCCGGTTACATCGCCATGAACATCTCGCCGGCCACCCTGTTCACCGCCGAGGGCCGGCGGTTCCTGGAACGCCTGCCGCTCGAGCGGATCGTGCTCGAACTGTCCGAGCACGATCCGATCCACGACTACGACCACCTCCGCGGCGTGCTGGCCCCGCTGCGAGCCCGCGGCATGCGCCTGGCCATCGACGACGTCGGCGCGGGCTTCTCGTCACTGCGGCACATCGTCGCGACCGCACCCGACGTCATCAAACTCGACCGCAGCATCGTCAGTGGGGTCGCCGGCGACCACGTACTCTCCGTGGTCGTCCGGGCCCTGACCGACCTCGCCGGCGCCGTCGGCGCCACCGTCGTCGCCGAGGGCGTCGAAACCGCGGCCGACGCCGCCACCCTGGCCCACGCCGGCGTCCACCTCGGCCAGGGCTGGCACTTCGACCGGGCCACCACCCCGGCCGACCTGCGCGACAGCTACCCGGTCAAGCGCGAGGCAGCCCTCCCCCAGTCGTCAGGCTCCACCAGGCCGGCCTGACCCGCCTGGCCTGAGCTGACCTGGGCCGACCGGGCCGGGCCAGCCGGGCTGCAACGCCTGTCGGTCCCGCGCCGCGAGCACCGCGGCGACGACGGCCAGCACGCCGGCGACCGTGCAGATCAGCGTCAGCGTCCCGCCGTGCGAGCCGTCCACGGTGACCGGGTAGGGCGCCCCGCGCTCGTACACCAGCACGTCGTGCGCCTCGCGGTAGAACCGGTAGGCGGGCGCCGTGGCGACGGCGAGACCGACCGCGGCCAGGGCCGTCGCGAGCCGGCGGCGGGCGAGCGCGGCCACCAGCAGCCAACCGGCGAGCAGACCGGCGACGATCCCGGCGACGGTCAGCGGCCGCAGCACGGCGGGCTCGACCGGCCACACCGTGAGGCGATAGGTGGCGGCGTAATAGCCCCCGTCTTCGAACGGTTTGCCGGCGATGACCTCGGCGCTACCGTTCATCCTCAGCCCGCCGCTGGTCGCCGCCCAGTAACCGAACGTGGTCGGGAAGCTGGCATTCGTGTCCTCTCGGGGCTGGGTGCGGGCTTCGCTCTCCCGAAACGACGCGATCCGCCACCCGGCACCGGTGAGCGCGTCGCGGACCCGGGCGGCCGACCATTCCCGGGCGCCGTCGGTGAGCACCAGGACGCTCGGACCCTGCTGCCCCGACGTCTCGGGGAAGAGCGGGGCCTCGCCGGGCATCCCGGTCAGGGCGGCGTTGAGGGCCTGCACCTGCTGGTCGGACGGGACCGCGGCGGCGGTCCGCCAGGCGATCCAGGTGCCGGCGGCGGCGCCGAACCCACCCAGCACGGCAGCGGCGAGCAGCGCCGCCACCCAGGCCAGCGGGCTCCGGGCGGGCAGTTTGAAGCGCTGCCGCAGCCCGGCGAGGACCAGGTGCGGGCCGGGCCGGTGACCGTCCTCGGCCATCTCCAGCACCGTCGTCAGAATCTCGGCGCCGCGGTGCTCGCGGTAGTAGCGCGGGTAGGCCAGCAGCAGCCGCCGGTAGCGCCGCTCGATGGGGGTGGTCACAGCGCGGATGCTACCTCAGTCGATATATAACGCCAAGCGTTATATAGGCGACCGATCATCTTGCGCCTGGAGCCGCGCACGGCCCCGATTGAGTACGGCCACTCACGCGCCCGCCAGCACCCGGTTCATAGGTTGACACCCATGACTTCGACAGCAGAACTCGAACGCCTGGTACGACCGTCCGACCTCCGCGCCCGCCGAGGCAGCCACAGCCGCACCCCCCGCCGCCGCCCCCGCGGAACATTCGGCGCCGTCCTGGATGCCCTAGCCGCCTTCTTCCACCAGTAGCAGCCCCGACGCCCGGCAAGAAATGCCCGCCCGCGTTTTCAAAGCCATCATCCATCCCCCCATCACGCACCCTTTCCCTTCCCCTTTCCCGCGCACAAAGCACCCTCCCCTCCTACAATCAATTCAATCCGGCAACTAATCTCATCAGTGCCCCGCGCGCCTCGCACAAACCAATCCTTCCCCACCTGGATCGCCAATCCAAATGTCTCCCATAACAGCAAAGCACGGCGCGGCGCATCCACACCGGCCGGCAACTCATTTCACCCCGCCTCGACTCCGCCGCCATGCAGACCACTCACCGCCCAGAACCGCGCCCCACCACAAGGCCCCTCTCAGTCCCCACACCCCGCCCCCATCCGCGCCCCCTCCTCGCCACTTCCGGTCGCGGTTCCGCAGCCACCCAGCGGCACGCGCCCTTCCTGGCCCGCAGGCCCTCCCCCTCCCGCCCCGGCGGTACCCCTAGACCGTGAGACGCCTCCGACCTGCAACCCTCGGCCCGTCGCTTTCCCTCGGCCCGTCGCGTCCCCTCGGCCCGTCGCGTCCCCTCGGCCCGTCGCGTCCCCTCGGCCCGTCGCGTCCCCTCGGCCCCGTCGCGTCCCCAGACTTCGCACTCCCCGGCCCGTTGCGCCCTCGATCCGTCGCACTCCGCCGACCCGCAGGCACCCGGCCCGCAGGCACCCGGCTCGCAGGCACCCTCCTCGGTCCGGCGACCCCATCCCTGCATGCGGGCCCTGCCTACAAGCGGCCTCAGCTCGATCCAATGCCGCCCTCCCACTGGCGGGCGCCGCCCGAACTGCAGGCCTCTCCCAGCCGGAAGGGCCCGTCTCGACCTGCGGGCTTCCTCGGTCCGGAGGCATCCTTCCGAGCTGCGGACTTCGCCCGAGCTACAGGTCCCTTCAAGCCGGGAGGCGCCCTCCCGCTCTGCAGGCTCCCCTCGATCCGTGGACTCCTCCTGGCCCCCGGGCTTCCCTCACCCCGGAAGCCCACTCCCGGAATCCGGGCTCGCGTCGGTCCACAGGCCGTTTTCAGTCCGGAGGGGCCGCCCCACCTCCGGACACTCTCGCCCAGCAGGCCGCCCCCTGTGCCAACCGGTTTATTCCGGCGCACAGATTCAGCCGACCGACAGGACCTGAACGGCGGCGCCGTCACAGACGACCGAGCGACCTCGAACAACCGCGCACGGCCTGACAGCTGCGCAGGCCCGCACGACAGCGCAGGCTCAGACAACGGCACGGGCTCAGACGACAGCGCAGGCTCCAACAACGGCCCCGGCTCCGACAACGGCGCAGGCTCAGACGACAGCACGGGCTCGGATTGGGGCGCGGGGGTGGTCTGACCAGCCACTTCTATCCGTGAACTCGCCCCGAGCCGGAAGGCCGGGGTGGCCTGGGGGACGGCTTCTCCTCGGAGCTGGGAGTCTGCCTGGCTCGCGATCGGAAGCGGGGCGACCACACCCGCCCCACGATTCGGCTGCGGTGAACTATCTGACTGCGAGACATCGGAGGACAGAGCACGCTCGACCGCAGCCGAGGACGAGTCCGGCCGGCGGGTCAAGGTGGCCTCGGCCGGCCAGATCAGCGGTGGGACGGCCTCGACCGAATCATGCAAGCCCAACTCGCCGCACTCCCGCGAGCAACCATGCGACCGGCAGAGCTTCCACCCGTACCGCCGAGCGAGCCCCCACCGCCGATGACGCGCATGCTCACGACGGAACTCATCATTGGCCGGCGACCAATTACGCGCCCTCGTCCGATCCCGCATGGCAACCGTCACCGCACGGGAGAAAAACGAAAGCTGCTGGTGCTGCATGCGAAAATTATCCCGCCCCAAGAATAGGCCAAGCAAATATTCGATCATGCCAATCCCCAAGATTTACTCAGGGCCAAGGAGAGCGCTCACCGACAACGGCGGCGGTGAAATATCGTGCCATAATTCGCACGGGCGGCGCATTCGGCGGTCCGTCCCGATGGCTGAGAAATTCGTTGGCGCGGGCACTGCGAAATTGCATATCATTGCGATTACTCGGCGGCTGATGGGCGGGCACAGGCACGCTGGCCGGAGGGACGTCGAGGGCGCTCAGGCGGGGGGATGCGGGCGACTGGCCATGCCTGGGCGCGAGGGAGCGCGCTTGCGCCTACGGAGCGATAACTCGCCCGCCGGTGTCGTCGTCGGGGCCGAGACCAGGGTGCGACGCCTCTGGGCCGAGACCAAGGGCGGGCGCGACGGGCCAAGGGCCAAGGGCCGAGGGCAACGGGCCAAAGGCAGCGGGCGACGCGTCGAGGACCGAGGGCGGACGCGTCGGGGCGGAAGGGCAAGGCCCGGGTGACGCGGGTGCGGACGCGAACGGTGCGGTCGGTGGCGGTGTCACGGAGGGCGTGGAAGGCGGCGACGGCGCCCAAGAAGGTGACGCCTAGGGCGGGGGCCTCGGTGGTGCCTCGGTGGGGGCGTCTCACCAGGGTCCGCCGATCTCGATCTCGATCCCGGTGGCGGCGTGCGCGGCTCGGTGCTGCACGCGCGCTGGTCGAGGTGTAGCGATCCCAGTGGTCCGGCCGCCGGGGTCGACGAACGCTGCCATCGGAGGGGTGAGGTCAGCACCGGGCACGGCCGGGTGGATGCGCGCGTCGCCGGCGGCCGGCGGGAACACCGGACGCACGGCAAGAGCGAGGCTGGGCATCGACCTCAGGCACGGTCGTGGAGGGTGATCTGGTAGCCGTCGGGGTCGGCGAAGGTGAAGGTGCGGCCGAACGGGCCGTCGATGGGGGCCGAGACGATGGGGTGGCCGTCGGCGGCGAGGGCGTCGTGGATGCTCTGGACGTCGGTGGCGTGCAGCCAGATCGCGGCGCCGATGCCCGGCTGCGGGACCGAGGTGAGGTCGGTGCCGGGAACGAGGTCGCGCAGGGCGAAGGCGATCGGCTTGGTCTCGAAGACCACGGCGTGCGGCGGGCCGGCCGGGGAGCGGACGAGGCCGAGGTAACGCTCGTAGAAGGCCTGGGAGGCGGCGAGGTCGCGGGCCTGCAGCGAGATGAAGTCGGGGCCGGTGGCGGGCATGATGATGCTCCTTTTCTCTGTGTCAGTTAACTGACATGAAGGAGGCTATGTCAGAATCCTGACATGAGTCAAGACGGAGCCGGCGTCGATCTCGAGAAATCACTCGGCTACCTGCTGAAAGAGGCTTCGAGCGCACTGCGCGCGGCGATGGAGGAGGTGCTGCGGCCGCTCGGGATGAGCGTGACGCGCTACGCCTGCCTCGAGCTGCTCGCCCAGCGGCCGGGCCTGTCGAACTCGGAGCTGGCCCGGGGCGTGTTCGTGACCAGGCAGTCGATGAACGTGCTGCTCCAGGCCCTGGAACGGGAGGGTCTCGTGGTCCGGCCAACCGCGGCGCCGGTCGGGAAGGTGCTGCCCACCCGGCTCACGGGACACGGTCGGCGAAGCCTGGCGACGGCGTCCGCGGCGGTCCGCTCCGTCGAGGTCAGGATGCTGGCCGGGCTGACCGGGGCGGAGCAGGAGAACGCGTACCGAATCCTGCGGAGCATGGTCCGATCGCTGCGCGACGGCGCCGCACCGGCATGAGCCGCGCCGGAGGGGGCACTTCAAGGCCGGAGAGAAACGCGGAAGAGAACGAGACCAAGGAGTACGCGTGCTACTGATCTTCGGTTTCCGCACCAAGGCCTACCCGCTCGGGTGGGTGGCGGCGATCTGTCACGCCTGCGGCCGGACCGGCACCCTGCTGCTCATCCGTGAGGTCACGAAGTTCAGCCTGTTCTTCATCCCGCTGCTCCCGGTGCGCACGAAATACACGCTGGAGTGCCAGAACCCGGTCTGCCACGCCCGGACCCGGATCGACAAGCGGGAGGCGTGGCGCCTGCAGGCCACCAGTTTCTCGCCGGTGTGAAGAATCAACTCCGGCGGGCGACGGTCCGGGTGTTTAAAACGGAAAAAGGGTGATTTGTGGCATGGTCGTGCGTGCCGCGTCCAGCCAGGGACGCTCACCGGGCCGTGGAGGCGCCACCATGACACTCGATTCCGTACTCTCCCGCCGTGCCCTGCTGACCGCCGCCGGCCTCACCGCCGGCGCCGGGGTCGCGGGTGGTCTTCTCGGGTCCGCGCCGGCGCGGGCCGCCGCCGCCGCGGTGAACGCCTACCACGGCGTGTCCGGCGCGACCCACCAGCAGCGCTTCGACAGCCTGAGCCAGCAGGGTTACCGGATGGTCTCGGTGAGCGTCTACGGGGCCCGGTCCAACCCGCTCTACGCCGCCGTCTGGGTTCAGCGGGGTGGGCCGGCCTGGGCCGCGGTGCACGGCCTGAATTCCGCCGGCTACCAGGCGAAATTCAACGAACTGAGCGGAGCCGGGTACGTCGCGCTACGGGTCAGCGCCACCGGAAGTCGGACCGACCCGGTGTTCGCCGCCATCTTCGAGAAGCGCCCGGCCGGCACGTGGCAGGCCCGGCACGGCCTGGTCGACGGCCCGTCCACCAGCCCCGGGACGCTGGCCGGCCTGATGAGCTGGGCGCGGACCAACAACTGCATCCCCACCTCGCTGGCGATCTACGGCGGCGCCACCGACCGTACCTACGCCGCGACCTGCGTGCCGAACACGGCGAACGTGCAGTGGCGGGCGCACGAGATGGGCGACTCCGCCGGCTACCAGTCCTGGTTCAACACGTACACCAGCCAGGGGATGCGGCCGACGGCGGTCGACGCCTCCGATGCCCTGCAGTACGCGGCGATCTTCACCAGCGGCAGCGTGGGCCCGTGGGTCGCCCGGCACAACCAGACCTCCGCGCAGTACCAGACCGAGTTCGACACCCAGGCCGCGCAGGGCCGCTTCCCGATCTCGGTGCAGGGCGGCGGCCCCTGGTCGGACATCCGGTACGCGTCGGTGTTCGCGGGGGTCGACGTGGCCACCCTCTGACCGGTCAGCGGCGCCGGCCCGTCGCGTTCACGATTCGCCAGATCAGCTCGGCGCGGGTGGTCGCGCGTTCGGTGGCGAGTCGCGGATCGGCGGGCAGCACGGCCGCGATGAGCCGGCTGGCCAGCGTCGCCGCCCAGGGCTCGGTCCGGGGCGGCCGCTGCGGTACGAGAACGCCGAGGTAGGGGCGGCGTAACGTCCGCGGCGCGATGACCGACATGATCCGCCGGAGGTGGTCGGGCTGAGCCACGATCGCGACCGGGCGCCGATCGCCGAAATAGCCACCGCTCTCGGCCCGCAGGAAGTTCGTCACGGTCTCCACCGACGCGCACTCGGCCCGGACCGCCTCCGGCGGCAGGCCCCGGGACACCAGCTCCCGCCGCATCAGTTCACCCTCGGGAATGCCGAGGAACACCCGGTGCGGCGGCTCCGGGGACCGCCACTCGGTGCCCGTACGGTCCCCCGGCGATTTGTATCCCGCGCAGACGATCCGCCCCGCCGCCGGCCGGACGACCCGCTCGAACAACTGCCCGGCCACGGTCAGCCGATCGAGACTCTCGGCGGTCAGACCGAAACCGGACCCGTCCCGCCCCCGCCCGGGCACCAGCACGTGGGCGACGTCGTCGAGCCGTAAGCCGCTCGTGCCCGGCACGATATCGAGATCCATGCTCCTATGATCAGCGCCCGCCGCCCCGGGCGGGACGGCGTCGGTGAGCGCCGTCACGGACCGGCCCGGCATGCGACCGGACGCGAGAGGATACGGTTCTGCTGGTCGTACATCGGATAACCGGGAGCGGATCGTGAGTCAGAACGTGCTGGCGCCGGCGTCAGGGGTTGCCGCGCAAGCGGCCCGGCGGCGTACGTTCGCGGTGATCTCGCACCCGGACGCCGGTAAGTCGACGATGACCGAGGCGCTGGCCCTGCACGCACGGGTGATCGGCAAGGCCGGCGCGGTGCACGGCAAGGGCGACCGGCGCGGCGTGGTGTCCGACTGGATGGCCATGGAGCAGCAGCGTGGCATCTCGGTCACCTCGGCGGCGTTGCAGTTCTCCTACCGCGACACCGTGATCAACCTGCTCGACACCCCCGGCCACGCCGACTTCTCCGAGGACACCTACCGGGTGCTGACCGCGGTGGACAGTGCGGTCATGCTGCTGGACGCGGCCAAGGGCCTGGAACCGCAGACGCTCAAACTGTTCGAGGTGTGCCGCCAGCGCGGCATCCCGGTGATGACGTTCATCAACAAGTGGGACCGGCCCGGCCACGACGCACTCGCCCTGCTCGACGAGATCGAACAGCGGATCGGGCTGCGCCCCACCCCGCTCACCTGGCCGGTCGGCATCGCCGGGCAGTTCCACGGGGTGATCGACAGGCGCACCGGGGTCTTCATCCGCATGCAGCGCTCCCCCGGCGGCGCCGACCTGGCCATCGAGGAGGAGATGGGGGCGGACGAGGCGGCGCAGCGCTACGGCGCCGACTGGGCCACCGCGACCGAGGAGCTCGAGCTGCTCGAGATGACCGGCGCCGACCACGATCAGGCCACCTTCCTGGCCGCGACGAGCACCCCGGTGCTGTTCGGGGCGGCGGTCGCCAACCTCGGCGTACGCCAGCTGCTGGATCTTCTGGTGGAGCTGGCGCCGCCCCCCTCGGCCCGGCCCACCGCCGAGGGTGCGGATCAGCCGGTCGACGCCGAGTTCTCCGGGTTCGTGTTCAAGGTCCAGGCGAACATGAACCGGGCTCACCGGGATCAGGTCGCGTTCATGCGGATCTGCTCCGGCCGCTTCGAGCGCGGCATGGTCGTGACCCACGCCGGCACCGGCAAGCCGTTCACCACCAAGTACGCCCAGCAGATCTTCGGGCAGGGCCGCGACACCATCGACGAGGCCTACCCCGGCGACGTGGTCGGCCTGGTCAACGCCACCGCCCTGGGCATCGGCGACACGCTGTACGCCGGGGCCCCGGTGCGCTACCCGGCGCTGCCGTCGTTCCCGCCGGAGCACTTCGCCGTCGTGCGCACCTCCGACACGTCGGCCTTCAAACGGTTCCGCCGCGGCATCGAACAGCTCGACGCCGAGGGTGTGGTGCAGGTGCTGCGTTCCGAGCAGCGCGGCGACCAGGCACCGGTGCTGGCCGCCGTGGGTCCGATGCAGTTCGAGGTGGCGACCTACCGGCTCGAGGCCGAGTTCGGGGTGCACGCCCAACTGGACCACCTGCCCTACCAGGTGGCGGCCCGCACCGACCCGGCCGGCCAGGAGATCCTGCGGGGCGTGGCGAGCGTCGAGGTCATGACTCGGGTACGCGATGACGCCCTGCTCGCGATGTTCCCGGACCGGTGGCGGATGCGGTTCATCGCCGGTCGCACCCCGGACCTGCGGCTCGACGTCGCGCCGTAACCCGCCCGGCCGGCGGCACCTCAGCCGGGCAGGCGGACGCCGAATCCCTGCACGGTCGGGGCGGCCACGCACAGCAGCGCCAGCAGCACCGAGGCCAGCACGCCGAGGAACGCGGCCTGCCGGGCGGCGGCGTCCCGCACCGTGCCGGCGGCGGCGATCCCGGCTCCCCACGGCAGCGACCACCAGAGGAAGAACTGGCCGGCGGCGGTGGCACCGGAGTAGTTCCAGTGGGCGCACAGCAGGACCGGCAGGAGGACGGCGATCGCCACGCCGGCGATGGCGGCGCCGACGACCTGTGGTCTGTGCGGCTGGTGTGAACCGTGGACGGTGCGATAGAGCAGCACACTCACCCCGACCGCGGCGACGGCCACCGCCACCAGGCCCACCGCCAGCAGGGATCCGGCGGCGGCGCGGCCGGGGCTGGCCCCGCCCGCCCCGGCGTAGTTCCGCCAGTCGCGGCTCGCCACCAGGGCGATGCCGCCGGCCTGCAGCGCGGCGAGGGCGGCCAGCACGGCCGAGGCACGCACCGCCGCCGGGCGAAGGGCACCGACGACCCCGGCTACCGCGATCGCGACGATCAGGACCGGCAACATCGGCGGGTACGGCGTCAGTTCGGCCGGCCCGAGCCCGGAGCCGTCGCGTGCCGCATAGTCGGACCAGCTCGCCGGCATGGCGAGCAGGGCCGCCGCGGTGCCGGCCAGCACCGCGAGCACGAACCCCCACAGCCGAGCCGTCGATGCCTGCCGAGCGGGGCGCGGTGAGGTTGCCAGACGAAGATCCACAAGGACATCAACGACCCGGCCCGGGGCCGGTTGTGCCGCGGGCGTGCGGGTGTCGCCCGTCGGTGCCGGTCGATGGGGCCGGGTCGAGGTCGGTCCGGCGCCGCGCGCTCACCGCCGGCGACGAGCCGCGGTCCGGGCGAACCGGCGGGCGAGATGCGCGAAGGCCTCGGTCAGCTCGTCCGGTCCGACCACGTCGACGTCGGCGTCGTAGCGGGCGATCGCGGCGGCGAGGCCGGGCCAGTACCACGACCCGAGCGTGAGCCGGCAACGGTGGGCACCGATCGGCTCGACGAGACCGTCGCGGGTGTAGCGGGCCACCGTCTCGGCCGGCAGGTCGAGGAGCACCGTGCCCTGGCAGGGCCAGGTTCCCGAGGCGTCCCCGGAGCCGCGGAAGACGCCGGTGACGTACGCGGCGAGGTCGGTGCCGGGCAGCGGCCGTGGGGTGAAGCGCGGCCCGTCGGGGGTGCGCAGGCTCATCCGGTCGACACGGAAGGTGCGCCAGTCGTCGCGGTCGAGGTCCCACGCGACCAGATACCACCGCCCGTCCCAGGTGATCACGTGGTGCGGTTCGGCGCGGCGCGGCGGCTGCGTGCGGTCGGGGCCGTAGTCGAAGCGCAGGACCACGCGGTCGCGCACGGCGGCACTCAGCGACAGCAGCACGGTGCCGTCGACCGGTTCGGCCGGCCGGGTGGTGGGCCGCTCGACGGCGGTGACGTCGAGGGCGCCGATGCGGTGCCGTAGCCGGGCGGGCATGACCTGGCGGAGGGTGTTCAGCGCCCGTTCGGCGTCCTCGGCGAGACCGCCGTCCGAGGTGGTCGCCGCGATCTGCAGGGCGACCGTGAGAGCCACGGCCTGGTCGTCGTCGAACAACAGCGGGGGCAGTTCGGTGCCGGCGCCGAGCCGGTAACCGCCGTCCGGCCCCTTGACCGCGGCGATGGGATAGCCGATCTCGCGCAGCCGGTCGACGTCGCGGCGCACGGTGCGCAGGCTGACGTCGAGGCGGTCGGCCAGCACCCGGCCCGACCAGTCCCGGCGGGTCTGCAACAGCGACAGCAGGGCCAGCAGTCGCGCGGAGGTCTTCGGCACGAATCTGAACTTCCGGGGCGACGCCCGCGCGGCACTGGAGTTCTACCGCTCCGTCTTCGGCGGCCACCTCACCGCCGTCGCCTACGGCGACTTCGGCATGCCCGCGGAACTGCCCGACGCCGACAAGATCGTCTTCGGCCAGGTCACCGCCGACAACGGCTTCACGATCATGGCGTACGACGTACCCGGCCAGTCGCCCGCCGCCGCACCGGCCGGCGCCACCACCCGCGAGAACGGTATGACCCGGACCGGCGAACGGTTCTTCGTCTCCGTCCGCGGCGAGACCGCCGACGAGGTGAGCGCCCTCTGGGACCGGCTCTCCGACGGCGCCGAGATCATCGAGAAGTTCGGCCCCTCGCCGTGGGCGCCGGGTTTCGGGATGCTGACCGACCGGTTCGGCGTCACCTGGATCCTCGACGTCGCCGTGACCTACGCCGGCTGACCCGCCCGTCGCGTGCCGCTCAAGCCCAGGAGCACGTGTCTCCGACAGTGATTCGGCCGCGCTGCTCGACCGAGGCGAACACGCCGAAGGCCAGGTCGTGGTGCTCGGCAAGGGCTTTGCGGAGGTCGTTGCGCTCGGCCGCGTGACCCTGCGCCATGTCGATCATCGCGCAGCGGGTGAGCCGGCGGACCGGTCGCAGGACGACTTCGGGGCCGACCCGCAGGAGATCGCCCGGCCAGTTCTCCTCCGGGAAGCCGCGGCCGGGGAGATCGATCAGGAGGTTGGCGCGGAACCTCTGCGGGTCGATGCTCGTGCCGTCCGGTCCGGCACCGGTCAGCTCGCCCAACCGGCGCAGGGCGGCGGTGGTGATCAGGCTGACCGGGCCCTCGTCGTGGTGCGCGACATGTCCTTCCGGGGTGAGGGTCACGGTCCTCGCGAGCACTTCGCCGACGGCACGGTGCCCCGCCGGGTCGTCGGCCGGGAAGCGCCGGCCGTCCGGAAGCTCGACGATCGGGGCGCGCTCCGCCGCGTACGCCCGCAGGTCGAACAGGCCCGGCATCCGGCGGAATCGACGGGTGTTCTTCCCGCTGCCCAACTTGCCGTCCGGGTCGCGCACCGCCCACCACCGGTCGCCGACGATCCCCCGCGCGTCGACCTCGGCGGCGCTCAGCACCTCACCGAGCATCGACTTGACCGGATAGCGGCGAATCTCGGCGATCTGCATCAGCCGAGAGTAGGAGCTCCACCGGTCGTGGGGGCCGCCGCGACCGCCGTCACAATTCTCGTATTCAAGACATTTGCCCGATGCCGTTGAGGATACTTCTCGCGACCGGATCAACCGCTCGTGAAGAGGAAGCCGCAGCGTTGCCCCAGTCGCTCGTCGAGTCCGCGAACCCGATCACGATCGTCGCCGCGAGCCTCATGCTCTGCGCGCTGGTCGCGGCGTTGCTGCGCCGCAAGGTCAAACCGGCGGTCGAGGCCGCCTGCCGCAACGCGCTCGACCGGGTAAGGCCGCATCTGCCGGACGCGCTGCGCCGCGTCGCCCGCCGCTGGTACGAGCGGGCCGACCTCGCCACCGTGCGCTCCATCCTGGTCGCCGCGATCGCCGCCGGCATCGCCTGGTCCGCGGCCGCGACCCTGCACCTGGTCGGGGCGATCACCGCGTCGATCTCCGCGATCCTGTCGGTGCACCTCAGTTCGCACGCCTCGGTACGGGAGGGCATCCGGCGCATGGTCGGCACCACCGCCGGGATCGGCTTCGCGGTGTGCGTGTGGCGGGTGTTCGGCGCGAGCCCGGTGTCGATCGCCGTGATCGCCGGGTCCGGGCTGGTCGTCGGCCGGCTGCTGCGCCTGGGCGACGGCGCCGTCACCGTGCCGGCCACCTCGCTGGGCGTCCTGGTCGCCAGCAGCGCCGTCAGCGAGGCCCAGGTCTGGGAACGGGTCGGGGCCACCGGGCTCGGCATCGTGGTCGGCATCATCCTGTCGCCGCTGGTCGGTGGCATGACACCGCTGGAGCGGGCGCACGACAAACTGGCGCACCTGTCCACCGAGATCGCCCGCCTGCTCAGCGACCTCGGCGCCGGGGCCGCCCGCGGTTACGGCCGGGACCAGGCGACGCAATGGCTGGCGCGGTCGCGCGAACTCGGCGAGACCCTCGGCGAGGCGGTCGACGCGGTCGAGGACCTCGACCGGCAGGCCCGCTGGTCGCTGACCACCCCGATCGCGGAGGTGGCCCCGGTGCACCATACGTTCCGCGTCCTCGAGCACGGGGTGCACCAGGTCAACTCGGTGGCCCGGTCGATGTTCGACGCCGCCGCGACACCCGATCACCCCGGCGTACCGGACCACATCGGACCACTGCTCGAGGCCGCCGGCGAGGCGTTCGCCGCGCACGCCTCGCTGGAGACCGACCCGACGGCCGACCCCACGGAGGACGCCGACACCCTCGAGGACCTGCTCGACGGTCTGCGCGAGGCCCGCCGGCAGACGCTGCACAAGGTCCGCACCCAGATCGACGACACCGGGGTGCTGGTCCTCACCAGCTCGATCCTGACCGACATCGACCGGATGGCCGGGTCGCTGGAGCGGTCGGCGCCGGCGCTCACCGTCGGCGCGCGGGAGACCGGGCCGGGCATCCCGGCGGTCTCGGAGGTGGTGCCGGTGGTCCGCAGCTTCTGGGAGAAGGCGGTGGTCACCAGGTCCGAGCCGGACCGGGCCGACCGGCGGACGGACCGCTGAAACCGGCCCGATGCCGCCGGGGCGGGCCCCGGCGGCATCGCCCGGATGCGGTCAGCTGACGGTGAGGGCGGTGTCGTCGATGACGAACGAGGTCTTCAGGCCGGAGTCCTCCACCCCGGTGAACTTGACGGTGACGGTCTGCCCGGCGAAGGCGGCCAGGTTGTACGAGCGCAGCGTGTAGCCGCCGGCGCCGAGGTTGGAGAACACCTGCAGCGTGGTGCTGCCGACCTGCACGGTCAGTTTGTCGTACTGGCTGGTGGTGGTCGTCTCGGCGGTGCTGATCTTCAGGTAGAACGACAGCGCGTACGAACTGCATCCGGCCGGCAGGGTCACCGACTGGGACAGGGTGTCGGTGTGCGTCGAGCCGTAGCCGTTGAGCCACGCGTCACGGGTGCCGGTCCGCGGGGCCCCGTCCCCGGTGTTCGCGCCGATGACTCCGCTCGAGGCGGTCCACGGCGTGGTTCCGCTCTCGAAGCCCTGATTGCCGAGCTTCTGGCCGGCGCCGGTGCACCCGCCGCCGGTGCCGTTGACGGTGAGCGTGAACGACGCGCTGCGGGTCGCGGAGCCGGTCCCGGTCACCGTGATGGTGTACGAGCCGGGTGCGGCGGCCGTGGTGGTCGCGACGGTCATCGTCGACGATCCGCCGGAGGTGACCGACGCCGGGCTGAAGCTCACCGAGACACCGGACGGCGCACCGGAGGCGGACAGCGTGACGGTCTGCGCGCTGCCGGCGGTGGTGGCGGTGTTCACCGTGGCGGTGGCCGAAGAACCCGGGGTGACCGCACCCGTGCTCGGGCTCAGCGACACCGAGAAGTCGTTGGTGGTCGAGGTGCCGGTGGTCAGCGTCCAGAGGGCGTACTCCTCGGCGTTGGCCCAGCGGCCCAGCGCGGTGCTGTTGATGTTCGAGGGATAGGTGTCGCAGGCCTTGTGATAGCAGGAGTCGTACGCTTGCCCGGCGGTGCCGCCCCACTTGGTGACCTGGGCGCTGGTCTTGGTGTAGCTGGCCCCGGCGGAGTTGATCGACGACGGGATGCCGGCGTTGCGGAACGAGCCGTCGTCGCTGCAGCACTCGGTCGACGTCTCGGTGGGCACGTTGATCGAGGTGAAGTACGCCCGCAGCTTCACCGCGACGGCGTCGGTGCCGGTCACGAAGTAGCCGCCGTTGGTGGAGGCGACCATGTCGAACGTCCCGTACGCCTTGATCGCGCTCTTCTGCGCCGTGCTCAGTGAGTTGACGTAGAACTTGGAGCCGATCAGCCCCTGTTCCTCGCCGGCCCACCAGCCGAACCGCAGGTGGTTGGTCATCGTCGGGTTGCTCGCGGCCAGCCGGAGCGCGGCCTCGAGGAGCGTGGCCGTACCGGATCCGTCGTCGTTGATGCCCGGCCCGGCCGAGACGCCGTCGGAGTGCGCGCCGAACATGTAGGTGTTGGCGGTGTCGCCGCCCGGCCAGTCGGCGATGATGTTCTTCGCCGAGCCGTTGCAGGTGGTGCAGGTCTGCACGGTGACGGTGAAGCCGGCCGCCTGCAACTTCTGCTGCAGGTAGGTCGTCGTCGCGGTGTGCCCGGCCGTGCCGGTGGCCCGGTTGCCGCCGTTGCTGGTGGCGAAGCTCTGCAGTTGCTGAAGGTGGGCGTTGACGGCGGCGACATCGACGGTGGGCGGCGCGGCCAGCAGGGTGGCACCGGGCGAGGCCGCCGCGGGCAGGGCGCCGAGCGCCGCCGTCGCCGCGACGAAAACAGCCAGGGCAGTTCCTGCCGTCACCGTTCTGAGTCTCATGGGAGCTCCTAGGTCAAGGCCGATTCACGGCTGGCCGTAGGAGAACAGGAAGGTGCCACCGACCACAAGATATCGAAAACCCTATATCTCGCGGCCGCGCCCGCGCATCTCTACGCCGCGGCGGTGACGACCGGGCGCGGGCTGGTGCGTACCTGTGCTTTCTGCGCCGCCGGCAGCCGGTGGATCAGCTGGGCCGCCTGCTCGGCCGCCAGGAGGGCCTCGCGGTGCAGGGTGTCGGCGTTGCGTCGGGCCAGGTCGGCGTCGTGCCACGCCGTCTGCTGCGCCGCCAGCGCCTGCTCGTAGCGTTCGCGCAGGTGCGCCGCCGCGGCCCGCGCGACGACCAGTTCCTGCTCGACCGGGTGCAGCCGGGCGTCCCAGTCGCGACCGGCCACCGCGTCCGCGATCGCCGCCGCGGGCAGCTCCCCCCGCGACACCGCGGCCGCGACCGTACGGTGCAGGAACCGCTCGCGGGCCGCGTACTCCTCGCACGTGCGCACCGACCACGGCCGGCCCCACGCCGCGGCGGTCAGCCCGACCCGCAGCCGGGTGTCGGCGTCGAGCCATGCCCGCCAGGCCTCTTCCACGCCCAGTTCCAGCTCGTCGCGCACCTGCTGCCAGCGCTGCGCGCCCAGCCGGGCACGTTCCGCGGCGACGTACACCTCCTCGGCGTACCGGGCGGCGCGGGTGGCCTCGTCCCGCGGCCGTTCGAACTGGTCACGGTCGCGCCGGCGGCCGCCGACCGGCCCGGGCCGGCTCTCGCCGTCGGGGCTGCTCAGCAGCAACAGGGCGGGGAAGGTCAGCAGCATCAGGATCGCCCAGATGACGGCCGGGGCCGGCGAGGCCAGCAGCATTTCGGAAACGAGGTTCATGGCGGGATTCCGTCCAGATGTCGGATGGCAGGCGAGGATCGCCGCGACGGCGGCAGGGACGTGCCGGAAGATCAGGCCGCGGCGGCGGGCGGGCCGCGGGAACCGCGGACACCGGCGGTGTGCTGCGTGACGAGCACGTCGGTCCGGTCCGCGGGGGCGGCAGCGACCGGTCGCTCGGCGACCACATCGGACAGTTCGGGGTCGGCGGCGCCGTGCGCGTGCGCGGCGGCCGGGCCGGATTCCGAGATCTGTTGCGGCGCGCGGCCGGCGATCGCCAGCACGGCGACAAGCAGGACAGGCAACGAACGCAGCAGCAGTCTGCGCGTCGTCGGCGTCCTCACAGGCCCGATCCTGTCAGCTGGGCGGCGGCCGGCGGGGATGCCACTCCACCCCGGCCGAGTGAAATCGAGCCGGGCGCCGACCGCTACCGGATCACCGGGTGGGTGCGACGCTGCCCTGCGGCCGTGGCACCGCGGCCGCCGGACTCGGGCAGGGCACGGTGAGCACGAACGTCGAGCCGTGCGGGTGATGCGGCTGGTACGCCACGGCGATCCCGCCCGCCTCCGCGAGCTGACGCACCAGGTAGAGGCCGAGACCGGTGCCGGGCTTGGTGATCGCGACCCCGGTCTCGGCCCGGGTGAAACGGTCGAACAGGTGCGGCACGAACACCGCCGGTACGCCTTCGCCGTGGTCGGTGATCTTGATGTCGACCTGGTGCAGGCGGTTGGTGACGGTGACGACCACCGGCGGGGCACCGTATTTCAGGGCGTTGCCCAGCAGGTTGCCGAAGATGAGCTGCAGATGTGCCGGGTCGGCGAGCGCCATGCTCTGATCCGGTGCCAGCACGGTGATCAGCTGGCCGGACGTGCCGCCGATCGCGGCGACCACCTGCCGGACGGTGTGCGACAGGTCGAGCCGCACCGGGTGCGCGACGATGGCGCCGGCGTCGAGCTGGGCGAGCGTGAGGATCTCGTCGACCAGGTGCTCGGCCCGCCGGCCGGCCGAGGTCATCTTGCGCACATATCCCGAGCGGGCGTCGTCGGAGAGCTCCGGCCATTCCTCGAGCAGCAGCTCGCCCCCGGCGACGACGCTTGTCAGCGGCTGGCGTACGTCGTGCGAGAGCATCGCGATGAAGTCCGCCATCTGCACGTTGGCCCGCTGCAACTGGGCCGCCCGCTCGGACAGCTCGACCTGCTGGCGGGCCCGGGCCCGTTCCAGGGTGCGGCGTTCGGTCACGTCGAGGATCTGGGTGGCGAAGTACTGCGGCCGGCCGGTCGCGTCGCGCAGCAGGGCGCTGGTCACGATCACCTCGACGAGCGAACCGTCGGCGTGCCGGTAGCGCTTCTCGGTCTCGAAGTGGTCGATGCGACCGGACACACAGTCGGACAGCATCCCCATGCACGCTTTCGCGTCGTCGGGATGGGTGATCTCGGCGAAGTGCGCCCCGGCGAGCGAGTCGGGTGTCCGGCCCAGCATGCGCACGAAAGCCGGGTTGACCCGGACGAACCACCCGCCCGCGTCGGTGATGAACATGCCGATCTGGGAGTTGTCGAACACCCTGCGGAACCGGGTCTCGCTGGCCTGCATCTCACGACGGCTCCGGCGGGCCCGGCCGGCCGCCACGACGACCAGCAGTCCGACCCCGGAGGCGGTGGCCACCGCGACCCGCCCGGCGATCTCGTTGCCCCGGATCGTGGTGAACAGCACCTGCTCCGGAACGGTTGCCGACAACCGCCACGGTACGCCGGGGACCGCCACCGACGCGTACCGCCACCATCGCCCGTCGACCTGGTAGCGGCCGTGGTCCTCGCGGGCGAGGGCGGCCGCCAGCGGCTGGTCGGCCGCGGTCAGCGCCGGCGCCGAGCGGTCCACCGGCCGGTTGCTCGCGGCGATCACCCCGGCGGTGTCGACCAGTTGGACCCTGATGTCCGGCGAGGTCCAGGCCGAGGAGAGGTAGGCGGTCAGCGGGCTGCGGGTGATCGCGACGGCACCGGAGAAGACGCGGCGCCCGGAATCGGTGGTGTACGGCACCGCGAAGGCCACCACCGGTTCACCCCGTACGGCTGACGACACCACCGGCGACACCGCGGGCCGGTCCTGCCGTACGGCGATGTCCAGATGGGCGTACCGCCCGGTCAGGTCCCGGCCGAGCTGCGTCGGGTCGGCGGGCACCGCGCGCAGGAGCCGGCCGCGACCGTCCAGCAGCACCGCCGCCGGATAACCGAACCCGGCCACCGATCGTTCGAAGTCGCGCTGCCCCACCGCCGGATCGGCCAGGAACGTCTCGGCCTGCTCGCGTTCGCGGTCGATCAGATCGGCGACGTAGCTGCTGACGAAGTCCCGCAGCAGGTCCAGCCGCATGTCGAAACGTTCCGCCACCGCGGCCCGGCTGCGATGCTGCGCCCACAGCAGGCCGGCCGTGCCGCAGGCGGTCAGAAGCAGCCAGACCGCCAGCGGTACGGCAAACAGGCGCCACCAGATCCGGGGCAGGCTGCCGACCCCCATCCGTACACCTTGGCCCGGGGTTGCCCGCGTGCGCAGGCGAATCCGGCAGTTGGGCCGGCGCGGGCGCGCGGTTGCGGTCAGAAGCGGTTGCCGCTGCCGTCGTCGCGCGTCCGCGCAACCCGCGGCGGGCTCGGTTCCAGCGCCAGCACGGCCCGGGTGTAGAGCAGCTCGAAGCCGCGGCGCTGCGCGTTCTGCTGCGACTTCGACCCGGGCTGGACGGTGATCACCGCGAGGTCGCAGCCGGCCGCCGTGGCCTCGGCGAGCCGTGCCGACAGCAGCGCGCTCTGGATGCCCCGGCGGCGGAACGCGGGTGCCGTGCCGGCGCCGGTGAGCTGGGCGATGCCGTCGGTGAGGCGCATGCCGCCGCCCCCGGCCGGCACCCCGTCCAGCCGCGCCAGGTGACGCCGGACCAGCCCGGCCGCGTCCCGCTCGGCGTTCTCCAGCATCTCCCGGGGAAACTCCTCGAGCCAGGGCACACCCTGCGCATCCGGGTGCAGCGCCGCCTCGACCACGACGTCCAGCCAGGTGTCGAACTCGTCGTCGCCGCTGGGCCGGACGTCGACGCCGGGCGCCTCGACCGGCTCGACCGGGTCGCCGAGGGCCCGGCCGAGAACGTTCTCGAACGACAGCAGCCGGTAACCCCGGCCGGCCAGCAGCGCCGGCACCGCCGGATCGGCGAGGGCGGCCAGCTCGACCTGGACCGGCGCGCCCCGGGCGGCGTACGCCTGCTCCACCGCGTCGAGTGCGGTGAGGTCGGGCGCTCCGGCGAAGCCCAGGCCGGCCACCTTGTTCAGCGGTGAGTCGGGCTCGGCGTAGCCGGCGACACCACCGGCGATCGGCCGGCTGAAACCGGATCGGTCACCGCGGCGGCCGGCCGCGGCTTCGGCGCAGGCGCCGATGAACTGCGCCTCGGCTCGCTCGATGCGCCGGGCCAGCGCGACGTCGCAGAAAAGGCGGGATTCGACGGTACGGCCGGTCATCGCAACTCCTCGGGCGGACAGTCGGGCTGTAACCGTCATATCGTTTACAGTGGTTACCGACGGAGTCAACCGATTAATCTCGCCCGCTCCGGGCCGACGTGTGACGCAGACCATAGCCAGGCATGCACCCTCGCCCGCTCCGGTGACGTCCTTCCTGATGTGAAGCAGCAGTCCGACCTGCGCCCGGTGGCGACGAGCCGCATCCTGCGGACCGAGCTGCGCCGCTCGGGGGCCCGGTGGGCCGCGCTCACCCTGCTCGTCACCAGCACCTGGCTGCTCTACAGCGGCCGCGAGCGGTGGCCTGTCGGGTACATGCTCCTGGCCCTCGACCAGCGGTGGTACCTCCCCCTCCTGATCGGGCTCGCGATGGCGGCCGGCGCCGCGCAGGCCGGCCGGGAACGCCGCGCGCGGGTCGGTGAACTCTTCGCCGGCGTCCCGCGACCCCGCGCCCAGCAGGTCGTGCCGATGCTGCTGGCGTACGGCATCCCGCTGTTCCTGGCCTACGTCGGCGCGACCGCCCTGGCCGCGCTGCGGATCGTCAGCACGGCGCACTACCTGCGAACCGGCGCGTTCGCCGGGGTGGTGACGGCGGGCGCGCTGGCGGTGGTCGCCGCCGCCTGGTTCGGCCTGCTGATCGGCCGGGTGCTGCCCTACGTCGCCACCGCTCCGGGCCTCGCGATCGCGGCCCTGGTCTCGCCGCTCGCCGCCCAGTGGCTCGCCGGCCGCGCGCAGTGGCTGAGCAGCCTGGTGTTCCCCTTCACCGGCCTGGGCGGGCTCACCGATTTCGCGAGCCTCCCCGGCCGGTTCAGCATCGCCCAGATCCTGTACTTGAGCGGCCTGGCCGCCGGCGCCGCGCTGCTGTTCGCCGCCACCCGCCGCCGGGACCGGCTCAGGGCGCTGATCCCGCCGGCGCTCGGCACCGCCGCCGCGGTGCTGCTCCTGCACGGAGGATCGGCCTTCGTCAGCGATCCGGTCGATCCGGCCGCCCGCGAGCTGGTCTGCACGGGCGACGGCCCGCCGGTCTGTGTGGCCCGGCTGCACAGCGGCGTCCTGACCGAGGTGACGCCCCCGGCCCGCGCGGCGCTCGCGAGGCTGGCCCGGCTGCCCGACGGCCCGAGCCGGGCGCAGGAATATCTGGATGCTGCCGACCGGCCCGTCCACCAGTCCCCGGACACCCTGCTCATCCCGCTGACGATCGACGAGAACGGCCACGCGTCGGATCTCGACCGGCTCGAGGGCTACCTGCTGCGCAATCTCGGCGTACTCCCGTTCGCCTGTCCCGACGACTCCCCCGGCCCGGACACCGCCACCGTGGCCGCCGCCGAGGCCTGGCTGCTCGGCACCGACCCCGAGCCGGCCGGCCGGAACTCCGCCGCGGAGGCCGCCGAGGCGCGGGAGCTGTTGCGCGGTCTGCGCCGGCTCGACGAGCCGGCCGCCGCCGCGCGGGTCGCCGCCGTCCGCCGCGCCGTCCTCGCCTGCACCACCGGTGACCTGCGGAACCGGCCGCCGGCCTGAAGTCCCGCCCGGCCGCCGGCCACGATGTCGGCCCAGCTGGAGCGTCGTCGCCCGGTTCCGCACCCGGCCGGTGCGGTGCGGCGCAACGTGCGGCCGGCCGGCGCACGGCGCGGGATTCGCGTCGCGGGCCGGCCGGCGGATCGGCACGGGAGGTCAGCTGAGGGTGAAGCGCTGGTTCGCCTGTCCGTTGCAGTCGTAGAGCTGGACCTGCTGACCGTTGCCGGTGCCCCAGACGTCCAGGCAGCGGCCGGACTGCACGCCGGTGATGGTGCCGTTGGAGTTGACGTTCCACTGCTGGTTGGCCTGCCCGTTGCAGCTGTAGATCTGCACGGCCGAGCCGTTGCCGGCGCCGGCGGCGTCCAGGCACACGTTGCCGTAGACGGTCAGCTGCCGGCTCGACGAGAGCGCCCACGCCTGGTTGGCCTGACCGTTGCAGTCGTAGAGCTGGACCCGGGTGCCGTTGTTCTGCGACGCGTTCGGCACGTCGAGGCACCGGCCGGACTGGGCGCCGACGATCCGCCCGGTCCCGCTCGGCGGGGTGGAAGGCGACGGGGAGGTGGTGCCCCCGGGCGACGTCGGTGACGTGGTCGGGGCGGGTCCGGCGGCGTTCAGGGCGTTCAGCACCGAGGTGTACGCGGCCTTCTTGTTGCCGCCGTTGTCGAACAGCAGCGGGCTCTCACTGGAACGCCACGAGTCGCCGTCGCGGACGCCCCAGACGGTGATGCCGATGCAGCGGGGCACGTTCACGCAGGCCTGGGTCAGGCCGGCGTACTGACTGGTCGACGCGTTGGTGACGTCCACTTCGGTCAGCGCCACGTCGACGCCCAGGGCGGCGAAGCTGGACAGCGTGGTCTGGAAGTTGCTCGGCAGCGAACTGCCCCCGGTGAAGTGGGTCTGCAGGCCCACGCAGTCGATCGGCACGCCGCGGGACTTGAAGTCCTTGATCATGTTGTAGACGCCCTGCGTCTTGGCGTACGTCCAGTTCTCGATGTTGTAGTCGTTGTAGCAGAGCTTGACCGACGGGTCGGCGGCGCGCGCGGTGCGGAACGCCACCTCGATCCAGTCGTTGCCGGTGGACTGCAGGTTCGACGACCGGCGGCTGCCGTTCTCGGCGAAGGCCTCGTTGACCACGTCCCACGCGGCGAGCTTGCCGCGGTAGTGGGCCATCACGCCGTTGATGTGGTCGATCATGGCCTGGCGCAGGGCGCTGCCGCCGAGGCTCTGCATCCAGCCCGGCTGCTGGGCGTGCCACGCCAGGGTGTGGCCCCGCACCTTGAGGCCGCGCTGGGTCGCCCAGTTGTAGATCTGGTCACCGGAGTTGAAGGAGAACTGGCCGCGCTGCGGTTCGGTCGCGTCCGGCTTCATCTCGTTCTCGGCGGTGACCATGTTGAACTCGCGGGCGGCGACCGTGGCGTAGGTCGAGTCGCCGAGCCGGCTCGCGGCGATCGCGGTGCCGAAGTAGCGGCCCGACTGGGCGGCGGCCGCGCCGAGGGTGCCGGCGGCGGCGTTCGCGTCCGGCATGACCAGCACCGCTCCGAACGCCGCCACGGCGGCAACGGCGCCGACGATCAGCGGACGTACCCGTAAAGATCTGCGTGTTGGCACGATGGCTCCTCCGCGTTTCCGAGTTCAACGACGAGCTTCGATGTCACGTCATGCTGACACGGCAACACGAACGAAACAATAGTTTCGGAAAAGTGTCGGAAGGTATCGGCCCGTCATCTAGGGGAAACGTTCACGCACCGGCCCAGGCCGCCGGAAGTCGGCCAGAGGCCGGACCGAAAGTTCCACGAACGAGGGAAAACGTTTTCTCTCAGGACGGCCTCGGCCTGTTGATTTCCAAGCAGTCGCGTCAGTAGATTCGGGAAAAGGTTTTCCTTAACCCCCGAAGGAGACACGGAAGACATGCCGGAAACCATCCCCACCGGTACGCGGGGAGTCCGCCGGGCGGTCGTCACCGCCTCGGTCGTCGCGGCCACGACCGCGCTGGTCGTCGCCGGGCTCGCCGCGATCCCCGCGTCGGCGGCCTCGGCGGCCAACACCCTGACC
>NZ_BOMM01000089.1 GCF_016862195.1 Paractinoplanes ferrugineus | reverse complement strand
CTGATGGCGTAGCGAGTCTGCTGAATTTACTGGCGGACGTGGCCAGAAGATTCAAGCACTAAGTCGCCTCAATGCCGTGGTCGTCGAAGCCTTGTCAGCATCCGCCGATATTCACGCCGGAGACCGAGTCGTGCCACGATTGTCCGTAGATTGCGCCCAGATCATTCGGAGCTGCCCCGTTCTGCAGGCAGATGAAAGGAGAAGTACCGGCCGAGCCCGACCAGTTCAACGACAGCCGGACGTTCATCCCGGTCCGGTTGTAAACTGAATCCGCGGCGTCGTTCGCTCCATACCAGCCAAGGAACTGCCAACCGCGGTCGCGAAACTGGTACCGAGAATTGTTGAAGTTGATGTCGCGCCAGAAACAGATGTACCCCGACGGGCAATCGGATTGCGCAGCACTCGCGGGGGAAGCGATTGCGGCCGCCCCAGAGACGGCTAGGGAAGTCATGGCCAGGACGGAAAGTAGACGCCGAGAAATCTTCTGCACTGCAACCTCCACATGGCTTTAGTGACCTCAATAAATAGAACGTAGGTGGTCGCTCTGATCTGAGGAACAGGGAAAACCCCCAACCTGAGCAATATCAACAATCATGATTCACGTTTCCAAGGAGATCGTTTTAAAGCTCGGCTGGCAGCTACACAGCGCGAATCGGCTGATCTTGCCAGAGGCTGCGGGCCCGGTTGACGAGTTCGCTGT
Source organism: Paractinoplanes ferrugineus (assembly GCF_016862195.1). Lineage (GTDB taxonomy): Bacteria > Actinomycetota > Actinomycetes > Mycobacteriales > Micromonosporaceae > Actinoplanes > Actinoplanes ferrugineus. Next base: position 38,448 of record NZ_BOMM01000089.1, on the reverse strand, counting down.
CCACCGAGGGCTCCCTCGCCGCCGATGTCCGTGGGCACGGGGCCGACATCCGAGCTGCGCTGCCGTGCGGTTGGTCGCGCCGTGATCCGGCGGACCCACCGCGTGGCCGGGTCCGGTCACCACCCTCGGGGGACGATCGTGACCGGACGTCTTGGGCGGCCGTCACCCACGCGGGTGAACGACGACCGGCCGGAGCAACGGATGCTGACGTCGCCGGCTGTGGCCGCCGCAGCGGTTGGGCGCGTCGACATCTGCCGGGTTGAACCCGGCCGCCGCGATGACCGTCGCTGCGTGAGCCCGTGACCCGCAAGTCCGGCGGCTCATACAGAGGGGAAGACGTTCACCGGGTCTCCTCGCGAAGAAAACCGTCGCCCGCTCCAAAATGTCGACGTCCTCGCGCAGCCTGCGGTTCTCTCGCCGCAGCTGCGCGAGCTCGGCCCGCTCGCCTGAGGTCGGCCCGTCAGTGCGGGTGCCGGTGTCGAGTTCGGCTTGCTTGACTCATTCCCGCACAGCGGTCTCGGTCAGGTCGAAATCCTGGCTGACCTGCCGGACGGTGCGGTCTCCCCCGCTGGCACAACTCGACAATCTCAGCCTTGAACTGCAGGGTGAATCACTACGTTCCGCTGTCCGACCGACAGCTGGAACCGGCGCCGCAGACCTTCTGGCCGCTCGGCGCGGGTCCTAACGTGACGTGGTCGGCCCACACGACGAGGCAGGAGACGCGGGCATGGCGGAAGTCTGGGATGAGCACGACCTCAATCTCGAGGCGGTAGCTCGTGTGCTGCTCGTGCGACGAGGCAACGACCTCGACCAGCCGACGAACATCCACGAGACACTCGCCGGTGAGGTGGCGGCGCGCTCCGGTGTGATCGCCGAGCGGGTCGCGCCGGAACTCCGCGCGGTGCGGGCGGCGCGGCAACGCTGCGCCGCAGCAAGGACGCGGCCCTGGCTGCCCACCGGCCTGGCAGTGGCATCGCTGATCGGTACGCTCGTGTGCTTCACCTCCTCATTCGCTTCCGGGTTCGGTGACTGGCAGATCCTGCTGTCCTTAGCACTGCTGATCTTCACCGCGGGAATGGCTAGCTTGGCGGGCACCCGGCACCTGGAGGTACGCGGCGACCGCCGCCAGCTGAAGCAGGCGCAACAGGCTCTCGCGGCGGCGGCCGAGGACGCCGTCGGGGAGCTGCTCCGCGAACGCATCCTCGAGCGCACAGAGCCCACGCTGGCCTGGGGCAACACGTTCAAATCAACGTTCGCCCCGACCCTGGTCGGCATCGGCGTCGACAACGCCATTCCCTCAGCGTCCTACACAGAACTGGTCGAATTCATCGCACAGCACTCGACCTCCGCGATCGGTATCGCGGGACCGCGGGGCGTCGGCAAGTCAACGCTGATGGAGAAGATCATCCACGAACGGCGGCTGCGGCCAATCGGTGTCCGGGTCCCCGCTCCGAAGCGATACGAGCCGGGCGCCTTGATCCGACTGGTCCACAGCAGCCTCGCGCATGAGGTGCTCCATCCGGGGGTCGGCCGGTTACTGCTCTCCGAGCCCACCGGAGGCCGCCTGGCCGCCCTGCGCCGCCTGGTGGCAAGCGTTTTGGTACTACTGTCCGCCATCGCTGTGGTCGTGATATGGGCCAATGACCAGGCACGATTGTCAGAGCGCTCGGAGTCGTCCGGCTGGCGCGTCAGCACCGTCACCGTCCTGTGCATCGCCGCCGCCGGAGCCCTGCTCGGCATCCTGGCACGTGTGCTGTGGCTCGCCGGGTGGGCCATGAGGCCGGAGGTGGTCGCCGACCTGGGCGCCCGGTCCTCCCGAGACCGCGAGGTCCGCGCACTGGCCCGCCGGGAGCTAGAACACCTGCGGTACTCGTCTGCCACACAAGCCAAGAACTCGGTCAGCTGGAAGCTCGGCTTCATCAACGGGTCTGGCGAAGATCAACTGACCCTCACCGAACGCGCGCTCTCCGACGCCGACGCGGTAGCCCGTCTGCGCGAGTTCTGCACCGAGCTGGCTCGCACCGCAGACCAGCCAATCATCGTGGCCATCGATGAGCTGGACAAGATGGATCAGCCCAGCGACGTCGTCGCGGTGATTAACAGCCTCAAGGATTTGTTCCACCTGAGAAGACTGCACGTACTCGTGTCGGTCTCCACCGACGCGATGCACAGCTTCGCCGCTCGCGGCATTCTCGTGCGTGACGTCTTCGACTCTGCCTTTGACACCATAGTGGAGGTTCGGCGTCTGGAAACGAAGGAATCGCGTTCCTTGCTGTCCCGCAGAGCCACGCAGTTCTCCGTACCGGCCATGTACTTCTGCCATTGCTGGTCCGGCGGCCACCCGCGCGACCTGGTCCGGACGGCACGGGCCTGCGTCACCATCGCTGCGCGAGCCGAGCGCGACGCGACGCAGCAAGGTATGGATATCGCACCAGAGGTCCGGCTGGCCGAGGTCGTTGACGCCGTCCTGGTGGACGATGTAGCGGCAGTTCTCCAAGCGACGGCGGACCGCGTCACGGCCGATCACCAAAACCGTCCGCAGCAGAGCGACGACCCAGGCCGGCCCTCGGCGAGGCAGGACGAAGCGATCCGCGCCGCGGAGGACCTCATCGCTCTCCGAGACCTGCTGATAGAGGGCACCGGTCCGGTGCACCAGCGCATCAACGACGCGCTGAGTGTGGCCGAGTTGCCGACCCTCTCGGGCCCGGTGACTGAAGGCGAGCTACTCGTCCGAGCACTTGACTCCTACCTAAAATTTGCCCAAGCCGTGAGTAAGTTCTTCGCCCGTGAGCGGATGCCGGACCAGTGGCAGGACACGGCGACCACCCAAGCCGTCCGGCTGTTAGCCGAGGCGCAACCTGCACTCTCGCGGCATCCCGGCGAGGCGCGGCGAGCCATCGAGCGGGCAGTCGTGGCCATCAACGGCTGTCCTTCGACGCCATAACGGTGGCCACGTAAGGGCGAACTCACGTTCTGCCCCCACATCCAGGTCGGCCGGCCCCGAGCTTCGAGGATAGACATCGACGTCTATTCCGATCTCCTGGTGTGCCCGGTCGTCGTGATCAGCAGCGAGGCGGCACATCGCCTTTCGACCGCATCCGCACCCGGACAGCCGCACGCCGCACCGGCGAGGATGGTCAGGCCGATCGCTCCGGCCTCGTACAGCAGGTCCTTGTGGGCGACCGCCCAGTTCTTCGTCCTGTTCCAGCCGTCGCGCAGCGGCGCGGACGGGTTCGTCGCCACTTACCTGGGCCCGGCCAGGACGGCCCGGCCGTCCTGCTTCATGACCCTTCAGCGAAGCCCGGCCGACTTCGGCGACTTCGTTCAGGCCGGACTTGATGAATTTCGGTGTGTGTTTCTTCAGGATGGTGACGCCGGCTTGGAAACCGCCAGTCGAGGGTTTCGGAGCACGCCGGTGCCATTCCCGTTTCGGCTCACAGCCGCCCGACCCGATAGAGTGGGGCTGGTTCGCTACCGAACCGGGGCCGCCGTATCCGCTGCAGGCGATTCGGCCCCGGGCGATTGGAAAGGACGGACGATGGCCGGGGTTGCTTCGGTGGTAAAGCCGCAGATCACTTTTGGCAAATTCCAGAATGTCGATCTTCGGGTGGCACGGGTCCTGTCGGCACCTATTGCCGAGAACACGCGCTTTCCGTGCCGGGTGATCGAGTTGGATCTCGGCCCGTTGGGCAAACGCGTCTCGGTCGGCCAGTACGCGCTGATCGGCGAGGACGAGTTGGTCGGTGCGAACGTGGTGGCGTGCGTCAATCTTGGTGAGCGCGAAATGGGCCCGTACGTGTCGCAGGCGCTGGTGCTGGGAGCTCCGCATCCGGCGAGCCCCGAGGGGCAGGCCCAGGCGATCCCGATCGTGGTCGCCGGTGACGCCGTTCCCGGGGACGCCATCTACTGACGCGTCGCCGGCTCCCTGGCGTCCGTGCCGTCGCGGCCAACCACCGCCAGCCCGGCGACGATGGCCGCCATCCCGGTGAGGGTCCAGGGGGAGGCCTCCTCGCCGAGGACGAAGATGCCGAGTGCGCTCGCCATCAACGGTTCGGCGAGGCCGATGGCGGTCGCCGACGACACAGCTATGGTCCGTAGGCCACGGATCCACAGCAGGTACGGCACCGCCGTCGCGCCGATGCCCAGCCACAGGGTGACACCGATCCCGTTCCACGCGGTCAGCCACGTGAAGTCGTCACGGGCGGAGAGCGCGACGATCGGCAGACAGGCGAAACCGAAGAAGGTGCCGACCACGACCCGCCCGTCGACCCCGCGGGAGAGCAGCATCCGTCCGGCCACCGTGTACGTGGAGTACGCGGCGGCGGCGGCCAGCGCGTACAGCACTCCGGAGAGCCGGACGAGCACCGCGCCGCCTGGAACGGAGAGCAGCGCCAGTCCGGCGACGGTCATCGCGGTCCCGACCGCCCAGACGCGGGTGAGCCTTTCCTTGATCGCCAGGCCGAGCAGACCCGTGATCAACGGCGCGCAGCCGATCGCGATCAGGGTTCCGGTGGTGACGCCTGTACTGCGCACGGCGGAGAAGAAGAGCGCCTGGTAGGCGGCGACCGAACTGATCCCGACCACGGTGAGCGCCCAGGTGGAGCGGGTCCAACAGGCGGCCATCCCGGCGGTCCCGCGGTGGGCCAGGGCCCACGCCAGCAGGATCAGTCCGCCCGTGCAGAGCCGGGCGGCGGCTATGCCTAGCGCGGACGCCTCGGCCGGCGCGAGTACCTGGGTGGCGCCGGTGGTGCCCCACAGCACGGCGGCGACCAGTACCAGGAGGGCCCCCTGCCGGTTGGCGTCGGGAGTCGGGGTGATCCGCCGGTCCGGACCGGCGTGGAGGGATGCGGTTTGATGATCCATAGTTGTGCCTGCTGTCTCTTGTACCGGAGCCATTGAACGGATCTTGAACCTGTAGTAGCTTCAACACCGCCTCACTCTGGGTAGAGGCGAGAGACGCGGAAAGTAACTCCTCGGTGATGCACCTGGGCGCGACCGATAAAGTCTGGAACCGATGTTCGATCTTCGGCGACTCCGCCTGCTTTCTCATTTCGCCTCCCTGGGCACGGTCAGTGCGGTCGCAAAATCGGCGCAGCTGACTCCCTCTGCGGTGTCCCAGCAGCTTGCGACCCTGGAGAAGGAAGTCGGCATGCCGTTGCTGGATCGCAAGGGCCGTCAACTGACCTTGACTGAGGCCGGCCGGGTGCTGGTCAGCAGCGCCGAGCGCATCTTCGCCGAGGTGGAGCAGGCCAAGACCGAGCTCGCGCATCTGCGGGACGGCGTCGAGGGCGCCGTGCAGTTGGCGTCCTTTCCGAGCGTCTCCCGACTGGCGGTCCCGCAGGCCCTCGCGTTCTGCGTGAACGAAAGACGCCCGGTCGAGATCGGCCTGCACGAGATGGAGGCCCACGAGAGCCTGCCGGCGTTGCGCCGTGGCGAAATCGACCTCGCCCTGGTCGACGAGTACGACCCGTCGCCGGCGTTGGTCGAGCCCGGGACCGAGTTCACGCCCTTGTTCAGCGAACAGATGTATCTCGTCCTCCCGACGAAACACCCCCTCGCCCAGCCGGCCCTCCCCATGACCGCGTACGCGGCCGAGCCGTGGCTGACGTGCCAGGTGGGCACCCTGTGCCACGCGGCCATGGTCAGCACCTGCGTCGACGCCGGGTTCACGCCCGAGATCGCGTACATGAGCAACGACTTCACCGTCCTGCTGGCCATGATCGAGGCCGGTCTGGGCATCGGGTTCGTGCCGGCGATCACCATCGCCCAGACCCGGTACGACGTGCGGTGCCTGGTGCCGGCCGAGCGCCCGTTGCGCCGACGGATCTCGGTGGCGGTGCGCAGCGCCGCCCGCAGCCGACCCACACTGCGGCGGCTGATCAACGCGTTCACTGCGGTCACCGCCAATCTGGACGACACGGTCAGGCTCGGCACCACGGTTGCGGGCCCGGCTGACGGTGGGCGGGTGACGGCGCTGCACCATTGACCGCCTCGGCGGCGCAGGCGAGCGCCAGCTCGTCCAGTACGGTCCGTAGGTGCGTACGGAGGCGACGCACCGACGACTCGTCCAGCCCGTCGGCGGCCGAGGGGGCCCAGCTCAGCCCCACGGTCAACTGGTCGTCGAGGACCACGGCCGACACCTCCACCGGGTACGGCCGCTCGGCACGTGGAGAGCGCGCCTCCCACGGCACGGGCGTGCCGTCGGTCCGGAACCGGTCGCCGGGCGGGTCTAGGTCACCCCGGCCCAGGTAGTTGAAGCAGACCAAAGCCGGCGGCGTCGCCCTGAGTGCCGCCGCCGTCCCCGCGTCGCCGGCGTGCCGGCGCAGGACGCCATAGCCGGTACCGCCGTGCGGCACCGCCGCCAACGCCGCCCGCGCGGGGGCCAACTCGGTGGCCAGGCCGGTCGACGGCGCGCTGGGCCAGGCAACCGGGAAGACGGCGGTGAACCACCCGACCACCCTGTCCAGTCGCGGCCACCGGTGCCGGCCGTGGGTTTCCAGGTCGAACGTCACGGCCCCGTCCGGACGCCAGCGGGCGAGCGCGATCCCGACGGCCGCCGCCATGACGTCGTGGACGCACATGCCGAGCCGGACCGGAGCCGGACCGAGCAACTGCCGGGTCGTCGCGGCCGGGATCCGGAACGTCAGGAGTTCTCCGGCCTGCTCGCGCCGAGCCTGGCCGCGCGCGGCCAGGCTCGGCGCCGCCTGCCGCAGGCGCAGAACGGAGAGCCAGTAGGCCGCCTCGTGGAGGTCCGTGCCGAGTGGCGGCAGGGCGTCGACCCAGCCCTGGAATGTCTCCGCCGGCGCCGGCAGCGAGGGTTCCGCACCGCGTTCGAGGGCGTCCAGCGCGACCACCAGGTCGTCGAGGAGCACGTGCCAGGAGACGACGTCAACCACGAGGTGGTGGATCGCGACGACGAGGTGCGTGGCGTCGCCCTCCCGGTCGTGGATCAGCAGCGCCCGCAGGTGGTCACCGGTGGACGGAGCGAGGGACCGGTGCAGCCGGTCGACGGCGATGTCGCGCTCGGTGGTGCCGGTCACGTCAAGGGTGCGTACCAGCCGGTCGGCGGTGATCCGGTCGGCGGGCACCATCCGCACCCCGGTCCCGTCGTCGAAGAAGCGGGCGCGCAGGGCGGGGTGTGCCGCCAGGAGGGCCCGGAGCGCGGCCTCCAGGTGCGCCGGGGCGAGCGGCCGGAACACGCGGAGCAGCACGAACATGTTCCAGTAAGCCCGGTCCGTGCGGACCCGTTCGGTGAACCAATCGTGTACCGGCGCCGCAGCCGTCGCGGCCGTGGCCGGGCGGGTGCAGCCAGACTCCGGCAGCACCGGTCGGGCCGGCGACCTGCCCAGGTACTCGACCAGGTCCGCCAGTACCGGGTGGGACAGGAACTCGGCCACGGAGACCGGTACGCCGGCCCGGCGTAGCCGGGCCACCACCCGCATGGCGAGGAGGGAGTCACCCCCCTCATGCAGGAAGTGGCTGTCGTCCGTCGGTGGCGGGCCGCCCAGCGCCTCTGTGAAGCACCGGCGGACCAGCTCCGCCATCGGGGTGTCCGGTCGCAGCGGGGTGACCGGTCGGACCCCGGGCGACCGGGGGGCGGGGGCCGACGGGTGCAGCCGGGCCAGGGCCAGCCGGTCGGTCTTCCCGTTGGACAGCAGGGGGATCCTCGCCACCGGCACGAGATGGGCGGGGATCATGCGTCCGGGCAACCACGCCCCGAGGGCGGTACGCAGGCCCGTGGTGGTGAGGTGACCCGTCGGGTCGAACTCCACGAAGGCTGACAGTTCGGGCGTCCCGTCCGGGTCCCGTTCCCGTACGGTGACCGCTACCGCGCGGACGCCCGGCACATCGAGGATGGCGGCCTCGACCTCGCCGAGTTCGATCCGCTGTCCTGCGATCTTGACCTGGTCGTCGATCCGGCCCAGGTAGAGCAGTTCTCCGCCGGGCAGGCTACGGACCAGGTCACCGGTGCGGTAGACCCGGTCGGTTCGCCCCCCACCGAGGTCGACGTGGTGGAACCGTTCCCGGGTGCGTTCGTCGTCGTTCAGGTAGCCGTCCGCCAGGCTCTCCCCGCCGATGTGCAGCTCGCCGGTCTGACCGTCGGGCACCGGCCGTCCGGCGTCGTCCAGGACGTAGCACCGGACGTTGTCCAGCGGCCATCCGATCGGGACGGTGGCCTGGTCCGCCAGGGTGGCGGCGTTCTCGGGCACCGCCCGGTAGGCGGTCGCGAACGCGGTCTCGGTCGGGCCGTAGAAGTTGTAGAGCGGTTCCCGGCGGACGCTGTGGAAGGCCCGTTGCAGCACGACCGGCAGCTTCTCGCCGGTGCTCATCACCGCCCGCAGGGACGTGTTCCGGACAAATGTCTCGGTGTCCGTCAATGCCCGGAGCTGCGCCGGGACGGTGTGCAGGACGGTGACCCGGTAGTTGTCGACGGTCGCTGCGAGCAGGTCGGGATCACCCTCGGCACCGGGGGGCGCGACGACCAGACAGGCCCCGGCGGCCAGGGTGGAGAACATCTCGTACGCGCTCACGTCGAAGGTCAGCGGTGTCTTGAGCACGAGGACGTCGTCGGGCCGCAGGCCGAAGGTGCGCACACAGCCGCGGACGTTGTTCGCGACCGCACGCTGGCTGAGCCGCACGCCCTTCGGAGTTCCCGTGGAGCCCGAGGTGTAGAGGATGTGTGCGGTGCAGTCGGGGGTGGCGTCGCTCGACGGGGCGTCCGTCGTGGACGCCTCGGCCTCCAGGAGCAGGTCGTCGAGGGCCACGTCCGACCCGGGGCCGGGTGGTGCGGTGTGCCCACCGCCGGTGACCAGGAGGTGGACGCCGCTGTGCCGGCGGACGTACGCCAGCCGTCGGACCGGGTGGCCGGGGTCCAGCGGGACGTAGGCCGCACCCCGGCGCAGGACCGCGAGGATGAGCGCCACGCACTCGGCCGACCGGGGCAGCAACAGCCCGACCCGGGTGCCGAGGCCCACCCCGCGTTCGCGCAGCGCGCCGGCCAGCCGACCGACCCGCCGGTCGAGCTCGGTGTAGGTCCAGCTCTGTCCCTGGCCGCGCAGGGCACAGCGGTCGGGATGGGCCTCCACGCTTCTGCGTAGCAGCGTGTCGACCGTCCCACCGGTTGGCGTCTCATTGCCAGGCACGCCCGACCTCCTGCATATCTCCGCGATTCGGCACGATCATCATCCGTCGTTCGGAAATTGTAAGGGGATTACCCTATTCGTGGACCTTCCATTTGGCGCAGAATCGCTAAAAGCTCGATGTAGAAAATCTTAAATTGATTTACGCCATAGATGCCGATAGAAATACGGGAGTCACTTGACGGTCAGTGTCTCCAGAATGAAGAAGAGCAGGGGCAACAGCGGTAGTTCGGTTCCGCCAAGCCGAGCAGCGAGCACCTCGCAGCGCAGCGATCCGGTTGCTGGTTCTGCTCAGTCGGTCTGGTTCTGCTCGAACATTCGTTTCGGTTAGGGGAGATCCATGTCATCTACCGACCAGTTCGCCGACACGATTACCTATCACTCGACCTGGTACCGCGAGTACCGCCATCTTCGAGGGGTCGACGAGGTCAAGAAGCGGCTGGAACGCGACGCCCTGTTCCACGCGCTCGCCGCGCGCGGACAGCTCACCGGCCGGATGCTCGACGTGGGCACCGCCACGGGCCGGTACCCGATGCTGTTCGCCCGCGCCGGATGGCGCAGCGTCGGCCTGGACGTCGCGGACGCGGCGGTCGCCATGGCCCGGGAGGAACTGCGCCGGTCCGACATCACCGACCGGGTGGAGCTGGTCTGCGGGGACATCCGTACCGTCACGTTTCCGGAGCAGAGCTTCGATCTCGCGACCTTCATGATGGGCACGTTCGCTCACATCCCGGACGCCGACCGGATCGAAACGCTGGCCACCGTCCACGGCCTCCTCGCCCCCGGCGGATCTGTGGTGATCTCGAACTGGAACACCTCGTGGCCGGACGGACGGATGCTGTCGCTCTACGGGTCCGCCGACCGCGAATGGCTGCTGCGGGCCACGCCGTCGCCGGAGGAGACCGCGGCGATGCTGACCGCCGCCGGTTTCGGCACGGTCGACGTGCAGCACTTCTGCCCGTTCACCGACGCGCAGATCGACCACTGGATCGGGTCGCACGAGGACTCGCCCGACCGTATCCAGGCATACATGCTGAACAACAACATCTCGACCCCCGGCCAGATGTACCTCGTCGCCGGGGCCAAGGACGACGCAGGGACCGGGGAATGAGCGCCGAACCGACCCTGGCGTGGGACGACGGAACCATCGTCACGGTGGACCAGACCGCGCTGCCGCACCGCCGGAACGTCCTGCGCATCACCACGGTGGACGAACTGATCGACGCGATCGCCCGACTCGCGATCCGGGGAGCCCCGGCGCTGGGGATCGCGGGCGCCCTGGGCGTCGCGTTGTCCGCGTACCGGCACAGGACGGACGAGCCGGTACGCAGCGACGCCGCGCGCCTGGCCGCGGCCCGGCCGACGGCGGTCAACCTGGCCTGGGGGGTCGAGCGTGCCCTGAGCCGGCTGGCCGAGGGCGCCGACGCGGTGCTCGCCGAAGCCATCGCACTCGCCGAGGAGGACGAGCGGGTCAACCGGGCCGCGTCGTCCCGGGCCGCGGATCTCCTGCGGGGGCTCTGCCCCCGGCCACGGCTGCGGATCCTGACCCACTGCCACACCGGGCGGCTGGCCACCGGCGGGGTGGGTACGGCGCTGGGTGCCGTACACCACCTCGCCGAGCACGGCCAGGTCGAGATGGTCTTCGCCACCGAGACCCGGCCGCTGCTCCAGGGGGCCCGCCTGACCGTGTGGGAGCTGCGCGACGCCGCCATACCTCATCGACTCCTGGTGGACTCGGCGGCGGCGAGCGCGCTGGCCGCCGGGCTGGTGGACTGCGTCGTGGTCGGTGCCGACCGGATCGCCGCCAACGGCGACGTCGCCAACAAGATCGGAACCTACCCGTTGGCCGTCGCGGCGGCCCGCCACCGCGTGCCGTTCGTGGTCGTCGCGCCGGAGTCGACCATCGACGAGGCAACGCCCGCCGGGGCCGCGATCTCGATCGAGCAGCGGCCGAGCGACGAGGTGACCTCCGTCGCCGGCGTCGATACCACCTGCGCCGGCACAATGGTGTTCAACCCGGCCTTCGACGTCACGCCGAGGGACCTGGTCACCGCGATCGTGACCGAGGACCGCGTCTGGTACCCCGCCGACCCGGGCGCCGGTGACCTGGCGGACCGGATCGACCGGCTCGCCACGGTGGTCGAGGACTTCCCCCGGCCCGGGGTGCGGTTCCGTGACCTGGCCGGTGTCTACGCACAGCCGGCGACGCTCGGGGCGGCGGCCCACGCCGTGGCCGCCGCGTACCGCGACGCGTTCAGCCACGTCGTCGCAATCGAGGCCCGCGGCTTCATGCTGGGCACCGCGGTCGCGCTGGCCGCGGAAAAGCCGCTGGTCCTGGTCCGGAAGGCCGGCAAGCTACCCGGCCCGTTGCGGTCGGTGAAGTACGACCTGGAGTACGGCGAGGACGTGCTGGAGATGCAGGAGTCCGCGATACCACCGGACGGGCGGGCGCTGATCGTGGACGACGTGCTGGCCACCGGCGGCACCCTGGCCGCGGTGGCGAAGCTGGTCACCGAGAGCGGCGCTGCGGTGGCCGGGTTCGGCGTGCTGCTGGAGCTGGCCGGGCTGGGCGGAGGCCGTCGACTGCACCCCCACCGGTTGGTCGCGCTCCGGACCGACCGGTCATGACGGCGCATCCCGCGGACGTCGTCTCCACCGCCTCGTACGGCGCCGCTGCGGACCCCTACGACGCCGCCGGGCTGAGCGCGACGGCGCGGGCCCTCTACGAGCGGGGCTGGATGCCGGGCACCTCGGGCAACGTCTCGGTCCGGTCCGGAGTCGACGCGGTCCTGATCACCGCCAGCGGGCTGGGCAAGGGGCGGCTCACCTCCGCCGACACGGTGCTCGTCCGGGCCGATACCGGTGCGCCGGTGCGACCCGGCTCGCCCCGGCCCTCCGCCGAGACCTGCATCCACCTGGCCGTCTACCGGGCCTTCCCGACGGTCGGGGCGGTGGTGCACGCCCATCCGCCGTACGCGACCGCGCTGGCGAGCCGCAGGTCCCGGGCCGGAGGCGGGCCGGTGCGCTTCACCGACCTGGAGTTGATCAAGGGGATGGGTCGGTCGTACCTGGACAGCATCGAGATCCCCCTGTTCGCCAACTGGCGCGAGGTGCCCCGGATCGCGGCGGAGGTCGGTGAGCACTTCGCCCACCCGGCGACCGACCCCGCACCCGCGCTGCTCATCACCCACCACGGCGCGACCACCTGGGGAGCCGACCTGGCCGAGGCGAGCGACCGCCTCGAGTGCCTCGAAGCGCTTTGCCAGCTCGCCCTCCTTATCGGCGACTGACCGACACCCATCGGACGGCAGCGACTCAGTTAGGAGCACACCATGACACTGCTGCAGATCATGCCCGACGACGACGCCCGGACGGTGCTGGAGCGCACCGATCGGCCCGACGAGATCCGCGCGGCCCTCAGCCCGCTCAACGTGGACTTCGAGCAGTGGGAACTCGATCGGAAGGTGGCCCCGGACGCCTCGCCCGAGCACGTTCTCGCCGCCTACCGGCCGGAGGTGGACCGGATCTGCGGCCAGGGCGGGTTCCGGCTCGTCGACGTCGTACGGATGAAGCCCGACGAGACCGACCCGCAGTGGTCGGACAAGGCCCATGCGGCGCGGACGAAGTTCCTCTCGGAACACACCCACGACGAAGACGAGGTGCGGTTCTTCGTCGAAGGGTCCGGCTGCTTCTACCTGCACGTGGGCGCGAAGGTGTACGCGGTGGTGTGCGAGGCGGGCGACCTGCTCTGGGTGCCGCGGGGCACGTCGCACTGGTTCGACATGGGTGACCGGCCGCAGTTCACCGCCATCCGGTTCTTCGAGGAGGAGGACGGCTGGATCGGCAACTTCCTGCCGGACAGCATCGCCAACCGGTTCCCCAGCCTGGACCAGTTGCGCACGGCTCGGCTGCCATGAGCCGCGCCGTCGTCCTCGACGTGGAGGGCACCACCAGCTCGGTCGGCTACGTACACGACCGATTGTTCCCGTACGCGTCCCAGGTGTTGGGGTCCTGGGTGGTGACCCACGGCGGCGAACCGGCGGTCGCCGACGCGCTGCGGTCCGCGGCCAGGATCGCCGGCCGGCCGGACGCCGGCCGGGACGAGATCGTCGACCTCCTGCGGGACTGGATCCAGCGGGACGCCAAGGTCGCGCCCCTGAAGACCATCCAGGGGCTGATCTGGCAGGACGCCCTCGCCGACGGCGCGCTCGTGTCACACGTGTACGACGACGTGCCGCGGGCCCTCCGAGCGTGGACGGCGCGGGGGTGGACTGTGCACATCTTCTCGTCCGGGTCGGTGGCCGCGCAGCGGGCGTGGTTCCGGCACAGCCCGCACGGCGACCTGCTGCCGTACCTCACCGGGTTCTTCGACCTGGAGAACGGCGGCGCCAAGCGGGAACCGGACTCGTACCGTTCGATCGCCCGGTCGATCGGCACCGACCCGGCCTCGATCGTGTTCCTGTCCGACGTGGCCGCCGAACTGGACGCGGCCCGGGCGGCGGGCTGGCACACCGTCGCGGTCCAGCGGGACGACACGCCGCCGGTGGGTGGCGACCATTCGGTCGTTACCACCTTCGACCAGCTCGACCTGCGGGACGACCTGACCGGCGGGCCGCGGCCGGTGGGCCACGGCCTACCGGCCGCGCGGCCCGGTGCCGGGGGGCCGCGATGATCCGAGGATCCGCCTACCCGACCGGCACCGGCTCGGACACGACGATCTTCACCGAGATGACCGCCCTGGCGCAGCGGACCGGGGCGGTCAACCTCGGGCAGGGCTTCCCGGACACCGACGGCCCGCCGGCCATGCTGGAGGCGGCCCGGACCGCCATCGCGGCGGGCGCGAACCAGTACCCGCCGCTGGCCGGGCTCCCCGAACTGCGGGAGGCGATCGCCGCCCAGCGGGCCCTGCGCTACGGCACCCACTATGACCCGGACACCGAGGTCCTGGTGACGACGGGAGCAACCGAGGCCCTGGCGGCGGCCTTGCTGGCCCACTGCGCGCCGGACGACGAGGTCATCGTCTTCGAGCCGTACTACGACTCGTATGCCGCCAGCATCGCCTTGGCGCGGGGTCGGCGGCGGGTCGTACCGATGCGGCCCGACGCCACCGGCCGGTTCGGGTTCGACCCCGGCGACCTGTCGGCCGCGGTCTCGCGCCGCTCCCGGGTTCTGCTGCTGAACAGTCCGCACAACCCTACCGGCACGATCTTCAACGCCGAGGAGCTGGCCGCCATCGCCGCCTGCTGCCGGCGCAACGACCTGGTCGCCGTCACCGACGAGGTCTACGAGTACCTGACCTACGACGGTGCCGTGCACACCCCGCTCGCCACCCTGCCGGGGATGCGGGAACGGACGCTGTCCATCTCGTCGGCGGGGAAGACGTTCAGCGCCACCGGGTGGAAGGTCGGCTGGGTGTGCGGTCCAGCCCCTCTGGTTGACCCGGTGCGGCGGGTCAAGCAGTACCTGACCTTCGCCTCGGGCACCGCCTTCCAGGTCGCGGTGGCGCAGGCACTCGGAACCCAGCAGCCCTGGGTGCGGGCCCAGGCGGCGCGGCTGCAGGCCAACCGGGACCGATTGCGGGCCGGTCTGGTGGCCACCGGTCTGACACCGTACGCATGCCAGGGAACGTACTTCCTACAGGCCGACATCCGACCCCTCGGCACGGCGGACGGCATCCGCTTCTGCCGGGAGCTGCCGCACCGGGCCGGGGTCGCCGCGATCCCGAGCGCCGTGTTCTACGACGACCCCGCCGACGGGCTGCCGATCGTCCGCTTCGTGTTCTGCAAGGAGCCGGAGGTGCTGGACGAGGCGGCGCGCAGACTGGCCGACCTCACAACGCCGTACCGCCAGGAGGCAGTATGACCACGCAGGCACGACCCGACGTCGGGATCATCGGCGGCACCGGGTTCTACACGCTGCTCGCGGAGAGCGAACAGATCACGGTCGACACCCCGTTCGGCCCACCGAGCGGTCCGCTGACGGTGGGTGAGGTGGGCGGCAGGACGGTCGCCTTCCTCGCCCGGCACGGCGCCGACCACCGCTTCCCCCCGCACAAGATCAACTATCGGGCCAACATCTGGGCGCTGCGCGCCGTCGGGGTACGTCAGGTCCTCGCGCCCTGTGCCGTCGGCTCGCTCCTGCCCGAACTGGGGCCGGGCAGCCTGGTGGTGCCGGACCAGATCGTGGACCGTACCTCCGGGCGGCACCGGACCTACTACGACTCGGGCGCGGTACACGTCTCGTTCGCCGATCCGTACTGCCCCGTCGGCCGGGAGACCGTGCTGAAGACCGCCCATGAGCACGGCAATCCGGTGACCGACGGAGGGACCACCGTGGTGATCGACGGACCGCGCTTCTCGAGCCGGGCCGAATCGCGGTGGTACGCCCGGCAGGGGTGGTCGCTGGTCAACATGACCGGCCAACCCGAGGCGAGCCTGGCCCGGGAACTCGCCCTGTGCTACACGTCCATCGCCCTGGTGACCGACCTGGACGCCGGCCTCGCCCCCGGCGACGAGGTCCAGCAGCAGGACGTCTTCCAGGTCTTCGCCGAGAACGTCGAACGGTTGCAGGCCCTGCTGCTACGGGTGGTCGACGCGCTGCCCCGCAAGCCCGCCTGCCGGTGCGGTGCGGTGCTGGATGGTATCGATCTCCCGTTCGAGCCGGCCTGAGCGGGGAACCGGTGTCCGACCTGCTGGCCCGTCTGGAACGGCTCCCGTTCTCCCGACCACACCTGACTCTGCTCGCCATGGGAGGCCTCGGGCTCACCTTCGACGGCCTCGACGTCGCCACAGTCGCCTTCGTCCTGCCCTCCATCACCGAGAAGTGGCAGCTCAGCAGCGGCCAGACCGGTCTGGTCGGCAGTTCCACGCTCATCGGCTTCTTCTTCGGTGCCCTCGGTGCCGGCATCATCGCCGACCGGATCGGCCGGCGTCGGGTGATGATGTGGGCGCTGGCCGTGTTCTGCCTGGCCACCCTGGTCGCGGCGGTCTCTCCCAACTGGGAGTTCTTCTTCCTGGCCCGGATGGTCGCCGGCATCGGCACCGGGGCCGAGTCGGCGATCATCCCGGCGTTCCTGTCCGAGTTCGTCCCCGGGCGACTCCGTGGCCGGTTCATCGGTGCGCTCGCCGGCTTCTTCTCCTTCGGCTACGTCGGTGCCGCTCTGCTGGCCCGGTGGATCGTCCCGATGGGGCCGCAGGGATGGCGGGTGCTCCACGTGGTCGCGACCGTGCCCATCGTCCTGTTGCTGTGGTGGCGTCGGTCCGCGCCGGAGTCACCCCGTTTCCTGCTCGCCCAGGGGCGGACCGACGAGGCCCGCGCCGTGGTGGAGGCGATCGAACGGCAGGCAGCGCGGGCGCCCGCCATCCGGCCGCTCTCCCCCGCCGCTCCGTCCCCCACTGTCGCCCCGGCCGACCCCCCACCGGGTACCGCGCCGCGCCGGCAGGTTGGCATCGGCGGGCTGTGGCGACGGGACCTGGCCGGCCGTACCGCCCTCCTGTGGATCCTCTGGGTGGTGATCACGTTCTCGTTCTACGGCTTCTTCACCTTCATACCGACCCTGCTGTACGCGGACGGGCTCACCATCGCGAAGAGCTTCACCTACTCAATCGTGATCTACCTGGCCCAGATCCCCGGCTACTACTCTGCCGCGGCGCTCAACGACCTGCTGGACCGCAAGTGGACGATCGCGCTGTACCTCGGCGGCGGTTCGGTGGCCGCGTACCTGCTGTCCGGGTCGGATATCTCCGCGCAGGTGATGATCTTCGGCGGACTGCTTTCCTTCTTCATGAACGGGGTCTACGCCGCGATCTACGCGTACACCCCCGAGCTGTACCCGACCGCGATCCGGGCGCGGGGCATGGG
Organism: Paractinoplanes ferrugineus; assembly: GCF_016862195.1. Classification (GTDB taxonomy): domain Bacteria; phylum Actinomycetota; class Actinomycetes; order Mycobacteriales; family Micromonosporaceae; genus Actinoplanes; species Actinoplanes ferrugineus. The sequence goes on along the minus strand of NZ_BOMM01000089.1, from coordinate 21,448 downwards.
CACCGCGTCGGCGGTCGGCCGCATCGGCGGGATCTCCGCGCCGATCCTGATCGGGGCGACCTATCCGGTCATCGGTTTCGACGGCGTCTTCCTGGTCACCACGGGAGTGCTCGCCGTCGGTGTGGTGGTGGTCCTGGTCTTCGGGGTGTCCACCAGGGGGCGGGCGCTGGAGGAGATCAGCGACAGCCGGTCGGCGACCGCACCCACGCCGGACGGGGCACACGGCCCCGTCGCTGTCGGCAAAGAAGGAAGGAGTCCCCGTGTCGGCCCGAGATGACCGGAAGACCTGGCTGTTGGTCAACGCGACCGTGCTGGACCCGGTCGCCGGCACCCTGACGCCGGACCGTCGCGTCCTGGTCGTCGACGGGCTGATCGCCGAGGTGGGCGGTGCCGAGGTGCGGCACGCGAAGGCGCCGGTGGTGGACCTGGAGGGGGCCACCCTGATGCCCGGACTCATCGACGGCCATGTGCATGTCACGGCGGCCACGGCCGACTTGTCCGCGCTGCCGGACCTGTCGCACTACTACGTGGGGGCCCACGCGTCCCGGGCGCTGCACGACATGCTGATGCGCGGCTTCACGACGGTCCGTGACTGCGGCGGCGCGGACCACGGCCTCGCCGACGCCATCGCTGAAGGCCTCGTCACCGGGCCCCGGCTGTTCTTCGCCGGCAAGGCACTCTCCCAGACCGGGGGCCACGGCGACGTACGACGTCCCGGCCGCGACGTCAGGACCGTCCCGTACTGCTGCCCCGACTTCGGCCGGGTGTGCGACGGCGTCGCGGAGTGCCGCCGCGCGGCCCGCGACGAACTTCGCAAGGGGGCGCACCACATCAAGATCATGCTGGGTGGCGGGGTCACCTCGCCGACCGACCGGATCGACGCCACCCAGTTCGCACTCGACGAGATCACCGCCATCGTGGCCGAGGCCCACGCGGCGGGGCGGTACGTCGCCGGCCACGCGTACACGGCGGAGGCGATCAACCGAGGGCTGCGGTGCGGAGTACGGAGCATCGAACACGGCAACCTGCTCGACGACAGCAGCGTCGTACTGTTCCGTGCCACCGACGCCTATCTGGTCCCCACCCTGGTCACCTACCAGGCCATCGCCCGGGACGGCCGGGCCGCCGGCATCCCGGAGCACGTCCACCGCAAGGTGTACGACGTGCTCGACGCGGGCCTGGGAGCGTTGGAAACCGCGCACCGGGGTGGCGTCAACATCGTCTTCGGCACCGACCTGCTGGGTGGGATGCAGCGCTACCAGCTCGACGAGTTCCAGTTGCGGCGGGAGGTGCTGAGACCGCTCGACATCATCCGCTCGGCCACCTCCACCGCCGCCGCGATGCTCGGCGCGGAGGGCACCCTAGGGGTGATCGCCCCGGGTGCGTACGCCGACCTGATCGCGACGGACGGCAATCCGCTGGAGCACCTAGCGGTGCTCACCGAGCCGGCCAAGTACCGCCGGTTGCTCATGATGGCGGGGCAGTTGCTGGCCGGACCACAGGCTCGCTGAGCAGAGCGGCCGAGCAGGGCGGAACCTGCCGGGGTTCGGCGCTACGGATCAGAAGGTCAGGGGTTGGAGTCCCTTCGGGCGCACAAGATCATTGAGGGCTTGAGCTGCGAAAACGTGGTTCAGGCCCTTGGTGTTGTCCGGCCCGTGTGGACGGTGGGTGTCGTGCGGGTGCCTCATGATGCCGTTACTTTTCGTGACGATGCGGGTGTCGGCGGGAGCGTGACCTGCGGCTTCGCTTCTTAGCGGCCAGCCGTTTCTCGGAGGGTGTTTGTTTTTCATCGCGTCCGGCGGCCCGGTTCCGGCGGCTTTTTCCTTGACGCGTCGGCGGGTGTGCTGGGCGGCGCGAACCCGCGCGGGATCCGCTTCCCGCTGTCCGCGGTCCTGGCTGTCGCGGTCTGCGCGGTCATGGCCGGTGCGTCCTCGTTCGCGGCGATCACCGACTGGCTGGATGACCTGGATGAACACGGCCGTGGCCGCCTCGGCTTCGGCGATACCGTCCCTGTCGTCACGACGATGTGGCGGCTGCTGACCCGGCTCGATCCGACCCTGCTGGCAACCGTTCTCGCCGGCTGGCTGCATACCCGGACCCGCCCATCAGCCCCGTCACGCCGCTATCGCCGGGTGATCGCGGTAGACGGCAAACCCTGCGCGGCGGCCTTCGACCACTCGCCCCGTTCACGTTCGCTGCCGAGCAGTATGACCAAGTGTTACGGCCGCTGCTCAGCGCACCCCTCCAAGACCCACGATCACCCCCTCGGACGTGGACCGCCGTGCGGTCAGGCGGGCTCGGTGGGCTAAAGAACCTATGATGTACGGCCATGGAGAAGGAGTCCGACGGGAAGGATCCGGCCCCGGATAAGGTGGTCGAAAAGGATGAGCCGGAGACGCCGCGCGAGCCGCCGGACACGCTGTGGGTTGAGATGGAAGAGGTACGCGGTGACCGGTGGCCCGAAGTGTTCGGTGGCGGGCGCGATTGAGCGAGCAGGGTAAAACCTATGCGGCGTTCGTCGAGGCTGAGCTCAAGACCGAGCGGGAGCGGCGCACGATCTATGACACGCGAGGCCAAGCGGTAGTGACCACGTCGGCGGGACTTGTCACGCTGCTGGTGGCGCTCGCGACCTTGGTGCGGCAAGGCGGGCCGAAGGCTTTTCCCGGGGCTGCCATCGCGCCACTGGTCGTCGCGCTGGTGGCGCTGGCCGGTGCGGCCGCGCTGGGCATCCTGGCGAGCTGGAACTTCAGGTATGCCGTGGTCAAATCCACCACTCTCGGGGTGATGACCGGCGCGCACTGGACCGATCATGAGGTGGACGCCCGCAACGTCGTGGCCACGGCACAGATTCGCAGCTTCCACTCCCTCCGCGAGGCCAACAACCGCAAGGCGTTGCTCCTCACCGGCGCCCTGGCCTCCCAGCTGCTCGCCTTGGTGGCCCTCGGCGCGGTGGTGCTCGTCGTGGTCGTCGCGGCGTGACCGTCAACCGAGCACAGCGCGCAGGATCGAGGCTGTCACGTCGTCGAGGCCGTTGAGATCGGCCGGCCGGCCAGACCTGGTCTGGCGCAGCGCGCCGACCAGCGGCTGCCACTCGCGGGTGCAGGCCAACTGATCGAGGTATCCCTCCAGCGTCAGACCTCCGGCTGGGCCGGACATCAGCTGCCGCAACGTGTCGGTCAACATCGGCGCCATGACCATGGCCAGCATCCGAGCACGCTTGACAGGGTCGGGAACGGCCCTCGACAGCACCTGACCGAATCGGACGCCAGGCACGCGCTCCACGTCGGCGGTGATGATCCGGTCGAGGATGAAACCCAGGTCGTACTGGCCGTCGCGCGGCATGAGGACGATGCTGGATCCTCCGCTGCGCCCCGCGGTGAAGGTGAGAAGGGTGGCAGCCACCAGGTGGAGCGGCGCATCGTCACCCGCCTCGTGGCGGTAGTAGGCCAGCGTCGAGTGGGCGTTGGCCAGGTTGCTCAGATGGGTGGGCCGCTGATAGAGGTAGCGCAGCGCGCGTTCCTGCAGGGCGACGGCATCGCCGGCCCGGCCCCGGGCCGACTGGATCTTGGCCCGGTGGGCGAACACGATGCCCAGCATGCCGATGTCGTTCTCCTCCTCGAACACCGACTGGCATCGGCCCAGCGCCCGCTCGGCGTCCTCCAGTCGGCCGAGCGGGATGAGCAGCGGTACGGCGTTGACGGCCGCCTGCGCCCGCTCGTACGCCGTCGCGTTGCGAGCACGCAGCCGGCGCTGGTGTTCTTCGTTGAGCTCGAGCGCCAACTGGAACCGTCCGAGCGCGGCCGCGGCCGCGGCCGCGCTGCTGAGCAGGGACTCGGCCCCCTTCCGGGGAATGACCATCTCGGTCTTGGCCCCGTCTGTTGGGGATGGCATAGGCGTGCGGTCGATCTCGGACAGCAGGCGTGGGGCATGCCGTAGCACGACGTCGTACTGCCCGAGCTCCTCGCAGATCTGCAGCTCCTGCACCTCGTTCTGGAGCAGAGTGAACCGGCCTGCCCCGGCTGCTTGTTGCAGGACGCGCAGCTCCCGGTTGGCGATCAGGGCGGCCTGGGGCGAGGAGTACGCCATGAGCGCGTTGACGAGGTTGCCGGCGATGATCACGGCGTTCGTGTGTAGCTCGCGTCGGCGCGCCTCGTCGAGTGCCGCCTGCAACCGCCGGATGCCGTCGGCGGGATCGATTTGGGTCAATAGGTGAGCGTAGACGCCGGCGATGGTCAACCGCTGCTCCGGATCTTGCTCGGTATCCAGTCCTGGCCGCAGCTGGGTGAGACCTAGGCGGATAGTGGCCTCCGGCATGGCACGCATGCCGGCCATGCCTAGACACTGCGCCACCTCAGTCCAGCGCCGTCGGCGGTTGAAGTAGGGCAGCGCCGCGATGTTGGCCCCGACGATGAGAGGGGCTGCGGTGGTGTCGCCCTCTTTTTCCAATTCGGCGGCGTAGTGGGCGACCGTGGACCACCACTGGCCTAGTCGATCCTCGATGGCCGCGCACCGCTGCTCGCCGGTGGCCGAGCGGATGGTAGACGCGATCGCCGGGTGCAAGCGGTAGGTCTGTGCGGAGTCGATCCTCCTTCGACCGGGCAGGCGAAACACCGTGATGCCGTCCACGTCGAGCTGCCCGACGTCGACCAGGTTGGCCCGCTGAAGCTCGGCGACGGCCTCGGCGAACGCTGGGATCGGATCCGAGTAGTGCTCCCGCCAGAGTAGGTGCCAGACCGACTCGGCCACCCCGGATTGGCGGTCGGTGTCGAGCGCGCATGCGAGCACCTCGGCGAGCAACCGGCCGCCGAGGCTGAGGGTCTCGAACGTCGCTGTCGTCCACTGGGCCAGGGTGCGCAGCATCGCGGACTCGTCGAGCCCGCTGGTGCCGGTGGCGAAAAAATCGCGCACCGGTGCCTCGCTACGACTCGCGACGTCCAGGCGGCGTTCCAGCTCGGCGGGGTCCGCGGCGGCGGCGTCGGCCAGTTCGAGGAGCTTGGGATGCCCCTGCACGACGCCCAGCATCCGACGCACCAGCCGTCGGCCGGCAGCCACCTCCGCCACTGTGCCGTCCGGGCCAGGCCGGCCTGCCAGGAGCCGGCCGAGGTGCGGCAGCTCGCGGGCAAGCAGAGCCGATTCCGCGAGCGTCAGCACGTAGATGGGCTGGACCAGCGCCGATGTCGGCAGGTTTCGCGGGACCGTGCGGCTGGTGAGAATCACCCGGGAGCGCGCCTGCGGTTGGCACAGCACCTCGAGCAGAGCGGCGAAGAGCGGATCGCGCCACTCGCCGTCGTTGTCGATGAGCGACTCCGCGTTGTCCAGGACGACCAGGACCGGCTGCTCCCGCACCAGGCCTGCCACGCTGGCGAAGGACGATTCGGCGGTGAGTGGTGAGCCGAGTCGGCGTTCCCAAATCGCCGCGAACTGGGCCAGGGAGTTGTCCGCGTCCGACTCCGCCGTTGGAGCGCTCCACCACACGGTCGCGGCGAAGCGGTCGACGTGCTGATGGGCGGCCTCGACGGCGCATGCCGTCTTGCCAGCCCCCGCCATTCCCGTGAAGACGATGGCACGGTGGTTCGACCGCGGCGCGAGAGCCCGACTCGCTGCCAGCATCGTCGGTGCCCTTCCGACAAAGCTGGCGGGCAGCGGCGGTAGAAAACCGGCGCCGACCGGCGCCGGTGCGGCGGTTGCCGGCTGGCCGCGCGGCGGCCCCAGGAAGAGGCCCACAGCCTGGGCACCGAACAGTGCGGGCGCCACGGCGCTCAACGCATGCAAGGTGGCGGCTGGCACGGTCTCGACAGTGTCGGTCAAAGCCTGGCGAAAGGCGACGTCGACCGGCCGGCGCTCGCCGAGTAAGAGCTGGTAGAACCGCCCGGCGAAAGCAACGGCAAACTCATCGGTTACCGCATACCGCATCGCGACGACGGTCAAGTCGAGTCCAGCCACCAGGCCGTGCGCCATCCCCAACCACTCACGTGCGCCGGCGTCCGGCGCCTGCAGGGCGTCGGCCTGCTCGGTCAGAGTCAGCAGGCGCAGTACGTCGGCCGCGAGAGCCCGGCCTGAGTCGCAGGCACTGAGCAGGATGAGCTTCAACCGCTCTCGCAGCGGGCGCAACAGGACAAGCAACTCCGACGTGGACACCTCGTCGGGTGCGCCGTCCTCCTTTTCGAGCACCACACAACCCGGTGAGCCGTGCCCGCTCAGGTGCACGATGTCCCAGCCGTCGCCGTCGCCGGCGGCGTCGGCCAGTTTATCCCTGGTCACGCCGTGTTGCAGAACGCGCAGCTCGACCGCGAAGCCCGTGCCGGCCAGCCCTCGCACGAGCCGTTCGAGCTCCTCACGCTCCCGGCGTTGGGCGAGCACCGACATCCGCGAGGGCATTGAGAACAGGGCCAGGAGGCGAAGCCGGTCGGTTGCGACACGCTTGGCCGGCGTCGCGTCTTCCGGCTCGGCTACCAGCACCAGTCCGATGCCCAGACGGCTCAGTGGCCGGTTGCCCAGGACCGCCATCTCCAGTGGACGGTCCAGCAGGAACAGGGCGGCTGGGGGAAGCCGGACCACGACGGTGACCGGGGCCGCGATGACCAGCTCGCGTCCGATATCCGCGCCAAGGACGGTCTCGCCGAGCCAATGACCAACCCGGTCCATGATCTCGGCGGCGCTGCCTACCGGGTCGTGCGGCGCCCGGTGCCGTCGAAGGCAGCCCGCGAGATCACCGAAGGCCTCGTATTCGAAGGTGGTCGGGTCGAGATCGACCTGATGAGTGGCGATCTCCCCACCGCCCTCCGCGCAGAGCAACCAGCGCCAGCGCAGACGCCCTCCCGCCCGGTCCACGTCAGTGACGCGTAGGTCAAGTGGCATACCAGCGCGGCTCCCTCCGGATTTCGTGCTGTCACAGGTCTACGCCGGGATAGCTACCGACCACTTGTCAGATAGCTGACATTCATCGAGCCCTTTCGCTCCTGCCATCGCGCTGCCCCCCATTAGCGAAACATCTACCGCGGCCCGCGGTGGTCTCCGACGGCACGCGCCGCCGCTACGGCACCTACTGGAACCGCTTGCGGAAGGAATGGGGCGCGCGTGCGCTCGATGAGCCGACGCCGCTCGAGATCAAGCAGTTCGCCGAGCGGACCAAGCGGTCGGGCGTGGAGCGGCGCAACGCCCGCGGTGGCCGGGTGGCGGCCGAACACTTCATCTCCGCAGTCCGATGCCTCTACCGACATGCCGTCGACGACGGACTCAACCTGCCGCCGTGGCGGTGCACTGGCACGGCGGCCCTGCGACCTCGGCGAGACGCAATGTCTCATCCGGCTCCGGGAGAAGGGCGGGACCGTACGGTGGCAGCCGGTCTCTCGTACCCTCATGAGTGGCCTGTTCGCGCACGCGCAGGGACGAGGCGACGGCGATCCGCAGGGGCAGCTGCTGCGGTACCGCAATGGTGTACCGATCACCCGGCGGCGGTACGACTACATCTTCAGCCGGCTCGGCAAGCACCTGCGGTGGGTGGCGGTGCAGCAGGTCAGCGCCCACTGGTTGCGCTACACGACGCTGACCTGGGTAGAGCGGCATTTCGGCTATGCCGTAGCGAGGGCATTCGCCGGCCACGAGGGCAACGCGACGCCGGGAGCACCGCGACGTACGTCCGCGCCAGCCTGTTCGAGGTTGCGGCCGCGTGCGCCGCGTTGACGGGTGAACCGCACCCCCTCGAAGCGGCGTGGGTGCCGGCCGAGGCTGCCGAGTGATCTGATCCCTTACTCGGTGGACTTCCCGGCATCCTCGCCGGCGCAGAGCTTGGCGATACGCACGCGCATCACAACCTCGCGGTCCGGCTCGAGCGCCACGGTGACTGGTCGGTGCCGAGCGACACTTCCGTCAGGCCGCGGAGGGGCCTGCAAAGGGGGTGACTAGAAATTGCTCTTCCGAACTAAATGTTAACGGGCTCAATTCAAGCGACGTTATTTTGCTTTTTTTATTATAGCGGATAGCGAATCCTGCATGCGATGAATTGACAATTACACTCAACCCGTTCGAGAGCAGGAGCCGTCTCCATGATTGATCTGCGGTTTTACAGCTGGAGTACAAGTGAGCCGAAACCCCAGACTGGAGGGCTCGGAAAGTAGTGGTTTTGTTCGATGCATTTTCCGCTCGCAACACCTCGAATCGCAAACCCGTAACCGGTTTCCATCATCTCGAATTCTTGATTCTCGAAGCTGTTACGCTGATAACCAATGACGGGGCTGAAGTCTTCTGAGCCACGCCCCGCACCTATAACCTACGAATCCGCCGTCCGCTTCTGCCGCGATCCGCGCCGGGCGTCGGCCTTTGTGACGTCCATATCCCCGCCTGCCACGCCTGCCCTCGCAACACCATCCACACGGCCGTGCACGCGAGAACATCGACCGGCCGCTGCACTGCATCCTCGCTACCTTTCATGGCATCCGGGAACATAGCAGCCATCCAGTACGACCTGGGTCGATGCAGCGACGGCCGTCAAGTCACATAGGATGCATCTTCAAGGTGTCGCTTGGGCGCGGAGGAGTGCGCAGATGGAACCGGTGACGGATGCCGACGAAGCTTGGCGCGTACTGCTTGATGACAAACAGCATTGGTGGGCAGATAATCCCGTCTTCAAGGCTGCTTACGAAAACCCCACGTTACGCGCGCTCTTCCCTTTCCCCACGCACGGAACGCTGAGGTTTTTCAGGACCCCGTGGACCTGGCCCGACACACCCGCTCAGAACCTTCCGCTCATTGCCTGCGGTGGCCCGCCGTACCAGGTCATTGCCGCTGGATACGAACGGATTATCGGCCAGGCCGAGTCGGCTAAGGAAGCCGCAGACCTTGTCGTCGCCAATCTGCCGCCCTCCGTCACGTCCAGTCCGACGTTTAATCTGCCGCAAAGCGTGCGCCGGGGGCAAGCCGTATCGGAATAACGTCGAAAGACCCCCACCCGGGAGCACACCCCCTGGCATTCATCGTGCCGATAGGGATGGTGCCTGCGCTCGCGGCGCCTTCTCGTGCACCTGTCGCCGCGGCTGTTCGACGCGTTCGGTCAGGGCGTGGACGCTTTCCTGGCGATGGCTGTGGGCCGACATGTCGCCATGCGATCCGTCTCGGCTTGCACTGCTGCGGCAACTGAGACCAGCTCAGGGAACACGGTGCGCCGAGCGCAGTGCAGGACACAACCGACAGCAAATGCTGTGCATGTCCAAAGGCAGTAGTACCTGCCGTCGTCGACCAGCAGGCATGTCTGGAAGACTTGAAGGGGATACCACGAAATCGTATAGTTCGAAATCGTGACATCTCAAGTCGTGCCGCCTGACTGGTCCGCTCTGCTCGCGTTACAACGGGCTACCCATGCCACATTGCAGGTTCTTGCCGCCGAACTCGTCGACCTCGACCTGACGTCCTCTGAGATCAACGCCATGGCCAACCTCGCCGACGGCCGCGGCCGCACCGTCTCCGAATTGGGCAAGGCGGTGGGCGTCCGCCCCACGACACTCACCAGCGTGCTGGACCGCCTCGAACGACGCGGACACATCACCCGAGGCAATCGTCCAGGAGACCGTCGGGTCGTCGTCGTCGAACTCACCTCGACGGGCCGCACCGCCGCCACCGCAATCCGCGAGGCCATCGCTCGCCTTGAGCACCGCGCGCTCAGCAGCCTGCCGGTCGGCGACATCGCTGTCTTGCGACAAGCACTGGAAGCTCTGGCAGGGCTTCCCTCATGACAACGCCAGGGCCATCGTCATCCAGCGGCGGGCCATCGATCTTCGCATCATTGATGGCCCAGGTGATGACCACTGCCGAACAGTTCGGTCACCGGGAACACGTCCACCTGACGTGGCTGGCCGTGCGCCGCTATGGGGTACCTGAAGCGATCGGCCTCATCAGCGACGGCATCCAGCGCACCGCCCGATACGCGGGCGCGCCGCAGAAGTACCACGCAACGGTCAGCCGGGCGTGGGTCGAACTCGTCGGGCACCACGCCGCCGGTTGCCCGCAACAGGACTTCGCTGGTTTCGCCGACCAGCATCCCGCCCTCCTCGACAAGCGCCTGCTCACTCGCTTCTACCGATCAGCGACGCTGGCAAGCGCGCAGGCCAAGCAGGGCTGGATCCCGCCCGACCTCGCCCCGTTCCCCTGGCAGGTGCCGATTGCCGAGGGCCCGGACGCGGCTGAAAATCGACTAGCGCCCCGGCTCTCGACTGCGCAGGTAATCCATGTGCCCCAGCACGATTTGCCGACGGTCTGATTGGCGGCCTTGTACTGCTCGTCGGGTACCAGCCCGTTGGCGCTCGTCACTCGAGCGGTAACAGCGGACCCGTTCGGCTCATGCGCCGCGCACGCGGGATTGGCCATGATGCACGGTATGCGGCGTTGGTGGCGGTGGATCAGATGGCTGGGCTGGCTGCTGCTGGGTGTCGCCGCGGTGGCAGTCTCGGTGCTGGTGGTCGTCCGCGCGTGGATCGCCGATGTGACGGTGGCCGACCTGACCGCCGCTCACGCCAACCCTGACGCCATTGAGGCGGCCAAGGACGCGTTCGACCGTTGGACCGGATGGGCCAACATCATCGCGCTGCCGGCCGGCGCGGCCGGCCTGATCATCCTGGCCGTCGAAAAGCTCATTCGTAGCTTCGGTACGTTCGGTGACGGCGACCGGCTGGCTGCGGAACTCGCCGCGAGCGTACTGAATACGACCAGCGCGGAGCTCGTCTACCGACAGGCACGCAACCCCGCCCCGATCGTCGTGCGCTGGTCGGCCAGCGGCCGGCCCGCCGCCGGGCACGACGCGGTCCTCGGCGACGGCACCCGCGGCGGTGGCTCGCCCCTGATCCTCGACGGAGACGCACTTGAGGTCGTCGATCACTTCCGCGCCCTGCCTCACCGTCAGCTCGCTGTCCTCGGCGGCCCAGGGGCCGGCAAGAGCGTCCTGACCCTGCTGCTGACCCAGGGCTTGCTGCAGAAACCGGAGGACGGCGGCCGGGTACCGGTCGTCATGGCGCTCAGCGGCTGGCGGCCCGGCGAGTCCCTGACCAGTTTCCTCGAACGCGAGCTGGTCGAGTTGTACCCGAAGGTGCTCGACAACTCCCGCCGTACCGCCCGCTGGTTGATAGAACACCGCCGGATCATGCCGGTGCTGGACGGCCTGGACGAGCTGCCGCCGGGCAGCCGCGCGGAGGCGGTACGCCAGATCGACGAGTACGGCCTGCTCGGCAACCACTTGGTCGTGACCAGCCGCGGACTCGAATACGAAGAGGCTGTCAACGCCGGTGGTGTCCTGCTGACCACCGCCGCCGTGGTCGAGATCGGGCCGGTGGCGCCCGACGTGGCGATCTCCTACCTGTCCTACCCGGAGTTGCGCCGTCCGCTGTGGGAGCCGGTCTTCGACCGCCTGCGTACCGACCCCGACGCACCCATCGCCCAGGTCCTGTCCAGCCCGCTGATGATCGCCCTGGCTCGCAGCGCGTACCGCCGGGATCCGCACCGCCCGGCCGAACTGCTGACGTTCGACAGGCGCCAGCCCTTGGCCCGGCGCCTGTTCGACGTGTTCGTGTCGGCGGCCTACGACGAGCGGAAATCGGCACGAGCCCGCCGCCACCTGTCCACGCTGGCCTATCACCTGTACGAAACCGGCACCCGCGACTGGCACTGGTGGCAGGTGAAGGTCGACCTGCTCGCCCGGCACCCCCGGACTACCCGCGTGGCCACTATCGCCACCGGATTGCTGTTGCTGACCGCCGGCGCCGCGCTGGCGGGCCAGCTGGCGAACGGCGTCGGTTGCGCCATCGAGGCCGGGCTGGTCGGGCTGGTTCTCCCGGCCTTTGTTCTCGCGACGCCGTGGCGGTTCGCTCGCATCGGCCTGGGACAGTCGGCCGTGAGCGCGGCCTCGGGTCTGGCAGCCGGATTCCTGCTGCACGACTGGCGGGTCGCTCTGATCGGTGCGGCCATCTCCGGCGGAGCCACCTTCGCCGTCCACCGGACGGTAAACCGTGTGGGGCCGGACCGGGCACGCTCCTTCCGCCCGGCCACCGATATGAGCGACCCGGCAATCGGCTGGGCCTACTCCTTGACCGGCGCCCTTTCCCAGGTCGGCGTCGGACTTGTCGCTCTTCTGCTGCAAACCAGCGTCGCGGTCTCCCCGGCGGCCTTCGTCATGGTGGCGGTCTACGGCGGGGCGGGCGTGCTGGCGAACGGTGGCTGGCAACGGCTTCTCTTCCGGCTCACTCACCTGCGGCTCGCCGCGACCGGGCGGCTCCCCCTGCGGCTCTCCGGCTTTCTCGACGACGCCTACCGGCGGCGGGCGGTGTTGCGGCGGGCGGGGCCGGTCTACCAGTTCCGGCACGCTCTTCTTCAGGACCACTTGGCGCTGGTGGAGGCGGCCGAGCACACCCGCGCCGTGATGAAGGCGGGCGACAAGGAAGCGACCAAGCGGTTGACCTCGCTGTTGACCCGGCTCGAGCGTACCGACGACGTCATCGCGTTGCTGCGACAGCGATTCAGCGGCGGCGACCGGTACGTCGCATGGCAGCTGGCCGACCTGCTCATCCAGCGCGGCGATGTCGAGCAAGGATTGGACGTGCTGCGCGAGGTGGCGGCCGACCGGCGGAAGTCGGCCCGCCACGACCGGCGCAGGCTGGCCCGGTTGCTCGTCGAGCACGGCCGGATAGACGAGTTGCGCCGGCGCTCCGACAAGGAGTCGGCCGAGGCGCTTCTGCGCCACCTGGTCGACGTCGACGACCTCGATGGTGCGATCAAGCTCGTACGGGCGAGCGGGAGAAGCGACTCCGGGCTGGTCGACCGGCTGGTCGAAGCCGGCCGGTTCGAGGACGTCCGTGCCCTCGCCGAGAGGGGCGATCTCCACGGCGTGACCGCCTACCTGGATCACCTGGTAAGGCGGCGCCGGTTCGCCGCCGCCGAGGCGCTGATCGCCGCCCTCCCCCTGGGCCAGGACCGCGCCGCGCGGCAATTCGACGAGTTGCTGCTCGAGCATCAACACTTCGCGCGAGCGCTGCGCCGGGCCCGCGCGGCGTATCGCGAGGACGAGGCCCACGCAGCGACCTGGCTGGCGCGCGTCCTCGCCGCGCAGGGCCGCGTCGAGGCGGCGATCACGGTGCTGCGGAAGGCGCCGGGCGATCAGGCCGCCAACGAACTTATCTTCCTGCTGCTCGACGCCGGCCGGGCCGGCGAAGCCCTCGCCCTGGCCATCGAACGTCCGGGAATGCCGTCCGGGCCGATCGTCGAACGGCTCGTCGAACAGCTGCACCCGGACGACGCGGAGGCATTCCTGCGGGCGCGAGCCGCCACCGGTCGCCGGCATGGGATCGGTCAGCTGGTCACCTTTCTCCTCGCGCGGGGTCGATTGGACGCGGCGGCCGAGGCGGTCGGGGACGAGGACCCCTTCGCCCGGGAAGCCGTCGCCAATAAGCTCGCGGAGAACGGGCGGGTGGACGAGGCGATCGCGCTCATGCGACAGGCAAAAGGTGAAGGGGCCGAGAGGGACCTGATCGCCACGCTGGCGCGGGCCGGACGCGAGGACGAGCTCAACTCGCGGGCCGACGCCGGGGAACCGGCCGCTGTCGCCTGGCGGGTCGACCGGCTCGCCGGCAACGGACAGCTCGACCGCGCCGTGGAGCTGCTGCGCGCCGGCGCTGCCAAAGGCGACCTCGGTGCCGACTGGGCGATCGCGAGTCTGCTCGCCCGGCACGGCCGGCTCGACGAGGCCACCGCACTCATCCGACGCCGCGCCGACGCCGGTGACAGCGACGCTCAGGGCTGGCTCGACGCGGCCGAGCGCGGGGACCTGTTCCCGTGAAGAACACCTGATCGCCGGTACGACGCGCCGGAACTCAACCGGTCGAGAAGCTCTGGCCGACGATCAAAGGCAGCCTCGCCGACCTCGCCGCCGTGGTGAAACGGAACAGGTCCATCTCCACCATCACCGGTCAGAGGTTGATCACGAAGGATGTCTAGAACCCGACGGCGACGAGCAGGTATTGCGGGTCGCTGTGTGAGATGTAGCTGGACTGGGCGTTCACGTCGTCGTACGGGAAGCCGTACGCGCGGCCGCCGATCGCGTTGTCGTGCCAGAACTTCGCGTAGAAGTTCGCCGGCGCGGCCCGGTAGTAGGCGCTGGTCTTCGATGCGTTGGCGGCGGTGACATGCCGATTGAGCTGCGCGCACTCGTTCGGACTGGAGCCCAGCGGCCCGGCGCACCCGAGAATGTCCGAGGTGCTTGCCGCCTTCGTGTACGACGCGAAGTAGTTCGCGTATTTTCCGCCGGCCTTGAACTCGGGGTCGCCGCCCGGCGAGAGGATTTTGTCGGTGCCCTCGGCCAGGTGCTTGAACTCGGCCGGCACCGCCGCCCGGAAACGCGTGAACGTGCTTGCCCACGACTCGGCGAAGACCTTCTCCGTCTCGCCGACGGTGAGGTTCGAGCCGTCCGCCGAGTGCAGCCGCATCGCGATTTTCAGCACGAACGCGTCGACCCGCGTGGTGTTGCCGTTGAACTGGTCGGCCCCGACCGTGAACTCGATGAAGTCACTGTATTTGCTGGTCGGCGAGCCGAGGTGAAAATACATCCGACCGGCGGAGTTGGCCGGCATGTCCACCTCGGGTTGTTGCGCGATCGAGCGGGTCCGGCCGCCGAACGTCCAGTAGACCTTGCTGTCGGGGTACTTCCCGTTCGTACGGTTCAGGACTTTGACCGTGAGAACTTCCTTCGCCTTGGGGATGTTCGACGTGTCCCAGAAAGTCTTCTGGGCGGGCGCTTTACTCACGGCGGCCGTCGCCGGAGACGGCGAGGATGAGGTCGAGCCGGACTGCGACGCGCTCGCCGCCGGCGGTGTCGCCGCCGCCGGGGATGCCGACAGCGGGGGCGCCGCGACGACCGCGGGAAGAGACTGGGTAGGGGTCGGCGGCTGAACCGACGGAGGCGCAGCGGAAGGCGCGCAAGCGGTCAGCGCCACCAGGGCACAGGCGGCCCACAAAGTCATCGGTCGTCGTCGCACCCGGCGACTTTGGCCCGCGACCTACGCCCAGGTCAACGTGATGTTTTACGCCCTCGGTTCGGTGTTATCGGTGCCGGCGGTGGCCGTCTCCCCAGTGTCACGAAGCGCCGTCGCCAGACCTTGTATTAAGCTTTGTTTAGAATTGGTCTACTTACATAGGTTATGGGCTACTTTGCGACTGAACGCGGACGCCGCGGTCTCGCCGGCCGTGTCCCCGCCCGGCGATGTGGTCGGCAAGATCACCGTCGGTTACCAGGGCTGGTTCAGCGCGGCCGGGGACGGCGCCCCGATCAACGGCTGGTGGCACTACAGCCAGGACTGGGGCGCCATGCCGTCGCCCGGCAACAAGGCGATCAAGTCGTGGCCCGACGTCCGCGACTACACCCGCACCTACCGGACCGGTTTCGCCGACCTGGGCAACGGGCAACCGGCCTCGCTGTTCTCCTCCTACGACCAGCAGACGGTCGACACCCACTTCCGCTGGATGCAGGAGAACGGGCTGGACACCGCCGCCCTGCAGCGCTTCGATCCCACCGGCGGCGAGGGCCCGACCCGCGACGCGGTCACCGCGCGGGTGCGCAACGCCGCCGAGACGTACGGCCGGAAGTCACCGCGCCTGGGACCTTCGGTCCGTCGGGCACGGCGCAAACCGCGCCCAGACCGGTCACACGGCCCGGGAACGGCCTGAACCAGCGCGGCTCAACAGCAGCCGGGTGCGGCCGCCACCGTCACGGGCACCGGCGCCGTCTCGGCGGCGGGCGTGTCCGCGCAGCAGGCCGCGGCGGCGTCGGGCATCGGCTTGTCGCCGACGTTCGAGTCGCCCTTGACCACATAAACCTCCCACGGCTCGTTGCCCGGGCCGCGGACCCATACCTTGTCCTGCAGCGCATAGCAGCACTCGGTGTCGCCCTCGGTCAGCGTGATCAGACCCGACTCGGTCAGCCGGGTGGTCGCCGCGTCGACCGCCTCACTGGTCTCGACCTCGACGCCCAGATGGTCCATCACGGTCGGGTTCCCGGGATCGCCTTCGAGCAGGACCAGCTTGAGCGGCGGCTCCGTGATCGCGAAGTTCGCATACCCCGGCCGGCGCTTGGCCGGCTCGACCCCGAACAGCTTGGAATAGAACGCCACCGACCCCTCCAGGTCAGCGACCCGCAACGCGAGCTGAACACGAGACATCCCGCACCTCCGGCGAATTCGACTGTTATCTAATCCGCAGCTTGCCACCGGATTCGACCAGTGTCAAACTCGATGCGTGTCGAATCCAGAGTCGCGGACGATCCCGAACGAGGGCTGCTGCAATACGCCGATGGTCACCGAGCCGGTCAGCGAGCCCGACGCCATCGCGTTCGCCCAGACCTTCAAGGCCCTCAGCGACCCGGTCCGGCTGCGGCTGCTGTCGATGATCGCCGCCCGGGCCGGCGCCGAAGTGTGTGTCTGCGACCTGCTCGACGCGTTCACCCAGACCGCACCGACCATCTCGCATCACCTGAAGGTGCTGCGCGATGCCGGGCTGATCACCGGTGAGCGGCGCGCATCCTGGGTCTACTACACGGTCGTCCCGTCCGCCCTGGCCGCGCTGTCGCAGCTGCTCGACGCCTCGGCGATGACCGCTGCGGCCGACGCGTGAACCTCGCCCGCCGGGCCAGCGCCGAATTCACCGGCACCGGCCTGCTGGTCACCGCGGTCATCGGGTCCGGCATCGCCGCGACCCGGCTCAGCCCGGGCCAGGCCGGCCTCCAGTTGCTGGAGAACGCGATCGCGACCGGGCTGGCCCTGGCGGCGCTGATCCTCACCTTCGGCCCGGTCTCCGGCGCCCACTTCAACCCGATCGTCTCCGCAGTCGACTGGTGGCTCGGCCGCCGCTCCCGCACCGGACCGACCGGCCGCGACCTGCTCGCCTACGCCCTGGCCCAAACGGCCGGCGCGATCGGCGGCGCCGTCCTGGCCAACCTCATGTTCGGCCTGCCCGCGGCCTCTCGCGCAACGACCGTCCGTTCCGGCTCGAACCTCTGGCTCGCCGAGACCATTGCCACCGCGGGGCTCGTCCTACTGATCGTCGCGCTGGCTCGCACCGGTCGCACCGCTACGGCGCCGGCCGCGGTCGGCGCCTACATCGGCGCGGCCTACTGGTGGACGTCCTCGACCAGCTTTGCCAACCCGGCCGTCACGATCGGCCGGATGTTCAGCGACACCTTTGCCGGCATCGCGCCAGCCTCAGCGCCCCTCTTCCTAGCCGCGCAGCTGGCCGGTGGTCTGCTCGCCTGCGCCGCCATCGCCTGGTGGTATCCCGGCCCGGCGCCCGCGGCCGCCGATGTTGTCGTCCCGCAGGCTCAACAGAAGGCCGCACCGCGATGACCACGATCACCGTCGCCGCGATGCGCGACGAGCACGCCGAGCCCGTACTGGAGATATACCGGCTCGGCATCGCCACCGGCAACGCCACCTTCGAGACCGAACCACCCGACTGGGCCCGGTTCACCGCGTCCCGGCTCCAGAACACCGCTTCGTCGCTCTCGACCAGGACGGGGCGGTGCTCGGCTGGATCGCCTGCGGTCCCGTCTCGGACCGCTGCGTCTACGCCGGCGTCGTCGAACACTCCGTCTATGTCCACCTCGACGCCCGCGGCCGCGGCGTCGGCCGGACCCTGCTCGACGCGCTGATCGCCTCCACCGAAGCAGCCGGGATCTGGACCATCCAATCCGGGATCTTCCCCGAAAACACCGCCAGCCTCGCACTCCACGCAACTTGCGGCTTCCGCACCGTCGGCACCCGCCGGCGAGTCGGCCGACACCACGGCGCCTGGCGCGACGTCGTACTCATCGAGCGCCGCAGCCCCACCATCACTTGACCATCGGAGCCACCATGACCAGCAGCAAACCCAGCGTCCTGTTCGTCTGCGTCCACAACGCCGGCCGGTCCCAAATGGCCGCCGGGTGGCTGCGCCACCTCGCCGGCGACACCGTCGAGATCCGCTCCGCCGGATCCGAACCCGCCGACCAGATCAACCCCGTCGCCGTCGCCGCGATGGCCGAAGTCGGCATCGACATCGTCGCCGAACACCCCAAGAAGCTCGAACCCGAGGCCGTCGAAGCCAGCGACATCGTCATCACCATGGGCTGCGGCGACACCTGCCCGTTCTTCCCCGGCAAACGCTACGAAGACTGGAAACTCGACGACCCCGCCGGCCAGGACCTCGACGCCGTCCGTCCCATCCGCGACGACATCCGCACCCGCATCGAGAAACTCCTCACCGAAATCGGCGGCACCGTCTGAAAGGTCCTCCTCGACCGACGGGTCTTGAAAAACGGTCGGCTTCGACGTCTGGGGAGACGCTTGTCCTGTTGCGGTGATCGCGCCCGGTTGTCCTCCTGTTTGCCTCCGCTGCTTCCAGTTTGCCGTGCCGGACCTTCCTACGGTCGCCGTGACCGGCCTGAAGAGATCCGGCGCCAGTACTTAATCGGCGGTCTGCTGGCTGCGGTGCATGGCTCGGACAAGGGCTCCGCGCGGCGCCGGGGCGGGCAGTTCGAGCGCACATCCGCCGGCGAATGCCTGGAGTAGGTATTCGACGAGGCGTTGGCCGGCGTGCGGGGCGGTGCCCGTGGTGGCGGCGACGACTCCGGCGTTGGCCATGAGAAGCAGGATCATGTCGCTGGGGTGGAAGTCGGCGCGCAGTTGCCCGGACGTTTTGGCGCGGCGCACGATGGTGACCCAGTCGCGGTAGGCACGGGCTCGGTGGCCTTCGAGGTCCTCGATGGCGGGGTTGGTGACGCTGAAGGTCAGGGTGAGCAGGTCGGCGAAGCCACGGTCGCCCGATTGCATCGCGCACACCCGGCGCACGTAGCCGCAGAAGCCGGCCCACGGGTCGGGGTCCGCGAGCGCCTGCGCCGCGGCGTCGGCATAGTCCGTCATCTTGTCGGTGAACGCGGCGGCGATCAAGGACTCGCGGTCCGGGAAGCGCCGGTGCAGGGTCGCCTCGCCGACGCCGGCTCGCCGGGCGATCTCGTCGAACGGCACCTGAAGCCCCAGTTCGGCGAACGCGCGCCGGGCGGCGCCGACGATCGCGTCACGGTTCCGCGCAGCGTCGGCACGCAGGGGCTTCTCGGCAGGTGTCCGGCTTCTCACACTCTCACCATCGCATAACTGGAGCCGAGGCGCCACTTACCTGTTACGTTGAAATGGAGGCAAGGCACCACTTATTTGACGTGACGAGGAGACGGCGATGACGGATACCGCAACGGTGATGAACACCCCGCCCGCGGCGGGCCGGCTGGCGGTCGAGGTCTGGACCGATCTCGGCTGCCCCTGGTGCTATCTCGGCATCCACCGCCTGCGTCACGCCGTGGACCGCGCCGGCCCGGCCGGGATCACGCTCACGCTGCGCTCGTTCGAGCTGGACCCCGACGCCTCGACCGAACCGATGACGATCCCGGAGATCTTCACTCGCAAGCACGGCCTGCCGGTCCAGGCCGCGATGCAGGCCGAAGCCGCCATGCGCGACCGGGCCGCCGCCGAAGGGCTGCCCTTCAGCACCGACCGGCTGCACGCCAACTCCTTCGACGTGCACCGCGTCCTGCAACTGGCGAACCGGCACGGCGCCGGCACCGCCTTCTTCGAGACCGTGCAGAACCGCTTCTTCGCCGGCGAGATCAACCCGTACGACCACGCCGGCCTGACCGCTGTCGCCGTCGAAGTGGGCCTGGACGGCGAGGAGGTCCGCGCCGTGCTGGCCGATGACTCCTACGGCCAACAGGTTCGCCGCGATGAGCAGCGCGCCCGCCAGCTCGGCGTCACCGGCGTCCCGTTCGTCCTGCTCGGTCAGCGGTTCGCCGTCGCCGGAGCTCAATCGATAGACACCTACGCCCAGGCCATCAGCCGCGCCCGCGAGGCCCTCTCGTGACCAGCGACCCGGCCACGCCCGCCGACCAGACCGATCCGATCCCATCGGCCGCCGCCGACCCGGACGAGCCCCGGGAGCAACCGGCCGCGGGCGCCGTCATCCACCTGGTGCCCGGCGGCGACTTCTGCCGGCCCGGGGAACTCTGCGACTGACAACCCACCGTCACATCCTGAAAGGAACCACCATGCCTACTATCGCCATCGTCGGCGCGGGCGCCGGCCTCGGCCAGTCCATCGCGAGAACCTTCGGCAGCAACGGCTTCTCCGTCGCGCTCGTGTCGCGTACCCAGAGCAAACTCGACGCCCTCGCCGCCGAACTCGGCCAGGCCGGTATCGACGCCGCCGGTTTCGCCGCCGACGTCATGGACCGCCCCTCGCTCGTCGACGCCTTCGCCCGGATCAAGCAACGCTTCGGCGCCGTCGACGTCCTGGAATACTCGCCCGCCCCGCACACCCCGGTTCCCGGCATCACCACGGCGAGCCCGCTGGACGTCACCGTCGAGAACGTCCAGCCCCAGCTCGACTACTACCTCTACGGCGGCATCACCGCCGCTCAGCAGGTCCTGCCCGACATGCTCGGACGCGGCAGCGGCACCCTGCTGTTCACCACCGGCGGCGCCTCCGTCGACCCCACCCCGGCGCCGCCGGAGTTCGCCAACATCGCCATCGCGGGCGCGGCCCTGCGCGCCTGGGTCCTCAAACTGCACCAGGTCACCGACGGCACCGGCGTCTACGCCGCCCACGTCCCCCTCTCGGTCTGGATCGGCACCGGCGGCCCCGAGACCCAGCCCGACACGATCGCACAGCACTACTGGGACCTCTACACCAAACGAGAAGGCGCCGAGCACCACTACAACACGTTCTGACAGACCGGAACCGCCCCGAGGCGCAGGGGGTGTCCGGGACTGACGTCCGGGATCATTCCGCCGAGGGCGATCTCGGGGCGGTGGGCCTGGTCGAGCATGCCGAGCAGGCCGTATCGACGGCGGCGGCCGGCGCACGACCGGGGGCGCCTCCGTCACCCCGTACAGCACCTGCGCCTACGCGCTGACCTTGAGCCGGCCGACGTGGAACGGCGGCGGCCGTAGGCGCCGGCGAACAGGTCGACTGCAGCCAAAACGGCCCCTGGGAGAGGTCACGGTCTCCTCGCTCCATACAGCTCGACAAATTGTTCTTTGGCTCGCTAGTCGCCAGCATCGGCGCGGGCGCGGAGTGCGTCGAGATCGCCGCGCTCAACCATGACCGACAGGTCGTGCAGCCGGAAGGTGGCCGGCGGCTGCACGCCCCGAAAGCCTCGTTAAAGAAACTTTAAGGAAGGCGTGCTCAGCGTCATGAACTGCCGCCACATCATTGCTCGTACCTCTCGGCACAAGCAGTATCGAGACGAAGAGGAGCCGTGCATGTATCGACGCGGAGTCAGCGGCCGGACACGCAAGCTGCTGATTGGAGGTGCCGCCGCAGCGCTGCTCGGCTCGGCGCTCGCGGTCGGCACGGGGATGGGTCAGGCCGCCGAACAGGGCAACGCCGGAGCCGGCTCCGGG
>NZ_BOMM01000088.1 GCF_016862195.1 Paractinoplanes ferrugineus | reverse complement strand
TGCGCGCCACGCCGACCGGCGCCGGAACTAGACGAAGGCCTTCGATATCCGCGCCATGTCCCAGCGCGCCGACATCGAGGTGTAAAGGCGCAACGCCTCGTCCGGCCGCTCGCCGGCCAGCACCGCGGCGTCCTCCAGCGCGGCCGCCAGTTCGAAGCGGCGGCCGACCCTGCGGTAGTGCTCGGCGGCCGCGCGGGCCGGTGCCGGATCGCCGGTCCGCAACGCCTCGCAGCGCAGGTGGGCGGCGTGGGCCCGGGCCGGGCGCACTTCCCGGGCGGCCTCGGTCGCGCAGATCCGGGCGGCCTGGTCGGCGATGTCCACCCTGGACTCGCGCAGGGCGAGGCGCATGACGTCGGGCAGCCACTGGTGGCGCAGCATCATCGGCGCGTACGACGGCTGGAGCAGTGGCGCCAGCAGGTCGAGCGCCGGCCGGCCCTGCTGCTCGGCCGCGAGTGCCCGCGCCACCAGCAGGAAGTCGCAGTTCTCCCGCTCGGCCTCGCTGGCCGGCACCGCGTCGGCCGCGTCCAGGTGGGCGGCGGCGAGGTCGCGGGCGTCCCGGTGCAGCGCGATCAGGGCGGCCACCCCGTGCATCAGCATGGTCACCGCGCCCGGCTCGCGCAGGCCGTGGAACAGGATGCCGGGGCCGTCCTCGGTCACCGCCGACACCTCGGCCAGCGCCTCGTCCCACCGGCCCAGCCAGTAGTTCTGCACCGCGGTCGCCACCTGCATGTTGGCGGTCAGCCGGTGCTCGGCGGCGAATTCGGCGGCGGTCCGCAGGGTGCGCTGGGCCTCGTCGAGACGGTCCAGATTTTGCAGCGAGAACAGCCGGTTGTCGAGCAGATCGAAGTAGGTCCCGGTCAGCTCGTCCCGGTGGGCGACCACGGCCAGCGCCCGATCGACGTGATCGAGAGCGCGTTCGTGGTCGCGCCGGATCGAGCTGGTCAGCCAGATCGTCTGCAGCGCGAACGCGGTCTCGTAGGGTTGCCCGGCCGCCACCGCCTCGGCGTGCACCGCCTCGGCCCGCCGCTCCGCCTCGTCGAGATTGTCGAGGTCGCCGCGCCGGAAGTTGGCGAGCAGCACCCGGTGCCGGGTCTGCCAGATGGTCGGCACCCGCGGATCGTCGACCGCCTCCCGCAGCATGGCCACCGCCTCGGCCGTCTCGCCCCGGCGGTAGCGCATGGTGGCCAGCAACTGGCGCATCTCGGCCCGGTCGGCCGGATCGGTGGCGAGGCTCATCGCCTCCTCGGCCTCGGTCATCGGGAATCGCTCGCGCCGGAACTCGAGCCGGACCAGGGCGACGAGCAGCACGCCGCGCTGCGCGGCGGACGGGAGATCGGTGCGCAGAGCGCGCCGGATCAGGTCGGCGGCGATCTGCGGGGTACGCCGGATCACCTCGGCGTGGTGCGCGAGCAACCAGTTCAGCACCCAGGTGTCGACCGCCGGCGTCTCCGCCCGCCCCGCCGCCGCGTCCGCCGCCCCGGACCGGACCGCCGAGGCGTTCAATTGCTCGGCGACCCGGGTGACCGAGCTGCCGCCGGCCGCCAGCACCTCGGCGGCATGCCGGTGCAGGCCGGCCCGCAACGCCTGGGGCACGCTCTCGATCAGGGCCTGGCGCAGGAACGCGTGCCGGAAGGCCAGGTCGGTGCCGCTGTCCACCAGCACGTCCGCCTTCAGCGCCTCCTCGAGCGCGCCGACCAGGTCGAGCGCCGACCGCCCGGTCACGGCCACCACCTCGCTCACCGAGAACTCGGCACCGAGCAGCGCGGCCAGCCGCAACACCTCGCGGGTGCGCTCGGAGAGCAGGTCCAGAGTGGAGTGCACGGCGGCGAGCAGGGTGCTGGGCGGGGCGACGGTCACCTCCGGGCCGATGTCGGCGCGCCCGCCCGCGACCTCGATGACATCGCGCTGGCGCAGCGCGCCGACCAGTTCGCGGGCGAACAGCGGGTTGCCGCCGGACCGGGCCACCAGCGACCGCAGGTTCGGGCCGGGTGGGGCGCCGACCTGCGCGGCGACCAGGCGTTCGAGATCGGCGGCGGGCAGCGGGCCGAGTCGCAGACCGGGCGCGTGCCGGGGGCGGTCGGTCGCCCGCGAGGCCGCGACCAGCAGCAACGGCAGCCGGCCGACCAGTCCCTGCAGCCGTTCCCACACCCGGACCGTGGAGCTGTCCGCCCATTGCATGTCATCGACGATCAGGATCAGGGGCGCGGCGGCGCACGACGCGCGAACCGAGGCGACGATCTGGTCCTCGGCGACATCCGGCTCGGCGAGCGGGCTGCGCGGCCGCCGCGACGCCGACTCCAGCCCGAGTGCCCGGGACAACACCTGCAGAGGTACGCGTGAGCCCAACTGGTCGGCCGCGGCCCAGGCCACCCGGCACCCGCATCGGGCCGCGTCGGCGAACGCCTGGGTCAGCAGCTCGGTCTTGCCGATGCCGGGCTCGCCCTCGATCCACACCGAGCCGCCGGTGCCGGTCGCGACCTGCCGCACCATCCCTCGAAGATGATCGATTTCGGTCTCGCGGCCGAACCAGTCTCTGGTGCTCAAACCGTCCCGGAGCGCCTTCGCGACCGCCGTCGGCACAACCGTGCGCAACGGCTCGGGCACCGGAAGCGCGGCCGGCTGCTCGGCCGAACCGGCCAGCACCTGCCGCTGGAGCTCCTGCAGGGCCGGACCGGGCTCGATGCCGAGCTCGGCGACCAGGGTGCGGCGGGCGCCGCGGAACACCTCGAGCGCCTCGGCGTGCCGGCCGGCCCGGTGCAGCGCCCGCATCAGCAACTCGTGCAGCGGCTCGTGCAGCGGGTTGTCCTTGACCAGGCCGGTCAGTTCGGCGATCAGGCCGTCGTCGCCGCCCCGATCGAGCAGGATGCGGGCCCGCTGCTCGGCGGTGGCCAGCCGCAACTCGGCCAGGCGCTGCCGGTCCAGCTCCAGGAACGGACCGGCCAACGTCGCGTACGCGTCGCCCCGCCACAACGCCAGCGCCTCGTCCAGCCGGTCGGCGGCCGACCGGTCGTCGCCGGCCGCGTGCAGCTCGGCGGCGGCCGACCGCAACTGCTGGAACCGGGCCGCGTCCAGGTCACCCGGCTCGACGCGGAGCAGGTAACCGCCGGACGCGGTGGTCAGCAGCCCGGTCGGCAACGCGCGGCGCAGCCCCGAGACGTACGTGTACACGCTGCCCGCCGCGGTCGCCGGCGGTGAGTCGCCCCAGATCGCGGTGATCAGCTCGTCCCGGCCCACGAGCCGGCCGGCGTGCGCGGCGAGCACCGCGAACACCGCCCGCTGGCGGGCCGCGCCCAGGTCGATCTCCCGGTCGGCGATCCAGGCGCGAACCGGCCCGAGCACGCTGACGCGCAACACTTCCGGCACGTGTCCTCCCGGGATGGGTGTCCTCAACTTCAAGGGAGACGGGCCGGGTGTCAATGGATAACAGAAACCGTCCTTATGGGCACACCTGCCCGGCTGGCCTTCCGTGCTGGAAGTGCCGCTGGTGAACTGGCCTATCGGCCTGTGCCTCGCGCTGAAGGATCTCTGAAGATTCTGTGAAGAACCTTCTCCGACACTTGCTCCACACCTCGTGGTCACTCGTGGGAGGAGGCGGGCCGTGGAACAGGTGAAGGTCGCGTTGCAGGCGATGGATCCGGTCAGTCACGCCGGGCTGGCCGCGCTGCTCCAGTTCCGGAACGACATGATCGTGCTCCGCAGCAACCAGCGGCAGGACGCCGACGTACTGGTCGCGGCGGCCGAGCGGCTCACCCCCGACGTGGTGGCCGGTCTGCGCCGGGCCGGCTCGGACGTGGGCGCCCCGATCGTCCTGGTCTGCCAGGAGATTCTCGAGGCCGAGCTGATGACGGCCGTCGAGTGCCGGGTGGTCGGCATCCTGCCGCGCTCGGCGGTCACCGCCGACCGGCTCGCGCACAGCGTGCGGGCGGCCGCCGTGGGCGGTGGGGTGATGCCCCCGAACCTGGTCGGTGAACTGCTCAAACAGGTCGAGCGGATGCAGCGCGACGTGCTCGCGCCAAACGGGTTGAACGCGTCCGGACTGACCCCGCGCGAGATCGACGTGCTGCGCCTGATGGCCGACGGCTTCGACACCAACGAGATCGCCGGCAAGCTCTGCTACTCCGAGCGGACCGTCAAGAACGTCATCTACGGCGTGACGCATCGACTGAAACTGCGCAACCGCTCGCATGCGGTGGCCTACGCGTTGCGCGCCGGGATGATCTGATGTCGGGGGTGCAGACCCCCCGCAAACTCAAGCCCGGCGATCGCGTAGCCGTCGTCTCTCCGTCGTGGGCCGGTCCGGGTGTCTACCCGGCCGTCCATGAGCTCGCCATGCAGCGGATCCGCGAGCTGCTCGAGCTCGAGCCGGTGGAGTTCCCGACGACCCGGCAGGCCGCGGCGGCACCGGCGGCGCGCGCCGCCGACCTGATGGCCGCCTACGCCGACCCGACGATCCGGGCGGTGTTCGCGTCGATCGGCGGCAGCGACCAGCTCACCGTGCTGCCGCACCTCGACCCGGCGCCGTTCCTGGCCGACCCCAAGCCGTTCTTCGGCTATTCCGACAACACCAACCTGCTGAACTGGCTGTGGATGCACGGCGTGGCCGGCTACCACGGCGGCTCGACGATGGTGCACCTCGGCCGTGGTGCCGGCGTCGACCCGGAGCACCTGGCCACCTTGCGGGCCGCGCTCTTCGACCCCACCGACTTCGAGATCACCCCGGTCACCCGGTTCGGCGACGAGGAGCTGAGCTGGGATGATCCGGCCTCGCTCAGCACGTCGGCGCCCCGGGTGGCGAGCCCTGGCCTGGCCTGGCACCGGGCCGACCGGGTGGTCTCCGGACCGACCTGGGGCGGCAACCTGGAGATCCTGCACTGGAACCTGGCCGCCGGCCGGTGGATCAGGCCGGCCGCCGACTACGCCGGGGCGATCCTGCTGCTGGAGACCTCGGAGGAGATGCCGCCGGCCGAGGAGGTGTTCCGCATGCTGCGCAACGCCGGCGAGCGTGGCCTGCTCGCCCAGTTCCCGGCGGTGGTGGTGGCCACGGCCAAGGCGAGCAACCTCGGAAACCGGCCACCGCAGTCGGAACGGGCGAGATATCGCGATGATCAGCGGGATGCGGTGCTTCGGGCGCTGGCCGACTACAACCCTGACGCCCTTGCCGTGTTCGGTGTCGATTTCGGACATACGACCCCGCAGTGGATCCTCCCGTACGGCGGCCGGATGACCATCGACGGCCCGCAGCGGCGGATCATCGCGCATTTCTGACCGGGCTCCGCAGCGGTGGGGCACACGGGTCGCAGAAGCTGTCGGCCGGTGCGTGGGCGGTCAACCGGCTCGGGATCAGGAAGAACGCGAGCACGGCGCCGCCCACCATCAGCGCCGCGCAGATCAGCAGGGCGTGCCGGTAGACCGGGTGGAGCTGGTCGGCCACCGTGAGGTTGCCCGCCCCCAGCCCGGCGGCCAGCGGCAGGATCGCCACCGAGAGCAGGCCGGCGGCCCGGGCGACGGCATTGTTGACCCCGGAGGCGATGCCGGCGTACGCGTCGTCGAGCGAACCCAGCGCGGTCGAGGTCAGCGGCGCCACCAGCAGCGCCAACCCCAGCCCGAAGATGATCACGGCGGGCAGCACGTCGGTCAGGTAGGACGCCCCCGGCCCGATCATCGACATGAGCACCAGCGCCGCCGCACACACGACCGGGCCGGCCGTCATCGGGATGCGTGGCCCGATCCGTTGCCCCAGCGCTCCCGCGCGAGCCGACAGCAGCAGCATCAGGACGGTCACCGGGAGCATCGCGATGCCGCTGGCCAGCGGGGTGAACCCGGCGACCACCTGCAAATTGATCACGACCAGGAAGAAGACGCCGCCGTTCGCCGCGTACACCAGCAGGGTCACCAGGTTGGCGCCGGCGAACGCCTTGGTCCGGAAGATCCGCAGCGGCACCATCGGCTCCGGCGAGCGGTGCTCGGCCAGCACGAACGCGACAAGCCCGCCGAGGCCCACGGCCAGCGAGATCAACACGATCGGATCGCCGGGTCCGCGCATCGGCCAGGAGGTGAAGCCGTAGGTGAGCCCGCCGAGCCCGATCGCGCCGGTGAGCACGCCGGCGACGTCGAAGTGGCGGGCGGCGGCCGGGTTGCGCGACTCCGGGATGTGCCGGGCCGCCACCAGGAGCACGACCAGAGCGAACGGTACGTTGATCAGGAAGATGTACCGCCAGCTGCCGGCCTCGACCAGCCAGCCACCGAGGAACGGTCCCAGCGCGCCGCCGATGCCGCCGAGGCCCGACCAGGCGCCGATCGCGCGAGCCCGGTCCTCGCGGGCGAACGAGGCCTCCAGGATCGCCAGCGCTCCCGGCGTGAGCAGCGCGCCGCCGATGCCCTGCAGCACCCGGGCGCCGATCAGCAACTCGATGTTCGGGGCCAGCCCGCACAGCAGCGAGGCGGCGGCGAACCAGGTGACGCCGATCAGGAAGAGCCGCTTGCGGCCGAACCGGTCGCCCAGCGAACCGCCGAGCAGGACCAGCGAGGCCAGGCTCAGCGCATAGCCGTTGATGGTCCACTGCAACCCGGCCGCATCCGAGTCGAGGGTGCGCCCGATCGCCGGTAGCGCGATGTTGACCACGGTCGCGTCGATGAAGGCCAAACTCGAGCCGAGCACCGTGGCGAACAGCACCCATCGCCCGGTGGCGCTGCGGTAGCGGAGGAGATTCTGCTCGGCGGCGGTCATGCGGCTGAGGCTACGCGAGCACGGCCGCGCACCGGCAGACGTCGAACGACTGCGATCAAGCGGTGGTTGAAAAGCATGCCGGGTGGTGCCGGCAAGTGCTGGCCTAGTGTCAACGCCGTTCAGTTAGGTGGTGTTGGTTGTTGTCAAGGGTCAGGGCTGATGATGTTGATGCTGGTGCTGGCTGGGTAGCTGCGCCGGTCGATGTTGGGGCCGCGGGCTTGGTATTTGCTGTTCGAGCGTTTGATCATGCGGGTTTTGGTGCGGATCCGGCGGTCGGGTAGCAGGTTGTTCAGGATGTTGGTGCCGATGATGCCGACCAGGTCGATGACGGTGCCGGTGATGATGCCTGCGGCGTTGACGACCTGGTCGCGGGCGGTGTTCAGGGCGGTGGTGAAACTGGCCCGGTCGGGATCGGTGCCGGGCTGGGTGTCGGTGGCGTCGACCATCGCGGTGCGCAGGAGTTGATAGGTGATCAGGAGGGCGTGGAGTTCCTGGTCGATGCCGTCGGGAGTGCGCGAGCGCAGGACCCTGCCGCCGAGGATCGAGGATTTCAGTTCGAGGTAGGCGGTCTCGATCTCCCAGCGTTGGTGGTAGAGCTGGACCAGTTCGGCGGCTGGGTAGCGGCGTGGGTTGAGCAGGGTGGTCAGCAGCCGGTAGTCGCCGGTGCGGGTGCCGGTCGTGGTTGTGATGCTGATCCGGGCCTCGATCACGCGCAGGGGCAGGCCACCGATGCGGGTCAGCCAGGAGCCGTCGGCGAGACGGCCGGTCGTGGTGAGTCTGCGGCCGTTCTTGCAGCGGATCAGCAGGTCCGCGCCGCTGGTGGTGATCGTGGTGAGCAGGTCCGCAGCGGCGTAGTTGCGGTCGGCCAGCAGCAGCATGCCGGGGCGCAGGCTGCGGGCCAGGGTGCGGGCCTGGGCGATCTCGCCGACGCTGATGGGATGGAACACGGCGTCGATGACCGAGCGGGTGCCGCAGGTCAGCAGGGCGCTCAAACGTAGTTGCGGGTAGCCGGACGAGGTGCCGTTGGCGCAGCCGTGTTTGGTGTAGCGGCGGGTGTTGGCGGCCGAGTCCGCGACGACCATGGTTGTCCCGTCGACGACCGTCAGCAGCAGGCCGCACCAGCGCACCTGACCGGCGGTGGTGATCGCGGGACCGCGCAGCAGGTCGAACAAGGCCCGCATCGGTGCGGGGCCGAGCCGTTGCCGGGCTTGCCGCAGAGCGCTGCCGGACGGGGTGACGATCGGCAGGCCGTGCAGGCCGGCGACGAGTTTGGCCCAGACCTGCCGGTAGCCGAGCTCGGCGAACAGACAGCCCGCGAGCAGTAAATACATCACGACCCGGGCCGGTAACAGCCGGGTCCGGGCCTGCGTGCGTCCGGTAACGGCGAGGATGTCGTCGATCATCTCGAACGGCACAAGCCGGGTCAGTTCGCCGAGGTGGCCCGGCGCGTATACCCCCGCGGCTACCGTCGTCGTACGGGTTGTGGCAATGTGATCGGCCAAGCGGAGTTCCTGGTTCTGGGTTGTCTTGGAGTGACAAACCTTGATACCGGAACTCCGCTTCTCACTTCCCGATCAACACACCTTGACAGCCACCAGCCACGCCTAACTGAACGGCGTTGGGCCTAGTGTGGGACGCATGCTAGCTGCCGTCTTTGAAGAGCCCGGTCCCGCCGCCGTCCTGCAGATCGTCGAGCGGGAGACGCCGTCCGTGGGGGCGGGGGAGGTACGGGTCCGGATCGTGCTGTCCGCCGTCAACCCGACCGACACCGGCACCCGGGCGGGCCGTGGTGTGCCCGACGGGGTCGCCCCGCCGCGGGTGCCCAACCAGGACGGCGCCGGGGTCGTCGACGCGGTCGGCGAGGGGGTCACCGGGTTGGAGGCGGGCGACCGGGTCTGGGTCTGGGACGCGAGTTACGGGCGGGCCAACGGGACCGCCCAGGAGCTCGTGGTGCTGCCCCGCCGCCAGGTCGTGCGGATGAACGACGACGTGCCGTTCGAGGTCGGGGCGGCGCTGGGCATTCCGGCGCTCACCGCGCACCGCTGCCTCACGCTCGCCAGTGACGGGCCGGCCCGCCTGGCGCCGGGGGCCCTCGACGGGCGCATCGTGCTGGTGGCGGGTGGTGCGGGCGCGGTCGGCAATGCGGCGATCCAGCTCGCCAAGTGGGCCGGGGCCACCGTGCTGACCACGGTCAGCTCCAAGGAGAAGGCCGACCTCGCGACCGCCGCCGGGGCCGACGCGGTGGTCAACTACCGCGAGGAAGACGTCGCCGCCCGGGTCAAGGAGCTTGCGCCGCCGGGCGTGCAGGTGGTGGTCGAGGTGAACACCGAGAACCTGCGCACCGACCTGGCGGTGATCGCGCCGGGTGGCAACATCGCCATCTACGTGGCCGGCGAGGTCACGATCCCCAGCTTCAAGGCGATGCTCAAGAACGTGAGCCTCGACTTCGTGCTGACCTACACGACCACGGTCCAGGAGAAGGACAATGCGGTCGCGGCCGTCGCCGAGGCGGTCGACGCGGGCGCGTTCAAGGTCGGCGAGGAGGCCGGCCTGCCGATTCTGCGGTTCCCGTTCGAGCAGGTGTCGGCGGCCCACGAGGCCGTCGAGCAGAACGCCGTCGGCAAGGTGGTCATCGAGGTGACCCAGCCGTAGCCGCGGTCAGCAGCGCGTCGGCCACCCGTTCCACGCCGCGTCCGTCCACGGCCGCCCACGCCCGGGCGGCCAGGGCGGTGCGCAGGTCGGCGTCGGTGAGCACGGTCCGCAGCGTCTCGAGCGAGCGGTCGTCGAAATGGCCGAGCTGCCCGAGACCGGCCGCGAAGCCGCGAGCCATGGTCCGGTCGTACCCGAGAATTTGGTTGTCGACCACCCAGACCAGCGCCGAAGCGAGACCGAGGCAGAGCAGTTCCCACGTCGAGGTGCCGCTGGCGCTGACCGCGAGGTCCGCGCCGGCGAGGAGTTTCGGCAGGTCGTCGGTGGGTGGGATGATCTCGAAGTGCTGGTCCGGCCCGGCCTGGACGGCCCGCAGCTCGGTGCGCAGTCCCTCGTTCGCGCCGATGATCGTCGCCTCGACGGGCACGCCGGTCGCGGCGAGGAGTGCGGCCACCTGCGGCGCCGCGCGATAGGCGTCGGTTCCGCCGAAAAACGCGACCACCTTCGGCGTACGGGCGGAGCCGTGCACCGGCGGAGCGAGCGGACGCAGCTGCCGCACCGATCCACGCAGCAACGCGTAGTCCAGCCCGGCCAGCCCGACCGCCCCGGCGACCGTGATCACCGAGTCGAGGTTCTGGTCGACGTAGATGTCGGCGGTCTGGCCGCGGAAGTCACCGTCCACGACGGCCAGCACCGGCCGCCCGGCCGCCCGCACCGCCACACTGTGCGCCGGCGGCAGCGTGTACGAGTCGATCACCAGTGCGTCGAGCCCGAGGCGCTCCGCCTCGGCGACCAGCCCGGCCGCCTCGCCCGGGGGCGGTGACCAGGGCAGACCACGCTGGACGAGCTGCGCCTCGGCCCACTCGACGCCACCGAGGTCGGCCAGGAAGTGGACCCGCACGTTGCGTGCCACGAGCTCCTCGGCGAGCGCCACGCACCGGACCAGATGCCCGACGCCGGTGCGCGCACCGGCGTCGCAGCGGATGCCGACGATCGTCACGCCTGTACGAGCGCCTTCTGCAGCACGTGGGCGTTCATCTCGACCAGCTCGGGGTGGGCGGTCAGCCAGGCGGTCAGCTCGCGCAGCGCCACCG
This sequence comes from Paractinoplanes ferrugineus, assembly GCF_016862195.1. Lineage (GTDB taxonomy): Bacteria > Actinomycetota > Actinomycetes > Mycobacteriales > Micromonosporaceae > Actinoplanes > Actinoplanes ferrugineus. Next base: position 29,059 of record NZ_BOMM01000088.1, on the reverse strand, counting down.
GTTCGTCGCCGAAGTGGTCGACGATCGCCGAGACCACTCTCCAGTCGTCCTCGGTGTCCACGGTGAGCCGCAGGTGCGACAGGTCGGGCTGCAGGGTCAGGCCGATCACGTCGAAGTCGTCGGCGTGCGTGTAGATGTACGAGGTCACGTGCACCCGGTGGTGCTTGGTGGCGAGCGCGTCGACGGCGCGCAGCACCGGGGTGCGGACCATCTCGACGTCCAGGCCGCGCGGCAGCGTGTGGGCGATCGACGTGGTCAGATAGTCGGCGCCGGAGGCCACGAACACCCGGTGTGCCCGAGCGATGATCGCCGGGTCGATAAGTGGGTTGTCCGCGGTGAACCGCACCACGACGTCGCTCTCGTGCTCGTCGAGCACGCCGAGGAACCGGGCGAGCACGTCGTCGACCGGCCCGCGGTGGCAGGGGATCCCGATCCGGGCGCATTCCTCGACGATCACGTCGTCGGTCGCCTCGACCGTCGTCGCCACGATCACCTGGTCGAGAACACCGCTCTGCTGCGCACCACGGACGCAACGTTCGAGCACGCTGCGGCCGCCGAGCTTCAGCAGGACCTTGCCCGGAAGGCGCGAGGAGTCCATCCGTGCCTGAATGATGCCAAGGGTGGTCATTTGTTCCCTTTTCGAAGGCTGTTGCGGGCCTTACGCGCTACGCCATACCCAAGCTTCACTACTCGATAGCCGACCTTGTCACCGAAAGTGGCGATCTGGCGGCGGGCTTTCTGGAGTTCCTTCTCCCGTTTGGTGAGCAGTTTCTCGTAGAAATCCGCGCGGGACACGGCCGTTTCCAGCTCACGGCGAAGGGCCCGGAGCTGCTCCTCGTGCTCGCGGCGGGAGTCTGGCACAGGCGGATCTTCGCCGTCCATAACCGCGGGGTAGTCGCCGGGCAACCCAGCGGCACCGCGCAGGATCGCGGTGAGCGTCGCCGGGTCGGTGTAGGCGGGCCACGGGTTCGCGTAACCGCCGGTCAGCAGCGTGTCGGCGAACCGGCGCAGCGGATCCGCCACCTCCGGCGCGGCCGGATCGAGCAGGACGAAAGCGTCGTGCTCGACGACGACATTGTCGGCGCCGGCCCCGGGCAGGGCGGCCATCCAGCCCGCCAGCAGCCGGCGGAGCTCCGGCAGGTCGCCCCGCAACGAGGCGCCGAGCAGCAGCTCCTCAAGCAGCCGCCCGACCGGCAACGGCCCCTCCAGCGCCGAGCTGTCGAGCGCCGGCCCGGCAAGCGCCGGGCTGTCGAGCTCTGGGCTGTCGAGCTCCGGGCCGTCGAGGGCGGAGCCGCCGAGCGGCGGGCCGCCGACCACCCGGCGCACCCAGGCACCGTCGGGGTCCGGGGCCACCTCGAGCACCACGCCCGTGGCCGTGCTGAGCAGCGCCGGCGGCATGGGCCGAGGGGAAAGCGAGGGCTGCTCGGATGGCAGGGGCTGCTCGGATGGCAGGGGCTGGGTGGATGGCAGGGGTTGGGTGGAAAGCGAAGACTGGGTAGAAGGCGAGGGCTGGGGAGAAGGCGAGGGCTGGGCGGACAAGCGGGCGGTGATCAGCCAGCCGGCGGCCAGCTCGGAGCCCAGGCCGGCGCGGACGGCGGTGGCGGTCAGCCGGCGTGGGTCGCTCAGGGCGCTCTTCCGCGCGTAGGCGGCGCCGAGCGCGGCGGCGGCGAACGCGGCGAGGGCGTCGACCGGGCCGTCGGTCAGGGCGGCCGGGGTGGTGAGCAGGGTGGGCGCGGCCGGGGTGGGCCAGAGCGCGCCGAGCCAGTCGGTGGTCAGGCCCTCGGCGGCGAGTCGGGCGGTCAGCCGGGTGGGGGTGCCGGGGCGGCTCGGGTCGAACTCGCCGGTCGGCTGCCACCCGCCGTCGCCCTGCGGCGCGGTGTCGGTGAGCGGGTCGACCAGGCGGTGCACGCCCAGCTCGTTCTCGACGGTGAGCAGCAGCATGCCGCCGGGGCGCAGGGCACGCTTGAGCACGGCCAGGCTTTCCGCCCAGCCGAGCTGGGGCCCTTCGACCGAACAGAGCCGGCCCACGCCGTCGAGCGCGACCACCACGTCCCAGCGTTCGCGGTCGAGCTTGGGCAGGGATCCGCAGAGGACCTCGATGCCCTTGGCGTCGAGGACGCCGGCGTCCGGCTGCGAACGGACCAGGCACGTCACCGAGGCGCGGCCGGCGAGCGCCTCGATCAGGGCCTCGTCGTGCGGGCCGGCGATCAGCACCTCGACGTCGGGTGGGAGCCGTTCGACCACGGAGCGTAACAGCGCTCCGCCGGCCGCCGGCTGATCTTCGGTCCAGGTCGGCATCTCGCCGCCGATCAACCGGATCATGCCGCGGTCGTCACCCCTTCGTTCGTCCAGCCGAGCAGTACGCGCAGCTCGGCCGGGGAAGCAAGATATCCGGCGCCCAGTTCGGCCAGTGCGCTGGGGCGGGCGGCAGCCGGGTCGGGGTGCTTGCCGTGCAGCTCAGGCCACTGCCGCCGGATGCGTTCGGCGGTGGAGAGATCCTCGGACTCCAGTTGCATCGGGTCACCGTAGACCGCCGGCCGGCAACCCGCCGCCACCCCGTAGAAAATCGCGCTGCTCAATCGGTTGGACGCCACCCGCGAGTGGGCGCGCAGCTCGGCGAGCTGGTTGTGCAGGAAGTGGATGTCGGTGTCGAGCCACTGCTGGCCGCGGTAGCCGTGGCAGATGACCCGGCCGGCCTTCTCGTAGACCGCGCGGACCTTGTCGTTGCGGAACTCGTGCCAGTACAGGCAGAACGTGACCGGTCCGTCCTCGGTCGACATGATCTCGTCGATCAGGCGCCGGTGGTCGCCCTCCACGTCCTGGCGCTCCCAGCCGTGGAAGGGATACCAGATCGTGCCCCGGCGAGTCGGGTCGGCGGGCGGCCGGGCGAACTCGAGGAGGTAGAGGAAGGGCGCGCCGATGACGGTCGCCTGCCGGCGACCCATCGACCACGCCCGCCGACGGGTCTGCTCGGACCACAGGAAGATGGGCTTCCCCGGCGCGTACGGCGTGCCGGGGCCCAGTCCGTCCACCACGTTCCAGCCGTGCTGCACGTAGCCGTCGATCCGGGGCGGGTTCGCCGGGTCGAGACCGCAGTATTCCGCGAGCACGTGCGCGTGGCCGTAGAAGTGGTTGGCGTGGTGCACCGACTAGCTCCCGAGGATGTTCCGCAAGGCCTCCACGACCCGGTCCTGGTCGGCGTCGGTCAGGCCTACGAAGAGGGGCAACGACAGCTGTTCAGCGTAGAACGCCTCGGCCACCGGACACATGCCGCGCTGGTAGCCGAGGTCCTCGTAGACCGGGTGCCAGTAGACCGGGATGTAGTTGACCTGCACCCCGATCCCGGCTTCGCGCATCCGGTCGTAGACCTCGCGCCGCCGGCCGTCGAGGACGCGCACCGGGTAGAGGTGGCGCATCGGGTCGACGCCCTCGCGCTGCACCGGGAGCCGCAGGCCGGGCACGTCGCCGAGGAGCTCGTCGTAGCGCGCGGTGAGCCGCTGCCGTTCCGCCTTGAAGCCGGCGAGCCGGGCCAGCTGCGAGCTGCCGAGCGCGCAGAGCAGGTCGGGCAGCCGGAAGTTCAGGCCGAACGACTGCACCTCGTAGAACCAGCCGCCCTCGTCGGGGTGCCGGAGCTTGTCCTGGTCGCGGACCATGCCGATGTTGCGGAAGGTACGCGCGCGGGCGAGCAGGTCGGCCCGGGTGGAGGCGACCGCGCCGCCCTCGGCGGTGGTCAGGTTCTTGGTCGGGAAGAACGAGAACGTGGTCAGGTCGGCGAGCGTGCCGACCGGACGACCGTGGTAGGTCGACCCGATCGCGTGGGCCGCGTCGCCGATCGTCACCGCCCCGACCCGCTCGGCGATCTTGCGGAGGGCGTCGTACTCGGCCGGGTGGCCGGCGTAGTCGACCGCCGTGATCGCCTTGGTGCGCGGGGTGACCACGGCCTCGACCGCGGCCGGGTCGAGGTTGGCGGTCTCGTCCTCGACGTCCGCGAAGATCACCTTTGCGCCGAAGAGGTTGGCGCCCGACGCAGTCGCCACGAACGTCATCGGCGTGGTGACGACCTCGTCCCCGGGGCCGACGCCGGCCGCCGCGTAGGCGGCGTGCAACGCGGTCGTGCCGTTGGTGACGGTCACCGCCGGGGCGCCGGCGACGGCCTCGATGTCGGCCTCGAACTGGGCGACCCGCGGGCCGGTGGTCAGCCAGTCGCTGCCGAGCGCGGCCACCACCGCGTCGACGTCCGACTGGTCGATGGACTGCCGACCGTACGGCAGCATCAGTTCTTCTCCTCCGCGGCGATGAGCTCGCGCATGTCCTCGATCGTCAGCCAGAGGTCGTTGTTGTCGGAGCGGTAGTTGAAGCCGTCGGCGACCTCCTCGCCGCCGGCCGGGGTCTCGTAGCCCCAGGTGGCGACGACCGGCTGCACGACGTAGCGGTCCGGGAAGCGCAGCGTGCGACGGCTGTCGTCGGCGGCGATCATTTCCTCGTGCAGCTTCTCGCCGGGACGGATGCCGGTCTCGTGGGTCGGCGAGCCGGGCGCGACGGCCTCGACCAGGTCCATGATCCGCATGCTCGGGATGCGCGGCACGAACAGCTCGCCGCCGTTCATCACGTCGAACGAGTCGACCACGAACTTCACCGCCGCCGGGAGGGTGATCCAGAAGCGGGTCATCCGCTTGTCGGTGATCGGCAGGCTCTTGCCCTGGGCGACCAGGTTGCGGAACAGCGGGACGACCGAGCCACGGCTGCCCATCACGTTGCCGTAACGAACCACGGCGAAGCGGGTCGTGTGGGTGGCGGCGTAGTGGTTGCCGGCGATGAACGACTTGTCGGCGACCAGCTTGGTGGCGCCGTACAGGTTGATCGGGCTGGACGCCTTGTCGGTGGAGAGGGCCACGACCTTCTTCACCCCGGCGTCGATGCAGGCGTCGATCACGTTCTGCGAGCCGTTGATGTTGGTGGCCACGAACTCCGAGGGGTTGTACTCGGCGGTGTCGACCTGCTTGAGGGCGGCCGCGTGGATCACGTAGTCGACGCCGTGCATGGCGCGGGCCAGACGGTCCTTGTCGCGGATGTCGCCGAGGAAGAAGCGCAGGCGCTTGTCGTCGCCGAACATCTGGCGGACCTCGTACTGCTTCAGCTCGTCCCGGGAGAAGACGACGATGCGCTTGGGGTCCAGGTTGTCGAGGGCGTAGCGGAGGAACGCCTTGCCGAAGGACCCGGTGGCACCGGTGACCAAGATCGAGGATCCGCTGAGTACAGACACGTTTGAGCTCCCGAGGGGTGGGCAGGGGGCAGTACGGCCGGAAGCATAGTCAGCTTCGTGGGCTTTAACAGGGTAGACGTAAAAGGACAACACTCGTTCACGGCGTGTTGGGGCCGGGTTGGTCTTGTTGACCACGAACCTGTAAGAAGGTAGGAGGCCTCTGTCTACCCCACCCTGGAGCCCCATCGTGAGCACTCTGCAGCAACTGCGGGAAGCTTTCCGCACCGCCCTGGACCTTCCGGCGGATGCGCCCGTGGACGATCTGCAGTATCAGGACAACGAGAAGTGGGACTCCCTGGCCCATATGTCGCTGATCGCGGCCCTCGAGGACGAGTTCGGCGTCATGATCGACACAGATGACGTGATCAACCTGTCGAGCTTCCAGGAAGCCATCAAGATTCTCGGTAAGTACGGGGTTGACATCAGTGAGTGATCGGGTCGCTCTCGTAACGGGGGCTTCCCGCGGCATCGGTCGCGCCACCGCCACCAAACTGGCCGAGCGCGGTTACGACCTGGTGCTGCACGGTCACGGTGCGGCAGCGGTCGCCGGGGTCGCCACCGAGCTGGCCGACAAGTTCGGTGTGACTACTTTCACGGGCAGCGGTGACATCTCCGACCCCGCCACCAGCAAGGCCCTCATGCAGTTGGCCTTCAGCCACTTCAAGCGGCTCGACGCCCTGGTGGTCAACGCCGGCACGCACGCGGCCGGGATGCTCGGCATGACCGACGACGCCACGATCCAACGCCTGTTCGCGGTGAACTCGGCCGGTGCGGCATACACGTTGCGGGGCGCGGCCCGGTTGCTCGCCCGCGGGCGTACGCCATCAGTTGTCCTGGTGTCGTCGATCACCGCCAGTCGCGGCATCGCCGGCCAGGCCGTCTACGCCGCGTCGAAGGCCGCCGTGGCGGCCCTGGCCCGGTCGGCCGCCAAGGAGTTCGGGCCGCAGGGCATCCGGGTCAACGCGGTCGAGCCCGGCTTCATCGGCACCGACATGCTCGACTCGCTCGACGAGAAGGGACGCGCCGAGCGGATCGGCGACACCGCGCTGGGCCGCCTGGGCGAGGCCGACGAGGTCGCCGACGTGATCGCTTTCCTCCTCTCCGAGCAGGCCCGGTTCGTGACCGGCCAGGTGCTGGGAGTCGATGGGGGATTGACGCTGTGAACCTGCTTCACCCCGGTGCGCGCGTGATCGACGCCGCGACCGGCTCGACGCTGTCCGAAGCCGATGTCGCGGCCGCCGCCGAGGCGTTGGCGGGGGAAAAAGGCGCGGTGGTCTTCCACCCGATTTCGACCACTATCGCGGACATCGCGCGTTATCTGGCCGCGGTGCGGCTCGGCCGGCCGGTCGTTCTTCTCGACCCCGACGGCGACAACGCGCACTGGTCCGAGCGCTTCGCGACCGACGAGGTGCACCCCGATCTCGCGCTGCTGCTCACCACCAGCGGCTCGACCGGCAACCCCAAGCTGGTGCGGCTCTCCGCCGAGGCGGTGCGCAGCAACGCCGAGCAGATCGCCGACGTGCTCGACATCGGTCCCGACGACGTGGCGATCACGACGCTGCCGCTCTTCTACTCGTACGGCATGTCGGTGCTCAACTCGCACCTGGTGCGTGGCGCCACCGTGATCCTCGAGCGCACCGGCATCATGCAACGCGACTTCTGGACCGCCGCGGTCGAGCACCACGTGACGTCGATGGCGTTCGTGCCGTACCAGTACGAGATGCTCCGCCGGCTGCGCTTCGACCCGGCGAAATACCCCTCGCTGCGCAAGCTCACCCAGGCCGGCGGCCGGTTGCGTACCGACCTGGTCACCGACTTCAGCGAACGGATGGCGACGGTCGGCGGCTCGCTCTACGTGATGTACGGCCAGACCGAGGCGGCACCCCGGATGGCCACCCTGCCGCCCGCGCGGCTGGCCGAGAAACTCGGCTCGGTCGGGGTCGCGCTGCCCGGCGGCCACTTCGAGATCTCGGCCGACGGGGAGGTCCTCTACCACGGGCCGAACGTCATGATGGGCTACGCCGACACCGCCGCCGATCTGGCCAGGGGCGACGAGATGGGTGGCGTGCTGCACACCGGTGATCTCGGTCGCGTCGACGACGAGGGATTCCTGTTCATCACCGGCCGGATCAAGCGGCTGGGCAAGGTCTTCGGCGTCCGGATCAACCTCGACGACGTGGAGAAACACTTCCCGGTCACGGCCATCGACGGCGGCGACAAGCTTGTCGCGTTCGCGCTCGACGCCACCGCCGACGAGGTCCGCGAGCTGCGCACCAAGATCTCCGAGTGGCTCGGGACACACTCCTCCGGTGTCGTGGTGCGTAGCATCGAAGCCCTGCCGCTGCTGCCCAACGGCAAGGTTGATTACCGCGCCCTGGAGTCGTCGCTGTGAGTGTGTTCACCCTTCCGCAGGCCGAGAAGGAAGAGGTGCTCCTGACGGAGCTCTCCGCCCTGACCGAGCACCACCGCCGGAACTCCGAGCCGTACGCCCGGATCCTGGCGGCGTCCGGGTTCGAGAAGGCCGACTCCGTCGCCGAGCTGCCCTGGCTACCGGTCCGGTTGTTCAAGAGCCTCGAGCTCAAGAGCATCCCGGACGACGAGGTCTTCAAGGTCCTCACGTCCAGCGGCACCACCGGCGAGGTCAGCCGGATCTACCTCGACAAGCACGCGGCCGCCGAGCAGACCCGCCGGCTCGGGGCCACCGTGCAGACCGTCCTGGGCCCCAAGCGACTGCCGATGCTGCTGGTCGACACCAAGGCGATGCTCAAGGACCGCAAGTCGTTCTCGGCCCGCGGCGCCGGTGTGCTCGGCATGTCGACCTTCGGCCGCGACCACGTGTGGGCGCTCGACAACGACGGCGTCGTCGACCTCGACGCGATCCGCGGCTTCCTCGACAAGCACGGTGACGCGCCGTTCCTGATCTTCGGCTTCACCTTCCTGGTCTGGCTGCACCTCTACGAGGTCGCCCGGGACAACGGGCTCGACCTCTCGAACGGCATCCTGATCCACTCCGGTGGCTGGAAGAAGCTGATCGACCAGGCCGTCTCGCCCGACGAGTTCCGGGCGCGGCTGGCCGGCGTCGGGCTCACCAACGTGCACAACTACTACGGCATGGTCGAGCAGATCGGCACGGTCTTCCTCGAAGGCCCGTCCGGTGGCTCGCTCTACTGCCCCGACTTCGCCGACGTCATCGTGCGCGACCCGATCACGTGGCGGGAGTTGCCGCCGGGCGAGACCGGGCTGCTCGAGGTGATCAGCACGCTGCCGACGTCGTACCCCGGTCATGTGCTGCTGACCGAGGACCTGGGCGTGGTGCACGGCGTGGACGACGGAGACTGGCCCGGCAAGCGCTTCTCGGTCCTCGGCCGGCTGCCGCGGGCCGAGGCTCGGGGCTGCTCCGACACCTACCGGGAGGCGGCGTGATCCAGTACCGATTCGGCGATTCGTCAGTCGACCTGACCGCGCCCGTCGAGGACCGGCTGACCGTCGGTGACCCGCGCGTCCTCGACTTCCTCGCCAAGGTCGCCCGCAAGCTGCTCGCCCCGGCCGTCGCCCGGCGACACCCCGAGCTGGGCTCACTCGGCTTCTTCCTGCGGCCCGCCGAGCTCAACCGGGCCGTCGCGCGCATGCAGCGCGACGACGCGGTCGTCTTCCCGCGCGGCAACGTCTTCCATGTGCCGCCGGCGAACGTCGACACCATCTTCGTCTACTCGTGGGCGCTGTCCGCGCTGGCCGGAAACCACAACGTCGTACGCATCTCGGAGCGCTCCGCCGCCGCTGCGGACACCATCCTGGCCGCCCTCAACGAGGTGCTCGCCGACGCCGACCCGGTGATCGGCCGCACCCAGCGCATGATCACTTATGGCCGGGACAACGCGATCACCGCGGCCCTGAGTCAGTGGTGCGACCTGCGCGTCATCTGGGGCGGCGACGCGGCGGTCGAGGCGATCCGGAAGAACCCGCTGCGGCCGTCGGCCCGCGACCTGACTTTCCCGGACCGTACGTCGTGGGCGGCGATCTCGGCCGACGGCTGGCGGGCCGCCACCCCGGCGTCGAGGCGGGACGCGGTCGTCGGCTTCAGCAACGACGCCTACTGGTTCGACCAGGCCGCGTGTTCCTCGCCGCGGACCGTTTTCCTGGTCGGTTCGCAGACGTCCGACGTGCGGGCCGAGTTCATCGAGCTGCTGCTCGAAGTGGTCGACCAGCGGGGCTGGGCGGTCGACGCGGCCATGGCGGTGGAGAAGCGGGTCAACGCGTACGAGATGGCCGCGACCGGCGCGATCTCGGCGATGGAGTTCCCGAAGAACTCGGTGACCGCGATGTCGCTGACCGCCGTACCGTCCGCGCCCCGGCGCTGGATCGGCGCCGGCGCCTTCCCGTTCGCCGAGGTCGGCTCGCTGCTCGAGCTGGTCCCGGCGATGAACCGGCAGGACCAGACGTTCAGCCACTTCGGGTTCGGCCTCGACCAGCTCCGCGAGTTCGCGCTCGCGCTGGGCGGCCGGGGCGTCGACCGGATCGTGCCGTTCGGCCAGGCGCTGACCTTCAGCGCGATCTGGGACGGCTACGACCTGCCGAGCGAGTTCACCAGGCTCACCACCATCGCGGCCTGAGGTTCGCCCGACCCTTAGTAGGGTTAGCCCTACTGCCGATCGGGGCGGCAGCGGGATCGGATGGGAGGCCGCCGATGCCTAGCGTTCAAGGCATGACAACGACCCACGCCGAGGCAGCCGCCGCACCCGCTCACCGAGGTGGGTTCCTGCGCCAGCTGGGCATCGACACGCAATACGTTCTGCTGGGTTTCCCGCTCGGGATCATCGCGATCGTGCTGAGCATGACGCTGTTCTGGCTCGGCGTCGGCACGATGATCATCTGGATCGGCCTGCCCATTCTGTTCGGCACCATGTACGTGGCGCGCGGCCTGGCCACGGTCGAACGAGCCCGGCTCGGCCCGGTGTTCGGCAGGCAGTTCCCGCACCCCTATTACAAGTCCAAGCCGGGCGCCGGTCCGATCGCCAGGCTGTTCACCCCGCTCACCGATGGGCAGAGCTGGTTCGACCTGCTGCACGCCATGTTCCGCTTCATCCCGAGCACCATCTCGTTCGCCCTGGTGGTGGCCTGGTGGTCGGGCGCGCTCGGCGGCCTGAGCTGGGGGCTGTGGGGCTGGTCGCTGCCGAACGGGCCGGACGACCAGGACCTGCCCGAGTTGCTGGGCTTCGACGGCGGCTACGGCACCAAGGTCTCGCTCTACCTGGCCGCGGGCGTCTTCTTCCTCGGCACCCTGTACTGGGTCGTGCGGGGGGCGGCACTGCTCGAGGCGTACTTCGCGAAGGGTCTGCTCTGCGGGATCCACGACCTGCGCCGGCAGGTGGCCGCGGCGAACGAGGCCCGCGAGGTCGCCCAGCAGCAGAAGGCCGCCGCCGTCTCGGCCGAGGCGACCGCCCTGCGCAAGCTCGAACGGGACATCCACGACGGGCCGCAGCAGCGCCTCGTCCGCCTCGCCATGGATCTGGGCCGGGCCGAGCAGCAGTTCGCCACCGACCCCGACGCGGCCCGGGCCACCGTCGCCGAAGCGCTCAGCCAGACCCGGGAGACGCTCGACGAGTTGCGCGCCCTGTCCCGGGGCATCGCCCCGCCGATCCTGGTCGACCGCGGCCTGCAGGCCGCGCTGACCGCGCTCGCCGGCCGCTGCACCATCCCGGTCGACCTGGACGCGCCGCGGTTCGAACGGCTCGACCCGGCCGTCGAGTCGACCGCCTATTTCGTGGTCGCCGAGTCGCTGACCAACGTGGCGAAGCACAGCCACGCCAGCGAAGTCCAGGTGAGCGTGCAGCGGGCGGCGGGCGGCCTGCTTGTCGAGGTCTCCGACGACGGTGTCGGCGGAGCCAGTCTGGCCAAGGGGCACGGCCTGGCCGGCCTCGACGACCGGGTCCGAGCGGCCGGCGGCGTGCTGCATGTCGAGAGCCCGGTCGGCGGGGGGACGCGGCTCACTGCTGCGTTGCCCCTCCAAGGCACCTGAGACACCGCGAATCTGACAGCATGGCGGCATGCGGGTGGTGATTGCCGATGACGCGGTGCTGTTGCGTGAGGGCTTGATAAGGCTCGTCGAGGAGAACGGCCACACGGTGGTGGCGGCCGTCGGCGACGGGCCTTCGCTCGTGTCCGCGATCGTCGAGCACCGGCCCGAAGTGTCCATCGTGGACGTCCGGATGCCGCCCACGCACACCGACGAGGGGTTGCGGGCCGCCGTCGAGGCGCGGTCCAAGGTCCCGGGCACCCCCATCCTGGTCCTTTCCCAGTACGTCGAGGTGTCGTACGCCGATGACCTGCTGGCCGACCGCGCGGGTGGGGTCGGCTATCTGCTCAAGGACCGGGTGTCGCAGATCGCGGAGTTCCTCGACGGCCTGCGCCGGGTCGCCGCCGGCGGCACCGTGCTCGACCCCGAGGTGGTCGGCCAGCTGCTGGTCCGCCGGCGCCGCGACGACCCGCTGAGCAGCCTCACCCCGCGCGAGCGCGAGGTGCTGAGGTTCATGGCCGAGGGCATGTCGAACGCCGCGATCGCCCGCAAGATGGTGGTCACCGACGGCGCGGTGGAGAAGCACGTGCGCAACATCTTCACGAAACTCGACCTGCACCAGGACGAGGAGCAGCACCGGCGGGTGCTGGCGGTGCTGGCCTACCTCCAGGGGTAGGGCTAGCACCACCCTGAAGACGGCAGCCTGCCCCATCGAGACTGAGCGCCCCGAAAAATAGCGTCTTCCCCATGCGGAATACGGAAGACGTAAAGGGGATCGCGGCACGGGCCGCGATGTGGAGCGCCCGCCATCGGACGCTCGCGATACTTGGCTGGATCGCCTTCGTGGTCGGCGTGACCATCCTCAGCGGGCAGATCGGCACCCGGGATGCGGTCGACTCCGACTACGGCCACGGCGACTCGGGCCGGGCCGATCACATCGTCGATCAGGCCGGGTTCCCGGTGCGGCCGGCCGGCGAGATGGTCATCGTGCAGAACCGGGCCGGCGCCGACCGGAAAGCCGCGATCGCCGACCTGACCCGGCAGCTGACCGCGACCAGCGACGTGACCGGCGTGCAGCCGGCGATCGAGTCGCCCGACAAGCGGTCGTCGCTCGTCACGTTCAGCATCGGTGGCGATCCGGAGACCGCCAAGGAGCGGGTCCAGCCGGCCCTCGACACGGTCGCCCGGGTGCAGGCCGCACACGCCGATCTCTACATCGCCGAGGGTGGCGACGCCAGCGCCGACAAGCTGATCGGGGACGACCTCGACCGGGGGCTCAGCCGGTTGGGGATGCTGTCCATCCCGGTCACCCTGGGCATCCTGCTCGTCGCCTTCGGCGCGGTGGTGTCGGCGCTGCTGCCGGTCCTGCTCGCGGTCACCGCGGTGGTGGCCGCGATCGGGCTGCTCGCGGCGGCCAGCCGGCTGGCTCCGGCGGACGAGACGACGATGCACGTGATGCTGCTGGTCGGCCTGGCGGTGGGGGTCGACTACTGCCTGTTCTACATCCGTCGGGAACGCGACGAGCGCCGTGCCGGGGCGGACGCGCACCGCGCCCTGGTGATCGCGGCGCAGACCTCGGGCCGGTCGATCTGGGTCTCCGGCCTCACCGTGATCGTGGCGATGGCGGGCATGTTCATCACCTTCGACACGACGTTCGTGAGTTTCGCGGTCGGCACCATCCTGGTGGTCGCGACGACCATGCTGGGCTCGCTCACCGTGCTGCCGGCCATGCTGTCGGCGCTCGGTGACCGGGTCGACGCGATCAAGATTCCCGGGTTGTACAGGCGGCGCAGCGAAGGCCGGCTGTTGTCCGGCTTCCTCCGGCTGGTGCTGGCCAAGCCGCTGCTCTCGGCGATCGTCGCGGTCGGTGCGCTGGCCGTGATCGCGTCCCCGGTGGTCGACCTGCGGACCAAGGGTCAGGGCATCGAGGATCTGCCGCCCAAGGCGCCGGTCGTGCAGGCCTTCAAGGCGATCGACGGGGCCTTCCCGAGCAAGACGTCACCGGCCCAGGTGGTGATCGAGGCGGCCACCGTCAAGGGCGGCCAGTTCGACAAGCAGTTGGCGGCCTTCGAGACCGCGGTCACCAAGAGCGGTGGGGCCCTCAGCGGGCCGGTGGAGGTGCGGGTCAACCCGGCCGGCACGGTGGCGGTGGTGTCGGTGGGCCTGGTCGGCAAGGATGCGCTCGACACCTTGCGCGGAAGCGTCGTGCCGGCCACATTCGGTTCCCTGGCCGGAGCGACCGCCCTGGTCAGTGGTGAGATGGCGGTCAACGCCGACTTCAACGCCCGGCTCGACGCGAGTCTGCCCTGGGTGTTCGGCTTCGTGCTCGGCCTGGCCTTCATCCTGCTGCTGGTGTCGTTCCGCTCGGTGGTGGTCGCGATCACCGGAGTGGTGCTCAACCTGCTCTCGGTGGCGGCCGCCTACGGCATGCTGGTCTGGGTCTTCCAGTACGGCCACTTCGAGGAGCGGCTGCAGTTCGAGGCGGCCGACGGGCTGATCAACTGGATGCCGCTGTTCCTCTTCATCATCCTGTTCGGCCTGTCGATGGACTATCACGTCTTCGTCCTGAGCCGCATCCGTGAGGGATATGACCGGGGCCTGTCGACCAAGCAGGCGGTGCGCGAGGGCATCGGCCGCACGGCCGGCGTCATCACCAGCGCGGCGGTCGTGATGGTGGCGGTGTTCGCGCTGTTCGCGACGCTTCCGCTGGCCTCGACCAAGCAGCTCGGCGTCGGCCTGGCGGCGGCGGTCCTGCTGGACGCGACGATCATCCGGGCGGTGCTGCTGCCGGCCGTGATGGCCCTGCTCGGGGAGAAGAACTGGTGGCTGCCCCGCTGGCTGGGGTGGCTGCCGCAGATCGCCCACGAGCCGCCGGCCCAGCCGGTCGGCCCGGCGCCGAGCGAGCCGGAGCTGGCCGGGGTTGCTTGATCCATCGAACGGAAGCCGGCCCGACGCGTAATGGGGGCATATCTCGCGCCGGGCCGGCGCCCTGCTGCCCGGGGCAGTCGTGGCGGCGCCTGACCCCGGGACGTGATCTGAGGACGATTCACGTTGTGCGGCGTCCAATGTAGGTGACAGTCGCAAGCGTTCCCTGTTCAGAACCCAGTTAAGGTGATCAAGCACACGGTGCTGGTCCAGCTGACAAACCCGGCAATCGATTGATGCCTCTGAAAACCCGAAAATTTACTCTTCGGTGGTACCTTTCCCGGTCGGCCTGACGGGGCGGCGTCCCGGGCGGAAACGTGACGTAGTGTCGAGTCGCCCGCCACCAGTGAGAGGCAGAAGCATGTCGGACACCGCTGCTCTGGTACCTGCCAAGGGCACGGACTACGCCGCCGCCCTGGCTGCTCCGCCGGTGTCCAACCTGCGGCGCGTCGGTGACGAGATGTTCTCGTGGACCGACGCCGACCCGGCCCGCGGTCCCGAACGACCCACCGGCGCCCTGCTGCGTCACCTGGCCGGCCAGTTCGCCGGCCCCGGCCGCAGCGTGCTGGTCGCCGGCCCGCACGCCGACGACCTGGTCGCGGCCCTGGTCGACGGCGGCGCCAAGGTGTTCTGGCTGTTGCGCTCGCTCGGCGACGCGCAGAACGCCGCGCACGCTCACCCGCGGGCCACCGTGCTGGCCGGGGCGCTCGTCCGGCTCGACCCCGAGCAGCGCTTCGACCTGGTCCTGGCGGCCGACGGCGTCGACCGGCTCAACTCCGCCGAGGGTGACCAGATGTCGGCCGGTGAGCTGCTGGACCGGCTGGCCGCGGCGGTCCGCCCCGACGGGGTGCTCCTGCTCGCCCATGACAATCACCTCGGCGTGCATCACACCGTGCGGCTCGACCCGGGCGCCCGGGAGGCCACCGACGCGGCGTGGTACCCGGTGGACGACCACGATCCGCACCGCCCCGCCTCCAGCGAGCAGCTGATTGATCGGCTGACCGCGGCGGGTCTGCTGGTCGATGTCAGCTATGCCGCGTTCCCCGAGCCGTCGGCGCCGACGATCCTGGTCGGGCCGGGCCTGCTCGGCAACGTCGACTCGCCGTTGCGTTCCCGGCTCGGCACCGCCCTCGCCCAGGTGTTCGCGGCCGGCTTCCGCGGCCGGGCGGTGCTCAGCGACCCGCGCCGCCTGGTCCACCGGGCCCTGCGGGCCGGCGCGGAGAACACCGTCGCACCGTCGTGGCTGGTCATCGCGCGTGCGCCGGGGGTGAGTGCGACCCCCACCATCCAGGGCCGGGAGCTGCTGGTCGGGGACCGGCGCGGTTCTTTCACGTACGCGGTGAGCGCCGCCGGCGACGGCGAGGTCCGCACCGAGGTGCTCGAGCCGCTGACCGCGCCGATCGAACGCGAAGGCCTGCGCCGCATCGCCGAGCCGGCCGCCCCCGCCGCCGACGGGTTCGTGCTCGAGGAGCGCGTGCGGCACCTCGCCGCCACCGCCGACCTGACCGAGCTGCGCGCCGAGCTGAGCCGCTACGCGTCGTGGCTGGCCGAGCAGGCCGACGACGGCACCCTGACCGGCCCGGTTGCCCTGACTGGCCCGGTTGCCCTGGCCGGCCTGGCCGACGTGTTCGTCACGCCGTCCGGCCCGACGCTGCTGCCGACCCGCTGGGAGCCGATCGAGCCGGTGCCGCTGGAGACCGCGTTGGTCCGGGCGCTGTGGGAGTTCGCGGTGCAGCTGATCACCTCGGCCCAGCCGCACCCCTGGCCGATCAGCTCGAGCGCCGTCGACCTGACCGCCACCATGCTCGGCATGGTGGGCCGGGGCATCTCCGACGCCCAGGTCCGGGCGGCTGTCGAGCTGCACGTGCAGCGCGAGGCGGCCGAGTTCGAGCTCGGCCTGGCCGAGCAGCAGACGCTGCGGCTGCGGTTGCTGGCGGTCACGCCGGGCACCGCGCCCGTCGACGTCGAGGGCTTCCGGGAGCTGACCGAGGCGCTCTGGCGCCAGCGCTACCAGGCCAGTCACCTGCTCGCGCTGATGGAGTGGACCGAGACGATCATCCAGTCCCGGGACAACCAGCTCAGCAAGATGGAACGCGAGATCAAGTTCTACCGGAGCAAGTTCCCGGGCAAGGCGATGGTGCTCGCCCGGGAGGCCTACCGGGTGGTGGGCCGCGACGGCCGCAAATTTCTCCGCGGCCGTCGCGCCAAACGGGCCTAGATCAGGTCCCAGGTGAGCGGTGTGCCCTTGGCCGCGTCGCTGGTGAAGGTGCGGCCGAGCGCGAGGCCGATCGAGTCGGGCTCGAGCCCGCCGGTCGGCCGGATCGAGCGGACGTTCTCCGGGGTGACCTTGTCGCCGGCCTTCACGTCCGTCACGACGTAGAGCGAGCGGCGGAAGCGCAGGCCCTCCTTCTCGTGCTCGGTCGGGCCGATGTGCGTGGTGCCGAGCGCCTGCCAGGCCCGCTCCGACTCCACCCGCAGCAGCCGCAGCTCCTCCGGGTTCAGCGAGAACGCCGAGTCGACGCCGCCGTCCGCCCGGTCGAGCGTGAGGTGCTTCTCGATCAGGCACGCCCCGAACGCGACCGAGGCCACCGGCACGCCGATGCCCATCGTGTGGTCGGAGAGCCCGATCGGCACCTCGAGCATCTGGGCCAGCACCGGGATGCGGCGCAGGTTGGTCTCCTCGGGCGGCGCCGGGTAGGACGCGGTGCAGCTCAGCACGGTCACGTCGGTCGCGCCGGCGCCCTGGGCGGCTTCCACCGCGGCGGCGATCTCGCGGACCGAGGCCATCCCCGTCGAGATGATCACGGGCTTGCCGGTACTCGCGCAGAGCCGGATCAACGGCAGGTCGGTGATCTCCGAGGAGGCGATCTTGTACATCGGGGCGTCCAGCTTCTCCAGCAGGTCCACCGCGGTGCGGTCGAACGGGCTGGAGAACGCCTCGATGCCGCGCTCGCGCGCCCGCTCGAAGATCGGCTGGTGCCACTCCCACGGCGTGTGCGCACGCTCGTAGAGCTGGTAGAGGTACTCGCCGCCCCAGAGCTCGTGACCCTCGGAGATCTGGAACCGGGGGTGCTTGACGTCCACGGTCATCGTCTCGGCCGTGTAGGTCTGGATCTTGATCGCGTCGGCGCCGGCCTCCGCCGCCACGTCGACCAGCGACAGCGCGCGGTCGAGCGAGCCGTTGTGGTTACCGGACATCTCCGCGACGATGTACGGCCGCTTGTCGGGCCCGAACTTAGTCATCTTTGCCTCTCTCCGTCACGACGACGGTCTTCATGATGCCGTCGACGGAGCGCTCGTATCGACGGGTTTCCCGGAAGCCGAAGCGCCGGTGCAGTGCCAGGACCTGCTTGTTCTCCTCGAGGGTCTCGCCGTCGAGCCGTTGAAGGCCGAGCGTGCCGAAGGCGTACTCGATCGCCTCTTTTTCCAGCCGCATCCAGGCCGGCAGCATGCGCCGCCCGAGCCCCTCGGAATCGAGGTAGAACGACCAGGTCTCCCCGTTGAAGATTACGACGCCGGCCGGAGTGCCCTCATCCTCATAAATGAGAACATTTGTCCAATTCTTCTCCCACCAGGCCGCGTGCTCCTCCGGCCGGATCTCGTGCGTCGTGAGGCTGATCGCACGGACCGACGGGTGGTTGCGCCAGGGAAGGATCAGATCGCGTTCGGCGTACGCCGCGGGTCGTAGCACGTCAACAAAGTACAGCTCGGTGAATAGGAGCAGCGTCACAGGCCGTTTCCTCACCTCGCCGCCGCCCCCGCCGATCCAAGCCGGGCAGAAACCTGGTGAGGAGATTCGGATGACCCGTGCGCTGTGGTCCCGACTGCCGGGCGGGCGCATGTTGCGTGCGTCCGCGACGGTCACCGCGCTCGCGTTCCTGTTCCTGGTCGTCAACGCGATCCACCCGGTGCTGCCCTGGACGCTGGTGTGGCTGCCGGCGATGGCCGGGGCGGTCCTGATGACCGTCAACGTGCGGCGTACCGCTCGGACCGAGGGGATGCCACCACCGATCCGGCGGTTCTGGCGGCACGTCCACGTGGTCGCCGTGCTGGTCAGCCTGGGCACTCTCGCCGAGGCCGTGGACGCCGTCGCCACCGGTGGGTCGGCCCCGCACCTCGGGCTCGGTCAGGTGATCTTCGACGGTATCGCGGTCATCGTGACCATCTACGCGATGTTGCGACTGCCGTTCGGCAAGCAGGCCGGCGGTGATCTGTTCCGGATCGTCCTGGACGCCGGCACCGTCATGCTGGCCTGCGCGGTATTCGTCTGGCACTTCTCCACCAGGTACGCCTTCGGCGGCGACGACCCGGGCATCGTCTGGACCACGCTGGCCATCACGACGCTCGCCATGCTCGCCGTCTTCGCCGTCGCCAAGGTCCTGCTGACCTCCACGTCGTCGCAGCTGGACCGCAAGGCGATGCGGCTGATCGGGGTGGCGGTCGCGTTCGGCGCCGTCGGCCCCACCCTCCGGCCCCTGCTCCAGCCGATCGACCCGCACCTGTTCCCGGACATCGTCACCCTGCCGGCCGTGTTCTTCTTCGGGGCCTGGGCCGCCGAGAAACAACGGGCCATCGACTACGCGCCGCGCCGAGGCGTACGGGAGCCGCGTCGCCGTAGCTTCAGCGTCCTTCCCTATGTCGCGGTCGCCGCGGTCGATGCCCTGCTCCTGAGCGTCGCCCTGCCCGACGCCGCCCCCGACCGCCGGGTGATCGTGGTCAGCGCCGTGGCGCTGACCGCCCTCGTGGTGCTCCGTCAGATGACCGCGTTCGTCGACAACGGCCGGCTGCTGCGCCGCCTCGACCACGGCGCCACCCACGACGCGCTCACCCAGCTGCCCAACCGGGTGCTGTTCCACGAGCGCCTGCACAAGGCCCTGACCGCCCCCGACGGCCGGCCGGTCGCCGTCGCGCTCATCGACCTGGACGACTTCAAGGAGGTCAACGACACCCTCGGCCACGAGGTCGGCGACCTGTTGCTGATCGCGGTGGCCCAGCGGCTGGCCGGCTGCATCCGGGTCGAGGACACGGTCGCCCGGCTCGGCGGGGACGAGTTCGTCGTGGTGCTCGACGGCGCCACCCCGGAGGCCGCCGACCTGGCCGCCCGGCGCATGATCGAGGCGCTGAGCCGGCCGGTCCTGGCCGACGGCCACGAGCTGCCGATCCGGGCCAGCATCGGCATCGCCGACGGGCATGCCGGCGACGACCCGAGCCTCCTGCTGCGCCAGGCCGACATCGCGATGTACGCCGCCAAGATGGTCAACGGCACCGCGCACCTGCACTTCACGCCGGCCTTGGCCCAGCCCAGCGCGGACCACGCGCAGCTGGGCGACGAACTGCGCGAGGCGATCGACGACGACCAGCTCTACCTGCTCTACCAGCCGATCGTCGCGCTCCCGGACCGGCGCGTGCTCGGCGTCGAGGCGCTGGTGCGCTGGCGGCACCCGGAACACGGCACCATGCCGCCGCAGGCGTTCCTCCCGATCGCCGAGCGAACTGGCTTGATCGTGCCGCTCGACCGGTGGGTGCTGCGTGCCGCGGTGCGCCAGCTGTCCGCCTGGGATGCCGATCTGGCCCTCAACCTCAACGTCTCGGCCCGGGATCTCCGCGAGCCCGGCTTCGCCGATTCGGTGGGGGTGGTCCTCGACGAGTACGGCATCGAGCCCCACCGCCTCACCCTGGAGGCGCCCGCGATGGACCCGGCGGAGTCCTGTCCGAGCGTGTCCGAGTTGCGGTCGATGGGGGTGCGGGTGGCGCTCGGCACCGGCGATTCCTCGCTGGCCATGCTCGCCGACCTGCCCGTCGACGAGCTGAAACTGGACAGCTCGTTCACCCGGGCCGAGCCCGGCCGCGCACCGATCGCCGCCACGGTCCTGACCGTCGCGCACAGCCTCGGCCTGACCGCGGTGGCCGAGGGTGTCGAAACTCCCGACCAGGCCACCCGCCTGCAGGATCTGGGCTACGAGTCGGCTCAGGGCTTCTACTTCGCGCACCCGCTGCCGCCCGAGAAGTTCGAGGAGCTCCTGACCGGTACGGCCCTCGCGGCGTGATCCCCGATCCCGGGCCGGTCAGTAGGTGAGCGCGATCAGCTCTCTCAGCTCGGCGACGGCGGCCTCCGGCAGTTCGCGTTCGGCGGCGCGCAGCAGGTCGGCGCGCAGCAGTTGGTAGATCTCCGACTGGGCCTCGTACGGCAGGTCGGGAATCCACAGGCTGCCCAGGTTCTCCTCGACGACGGTGCGCAGCCACTCGGCCGTGGTGGGGTCGGTGAGGCGGGGGATCAGGTATTCCAGGGTCCAGTCGAAGAGGCCGCCGGAGGACTGCCAGTCGCGGCCGGGGCGGACCATGATCAGCGCGGCCATCAGTGCCCCAGGGTGAAGACGCGCGGGGCCAGCCGGTGGGTGGCGATGAACAGTTCGATTACCTCGATCTGGGCGGGGGCGAACAGGGAGACGTCCACCGGCACGAATTGTGCCTTATTGAGATGTAGCAGGATCTGCTGCGAGAAGCGGCGCCATTGTTGCTCGAAGCGGAACGCGGAGAACGGGCCGACCGCGTCGTAGGAGACGCCGAACTCGTCGAACCAGTCGGCCCGAGACCAACGCGGCGCCCGGGTCAGTCGTACCCCGAGCGCCGCTTCGATCCGTAGTGCCGTCTCCGCCTCGTTGTGGCGATAGCGGCCGGTGGCCGTGTCCATGCCAAGCGCATGAAAGCGATCGATGTCGAGAAGCATGGCCGACCTCCCGGATAAGACTCAGCGATCGACTCGCTCGGGTCGGTGAGCTCCCGGTTCGCGCTGTCGCGGCACCCGGGAGATCTTGGTCTGCGGCTTGGCCGGCGGGGTGACCACGACGGGTTTTCCGCCCTGGCCCAGACCCGCGTAATCGACCGGCCGACGGCCGCGCAACGCGGCGCCGTGTAGCAGTCCGATCCCGCCCACCGCGGCGAGACCGAGGGGCACGGACCAGACCAGAGCCGACTCCGGCGGCACCGCGAGCAGCTCCGGAATGTTCCGGAAAGCGAGGTAGCCGAGGGTGCCCAGGGCCACTGTGGACAGAATCGGGGCGAGGAAACGGCCCCACGTGCCCTCGCCGTTGGGCACGCGGTTGAAGTGCAACAGCGCGGCGAGCGCGGTGGCCAGCAGCACGACCAGGATGCCGAGGCCGCCGATCGCGGTGAGCCGATGGGCGAGGACGGACGGCGTGCGCACCCCGGCCAGGTACGCGGCGAGCAGGGCGCCGAGGCTGAGCGCGGAGGCCACCAGCGAGGCGTTGCGGGGGGCCGCGGTGCGGTGGGCGGTGCGGGCCAGGAAGGCGGGCATCGCGCGTTCGCGGCCCATCGCGTAGAGGTAGCGGGACATCGCGTTGTGCAGGGCGAGCGCGGCCGCGACCAGCGCGGCGACCAGCACGATGCGCCCGGCGGTCACGGCCCACGGCGCCAGCCGGGCGGCGGCGAGATCGAACACCAGCTCCGAGCCACGCGCGCCGGCCAGCGGTCCGACGTCGCGCACCCCGGCGCCGACGCTCACCGACCACGACCCCACGGCGAAGAGCAGACCCACGACCCCGATCGACGCGTACGCCGCATAGCCCGCCTCCCGACGAGGGCGCATCGTCTCCTCGGCATAGGTACCGGCCGTCTCGAAACCGACGAACGCCAGCACCCCGACCGCGAGCAGCAGGCCGAGGGCGGGCCGATCGACCGCGCCGGACGGCAGGATCGCGTCGGCGTCGAGGTGACCGGTGGCCGGTTTGAGCACGTTGGCGGTGGCGAACCCGGCCACCACCGCGAGCTCGGCCAGCACGAGCAGGGCCAGCAGCCCGCTGGCGACCTCGATGCGGATGTTGCTGAGCAGCGCGACCAGCGACCAGCAGATCGCGGCGACCAGCCACCACGGCGCCTCGACGTCGAACCAGCTGTGCAGCAGCGGGGCGGCCGCGACCCCGGCGACGCCGTAGAGCCCGAGCTGGATCGCGAGGTACGAGGCGAGAGCGAGCCAGGCCGAGGCGAGGCCGGCGGGGCGGCCGAGACCCCTCGAGACGTACGCGTACATCGCACCCGCGTAGGGAGCACGATGGACCATCGCCGAGTAGGCGCTGGCGAACACCAGCAGCAGGATCGTGATGCCCGCGAAGGACAGCGGGACGAGCGGCCCGCCGCCTCGGGCGAAGGCGGCGGGCACGACACTCGTCAGGACAGCGATCGGCGCGGTCGCGGCGAGCGCGAAGAACGTGACGGCGGCCGCGCCGATGCGGCCTGTGGCGAGGGTGTGCGGCAACTCATCCTGCGGTCCCACAGATCCATTGAGCCTGATCCGGAGCCCTCTGACAACTACCCGTATCGTTTCACTCACTTTCGGTCAGAGGGTTGGCACAAAGGACTGTTGACCTTACGGTTCAATGGGCATTCGGCTACGCCCTCACTTGACGGCACCCATCGACAGGCCGCGGACCAACTTGTTCTGCGCCAGCCACCCGGCGATCAGCACCGGCAGCGACACCAGCGTCGCGGCGGCGCACAACCTCGCCAGGAACAGGCCCTCCGAGGAGATGAAGCCGACCAGGAAGATCGGGGCGGTGCCGGCGTTGGTGGCGGTCAGGTTGACCGCCAGGAAGAACTCGTTCCAGGCGAAGATGAAACAGATCAGCGCGGTGGCGGCGAGTCCGGGCGAAACGATCGGCAGGATGATCCGGCGGATCGAGGTGAGCAGGCCGGCGCCGTCGACCTCGCCCGCTTCGAGCACCTCCCGCGGTACCTCCAGCAGGAACGACCGCATCATCCACACCGCCAGCGGCAGGTTCATCGACGTGTAGAGGATGACCATCGTCCAGACGTTGTCGAGCATGCCGAGGTGCTTGGCCAGCAGATAGACCGGCAGCAGCGCGGCCACGGCCGGCATCATCTTGGTGCTGATGAAGAAGAACAGACTGTCGGTCCATTTCGCGACCGGCTTCAGCGAGAGGGCGTACGCCGCGGGAGTGGCCAGCAGGATCACGAGCAGTGTCGAGAACAGACTGGCCATCAGCGAGTTGAGCAGGAACGGCGTGATGTTCCGATCGAAGATCTGCTCGTACTGGTGCAGGGTCGGGGTGAACGACCAGCTCGGCGGGTTGCTGGCGGCGGCCTGCTCCTGCTTGAAGCTGGTCAGCACCAGCCAGATCACCGGGAAGACGAAGACGATCCCGGCGATCCACGCGACGACGCCCCACACGGTGTGGCTCAGGCGGGCTCTCATCGGTTCTGCTCCATCCGGAAGAGGCTGGAGATGACCCGCAGCGCGAAGGTCGCCACGATGATCGTCAGGATCACCACGACGACACCGGCCGCGGACGCCTCGCCGTACTCGAACTTGCGGAACGTGGTCAGGTAGATCTCGTACGGCAGGTTGGTCGTCGCCGTGCCGGGACCGCCCTGCGTGATCGTGAAGATCGCGTCGAACGTGTTGACCAGGTAGATCGAGCCGAGCAGGGCCCCGAGCTCCAGATATTGCCGCAGGTGCGGGATGGTCATCCGGCGGAAGATCTGCCAGGCGTTGGCGCCGTCGACGCGGGCCGCCTCGATCACCTCGTGCGGCTGCGACTGCAGGCCGGCCAGCAGGATCAGCATCATGAACGGCGTCCACTGCCACACCAGCGTGGTGATCACGGCCGCCTTCGGATATGCCGAGATCCAGTCGGTGTTGCCGCCGAAAATGCCGTTGATCAGGCCGTACGCCGGGTTGAAGAGCGCGTGTTTCCAGAGGAGTGCGGCCGCCACCGGCATGATCAGGAACGGCGTGATGAGCAGGGTCCGCACGATCGACCGGCCGAAGAACGAACGGTCCAGCAGCAACGCGAGCGCCAGGCCGAGGATGATCGAGAAGAGCACCGCGCCCGCCGTCAGCAGCACCGTGTTGACCAGTGCCGACTGGAGCCGGGTGTCCTGGAAGACGGTGAGGTAGTTGTCCAGCCCGACGAACGGCCGGTCGCCCGGGCGCAGCGCGTTCCAGCTCAGCGTGGACAGGTAAAGCGTGTAGAGGAACGGCACCTGGGTCACGACCAGCGCGAAGATCAGCGCGGGTAGCAGTGGTGCCCGGCGCACCCAGCGGTCCTTGGCTCCGCCCCTGGCGGGCGGGACGGGCGCCTGGGTGCGCTCGTCCCGCCGGGCGGCCAGGATCGTCACTACTTCTTCTGCTTCGAGGCCACGTCTTCGGCCAGTTTCTGACCGTCGGCCAGCGCCTTGTCGACCGTGTTGCTGCCGGCGATCGACGCGCTCACCTCCTGCGAAACCTTGGTTCCGAGGTCGGCGAACTCGGGGATGCCGACGAACTGCACGCCCAGCGCGGGCCGCGGTTGCACGCCCGGGTTCTGCGGGTCGGCATGCTCGATCGAGCCGAGCGTGACATCCGCGAACGCGGCGGCCGACTCCTTGTACTCCGGGATCGCATAGGTCGAGGTGCGCTTGCCGGACGGCACCCGCGACCAGCCGAGCTTCTCGCCGACCAGCTTCTCGTAGTCCTTGCTGGTCGCCCACGAGATGAACTTCCACGAGGCGTCGGCCTTCTTGGTGGTCTTCGGCATCGCCCACGCCCAGGTCCACAGCCAGCCCGAGTATTCGGTCTTGTGCACCGGGGCGTACGCGTAGCCGACCTTGCCGGCGACCTTGCTCGCGTTCTTGTCCTCGAGCGTGCCGGCGGCCGACGTGGCGTCGTACCACATGGCGGCCTTGCCCTGGCCGAACGTGTTCAGGCACTCGGTGAAGCCGGCCTGCGGGGCGCCCGACTCGCCGTGCTTCTTGACCAGGTCGACGTAGAACTGGGTGGCCGCGGTGAACTCGGGGGAGTTGACCTTCGGGGTCCAGTCCTTCTCGAACCAGGTACCGCCGTACGTGTTGACCACGGTCGTCAGCGGCGCGAACAGTTCGCCCCAGCCGGGCAGGCCGCGCAGGCAGATGCCGGCGACGCCCTTGCCCTTGTCGTCGAGCTTGGCGGCGAAGTCGGCGACCTGTGCCCACGTCGGGTGCTCGGGCATGGTCAGGCCCTTGGCTGCGAAGAGTTCCTTGTTGTACATGAGGAACGACGACTCACCGTAGAACGGCGCCGCGTACATCTTGCCGTCCTCCCCGGTGAGCGACTGGACCATCGGCTTGAGCAGGTCACCGGCGTCGTAGGCGGAGTCGGCCTGGGCCTGCGTCGACAGCTCGTGCAGCCAGTTGTTCTTGGCCCAGATCGGCACCTCGTACGCCCCGACAGTCGCCACGTCGTACTGTCCGCCCTGGTTTGCGACGTCCTGGGTGACTTTGTCGCGAAGCTCGTTCTCCGGGAGGATCGTGAACTTCACGGTGATCCCGGTCTGCTTGGTGAAGTTCTCGGCGGTCAGCTTCTGGATGTCCTCCATCTGCGGGTTGCCGACCATCAGGGCGGTGATCGTCTTGTCACCGGAGTCGCCGCTTCCGCCGCCGGTCGAGCCGGCCCCGGAGCAGCCGGCGGTCAGCAGCAATAGGCCGGCCGCGGCGATGGCGAGCCATCTTTGCGGAGCTTTTTTGGGCATGAGGGATCCTCCGTTTTATTCGAAAACGGCTTGGGTTTCTTCGGAATTGCTCAGACGCGAATTACTTGAGGGCCGAGCCGGGCATAGCGATGGGCCTCGGAGATCGGGAGCGAGGTGTCGGTGACCAGGGACTCGAAATCAGATATCTCGGCGAAACGGCAGAACGTGCGGACCCCGAATTTGGTGTGTACGCCGACGAAGACGCGCCGGCGGGCGGCCCGTACGGCGTGGGCCTTGATGTCGGCGACCGCGGGATCGGGCGTGGTCAGACCGGCCTCCCTCGAGATCCCGTTCGCGCCGATGAAGGCCAGGTCGAGCACGAAGCCGGAGAGCATCCCGGCGGCCCAGTGGTCGACGGTGGCGAGCGTTCGGCCGCGGACCCGGCCGCCGAGCAGGAGAACCGTGGCCGGCGAGTTCGCGGCCAGCCAGGCCGCGGTGTTCAGTGAGGCGGTGACCACCGTGAGCGGGCGGTCGGTGGGTAGCGCCTCGGCGATCAATTGCGGGGTGAAGCCCTCGTCGATGAAGATCGTCTCGGCGTCCCCGAGCAGGCTCGCCGCGGTGGCCGCGATCCGCCGTTTCTCCGGCACCCCACGCGTGGTGCGGATAGCCAGATCGGTCTCGAACTTGGCGGTCTCCACCGGGTACGCACCGCCGTGCGTACGCCGGAGCAGGCCGTGTTTCTCCAACCGTCGCAGATCGCGGCGAATGGTTTCGGCGGAGACGTCCAACTCGGTGGCCAGTTTGGCGACATTCACCTCTCCGTGCCGGCGGGCCAGCGCGACGATCTGATGCTGTCGCTCCTCCCCATTCACCGCGCCCCCCTTGTCCAGATCAACCGTGGACTATTTGTAACACCGGAGAAACGTGTGGCCCGTATCACCATCCAGGCAAGTTAGTTGGGTGATTGCCCGGTTGGCCATCAACGGCTTGCAATACTTTTCCCCCGTTAACTGGGCAAGATCGACAAAACGACTGCCCGTTTGCCGGTGAAGTCCGACCGTTTCGTGACCGAGGTTGTGTGACCGGGCTTCTCCTCAGGAACCGCCCGATCCGGCCGACATTGCATCCCGTGCAAGCGACTCAGCAACTGACGGAGTTCCTGTCCGTCGTCGCCGACCGGCCCGACAGCCC
This sequence comes from Paractinoplanes ferrugineus, assembly GCF_016862195.1. Classification (GTDB taxonomy): domain Bacteria; phylum Actinomycetota; class Actinomycetes; order Mycobacteriales; family Micromonosporaceae; genus Actinoplanes; species Actinoplanes ferrugineus. The sequence continues at coordinate 2,205 of NZ_BOMM01000088.1, read as the reverse complement.
GGCGGTGCAACGTGCGGCCGTCAACTGTGCCGCCCGTGCTCTCCAGGCCGACCTGGCCGTCCTGCTCATCGACGAGGGCGTGGCCGCCGTCGTCGGACTGGCCGCGGACGACGTACCCGTCTATGCCCTCGCCGGCCGGCCCGGGTCGATCGACGTCGCCGGCCATCGCTATGCCCTCACCTATGCCGAGATCGGGGGCGAAGCCCCGGCGCGACTCGTCCTCGGTCGCCTGCTCCCCGACGGCCTCGCGTTCAGCGCCGCCGAAGTGACCCTGTTGCGCAACATGGCGCGGGTCTTCCAGCTCAGCCTCAACTCGCTGCACATGCTGGCGAGCGAGCGGCGCTACGCCGAGGAGAACGACCGACTGCTCGACTCGCTGCAGAAGCGGCAACTGCTGTTCGAGAAGCTCACCGAGGTGCAGCGGGCGATCGCCCGGCGGTCCCCCCTCAACAAGATCCTCGAAACCGTCACGCACGCCGCCCGTGAACTGCTCGACGTCGAGATGGCCAGCCTCAATCTGGTCGACCGCGACGACCCGACGACCGGCTTGATGGTCGCGTCCAGCGGGGTGCCCGAGGAACTCGCCAAGCAGGCCGACCGGCTGCCGCTGACCGCCGGTGGCATCTCCGGCCTGGCCATCCTCGGTGACGAACTGGTGCTGGTCGAGGACTACCAGTCGTGCCCGATCGCCATGCCGGCCATGACCAAGGCGCACCTGCGCTCGGTGATGGCCGCCCCCGTGCACGAGAACGGCGTCGCGGTCGGCAGCCTCACCGTCGGCATGTACAGCGAGTCCCGGGAATGGGACAAGTCCGCCCAGGAGATGCTGCTGGCGTTTGCCGAGCACATCAGCCTCGCGATCACCGACGCGCGCACCTTCGAGGCGATGAACCTGGCGTTCCTCGACTCGCTCACCGGGCTGCCCAGCCGCTCCCTCTTCCAGACCCGGATGGAGGAAGCCCTCGCCGCCGACTCGGGCGGTCTCGCCGTCCTGTTCATCGACCTCGACCGCTTCAAGATGATCAACGACTCACTCGGCCACGGTGCCGGTGACCAACTGCTCGCCGGGGTGGCCGACCGGATCCGCGCCTGCCTGCGCGACGACGACGTGGCGGCTCGGCTCGGCGGGGACGAGTTCGCGATCCTTCTCCCGGGCCTGGTCGACGTCACCGAGGCGGAGCCGATCGCCGTCCGGCTGCTCCACCAGCTGCGGGCGCCGTTCGACCTCAACGGCGCCGAGGCGTACATCAGCGCCAGCATCGGCATCGCCTACGGCGAGCCCGGCCAACTCGGCGCGCAGGAGTTGATGGTCGACGCCGACCTCGCGATGTACCAGGCGAAGAAGCACGGCAAGGACAAGTACGAGATGTTCGAGCCGGCCATGCGGGAAGCCTTCCAGGCCACCATCGACCTGGAGAGCGACCTGCGCCGCGCGATCGTCCGGCACGAGTTCGAGTTGCGTTACCAGCCGATCGTCCAGCTCAGCACCGGCGAGATCACCGGCGTCGAGGCCCTGATCCGCTGGCTGCACCCGATCCGCGGGATCATCCCGCCGGTCGAGTTCATCCCGCTCGCCGAGGAAACCGGCATGATCGTGCCGATCGGCGAATGGGTGCTGCGCGAGGCCACCATGCGCATCGCGGAATGGAACGCCCGCCGCGCCGACCGTCCACTGACGGTGAGCGTGAACGTCTCCGCCGTCCAACTCGAGCTCACCGTCCTGCCGGACGTCGTGCGGTCCGCGCTCGACGCGGCCGGCCTGCCGGCCGACCGCCTCACCCTGGAACTCACCGAGAGTCTCCTGGTGGACCACCGCCCGGCGACGCTGGACCGCCTGCATGCGATCAAAGCTCTGGGTGTACGCCTGGCCATCGACGACTTCGGTACGGGTTATTCGTCGCTCGCCTACCTGCGGCAGTTCCCGGTCGACATCATCAAGATCGACAAGTCCTTCGTGGACGACGTGGTCGACGAGCCCACCGCGGCCGCCCTCACCCACGGCATCATCCAGCTGGGCCGAGCCCTGCAGCTGTCCACGATCGCCGAGGGCATCGAACACGCGGGTCAGCTCACCTCGCTGGCGGGCGGCAACTGCGAGCTGGGCCAGGGCTACTACTTCGCCGAGCCGCTGACCCAGGTCGCCCTCGACGACCTGCTGTTCCCGGTGCGGGTGCCCGAGGAGTGATTCCGGCTCGTCCGCTCAGC
>NZ_BOMM01000087.1 GCF_016862195.1 Paractinoplanes ferrugineus | reverse complement strand
CCCCGTGGTCGGCCTGGTGGTCGGGCCCGTGGTCGGCCCGGTGGTCGGGGTCGTGGTCGTCGGGGTCGTCGGGGTCGTACCACCGGTGCAGGCGACGCCGTTCAGCGCGAAGCTCGACGGCACCGGGTTGCTGCCCGTCCACGAACCGTTGAAGCCGAACGACGCCGTGCCACCGGTCGCGAGCGCCCCGTTGTAGGCGACATTCTTGGCCGTCACCGCCGAGCCGCTCTGGGTCACCGTCGCGTTCCACGCCTGCGTCACCGTCTGGCCCGCCGGGAACGACCACGTGAGAGTCCAACCGGACATCGCGTCACCGAGGTTGGTGATGGACACGTCGCCGTTGAACCCACCCTGCCACTGGGACGACACCGCATAGTTCACCGAGCATCCCGCGGCGGCCGCGCCGGCCGGCATGGCCACGGCCACGGCAGCCGAGGCGAGACCGACAAGGCCGGCCGACACCAGAGCGGCCTTGGCCGCCCAGAATCTGTTCATGAAGCTGTCCTCCCGGCGCGGATGCGCATCGACGAAACTTAATGCGTTCGACACGCTACGGGAGCGCTCCCAAACCTACAATGAGCAGGCAAAACGTTTGATTCGTAACGCTTTTTTAGCGACTGTTTAGGTGCCGTCCGCTAGGCCACCGACGCCTCGCCCAACACGGCCACGGCGGCGTGCGGGTCAGGCACCGAGACGGTCACGATCCGGCCCGTACGCAAAATCAGCCGCAACGCCGGCCCGGACCGGACCGTGCAGTTGGTGCGGCGCGGAGTCCACCAGAATCCGTAGGCCACCCGCCACGGATGCTGATCGACGACCTCGGCCCGCGCGATCTCCCCGATCCGGTAGACCGCCCGCGGCCATCCCACCACCCCGAACCGGATCGCCACCCCGTTGGGCCCGGCCGTCGTGCGCACACTCGTGCCGGTCAGCAGATTGGCCAGGAGCGCCACCGCCACCAGCACCGCGATCGCCCACCCCTGCGCGTCACTGAACATCAGCAGCGGCACCGTCAGGGCCACGCTGAGAATCACCATCGGCCAGTTGGTCACCCGGCCGGTGTAGATCGAAAACCGGCCCTGGCCGGGAAACGTAGATGTCATCACGGGGCACCGCCCTCTCCGTCGTTCATGTCAATTTCTCGATAAGCCGGATGAGATCCCCGCGCCCGAGCCCGTGCCGGCGCGCCACCGCCACAAGCGCCTGCGCCGCCTCGGTGACCGCCGCCGGCTCCGCCATCGCCGACGCGATCCGCGCGCCCCGCCCCCGCCGAAACTCGAGCAGCCCCTCATCCCGCAACTGCCGATAGGCCACCAGCACCGTGTTCCGGTCCACGGCCAGCGCCCCCGCCAACTCAGCCGCCGGCGGAAGCTGCTCCCCCACCGCCAACTCCCCGGACGCCACCCCTTGCCGCACACACCCAGCGATCTGCTGGTGCAGCAGATCGCGCGACGAATGATCGATTACCCATCTCATGGTGCTAGCATTATCAGCACCATTAAGTCAGCAAGTCAACCTCCTCGCCCCTCCCCACCCCACCTACGCCCACCCCGCGCCCACCCCGTCGCACGCGTGAAATGACCGTTCCGGGCACCTTCTTCACCGACGATGCGCCGGCCGGGTCGAACGCAGGCCTGGTCCCGCAGCCGGACCGGCCGACCAGGTCAGGTCGCGCGAGTCAGTTCGTGCAGGTGTCCCGGCAAAGCGTCGGCCGGCCAGCTCGCAAGGCCGTCCGGACGCATGATCGCCTGAATGTTCGCGCCGAAGTCGCGGGTCGAGCAGCACAGTGGACGAAACGATGACTAGTGGCGTCACTACGTAATTCATCGGTAACCACGCCACCCCTATTTCCGTACTCGGAGCAATTGAGGGGTGGTGAGCGGCCGATGGACCGTGGGTGGATGGCGAGCGGCTTATCCGCGACCGGAAGGACCCGCCCGTGCTCGTCACCGTGGACAGCGCCGCCGAGGCCAGGAGGCTCGCGGGAGCCAAGGCGGCCAACCTCGCCGCCCTGAGCGGGTCGGGCGTGCGGATCCCGCCGTGGGCGGCGATCAGCAGCGCGGACTTCGACCGGCTCGCGGACAGCGAACTGACCGAGCTGATCCGCGAGGCCTACGAGCGCGCCGGGGGCGGGGCGGTGGCCGTACGTTCCTCGGGCCTCGAGGAGGACGGCAGCGCGCACTCGTTCGCCGGGCAGTTCGACACGTTCCTCAACGTCACCGGCCTCGACGAGGTCCTCGACAAGGTCCGGGCGTGCCGGGCCTCGGCGTTCTCCGAGCGATCCCGGCACTACCGGCAGGGCAACGGCCTGGCCGGCGAACCGGCGGGCATGGGCGTGCTGATCCAGCGGATGGTGCGCGCCGAGGTCAGTGGCGTGCTGTTCACCGCCGATCCGGTGACCGGCAGGCGTGACCGGTTCGTGGTGAGCGCGGTCTACGGACTCGGCGAGGGCATCGTCTCCGGCGCGGTCGACGCCGACACCGCGATCCTCGACGCGCGCAGCGGGACGGTGCTGGAGACCGAACTCGGCGACAAGGCCGAGCGCTACGACCATGCGGCCGGGGGCGGCTGCGTCGTGACCGCGGTGCCGGAGGCCGAGCGGGCGGCGCTGTCGCTGGCCAAGGTGGACCTGGCGGAGCTGCACGCGGCCGGGCGCGAGATCGCCGAGTTCTTCGGCGGGCCGCAGGACATCGAGTGGGCGGTCGCCGACGGTCAGCTGTGGATCCTGCAGGCCCGGCCGATCACCGCCCGGCCCGCCGGCGCCGACGGCGAGCTGCGGATCTGGGACAACTCCAACATCGTGGAGAGCTTCCGCGGCGTCACCTCGCCGCTGACCTTCACCTTCGCGGCGATGGTCTACGGTGCTGTCTACGACAGTTTCGCCAGGTCGCTGCGGGTGCCCGACAGGCAGCTGCGGCAGATGCGGGAGTGGCTGCCCAACCTGCTCGGCAGCTTCCACGGCCGGGTCTACTACAACCTGCTCAACTGGTACCGGCTGCAGCGGATCCCCCCGTTCTACGACATCAACCGGCGGCTGCTCGAGGTCGCGATGGGCGTCGACGAGTCGCTGCCGGACGAGATCGCCGAGACGCTGTACCCCTACGAGTTCGACTCGGCCCGGCAGCGGCGAGCCGCCCGCGCCCGCACCACCGCGACGTTCTTCTGGAAGTTCTTCCGGATGGACCACGACGTCAAGCGGTTCACCGCCTACTTCTACGAGCAGTACGCGGTGTTCGACAAGCGCGACTACGCCTCGATGCCGGCTGCCGAGACCTACCGGGCGTTCCAGAAGCTGCACCGCGACCTGCTGCTGCGCTGGGGCCCGATGCAGATGCTCGACTCGACGATCCTGCTGTCGATGGGCGTGCTCACCGTGCTCGGCCGGAAATGGCTGCCGGACACCGCGCCGCAGTGGCTGACCTGGGCCGCGGCCCGGCCGGGCGCGGACGTCGAGTCGGCCGAACCGGCCCGCGCGATGACCGCCCTCGCCGCCCTGGTGAAGTCGGACGACCGGCTGATCAGCTTGATCCAGGAGACCGAGCCGGCCGCGATCCCGGCCGCGCTGGCCGAGCACGGCCACACCGAGCTGCTCGCCGCGGTCGAGGCCTATGTGGCCGAGCACGGCTACCGCAGCCCCGACGAGCTCAAACTGGAGGTGCCGGACCTGCGCGAGGACCCGGCCAGTCTCTACCTGATGCTGCGTGACGCCCTGCGGGCTCCGCCGGAGACCGAGGGCAACGACACCGCTCAGGAATACCTCGACCAGCACCTGCGCGGGCCGAAACGGTGGATCTACGAGCTGGTGCGCCGCAAGGCCTCGAGGTCGCTCGCGCACCGGGAGCGGCTGCGGTTCTGCCGGACCCGGGCGTTCGGGTCGGCCAAGCAGATCCTGCGGGCGCTCGGCCGGCATCTGCACTCGGTCGGCGCGATCGACCGGTTCGAGGACGTCTTCCTGCTGCGCCTGGACGAGCTGAGCGGGGCGTACGAGGGCAAGATCGCGCACGACGAACTGCGGGACGTCGTGGCCGTCCGGCGCCGTACCCAGCAACGGCAGTCGACCCTGAGCGCACCGCCGCGGTTCGAGACCCGGGGCGCGCCCTACTGGCAGGGCAACCTCGACGGCTGGACGGCGCCCCAGCAGGACGTGGGCGAGCTGCGCGGAACCCCGTCGGCGCCGGGCATCGCCACCGGCCGGGTGGTCGTGGCCGACCGGCCGCAGGACGTCAACGGCGGCATCCTCGTCACCTACAGCACCGATCCGGGCTGGGTGGCGGCGCTGCCGAACGCGGCCGGCCTGATCATCGAGCGCGGCAGCCCGCTCACCCACGTCGCGATCGTCGCGCGTGAGCTGGGCGTGCCGACCATCGTCAAGGTCAAGGGCGCCACCCGCGAACTGCGAACCGGGATGTTGATCAGGATGGACGGCGGCAACGCCACGATCACCGTGCTGGAGACCGCATGAACGTCCGTGGCTGGCTGACCGACCCCCGGCCGGGGCGCGGCCTGCGGCTCGCCACCGACGACGGGTGGGATTTCCACCCGTACGCCGAGCTGGCCCTGGCCGCCCGGCGCAGCGGCGCCGCCATGCTCACCGGCGGAGCCCGGCCGGGCGACGTGGTCTGCCTGCTGATGCCGACGGGCTACCCGGCGCTGTGCGCGTTCTTCGGCGCCTGGGCGGCGGGCCTGACCCCCTGCATGATCACGCCGCCGAGTTTCCACCGCACCGCCGAGTACGTCGAGCTGGTGGCGTCGATCGTGCGGCAGGCCCGGCCGGCGCTGGTGGTCACCGACGAGAAGTACGCCGACCTGGTGGAGGTTCCGTTCCGGCACCGGGAGGCCGCCGATCCGATCGACGTGCTGCCGGTGGCCGCCGACGATCTGGCCATCCTGCAGTTCACCTCGGGTTCCACCGGCACGCCCCGAGGCATCCCGGTCACCTGGCGCAACCTGACGGTCAACATCGAGTGCTCGCGCGACTGGTGCGACTGGCGGGACGGCGACGCGGGCGCCTCGTGGCTGCCGCTCTATCACGACATGGGCCTGATCGGCACGATGCTGACGACCATCTGCAGCCAGGGCGACCTGTCGCTGATGCGCCCGGCCCAGTTCCTGCGCGACCCGGCCCGGTGGCTGGAGCGCATGACCACGGCGGCGGTGAGCGCGTCCCCGCCGTTCGCTCTCGAGTACGCGGCGGCCCGCGTCCCGGCCGAGCGCATCGCCGGCTTGGACCTCTCCGGCTGGCGCACCCTGTTCGTCGGCGCCCAGACGGTCGACCCGGCTGTGCTCGACCGGTTCGCCACCGCACTGGAACCGGCGGGCTTCGACCCGTCGGCGTTGCGCCCGGCCTACGGCATGGCCGAGACGACCCTCGGGGTGACCGCCACCCGGCCGCGCACCCGGCCGCTCGTGGTGCGGGTCGACCCGGACACGCTCCGCTTCGGTCAGCCGGTGAAGGTGGAGCACCGGTTCCGGCTCGGCGACGAGCCGGTGCCGGCCGGCGGCGGCTGGCTCACCGGCTGCGGCGGCCCGGTGCTGGACACCGCGGTCGGCGTCGTCGACGAGGACGGCGCGGAGGTGCCCGACGGCTGTCTCGGCGAAATCGTGGTGAGCGGCACCACCGTGACCACCGGCCGATCCGCCGGGAGCGACGCGGGCGAGGGCGGCGCGGGCGACGGGCGCCTGCGGACCGGGGATGCCGGGTTCCGGTACGCCGGCGAGCTCTTCGTGCTCGGGCGGATGGGCGACAGCCTCAAGGTCAACGGCCGCGTCGTCTACGTGGAGGACCTGGACGCGGCGGTGGTCGAGGCCACCGGCCTGGCCGCGGCGCGATGCGTGGTGGTCAGCGCGCCGGAGACCGACCGGGCCGGCGTCGCGCTCTTCGTCGAAGGCCGGCGCGGCGAGTGGGAGACCACCGCGGCGGCGGCGCTGCGGGCCCGGATCGGCCCCGGTGCGCGGCTGCGGTTCGTCGTCGGCCACGGCCTGATCAAGCGGACCACCAGCGGCAAGCCCCGCCGCCGGGCGCTCTGGCAGCAACTGCGCGACGACAGCGACCGCTTCCCGACGATCGAGGTGGCCCCGTGATCCTGTCCGAGGCGCAGATCGCGTCGCTCGCCGAGCAGACCCTGGCCCGCATCAGCGCCCCCGCGGACGCCGCCCTGCTCCTCGAGGGCTCGATCGCCGAGGGATTCGGCAACTCCCGCTCCGACATCGACTTCCTGCTGGTCGCCGACCAGGAGGCGGACATGCCGACGATGCCGACGATCTTCTTCGTCGACGGCCGCCGGGTGGAGATCCGCACCCGGTCGGTCGGCCAGATCACCAGGCATCTGCTCGACGTGGCCGGGCACCGCGGGCGGATCACCCGGCTCGACGAACACCTGCTCAACCGGTGCCAGCGGTTCCTGCGCGGTTACCCGGTGCGGGGCGCGGACCTGATCAGAAAGGTCCGCGACAATCTGGCGTACGAGGACTTCGCCGCCGTCATGACGAAATGGTGGGCCGAGCACGCCCGCCAGTCCGTCCGGCACGCCGTCATGCTGACCGCACTCGGGCAGCCGGAGCCGGCCGCCGGCTGGATGCGGGCCGGTCTGCAGCAGGCCGCGAAGAGCTGGGCCGCCCGGCACGGCGAGACCTACCTCGAGCCGAAGTGGCTGTCCCTGCAACTCGACAGGCTCGCCGCCGATCCCCTGGTGGAGCGTTACCGGCGGGGCGAGGCGACCGCCGCCGACCTCGGCGTGACCGGTTGCGACGAGCGGCCCGGCCAGCTCACCGTGGAGCGTCCCCGCGAGGTGACCACCTGGCAGATCGGCGACCGGGTCCACCTCGTACGCGACCGGCAGGACGTGTTCGTGCTGGGCGCCGAGGCGGCACGGGCGTGGCGCCGGATCGTCTGGGGCCGGCCGCTGGTCTCGCCGGCGGATCCGCCCGGCACCGGTGACCTGGTCGCGGCGTTCGTCCGGTTCGGCCTGATCCGGGTCGCCTGGCGCGGCTCCGACATCACCCCGCGGCTGCCGCTGGCCGCCCCGGCCGGCAGCGTCACCCCGGCACCCGCGATGACCCAGCCGATCCTGAGCATCTCCGGCGCGAACCCGACTCACCCGCGCTCGATCGACCTGGTGCCGCTGCCGGCCCACCGGTTCGCCGCCGCCGCGATGGCTCTGGTCTGGGGCAACGTCATGGTCGAGAACGCCGTCGAGGACCTGCGCGGCGCCCTCGACCGGGAGCAGTGGGGGGTCGCCGCGCTCGCGACCGCGCGGGCCGTCAACGGCGGGCTGCGGGCCCTGCTCTGCGCGCACGGGGTGAGCCCGCTGCCCAGCGACCCCGACCTGATCCACCGACTCGACCTGCTCCCGACGCCGCAGCCCCGCATCGCGGAACTGGCCCGGAGCCTGTCGGACGGCACCCCCGACCTGACCGCCCTGGCCGAGTTCGTCACCGCGGTACGGGCGGCGACGGGCGGCGACGCGTTCCCGTCCTCGTTCGACTCCGCCGACGGATGGCAGCACACGCTCGACATCGGTTACGACTGGCTGCGCCTCGGCGCCTACCTCGACCAGCAGCTGCCCCTCGACGAGGCCCAGGACCTGCTGTCCAGCGGCGGTGCCCAGCCGCACACCACCACCAAGGAGGCCCGATGACGACCGAGGTGTACGCGGTGATCGGCGCGATGGCACCGCACCGGGCGGGCGAGATCGGCGCCGCCACCCGGTTGCGCGACGACCTGAGGTACGACTCGCTGCGGCTGATCGAGCTGGCGATGGCCCTCGAGAAGCACTTCGGCCTGCCACCGCTGGACATGGGCGAGAGCGTCGACGTGGTCACCGCCGGCGACGTCGCCGACCTGGTGCGTCAGGTGCGGGCATGAACGTCCTGGTCACCGGCGCGGCCGGGCTGGTCGGCGCCGAGGTGTGCGCCCGTCTGACGAGGAACGGCCACCACGTCATCGGGCTGGTCCACCGGGTACGCACCCTGACCGCGAACAACGGCCGCCACGTCCGGGCCGAACTGGTCACCGGGGACGTCACCCTCCCCCGGCTCGGCCTCGACGAGCCGAGCCGGCGGCTGCTCGCCGCGCGGGTCGACCTGATCGTGCACTCGGCCGCGATCACCGACTTCGGCCGGCCGCGCGAGACCTACGAGGCGGTGAACGTGGCCGGCACCGCGAACGTGCTGGACCTGGCCACCGAGGCCGGCGCCCGACTGATCCACGTCAGCACCGCCTATGTGTGCGGCGAGCAGGACGGCCACATCCTGGAGACCGCGCTCGACGCCCGGCAGCGGTTCGGCAACCACTACGAGCGCAGCAAGTTCGACGCCGAGCTGCTGGTGCGCAAGGCCGCCGCGGAGGGGCTCGCGACCACTGTGGTGCGCCCCAGCGTCGTCGTCGGCGCCACCCGAACCGGCGTGGTCCGCGAGTTCAAGAACATCTACGTGGTCCTGAAGCTGCTCTCCGAGGGCCGGGTCACCGCCATCCCGGGCCACTTCGACGCGTGCGTCGACCTGGTCGGCGTCGACCACGTGGCGGCGCTGATCGCCGACGTCGCCGAGAACCGGGCCGACGGCCTGACCCTGCACGCGGTCGGTTCGTCGGTGTCGATGCGCCACGTCTCGGACGTACTCGCCGAGTATCCGTCGTTCCGGGTGCCGCGTTACGTCGCCCCCGCGACCTTCTCCCCGGCCGCGCTGCCCGGCGTCGAACGCGCCTACTGGGACCGGATGCTGTCGCTCTACGAGAGCTACTTCCGCCGCCGTCAGACCTTCGACGACACCGCCGCAGCCGGCCTGCGCACCAACCGGCGTGCGACGAACGGCCCCGATCAATTGCGCAAGATCATCGACTACGCGGTCCGGGCCGGCTACCTCGGCGCGCCCCTGCCCGGCGTCGACGAGGCGCTCGCCGAGGTCGGCCGATGACCTACGGGCCGCCGTTGCCCGGCGGACTCACCCACGACCCGGACAAGCGGCGTCACTTCAGCACCGACAGCTACTTCATCGAGACGTACGAGCAGCTGGCCGACCTCACCGGCAACGGCGTCGAGTTCGCGACCGGACATGCGTTGTTGCTGCTCAAACCCGATGCGGTCGCCTCCCGGTCGATCGGCGCGGTGCTCGGCTGGGTGCGTACGACCGGCCTGCGGGTGGTGGCCGCCCGCAGGCTCCGGATGACCCGCGGCGCCGTCCGGGCGATGTGGCACTACCAGCTGAACCGGGCCACGCCGGCCCGCTCGCGACTCGCCGACGCCATCTGCCAGTCGAGCGATTCGCTGGTGCTGCTGCTCACCGAGGACGGCGCCGTCCCGCCGTCGGTCGCGCTCAGCCACCGCAAGGGCCCGGCCGACCCGGCCCGGCGCCACCCCGACCAGTTGCGCGCCCAGCTCGGCGACTTCGGCTTCCTGCTCAACCTGGTGCATGCCTCGGACGAACCCGCCGACGTGGTGCGCGAGCTGGGCATCCTCCTCGACGCGGACGAGCGCCGCGACCTCGTCACGCAGGCTTTGCCCGGCATCGACCGGCACGACCGGGCGGCCGAGCTGGCCGACCAGCTCTACGCCTCCGCGCCGGCCCACGACCTCCGCTTCGCACCGGCCGCCGCCCGCCTCGCCGCCGAGCTCACTTCGCTGCTGGCGACCCACGAGCTCCCCGCCACCGTCCGGGCGGAGCTGCGCGCCCACCTGGACGCCGCCGCCTGGGCCCCGCTCGTCGACCTGATCTGGCGGGCCGGCCTGCCCCTCGCCGGCTGGGACCTCACCGTCGTCGGCTGCGGCGCCCTGGCCCTGTCCCGCCCCCAGTACGCCCAGCTGCTGCGCGGCGCCGACCTGTCCCGCTGGCGCGAACCCGCCCGGGCCACCGCCCCATGACCGTCCCCTCCCCCGGCCCGGCCACAGCGCCACCGACCCGGCCCGCGCCCGCCGCGAGACCCGACGACGCCACCCGGGCCAACCCGGACGGGCGGGCCGGGGTGCTCGCGCGGGGCGCGGAATTTGTCGGCGCGGTCTTCGCGCTGCCGGTGCACGTCACCTACGCGGTGCTGTGGGTGGCGGCCTTCGAGGCGGCGTCGGCGGACGGGGGCTGGCGGCCTACGGGCGGGACGGGTCTGCGGGCGGCCACGGTGCTGGCGCTGCTGTTCTACCTGCGGTTGGTCGACGAGCGGAAGGACGAGGCCTACGACCGGGTGCACAACCCGGACCGGCCGCTGGTCACCGGGGTAGTCACGGCGGTCGAGCTGCGCCGGGCCGGCCGGCTCGTGATCGCCGTGGTGGTGGTCGCGAACCTGCTTCACGCACCCTGGTCGGCGGCGGCGACGGTGGCGTTCTTCGGCTACGCGGCGGCGCTCACCCCGCTCGAGCGGCGGTTCCCGGTGCTGCGCGACCGGCCCCTCGTGAACATCGCCGTGGTGTATCCGGTGCAACTGCTCATCGGGGTCTACCTGCTCGTCTCGGCCGGTGCGCACGGCGTACGTCAATGGGTGCTGGTCCTGGTCTTCGCCCTGGCCTTCCTGCATTTCGAGTTCGCCCGCAAGACGAGGTGGGGCGCGGCGCCGGGGTCGCGGAGCTACTCGGCCACCGCGCTCGGGCCGGTCGGCAGCGCGCTCGTCGCGCTCGGCTGCGCGGTCGCGGCGTGTGGCCTGGCCGCGGGCTCGGGCGCGCCGTGGCCGAGTGTCGCGCTGGTCTTCCCGGTCGCCGCCGCGAGCGCGTTCCTCGGCCGCCGGGTGACCGTCTGGCCGAAGCCCGCCGCGATGCTGTTCCTGATCGTCTTCGACGCCGCCCTGATCGTCGCCGGGCTGGTCGGCTGATGGAGATCGGGGTGGTGCTTCCGCAGGGTGAGCTGCACGGGGGCGCGCGGGAGCTGGGTGACTTCGCCCGGGCGGTGCAGGAGCTGGGCTTCCGGCATCTGCTGGCCTACGACCATGTGCTCGGCGCCGACCCGAACGGGCATCCGGGCTGGTCCGGGCCCTACGACGTGGACAGTCCGTTCCATGAGCCGCTCGTGCTGTTCGGCTATCTGGCCGGCGTCTGCGACCTCGACCTGGTGACCGGCGTGCTGATCCTGCCGCAACGGCAGACCGGCCTGGTCGCGAAACAGGCGGCCGAGGTCGACCTGCTCTCCGGCGGCCGGCTGCGGCTGGGCGTCGGGATCGGCTGGAACAGCGTCGAGTACGCGGCACTGGGGCGCCCGATGAGCCACCGCGGCGCCCGCCTCGACGAGCAGATAGCCCTGCTACGCGCCTTGTGGACGCGGCGATCGGTCACCTTCGCGGGTAGCGGCGAACTGGTCGAGGCGGCCGGCATCGCACCACTTCCCGGCCGGTCGATCCCGATCTGGATCGGCGGTGCGTCCGACGCGGCCTATCGGCGAGCCGGCCGCCTCGGCGACGGCTGGCTGCCCCGCCTGCAGCCCGGTCCCGAACTCGACGCCGCCCGAGCGGCAGTCGCGGCGGCGGCCCGCGCGGCCGGCCGCCGGCCCGCGGAGATCGGCATGCACGGCCGGATCCGCTCCTCGCCCGGCTTCGCGGCCGGCGTCCACCGGTGGCGGGCCGCCGGGGCCACCCACCTCGCGGTGAGCACGCTCGGGGCCGGCTTCACCTCGCTGAAAGAGCACTTGGGCGCGCTGCGGACGGTCGCCCGGGAAGGAATCCTCGATGCGCACTGACACCACCGTCGAACCGTCCTCGATCCACCGGCGGCACACCGAGACGGTGTTCCTCACCGACGTCCAGCCCGCGAGCGGTTGCGGGGCAGGAGGTTTCCGGGCGGCGGCGATCCTGCCGGCGGGGCACGCCTATTACGCCGCGCACACCGCCCCGGCCAACCAGCGGCTCGACCCGATGCTGGTGCTCGAAGCCTGCCGGCAGGCCCACAATTACCTGGCGCACACCTACTTCGACGTACCCGGCGACGCCGCCTTCATCCTGAACGCCTTCGCGCTGCGGCTCGCCCCCGACGCGTACACCAGGATGCCGCCGACCGGCACCGCCCTGCTGGAGATGACGCTGCCGGCGCCGGGCGCGCAGCGGGCCGGGAGCCGCACCCGCAGCCTGACCCTCGAGTTCGCGCTGGTCCTCGGCGACGACCCGATCGGCCGGGCGAGCATCAGCGTCGGCTACGCGTCGGCGGCGGCCTACCGGACCCTGCGCACCCGGTGCCGGGGCGACGCCGTGCCCACCTCGGCCGACCTGCCGCCCGCCGACCGTACCGGCAGCGTCCCGCCCCCGGCGGTCGGCCGCACCGAACCCGCCGACGTCCTGCTCGCCGACCTCACCGGCGACCGCGCCCGGCTGATCGTGCCGGTCGAACACACCGGGCTCTTCGACCATCCGCTCGACCACGTCCCCGGCACCCTGCTCATCGAGGCGGCCCGCCAGCTCGCCACCGCGCTGAGCCCGGACCCCCGCTCGGCGGTGCTGAGGAGCATGAGCGCGACCTTCCAGACCTTCGCCGAACTGGACGCCCCGGTCGAGCTGACCAGCACCGCGCTCGGTGGCGAACTGATCGTCACCGCCACCCAGTCGGGCACCGCGGTGGCAACGATAGCGACCGACATCGCCTGACTCGTCGACCACCGCCGGCGAGATCCAACCGGAAACCGGAAACGGACCGCCTCACGGGCGAGACCGGCGTCGCCGGTCCCGGGCGGGTCATCGCCACCGCGAATCAGTCGAGGGTGAACAGGACGTCCGGGCCGATGTCGCGGCGGGTCAGGCCGGGCACGCCCTGAGCGCCCAGGGCCAGCTCGAAGGGGGTGCCGACGACCCGGTCGCGCACCACCACGACGCTGCGGATGCCGTGCTGGCGGAGCAGGTCGAGGCTCTGCGCGCTGGGGAAGGTCTGCATGGTGTCGCGCACCTGCTGACGGTCCGGCGGGTTGTAGCTGGCGACCCCGTTGACCATCTTCGGGAAGCCCTCGGTCGACCAGATCATGGTGGTGCTGTCGAAGCCGTCGTCGCTGGGCAGCACCACGAACGGGGCGGGGGCGGCGGCCATCGCGGCGGGCCGCGGGGCGATCCGCACGTGGGCCAGGTCGGGCAGGCCTTCGGCGAGCACCGCGACCAGCAGGGGGACGGTGACGACGAGGGCGGCGGGCCGGCGCCATTCCGGCAGGGTGGCGTTGCGGGCGGCGCGGGCCAGCCCGGCGACGAAACCGGCGGCGAGAACGGCGAGCAGGATGGTGGGCCAGAGGATCAACCGGCCGGGGGTACGGCTGCCGTCGAACCCGGGCACGTAGAGGTAGAGCAGGCGGTAGGTGGGGCCGTTGGTGCCGAGCGCGAACAGCACCCCCACGACCGTCCCGGCCAGCATCAGCAGCCGTTGCCGCATCGACCAGATCGACAGGAACATGCCGCCGAACGCGAGCAGGTAGAGCGCGTAGCCGCAGAGCAGCGCCTTCTCGTTGTCGGCGACGCCGAGCGCCATTCGGCCCGGCTCGTGCATCTTGCCCCAGAGCAGCGTCGGGCCCGGCGCGACCAGCAGGCCGCGCAGTGTCGGGGAGAACGCGCCGGTGTACTCCCAGGACCGGAGCACGTCCGGGTAGAGCTCGCGGATGTGCTGGTAGGCGTACGCGAAATAGCCGGTGACCGCGGTGAAGAACAGGCCGCCGCCGAGGTCGCCGAGGATCAGCCGCCCCGGCAGCGGCGGACGGCCGCGGACCAGCCAGCCGACCCCGGCGCACAGGAACGTCAGGGCCAGCATGTAGACGAAGACGAGTCCGACCCCGAAGCCCAGGCTGACCTGCCAGGCGGCGACCACCCAGCCGGCGATCGCCCAGCCCGGCCGCACCCGTTCGCGCAGGTAACCGCGGGCGAGGGACCAGCCGTGGCCGCGGGCGAGCATCGCGAACGCCAGGGTGATACCGCCGGTGGAGAGGATGTTGAGGTGGCCGATGTGGCCGTACCGCCAGGGCGTGTAGGCCAGGGCAGCACCGGCCACCGCCGCGGCCACCCGGCCCGCGCCGAGCTGGCGCACCAGGGCGTAACCGCCGAGGAAGGCGAGCCCGAAGGCGAACACGAACAGGATGTTGTAGCGCAGCAGCGCGGCCGTCATGCCGTGGCCGATCAGCCCGGCCGGGACGTAGCCGAACAGGGTGTCGTTGAGCGCCAGGCCGTACTTGGCCGGGTAGAACGCGTTGGACTCCCACCACCCGCTCAGGCCGTGCTTGAGCGCGTGCCCGTCCCAGGCGACCAGCCAGGCCTGGGCGGCGGTGTCACCACCGTCGCCGGCGATCGTGGTCGCCGGGTTGCCGATGGTCGCGGGCTTGACACCACCCGACGCCAGGTCGGCCGCGTAGGGCGGGATGAGCCAGGTCATGGCGATGGCGAGCAGGAACGAACCGATCGTGGCGGCGCCCCACTCCGGCAATCGCAGGCGCCTGGCCGGCTGGTCCGCCTCGGTGACCGCCGGGGCGACGTCGGGCTCGGTCGCGACATCGGACAAGGTGATCCCCCGGGAAACTCATGACATCCAGCGGGGTGACGCTAACATGACGCTTCGCAATCTCATAGAAGTAATTCGATGCGACACGGCCCGGGAACCGTTCGGTTCCCGGGCCGTGTCGGCCGGACCACGGATTACGAGATACGAATCCGGGCGGTGGTGCCGTCCTCGGCCAGCACCCGGATCTTGACGCCGACCGCCGGGAGCTTGACCCCGTGGTTCGGCAACTCGTCGTAGAAGTACTTCTGGGTGTCGTCGAACAGCGGCTGACCGGGCTGCCCACGGACGTAGGAGGCCTTGCCGTTGATGTGCAGCGTCATCGAGTCGGCCTTACGCAGACCGAACGGCGCGTCGTACACCTGGATCCGGGAACTGAACGGCAGGCCGTCCATCCGGTAGAACGGCTGCGGGTGCGAGTCGATGTAAAGGTTGCGGCCCACGCCCGGGTGCCAGTTGGTGTCGTTGTCGACCTGCGAGGTGTCCCAGTACGAGATAAGCACACCCGGTTGGTAGGAGTAGTGCTCGACCCAGTCCGGCTTGGTGTTGAGGAAGCCGAAATTGTAGGGCCCGGTCTTGAGATAGCGGTCGTAGGAGACATAGGTGCGGTGGCCGGCGATGTAGTAGTTGTCGTACTGCCCGGTCGCACTGGTGCCGACGGTGCTGAAGCCCTTCAGCGTCCACGGCGAGGTGGTGGCCTCGGCGTCGTCGCTGAACAGCACCGTGGCGCCGTCGGTGACCCGGAGGTCGTCGGAGAAGAACCCACCGGCCGAGAACCCGCCGTCGGTGCGGTAGTAGAACTGCAGATAGACATTCTGCCCGGCGTACGCGCCGAGCGGCACCGAGATGTCGACCCACCGGTTGTCGGTGCTGCCGTCGATCGCGGGCCGCGGCGGGTTGGCCCCGTCCCGGCCGAACGGCCGGCCGTCGACGGTGCCGTCGAGAGCGGTCCATCTCTGGCCGTCGAGCGACGCCCGTACGTACAGGTAGTCGAAGCCTTCCTCGATGTTGTACCGCGCCTTGAGCGACAACGCCGGAGTGGTCGTCCCGGTCAGGTCGAATCGGCGGGTCATCGAGTTCCGCAGGTCGTCGGCATTGCCGGAGAAATACTGCCGGCTTCCGGAGAACGGGGCGCCGAACTCGGTCGTCACCGTCTTCTTCGGCAGCACCACGACGGCCGCCTGGGCCTTGTCGCTGTTGTATTCCTGCGGGCCGAGTTCGAGGGTGCGTTTCTGCTTGGCCACCACCGTCTCGTAGTCGAGCCAGCCGAGCTGGAGCTTGTTCCACGCGCCCAGGTCACCCGGCCGGGTGCCGAGCGGCTCACCGGCGGCGTTGAGCCGGCTCTGCGCCATCAGCGTCCAGTACTCGTTGTTGCCGTTGCCGCCGGCGAGGACGTTGTAGTCGTCCGGCAGGCCCAGGTCGTGGCCGTACTCGTGGGCGAACACCGACAGCCCGCCGTTCTCCGGCTGGATGGTGTAGTCGCCGATCCACAGGCCGGTGTCGGCGATCTCGGTGCCCCCGAGCAGGTTGCCGGTCGGCCCGCGGTCGCCCTCGTCGTCGCCGTAGGCGAACGCGCGGTGGCTCCAGATGGCGTCCTCACCCTGGTAGGGATCACCGTCCGCCTCGTCGCCGCCGGCGTGCACGATCTGGAAGTGGTCGAGGTAGCCGTCCGGCTCGTTGAAGTCGCCGTCACCGTCGAAGTCGTAGCGGTCCCACTGGTCGAACGTCTTGAGCTCGGCGACCACCTGAGCCTTGGTGCGACCCCGGGCGAGCTGGTCGGCGACCCACTGGTTGGCGGCGTCGCGCACCAGGTCGTACGTCGTGTTGCAGACGTTGCTGGAGCAGACCTCGGGGTCGTCGCCGTTCGCGTCGGCCGGGTCGTCGCCGGACCGCCCGTACCGGGCCTCGTTGTATTTGACCTTGACCCAGTCGGTGACCGTGCCGTCGACGCTGTAGCGCCCCGACGACTGGGTCTCGTAGTAGGTCTTGACCGACTCGACGTTGCGGCCCTTGCCGAAGTAGAGGTCCTGGTAGTGCTTCTGGGTGTAGTCGGCCTGCCACACGGTCGTGTTGTCGGCCGTGCGATCGGGCGCCGGGATCTGGTTGTGCAGCGGCCCGTCGAAGCGCTGCGGTCCCGCCGTGCCCGGGTCGGTGTCCTGGTCGGGGAAGCGCGGGTCGCGCTCGTTGCCGAACTCGGCGAGGATCACGAAGATCCGGTCGGTCCGTTCCCGCGCCAGTTCCACGTATTGGTCGCGGTTGTCCGGCGAGCCGCCCCGGTGCTTGGCCTTGCCGCCGAACGCCCCGCCACCGGCGGCCTGGCCGACCTTGACGACCGTGCTGCCGTTGCGGACCTCCGGCTTGGCGCGACCGGACAGGACGTCGCTGACGCCCTTCTCCCGCAGCGCCCGTCGTTTCTGCTCGAGCGGGCTGATCAGCTCGTCACTTCGTTCGGCGGGTTCGGCGGCGGTGTTGCCCGCCGGCGGGGCGGCCACGGCCGCCGGACCGAGCGAGACGCCCAGTCCGGAAGCCAGGCTCAGACCCAGCAGACCCGCTAAGAGTTTGCGCATCGATTGTTCCCCCGGAGCGGTCATGCCGGGACCCACAGGTGTTACGGGTCTCGGCCCGGTTTCAATGTGGACCGTCACGGCCCGCCTAGGAACGTAGGCATCGATGACCTGCACTGGGAATACTTAGACGGATCCCTATTCAATTTTTGCGGGGGACGCTTCTACGGGTGTTTCACCCGAGAAGGTGACGCAAGGTATCCCGTCCGACGGGCCTGACTAAACCGCCCGGCGGGACTCCGCGGTGAGCAACTTGTCCACGTTTCCCTGCCAGCTGCTGCCGGGCACGGTGAGCACCGGGATGGCCTTGCGCAGCCGGCGGCCGCGGCGGAACTCGCTCAGGATCGTCCGCAGGACGCGGGTCCCGTCCTTGAAGGTGTTGAGGTTGCTGACCCCGTGGATGCGCTCGTGCTCGATGCTCGACACCTCGGTCACCCGCATGCCGCCCGCCGCGACCCGGATGTTGATCAGCGTCTCGATCTCGAAGCCGTCGCCCCACAGCTTGCCGCCGCCGGCCGGGGCCGGCAGGTCGGTCGCGGGCAGGTCCATGACCGGTACGGCGCGGCGCCAGAACGCGTTGTAGCCGTAGCAGAGATCGGTGAACTTCGTCCCGAACAGCCGGTTGACGAACATGTTGAGGCCCATGTTGCCGGCCTTGCGCAGCGGCGTGATGTCGTGGCTGTGCCCGCCCTTGCCGAAGCGCGAGCCCTTGGCGAACTCGGCCCCGCTGATCAGCGCCTCGACGAAGCGGCTGATCTCCTGGGGGTCGGTCGAGCCGTCCGCGTCGATCATCACGATGGCGTCACCCGTGCAGGCCGCGAACCCCACGGCAAGAGCGTTTCCCTTTCCGGTACGCGTCTGGCGCACCACCACGACGTCGGGGCGCAACTCGCGGGCGACCGCCACCGTGTTGTCGACCGAGCCGCCGTCGACCAGCACCACCTCGTGCAGCCCGGCCGGCAGCGCACCGAACACGTGCGGCAGGTTGAGCTCCTCGTTGAGGGTCGGGATGACGACGCTGACCAGGGGCGCGCGGCGGGGTCCACCCGGCTCGCTGCGGCGGCGGTCCGGCGTTGATCGAACGGTGCTGCGACGGTCCTGAGTCATGAAAGAAATCTAACTAACTCGGACATTTCATGAAATGGGCGAATGGTGGAGCCCGGGTCACCGTTTCGGCGCGCCCGCCGCCGGGCATCCGAGACGCATGTTCCCAGCTGAGAACCTGCGCGACTGGCGTGGCGAAAAAGTGATCGACCCCGACGGCAGCAAGATCGGCGACCTCGAGGCCGTCTACGTCGACACCGCGACCGACAACCCCGCCTTCGCCACCGTGAAGGTCGGCATCATCGGTCGCCACCGCCTGGTCTTCGTACCCCTGGACGGTGCCACGGTGAGCCCGAGCGCGGTCCGTGTCCGCTACGAGAAGAAGCTGGTCGGCGACGCCCCGTCGATCGACCTGGACGGCGAGCTGTCGGCCGCCGACGAGCCCAGGTTGTTCGCCCACTACAACCTGCCGTACGAGACCGGTGCGGGCGGTGAACGCCAGCTGGCCCGCCGCTGACTCCCGCCCCGGGCCGGGCGGGCCGGAAGGCCCTGCCCGGCCGGCCGCCGACCGGTAAGGCTGATAGCCGCACGGCGGCTATCAAGGGAGCACGCGATGAAGGACCAGAAGCCCGCGATCGAGCAGCACGACGACCGGTGCCCGACCTGCCACGGTCTGGGCGAGGGCTGCACCACGACGGTCTGCCACGGCCTCGACTCGGACTGATCACCGGGCCGGGCACGACGGCGCCGACCGTCAACGGATCGCGGAGCCACTCGCGCCGGAACCCGTCGGTGATCGTCACCGTTCCACTCTGGACGCCGGAGGCCACCCCGACGAACCGCTCGACTCTTTCCATCCCAGTGACCACACCCTGCCGTGGGAGTCATCAGATGACGCCAGCAGGCACTCATGCGGACCGCCGTCACCGCTGGGCGGGAGTTGGGAAAACCGCGGCCCGGACGCCCTAGCCTGAGGTCATGTCGTACGTCGCCACCCGTGACGGCCGCCGGAATCGCAGCGCCGCACGCCGTGCCCCAGCCGTCCCCGACCGGATAGACGATCTCCACGGCAACAGCCTCGGGGTCCTCGAGGTGCCGCACCACATGAGTTGCGGCCACGCCAGCCGCCGCCGCTACGACCTCGAGGACCCCGCCCAACTGCGCACCGCCTATCAGCAGGTGCTGTGCGAGGCGGCCGGGTGCGGCGAGATCGAGGACCTGATCAACCCGGCCACCCTCCGGCAGGTGTGGCGCGACCTGCACCTGCCGTCCCGGGTCCGGGAGGCGTGGGAGACCCGGCACCCGAGCCTGCGCCGCACGGTGAACCGCACCAAACCGGAATCCGTGCCGCGCGCCGCCGACAACGGCTTCACCCGGCGTGGCCGCCCGCGGACCACCCGGACCACCACCCTGCGACCCGCCCTCGCCCGCTGATCCCGGCCCGGCCCGCTCCGCTCCGCGGGGCCCGGCGCCGGCGGCGTAAATCGTTTGCGGCGTCGGCCGGGTGTGCTCGAGTCGACGCATGTCGATCACCATGCGATCCGCGACGCCGGAGACGTGGAGCCCCCGCGGCGGCGACCGGTAGCCGAGCGTCAGCCGGGCTCGGACTCGTGACCGGCCGGGTGGGAGCGCAGCAGACCGTCGTACGCTCGCTCGGCGGTCAGGTCACCGCTCACCACCCGGTGGATGGTGCGGGTGATCGGCATGGCCAGGCCGTGCTGGTCGGCCAGCCGGACCGCCGCGTGCACGGTCTTGACCCCCTCGGCGACCTGTCCCATCTCGGCCAGGATGTCGTCCAGGCTGCGACCGCGGCCCAGCTGCTCGCCGACGTAGCGGTTGCGGGAGTGCGGGCTGATGCACGTCGCCACCAGGTCGCCCATCCCGGCCAGTCCGGCCAGGGTGCTCGGCTCGCCGCCCATCGCGACCGCGAGGGTGGTCAGTTCGGCGAGGCCGCGGGAGATCACCCCGGCCCGGGTGTTGTCACCGACGCCGAGACCCTGGGCGATGCCGGTGGCGATGGCCACGACGTTCTTCAGCGCCCCGCCGACCTCGCAACCGATCACGTCGTGGTTGGTGTAGACGCGCAGCAGGCCCCGGCGGAACACCCGCTGGATCTCCGCGGCGACGGTGCGGTCCTCGGTGGCGATCACGGTGGCCGCCGCCATCCCCGACATGATCTCCTTGGCCAGGTTGGGCCCGGTGAGCGCGGCGGCCGGATGCCCCGGCAGCACCTCTTTGATCACCTCGGTCATGCGCAGCAGCGAGTCGCGCTCCAGCCCCTTGCTGAGGCTCACCACCGGGATCCACGGGTGCAGGTCCGGGCGCACCTGCTCGAGGGCCGACCGGAACGCCCCGGTGGGCACGCCGACGACCAGCAGCTCGGCGTGACCGGCGGCTTCGGCGAGGTCGGCGGTGGCGCGCAGCCGGCTCGGGAGCGGGAAGCCGTCGAGATAGCGCCCGTTGGTGTGCTTGGTGTTGATCTCTTCCGCGGCGGCGGGACTGCGCGCCCAGATCAGCGACTCGTGATCCCGGCGGGTGAGCACCGAGGCGACCGTGGTGCCCCAGGAGCCGGCACCCAGCACGGTGATCCGCATCAGGACGCCGACAGGACGTCGACCACGAACCGCAGCGCGCCGGCCGGCTGGCCGCCGCTCGGGTGCTCGCCGTAGGCCAGGTCGGCCGGGATGTCGAGCTGCACCCGGCTGCCCACCTTGACCCCGACCAGCCCCTGGTCCCAGCCCTTGATGACCTTGCCGGCCCCGGCCTGGAAACTGAACGGCTCGGAGCGGCTCCAGGACGAGTCGAACTCCTTGCCGTCGCCGTAGGTGACACCGACGTAGTTGACGCTGATCGTCTGGCCACTCCGGACCGCCGCGCCGGTCCCCTGGATCAGCGTCGTCGTCTTGAGCTCGGTGACCGCGCCACTGCCGGCGGTCGCGGCCGGCTTCTTGCCCAACGCCGGGTCGGCGCCCGCGGGCACCGGCGGGAACGCGGCCGCCGGGGCGGCGCTCGGGCTCGCGGCGCCGGGGTCGGCGGCACCCGGAGCGGCGGCGCTGGGATCGGCCGGGGCGGCGGCGGGGCTCGACGACGAGGAGTTGCCGATCCACACGAAGAGCCCGATGACGAGAGCCAGCACGACGACCGCCGCGCCCGCGACGGTCAGCACCTGACGGCGCTTGCGCATCACCCGGGCGCGCGCTTTGGCGGCCTTCGCCTCGGCCCGTTTCTCGGCCTTGGTCTTGAGCGGCGGGCCGGCGGGCTTGAGCGGCCGGGCCGGGCCGGCCGGGCGGCGAGGAGAACCAGCAACGGCACGCTTGTCGGCCGCGTCGCCGCGGCTCGTTACGGAATCCGGCACCGCCCGACAATACGACACCCGGCTACTCCGGCTTCACCTTCTTCCCGAGCAGTTTGCCGAACTTGGCCGCCCACGCCTCGTCGATGTGGACGAGCACCGCGTCGAGATCCCCGAAGATCTGCCCGAGCCGGGCGTTGAGGAAGTTCGGGTTGTTGACCACGTCGCCGAAAGCGTCCCAGATGTGATCCCAGGCGAACGCCCGCGGGATGTCCTTCTCGCCGGCCGCCGGGGCGAGGGCCTGGCGCAGGGCGCGGCCGGTCAGCTGGCTCCCGGACCGGGCGAGGGCGCGGTCGACGACCAGATCCTGCAGCAGGTGGGTGGCCGCGCCGTGCTCCGGCGCCGTCTTGACGATCGCCGAGATGTCCAGGAACGACTCACCCTTGGTGACGACGTCCGCGAAGAAGGCCGGCTCGGTCAGCTCCAGTTGCCCCGGCAGCAGATTGATCACCTCGTCCGGCGCCTTCTTGGACAGGTCGAGCACGGCGGCGAGGAACGCCTCGGCCTTGTCGCCAAGATCCAGGTGCAGGGTGACGATCCGGCCGTCGGTGACGCTGCGCAGGGCCACCTCGAACGGCTTCCCGACGCCCCGGGCCGCGAGATCGATCGCCCGCGCCTGGACCCGGGCCACCGTGTCGGCGACGGTCTCGGCGTCGGTCAGTGCCTCGTACGCGACCCGCAGATCCTTGGCCATCTGCGGGTTCGTGCTGTCGAACAGGGCCATCGCCTGGCCCAGCGGCTGATCCGGGCCGATCTCACCGATCGGCGTGGCCGGCTTCGCGTCGCCGAGCGCCTCCACGGTCTGCGCGCGTACCTTCGCGGTGTTCGCCACCGCCTCGTCCAGCAACGCCGCGTCCCCACCGGTCGCGCGGACCAGATCGTCGAGCCCGCCGGCGTCGCCACCCACGCCGGCCAGCATCCGCTCCAGCTTGACGGTGTCCCCACCGGCCGCCGCCAGCAGCCGCTCCAGCACCGCCTCGTCGGCGATCACCGCGCGCAGCCGGGCCAGCGCGGCCGCCTCGGCGCCCGCTTCCGCGGCCACCCCCAGCCCGAACAGCCGGCCCGCCCAGCTCACGAACTTCGCGCCGAGAACCAGCGAGGCCACGTCGAAGGTGGCACCGCCGACGAGCTTCCCCTTCTCGTACGCCGACAGGGTGTCGTCGGAGAATGCCTTGTAGAGCTTGTAGCCCGCCATGCACGCGACCACCACGACGCCGATCGCCAGCAGTACGCCGGAGATCGCCGCGACGAACGACGCGACGGCCGCCAGCGCCGCGAAGACCGCCACGATCCCGGCCAGGCCGGCCACCAGCGCCCCGATGATCACCGCCACCACGACGACCGCCAGGGCCACCAGCGCGATGACGCCCAGCACCTTGATCATTTCCCACGCGGTGGCCAGGAAACCCACCACGAACCCGGCGACGAACCCGACCGCGCGATCCCACCAACTCTCGTTCTCGATCTCGGCGGCCCGCTCGTCGATCCGCCGGCCCACCTCGTCGAGCATCTTCTGCTGGGCCGCGATGCCCTCGCCGACCCTGCGGGCCACCTCGGCGAGCCCGCCGGTCTCCTGCTCGGCCCACTTGCGGTCGGCGTCGGCGAGCGCCCTGGCGAAGGTGCCGGTCACGCCGGTACGGATCGTCGAGTACTCGGCGAGCGTCTCGTCGGCCTGCCCGGTGATGCCGTCCACGGTGGCGCGCGCCGCGTCGCCCGTACGCTGATTGAAATCGGTCGCGGCCTGTGCCGCCGGCGCCGTGAGCAGATCGGCCTGCTGCCGCATGTCGTCGGCGACCGTCCCGGCGGCGAAGCCCATGCCGCTCGCGCTGCCCTGCACCAGCCGGTCCAGTTCGCCGAGGACTTCGCCGGCCGCCGCGTCCAGCTCGGCACCGGCCGCCGTCAGGTCGGCCACCGACCGGCCGGTGAGCGCGTCGGCGACCGCCGCCACCTCGTCCAGCCCGCCGGCGATCTCGGCGACGGCCGCGTCGACCCCGGCCAGCCCGGCCTGCAGGCCCTGATCAATCGCAGTCGCAGCGGCCGCGGCGGCGCGCGCCACGTCACCCGCCGCCGCCCGCATGGCCCCGAGTTGCTCGACGACGGCGTCCCGGTCGCTCGCCACCTGAGCGAGCGCCTGCTCGGCCGCCCGGTCCACCGCGGACACCGCCGCCGCCCGCCGATCGATCACCCGCTGCCGCGCCGACGCCAGATCCGCTCCCGCCATCTGCTCGGCCACCGCCGCGCCCTCCCCGCGGAACTTGCCGGCCAGCGCGGCCATGTCGGTGCGGGCCGTCCCGGCGGTGGCCGCACCCGCCTTCACGATCTCGCCGGCCGTCTCCTGCGAGATCTCCCGCGCCGCCCGAGCCTTCCGGGCGCCCCGTTTGGTGGGCTCGAGCGTCGCGGCCCGGCCCTGCCCGACGGCGACCGCCTGCCCGGCCCGCTCCCGGGCGCCGGTGACGGCCCGCTGCGCCTCCCGCTCCCCGCCGGCGACGGCGGCCGCCGCATGCCGCTCCGCGGCACCGAGAGCGGCGGCCTGGCTCTCCCGCAACGCGCCGTCCAGGGCCGACAGGGTCGCCTCGGCCTCCGCGTCGATCCGACCGATCTCCCGTACGCGCGCCGCCCGCACCGCCGCCTCGGCCCCACCGGCGGCCTGCACCGCCGCGACGATGCTCTCCTCGGTGACGGCCAGGATCCGCGCCGCCTCGC
This sequence comes from Paractinoplanes ferrugineus, assembly GCF_016862195.1. Lineage (GTDB taxonomy): Bacteria > Actinomycetota > Actinomycetes > Mycobacteriales > Micromonosporaceae > Actinoplanes > Actinoplanes ferrugineus. The sequence goes on along the minus strand of NZ_BOMM01000087.1, from coordinate 475 downwards.
CGTCCGCCGCCGCCCGGATCCGCCCACCCTCCGCCTCCGCGGCCGCCCGCAGCGCCGCCCGTGCCTGGTCCCCCGCCGCCACCACCTCAGCGCGGCGCGCGGCCACCCGCTCCACCAGGGCGGCGACGCTGGGCACCTGTGCCACCTCAGCCGCCCCGGCCACCGCCACCGGCCGCCGACCACCCGCCCGCTTCGCCACCACCGGCGCCGCCGGCGGGGTCGCCGCCGCAGCGGGCGCCCCGGCACCGAACGCGGGCGCCGCCATCGCCACGGGCGCGGGCGAAGCGGGTGCGGGGGCAGCCGCTGCGGGTGACGCCGCTGCCGCAGCAGGCGCGGCGGATGCGGGTGACGCAGTTGCGGGCGCGGCCGGGGCGGCGGATGCGGGGCCGGGCGTCGCGGCAGGCGCGGGCATCGCGGCGGGCGCGGGCATCGCGGCGGGCGCGGGCATCGCGGCGGGCGCGGGCATCGCGGCGGG
>NZ_BOMM01000086.1 GCF_016862195.1 Paractinoplanes ferrugineus | reverse complement strand
CGGGCATCGCGGCGGGCGCGGGCATCGCGGCGGGCGCGGGCATCGCGGCGGGCGCGGGCATCGCGGCGGGCGCGGGCATCGCGGCGGGCGCAGATGCGGGCGCAGCCGGGGCGGCGGATGCGGGCGCGGCGGGGCCGGGCGCGGCCGTCACGACAGGCGCAGATGCGGGCGCGGTGGATGCGGATGAGGCAGATGCGGACGCGGGCATCGCGGCGGGCGCGGGCGCGGCGGTGGATGCGGGGGCGGGAGCGGGAGGTGGCGGGGCGACGAGGCGGGTGACGGCCGCGTTGCCGATGGAGCCCTGCAGGGCCAGCAGCATCTCCGGGGTCAGGCCGCCACCCGGCGCGGCTGCCGCGGGGGCGTCGGTGAGCTGCCGGAACAGGTCGCCGGAGCCGAGCTCGAGGGTCTGGGTCGGCGCTGCGCCGGTGGTGGTCGGCCCGGCGGCTCGCTCGAGGGCGTCCGCGTCCTTGCTGACCTCGCGTTCGGCAGCCATCCGTCCATCGTGGCCGGTGTCATCGACGGAAGCCGCTGTCGGTCAGGTTGGCGACAGGCGCCATCCTGACACGAAGGTCCGGATGGGGGCGGCGGCGCTAATCGCCGAGGCCGGAGCCGATGATCACGAAGATGCGGTCCGCCTGGCCCGGCTTTGCCGGGCGCGGGCGCACCATGGTCAGCGCGACCTCGCGGGGCCACCAGCGGGTCGGCTCGCGCCAGGCGCACTCGACGAGGGTGGCCTCGGGGTTGTCGGCGCAGTCGCCGATCTGCTCCCAGTGGTCGAGCTGGGTGGCAACGGTCTGCCGGGACCGCAGCCACGGCGAGCCGGGCGGCATCTCGTAGATGCGTACGGTCGCCTTCCCGCGATCGTTGCGCAGGCTGCGCGCGACGAGCAGGGAGCGGACGGAGACGTCCTCCTGGTATCCCGGGCCGGCGAAGTCCGGCACGACCGCCCCGGCGGGCGGTGCGATCGGGTGCGCGACGCCGGCGGCCCGCCATCGTACGTAGGTAATTGTCGCCGCCACGACCGCGACGACGACCAGGAGTCCCGCGATGACGGCGCTCAGCCGCCTTGCCCCGATCCGCACGAGAGGGAGTCTAGGCAGCCGGCACCAGCGCCGGGCTCTTGACCGAACCGCCATCGAAGCGCTTCGATGATCGGGCTGGCGCGAACCGGATCCACCGCCGGTCCAGCGCTCGAGACGAGAGGAAAATCGATGAGTACGACAGTCAGGAAGGCCGGGCTGGCATTCGCTGCCGCCGCCTTGGCCCTCACCGGAGCCGTGTACGGCATGACCAGGCCGGCATCGGCCGAGGTCACCGCTCAGCTGACCGCTTCTCAGCTGGTCGCCGACATGGGCGCCGGATGGAATCTCGGCAATCAGCTCGAGGCCAACGCCAACGGGATCCCCAGCGAGACCGCGTGGGGCAACCCGGTCATCACCCAGGCTCTGATCAACCGGGTCAAGGCGTCGGGCTTCAAGACGATCCGCATTCCGGTCTCCTATCTCGGGAACATCGGGGCCGGTCCCGGCTACACGGTCAACTCGGCCTGGCTGAACCGGATCGCGGAGGTCGTGAACTACGCCTACAACCAGGGCCTCTACGTCGTGGTCAACATGCACGGCGACGGCTACAAGAGCGTCAACGGCTCCTGGCTGATCTGCGACGCGGCCGACCAGACGACGGTCAAGGACAAGTACCAGAAGGTCTGGCAGCAGGTCGCGACCAAGTTCCAGAGCTACAACGACCACCTGGTCCTCGAATCCATGAACGAGGAGTTCGACGGTCAGTACGGCAACCCGACCTCGCCGTGCTACTCGAACATCAACGCCTACAACCAGATCTTCGTGGACACCGTCCGCAAGACCGGTGGCAACAACGCCGCCCGATGGCTGCTGATCCCGGGCTGGAACACCAACATCGAGTACACCACCGGCAACTACGGCTTCGTGCTGCCCACCGACCGGAACCGGTCGAGCTCCATCCCCAGTAACGAGCAGCGGCTCATGATCTCCGTCCACTACTACGACCCGTGGGACTTCGCGGGCCAGGAGGACGGCAACATCACGCAGTGGGGGTCGGCGGCGAAGAACCCGGCGAAGAAGTCGACCTGGGGTCAAGAGGACTACATGGACACCACGATGAAGAAGGTCTACGACACCTTCGTCACGCGCGGCTATCCGGTGTTCGTCGGTGAGTACGGCTCGATCGACAAGACCACCTACGACTCGTCGAACAACACGTACCGGGCGAACTACGCGAAAGCCCTGGTGTCCACGGCCAAGAAGTACGGGGCGGCCACCGCCTACTGGGACAACGGCTACAACGGCCAGCACGGGTTCGGCCTGTTCGACCGCAGCTCCCTCACCGTGACCCAGCAGGGCATCATCACCGCCATCATCAACGCCGTGGGCAGCAGCACACCCACCACCCCGCCGACGACGACGCCGACCAGCAAGCCGCCGACCAGCCCGCCGACCACGCCGCCGACGAGCGCCCCGACCAGCAACCCGGGCGGCGCCGGCGCCTGCCGGGTCAGCAGCACGATCAGCGCCTGGAACACCGGCCTGACCAGCAGCATCACCATCACCAACACCGGCACCGCCGCGATCAACGGCTGGACCCTGACCTTCACCCTGCCCACCGGGCAGACGATCGTCGCCGGCTGGAGCGCCACCTACGCCCCGGCAAGCGGCGCGGTGACCGCGACCAACGCCGGCTACAACGGCACCCTCGCGGCCGGCGGTTCGACCACCATCGGCTACCAGGCGAACCACACCGGCAACGCCGGCGCGCCCACCGGCTTCAAGCTGAACGGCACCACCTGCAGCTGAACCTGCGTCACGACGGGCCGGGACCGGCACAGGTCTCGGCCCGTCGTGCTGTCTCCGTCCTGGACAGGCCGTGCCGGGCCCGGCGCGCACCCGGCTTGACACCTCCTCAGGAGTTCCGGAAGTTTCGGATAAGGAATACTTAAGTTGCGCCCCAGCCGCCGAGCACCAAGAGAACCAAGAATTTTTGGGCCAGGTGGAGTGGCTGCCAGGATGGCCTGAGCTGGGAAAAATCCCGACCGGCACGAGCCGAGAAACTTCCGGGAGCTACCGGTAATTGTTGACACGCCAGTCGCGTACGGCACATGATGTCGCCACCGGCAGTTCGACCACCATCGATTGGATCGTCCACCGCGATCCGGTTCCCCGGTCGACCGGCACGGCCCGCGAATCCCCGCCTGGTGCGACGCCGACGCGTCCCGCCGTCACCCACGGCGCCCGGCTGCGCGGGTCCGGTCCTGCTGCCGGTACGTCCTCGCAGTTCCTCCGAAGGGACTCCACATGAACGACACGTCAACTCCCCCGACCGGCCGCCGGCGCCGCCGCACGCGGCTGTTCCTCGGCTTCGCCGGTGCCGTGGCGATGGCCGTGGCCTCGGTTTCCGCCGCCGGAGCCGCGCACGCCGAGGCCGACCGCACGGTCACCTCGAACTCGACCGGCACGCACAACGGCTACTTCTACTCGTACTGGAAGGACAACGGCAACGTCACCATGAACCTGGGCGCCGGTGGCGGTTACAGCGTCCAGATGAACAGCATCAACAACTCGGTCGTCGGCAAGGGCTGGAACCCGGGTTCGACCAGTCACACGGTCAACTACTCCGGTTCCTTCAACTGCGGTGGCAACTGCTACCTGGCCCTCTACGGCTGGATGACCAGCCCGCTCGTCGAGTACTACATCGTCGAGAACTTCGGGAACTACAACCCGAGCACCGGCGCCACCCGGCTGGGCTCGGTGACCACCGACGGCAGCACCTACGACCTCTACCGGACGCAGCGGGTCAACCAGCCCTCCATCCAGGGCAACGCCACGTTCTACCAGTACTGGAGCGTCCGGCAGCAGAAGCGCACCGGCGGCACGATAAACGTGGCCAACCACTTCAACGCCTGGCGGCAGGCCGGCCTGCAACTGGGCACGCCGAACTACCAGATCCTCGCCACCGAGGGCTACCAGAGCAACGTGAGCTCCAACCTCACCGTGAGCGAAGGCTCCGGCGGCGGGGACACGGGCGGCGGCAACGGTGGCGGCGGTAACGGCGGTGGCGGCAACGGCGGCGGCAACGGTGGCTGCACCGCGACCCTGTCCGCCGGGGACAAGTGGAGCGATCGCTACAACCTCAACGTGGCGGTCTCCGGCTCCAGCAACTGGACCGTGACGATGAACCTCCCCTCGCCGGCGAAGGTCGGCTCCACCTGGAACACCAGCGCCAGCTGGCCCAGTCAGTACGTGATGGTCGCCAAACCGAACGGCAGCGGCAACAACTTCGGTGTCACGATCATGGCCAACGGCAACTGGACCTGGCCGACCGTCTCCTGCAGCGCCGGCTGACCACCGGCGATCCGAGCTCGACCCGCGGCGCGGCTGCCCCTCCGGCAGCCGCGCCACCCCACGTCGTGACGGGTCAGCCCTTCACCGCGCCGGCGGTGAGCCCCTCGGTCAGGAAGCGCTGACCGACCGCGTACATGATCACCACCGGGATGCTCACCAGCAGGGACGCCGCGGCGAGCTGGCCCTGGGGCACGACGTCCCCGGCGATCATCGACTGCATCCCCACCGGCAGCGTCTTGTAGTCGTCCTTGGTGATGAACACGAACGCGAAGAGGAACTCGTTCCAGGCGTTGGTCAGCGTGAACAGCGCGACCGCGAGCAGCCCCGGCTTGGCCAGCGGCAGCACCACCCGGCCGAACGCCTGGACCCGGGTGCAGCCGTCGACGAGCGCGGCCTCCTCCAACTCCGCCGGGATCGACGCGAAATACCCGGTGAGCAGCCAGGTCGCGAACGGCAGGGTGAAGGTCGGGTAGGTCAGCACCAGCGACCACAACGAGTCGGTCAGCCGCAGCCCGATGAGCAGCTGGTAGAGCGGGATGAACAGCAGCGCGCCCGGCATCACGTAGGTGAGCAGCACCGTGACGGTGAAGCCCTGCGCCCCGCGGAACCGCAGCCGGGCCAGCGCGTAGCCGGCCAGGACGGCACAGACCAGGGCCACCGCGGTGGACGCCGCGGACACCAGCAGGGTGTTGACATACCAGCGGCCGAACGGCTGGTTGGTGAACAGCGCACCGAACTGCTCCAGGGTCCACGGCGTCGGCCACAGGTCGTTCATGCGGGTGACGACCTGGCCCTCGGACTTGAAGGCGGTGACCGCGATCCAGTAGAGCGGGCCGAGCACGAACGCGAGCAGGCCGGCCAGCGCCACCCCGGAACCGATCCCCGACACGACCGACGAGGCCCGGCGACCACCCCGGGCCTGAAGCACCGAGACCACCCGGCCGGCCACCGCGGCGACCAGCAGGATCACCCCGAGGACCACCGCCGCCTTCCAGAAGATGTGCGGCGACGCCCAGGCCAGCGCGCCGACGAACACCACGGTGACGGCCCACGGCAGCACCTTTCGAGCCGTCCCCCGCCACCGGCCCGCCCGGGTGTGCCGGATCCGCCCGGTTCCGTCGTCCTGGCGCAACGTCCGGACCAGCACGAACACCAGGCCACCGATGATCGGCAGCATGACCAGCGTGACCGCCGCGCCGGCGCCGTACTGCAACTGCAAAATCGCTTTCGAGTACGCGACGAGCACGTACGGCGCGGTCACGTCGCCGGGTCCGCCCTGGGTCAGCAACCAGATCAGGTCGAAGTTGTTGAACGTCCAGATCGACGACAGGGTCACCGTCACCGTGATCACGTGGCGCAGGCCGGGCAGCGTCACGTGCAGGAACCGCTGCACCGCCGAGGCACCGTCGATGGTCGCCGCCTCGTACTGGTCGGCCGGGATGGCCTTCAGCCCGGCGAGGAAGCAGACGGTGAAGAAGGGCACCCCCTTCCAGACGTTGACCAGGATCACCGACGGCATGGCCAGCGACGGGTCGGACAGCCAGCCCGCGGGCCAGCTGTCCACCAGATGGGCGGAGGCGAGCAGCGGCCCGATGCCGGAATCGGTGAGCAGGGTGTTGACGCTGCCGAAGATCGGGTCGAACAGGGCCCGCCAGCTGAACGCGGTCACCACCGTCGGCACCACCCACGGCACCAGGAGAAGGCCGGTCAGCACGGCTCGGCCGCGCCGGCGGTGGTGCAGCAGCAGGGCCGCGGCGAGGCCCAGCACCACCTTGAAGATCTCGGCGTAGGAGGTGAAGACGAACGAGTTCACCACGCCCGTACGGAACTGGTCGTCGCCCACGAGGGCGAGGTAGTTGTCCAGGCCGACGAAGACGCTCTCGGCCCCGTGCCGTTCGGTCGTGCTGGTGAGGATCGACCGGGCGATCGGCACCAGCACGAGCCCGCCGACCAGCAGGGCGGTGGGGGCCAGGAACAGGGCCGCCAGCCGCCAGTCCCGGCCCAGCCGCCGCTGGGTGGTGGTGAGGGAGCCGGGCCCCGGCGGCGGGGCCGGCCGCCGCACCGGGGCCGGCGCCGAACGGACCGACCTCACTGCGGCAGCCCCTGCTGGGCGAAGATCTGCACCATCTTCGCGTGCGCCGCCTTGACCGCCGCGGCGGCCGCCGTTCCCTGGATGACCTGTTGCATCATGTCGGTCAGGACGTAGGCCGCGACGACCGCCTGCTGACCGGCGCTGGCCTTCTGCGGGAAGGTCAGCCCGTTCTTGGTGGACAGCGGGAGCGACTGCTGCGACATGTTGCGCACCATCGGGAACGCCGGGTCGCCGCCGGTGAAGTACGGGTCGGCGTCCCACACCTTCGCCCAGGCGGGCATCACCAGGCCGGGCGCCTCCTTGGCCACCCCGACCAGCGCCGGGGCGCTCACCAGGTATTGCGCGAGGAGCTTGGCCAGCGCCGGGTTCTTGGCGCCCTTGAACACGACGAAACCCTGGGACTGGCCGAGCAGGAGCGACTTGTCGGTCGCCGGCCCGACGCAGTCGGAGAAGACGTGCGTGTTGCCGTACACCGGATTCTTCTTGGTCTTGGAGTCCGCGTAGACGCTGAAGCTGTTGCGGGTGTAGCCGAGGATGCCGGCGAGCCAGTTCTCGTTGTTGCTGGTGTCGGTCCAGCTGGCCACGCCCGGCGGCAGCATCGCCTTGTACTTGGGGTTGGTGTAGATGTCGCCCAGGAAGGTGACCGCCTGCACCGTCTCGGGCGAGTCGAAGGTGACCTTCTTGCCGTCGTTGGTGGCGATCGCCCCGCCGTACGAGTTGATCAGCGCCTCGATCATCCCGTTGCCGTCGCCGGACCGGTTCACCGTCATGCCCCAGCCGAACCGGCGCTTGCCCGGGTCGGAGATGGACAGGCACAGGTCCCGCAACTCCTCCCAGGTGTAGACGTCCTTGGGGGCGATGCCCTTCTCCTGCATCCAGTCCTTGCGCAGGAAGGACCCGATCCCGATGAAGTGGTACGGGATCGCGAACCACTTGCCGTCGAAGACGCAGAAGTTCTTGGCCTCGGCGCAGGGCTCGCCGTACTTGGCGGTCAGCGCCGTGACGACGTCGGTCACGTCCTGCAGGTCGCCCAGCGCCTGGAACTGCGCGACGAACCGGGAGTCGGTCATGAACGCCAGGTCGCGGGCCACGCCGCCCTTGACCTCGGCGTCGATCTTGGCCACCACGTCGCCGGCGTCGGCCTGGATCAGGCTGTTCTCGATCTTCGTTCCGGTCGCGTCGGCGAACTTCTTGATCGACCCGTCGAGCTGCCCGTTGGCCGTCACCGAGTACAGCTTCTGCGACAGCACCCCCATCGACGTGCCCTTCATCGACGCCGCCGCGTCGACGAGTTCCTTGGGGACCTCCGCCTGGGTCTTCGGGGCCGACTCGGAGGTGCCCCCGCACGCGGCCAGACCGGCCGCGCCGAGCACCCCCACCCCCGCGCCGAGAAAGTCGCGCCTGGACCACACCGAGTTTTCCTTCATCGCCACTCGCCTCCTTTGTCCCTCGCCGTCGTTCACCGCCGGAAAGTTCGCCCCGGTCGAAGCGGAGCTCACAAGAGATTTCGCGCGTTCAGCACGCTCTGGGCAGTGCCACAGGCGTAATGTGATCAGCGTCGTTCGAGATTTCGACAGCCCGTTCGAAATTTCGTACGGTGCGTGGACGCGACGGTAGAGGAACACCTCGAGAGGTGTCAATGCTTCGATGTGCGGGCCGACCACGGGCGGCCGGACGGCTATTCGGGCTGAGCCGTGAACCCCATCCGGGCGGACAGCGCGGTCGCGCCTTCGCGGACCAGGTCGGGCCACTCCGCCTGAGCCTGCGCGGTCCAGCGGACGATCGGGGCGGAGACGCTCATGGCCGCGATGGTCGCGCCGGAATGGTCGCGGATCGGCGCGGCGACGCACCGCATGGCGCTGTCGGACTCGCCGATGTCGAACGCGACGCCCGCCGACCGGGCCCGGTCGAGCTGGGCCCGCAAGGCGTCCTGGTCGGTGACGCTGTCCGGCGTCATGCCCGGCAGGACGTCCTTCGTCAGGACGGCGTCCAGGCACTCCGGGTCGAGGCTCGCCAGCAGGATCTTGCCGACCGCCGTGCAGTGCGCCGGCAGCCGCAGGCCGACCCCGGAGACCATCCGGACCGGGTGGGTGCTGTCGACCTTGACGAGATAGACCACGTCGGCGCCGTCGAGCACGGCCACATGGACCGCCTCGTCACACGCGGCGGCCACCTCACGGGCGACGTTCTGCGCCTCGCGGACCAGGTCGAGCCGCCCGGCGAAGGCGGCACCGAGCTGGAACAGGGGCATGCCCAGGCGGTACTGGACCGGCTGACCGGGTACGGAGATCAGGTAAGCCCGCGCGACGAGCGTGACCAGCAGCTCGTGCACGGTGGTGCGGGGCAGGTCGAGCCGCTCCGCCACCTCGCGGGCCGACAGTTGGGGGCGATCGAGAAACAGTTCGAGGATGTCGAGCGCGCGGATGACCGCCGGAACCACACGGGGCATGTCGATGAATCCCTTCGAGATGCCGGGCCCGTGTCTGCGATCTCCACACGGAACAGCACTTGAACAGGTTAGCGGCGGCCCCGGCGCAGCCGATAACAGCCACTCTTCCTCAGACTTAGGATGGTCAGATGCCGATCTCCCTTCACCGCCTGCGGGCCGGCGACGAGTCACGCTGGGCGGTTTGCCAGGACGGCGCGTGGGGCGAACTCGACGGTGACCTCGCCGGCCTGCTCGCCCTGCCGCTCGACCGGGCCCGCTCGATCGTCGAGGCGGCGGCCCGCGAAACCGGCGGCGAGATGCCCGGCGAGCAGACGCTCCCGCCCGTCGACCGGCAGGAGGTGTGGGCGGCGGGCGTGACCTACCTGCGCAGCCGCGACGGGCGAAAGGAGGAGTCCGGCCACGGTTCGCTCTACGACCACGTCTACGACAGCGCCCGGCCCGAGCTCTTCTTCAAGTCCAGCCCGTGGCGGGTGGTCGGCGACCAGGACGCGGTGGGCATCCGCGCCGACTCCGGCTGGGACGTGCCCGAGGCCGAGGTGGGCCTGGTGCTCAACGCCGCCGGGGAGATCTTCGGTTACACCCTCGCCAACGACATGAGCAGCCGGTCGATTGAGGGTGAGAACCCGCTCTACCTGCCCCAGGCGAAGATCTACGACCGCTCCTGCGCGATCGGGCCGGCGATCGTGCCGAGCTGGGCGGTGGACCCGGGTCCGTTCGAGATCGGCCTGCGGGTGCTGCGGGACGGCCACGAGGCGTACGCCGGGAAGACCTCGACCGCGGCGATGGCCCGCGGCTTCGAGGACCTGGCCGGCTGGCTGTTCCGGGCGCTGACGTTCCCGGCCGGGGTGGTGCTGCTGACCGGCACCGGTGTCGTGCCCGACGCCGATTTCACCACCCGGCCCGGCGACACGATCGAGATCACCTCCGCCGCCCTCGGCACGCTCACCAATCCCGTCATCGCGATCGGCGCCGCCGACGGTGGAAAGGACCAAGCATGACAACGATCGAGAGCCGTTCCCCGCAGGCGCCGTCGGACCTCGTCGTGAGCGTTCCCGACTCGTCGCCGGAGACGGTGGCGGCCGCCGCCGACGCGGCCCGGGTCGCGGCCACCGGCTGGGCCCGGGGACCGGCGCCGGCGCGGGCGGCCGCCCTGCACGCCTGCGCGGAGGCGCTCTCGGCGGCCACCGGTGAGCTGACCGATCTGGTGGTCCGCGAGGTCGGCAAACCGCGCGGTGAGGCGGGCGCCGAGATCGGCCGCGGGGTGGCGATCCTGCGCTACTTCGCGCAGCAGGTCCTGCACCCCGAGGGCGAGGTCTACCCGCCGGCCGACGGTGTGTCGCTGTTGCACACCCGGCGCCGGCCGCACGGCGTCGTCGGGCTGATCACGCCGTGGAACTTCCCGGTGGCGATACCGCTCTGGAAGGCGGCACCGGCCCTCGCGTTCGGCAACGCCGTCCTGCTCAAGCCCGCCCCGCAGTCGTCCGCGGTGGCCATCCGGCTGGCCGAGCTGTTCGCCGGAGCGCTGCCCGAGGGGGTGCTGACGGTGCTGACCGGCCTCGGCCGGACCGGCGAGGCGATCGTCGACACCACCGACGCGGTGTCGTTCACCGGCTCGGTGGCCGCCGGGCAGGCGGTCGCCCGGCGGGCGGTGGGACGGGGCATCCCGGTGCAGTGCGAGATGGGTGGCCAGAACGCCGCGATCGTGCTGCCGGACGCCGACCAGGACGCGGCCGCGACCGCGATCGCGGCGGCGGCGATGGGCTACGCCGGGCAGAAGTGCACCGCCACCAGCCGGGTCATCGTCGTCGGTGATCCGGCGCCGTTCGCCGAGCGACTGGCGGCGGCCGTCGAGGCGCTGCCGGTGGGCGATCCGGCGGACCCGGCGACGGTGGTCGGCCCGGTCATCGAGTCCCGGCCACGCGAGGCGATCCGCACCGCCGTGCAGCGCGCCGGCGCGGCCGGCGCGCGCGTGCTGACCGGCGGCAAGCAGCCCGACTCCGACGGATGGTTCCAGGCACCGACGTTGCTCACCGACGTGCCGGCCGGTGACGACCTGCTCCGCGAGGAATACTTCGGACCGGTGTGCGTGGTGCTGCCGGCCGAATCCGCCGACGCCGCCGTGCGGGTGGCCAACGAGGTGCGGCACGGGCTCGTCGCCGGCCTCTACACGCGCGACCTCGGGGCGGCGCTGACCCTGACCAACGAGCTGGACGTGGGCATGGTGAAGGTCAACGCCCCGACCACCGGGGTGGACTTCCACGCCCCGTTCGGCGGCGAGAAGGAGTCGAGCTACGGCCCGCGCGAGCAGGGCACCGCCGCCCGCCACTTCTACACCCGGACGGTCACGGTCACTCTCACGCCGTGACCGCGAGGCCCGGCCGGCACCCGGCGCCCGTCCGGGTGACCACCACGGTGGTGCGGGTGCCGTGACCGGGTGCGATCCTTGGCCGATGATCTCGCGGATCCGGGCGCTGCACCGGGAGCTGGCGCCGGACGACCAGGCGTACGAGCTCGTACTGACGCACTGCGAGATCGTCTGGGCGGTCGCCGAGCAACTCGTCCACGCCCGCGGACTGGAGGTCGACGTCGAGCTGGTGCGTGCCGGCTGCCTCGTCCACGATGTCGGGGTTCATCTGCTCGCGGGGTCGCCCTACATCCGGCACGGGGTGCTCGGTGCGCGAGCGCTTCTCGAGCGGGGGTTCCCGGCCGAGCTGGCCCGGTTCTGCGCGCATCACACCGGGGTCGGGCTGACCCGCGAGGACATCGAGCGGCAGAACCTGCCGCTGCCGGCGGGTGACTATCTCGCGGAGACCGCGGAGGAACGCCTCGTCATGTACGCCGACAAGTTCCACAGCAAGTCGACGCCGCCGGTGTTCGTGACCGCCGCGACGTACGCCTCGCGGATCGGCCGCTTCGGGGCCGGACCGGCGGCCCGGTTCGCCGAGATGGTGGCCTACTACGGCGAACCGGATCTCACCGAGCTCACGGCTCGATATCCGCATGCGGTGCTCTGACGCCGCCGCCGGCCAGGAACACCACGTGGTGGCCGATGTTGACGACGTGGTCGGCGTACCGCTCGTAATAGCGCCCCAGCAGCGCGCCGTCGACGGCGCCCTCGACCCCCATCGGCCACTCCGGGCTCAGCATCACGCTGAACAGATCGGTGTGCAGCTGGTCCATGGTGTCGTCGTCGCTGTCGAGCTGGGCGGCCAGCTCGGCGTCGTGGTCGGCCAGCGCCGTCACCAGTTTGGCCGACAGCTCGTCGGCGGCCGCGGCCATCGCCTTGAACAACCCGGTCAGCTCGGGTGTCACGGCCGGCACCGGATGGCGGCGCAGGGTCACCCGGGCGACGTGCACGGCGAGGCCGCCCATCCGCTCGAGGTCGGCCGACACCTGCAACGCGGTCAGCAGCATCCGCAGGTCACCGCCGATCGGCTGGCGGCGCGAGATCAGCTCCTGCACGCGGTCGTCGACCACCCGGTTGAGCACGTCGATCTCGGCGTCCCGCACCGTCACCTGCGCGGCCAGGTTGTGGTCGGCGGCGAAGAGGGCGGCGCTGGCCTGCCGCATCGCCTCCCGCACCGCCTTGGCCATGATGACGAGGGTGCTGCCGACCCGGGCGAACTCGTCCTGGAAGTCCGCCCGCATGGATCTCCCCCACCCTCGACAGCATGTCCGCGCGCAATGCTATGCGGTAACGCTCACCTCAGCGCCATGCCGCCGACGCGTGGTAGGGCATGTCGGTTCTTATGCTGAGGTATCCGTCCAACTTGGTGGAGACCTGTCCGGAAAACCGGGTCGCCCTCGGCCGAACGCTGGGATGCGCTCGGCGAGGGATGACGGCAAGATGCCTTGGTGACTTCCGACGTGGCCGAGGACGACAGCCTGCTCGGCGGGCGCTACCGCCTGCTCCGCCCGACCGGCGCGGGCGGCATGGCAGTCGTGTGGGAGGCCCGCGACGACGTGCTGGCCCGCACCGTGGCGGTGAAGGTGCTCGCCGGCGACACCGCGACGGACCCCGACGCCCGGCAACGGATCCGGCGGGAGGCCCAGGCGGCGGCGGCGATCGCCCATCCGAACATCGCCCAGGTGCACGACTACGGCGAGACCGGCGAGCAGCCGTACGTCGTGATGGAGTTCGTCCCCGGCGGCACCCTGCTGCAGCGCATGGGCCGGGGCCTGCTGCCACCCCGGTTCGCCCTGCGGGTCGGCGCGGAGGTCGCCGCCGCGCTGGCCGCCGCCCACGCCGAGGGCCTGGTGCACCGCGACGTCAAGCCGGCGAACGTGATGCTGGCGCCGACCGGCGCCAAGGTGGTCGACTTCGGCATCGCGGCGGCGATCGCCCCCGCGGGCCTGGGCGCCGACGGCGACATGCTCTACGGCACGCCCGCCTACCTGGCCCCGGAACGCCTGCTCGACGACGCCGTCTCGCCCGCCTCCGATGTGTACGCTCTGGGCGTACTCCTGTACCTGATGCTGACCGGCCGCTCGCCGTGGTCCATCGAGGACACCACCGAGATGCTGTCGGCCCACATCTACCTGGAGCCGCCGCCGCTGCCGACCGTGCCCGGCGTCCCCGATTACGTCACCGACCTGGGCAACCGCTGCCTGCAGAAGGACCCGACCACGCGGCCGAGCGCCCGCGAGGCCGCGGCCCTGCTGGCCACCGGCGCCGGCCTGCCCACCGTCGTCGACGACCCGGCCGTCCCGGCCACCGGCGCGGTGCCGTTCCTCGCCGACTTCGAGCCGGTGACCGACCCCATCCACGAGCCCGGGTTCCCGCCGTCCACCGCGACGGCCCATGCCGCCGCCGGCTTCCCGCCGCCCGCCACGACGACTCATCCCGACCCCGGATTCCCGCCACCCGTCACCGGGGCCACCGGCAACGGCGGGTTCCCGCCGGCGCCGGCCGGGACACCGGCGTCCGAGCGGCGGCGGAACCGGCTGGTGGCGGTGAGTGCCGGCGCCGCGGCCCTGGCCGCGATGGCGGTCTGGTTGCTGCTGCCGGACGACAAGGCCGCCGCCCCGTCGGCGGGCCCGGTCTCGGCGGCACCGCCGGGCGCGGGCCCCTCCTCCCCGGGGCCGGCGAACCCGGGCCCGACCCCGAAGACCGCCGTGACCGGCACCGCGCCGGCCGACCCGGCGGACCCGGCCGCGAACCTGCCGCCGGCCGCGGGACTGCCCCCGGCCACGGCCGCGCCCGCCCGGACCGGCACCGCGCCCGCGCCGGCCGGTACCGCCCCGGCCGGCGCCGGGCCCACCGGCACGGCGCCGGCCCCGCCGAAGACGACGGCGCCGGAGCCGCCGGCCGGACCGGCGCCGGAACGCACCTTCACCTCCGACGCCGGTGAGGTGAGCGCGTCCTGCTCCGGGACCTCGACGGCACGCATCCTGTCGTGGACCGCGGCCAAGCCCTACAAGGTCGACGAGACCGATCCCGGACCGGGCGCACGGCCCTCGGTGCGGTTCAAGCACGGCAACCGCTTCGTCACGATGACGGTGGCCTGCGCGTCGGGCGTACCGTCGCTGGCTTCGGAGTGACCCGGGCGGGCCGATCCGGCACCGCCGGACCCCGGGAGCGCTCGTTATCGTTCCGTTATTCAAGGCCTGCAATCGGCCGGGCTCGCGGCGCGTGTTCGGGGCAGTAACAAACCCCTGAACAAGGAGCTACCCCCATGCGTACGATCCTGGTCGGAGCCTTTGCCCTGGCAGCCCTCACCGCCTGCGCGGGCAACACACCGGTTGCCACCGGCGCGCCCACCAGCTCGCCCGCGGGCCCGTCCGCCGCCGCCGGAGCGGGCAGCGCACCCACCACCGCCCCGTCGAGCAGGCCCGCCGCTTCGCCGGGGAAGACCAGCAAGGCCCCGAGCGCCGCGCCGGCCGGGACCAAGACCACCAAGGCCGACGTCAGCCAGCTCCGCAGCCTCGGCATCGACCTCGACGCGGGCGTGCTCCTCGACGTCGCGGACGACGGGGTGGACCGCTACCTCGCGATCGGCAAGGACGGGGTCGTCGACTTCACCGGCACCGGCAAGACCGACGCGACGATGATGTCCCTGAAGGCGGCTCCGGGTGGCGCACGGAACCAGGTCCTGATCCAGCCGCCGTTCTGGAACGAGGACCTGGGAACCGGTTCGTGCGTCACCGACACCGCCGGCGCGGCCCTGAAGTTGGAGACGTGCGCGGCCGGTAAGCCCGCCCAGGTGTGGACCGTGGTCCCGGCCGGCGACTCCGGCCAGTTCGAACTTCGGGGAAAGTACGGAATCGTCCGGGTCGACAACGGCAAGATCACCACTGGTACTTCGGGCCGCTCGGGCCTGCAGACCATCCTGTTCGCGAAGTGACTCATGCGTGATGCCGAGGATTTCGACGCCTTCTACGCGATGTCCTCGCGCCGGGTCCTGGCCCACGTCTCGATGATGGTGGGCAGCCAGGCCGAGGCCGAGGACGCGGTCGCCGAGGCCTACCTGCGCGCCTGGAACCGCTGGTCCAAGATCAACAGCTACGAGAATCCCGAGGCCTGGGTACGCCAGGTCGCCTACCGCCAAGCGGTGAGCACCTGGCGCAAGGCGGTCAACCGCCGGCACGCCCACCGCCGCGACGACGCCGACCAGCACGTCGCCGCGCTGAGCCCCGACCACGTGGCGATCGTCGCCGCGCTCCGCCGGATCCCGCCCGACCAGCGCCGGGTGATCGTCCTGCACCACCTCGTCGGCCTGAGCGTGGCCGAGATCCATCAGGAGACCGGAATCCCGGCCGGCACGGTCACGACTTGGCTGGCGCGGGGGCGCCGGGCCATGGCCGCCTTCTTGTCGGACGAGGAGCACAGCGATGTCTGACGATCAGATCAACCCCGGCCTCCGGGCGTACGCCGATCAGGTCCAACGCACCGCCGAGCTCGCCCCCGCGGCCGAGATCCGCCGCCGTGGCGACCGTCGCCGCCGCAACCGCGCGGTGGGCGCCTCGTTCGCCGTGGTCCTGATCGCCGCCGTGGGTGTCGGCACCCTGCTGGACCGCCGTCCGCACCGGGCGGTCATCCCGATCGGCCCGTCCCCGGCGCCGTCCGCCTCGGCCGCGCCGTCCCGCACCACCCCACCGCCCAGCTACCAGCCGTCGAGCTCGAAACGGTCGGACGTCACCCAGTTGCGCGCGCTCGGCATCGACCTGCGGACCGGCGTGCTGATCGACGTGGCCGACGACGGCGAGGACAGCTGGATGCAGGTGGTCGGCGACGTCGTCGACTTCACCGGCGACAAGAAGGACAACTCCACCCGGATGTCACTGCAACCGGCCCCGGTGGCCGCGGACAACTCGGTGCTGATCATCCCGCCCGCTCAGCCCGGCATGTGCGTGACCGACACCACGAAGCCCCCGCTGGCGCTGCAGCCGTGCAAGGACGGCAACCAGTCGCAGATCTGGAAGGTGGTCCCGGCCGGCGATTCCGGGCAGTTCGAGCTGCAGGGCCGCTACGACACCGTGCGCGTGCAGGGGCGCGTCGGGCTGCAGACGATCAAGTTCTAGCTTGATTTTTAACCGGTGCGGCGTGGGCGGGGAGTGGTTA
>NZ_BOMM01000085.1 GCF_016862195.1 Paractinoplanes ferrugineus | reverse complement strand
GGCTCAATCTGACCGGCGGACATGCCTCCGTTCCGACTGGGCTGAGTCCCCATCTGCCGCTGTCCACGCTCAGGCCGCCCGCCATCACCCCCGGGTCGTCAACCGACGCGGACCGGCGTGCTGGCGTGCCGAACAGCGGATGTGCTTGCGGTGGAGTCGGGACCTTCACCTTGGGGTCTTGCGCGTTTGCTCCGCCGGCCGCAGTGGCCCGGCCACAGCCTCGATTAGCCGGCGGCCCTCCTCGTCGCGATACCACGCCATCACAGCTTCGCTGCGCTTTGCTTCGTAGGTCACGCGCCAGCCATGCACCGCAACGTGCTCACCGAGGTACCACCGGTTCCACTCGCACGATGCTTCAACGGCCTCGCCTACTGCGCTGCGAAAGGCATTTGAGTCGACAGCCAGTCCCCAGCCGGCGCCCTTTCCCCCGAGTTCAACAGCTTCCGACCAGGCTTCATCGGTGTAGACGCTCTGCCCCAAGGCGCAGGACTCGATCAGGTTGATGGCGCTGTCAGCAATCCAGTAATCCGGCTCAACCACGCCGAGGCGCCCGGTCGACCAACTTAGTGTGAGGGGGTAGCCCTCCTTGGATCCGACAACGGCCACGTGGTCACCGTCTTCGAGTTCATCCCACCCGGATGAGACGGAGCTGTCGAACTCATAAGGATGCCGGTGGGTGCCGTAGCAGCCTGGCCGTTCAGGGCAGAACGTCATCCCGCCGAATCGAGTGACGAAAGACGTCAAACGTTCCAGGCCGCCAGCTGGCCCTGGGACCACGTCACCGTCCACTCCGGTGCACTCATACCACCGGCCCGGGTCGACAAGTGAGTTCGGCGATCGCCAGCAATGTTCGTCGAGAAATGCCCGCGCCCGGTTACTCAGCGCGCCCGAATCGTCAAGGACATGGCGGATCACTGCACCATCGTAGAAGAGACTGGACGCACCGATCTGCCGCAGTCATCGCGCATCGGGAGGCGCGGCAGTCACTGTCCGTGGCCGCGAACAGGTGGGCGCATGCGCACTTCTGGCAGCCGAATTGAGAGCGACTCCGCCGGTCACCTCGACCATGCCTGGCCGGGCAGCGGTCGTGCCACCAGTAGATAAGTAGCCGAGATGATTGCGTGGACGTCGGCTCGCCGCAGCCGGGTCAGCCGGTACGGCATGCGTGCTGATCGCATACGCACCGCGCGTATTTGAGGCTTTCCCTCCTACTGGCGATAGGTGGCTAGGAAGGTCCGGATGCGACCGACCGCATCGTCGAGGACGTCGGTCGGAGCCAAGAAGACCAGGCGCAGATGATCCGGGGTGTCGATGTTGAAGCCGCTGCCGTGCGAGATCAGCAGATGCTGTTGCTCCAGCAGGTCAATCACTAGCCTCTCGTCGTCGTGGATCTTGTGGACGGCCGGGTCGAGGCGGGCGAAAAGGTAGAGCGCACCGGCCGGCTTGACGCAGTCGACGCCGGGGATCGAGACGAGCTCGCGCCACGCGTGGTCACGCTGTTCCAGCAGGCGGCCGCCGGGGCGGATCAGCTCGTCGATGCTTTGGTATCCGCCTAGCGCGGTCTGGATTGCATGCTGGGCCGGCACGTTCGGGCAGATCCGGAGGTTGGCCAGCAGCTGCAGCCCGTCCAGGTAATCCGTGTCCGAGCCGGTGAAACCGCTGGTGGCGAGCCAGCCGGAGCGGAAGCCGGCCGCCCGATAGACCTTCGACAGGCCGCCCATGCTGACCACCGGCACGTCCGGGGCGAGCGCCGCGATCGGGTGATGCGTGGCGCCGTCGTACACGATCTTGTCGTAGATCTCGTCCGCGAAGATCAGCAGGTCGTGCCGGCGGGCCAGTTCAATCATGCCGAGCAGGGTCTGTTCCGAATACACCGCGCCGGTCGGGTTGTTCGGATTGATCACCACGAGGGCGCGGGTGCGTTCGGTGATCCGGGAGGCCATGTGCTCCAGGTCCGGCTGCCAGCCCGCGCTCTCGTCACAGCGGTAATGCACCGCCTGCCCGCCGCACAGGTTCACCGCGCCGGTCCAGAGCGGGTAGTCGGGGCTGGGCACCAGCACCTCGTCGCCGGAGTCGAGCAGCGCCTGCAACACCATCACGATCAGCTCAGAGACCCCATTGCCGAGCAGTACGTCGTCTGGCTGCACGCTGGTCACGCCGAGGTTCTGGTAGCGCTGGGCAACGGCGACCCGCGCCGAGTAGATGCCCCGGGCGTCGCTGTACCCCTGCGCCTCGACGATGTTGTGCACCACGTCGGCGACGATCGGCGCGGGCGTGGCCAGCCCCCAGGGCGCCGGATTGCCCAGGTTCAGCTTGAGGATCCGGTGGCCGGCGGCCTCCAATTCCTGTGCGCGCCGCAGCACTGGGCCCCGGATGTCGTACCGGACACTTTTGAGCCGTTGCGCTTGCCGCATCTGACCTCCTCAACCGCGTGGACCCTCGTCTGGGGAAAGGCGCCCGTAGGCACGGTACTGCGGTTGCACTGAATCGGAACGCAGGCATCCTCATCTACCGCAGATAAGGCATGAATCTGGCGAACCGCCATGCTGGGAAGGTCAGCTTCGACTGCGTCTACTTGAGCAACGAGGAGCGGGCTGCGTCTCGACGGCCCCGCGGAAATGCGGTCAAGTCGGGCAACGAAACCTTCCTGCCGATCGGGTGGACCGACCCGAAGCCGTCGGCGCCCACCCGCTCCTGAGCCGGTAACGGTTTGCCGTTCTGAGTGTGTCCTGTGCCAAGCCCGCTTCTGCATGCAAGCGGGCTCGGTGTCGCGTTCAGGCTCGCACCGGGGTGGAGGTCGGCGAGCCGCATTGGCATCGGGGCCAGGTTCCGCGACGCTCGCGGCGGGTCAGTATGCCCACGGTGACGGGCCCTGTTTGATGACGCGGACGCCTGCCTCTTGGCTCACCGGCCACATCGAGAAGTGATACTCGATGTGGTCTCCTTCGTCTTCCGGGTCGTACTTCTTCGGTCGTCGGGGTGTTGGCATGTAGACGACCCGGACGCGGTATCGCCCTGGCGGTAGCGGCAATGGTTCTACCTCGTCGGGGAGTTCTGTTGCGCCAGTTACGGTCAACTTTCCGTCCGAGACGACGAAGGCCAGATGGTCGGCGTACGGCTCGAATCGGTGAACGACCAACCGATCATCAGTCACGGCCGGACGCTACCAAGATCGGCGAGTTGACCGCGAGCCTTCACAACGGCCGTGCGGTCAGAGCCGTTCTGCGGCATCAAGGGCCGTTTGACGAAGGAGTTCGATCGCGCCGATGACTTCCACCCCGAGTAGACGTCCGTCGGCATCGAAGTCGAGGACGATGTCGCCGGCCGGACGCTCAACGACGACGTTCTCGACGGCAGCCTCGTCGGCGATGTCCTCGAGCGCGAGGTACGCAGCATTCGCTTCTTCGTCGTAGGTGAGTTCCATGAGGCATTCCACCACGTTCCACGGCGGCGGGCGGCGCCCGACTTCGAGTAGGAGCTGACCGGCCGGAGCGCGACGGTGGAGCGGCACACCGGCTCGCTGATCGATCATCGATGACCATGCCGACCCGCAGTGATGGTGTTGACTTTGCCGGTGCGTCAAGGTCCAGCCTCGGAGGTAGGCCGGAGCGGGTCCGGCCGGTGAATGCGGGGGACTGTGGCAGTGGCCTGGTCGATCACCGAGGTGGCGCAGATGGCGGGGGTCACTTCCCGCACGCTGCGGCACTACGACGCGATCGGCCTGTTGACGCCGGCCTATCTCGGCGCCAACGGCTACCGCTTTTACGAGCAGCCACAAATGCTGCACCGTGACCGGGTGGAGGCCCTGCGGGTGCACCAGGAATGGCTGCGTACTGAACAGCAGCGCCTGGCCCGCCTGGCCGCCACCGTCGCGCGCACCATCAAGCACTTGGATCTTCAGCTTCTGCGCTCCGGCGTGGCACCGGAGGCTCCGGAGGCGCTCGACGTCATCGCGGAGCATCACCGCGCTGTCGCCCGGCATTGGAGCCCGGACACGGCGAGCTACGCCGGCCTGGGGGAGATGTACCTGAGCGACCCGCAGTACCGCGCCCGCTACGACGTCCAGGACCCGGCCCTGGCGCAGTACTACCGCGACGCCATCACCGCCTTCGCTCAGCAGCGCTTGAACTGATCAACGCATCCGCCAGAGGACGGGCGGTGCCGAAGTGCGAGGGATGGAAGTCCACCCTGGACGAGATGGCGGAGTTGGTTGGTCTGCTTGGATGGCAGTCATGAGCCTGCCGGTGACGTTCGAGCTGACCCGCGGCGACGCCCGGGTCCTGAGGTACTGCCTGTACGGTCCGGCGGACGGGTTCCCGGTCATCTCGCACGGCGGATCCCCGAGCAGCCGATGGAAGCTGCCCCACGTCGTCGAGGCGATGGAGCGCAGCAGGCTACGACTGCTGGTGTACGACCGGCCCGGCTACGGCGGCTCGACCCGGCAGCCCGGGCGCTCGGTGGCCGACGCCGCCGAGGACGCGCGTGCCCTCGCCGACGCGTACGGCTGGCAGCGGTTCGGTGTTTTCGGTGGCTCCGGCGGTGGACCGCATGCGCTTGCGTGCGCGGCTCTACTCGCCGACCGGGTCACCCGATGCGCGGTGCTGTCCGGCATCAAACCCGCCGATCCCGGTGCGGCGCACTCGGACGAGACCGCACTGCGATCGCGGCTCGCCGCGCGGGCGGCGGAGATCATGGCACTGATCGACGCCGGTGGCCCTGAGGTCCCGGCGGGACCGGGACCCGCCGCCCGTACCGATCCGGATGCGATGGCACGGCTCCGGGCCACGTTCGTCGACGGAACGGACGGCTGGCTCGACGACAGCCTCGCCTTCGGCCGGCCGTGGCAATTCGCCCCGGAGACGATCACCGTGCCGGTCGGCATCTGGCGAGGAACCCGCGACGCCAACGTCTCGCCGGAACACGCCGACTGGCTGCTCGCGCACCTACCCACCGCGCGAGGCCACGTCTACGACGGCGGGCACCTACCCGACGCACCCGTGTACGGCCACATCTACGACTGGCTGCACCCGGATACCCGCCACCCCGCCGAGGTGCCGGACGCCGCGGTCCCGAGCAGGTTGCCGTCGTGACCGACTCGGCGGCGGTGGCCGGGCTTCGTCACGAACTCGTTGCTGGTCGTCGATAGGTCTGCTCGAGGACGGCCGGAACGGCGACCGTCAACATCTTCCGCCGTACCGAACTCAGCAGCTTCGCCATGAAGAATCCGCCGACGCCGGCGAAGCCGGTGTGCTCCCAGGTGAACCGGGTGCCGGTCGGCGACTCCTCGAGCCGGTACGCCACGAAGCTGGGCGCGGCACCCTCGTCCCCGACCCACGTGTAGCGCAGCAGGCGAGGCTCGGCTACCTCGAGAACCTCGCAGTCGACGATCCCGCGCCAGCCCATGACCGGCTTCGCGATCAGCCGGAAGTGCGTGCCGGCGACGGGTTCGAAGCCTTCGGGGCGCCCGCCCTGCCCGGTGACGGTCCACTGGGCGACGAGTCCGGGTTCGGTCAGCACTCGCCAGACCTGCTCGATCGGGTACGGGTAGTCACAGACGATGCGGAACTCACTCATCAGGCCTCCATATTTACTGCCGCTATAAATTTACTGTAGCAGTAAAATTTCTGGCACTGTACTACGCTTGGCCGATGACCGAAGGGCTCCGGGAGCGTAAGAAACGTGCGATGCGCCGCCAGCTGTCCGACACCGCGGCGCGCCTGTTCCTGCGGCACGGTTTCGACGCGTTCCGGGTGACCGACGTCGCGGACGCCTGCGGCGTCTCGGAGAAGACGGTCTTCAACTACTTCCCGACCAAGGAATCCCTGGTCCTGGATCAGTTCGAGTCCACCATGTCGGCCCTGCGCACCGGCCTTGCCGATGCCGCGGTGCCGCCGGTGCGGGCGGCGCTGCGCATCCTCGACGCCGAACTCGCCGCCATGACCGCCGGCCTGGCCGCAAGCGGGGACCGGGACTCGGCGATCGCCGACTACCGGCGCTTCGGCGAGTTGATCGACGCCACCCCGTCGCTGCGCGCCTACCAGAGCGACACGATGGACCGCTTCGTCGCGGTGGCGGCGGAACTGCTCGCCGAGCGGGTCGGTCTGAGCCCCGGCGACCCCGAACCGCAGATCGCCGCCACGGCGCTGCTCGGCCTCTGGCGGGTCCAGTTCCAAAGCCTGCGCCGGCACCTGGCTGCCACCTCGGATCCCGCGAAACTGCGCGACCAGGTCACCGCCGAGGTCAACCGCGCTGCCCGGCTCATCGAGAACGGCCTGACCGCGAGCTGGCCGTCATGACCTGCCGCAGGTGGGTGTAGGTGGCTCGGCGCCCGTTCGTCAGGCGACCGGGGCCTGCTGCAGGGCCTGGGCCAGAGCCTCGGCGTTCTTCTTGTCGACCCGCGGGAACGTCAGCGCCAGGCCCTCGCCCTGCGTGCCGAAAGCAATGCGGACCAAGCTCACGACGCCGGTCTTGAACTCGGCCAAGGACACGATCTCGCGGGGGACATCGCTGAGGATCTCCTTGCCGGGGCGGCCGAGGAAGCCCTGCGGGATGAAGATCAGGCGGCGATTCGTCACGATGATGAACTGCTTCTTCGCCTGCAGCAGTCGCCGGGTCGCGACCGATCCGACGCCGGCGTTCAGCAGCCCCTCCCGCGCGACCGCGCCGAATCGACCGGAGTCGAATGTGCCGACCATGGCGCGGGTGGCGAGGATCGCCACCTCACCCGGCTGGAGCATGTGCGCGACCTGCTCGATGGCGCGGGTCTGGAGCTTCTGGTTCATGGGTCCCGTTTCGATCTGTTGACAACCCCGGCGACGCTAGATCCGGCAAGCACTTCCAGAAGATCGTCTGATCGGTCAGATCACAGCCGACCAACGAGGCCGCGAAGGAGGCGATCGACCTTCCCGGGGATGCGCGGAACAGGGCTTCGTCAGGTCACCGAGTCTGTGTCTCGTATTCGACCGGCCGAGTCGGCGGCCCTACATACTCCGTCAGCGAGAAGTTGTCGCCCTCACCGCGATGCACGGTTACGGCGCACTCGCTCCCGTCGTCGAATCCGAGAGTGAAGACCGGATCCAGTTCGCACAGGAACGCAAATCCTTCACGTATGTCGTCGTCGGCCCCCGACAGGTGCCCGGCCCCGGCCCAGCCCGCCTCGATGGGCGTGATGACTACCAAGACCGCGACGGAAGCAAGGCGGGTGGCGGAGTTCGCCCACCAGTCCAGGTGGCAACGCGCCTCGAAGACATCCACGCCCGCCATGCTCCAACAAGGGCCGAGCACCCTGCCACGCCGGGCTGCTGGGCCGCCGCCGCTTATCCGCGGGCGGTGATGCCGGTCAGGAAGATGTCGACGCCGGCGAGGAACTGGGCGCGGTCGTCATGTTCGGGCAAGTGCGAGGCCGCGTCCTGCACGATCGGGTCCGGGTCGTGCTGCGCCCACCGGGCCGCCAGATCGTCGAGGTAGGCCTTGCGATCCGGGTCGCTGGTCACGCGCCGGGGGCCGGCGGCGTATTGCGCTGTCGCGCCGAGAATGTAGTTGACCAGCGCTGAGCCGGCGTCCGCCCGAGCCGGTCCGGGCACGCCGAGACGCTGCAGCTGCGACCCGATGCTCTTCCAGATCCGGAAGACGGCGGGTTGTCCTGGCTCGCGGGAGAGCTGGGTCCCGACCCACGGGTGGGCGTCGATCGCGTCGAAGATCCCGAGCGCGAGAAGCCGGATGGACTGTTCGGGGTCTTCGTCGTCGCCGGCTCCCGCGGTCACCCGGCCCACGATGTCGTCGGCGGCCGAGGCGAGCAGGCCCTCCTTGTTGGCGACGTGGTGATAGATCGCGCCGCGGCCGGTCGACAGGTGAGCCGTCAGCGAGCGGACCGTCAGGCCCGCCTCTCCCGTCGCGTCGAGCACCTCGATGGCCGCCTCGACGATGCGGCCCCGGGACAGCGCGTCACTGCGCCTGGCGTTTCGCGGCGTGGGAGGGGTCATACCGATCATCTTGACATAGTTGGACCGCTGGTCCAATCTTGAAATTGGACCAGCGGTCCAAACTTCCTTCGAGAGGATCGACATGACTTCACCCGTGACGATCGTCGGCGCCGGCCTAGGCGGCCTGACCCTCGCCCGCGTCCTGCACCTGCACGACGTGCCGGTCACCGTCTACGACGCCGACGAATCGGCCCGGGCCCGCACTCAGGGCGGCCAGCTCGACCTGCACGAGCACAACGGTCAGCGCGCACTCGCGCTCGCCGGGCTCACCGAGGAACATCGCGCGATCATCCACCCGGGCGGTGGCGCGCAGCGAGTCCTCGACCGGCACGGCACGGTGCTCGCCGAGGTCCCCGACGACGGGTCCATGGCCCGGCCGGAAGCACTGCGCGGCGACATCCGGCGCATCCTGCTCGAGTCACTGCCGGCCGGCACCGTGAAGTGGGGCAAGAAGCTCGTCGCGGCGATCCCCCTCGACGCCGGCCGGCACGAGCTCACCTTCGCGGACGGCTCGACAGTCGTCAGCGAGATCCTGGTGGGTGCCGAGGGGACCTGGTCGCGAGTAAGAACGTTGCTGTCGGACGAGAAGCCGACCTACGCCGGCATGAGCTACATCGACACCTACCTGCACGATGTCGACGACCGCCACCCCGACGCGGCCAAGGCCGTCGGCGACGGCGCGATGTACGCGCTGGTTCCCGGCAAGGGATTCCTCGCCCACCGTGAGGCAGGCAACGTCATCCACACCTACGTCGTGCTCAGCCGGCCGGTCGAGTGGTTCGCGGACATCGATTTCGCCGACGCCGACGCCACGAAGACACGGATCGCCGCGGAGTTCGAGGGATGGGCGCCGGCCCTGACCGCCCTGCTCACCGACGCCGACACGACGCCGGTCCGGCGCAGCATCCACCGGCTCCCCGACCGCCACCGATGGGCCAGGACGCCCGGCGTGACACTGCTCGGCGACGCCGCGCACGTGACCCTCCCCGGCGGCGAGGGCGCCAACATCGCCATGCTCGACGGAGCTGAGCTCGGCGAGGCGATCGCCGCCCACCCCGGCGACCCCGAGGCCGCCTTCCACGCGTACGAGGAGGTGATGTTCGCCCGCAGCGAGGCCGAAGCGGTCGCCGCGCGCGAGACCATCGACCTGATCTTCGGCGCCGGTGCACCGCACGGACTCGTCGACCTGTTCAACGGCACCGACCAGGACGGCGATTGAGTCCGGCGGCGCGCTGAACGCCGCGCGACCCGATCAGGGGCCTCGGCGAAGATCGAAACTGCGGACCGATCCCATCACGTCGACTCGCACCCGGCCGGCATCAATGTCGTACGACCACGGGGGCTCGACGAACGTCGTCCACAACTTCTCCCCGTCGACGGTCCACGCGGCCAGTTCCAACTCCGCGGACATGAGCACCACCTCCCCGTGCCGGCACCATCCCCAGAAGCCGAAGTCCGCCTCATCCACCCAGCTACGACGCCAAGCGGGGCCACTCGAGTCCCTGTTCGACCGCCACAAAGACATAGCCGGCTGGTCCGTCGTGGTCGTCGGCCTGCTCGAAGTGCTCCGAGAGCTCGGCATGGTGCTGGTAATCCGTGATCGCGATCGGCCGGGCAAGGCCCACCAGGACGCCGACGTCACCGACATGGACGGCTATCGGGCTGCTCTGCTGATCATCCACCGGACAATCGTGCAGGAGGACAGGCCCGCCGACCCACCTGTTTCGAGCGGGAGAAGCGCGGCGCTGTGCGAGGATCTGCGGCGTGACGGCATCGGGGGTGCGCCGGGCCGGCCGGCTCCGTCGGGCGGCCGGGTCCCGGACTCTGGTGCGAATCGAGCGGTCTCCGCGCAGTGCTGACCGGGTCGACGGCTACACGGTCACCGGCGTCGGCGGCAGCGGTGCGGGGGCCGGGGCGGCGGCTTCGTCGTCGCGGTGGGTTCCAAGTGGGCCTTGATCGCGCGTACCGGTGATGGCGGCTTTTTCGAGGGTTGGGTCGCCGTCCGCGTCCGGGATGTGGTGAAGGTCAGGAAGGACCGCTCGTTCGAGGGGCGTTTCGCCCGGACCCGGCCCGAGTGGCCACCGACCGCGCCGGCGGGCCTTGACCTGGACACGACGGCGGGTCTGCTCCGGGGTCTGAGCGGGATCGCGCCGTTGCTCGCCATCGGGCAGGAGAGGCGGTTCAGGTCGCAGAGGGTGTGGATCGGTGTCGTCGACGAGGTCGCCGAGGGGTGGCTGTGGCTGCGCCTGGTTTGCCCGGACGCCACCTGGCGCAAACGGCCGCTCGGCTACAAACTCGGCCGGATCACCCAGGTCTTCGTCTCCGATCGTTACCTCACCGCCCTCGCGGTCATCGCCGGACCGGCCCCGAGCACTGCCGGAACGGCTCTGGCTGCCGCGGTCCGCGCGGATGAGACTTGACCCTATGGAGCCGACCGGTCAGGTGAGCAGGAGCGCGCGGGTGGCGGCGGTCTTCGACCGGGTCGCCGACGTGTACGACAACGTGGGCGTGCCGTGGTTCACGCCGATCGCCGAGCAGCTGGTGCGCCTCGCGTCGCCGGGCGGCGGTGCGCGGGCCCTCGACGTGGGCTGCGGGCGGGGAGCCGCCACGGCCGCGCTGGCGCGTGCGGTGGGCCCCGGCGGGCACGTGACCGGCATCGACCTGTCGCCGCGCATGGTCGAGGCGTGCGCGGCCCACGTCGCCGGCCTCGGTCTGTCGAACGTCGACGTGCGGGTCCAGGATGCCTCCGCGCCGTCGTTGCCGGCCGCCGCGTACGACCTGCTGGTCTCCTCTTTGGTGGTGTTCTTCCTGCCTGACCCGCTCGCCGCGCTGGTCGCCTGGCGGCGCCTTCTCGCTCCGGGCGGGCGGCTGGCGATCTCCACCTTCGCCGGCCGTGATCAGGTGTGGGAAGCGGTCGACGCGGTTTTCCAGCCGTATCTCCCGGCCGGCATGCTCGACGCGCGCACCACCGGCGCCACCGGGCCGTTCGGCCACGACAGCGGCGTCGAGGAGCTGGTCGCGGCGGCCGGCTACACCGAGGTGCGGACGACCCACTTCGACATCGAGGTGGTTTTCACCGACGTCGACCAGTGGTACGCCTTCAGCCGATCGCACGGCCAGCGGGCGATGTGGGACGCCATCGCGAGCGCCGACCACGACACCGTCAAGGCCATCGCCGGTGACCACCTCGAACAGGCCCGCGGCGCCGACGGCCGGATCCGGCTGCATCAGCGGGTGCGCAATACCTTGGCCATCTCCAGCTGACCATGAGGGGGCCCGACTTCACCCGGTCAGTGGGGGAGGGGCCGCCGGCCGGACTCGCGTCTCCGCCGCACCCCGGCGGGCAACGTGGTCGAGGCTCAGGCGAGACGCTCGGCCGGCGACCGGGGCGCGGGAGGCGCCTACTTCAGGACTGGCTGCGGCGCATCAGAACAGCGCTCGGATTTCTGGTGACCACCTGGTACCGACCCGCGATGTCGGCGAGCTTGCTGTTTATCCACGCGTCGTCGGCGATGCTCTTGTCGAAAGCGTGCTGTAGACCACCCATTCGGGATCGGTGCCGTCGCCCGGATATCCCGGAAAGAAATAGACGGTGCAGCGCGACGTCAACTGGGCGGCAAGGCGATTGTCGGCCGCTACTGTCGATCCGTCGGGGATGCTTCGGAGAATTGCCTTCTCCGCTGCCACCTCGCGACTGATGTGCCAATTCTTGCCGTCGGTGAACCCATGGAGTTTTCCGGGGATCTGATAGGTGCCGATCACGGCTGTCGCCAGCATGATCAATGAGACACCCCATCGACGTCGCACGTCGCGTTGGAAGAAACGCAGCCTGGACATCGATTCAAGGGAGGCGATGAAGGCTATCGGCATCAGGATGGCGCTGTACTGGT
This sequence comes from Paractinoplanes ferrugineus, assembly GCF_016862195.1. Taxonomy (GTDB): domain Bacteria; phylum Actinomycetota; class Actinomycetes; order Mycobacteriales; family Micromonosporaceae; genus Actinoplanes; species Actinoplanes ferrugineus. Next base: position 30,212 of record NZ_BOMM01000085.1, on the reverse strand, counting down.
AGGACATTCCCCAGTAGGGCGGGTTGGTGGACCAGAAACGCCATAACAATGTGGGTACAGCGACCAGGAAGATTGACGAGAAAGGCGCGAGCAGGCCTGACGGGATGAGAATCCAGGCGAAGGTCGTCCACTTGGTCGCAGGAGTGAAGAACCGGGCGATGGGGCCTTGGTCGCTGGGCGATTGGTTGAGCGAATAAGGGTATGCATGATAGGGATTGAAGGCCGGGACGACGAGCCCTACGATCGCTGTCCCGGAGACCGCCGCGAAGCCGATGAGCGCCGCTCCCAGGCGGCGTTGCCCGCGCAGCACGATCACGAGCCCGATCGCCGCCAGCGTCACCGGCAGATCTTCTTTCACGAAGACCAGCGGGATCGCCCATATCGCCGCACGTCGCCATCGCTCCTCGATGATGGCGGCCAGACTGAAGGAGACCATGGTGACCGCGAAAGCGACCTCGTGGAAATCGAAGGCGATCGCGGATTGCAGGGCCCAGGACAGGCCGTAGGCGAGGCCGACACCGAGGCCGGCGACGATGCCTCCGAATTTGATGGCGATCTTGGTGACGGGAATCGCCGAAGCGGCAATCAGGGTGGCCTGCGCCACGAGGAGCGTAATCGGGCTCGGAAAGATTCGGTAAAAAGGCGCGACAAGGATGAGGATCGGATGGAAATGGTCGCCGAACAGATTGAAACCCGGCCCTTTGATGGCCGAGATCGGCGCCCCGAGATGGGCATATCCACGAACCGCCTGCTCGAAGATCCCGAGGTCGTAGCCCGCTGTCAGTAGTCGCTCGTGCTTATTGATCGACCAGGCGCTGTAAATTATCAGAAAGACGGAAGCGACCAGGTAGGGTACGAACGATCTGAGTCTCCTGCGGGCGGAGCTCTCTGCCGAAGAATGTGGGGAGTCGGTCGACGCAGAGGTATAGGAGACGAGCGACACGACGCCATCGTAGCGGCTTGGGCGGATGGTCCTGGTCCGGCGTCAGTGCGGGAGCGGGCCGCCGGCCAGGACGATGACGACACCGGCGAGTGCGGCGCTGAGCAGGGTGAGCACGGGACCGCGGCGGACGAGAAGGACCAGGCCGGCGGCAGCGGCGAGAACGGCGAACTGCCACGGCTGGACCAGGGCGCGGGCCAGCGGTACGGCGGAGCCCAGGATGGCGCCGATCGCGGCGGGGCCGGCGCCGTCGAGGAAGGCGCGGACTCGCCGGTTCGCCCGCAGTTGGTCGAACCGGGGCGCGCCGAGCAGGATGAACGTGAAGGACGGGGTGAAGGCGAGCGCGGACGCGAGCACCCCGCCGGCGAGCCCGGCCGCGGCGTAGCCGACGACGGCGACGGTCTGCACGACCGGGCCCGGGGTGATCTGGCCGAGGGCGACCGCGTTGAGGAACTGCGGCCCGGTCATCCAGTGGTAGTGGTCGACGGCGTCGGCCTGCATGAGCGGGATGATCACGAATCCGCCGCCGTAGGAGAGGGCGCCGACCTTGAGCGCGACCCAGGCGAGCGAGAGCAGCACGCCGCCACCGGCACCGGCCGCGACGGCCAGCGGCAACGCGGGCCGGCGTCGGGGCTCGGGCGCCGGCACCCGCTGCGCGAGCACCTCGGCCACGCCGCAGGCGAGCAGCAGCAGCACCAGCCAGGGGCCGACGGTGGCCGCCGCGGCGGTGCCGAGCAGCAGGTAGACGATCCACCGGAGGCGGTGCTGGGCGCGTTTCCAGGCAGCGGGCAGGAGGCTGACCCCGGCATGCACGGCGACCGCCGCGACGGCCGCGCCCGCCCCGGCCCCGGCCGCCCGCACCCACACCGGCGGGCTGCCCCGCAGGAACAGCGCGGCCAGGGCGAGGATGACGATCAGGCCCGGAACGATGAACGCCGCCCCGCCGACCAGCGCGCCGGCCCGCCCGCGGACCCGCCAGGCGCAGAAGATGGCCAGCTGGGTCGAGGCCGGGCCGGGCAGCAGGTTGCAGGCGGCCACGGCGTCCTCGAACTCCTGCGAGGTCAGCCAGCCGCGGTTGTCGACGCAGAGCTCGCGCAGCAGCGCGATGTGCGCGGGCGGGCCACCGAAACCGATGCAGCCGATCCGGCCCCATTCCTTGAGTACCGTTCCCAGGCCGACCTGTTCCACGTCAGCGCCCCGCGGCCTGGACGTCGTCGACCGGTCGGCGCGGGAAGGTGTGCAGCAGGAACCCGATGCGTTCGGTGAGCTCGTCGGCCAGCCGCTCGAACGCGGCCGGCTCGGCGGCCGGTTCGGCCAGGCTCCAGTGCGTCGGGCGGGGATGGCCGGGGAACTCCGGGCAGCTCTCCTTGACCCGGTCGCACAGGGTGATCACGCGATCGAAGTGCTCGCCGGTGAACTCGTCGAGATGCTTGGCGCGCGCGGCGCGCAGATCGAGGCCGCGGGCGGTCAGCACCGCGACGGCGTGCGGGCTTATCGGTTTGGGGCGGCTGCCGGCACTGTACGCCCGTACCGCGGGACCGCCGAGGTGAGCGAACAGGGCCTCGGCCATCTGGGAACGGGCGCTGTTGCCCGTACACAGAAAAAGCGCGCGCGGACCGGTGAGCCCGGCCGGCGGGGGTGGTTGGAGGCGCAGCGCCGGATGCAGGGCGTGCCCGGCGCCGGTCAGCAGGTCGGAGCAGCGGCGCAGATCAAGTGTGTAATAGGTGTCCCGGCCGTCGGCGCTGCTGCGCCGGGCTGCCACCAGCCCGGCCTTGCGTAGCTTGCCCAGGTGGTAGGAGACGAGGTTCTGCGGCTGGGCGACCAGGGCGGTGAGCTCGCGGACGGCCAGGTCGCTGTGGGCGAGCTCGGTGAGCAGCCGCCACCGCACCGGGTGCCCGGCCGCGGTCAGGAACGGCGGCACCGGCTCGCTGGATTCCACGCCCGGAGGTTACATCAAAATGATTTGATGCAATCCGGCGGGTGCTCAGTCCCCGGTCGTGTCCGGGGTGGCCGGTGGCGCTCGCCGGGCCCGATCGCTCGGACCCGGCGCCCGCCGGCACTACGGGAAATTGACCAGGTAGGAGTTGTTGTAGCTAGGCGTCGCGGCGGCGCCGGTGTTGTTGATGACGTGCGAGATCGTGCCGACCCCACCGAGCGACACGATCGCCATGTCGTGGAACTTCACGCCGGCGACCGCCGGCACCTCGAACGCGCGGGCCGAGGCCACCGAGTTGTTGACGTTGAAGAAGCAGTAGCTGCCCAGGCCCCAGGCCTCGAACGAGGTGACCCCGGACGCGACCTTGATCGCCGGGTAGCCCTGCGTCGAGCCGTTCATCCAGGCGGCCTGGTTCGGCGGGTCGTACGGCATCTCGTTCTGGAAGAAGATGATTCGGCCGTTGGCGCCGTTCCAGACGACCTCGTTCTTCTGGTAGTGCTCGACGAACAGGCCGGTGGCGAGGACGTTGTCACCGTTGACGGTGAGGCCGTTGTCGGCGGTGTTCACCGTCCAGCCGATCCCCGCGCCGTGGTCGGCACGCCACGCCCAGGTGTGGTCGATGATCGTGTCGTTGGTGTTGACGACCAGGCTGTTGGTGGCCTTGCCGGCGACCATGCCGCCGATCCGGAAGAACACGTCCTGCACCGTCGTCGGGTTGCCCGCGTGCGAGACCGCCGACTTGGCGGGGCCGACCTTGAGCAGGGTGTCACTGTTGGTGGTACCGGCATCGAAGAGAAGACCCTTGAGCCGTACGCCGTCCACATCGGCCACGTCCATCGCGTTGACCCCGTTGTCCGGGATGATGGTCGGGTAGCCGATGCCGAGGACCACGGTGTTGGCCTTGGTCACGTGCAGGGTCCGGTCGACGTGGTAGATGCCCGGGGTGAAGAACAGGTTGCAGCCGTTGGCGAGGGCCGTGTTGATGTTCGCCGCCGAGTCGCCCTGCTTCACCACGTAGAAGTTGCTCATCGGCAGCGAGGAACCCGGGGTGCTGCCGCCGGCCCAGCTCGGCCCGGCGGCGTTGGTGCGCAGCGACGGCAGGAAGACGCGGTACTTGCCGGCCGGGTCGAGGTAGAGGTAGGGCACGTCGCGCGACACCGGAGTGGTGGCCAGGGTCGTGTAACGCGGTCCGCCGGCCGGGTCGGTGTTGAAGTTGGTGGCCGGGGCGCCGTTCACACCCGAGAACACCATGTTCCAGTTGGAGCCGCTCCACGCGCCGTACGTGCTGTCCCGCGAGTACCACTGCTGCTGGGAGGCGGACTCGACAGTGCCGTCGATCTTGGAGTCGGCGATGTAGCCGCCGCTGGCCCAGCCGTAGCTGGCCGGGTAGGCGTTGAGGCCACCGACCACGTGCATCCGCCGGAACGGTGCGGCCTGCGCGACGGCCCAGCGGTTGGCGCCACCGAGCGAGTTGATCGACATGTTCTCGGCCGAGCGCCAGAAGTTCTGGGTCGCGTTGCCGGCGTCACTGGCGTTGAACGCGTCGACCGTCACGGCGCCGTTGACGCGTACGTCATCGGGATTCTGCCCCAGGCCCAGGATCGAGGTGTTGAAGCCCAGGTTGGCACCGACGTTGTAGGGCGTGCTGCTCGGCTTGAAGACCAGCGCGTCGCGGCGGGTGCCGAACTGCGCTGAGAGCGTGTCCTTCTGCGCGTTGAACACGCTGTCCAAAGAGGACTGGATGGTGGCGTCGGACATCGACCGGTCATAGATGTGTACGTTCGGGCCGAAGTCCGGGGTGTCGGAGTAGGCCGGGCACGTGCCGGTCGGCGGCGTCGTCCCGGTCGTGACCGTGAAGGCCTGCGCGGCGGTGCCGTTGCAGTCCCAGATCTGCAGCCGGGTCCCGTTCGCGGTGGCCCCGTTCGGCGCGTCCACGCAGCGGCCGGACTGCGGGTTCCTGAGCGAGCCGGTGGCCTGCTGGACCCACTGCTGCGCGCCGGTGCCGTTGCACTCCCAGAGCTGGAGCGGCGTGCCGCTGCCGGTCCCGCCGTTCGCCACGTCCAGGCAGCGGCCGATGGTGGTCAGCGCGGTGCCGCTCCAGCTCCAGTGCTGGTCGACGCTGTTGGTCTGACAGTCCCACAGCTGCACCGCGGTGCCGTTGACCCCGGTGTCGTCACCACTCACGTCCACGCACTTGCCGCCGGGGCCGGCGATGGTGTTCCCGGTGATGGCGGCCGAGGCGGCGGAGCCGCCACCGACCACTCCGAGTGCGGCCACGACAGTCAGCACCAGGGCCGCGAGCAAACCGCGCGGGCGCCGTCGAGGGACAACGTTCATCTGCCGTCCTGCTTCCTAACAGAGGGGATGTACCCGACGTTAGGAGAGCGCTCTCACCAACGTTTCCTAAATGTTTCTAGACCTTTTCAAGATGTCAAGGCTCCTACCTGTCCGTACCTCATGGTCTGCCTTTTGTCCCGGCCCCTCGGCTCTTTCGGCGCCCGGCGCCCCCGTCAGCGGCCGTCGTCGTTCAGCAGGGTCCGGAGCTTGGCCAGCGCCTGCGACAACAGCCGCGAGACGTGCATCTGGGAGATACCGAACTCCCGGGCGATCTCGCTCTGCGTCCGGTTGCCGTAGAACCGCAGCGACAGCATTCGCTGCTCCCGCTCGCTGAGCGTGGCCATCGCCGGGCCGAGGGCGATTCGCAGCTCGGCCAGCTCCAACTCGCTGTCCACGCCGCCGAGGGTGTCGCCGAGCTCCTGCCCGCCGTCCTCACCGACCGGCGTCGACAGGCTCGTCGCGCTGTAGGCCCGGGCCCCCTCGAGCCCCTCGAGCACGTCCTCCTCGCTCACCCGCAGGTGCGAGGCGATGTCCGCGACCGTCGGCGGACGCCCGAGCGAATGACTCAGCACGTTGTTGGCGGCCGCGATCGACATCCGCAACTCCTGCAGCCGGCGCGGAACACGGATCGCCCAGGCCTTGTCCCGGAAGTGCCGCTTGAGCTCGCCGAGAATCGTCGGAATCGCGAACGCGGTGAAGTCGGCCCCGTTGCCCGCGTCATACCTGTCGATCGCCTTGATCAACCCGACCAGGGCCACCTGCACAAGGTCGTCACTGGGCTCGCCCCGGCCGAAGTACCGTCGCGCCATATGCTGGGCCAGCGGAAGCCAGGCCTCGATAGCCCGCCGCCGAAGCGCGTCACGCGCCGGATCGTCGGCCACAGTGGCCGCCAGCGCCCGAACGAGCTCGACGCCCCTCGTGGTGTCGTCAGCACGCTGCGAACGCCGCACGGAAACAGCTGAAACCTGCATCAAGGTTCTCCTTGACAGAGCGGTCCCCGCCGCCGCAGCCAACATAGCCCTTCGGCCACCTAACGGCCACCCAAAAGGATGAGGCGTAGCCGCTCAGCCGGTAGATCCCCACCTTCCAGTGACCCCCGCTCCGTTCGGGCCGCGCCACGATCGCGCCCGCCCGGGTCCGCTTCCCCGGTCTGCTTCCCCCGGTTCTGCGCCCTGCTCGTCTGTGTCCCGATGGTTGGCCTCCCGCTGAGCTGCCTCCGCGGGCTGGGTTCCGCCGGCCTGCCTCCGTTGAGCTGCCTCCGCGGGCTGGCTTCCGCTAGCCTGCCTCCGCTGGGCTGCCTCCGCTGGGCTGCCTCCGCTGGGCTGCCTCCGCTGGGCTGCCTCCGCTGGGCTGCCTCCGCTGGGCTGCCTCCGCTGGGCTGCCTCCGCTGGGCTGCCTCTATGAGCTGGCTTTCGCCGGGCCTTGCTTCTACTGACCGCCGCGGGACACTGCGGGAGCATTTGACAACTATCAACCTTTTCGCCCGGATTACCCTCGACTGCGCCTGCCGGCCTGCTCCGCTCTGCCGTCGGGGCCACCGCTTGCACTTGCCGCCGGCGCCGGCGTTGACCGCTGGGTCGCGCTTCGGCGGTGACGGCAGCTTTCCCGGCATTTCGTCGAAACCTCCACCCCCTGTTCTTTGGCGTATTTCCTGCGTACCTCGGCAGTGTATTCCGCCCGCCGCTCTTTGGTCGCTTCTGTGCTCCGAAAAATTAGGAGTTGGCATGATCGACTGTTGGCGTGGCGCATTGTTGGGGCGGGATAATCTTTGCATGGAGTACCAGCAGCTCTCATTCTTCTCCCGGCCGGTGACGGTTGCTTTGCGGGATCGCACGAGGGCGCGTAATTGGTCGCCGGGCAATGATGAGTTTCGTCGCGAGCACGAGCGTCATCGGCGGTGGGGGCTCGCACGGCGCTACGGATGGAAGACGTGCCGGTCGCACGGTTGCTCGCGGCAGTGCGGCGAGTTGGGCCTGCACGATTCGGTCGAGGCGGTCCCGCCGTTGATCTGGCCGGCTGACGCGACTTTGACGCGCCGGCCGACGTCTCCGGCAGTTGCAGCCGAGCGTGACCTGTCGTCCGACGCGGCGCAGCCGGTTGTGGTCGACGCCGGGCAGGCGGAATCCGCGCCGCTGGGCGAAGCCGTTCCGCAGGCTGTCCCGGTGGCCCGGGCCGAGTCCGCGCCCGAGTTTGAAACAGCTGCTCAGGCGACTCGCGCAGCCCAGTCAAGGCCCGCGCGGCCGGCCGAATCCGTGGGGCCCCAGTCCATGCGGTCTGAGTCCGTGGGGCCCGAGTCCGTGCGGCCGGCCGAATTCGTGCGGTCTGGGTCCGTGCGGTCTGGGTCCGTGCGGCCTCGGACCGCCTGTCGATCCAGCTCCTTGGGTGGGGCGGGCCGCGCGAGCGGGGAGGGGTTCGCGGACCAAGGCGAGCCTGCAAGCCGCAAGGAGCCTGCGCGGCGGCGCGGTCCGGCTCCTCCGGGCGCTCCGGCTCCTCCCGGCGGTCCGGCTCTTCCGGGCGGTCCGGCTCTTCCGCGCGGTCCGGCTCTTCCGCGCGGTCCGGCTCCTTCGTGCGGTCCGCGCCTCCGGCCAGGCTTGCGAGGTGGGACCGGCCAGAAACGGGGGTCGTTCCGGTGCCGCGAGGTGGCTCACGTCGAGGTCGTGTGGTGGGTCGTCCCGGTGCGGCCAGGTGAGCTTCCACCTCGGATCGAGGATGTGCGGTGGGATGGGCCCCCGGCGAATCCGGCGCGGCGTGATCGAGGCGGATCAACTGCGCGAAAAGGCGATCCTCGTCTTACCTGCGATGCCTTTTCGTGAGCGTGTCAGGGCGGCACCGCGGATTCGCGATGTGGTGATGACGGCTTGGCTGAAAAAGTGCCGATGCGGGTCGGCGAGATTGGTGCTGAGGGAAACTGGGTCTCGCGCATTGATGGTGGATTGTGTGGCGAGATATATGCGCGGGAAATGATTCATGAAACGGGTTTGCGCGCACCTCGCGACGATGGGCGAGGGCCTGGAGGGGAGCGAGCTGAGGGACGGGCCACAGTGGGGAACTTTGGGGGCTGTGCGAACGACTGGGAGTACGTGCGTAGTGAGGTGAAGACGCCTGCCGTGCTGGCGGGGGCGGGGGGTGCGGCGGCGGCCGTGCTGGTCGGGGGGCTGTTGTTCGGTGGGGCGGTGGATGGGCGGGTGCTGCCGGGAATTCCGGCACCGGGTCGGCTGACCGAGTGGGCGCTGCCGGTGGTGACGATGCTGGCCGAGCTGGTGGGCGTGCTCACTGTGGGGTTTGCCGTCACCGCGGCGTTCCTGCTGCCCGGCGACGGCGGCAGCGTGGCCGCGCACGGGTGGCGGCTGCTGCGGCGGGCCACCTGGCTGGCGCTGGGCTGGGCGGTGCTGTCGGTGGGGCTGGTCTTTCTCACGGTCTCCGATCTTCTGGGTACGCCGCTGGAGGGCCTCAGCCGCCAGGCCGTACTCAGCTTCGCGTTCTCCGTCGCGCAAGGACAATCTCTGCTGTGGCAAGCCGCCCTGGCCCTGGCCGTGGTGGTGGTCAGCCGGGCCGGCGTGAGCCGCGGTGCCGCCGCACTCACCGCGGGCCTCGCGTCGGCCGCGTTGCTGCCGCCGGCGTTCACCGGCCACGCCGCCGGGGCCGGCAACCATCAGATCGCGGTCAGCAGCCTGGCCGTCCACGTGCTGTCCGCCTCGCTGTGGGTGGGTGGGCTCGCCGGGCTGCTGCTGGTGCGCCGGCACCGCCGGTTCGCCGACACCGCCGCCCGTTACAGCCGGCTCGCGCTCGGCTGTTTCACCGCCACCGCGATCAGTGGCGTCGTCAACGCGGCCGTCCGGCTCGGCACCTGGGACGCGTTATGGGCCAGCCGGTACGGGGCACTGGTGCTGCTCAAGGTGCTGGCCCTGCTGATCGTCGGGGTGCTCGGGGCAGCCCACCGGAGCCGTACCCTGCCGGCCCTGCGCGCCGCCCGGCCGCGGGCGTTCCTGCGCCTGGCCGCCGGTGAGCTGGTCGTGCTCGGGGCCGCCGTCGGTCTGGCGGTGGCGCTGTCGCGCAGTCCCACCCCGCAACCGAGCGAGGGCCCGGACCCGCTCGTCGAACTCCTCGGCTTCGACCAGCCCGGCCCGATCACGGCCGCCCGGCTGCTCGGGGGCCCGCTGCCGGACCTGTTCCTGCTGACCGCCGTGGTCGTCGGCATCGGCGCCTACCTGGCCGGGGTACGGCGGATGCACCGCGCCGGGCACCCGTGGCCGGTCGCCCGTACCGCCTCCTGGGTGGGCGGGCTGCTGCTGTTCTGGGCGATCACCGGCCTCGGCGTGGCGCGTTACGCGTACGTGCTGTTCAGCGTCCACATGATCCAGCACATGGTGCTCACGATGGTGGTGCCGATCCTGCTCGTCGGCGGCGCCCCGGTCACCCTCGCCCTGCGTGCGCTGCGCCGCCCGGCCGACCCGCAGGTGCGCGGCGCCCGCGAGTGGCTGCTGGTCGTGCTGCACAGCCGTTACCTGCGATTCCTCAGCCATCCGCTGGTCGCGCTCGGCATCTACGTGCTCAGCCTCTACGGCCTCTACATGGGTGGCCTGCTCGGCACGATCATGCGTTACCACCTCGGCCACCTGGCCATGCTCGTACATTTCGTGCTCGCCGGTTATCTGCTCTTCTGGGTTCTCATCGGGACCGATCCGGGCCGCCGCCAGGTCCACCCGGCGCTGCTCACCGTCGTGCACTTCCTGGCGATGGCGGCGCACGCGTTCTTCGGCTTCGTGCTGCTGCAGCAGACGTACGTGATCGCCGCCGACTGGTACACCGCGGTGCATCCGCCGTGGGCCGCGTCGCTTCTCGCCGACCAGCGCCTCGGCGCCGGTCTGGCCTGGGGCCTGGGGGAGGCCCCGGCGGTCGTGATCATGCTTCTTCTGGTCCGTCAGTGGATCCGTTCCGACGAGCGCGAGCAGGCGCGCCTCGACCGGGCCGCCGACCGTGCCGAGGCGGCGGGGGAGCAGGACGAGCTCGCTCGCTACAACGCGTTCCTCGCCGCGGCGGCCGACGCGTCCCGGCGCGCCGACTGACTCGCGGAAATTCTTCGGGGCCGGGAACTATCCGTCCGGTCGAGCAGACCAATGCTGCGAAGACCCCACCAACGGATGGATGTCATGAAAAATACACTTTCCATGGTTGTCGCGGCAGTGGGTGTGGTAGCCGCGCTCGGCCTGGCCGGATGCGGTGGCAGCAACGAGGCGAGCGGCAGCGGCAAGCCGGCCGGCAGCGCCGCCGGCCCGTCCGCGAGTGCCGCGGCCCTGACGATGAAGGATCCGTGGGTCAAGGCCGCCCCGGCCGGCGAGATGACCGCCGCGTTCGGTGTGCTGACCAACGGCACGGCCGCCGACATCACTGTGGTCTCCGCCGAATCGGCGGCGTCGCCGATGGAACTGCACGAGATGACCATGAAGGACGGACAGATGGTCATGCAGCCCAAGCCGGGCGGCTTCGTCATCAAGGCGGGCGGCAGCCACGAACTCTCGCCCGGCGGCGACCACCTGATGCTGATGAAGCCGGCCAAGGCCATCGAGGCGGGCGACGAGGTGGCGTTCACCCTCAAGCTCGCCGACGGTACGGCCGTTCCGTTCACCGCGATCGCGAAGCCGTTCGCCGGCGCCGGCGAGAGCTACGCGCCGGACATGAAGATGCCGTCCGCCGGCATGCCGATGGCGCCGACGACCAGCAGCGCCCCGTGATATCCCGCCGACTCGCGCACTGGCCGTCGGCGTCGGCGAACGGCGGGGCGCAGTGCTGAACCGCCGTCGCCTTCTCGGTGGGGCCGCCGTTGCCGGGCTCGGCACGGCGGCCGGGGCGGGCGCGGTCGCCGCTCTCGCCGGCCATGGGTCGCCGGTGCCGACCGCGGTCGCGACGCCGCTGGACACCGGCACCGCGACCGTCGCGTTCCACGGTCCACGCCAGGCCGGGGTGTCCGACGATCCGCCGGCGCACGCCGCTTTCGTGGCCTTCACCCTGCACCCCGGCACCGACCGGCGGGCCCTGACCCGGATGCTGCGGCTGCTCTCCGACGACGCGGCCCGGCTCACCCAGGGCGCCCCGGCGCTCGGCGACACCGACGCCACCCTCGCGGTGCTGCCGGCCCGGCTGACCGTCACCTTCGGCTTCGGGCCGGGGCTCTACCCGGCGGCCGGGCTCGAGGCGCCGGTCGCCGACCTGCCCCCGTTCAAGATCGACCGGCTCGACCGGCGCTGGTCCGGTGGGGACCTGCTACTGCAGATCTGCGCCGACGACCCGCTGACGGTGGCGCACACCCAGCGGATGCTGATCAAGGACGCCCGGCCGTTCGCCGCGGTCCGCTGGGTGCAGCAGGGCTTCCGGCGCAGCCCCGGCGTGCAGGCCCCGGAACACACTCAACGCAACGTGCTCGGCCAGCTCGACGGCACCGCCAACCCGCGCGGTGCCGCCGAGATCGACCCGGCCGTGTGGAACCCCGACGGCTCCAGCACCCTCGTCGTGCGGCGGATCCGGGCCGAGATCGAGAAGTGGGACATCCTGTCGGTGGCGGACAAGGAGAACGCGACCGGCCGCCGCCTCGTCTCGGGAGCTCCGTTGAGCGGCACCGCGGAGCGCGACGAGCCGAACTTCACCGCCCTCGACGAGTCCGGACTGCCGGCCATGCCCGACTACTCGCACGTGACCCGGGCCCACGTCACCGATCCGGAGCTGAAGATCCTGCGCCGGCCGTACAACTATGACGGCATGCCGAACGCGGCCGGGCAGCCGGACGCGGGGTTGATCTTCGCGGCCTATCAGCGGGACATCGTCCGGCAGTTCCTGCCGATCCAGCAGCGGCTGGCCGAGCGGGACCTGCTGAACGAGTGGATCACCCCGATCGGGTCGGCCGTCTTCGCGATCCCGCCGGGCTGCGCCGAGGGCGGCTGGATCGGCGAACAGGTGCTGGGGTGAGGCGGCTGCTGCTCGCCGCCGCCACCCTGCTCGTGGTGCTGCTGCCCGGCACCCCGGCGTGGGCGCACACCGCGCTGGTCACGTCGGACCCGGCCAGGGACGCCCGGCTGACCGCGGCACCGGCCGCGGTCAGCCTGGTGTTCAGCCAGAAACTCAACCCCGACTTCACCACGATCGTCCTCAGCGACGCCGCCGCGCGGCGGGTCCCGGCCTCGGCTCCGGCGATCGCCGACGCGCGCGCAACGATCACCCTGGAGCAGCCGCTCGGCAACGGCGTCTACACGGTCGCCTACCGGGTGGTCTCGCTCGACGGGCACACGGTGCAGGGCGCCTACCCGTTCACCGTGGCCGACCCGGCGTTGCCCGCCGCCGGCCGGGCTTCCGAAGCGGCCGCGGCAGCCCCGGACAGCTCCGCCGGCCTCCCCGCCCCGGTGCTGGCCGGGCTGGTCGCGGCCGGCATTCTCCTCGCCTCGCTCGGTGCCTACTTCGCACTGTCCGGCCGGCGCCGCGCCGCCCGCACCCGGGCGGAGAAGGGCTGACGCCGGCCCGGGTGCTGCCATCCACGGCAGCACCCGGGTTCCTGGTCACCGCGGCCGGGGCGGACCGGTGTCCGGCGGTCAGCTGCCGGCCGGGGCGGGGGAGACCGGGGTCTCCGGCGCGGGCCGGAAGTTCCGGCGGTTGCGGAGCTCGCCGAGCACGATGTCGGCCAGCAGGAACGCCAGCAGCGGCAGGCCGAGCAGCGGGACGAACCAGCCGGCCGCGAACACCAGCGGCACGCCGACGACGATGGCCCAGGGCGGCAGCTGCTGCCAGGCGCCGCGGCCGACCGGCGCGGCGCCCACGGTCCAGCGGCGGTCGGCGCGGGTGGGCCGGCGCTGCCACCACATCCGGTAACCCCAGACGAGCACGCAGCTCAGGCCGATCGCCAAGGCGGCCAGCAGCAGCTGGTTGGCCAGCCCGAACAGGTTGCCCATGTGGGCGTAGATGCCCCACTGGGTCAGCTTGGCCATGACCGGCCAGTCGGCGAAGTCGCTGCGGTCGGTGACCTTGCCGGTGGCGCCGTCCACGGCGATGCTGTCGCGCCCGAGCGGCCAGGTCGCCTTGTTCTCGGTGATCGTCCAGGCGGTGCCGCTGTCGGCGGGCACGGTCACCGCGACCGACCGGGTGATGCCGTTGTCGGCGGCGACCTTCAGCACCGAGTCGACCTGCGTGGCGGGGTCGGCGGCGCTCGGCGCGGCCGGGGCGGCGCCCATGCCGTGATGTCCGCCGGCGGCCGCGAGGCCGGCCCCGGTCAGCGTCGTGGCCACCGCGGGGCGGCTGCCCCGCAGCGCGTCCACCGCTTTGCCGAAGTTGGCGCCGGCATAGTCGGACCAGGTCAGGCCGGTGGCGGCGAGGAACAGCAGGCCCAGGGTCAGCCACGCACCCAGGGAGGCGTGGAAGCCGCGGGTCCGGCGTACACCTCGCCTGGCCTTGAAATCGGGGGTGAGCATGCGGCGCCCGCGCTGGCGGCGCCACCACAGGAGCAGCCCGCCGAGGGCGAGGACCGCCAGCCAGCTGGCGGCGAACTCCGAGTAGAGGTGGCCCCACTTGCCCAGATGCAGGCTGGTGTGCAGGTCGTCCAGCCACGTCTGGGTCGGCGTGCTGGTCCACCACGTGGTCAGTTGCCCGGTGACCGCGCCGGTGTACTGGTCGAGGTAGACCGTGTGGGCGTGCTCGGCGTCCAGCGCCGGCGAGCTGAAGTCGATCTGGGTGCTCCGCTCGCCCGTGCCGGGCCGGATCGCGATCACCGCACCCTCCGGATGGGTGGCCCGGGCCGTGGCCATGAGCTCGGACATCGGCCGGGCCGGGCCGCCCGGATCGGCGACGATCAGCTCGTCGGCGTAGACCAGCCGGTCGATCTGCGGCGAGAACACGAAGGCGAGGCCGCTGAGCGCGGCCAGCAACAGGAACGGCGCCACGAAGACACCGGCGTAGAAATGCAGGCGGAGCAGCAACGGGCCGAAACCGCGCGCGGGAGCGGTCAGCCGCCGGGGAATCCGCGCGGTTGGCGAAGGTGGAGCGGTCGTCGACATGGTCACCTCATGGGGCGGGGCTCGGCCGTGACGGCGGTCACTTGAAGCATTGGTCGGCACCCACCGGCGAACGGTTCCCGCGTGATCAAGGAACTTTCAGCTGCTGGGGTGGGCCGGGTGAAAGCCGAACGGCAGCTCCAGCCGGTGCTTCTCGAGCAGCGCGGGGTCGGCGAGCAGGTCCGGCGTCGGCCCGTCGGCCGCGATGCGGCCCTCGTCGAGGATCACCGAGCGGGAGCACAACTGCATGGCGTACGGCAGGTCGTGCGTCACCATCAGGATCGTGATCGGCAGGCCGGTCAGGATCTCGTAGAGCTCGCGCCGGCTGGCCGGGTCGAGGTTGGACGACGGCTCGTCGAGGACCAGCACCTCGGGGCGCATCGCCAGCACGGTGGCGACCGCGACCCGGCGGCGCTGGCCGAACGACAGGTGCTGCGGCGCGCGCTCGCCGAAGGCGCCCATCCCGACCGCGGTCAGCGCCTCGGCCACCCGGTTGCGCAGTTCCTCGCCGCGCAGACCGAGGTTGGCCGGGCCGAACGCCACGTCCTCGGCGACCGTCGGCATGAACAGCTGGTCGTCCGGGTCCTGGAAGACGATGCCGACGCGCCGGCGGATCTCTCCGAGGCCGGCCCGGTCGGCCGGGTCGACACGCATCCCGGCCACCTCGACGGTGCCGGCGCCGCCGTGCAGGATGCCGTTGAGGTGCAGCACGAGCGTGGTCTTGCCGGCACCGTTGGGTCCCAGCAGCGCCACCCGTTCGCCGGCCGCCACGCTCAGGTCGACGCCGCGCAGCGTGACCGTGCCGTCCGGGTAGCTGAAGTGCAGGCCGGCGATGCGCAGCGTCGGGGTCATGACAGAACGGTAACCAGGGCGATCCCGGCCGACGCGGCGGGCAGCGCACCGGCGGCGAGCCACTGCCGCACCGGCGGCCGCGGTGCTTCCGGCGCGGGCAGCCGGCCGGTGTAGCCACGTGCCAGCATGGCCAGGTAGACCCGCTCGCCGCGTTCGTAGGCGCGCAGGAACAGTGCCCCGACCCCGACCGCGAACGCCTTGACCTGCCACAGGAAGCGTGGGTCGTAACCGCGTGACAGCCGGGCGATCCGCATCCGGCGGGCGTCGTCGGCGAGCACGTCGAGGTAGCGCAGCATGAACGTCGCGATCTGGGTGAACGCCTGCGGGCAACGCAGCCGGTCGAGGCCGAGGATCAGGTCGCGCATCGTGGTGCTCGCCGCGAGCAGCAGCGAGGCGAGCACACCGAGGGTGCCTTTGGCGAAGATGTTCCACGCCCCGTGCAGACCGTCCACGGACAGCGACAGGCCGAGCCAGTCGGTGCGGGGTCCGTGCCCGGCGAACGGCAGCGCGATCGCCAGCAGGACGAACGGCAGCTCGATGGTGGCGCGCCGGGCCAGCCAGCCACCGGGCACCCGGGCCAGGGCCGCCACGATCGCCAGGAGCAGCGCGTAGCCCGCGAAGGCCAGGAACTCCGTCCGCGGGGTGAGCACCACGACGATCGTGAACAGCACCGTGGCCGCGATCTTCACCTCGGGCGCGATCCGGTGCACCGGGCTGTCCCGCTGGAGGTGCAGCGGGTGCGCGTGGCCGGCCCCCATGTCAGGCGTCGGCGGCGGACCGGCGGCGCAGCAGCCAGAACGCGCCGCCCCCGACGCCGAAGACGATGAGCACGCCGGCTGCCCCGGCGAGACCGGTCGACAGGTACGGGTTGTCGATGCCCTTGATGCCGTAGTCGGCCAGCGGCGAGTCGGCCATCTGGTGGTCCTTCTCCTGCTGGAGCATGCAGGTGCCACCGGTGATCTCGTCGTCGGCGCCGAACGTGCAGCCGTCGCGGGCGGTCGCGTCGAGACCGTCGGGGCTGGCCGAGGCGAAATTGCTGACCACCCCGGCGAGGATCAGCGCCACCAGCAGGCCGGCGCCCAGGAACCAGCCGAGTTTG
This sequence comes from Paractinoplanes ferrugineus, assembly GCF_016862195.1. Classification (GTDB taxonomy): domain Bacteria; phylum Actinomycetota; class Actinomycetes; order Mycobacteriales; family Micromonosporaceae; genus Actinoplanes; species Actinoplanes ferrugineus. Next base: position 14,019 of record NZ_BOMM01000085.1, on the reverse strand, counting down.
TGCTTCACGCGGGAACTCCGATCTCGGCGGTGGCGGGCTTGCGGAAGCGGCGCATCGCGTAGACCAGATCGGGCCGGACCCGGGCGACGGTCGCCACCGTGGTGGCCGCGATCAGCCCCTCACCGATGCCGATCAGCACGTGCACGCCGGCCATGGTGCCGGCGACCGCCGGCAGCGGCAGATCGGTGGTGCCGCCGAGCGCGTACTGCAGGACGAAGCCCTGCGACGCGACGGTGACACTGACGACGGAGGCGATCAGGGCGGTCGCGCCCAGCCCGCCCGGTGTCTTCGGCATGATCCGCAGCAGGCCGGCGACCAGCAGATAGCCGGCGGCGGTGCCGAGCAGCGCCATGTTCGTGATGTTCAGCCCGAGCGCGGTCAGCCCGCCGTCGGCGAACAGCAGGCACTGGATGATCAGCACGGTCGACACGCACAGCGCCCCCACCCACGGCCCGACCAGGACCACCGCGAGGGTGCCGCCCAGCAGATGACCGGAGACGCCCGGCAGCACCTGGAAGTTGAGCATCTGCACCGCGAAGATGAACGCCGCGACCAGCCCGGCCATCGGCGCCAGCCGGTCGTCGAGATCAGCCCGCGCCTTCTTCACACAGAACGCCAGCGCCGCCGCCGCCAGGACGGCGAACACGGCCGAGACCGGTCCGTCCACGATCCCGTTGGCGATGTGCATCGCCGTCGTCGTCTCCATCACGCCTCCCGAAGCTCCCCGGGAGCATAAAAGCTCTTGCTGGTTATTGCCAACAGGTTGCATTAAGCAGTTTTCCATGCGGCGTCGCTGTTCCTGCGTTCCCAGATGGACTACGCCCTGCGGGCCCCGAGCTCCGGCTACTACGCGATCGTCGCCGCCGGCCTCCTCCTGTCGCTCGCCGTGGTCGCCTCGACGATGCCGTTGCTGAGCCGGATGACCGGCCCGGCCGCCGCCCGCGACGAGTAACCCGGGGGCGGCCGTCCGCGCGTCGGCCGCCCCCGGGTTACCGGCCCGAGTCGAGGAAGGCTCGGTGCAGGTGGGCCGGGGAGCGGGCGGCGAGCCAGGCGGCGGCCGCGGCGGGGTCGCCGGCGGTGTGCGCGGGGGCGCCGCGTTCGGCCAGGGCGGCGAGGACGCCGTCGCGGACCGGGGTGTCGGCGGTGAGCAGGCCGCCGGCCAGCACGGTCGGGCCGGCCGGGAGGAGCGCGTCGAGGGTTCGTAACAGCTTGTGGACGGCGTCGGCGACGATGCGGCAAGCGATCGGGTCGCCGGCCCGGGCGGCCGCGCAGACGATCGGGGCGAGACCGCCGATGGCGGCCAGGGGCAGGGCCTGGGCCCAGGGGATCAGCTCGTCGGCGGTTGCCACGCCGAGGTGGGCGGCGATCCGGGTGGCGAACGGGGCGGGCCATTGCCGTACGGCGGCACGCACGGCTCGCAGCCCGATCCATCGGCCGCCGCCCTCGTCGCCGAGCAGCCAGCCGTGCCCGTCGACGGTCCGGGTGATGGCGTGGCCCCGGATCTCGGCGGCGATCGCGCCGGTGCCGGCGATGAGCACGACTCCGTCGGCGGCCGGTGTGCCGGCCGCGAACGCCGTGATGACGTCCCCGACGACGCTCATCGGGCAGGTCAGGCCGGCCCGCTCCCACATCGCGGCGAACGCGTCGGCGATCACCGGGTGCGCGGTGACGCTGGTGCCGGCGATCCCGAGGGTCGCGGCCACCACGCCGGCCGGATCGTGGCCGGACATCGCCGATTTGATCGCGTCACCGATCCCGGCCGCGGCCAGGGCCCCCTCGGCGACCGGGTTGCCCGGTCCGGCGGTGCCGCGGCCGAGGATCACGCCGGTCGTGGTGGCGACGACGGCGCGCGAGGTGGTGCCGCCCGCATCGACGCCGATCACCAGCTCGTCTCTCATGGTCACGATCGAAACATAGGAAGTTCTTATTGACTAGATGCAACCTCGGTCGTAATTTTCATCAGCAACGGCAGTTAGTGAAAACCGTGACCGCCTGCGAAAGGACCGCCGTGACCGTCACGAGCAATGCCTACCTGGATGTGGTCCGGGCCCTGATCACCCGCGTCGGCGAGGGTCAGGTGGAGCGGAAACGCCAGGCCGTCGCCATCCTCGCGGAGTCGGTCCGCAACGGCGGCGTGATCCAGGCGTTCGGCTGCGGCCACTCCGAGGCGGTCGCCATGGAGATCGCGGGCCGGGCCGGGGGACTGGTGCCCACCAACCGGATCGCCCTGCGCGACGTCGTCCTCTACGGCGGCGAACCCCTCGACGTCCTCGCCGATCCGATGGTGGAGCGCCGCACCGAGATCGCCCACCGCCTCTACGACCTGGCCCCGGTCAAGCCCGACGACGTCTTCGTGATCGCCTCCAACTCCGGCATCAACGGGGCCGTCGTCGAGATGGCCCGGCTGGTCAAGGAGCGCGGGCACGGGCTGATCGCGATCACCTCGGCCGAGCACTCGGCCGGCGTCACCTCCCGGCACCCCGGCGGCCACAAGCTCGGTGACCTCGCCGACGTGGTGCTGGACAACGGCGCGCCGACCGGTGACGCCGCGCTGGCGCTGCCCGGCGGCGGTGCGGTCGGCGCGGTCAGCTCGCTCACCGCCGCGCTGCTCGCCCAGCAGCTCGTCACCGACGTGGTCGCGGCGCTCGTCGAGGCGGGGATGACGCCGCCCGTCTACCAGTCGGACAACGTGGCCGGCGGCAGGAACCACAACGCCGAGCTGGAGGCCCGGTACGCCGGGCGCATCCGGCGGATCGCCTAGACCCCGCGCCGGTCCGACCGCCGGCGCGGTCACCCAAGTCCCCTACTCCCTTGGGAGGACCATCCCCATGTTGATCGACAAACGTCGATTGGCCGGTCTTGCCGCGGCGGTCCTGGCCGCTTCCGGCGCCGTCGCCCTCACCTCCGGCACGTCGGCCGCGGCCGCCGACTGCGGCTATCTGTTCGACGACTTCCACTACAGCTCGTCGGCCGACGCCACCCTGACCGGGCACGGTTGGACGCCGCGCAGCTACCAGGGCGGGCCGGGCGTTCCCGGGGCGAACTGGTCGCCGAACAGCATCACGTTCCCGAACTCGGGTGGCGACCAGGTCATGCAGCTGACCGCGTCGACGGACGGCACCGCCGCCGGCACCAAGCACGCCGAGCTCTACTCGACCGAGAAGAAGTTCCTGGACGGCACGTACGCCAGCCGGGTCAAGTTCTCCGACACGCCGTCCGCCGGGGCCGACGGCGACCACATCAACCAGACGTTCTTCACGATCAGCCCGCTCGACGGCGACCTCGATCCGACCTACTCCGAGCTGGACATCTCCGAGTACCTGCCGAACGGCGGCTGGGGCGAGACCGGGCCGATCAACTACCAGACGAGCTGGTACACCTACCGCAACGAGCCGTGGTTCGCCGACAACGTGCACTCCGAGCAGCGCGCCAGCCTCGACGGCTGGCACACGCTGGTGGCCCAGGTCGCGAACGGGCACATCGTCTACTACATCGACGGCGTGCCGGTGGGTGACCACTCCGGCAAGTTCTACCCGCGCCAGACGATGACCATCAACTGGAACCTGTGGTTCATCGACACCGCCACCCACACGGGCGGCACCAGTACCTACAACCAGCAGGTCGACTGGGTGCTGTTCGCCAAGAACCAGGTGCTGTCGCCGGCTCAGATCGGCACCCGGACGACCGGTTACCGCACGGGCGGAACCGCCTATCTGGACACCACGTCGTCGGCGGGCGGCTGCACCACCCCGACCAGCCCGCCGACGTCCCCCGGCACCACGCCGCCCACCACGCCGCCGCCCACCACGCCGGCGACCAACTGCTCGGACGCCCCGGAGTGGAGCATCACCTCGGTCTACCCCGGCGGCAACGTGGTCAAGCACGAGAAGAGCCGGTACGGCGACCCCGGCGGCCCCACCTCCGGGCAGGGCAGGCACCTGTGGAAGGCCAAGTACTGGACGCAGGGCTCGGAGCCCGGCTGGACCGACCAGTGGCAGGACCTCGGCCGCTGCTGATCCATAGTTGAGGCGGGCCGGTCGCCGCGAGCGGCCGGCCCGCTGTTGACTACCGTCGATCTCGGTCGTAATTTTCATCACCAACGGCCGCAATGAAAAGGATGACTATCGTGAGCGTTGAGGGTGGCGGGCTGCTCGGGCGGCTGCGCAGCGACGGCCCGCAGATGCCGGAGGCGCTGGCCCGGATCGCCGAGACGATCCTGGCCGACCCCGACTCCTCGGCCCACGCGAGCATCGTCGACCTGGCCGAGCGCTCCGGCACCTCGACGGCGACCGTGACCCGGTTCAGCCGCACGCTGGGCTTCAAGGGCTACGCCAACCTGCGGGTGGCGATCGCGACCGAGACCGGCCGGGCCGAGCAGGCGCGCTGGGAGACCGACATCAGCGGTGACATCGCTCCCGACGACCCGCTCGTCGACGTGCTCAACGTGGTCACCGCGGCCGACACCCGGGCCATCCAGGACACCGCCGCCGGCCTCGACGTCACCGCCGTCGAGCGGGTCGCCGGCGCGATCGCCGAGGCCAAGCGGGTGGAGATCTTCGGGCTCGGCAGCAGCGGCACCGCGGCCCGGGAGATGGCGTTCCGCCTCGAACGCATCCGGGTCCCGGTGTGGTTCCGGGGCGACTCGCACACCGCGCTGACCAACGCCGCCCTGCTGCTGCCCGGCGACGTGGCGATCGGGCTGTCGCATTCCGGGCGTACCCGGGAAGTGATCGAGACCCTCGCCGAGGCCGCCGATCACGGCGCCCTCACCGTGGCCGTCACCAGCCACAGCCGGTCCCCGCTCGCCGAGATCGCCGACGTCCTGTTCACCACCGTGGTGCAGGAGACCACGTTCCGGCTGGCCGCCCTCTCCGCTCTGCAGTCCCAGCTGCTGGTGCTGGACATGATCTACGTCGCGGTCGCGCAGCGCACCTACGAACGCACGGCCGAGGCACTCGAACTGACCGTCCGGGCGGTCGAAGCCCACCGGCTGCCCGAGAAGATCCCGACCCGTAAGCGCGGCCGGGCGAAGTAACCACCTGACTCCAGACCAACCGGGCGACCAAGGTCGGCCGGTCGATGAAACGCGCCCATAAGGAGCACCCATGAGACGCTTTCCCGCAGCGGCCGCCCTGGCTGCCGCGACTGTCCTGACCCTCGGCGCCTGCAGCAGCGGGTCCGGCTCCGGCGGGGGCGGCGACGACGCGGCGGCGAAGGTCCCGACCACCCGCGGCGAGGGCAAGACCATCACCGTCTGGGTGATGGACGGCGACTACACCGCCGACACCCTGGCCGCCCTCGACAAGCAGTTCACCCAGGCCACCGGGGCCGAGGTGGACCTGCAGATCCAGCAGTGGGAGGGCATCACCACGAAGATCAGCACCGCCCTGTCCACGGCCGGCACCCCCGACATCCTCGACCTGGGCAACACCCAGGTGCCGGGCTACGCGGCCAACGGCGGCCTGCTCGACCTGACCAGGTACAGGGCCGACCTCAAGCAGGGCCGCACCTGGCTGGCCGGCCTCGAGGAACCGGCCACCGTCGACGGCGCCCTCTACGCGGCGGCGGGCTTCGCTGGCGCCCGCGCCGTCATCTACAACAAGAAGACCTGGGCCGCCGCCGGCATCACCGCGGCGCCCAAGACCTACGCCGACCTGACCGCCGCCCTCGACAAACTCAAGGGCAAGAACACGGCGGCCGACTTCGCCCCCTTCTACCTGCCCGGCCAGTACTGGTACGCGGGCATGCAGTGGATCTGGGACGCGGGCGGCGACATCGCCCGGCGCGACGGCGGCGCCTGGAAGGGCGGCCTCGCCGGCCCCGAGGCGCAGCAGGGCCTCGCCGACTTCAAGACCTTCCAGAACAAGTACTCCACGGCGGCCTCGCGGACCCTGGACACCCTGCAGCCCGACCAGACCCAGCTGTTCGCCGACGGCAAGACCGCCACGATCCTGGCCACCAGCGGCTCGATCGGTCTCATCCAGAAGGCCAACCCCCAGATCAAGGCCGAGGACCTGGGTACGTTCCCCTTCCCCGGCGCCTCGGGCAGATCCCAGCCGGTGATGCTCGGTGGCTCCGACTGGGGCATCGCCGCCAAGAGCGACGAGCCCGACCTGGCCCTGCAGTGGGTGAAGATCGCCGCCGGTCCCGACTTCCAGGACAGGTACGTCTTCGGCAAGGACGGCTGGATCCCCAACAGCACCGAAGGCATCAAGGCCGCCCAGGCCGGGCTCGACGAGCAGCAGCAGGGCTTCTTCGCCGGCGCGTTGTCGTCGAAGGCCACCCCCGCCGCCGCCCAGTGGCCCACGCTCGAGGGCGACAAGAGCATCAACCAGGTCTTCGCCGCCGTCGTCTCCGGCGCCAAGACGCCCGAGGCCGCCGGCCGGGAGTTCGACGCGCACCTCGAGTCCACGCTCGCCGAAGGCAAGTGAGGTGAGCACCGCCACCGCGTCCCGCGACGCGACCAGGCCGCCACCGGCTGCCCCGGAGGCCGCGCCGCGGGCACGGCGGCGCGACCTGACCCCGCTGTGGCTGCTCAGCCCGGCCGGCCTGGTGCTCGTAGCGGTGACGCTGGCGCCGATCGGCTTCCTCGTCCTCACCTCGTTCACCAACTACAACCAGCGGACGCTGTTCACCGGCGCCTACCGCGGCGTGGGCCTCGACCAGTACGCCACGCTGCTCGCAGACCCCGCCTTCTGGGCCTCCCTGCTGCGTACGGTGCTGTTCACCGCCGCGATGGTGGCCGGCAGCGTGCTGCTCGGGATGGGCGTGTCCCACCTGCTCACCCGGCTGGGGCGGTACTGGCGGTACACGGTCACCATTGTGCTGATCGTCGCCTGGGCGATGCCGAACGTGGCGTCCTCGTTGGTGTGGAACTGGCTGTTCCAGCCCGGCTACGGCGTACTCAACTGGATGCTCGACGAGCTGCGCGTCTTCGGTGACACGACCGATCTCAACTGGGCGCAGGACCCGGCACTGGCGTACGTCAGCATCTGGCTCCTGATCGTCTGGCAGGCGGTGCCGTTCATCGCCCTGACGCTCAACGCCGCCGAGACCCAGGTGCCCGCCGAATATCTGGAGTCGGCCCGCCTCGACGGGGCGCGCGAGTGCACCGTCTACCGCCGGATCACCCTGACGTTCCTGCGCCCGACCCTGCTGCTGGTGACGATCCTGTCGGTGATCTGGGACTACAACGTGTTCAACCAGATCTGGCTGGTCTCGCGGGGCGGGCCCGGCGACGCCACCGCCACCCTCGGCGTCTTCACCTACAAGACCGCGTTCGTCGGGTTCCGGATCGGGCAGGGCGCGGCCATCTCGGTGGTCACCACCCTGCTGCTGCTCGGCCTGACCGCCGTCTACATCCGTAACCTGCTGCGCGCCGGGGAGGACCTGTGAGAAGCCGCCGGCGCTGGCCGGTCAACTCGATCGCGGCGCTCTTCTGCCTGGTGTGGATCTTCCCGGTCTACTGGATGGTCAACACCGCGTTCAAGGCCCGCCCCGAGGTGCTGACGCCGACCCCGCACTTCCTGCCCGAACACCCCACCCTGGACAACTTCGTCCGGGCGGTCGGCCAGGAGCAGTTCCTGGCCGACCTGCGCAACAGCGTCATCGTGGTCGCCGCGACCGTGGCCGCGTCGATCGCCCTGGGCATCTTCGCCGCCGCCGCGCTGTCGAGGTTCCGGTTCACCGGCCGGCGCACCATCATGGTCGTCATCCTGGCCGTGCAGATGCTGCCCGGCACCGCGCTGCTGATCCCGATGTTCGCCATGTTCAACAGCGTCGACCTGCTCGGCACGTACGCCGCCCTGGTCCTCGCCGATGTGGCGACGGTCCTGCCGTTCTCGATCTGGGTGATGCGCGGTTTCTTCGTCGCCATCCCCCACGAGGTCGAGGAGGCGGCCCAGATCGACGGGGCCGGCCCCTGGCGCATCCTGTTCAGCGTCCTGTTCCCGCTGGTCGCCCCCGGAGTGATCGCCACCAGCATCTTCGCCTTCATCGCGGCGTGGAACGATTACCTGTTCGCCTACACGTTCATGCCGGACGAGAGCCGCTACACGCTGCCGGTGTGGCTCGCGTCCTTCGCCAACCCGCACACCGGCACCGATTTCGGTGCTCAGATGGCGGCCTCGGTCCTGTTCTCCGTACCCGTCGTCGTGTTCTTCCTCGTCATCCAGCGCAACCTCGTCGCCGGCATGTCCGCCGGCGCCGTGAAGGGCTAGGTTCCGCCTTGTTGATCCCCCGCCCCACCTCCCGCGTTCCCGGCCAGGGTGAACTCGTGCTCGACCACGGCACCACGGTGGCCGCGCCGGACGAGCTCGCCGGCGTGCTCGTCCGGCTGCAGCAGGCGCTGCGCCCCGCGACCGGTCTGCGGTTGCGGGAGTCGTCGCCGGCCACCGTCACGCTCGCGCTCGACGACGGGCTCGAGCCGGAGGGCTTCCGGCTCCGGGTGACATCGCACGGGGCGACCGTCGCCGGGGGAGCGGCGGCCGGGGTGTTCTACGGCTGCCAGGCCCTGCTGCAGCTGCTGCCGCCGGCGATCTACCGCCGCGCGCCGGTGGCCGGGCAGCGCTGGGCGATCCCGGCTGTCGAGATCACCGACGCGCCGCGGTTCGGCTGGCGCGGGGTGATGCTCGACGTCGCCCGGCACTTCCTGCCCAAGGCCGACGTGCTCCGGTTCCTCGACCTGATGGCGATGCACCGGCTCAACGTCCTGCATCTGCACCTGACCGACGACCAGGGCTGGCGACTGGAGATCCGGCGCTACCCCCGGCTCACCGAGGTCGGGGCGTGGCGGCGGGAGAGCCAGGTCGGCGCCACCCCCGACGCCCCCGGCGACGGCCGTCCGCACGGGGGCTACTACACCCAGGACGACATCCGCGAGATCGTCGCGTACGCCGCCGAACGCTTCATCACGGTCGTCCCCGAGATCGAGTCACCCGGCCACGTCCAGGCCGCCCTCGCCGCCTACCCGGAGCTCGGCGTCACCGGAGCACCCCTCGAGGTCTTCACCCGCTGGGGCATCAACCCGAACGTGCTCAACGCCGAGGAGTCCACCGTCGACTTCTTCACCGGCGTGCTCGACGAGGTGCTGGAGCTCTTCCCGTCCCGGTGGATCGGCGTCGGCGGCGACGAGTGCCCCCGCGACCAGTGGCGCGCCGACCCGCGTACCCGGCAGCGGATGGCCGAGCTGGGCCTGGGCCGGGAGGAGGATCTGCAGGCCTGGTTCATCCGGCGGCTCGACGACCACCTCACCGCCGCCGGGCGCCGGCTGTTCGGCTGGGACGAGATCCTGGAGGGCGACCTGGCCCCGGGCACCACCATCGCGTCCTGGCGGGGCATGACCGGCGCGGTCACCGCGGCCCGGCGCGGCTACGACGTGGTCGCGTGCCCGGAGGATCGCGTCTACCTCGATTACCGCCAGTCCGACTCGCCCGACGAGCCGATCCCGGTCGCCGTCGCGCTGGGCGTGCGCGACGTGTACGCCTTCGACCCGGTGCCGCCCGAGCTCACCGACGACGAGGCCGGCCACGTCCTCGGCGGCCAGGCGAACATCTGGACCGAGCACGCCGACTCCCCCCGTACGGTCGACTACCTCGCGTTCCCCCGCCTGTGCGCGGCCGCCGAGGCGCTGTGGGGCCCGGCCGACCGCGACTTCGCCGACTTCGAGGAGCGGCTGGACACACACCTGGCCCGGCTCGACGCGCTGGGGGTGGAATACCGGCGGGCCGACGGTCCGCGCCCGTGGCAGCGGCGCCCCGGCGTGCCCGGCCGGCCGTTCACCCGGGAGCAGCGCTCGGCGCACATCGCCCGGCTGGTGGCGAACATCAGCCCGAGCTGAGCGCCCCGCGACGAGGAAGCGGGCCGCGGGTCACCCGCCGGCGGCCGGCGGTGCCGCCGTGCTGGTCTCGGTCACCGGCGGGGCGGTCGTCGTCGGCCTGGTGGCCGCCGGGGTCGTCGGGGCGGTGCTCGGAGCGGTGGCCGGCTTCGTGGTCGGGGCCGCCGTCGCCGGCCTGGTCGCCGGCTTGGTGGTGGCCGGTCTGGTGGTGGCCGCCGGGCCGGCTCGCCATCGGGCCTGACTCTCGCCGGCCGCCCGCGTGCACCGCATGGTCAGCCCGGCCGGGGTCGTCCCGGTGGCGCCGGCCGGCGAGCAGAAGGCGCCGGACGTGATGCCCTGCTGGGCGGCCGTCGTCGGCATGGGGCCGGCCTTGGTCGGGCCGGCCTTGGCGGTGCCGGTCAGGGTGGCGCCGGTCGTGGTGGCGCCGGGAACGGCCACGTCCTCGGTCACGTCGGCGCCCGGGTCGGCCGGTGCCGCGGGTCCGGCCGTCTCCGGTGCTGGGTCGGTCGAGTCGTCCGCACCGGCCTCGGCGGCGGCGGTCGTCTGCTCCGCCGCGTCCGGGGCGGAGAAGTGATAGACGATCGCGCCGAGCCCGAGGATCCCGCCCACGGTCACGGCGACGGTGCCGGCGACGAGACCGGGAAAGGTCTGCCGTTGGCCGTGGGCCGGATTCGACTGACCGGCGGGGTCGTACGCGTGCCTCATGCCGACGATCCTGTGGGCCGCAGCGTTCCGGCGGATCGGCGCTTCGGGCGGTCTCACCTGCGAAAAGGCCGACCCGCCAGGGCTTCGTCCGCCCGACGTGTCCGACTCGGCGGCCGAATCGGCAGAACTCGCCCGCGCCGCCGCCCGGCGCCGATCGGTGCGATCACAGGGCGAGAAGGCTCTCGGCCGTCTCGGCGACGGTGTCCTCGATCGGCCGGGGCTGCCAGCCGAGCAGGCGCTCGGCCTTGGCCGAGGTCGCGTCGAGATCGCGGCCCAGGATCGCGCGCAGGCTGCGCATCCGCGGGTCGACCCGGGCCAGGCCCCGGGCGAGCCGCAGCGGCATCTCCCGGGTCGGCACCTTGGCGGCCCGCTCGCCGAGCCGGTCGTGCAGGATGGCGGCGAGGTCACGCATCCACAGACTGGGCCCGGCCGTGGCGATGAACCGTTCGCCCGCGGCGACCGGTGCCGTCATCGCCAGCAGGTGCAGCGCGGCCACGTCGCGGACGTCGACATAACCGGTGGCGAACGGCAACAGGGCCGGCATCTCGCCCTTGAGCATGCGCGCGACGGCGCCCAGCGACGGTGCGTAGTCCGGGCCGAGGACGGGGCCGAGCACGGCTGTCGGGTTGACGGTGGCCAGTTCCAGGCCGTGTCCGGGGCCGGCGACGAAGTCCCAGGCCGCGCGTTCGGCCAGGGTCTTGGACTTCTGGTACGGCTGGATGCCGGCGTCGACGTCGGTCCAGTCCCGCTCGGTGAACGGGGTGTCGCGCGGCTCGTGCCCGTACGCGATCGCGCCGATCGCCGAGGTCATCACCACTCGTCGGACGCCGGCCGCGTGGGCCGCGCGCAGCACGCGCAGCGTGCCGTCGACGGCCGGCCGGACCATCTCGTCGTCGTCGCGGGGCGTCCCGGTCAGCGTGGGTGACGCGACGTGCAGCACCGCGTCGCAGCCGGCCGCCGCGTCGAGCCAGCCCTCGTCGCCGCGCAGATCGGCCGGCAGCACGCGGAGCTCGTCACCGGGGTCGGCGCCGCCGTTGCGCAGCTGGGCGCGCACCTGCGGCTCGCGGGCCAGGTCACGCACGGTCGTGCGGACCGAGTGGCCGGCCGCGAGCAGCGCCAGCACGCACCAGCTGCCGAGATATCCCGATCCACCGGTAACCAGAACCTCAGCCATTTCCGTCGCCCTCCGTCGGGTCGTCGACAAGTGACGCCAACGGTAGTGGAGACGTCTCCACTTAGCAACGGTAACCGGAGACTTCTCCGCTAGCGGCTCCGGCGGGCGTCGAGGCCGTCGAGGATCAGCGCCAGCATCGGCGCGGTGCGCTCCGGCGCGGCTCGCCACAGAGCGCCGGTGAACTGCAGGAAGTCGCCGGGCTCGGCATCGTCGCGGATGCTGCCGTCCCGCTTGCCGGCGTCGAGCAGCGCAGTGATCGCGGCGAGCACCGGGGCGTACGTCCGCTCGGTGATCGTCTTGTGCGCGTCCGGGCTCAGGGCGGCGCCCAGGGCGTGCTTCTTGCGCATGCCGGCCACCAGGTCCGTGGTCCACCGGCGCAGCGCCTCCACCGGCGGGTTCGCCTCGAGCAGGCCCGCCACCGAGCCGACGAGCTGGCCGACCTCGTCCTGATAGAGGTCGAGGATGAGCGCCTCGCGCGACGGATAGTTGCGATAGAGGGTGCCCGGCCCGACGCCGGCCCGCTGGGCGACCTGATTCATCGAGGTGTCGTCATCCTCGGCGAAGGCTTCGCGGGCGGCCGCGAGGATGCGGGCGCGGTTCTCCCGGGCGTCGGCGCGGACCATGCTTCTCCCTGCTGTCCGGGGAGGCCGGCGGCTGTTGCGGAGACCTCTCCGCGACGATAGGGGAGCGGTCTCGCACCATCAAGTTCCGTGCGTCCGCGGCTCAGCCGAGCGCCGGGCGGACGGCGAACGAGCTCTGCGCGCGGAAACCGGCGCTCCCGTCGTTCTGATCGATCCACAGGGCGTCGCCGACGTGCCGCACGAAGTAGCCCGGATAGTTCTTCGACTCCAGCGTGATCGAGCCGGGGGCGGAGCCGGCCCGGGGGCAGAAGGTCGCGTCCCGGGTGAACAGGACGGTGCCCTCGGCCGGGTTCACCCGCAGGCGGAAGGAGGCGTGGCGAAGATAGCGACCGGTCTGGTCCCGGAACGAGAAGCACGCGGGATCGGCGATTCCCGGGACCGCCCGCAGGGTGGCCCGCTGCCGGGAGGTGAGGCTGCTGGCGGTGCTGACCCGGCCGAGCAGTCCGTTGTCGCCGGCGACCGTGACGAACCGGCCCACCGAGTCGGTCGACTCGAGCGACATCCGGCCCGTCGCGAGCAGCCCGGCCGAGCGGGTCGGTGCGGGGGAGCCGGTCAGCCGGTGCGGGCCGGACGTCGTCATCGCGGTCGTCGGCACCGCGACACCGGCGGCGAGGACGACCGCGCTGATCGTGGCCACCACCGGATGCGCGGCGACCAGCTGCGCGGCCCCGCCGAACCAGGTCGCCGCGCTCACCGTCGCGCCGTGCGCCGCGCCGCCCACGGCGAGGGACTTGGCGAGCACCGCACCGGAGAGCGCCACCGGCACGGTGATCAGGGCGAGCCCGGCGAGCAGTCGCTCGACCGGGACCAGGCCGCGGGTCGCCCGCGCGCAGACGGGACACGAACGTACGTGCTTGCCGATGCGTTTGCGCCAGAACGCGCTCGGCACGCTGTCCCAGCCGGCGACGACACCCTCGAGTTCGGGGCAGCCGGGGGACATCTCCAGTGCGGCGACGACCTTGCGGCTCAGGTCCAACTGCTCGCGCATGCGCTGGACGCGTACGCCCGTGCTGGCGGCGCTCTCGTTCAGCGCCCGGGCCGTGTCGGCGCGGCTCAGTTCGCCGATCGTCTCCAGCGACCACAGCGAATAGACGGCTCGCTCCCGGGATCCCATCCACCGGGTGGCGTGCCCGATCTGCCGGCGTTGCGTGGCGAGGTCGGCCCGCAGCAGCGCCGGGCCCTCCACCTCGGCGGCCGCGTCGGGCAGGCCGACGGCGGCGTCGAGCGGTGCGGCCTGTCCCTCGAGCCGATCACCCCGGGTCCGGTGGGTCGCGATCTGGCGCAGGGCGGTGGCGGCGAGCCACGGCCGGAAGCTCTTCGGGTCGCGCAGGCTGGGCAACTGCTGGAAGGCCCGCAGCATGATGTCCTGCACGACGTCGTCGACATCGGGGTCGCCGGGCATGGCCTGGGCGACGAGACGGTAGACGAACGGTAGTTGTAGCCGGGCGAGCTCACTCATCGCGTCGCTGTCGCCGGCGCGCGCCGCGCTGACTACAGCGACGTTCTCGGTGCGGGATAGCGCGGTCACTGAACGCCCTGCCTCGATGGCTCGTATCCGGGACCCGCATGTTACGAGCGCGTGTCCCAGCATTCAAGGTGCGATTTCCTCTGGAGGAGCGGTACGACGGCCGGAGCCGCCCGGGTTCGATCCGAGCGGCTCCGGG
>NZ_BOMM01000084.1 GCF_016862195.1 Paractinoplanes ferrugineus | reverse complement strand
GGAGTACTTCTAAAACTTTACCCTCGCTTTACCCGATTGTCAAATCCGTGAAATTCGTCGGAAATCACTTTCGGAAAAGCTCGAGCCCCGCGGAACAGTACACGACTAATTGTCGGTGCAATTCGTTGGGTTCCTCCAGGACGGCCGCTCCGGCGATCCGAAGATCTCCGTTTCGCTCGCCCGTCTCCCTGGCGGCTCGGAAAACATTACAGGGCGCTCGCCCTGGATGCCAAATCGGCCCGCTGCGAGCCGGGTCACAGCGGGCCGATCATGGAAAAACCTCAGGTCAGGCCTCGTATTCGAGGCCGGCGAAGGTGCGCTTCCCACGGCGGAGCACCAGAAAGCGACCGTGCAGTAGCGCAGCGGTGTCAAGAACGGCTTCACCGTCGGTGATCCGCTCGTTGTTGAGGTAGGCCCCGCCTTCGGCAATGGTGCGCCGGGCCTCATTGGCCGAGGACACCAGGCCCGCTTCGCGGAGCAGCCCGGTCATGGTCGGGAGCTCACCCCGTACAGAAGCAAGGCCGGCCTCGGACAATGCGGCCCGCAACGTGGCCGCCGAGAGTGACTCCAGCGAACCTCGCCCGAAAAGCGCCTGCGAAGCAGCGACCGCTTGGTCCGCCTCGTCGGCGCCGTGCACCAACGTGGTCAGCTCGTGGGCGAGCGCTCGCTGCGCGAGCCGGGCCTGCGGCCGCTCCGCCGTCGCCTTCTCCAGCTCCTCCAACTCGTCGCGGGATTTGAAGCTGAAGTAGCGCAGGTACTGGCTCACGTCGCGATCGTCCGCGTTGATCCAGAACTGGTAGAAGGCGTAGGGCGAGGTCATCGTGGGATCGAGCCAGACCGCGCCGCCCTCGCTCTTGCCGAACTTGGTGCCGTCGGCCTTGAGCACGAGTGGCGTCACGAAGGCGTGCACCGGGCCGGCCCCGCGGCGGCGGATGTAGTCGACGCCCGCGGTGATGTTGCCCCACTGGTCGGACCCGCCGTACTGCAGCTGGCAGCCGTGCCGTCGGTGCAGTTCGTAGAAGTCGTTGGCCTGCAGCAGTTGGTAGCTGAACTCGGTGAAGCTGATGCCGGTCTCGAGGCGGTTGCGCACCACGTCACGGGCCAGCATCTTGTTGACCGGGAAGTGCTTGCCGACGTCGCGCAGGAAGTCGATCACCGAGGTCGGACCGGTCCAGTCGAGGTTGTTGACCATCTCGGCGCCGTTGGCACCCTCGTAGGTCACGAACGGCTCCAGCTGCGAGCGGATCCGCGTGACCCAGCCCTCGACCACCTCGGGCGGGTTGAGGGAACGCTCGCTCGACTCACGCGGGTCGCCGATCTGCCCGGTGGCGCCGCCGACCAGCAGCAGCGGCTTGTGCCCCGCCTGCTGGAGCCGGCGAGCGGTGATGACCTGCATCAGGTGGCCGACATGCAGTGAGGCGGCGGTCGGGTCGAAACCCACATAGAACGTCAGGTTTCCGCCGTCGAGTGCCGGAGTCAGCGAATCAAGGCCGGTGGAATCCTGGATCAGGCCACGCCACGTCAGGTCGTCTACGAAAGTCACAATCGAATTGTCCCGCACCCGCACGTGCACCGGAAACCGGGTTTGGCCATGCTGTATCCCATGAGCCACCTCGCCAAGGTCGATCTGAGCGCCAAACTGTCCAAGCAGCAGGGCCTCGAACGTCTCGAAGCCGCCCAAGAACGCCTCCTGCGGCTGCGGCTGCTCCTCGGCGGGCAGATCGGCGAGAAACGCATCGGGCCGCCCCTGTGCGTGCTCTTCGAAGGCTGGGACGCCTCCGGCAAGGGCGGCGCGATCAAACGCCTCGTCGCACCCCTGGACCCCCGACACGTACGCGTGTCGCAGTTCGCCGCACCCACCTACGACGAGAAACGACACCACTTCCTCCAGCGATTCTGGAACGTCCTGCCCGGTTGGGGCGGCATGACCGTGCTCGACCGCTCCTGGTACGGCCGCGTCCTCGTCGAACGAGTCGAGGGATTCGCCACCGAAGAGCAGTGGACCCGCGCCTATCAGGAGATCGTGGAGTTCGAACGGACGCTGGCCGCCGAGGGCACCATCCTGATCAAGTTCTGGATGCATGTCTCGCCCGAGGAACAGCTCAAGCGCTTCGAGGATCGTGCCGGCGACCCGCTCCGCCAGTGGAAGCTCACCGACGAGGACTGGCGCAATCGCGAGAAGCGACCCGCCTATGAAAATGCCATCGAAGACATGCTCGACAAAACCGATAAGAAACGGGCGCACTGGAAAATCATTCCGGGAGACAACAAACCGTTGGCCCGGGTCGCCGTCGTCGAACATGTCGCTGACACCATCGAAAAGCACCTCGCCGCGCACGGCTACAAACTCCACGACGCCGGCTGACGGCGTTCGGCGCCGTGACCGAGAGCCCTCGCTTCTCGTTAGCAGGACACGTCCTGCGTTTTCGCACGGGTCGAGGTGTGAGGGAGTGGCGAGATCCATGCGCATCCGGAGTTGGATCAAAGACCATCAGACCCAGGCAACGATCGGTACGGTCGCGGCGCTGCTCATCGCGGGCCTCGCCCTGGCGCGTGACTATTACGGCTGGGAGGCGGGGAAGTCGAATTCGGTTTCCACGCCGGAAAGGGCCGCCACCGGGGGGCCGTCGCGCTCGCCCGAGCCGGTTCCGCCGCCGTCCACCGCCGGGACCTCGCAGACTCCCCCATCGACCGACCCGCCGGCCGACCCGCGGCCGCCGACCCGGCTCGCCGACCCGCCGGACGGCTCGGCCGCGGCGGACACGGCCGGGAACCGCAAGGTCACGACCCGGTCCCGGGAGCCCGACGCACGGCGCAGCCCGGAGGCGGCGGCGGAGGAACTGCATTTCACCCTCAGCGCTGTACGCACCACGACGAACACCGTCAAGGTCACGTCCGTGGCCTCCGGCCGGGCCGAGGCCGGCCGGACCTACTGGTTCATCATCGAGACGGACTGGGGCAACGGGAACACCGACTTCTTCCCGCGCCGTCCGGTGTCGGCGGCGACCAAGGCCTTCGAGGTCGCGCTGCCCCCGGAGGCGGACCTCAAGTTCGTCCGCCAGGGCCGGATATATGCCCTCACCGACGCCGAGAGCGCCGGGGCCGAGAGCATGCGGCAGCATCAGCTGCAACAGGCGGGCGGCGCCGTCCGGGACGACACCTACTTCACCAACCCGCCAAGCGAGATCGCCTCGAACGCTGTACGGCTGCCGTTCTGAGTGCCGGTCAGGGCAGCATGACGACCTGAGCCGCGTACGACAGGCCGGCGCCGAAGCCCACGAGCAGCGCGGGTCCCGTCGTGTCGGGCAGGGCAGCCATCGCCTGGGGGATGGAGGCCGCGCCGGTGTTGCCGTTGGTGGTGATGTCGGTGGCCACCTGGACGTGCGGGCCCAGCTCCAGGGCCTTGGCGGCGGCCATGGTGATGCGCAGGTTGGCCTGGTGCGGGATGAAGGCCGCGAGGTCGGCCGTGGAGATGCCCGCGGCGTCCAGCGCGCGCCTGGCCAGGTCGGGAACGACGGAGGTCGCCCAGCGGAAGACCTCCGGGCCGGCCATCCGCAGAACGCCCGCCTCGTCGTACCGCAGCACTTCGCTCCGGGCGCCGTCGGCGCCCCACACCACCGGGCCGATGCCGCACGTCTGCGCCGGACCGACGACCACCGCGCCCGCGCCGTCGCCGAAGAGGAACGCCGTGCTGCGGTCGCGCTCGTCGATGATGTCGGTCATGCGCTCGGCGCCGACCAGGACCACGTGGTCGGCCGCTCCGCTGCGGACGAGCGCGTCGGCGGTCGCCAGTGCGTACGGGAATCCGGAGCACGCCGCGCCCAGATCCATCGCGCCGGCCGCGGTGGCGCCCAGCGCGTCGGCCACCAGGGGCGCCACGGTGGTCGCCCGGCCACGGTGGGACATCGTCGCCACCAGGACGGACGAGACGTCGCGCGGATCGACACCGGCGCCGGCCAACGCCTTCGAGGCGGCCGCCGCCGCCATCATGACCAGGTCCTCGTCCGGTGCGGCGCGCCGGCGCGACTCGATGCCGCAGCGCCGGCGGATCCATTCGTCGCTCGAGTCGATCAGCGCGGCGATCGGCTCGTTACGCACCTCGGCCCGCGGGCGGTAGGTGGCGACGCTGAGGATGCGCGACCCGGGGTGTCCGGCGCGGCGCTGCAAGGAGTTGGCCATGACAAGCAATACAAGCATGCCCGGCTGGGTGTGCTCCGAGTTCTTAGTTCCTCACCGGTAACCACACGTCCGTGCCGCCGCCGCCCTGCTCGTGGTGAGCACCTTCGGCGAGACGGGTCACGTGGCCGGCGTGCGGTTTTCGCGGCGGATGACCAGCCGGAGGCCGGACCAGATCTCGTTTATCGCGCACACCTTGTTGTCGACCAGCCCGGTCGGCAGCGCGATCGCACGGATGACGTCCTCGGTGACGTCCGTGGGCACCTTCGACGCCCGCTTCGGCCAGGCGACCCAGAAGCCGCCGTTCTGGGCCAGGCCGCGCCTGACCTCGTCGAGGCGGGCCCGCAACACGTGGCGTTCGGTCACGAACAGCACGATCACGTCGGTCGGCACGCCGGCGGCCAGGTCGGCGGCCAGGTCGGGCCGGATGACGACGCCGTCGGGCAGATCTTCGAGGGTGGCCTCGAAGCCGGCCGGCGCCTCGAGCAGGGCGACCCGGTGGCCTGGCTTGATGCCGAGCTTGCGGGGCAGCGGCGTGCCCGAATAACCAGCCATGTCAGCCTCGTCGCCCCGGCGTTGTCGGATCTTCGCGGATCATAGCCAGGCCGGCCGAGCCCGGCCGAGCCGCCCGGGCGGGTGGGCACGGATCTGGATAGGGTGCCACGTCGTGGACACGATGTCGGAAATGATCGACGCCTATCGCACCTGCGAGCTGGCGACCCTGACCAGGAGCGGCTCGCCGGTCGCCTGGCCCACCACCGGCCTGCGGCTCGACGACGGCACCTTCCTGCTGACCACGTCGCTGGGCTATCCGCAGAAGGCTTTCAACATCCGCCGCGACGGCCGGGTGGCGCTGTTGTTCTCCGACCCCACCGCGAGCGGACTGGACGAGCCCGCCCAGATCCTGGTCCGTGGGGTCGCGACCT
>NZ_BOMM01000083.1 GCF_016862195.1 Paractinoplanes ferrugineus | reverse complement strand
GCCCGGACGAGATCGTCAGCCGGCCGCTGCCGGTCACCACGAACCAGGCGCTCGCCGGGAGCTCGCTGGCCGGGGCCGAGGTTCTCGCCGACTACGAATCGGTCGTGCTCATCGGGACCGACGCCGACGGCGCGCCCGTGCTGGTGCGGACGTCGGTGACCGCCGAGCCCGGCGGCTACCGGGTCGACGTGCCGGCGGACGTACCGGTCGTGGCGGGACCGGCCGGACTTCTCGTGCATCGCCACGACGACCAGCTGTGGAATCTGCACAACGCCAACGTGCGAGGCCACCTGGCGGCCGACGGCCGGGGCTGGCTCCTGCGGCCGGAACGGCTGGTCGAACCGGGGCAGAAACATCGCTCCAGCGTGCTCGACCCGATCCGGATCAGCCGCGGGTGCCAGGCCACCACCCGTCGCTACCTGGAGCACCGCGGCCTCACCCGGCCGGCCGTCCCGTGGGATGCCTATCGCGCGATCCGCGACCGTCTCCCGCGCGGCTGAGATGCGGTCCGACCGTCCGGCTCAGCCGCGCGGGGGCGGGAGGTGCAGCGCGTCGCGGATCGCCGCCTGCACCTTCTCGGCCGGCGGGCGGGCGTCGATGTCGTGCACGAACTCCTTGCGGCGGAACAGGTCGAGGACCGGGCGGGTCTTCTCGTTGTAGTCGGCCAGCCGGGATTCGAGGGCCTCGGGGGTGTCGTCCTCGCGGGTGATCAGCTGGTGGCCGCAGATGTCGCAGCGGCCCTCCTGCTTCGGGCGGTCGGCGATCAGGTTGTAGTCCATGCCGCAGTTCGGGCAGAGGCGCCGGCTGAGCACCCGGCGGCGTACCTCGTCCTCCGGGAGTTCCAGATGGATGACGCCGTCGATGTCGTAGCTCTCCATGAAGAACTCGGCCTGCCGCCCGTTGCGGGGGAAGCCGTCGATGACGAAGCCGTAGTTCCAGTCGTGCCGGTCGAGCCGTTCCCGCACCACCGACTCGACCAGGTCGTCGCCGACCAGGTCGCCGGCGTTCATGATGCGGCGCACCTGGGCGCCGAGCTTGGTGTGGTTCTGCACGTTCCACCGGAAGATGTCGCCCACGGAGATGTGCACCAGGTTGAGTTCGTTGCAGAGCAGTTCGCTCTGGGTGCCCTTGCCACTCCCCTGCACGCCCATGATCACGTACTTGCGCATCGGTTGGCCTCTCTCAGTCGGTCGCGCCGAGTCGCAGCGGACCGGGCGCCGCGCGCCCGGTCAAGGTCGTCGGGTCGATGCTCCAGGCGTCCGCCACCCTGAGCACGTCCTTCTCATTGATCAGAACGGTCGAGTCCTCGTCCAGTTCGGCGGGCAGACCCAGATCACGTTCGACCGGCCCGGGCTCACCGTGCCAGGACGTCACCGCACCGCTCCGCCCGACGTAACCGAACGCCCGGATCAGCTCACCGTCGGCGGCCCGCTGCCACCGATGCGTCTCGGTCACCCGGTGGGTGACGAAGAACTGCACCTCGGTGTGCAGGGTGGCGGACAGCTCGAGCACATCGGTGCTGGTGGCCGGGCTGAGCAGGTGCCGGCCGGTGGCCAGGGTCCAGAGCGTGTCCCGCGCCCCGGGCAGCGGCGGCGTCACCGCCACCCGGTCGTCGGTCAGATGCGCCAGGTCGATCCCGTCCCGCCACGACACTTCGCCAAGATCTTTCAGACCCAGAGCTTTCAGTACGGCGTACGCGTCCACGCCGGCCACCGCGAGCCACGCCTGCTTGCCGCCGAATCCGACCATCACGTCCATGTGTCAACGCTATCCGGCCGCCGTCACGCCCAGCCGTGGTCCTGGCGCAGCTTCGCCGCCACGAGGTCGAACTTGCCGCGGTCCAGGATCGCCCCTTCCCGCCGGATGCCGTCGACGTCGATCTCGAGCACCCGGTCGAGCCGCACCCAGCTGGGCCGCGACTCCCGGTCCCAGCTGCCGGGGCCGAGCGCGTACCAGTTGTGCTGCCCGTCGCGCTCGCTCTGGCTGGACAGCATCAGCCCGAGGACCGTGCCGCCGTCGCGCCCGACGACCAGGACCGGCCGGTCCTTGCCCTGCGCCGGGTCGTCCTCGTAGGGCACCCAGGTCCACACGACCTCGCCCGGGTCCGCGTCGCCGTCGAGGCTCGGCGAGTAGTCCAGGTGCCGGCCGCTCCGCGGCTTGGGAAGGTGCTGGGTCTGCCGCGGCTGCCGGGTGCCGACCGGCCCGGTCGGGGGCCGGCCGGTCTGGGGCCGGCTCGGTCGCGGAGCCGGCGTGGGTTGCGCGGGTTCCGACAACGCGTCGATGAGCTTGCGGAACAGCGTCTTGAGAGTGTTGGCCACCGGAGCACTCTAGATCGCCACCCGCGGGGCCGGATCGGCACGTCTTGCGGGACATGGGGGAGCCGCTACGCTCGGCGGGTGATTCCGGACATCGACGCCTGGGAGTGCTGGCCTCCGCGGCTGGTCGCCGAACGGCTCCGGGGGATCGGGACGCCCTGGTACGTCGCCGGCGGGTGGGCGGTCGACCTGCACCTCGGGCGTGTCACGCGGGAGCACGAGGATCTGGAGATCGCGGTGCCGCGGGAGCGGTTCGCCATGGTCGCGGGGCGGTTCCCGGAGCTGGCGTTCTGGGTGGCGGGCAGCGGGCGGGTGGTGCCGGCCACGCCGGCGGCGCTCGAGGCGGAATTCCAGACGTGGGCGCTCGACCCGGCGGCCGAGGTCTGGCGTTTCGACGTGATGCGCGAACCCCACGACGGCGACACGTGGATCTCGCGGCGCCACGCGAGCCTGCGGCGCCCGTACGCGTCGATCGTCTTGACCGGGCCGGACGGAATTCCCTA
Source organism: Paractinoplanes ferrugineus (assembly GCF_016862195.1). GTDB lineage: Bacteria > Actinomycetota > Actinomycetes > Mycobacteriales > Micromonosporaceae > Actinoplanes > Actinoplanes ferrugineus. Next base: position 34,450 of record NZ_BOMM01000083.1, on the reverse strand, counting down.
CCTCAGCCCGGAGGTGGTTCTGCTCTTCAAGGCCAAGCATCAGCGGGCCAAGGACGAGGCGGATTTCGCGCTGCTCGCGCCGGTGCTCACCGGGGAACAGCGGAGGTGGCTCGACGATGCCCTCGATCTGGTGCATCCGGGGCATTCCTGGCGCGACTAGTTCACGAAGTCCTGGGTCATCCAGGTGATGCCCTTGCTGTCGCGGACGACGCTCAGGCCGATCCGGGCGAAGCCCTTGTTGAGCAGGTTCTTGCGGTGGCCGTCGTTCGGCGGGACCTCGGCGAGCATGCTGTCGGTCAGGCCGTTGGCGGCCTTGATGAGCTCGGCGTTGCTCGAGCCGCTGGAACCGTAGCCGATGTTCTCGCCGGCCGAGTTCCACTTGACGCTCTGGGCGCTGAAGCGGTCACCCAGGCCCTTCTCGCCGGAGCACTGGTGGGACAGGCCGCAACCGCTGATCATCAGCTGGTTGTGCAGGCCGGAGGCCTTCGACAGGTCGGCGTCGAGGGTCAGCGCGCCCAGGCCCTCGGCGACGCGGGCCGAGTTGATGTGCGACAGCACCGCGTCGAGAACCTCGTCGCCGGTCTTGGGCGCCGTACCCTGCGCCGTCGCCTTGGCCCTGGTCCTGGTCGGCTTCACGGTGGGCCGGGTGGTGACGGTCTTCTTGGGGGTCGCGCCGGGGGACGGCGGCTTGGTGGCCGACGGGGTGGCCGAGGGCGCGGCCGTGGGGTCGGTGAGCAGGTCGCTGTCGGTCTTCGCGGCGGCCGTCGTCGACTCGGCGCGGGGCTGGTCGGCGGCAGTGGCCGCGGCGGGTTCGGCTTCGGCATGGCGGTTGAGGCCGATGACCGTGAATCCGGTCCCGATCACCACGGCGGTGGCACCGGCCACCAGCGTGTAGCGGAAACGGGCGGCGGCGGTCATCGGCACGGGAGATCCTCAAGCTGGCTGGTGGGGTCGGCCAGGCAACTATGGGTGCGCGACAGCCCGCGCACCCACCAGCTAAAGGTCCCTTAAGAAAAGGATCACGGAGATCTAAAGTCGCCGGCCCGGACGCCGTCGACGAAGGCCCTCCACTCATCTCGCCCGAACACCAGCATCCCGCCGTTGCGGCTCTTGGAATCTCGTACGGCCACGACGCTCGAAAGGTTCAACGCGACCTCCACGCAGTCGCCGCCGTCGCCTCCGCGGCGACTGCTCTTGCGCCACACCGCATCGGACAGATCAACCATCGCTCTCCTTGAGGATCGCGTTGCGGAGATCATCCGAGTCGGCCTGACTGAGGGCGACTTCTTCCAGTTCCGACCAGATCGACCTGCAGCAGTCCCGGAATCACGCTCGGGGCGTACGCGAGATGCCGGCCCGCTCGCGCAGCTGGCGCATCAGGCGTCCGACCTGACGGCGGGGAACGGTGGAACCGGTCTCGGACAAGGCGACTCCCGCACGGCTTCGGAGTGTCTCGAACGAGACGATTCGAACGTCTCGAACGAGCCGGCGAGAATCCCGAAGCGAGATGCCCGCGCAGTTGTCACTTGCCCACCGTAACGACTTGATCGCTGATCGTGAATGCCAAGAGGCACATCGGTCTCGCGGCCGAGGAGACGGCGACGCCGGTCGAGGCGTCGCTGTTCGGGGTCGTGGCCCGCAAGCCGTAACGGCTCAGCCGGTGCGGCGGGGCACGTGGCGGCGGTAGGCGCTGACGGTCGGGTCGCCGGCGATCCAGAATCGCCACGCCACATCGTGCGCGGCGGTCACGCCGACCCGCGGGCCGGCCTGGATGCGCTCGGCCGGGACCGGCTCGGTCGGGGGACGCAGGGTCAGCGGGCCGGTGCCGTCGACGACCGAGGTCCCGTAGGCGGTCAGTGGCAGGCCGAGGGCCTCGACGAAGCGGGCCGGCCCCGACGCGAGATCGACATCGCGCTTGGCCGCGGGCCGCCGGGAGCGGGCCAGGTCGGCCCCGTCCACCACCTGGCCCGCGCGCAGGAGAACCGCCGCGGGCTCCCCCACCGGTCCGCAGGTGACATTCGCGCAGGTGTGCATTCCGTAGATGCGGTAGAGATAGAGGTGACCCGCCGGGCCGAACATGGCCGCATTACGCGCGGTGCGGCCGCGGTGGGCGTGACTGGCCGGGTCCTGCCCCAGGCCCAGATATGCCTCGGTCTCGGTGATCCGGATGGTGACGCCGTCCACCACGGCCAGCCAGCCGAGGAGGGTGCGCGCCGTTTCCGCGACGGCCGCCGCGGGCGCGTCGAGCCAGGCGTTGGTCATGGTCCCAGGAAAGCAGAAGGCCCTCCTGCGCCGGACAGCGACGCCCCGCCGGACATCACTTCGCGTCGATGGTCGCGCGGACCAGCTCGGTCACGAACTCGGTGGTGATCTCCTGGCCGGTGACCAGGGCCCGGTAGTAGAGCGGTCCCACCAGCCGGTCGACGATGGTGTCGAGGTCGGCCATGGCCGGCAGGTCACCTCGCTCGACGGCGCGCTGGAGCAACTGCCGGTCGCGTACGCGCTGGCCGGTCCAGTGTTCTTGGCGCAGCCGGGCGGCCAGGGCCGGGTCGTGCTGACTCTCCGCGGTCAGTGCCCGGAACACCGCTCCGGCGTCGGAGGCGGTCAGGAAGCGGGCGAGCGCGCCGAGATAAGTGATCAGATCCCGGGTCAGGTCGCCCGTGTCCGGCGGCGTGATCTCCTCGGCCGCATCGGTCACGAACGCCTCGAACAGGATGTCGGTCTTGGACGGCCACCACCGGTAGATGGTCTGTTTTGCCACGCCGGCCCGCTGGGCGATGCCCTCGACGGTGAGCCGGGCGAAGCCGTTCTCCACCAGGAGGTCGTCCGCCGCGTGCAGGACCGCCAGGCGTGCCTGCTCGCTGCGTCCGTGACGATTTCCGCGATGCATGGACACATCGTACCTTGCCTAGACGCAACGTTGCGTCTATGGTTCGCAGTCATGACCTCACTCCTGACCGAGCCGATCAACGGCATCCTCGATCGGCTCCACACCGCTTCGCTGCGCGACGACGAACTGGACATCCCGTCGCTACCGTCCGACGCCTCCGCCCAGCACCGCGCCGACGCCCTCGCCTCGGCCTACATGCCGGTCTCCGCGCACGGCGGCCGGCTGCTCTACAACCTCACGCGGTTCGCGCGGCCCCGGACGATCGTCGAGTTCGGCACCTCGTACGGGATCTCCACGCTCTACCTCGCCGCCGCCGTCCGCGACAACGGCCGGGGCCGGGTGGTGACCACCGAGCTCAGCTCGACGAAGGTCGCCGCGGCCCGGGCCAACCTCGCCGAGGCGGGCGTGGCCGAACTGGTCGACGTCCTCGCCGGCGACGCGCTGCGGACACTCGGCACGATCGACGAGCCGATCGGCCTGGTGCTGCTCGACGGGTGGAAAGACCTGTACCTACCGGTGCTGCGGCTGCTCGAGCCGCGGCTGACCCCGGGCGCCCTGGTCATCGGCGACGACAGCAGCTTCGCGAGCGTTCAGCCCTACCTCGACCACGTCCGGGACCCGGCCAACGGTTACCTGAGCGTGAGCTTTCCGGTCGAGGACGGGATGGAGATCAGCTGCCGCCTCGCCGGCTGAGCCACCCGCCGGAACACGTCGGCGGGAAACCGCCCCGCGCGATCCCGTAGGCCGCTAGCGTCCAGACTTGATGATCCCGCATCGGTTGTTGATCCTGTGCGGCGCGATGTGCTCCGCCGGCGTGCTCTGGGCGGCCGCGCTGATCGCCGGTCTGCTGGCCGGCGTACGCCTCGTCCCCACCCCCGCCGCCGTCGGCACAGCCGCCCTGCTGACGATTCCCGGGTTGATCGCGGGTGTGCTCGGCAACCGCTGGTACTACCGGACCACCCGGCCCCGCTCCCGCTGGAGCCTGACCTCCTGGGTGCCGCCACACGTCCCGCACTGGGCCTCGATGCTGGCCGGCGTGATCTTCTTCGGCTTCTGGCTCGCGGTGGTGGTGGCGTTCGCGGCCCTGGACGGCAACGCCGAGATGCGGGACGGCCGGTACGTGATCCAGGACAACGGGCGGGTCACCGTGATCACCGAGGCCGATTACGACCGTCAGCTGGACCACGAGCAGCAGATCTCACTCGGGGTGCTGGGGGCGCTGGCGGTCGGCGGGACCTTCCTGACCGGGGCGATCCTGACCCATCACGCCGCCCCGGAGCCGACGCACACCCAATCGGCCGGCCTGCCCCTCGCCTGACCCGTGCCGGCTCTCAGCCGCCGTGGGTGACCTCCGCCAGCTCCCGGTCGGGCGAGGGGTCCAGGCCCCGCATGACGGCCGACCGGCAGTCCTCGCAGATGCCGTGGGTGATCGCCGGCAGATCCTCGGGGTCCGCCTCCAGCAGGTTCAGGCGGCGACAGCCCTCCTCCACGTCGACCCAGCCGTCCGCCTGGATGCGCGCGCACCAGGCGCACATCTTGATCAGTTCGTCGCCCGCGCCGGCCGGCTGGGCCAGCAACGGAACCGGCGGGCGCGGCTGGTAGTGCTGCAGCGAGCTGACGATCTCGACCTCGCCGCCGGGGTGGCCGGTCACGGTCGCGCGCATGATGCGGCGTTCGTCCGGCGCGTCACAACGGTAGGTCAGGATCACCGGGCGGCCCCGCCGGCGACGGGCCTGGCCCAGGATCGCCTGCCAGACCACGCACAGGTCGGAGCTGCTGGTGAAATCGGCGAGGGATCGGCCCAGCGGCGCGGGCACGCAGGCCCCGCCCTCGTTCGACAGGGCGTACTCGTCCCACCCGTCGCCCACCCCGCTGAGCAGGTCGTTGCCATCGAAGCGCCAGCTGACCGCCATAACCGAAGTCTGACAAAGAATCAGTCGGCCCGGCTCGACTCCCGCAAAGCGCGGGCCGTCCCGGCCTACATCGGCAGGCGCACTGTGACGGAAGTGCCCCGCGACTCGTGCGAGGACAGGGCGATCGTGCCCCGGTGCCGTTCCACCACCGCCCGGCACAGCGCCAGGCCGAGACCCGAGCCCGGGATGCCGGTGTGCCGCGCGTTGCCACCGCGATAGAGCCGCTGGAACAGCCGGGCCTGCTCGGCCACCGGGATGCCGACGCCGCTGTCGCTGACCGTGAGTACCGCCTGATGTCCCTGGTCGACCAGCTTGACGTCGACCACCGAGTCGGACCGGCTGAACTTGACGGCGTTGCCGACCAGGGCGTCCACCACCTGCCGCAGCCGGTCGCGGTCGCCCGGCACCCGCACCCGGTCGAGTCGCTCGATGGCGATCGAGATGCCCCGGTCGAAGGCGGTCCCGGCGATCGCGCCGGCCGAATCGGTGACCACCTCGGTGAGGTCCACCGGCTGGTTGGCGAGCACGATGTGCCCGGACTCCAGGCCGGCCACGTCCATCAGCCGGTCGACCAGCTCGCGCAGACGGGTGCTGTTGCGGTGCACCACCTCGAACAGTTCCCGCAACTCACCGAAGGGCGTCTCGTCGGCGGACTCGGCGATCAGATCGATGTAGGAGCCGATCGAGGTCAGCGGGGTACGCAACTCGTGCCCGGCCAACGCCATGTACTCGTCGGTGGCCGCGGCCAGGTGCAGCGCGAGGATCTCCGCCCGCCGATGTTCCAGAAAAGCCCCGATCACCGCGGCGATGCCGGTGAGCATCATGCCGAGCGCCGGGTCGGCCCCCTGGCGGGAGCGGGAGAAGAACGAGATCGCGCCGACCACCCGGTCACCGCTGCGCACCGGAACCGCGCCACCGGAGAGATAGGTCGCGCCCTCGGCGACATCCGGCAGGATCGGCGCGCCCGGGGCGTGCAGGTCGGGCACCCAGATCAGCTCGCCGGTCTGCCAGCACAGGCCGGCCAGGCCCTGACCGCGGGCGATGCCGGTGGGCAAGGGCAGGGGTGGTTCGCCCGGCTCGTTGTGCAGGGCGGCCAGCCGCAGCACGTCGGAATCGTCGTCGGCCAGCCACAATCGCAGGTAGGGCCAGCCCAGCGTGGTGCCGATCGCGGCCAGCATGCGGTCGGCGGCGTCCGGCGAGTCGGGGTCGGTGGCCAGCACCTTGAGCACCCGGTTCTTGCACTCCTCGTACTGCCGGGCGCGGTGCCGGGCGGTGATGTCGTGGGCGGCCGAGACCGCGGCCACGACGGTGCCGCTCTCGTCGCGCACCGGGCGCGCGTTGACCAGGTACCAGCGGAGTCGCCCCTGCGGGTCGCAGGACATCAGCTCGACGTGGTTGATCTCCTCACCGCGCAGGGCCCGGCGGATCGGCCAGTCGTCGTCCGGCACCGGCGTGCCGTCCGGGCGGCACGTCCGTTGCCGGCTTGCCACCTCCGCCAGCGGCGTACCGGGCTCGTCGGCCCCGAGCACATCGGTCAGCGCCCGGTTGACCAGCAGCTGCCGCTCGTCGGCGCCGAACGCCATCACCCCGGTGTCGAGGCAGTCGAGCACCGCCTCCAGCAGGGAGTTCGGGTTCCGCGGCGGGACCAGTCCGTCGAGGTAGCCGCGCAGCGCGTCGCTGAGCTCCGGCACCCCGAAGGGCTTGCCGATCACCCCGAGCGCGCCGGTCGCGCTCAGCCGCGGATCGCCCGGCAGGAGGTACGCGGTGATCAGCACGATCGGCGTCGAGGCCAACTCGACGTTGCCGCGGATCGCCTTGCAGAGCTCGATGCCGTTGAGATGCGGCATGTCCACGTCGGCGACGAGCAGGTCCGGCCGGTGCTTGCCGACCGCTTCGAGACCGGCCGCGCCGTCGTTCGCCACGATCACGTCATGGCCGAGCCGCCGCACCACCTCGGCGATGACCCGCTGGTGATCGAGGTTGTCCTCGGCTACGACAACTAGTGCCACCCCTGAAGCCTAAAACCGGCAAATCGCCGGGTGGACCGTTTCGGGGTAGCTTGATCGGAGTGCCGGGAAACAACATCGGGCTGCGGTCCGCACGGGGCCGCATCCTCGCCGCCGTGATGCTCTCCACGGCGCTGGTCGCCATCGAGTCCACCATCATCGCCACGGCCGTCCCGTCCATCGTCAAGGACATCGGCGGTTTCACCGAGTTCCCCTGGCTGTTCTCCACCTACCTGCTGGCCCAGGCGGTCTCCGTACCGATCTACGGCAAGCTGAACGACCTGTTCGGTCGCAAACCGGTCATCCTCGGCGGGATCGGCCTGTTCCTCATCGGTTCGATCCTGTGCGGCTTCGCCTGGGCGATGGGCCCGCTGATCGCCTTCCGGGTGGTGCAGGGCCTGGGCGCGGGCGCCATCCTGCCGACGACCATCACCATCGTCGGCGACCTCTATTCGGTACGCGAACGGGCCAAGGTCCAGGGCTACGTGGCAAGCGTGTGGGGCGTGGCCTCGGTCGTCGGGCCCACGCTGGGCGGCGTCTTCAGCGAGTACGCCACGTGGCGGTGGATCTTCTTCGTCAACATCCCGCTCTGCCTGCTGGCCGCCGTCATGATCGTCCGCAACTTCCACGAACGGGTCGAACGCGGCCACCCGAAGATCGACTATGCCGGCTCCGGGCTGCTCACCCTCGGCCTCGTGCTCGTCATCCTCGGCGCCCTCGAGGGCGGCCAGGCCTGGGCCTGGACGTCGGCAACGAGCTTCGCCGTCATCGGCGGCGGCCTGCTCGCCCTGACCGCCTTCGCCCTCGTCGAACGCCGAGCGGCCTCCCCGGTGCTGCCGCTCTGGGTCTTCCGGCGCCGCCTGCTGGTGACCAGCGGCCTCATCTCGGTCGGCATCGGCGCCATCCTGTACGGCCTCACCTCCTACGTCCCGACCTATGTGCAGGACGTGCTCGGCACCGGCCCGCTGGTCGCCGGTTTCGCCCTGGCCACGCTCACCATCGGCTGGCCGATCGCGGGCAGCCAGGCCGGCCGCGTCTATCTCCGGCTGGGTTTCCGGGCCTGCGCGCTGATCGGCACCGCCCTGGTGCTTGCCGGTTGCGCCCTGCTCCTGCTGCTCGGCAAGTCGTCGCCGGTCTGGCAGGTCGCGCTGTTCTGCCTGGTGATCGGCCTGGGCATGGGCCTGACCGCGTCACCGACCCTGATCGCCGCCCAGTCGAGCGTCGGCTGGGCCGAACGAGGTGTGGTCACCGGCAGCAACATCTTCCTGCGCTCCCTGGGCAGCGCGGTCGGTGTCGCCGTCTTCGGCGCGATCGCCAACGCCACGGTTGGCCCCGCCACGGTCACCCCGGCCGCCCTGACCACCGCCGTACACCGGATCTTCGTCGGCCTGGTGATCGTGGCCGTCCTGATCATCGCCCTGGCGGTGCTGATCCCGCGCTCCGCCGACCACGCGATCGACGCGTCCCCCGCTCTCGAGTCGGAGACCCCCGCTCAGACCGGTGCGTCATCCTGACCCTCGGCGTCGTCAAGCTCCTTCCGGGGGCCTTTGAGCAACTCGACAAGTCTCAGCGCTCGTTCCGAGCGCTCCTTGCCGCCGACCACGACCACCAGCGAGGCGATCGTCAGCGGGGCCAGGACCCGGCAGGTCAGGCGATAGGTGAAGTACACGACTACGACCGGGAGCGCGGTCGCGCGCGACTCCCCGATCAGGTTGGCGATCCACTGAGGTACCACGTCCCCTCCCCCACAACGCCCCGTGACGATGAGAGAGCATGCACTCAGAGTAGCCATTCGGTCACAACAGCACTACTGTTGGTTTCCTGGTCGGGGCCGGTCGGGCTAGCGGACCGCAGGCTCGACGACCACGGGACGTGACCGGGGGGCCCGGCGCAGGACGGCCGCGCACCGGGCGATGAACAGCCACTGGATCAACGGCACGACCGGGCCGAAAAGGCGGACGAGCAGGCGTACGGGGCGGGAGCGCACGGCCACCTCCAGGCGGACCGCGTCGTCGTCGTCGAGGCGTACCGTGAAACGCTCGTCGCCGTCGAAAAGGTGGCCGGGCAGCGCCCGATAGTGCATGACGGTGCGACCCGGCGCACGCACCACCTCGAGCACCTCGCACGGCTCGCGCAGGCCGAACCCGAACGACGACGCCATCCGCAACCCGGTCGCGGCGGCCGGGGTGTCCGGCGTGACGTGGGCGCCGGCACGACGGTGCATCTCCCAGCCGAGCAGGGCCGCCGAGGCGGTGTCGAAGCGCTCCCGGCCGGCCCCGATCCGGTGCGACCAGCGGTGCGCCGACCACGGCTGCGGGCGCCGCACCCAGCTGACGACCAGCGCGGTCAGCACGGCGGCGGCGTTGAGCACGCCGTGGGTCAGCACCATCCAGGTCAGGTCGAGGTGCGGGATCGGCAGCACCTGGCCGGCCGCGTAGAGCAGCGCCAGCGTCATGGTCAGCACGGCGAGCGCCGTCAAGAAGCGGTTAGCGACCGCCAGCCACAGCCCGGCGGTCAGCACCGCCGCCCCGGCCAACTCGACGACATCGCCCGCTCGCTGCCCGAGCGGCGTGCGACCGGCCAGGAACCCGGCGCCGACCACCGCGACCCCGACCGGCGCGAGAAAGCGCCACCACCGGCGGGAGCCGGTGAGCGTGATCAGCAGGAGGGCGCCGAAGCCGGCCACGTGGAAGTGGGCGGCGGTCAAGCCGAGGACGCCGGCGGGGAAGCCGAACAGCGCGACGCCGGCGCGCTCGGCGAGCAGGCCGACCGCGGCGACCGGGAGGCAGGCGGCGGCGAACGCGGTCAGGCGTTCGCGGCGGAGCACCACCGGCACCGCCAGGCAGCCGGCCAGGTAGGGCACGCAGAGCAGGCCGGCGACCCAGCCGCGGGGCAGGAGCAGCGCGACGACGGCCGGCCCCGCCGCGGCCGGCCAGCAGCGGACGAGACCCCGGCCCCGGCCGAGAGCGCCCAGGCCCAGCGGAACGATCAGCAGCAGGCAGGCGCCCACCACCGCGTAGAGCCCGATCCAGCCGGGCGTGGTCAACCGGTCCATGTCGCGTTCCCCCATAACTTGAACGCGTTCAACTTAACACGGCTCGATCCCTGCCGATAGACGAGGCGATGCCTACCGACTACGACGAGCTGATCGAGCAGGCCGTGCACCTTTGCGAGGTACACCGGGAGGCGGAGGCCACGGCACTGCTCTCCCGGGTGCTCGCCGGCGACCCGAACCACACTCGCGCCTGGCTGGTCCTGGCCCGCGCCCGGCTGCTGGCCGGCGATCCGGCCGAGGCGCTGTCCGCCGCCGCCACGGCCGGCCGGCTGCGGCCCGACGAGCCCGCGGCCCACGCCTTGGCCGGCCACGCGCTCAGCGGGCTGGGCCGGCACATCGAAGCCGCCGAGGCGGTGCGGCGCTCGGTCGCTCTCGATCCCGGCGAGGCCGAGTGGCATCGGAGTCTCGCCGAGGTGCTGATCGCCGGCCGGCCCACCGGGCGGGAGAAGCGGTCGGCCCTGGACTCCGCCCGGACGGCCGTCGCCCTCGCGCCGCGCCGGGCCTCGACCCACGTCACGCACGGTTCCGTGCTGCTGGCCGCGGGAAAGATCGGTCCGGCGCGGGCGGCCCTGCGGCACGCCCTCGCGCTCGACCCGCAGGACGCCGCCGCCCACCACGAGCTCGCCCGGACCGGCCTGCACGGCCGCAACCACTTCGCGGGCGGGCGGCTGGCGGAGGCGGCCGACGGGTTCGCGCGGACGCTGCGCCTCGATCCGCACGAGCAGCTCGCCCGGGTGCACCTCGACCGGACGTTGGAGCTGTTCGTGCTTCGCACCGCGGTGCTGCAGCTGATGCTGGGTTACTACGTCGGCCGGCTCAACCATCAGGGCTTCACCGGCTTGGCCCGGCCGCTCGCGGTGGCCGGCGTCCTCGGCCCGGCGTTGTACGCGTTCACGTTCCTGCGCAAGTTGTCGCCCGGCGTACGCGCCTATCTGCGGGAAATGCTGGCCGCGCCGCGGCTGAGGCTCGTCCTCACGCTGCTGGTGGTGGGTGCCGCGGCGATGGCCACGGCGCGGCTGACCGGGCTGGGGCTGGCCGCCTCGGCGCTGGCCGCGGTGATCGTGAAGTTCGCGGCCGACCCGCCGTCGCGCACGGCCGGGGCGTTCGCCGCCGCCGGGGCCGGACTGGCCACGATCCTGGTCGTCGCGGTGTGGCTGGGCGGCCTGGACCCGGCGGGTGCGGTCCTTCTCGGCGTGCCGCTCGTCCCGGCCGGTTACGTCCTCTGGAAAGTGGTGCGGTGGCGGCAACGGGTCGCGGCCCGGCGGACAGGGGCCGGGCCGCGACATCGCCGGGTCCGGATCTAGACGGCCACGGGGGTGGCGTTCGTCGAGGCGACCTCCGAGCGGCTTGCCTTCACCAGCAGCAGGGCCACCACGGCGGCGAAGCCGATCACGCCGGCGCTCACCCAGAAGGCGACCGTGTAGCCGTGCACCACCGCGACCCCCTGCAACGCCTGGGCCTGCGACGGGTCGGTCAGCCGGTCGGCGAGGTAGCCGGCCACGGCCGAGGTGAAGATGGTGTTCAGCAGGGCGGTGCCGAGCGAGCCGCCGATCTGCTGGGTGGTGTTGATCAGAGCGCTGGCCACGCCGGCGTCGTGGTCGGCCACGCCGACCAGGGCGGTGTTGGACATCGGGCCGAACGTCACGCCCATGCCGAAGCTGATGATCAGCTCGGCCGGCAGGACGTGGGTCAGGAAGCCGGTGTCCGTGCCGATCCGGGTCAGCAGCACCATGCCGACGGCGGAGAGCAGCATGCCGGCGAACATCAGGATGCGCGGACCGACCCGGGTGAGCATCTGGGCCGAGAAGCCGGCGCCGAGGATGATGCCGAGCGTGAAGGGCAGGAACGCGACGCCGGTCTTGAGCGCGGAGTAGCCCAGGGTCAGCTGCAGGTAGTAGGTCAGGAACAGGAAGATGCCGAACATGCCGGCACCGACCAGCAGCGCGGACAGGTACGAACCGCCCCGGTTGCGGTCGAGGATGACGCGCATCGGCAGCAGCGGGTGCGACGAGCGGAGCTCGATCACGACGAAGCCGACGAGCAGCACCCCGGCCGCGACCAGGTAGGCGATCGTGGTGGCGGAGTCCCAGCCGTCGGTGCTGGCCTTGGTGAAGCCGTAGACCAGGGCGACCAGGCCGAGGGTCGAGGTCAGCGCGCCGGGCAGGTCGTAACGGGTGTTGCCCTCGGCCTTGCTCTCCCCGACGAAGCGGGCGGCGGCCAGGGCGGCCACGATGGCGATCGGGGTGCTGACGAGCAGGGTCCAGCGCCACGACGCGTACTCGGTCAGGACACCACCGAGCAGCAGGCCGATCGCACCGCCGCCACCGGCGATGGCGCCGTAGACGCCGAAGGCGCGGGCCCGCTCCTTGGCCTCCGTGAAGGTGACCGTGAGCAGCGACAACGCGGCCGGCGCCATGAGCGCGCCGAAGGCTCCCTGCAGGGCGCGGGCGGAGAACAGCATGAAGGCGTTCTGCGCGAGGCCGCCCAGGGCCGAGGCGACCGCGAAGCCGAGCAGGCCGATGATGAACGCTCGCTTGCGGCCGGTGAAGTCGGCGATCCGGCCGCCGAGAAGCAGAAGTCCACCGAAGGCCAGGGTGTACGCCGTGATCATCCACTGCCGGTCGGCGTCGCTGATGTCGAGCGCGACCTGGGCGGTGGGCATGGCGATGTTGACGATCGTGGCGTCGAGCACGATCAGGAGTTGCGACACGGCGATGACCGCGAGCGCCAACCACCTATTCGGTGTTTTTGCTGATATGTCGGGCGCAGAATGGTCGACAGTCGTCACGGACATGGAGATTTCCCCCTTATAAGGGCACGCGGAGATAGCCGCCGGAGTCGAACGAATCAGCGGCGGTGCAGGAGCGGGAGGACGATGTCGTCGACGACGTGCGACACGTACGCGTCGTCGAGCGGCCGCCCGAGGGCGAAGCAGTGCATGAACAGCAGGGCGGGCACGATCTCGTCGATCAGGCCCGGGTTGTAGCCGGGGGTCAGCTCCCCGCGACGCACGGCCCGCTCACAGATGGCTTCCGCGAACGGCACCTTGGATTCCTGCATCGACCGCAGTTCCGCGGCCAATGCCGGATCGGTGTGCAACGCCATGAACAATCCGGCCAGGATCGGTCCTTCCTCGCCGGAGATGAAACAGCCGATCTCACCGAACCAAGCCGTCAGGTCGCCGCGCAGGCTCCCGGTGTCGGCCGGCGGGGGCGACTCGGACTTGCAGCACCGCACCGCGTCGGCGACCAGTTCCGCCTTGGTCGGCCAGTGCCTGTAGAGCGTGGCCTTGCTGGCCTGGGCTCGCGCCGCGACGGCGTCGACCCGCAGACCCTGGTAGCCCGCCTCGCCGAGCAACTCGTAGGTGGCGCGCAGGATCGCCTGCTCACGCTCCTCGTCGAGCGACCGGGTGCGAGCGGCTGTGGTCTCAGCCATCACGAACCCCCCATCTGAACGGCCGGAACCATTCCGACGATCAAGCGAAACGAAACTGTTTCGTACACTAGCGCTCCGGCCTCCTGATAGCGATCTCCCACGCCGATTGTGACCCAGCCGACGGCGAAGGCGCCCACCGGCGGGCGGGCGCCTTACGCGCGGGCAACGAGCGGGGAAACTAGGCGGACGGAGGCGACTCCCGGCGGATCTTGGCGGAGCCGCGCCCGACCGAGTAGCCCTGGACCCACCGGACGCCCGAGGTACGCGACGTCCGGTCGGCCAGGTGGTACCAGTCCATCCGGCAACGGCTCGGCGTCACCTCGAGAACGCCGTAGCCGTGGCCGTCGCCCTCGAACCACTTCACGTGCGGGTTCGTCACCTTGATCAGGGACGCCGCGAGCCGGCTGAGCGGCCCACCCGGGGCGGTGCCGAGGAAATCGTTGATGTTGTCACTGGTCACCGAGGGCACCACGAACTCCGCCGCGGCCGGGTCGAGCAGTCCGGTGGCCGACGTGGTGAGCTCGTTCGCCCAGGACGTGTGGATGTCGCCGGTGATGAACAGGACGTCCTTGGTCCGGTGCGACAGGAGCGCGTCCACCAGGCGTACCCGATCGGCGTTGTAGCCGTCCCACTGGTCGCCGTTGAGTACCAGGCCGTTCTCCGGTACGCCGATCAGCTTGCCGAGCGGCCCCAGCAGCCAGGCCGGGATCGCCCCGACGTCGAGCCGCGAGATCATCACCGGGTTGCCGACGATCTTCCAGGCGGCCGTCGAGTTGACCAGGCCGTCGACCAGCCAGTTCAGCTGCGCGGCGCCGGTGATGGTGCGGTCCGGGTCGTCGACGTCGTCGCCGTCGGCCTGCTCCGAGCGGTAGCTGCGCAGGTCGAGCATGGAGAGCTCGAACAGCTTGCCGTACCGCAGCCGGCGGTAGATGTGGCCGTCGGCGGCGAGGCGCACCGGCATCCATTCCGCGTACGCCTGCCGGGAGGCCGCCACCCGCGCCGCGAAGGACCCCTCGGTAGCCGGGTCGTGGTTCTCCGCTCCCCCGCTCCACATGTCGTTGGCCACCTCGTGGTCGTCCCACGTGATCACCCACGGCACGGCGGCGTGCAGGGCTTGCAGGTCGGGGTCGGTCTTGTACTGCGCGTGCCGGGTGCGGTAGTCGGCAAGCGAGAGCGTCTCGTTCGCCGGCTCGGCCTTGCGGACCACGGTGCCGGCCGCAGTGAAGTCCCCGGACGCGTACTCGTAGTAGTAGTCGCCGAGGTGCACCACCACGTCGAGGTCGGCGCGCTCGGCCAGGTGCCGGTAGGCCGCGAAGTAGCCGCCCTCCCAGTTGGCGCAGCTCACCACGCCGGCACGCAGCCGGGTGAGGTCGGCGTCCTCGGCCGGTGCGGTCCTCGTGCGGCCGGTCGGCGACCACGCACCGGCCAGGCCGAAGCGGTACCAGTAGGTGGTCGCGGGGGCGAGCCCGGTCACGTCGACCTTGACGGTGTGGTCGCGCTCGGGGCCGGTGGCGAAGACGCCGGACCTGACGACGGTGGCGAACGACGCGTCGGTGGCGACCTGCCAGTCGACGCCGACGGCCGGCCCGGCGCCGGAGGCCGGGGTGCACGCGGGGGTGGGGGTGACCCGGGTCCAGAGCAGGATGCCGCCGGGCAGTGGGTCACCGGAGGCGAGGCCGTGCTGGAAGACGTCGGTGGCGGCGGCGGCGAGCCCGGGACGTACGGCGGCGGCGACCACGCCCGCGCCGGCGGCCACACCGGCGAGGCGGAGTACCGTACGACGGCTCGTAGTGACAGTCATGCCGTTCTATATAGCTTGACTGGTCGCTGACCAGGGCGCCCGGCGGAGATGTTCGCCAGATCGTCAGGAACTCCTCATGTTCGCCACCCCTGCTACCGATTTGGCAACCATGTCCGCAGTTTCCCGGCCGCCTCGGATCGGCGTCACGACCGCGCTCGCGATCGCGCTGACCGTCTTCGAGGCCGCCTGGACGCTGATCGGCCTCGGCCACGTGTGGACGCAGCCGTGGATCGGGTGGATTCCGACGGTCGGCCTGCCGGCCCTGGCCGCGTACGGCTGCCGTCAGGTCTTTCTTCGCGCCGATCTCGGCGAGGCCACCCGGCGGTTCTGGCGCTCCCTGAGTCACGCCTGCGCGATCCTGACGGTTGCCGAGTTCAGCTACGGCTATGACGCGCTGCACGGCCCGGTGCCGACCCAGGACGTCAGCGCCCGCACCATCGCGCTGCTGGGGCTCGTGGTGTTCGTGCTGATCTGGGCGCTGATGCGGCTGCCCACCTGGCAGCGCAGCCGGGGCGACTGGCTGCGGTTCGCCCTTGACGCCGGCGTGCTGCTGATCACCTGCGGTGGCCTGCTCTGGACCTACTGGCTGCACACCGGCGCGCAGTGGACCGCCGAGAACAGCGCGACGATCTCGGTCTGCGCGCTCGCCATGATCGCGCTGATCACCATGGTCAAGGTGATCTTCGGGGGCTTCGCCGAGCTCGACCGGCGGGCGCTGCACATCCTGTCGGTGGGGATCGCGCTGTCCGGTGGCAGCGGCGCGCTCGCCCCGGCGTTCGAGGGCCGCCCCTACCTCTCGTCCGCCGCCGTCGCGGTGCCGCTGGCCACGGTCGCCGTGGTGCTCGCGGCCGCCCGGCAGGGCCGCGCGCCGCTCGGGCTGCCCGCCGACCGCCCGCATCGGCACCGGGTCAGCCTGCTGCCCTATCTGGCGGTGGCGGCGATGAGCACGACGCTCGTGGTCACCGAGTGGGACGACAGCCCGCAGAACGCGACGATCGCGATCTGCGTCGCCGCGATCACCGCGCTCGTGGTGACGCGGCAGGTCAGCGCCTCACGCGACAACACCCGGCTGCTGGCCACGGTCGACGCCAACCTCAGCCGGTTGCGCGACTACCAGGCCGAGCTGGACCATCAGATCAACCACGACGCGCTCACCGGCGTCGCCAACCGGGCCCGGTTCGCCGAGCTGGTCTCGGCCCGGCTCGCCGCGGCGGAACCGTTCCACGTGGCGATGCTCGACCTCGACGACTTCAAGGTGATCAACGACCGGCTCGGCCACGGCACCGGCGACGCGCTGCTGCGCACGATCAGCCGGCGGTTGCAGGACGCGCTCGGCCCGCACGACACCGTGGCCCGGCAGGGCGGGGACGAGTTCACCCTGCTGCTCACCGGCCGCGCCGACGAGGCCGTGTCCCAGCTGCTGCGCGAGGTGCTCGAGCAGGTGCAGAAGCCGGTCGAGATGGCCGGCCGGGCCCTGGAGCCGCAGGTCAGCATCGGCATCACGGCGGCACACGAGGGTGACACGCCGGAGGAGCTGATCCGCCGCGCCGACGTGGCGATGTACTCGGCCAAGACCTCCGGCGGCGGTCGCCGCACCTGGTTCGACCCGATCATGGACCAGCTCGCCGACGCCGACGCCAAGCTCGCCGCCGACCTGCGCACGGCTCTCGTCCGCGACGAGCTGTTCCTGCACTACCAGCCGATCGTGGAGCTGCCGCACGGCCGGCTGGCCGGGGTGGAGGCGCTGGTCCGCTGGCGGCACCCCGAGCACGGCCTGGTCTCCCCCGGGGTGTTCATCCCGCTGGCCGAGCGCAACGGCTACATCGTCGAACTGGGCCGGTGGATCCTGCACGAGGCGGTGCGGCAGACCGCGGAGTGGGAGCGCGAGTACGGCGCGAACGCGCCGGAGAAGGTGAGCGTCAACATCTCCGCCCGCCAGCTGCGCGAGCCCGGCTTCGTCGACGAGGTCGCGGCGCTGCTGCGCAGCTCCGGGATCGATCCCCACCGGCTGGTCGCGGAGGTCACCGAGACCGCGGTGCTGGGCACGGGCGAAGCGCTTGATGCCGTACGGGCATTGCACGCGCTCGGCCTGCGAATCGCCCTGGACGACTTCGGCACCGGCCAGTCCTCGCTGAGTCTGCTGGTGGACTGCCCGGTGAAGGTGCTGAAGGTCGACAAGTCGTTCGTCGACGGGGTGACCGGCTCGACCGCCCAGGCGGTGATCGTCGACGGGTTGATCGGCATCACCGAGGGCCTGCGGATCGAGGCGGTCGCGGAGGGCGTCGAGACCGCCGACCAGGCGTACCGGTTGCACAAGATGGGCTACCGGCTCGCCCAAGGTTTCCATTTCGCGCGTCCGATGCCCGCCTCCGACATCGAACTTCTCCTCTCCATCTCAACGAGCGGGAAAGTCGACAATCTCCACTGAGATAGTGGACAAGGTGGGGGATCCTCGACGAGACTCGCCGCATGGATCTGACCCTGGCGCTCGCCGGCCTCGGCGTGGGCATCATCGTCGGCCTGACCGGCATGGGCGGGGGCGCCCTGATGACGCCCATCCTGGTGCTCGTCTTCGGCATCCCGCCGGTCGCGGCGGTCTCCAGCGACCTCGCGGCGAGCGCCGTGATGAAACCGTTCGGCGGCGCCGTGCACGCCCGCCGCGGCACCGTCAACTGGCAGATGGTCGGCTGGCTCTGCGTCGGCAGCGTGCCCAGCGCGTTCCTCGGCGTCCTGCTGCTGCGGCTGCTCGGTGACGACGCGAGCGTCCAGCACGCGATCCGCATCTCGCTCGGCGCGGCCCTGCTGCTGGCCGCGGCGGGCATGTTGCTCAAGGCGTGGACCGCCAGGCGTTCCGGCGCCTCGTCCGAGCCGGCGGTCAAGATCAAGGTCAAGCCGCTGCCGACCCTGCTGGTCGGCGCGCTCGGCGGGCTGATCGTCGGGCTCACCTCGGTCGGGTCCGGCTCCCTGATCATCGTGGCCCTGCTCGCGATGTACCCGAAACTGCGCGCCAACGACCTGGTCGGCACCGACCTGGTGCAGGCCATCCCGCTGGTCACCTCGGCCGCGCTGGGCCACGCGTTCTTCGGCGACCTCAAGCTCGACCTGGCGGCGGCGGTGCTGCTCGGTTCGGTCCCCGGCGTACTCATCGGGTCGCGCATCTCCTCCCGCGCCCCCGGCGGCCTGGTCCGCGCCGCGCTGGTGATCGTGCTGCTGGCCAGCGCCCTGAAGCTCTTCGACGTGCCGACCACCGCGGTCGGCGTCATCGTCGGCGGCGCCGTCCTGGTCGCCGCCGGCCTCGGCCTGGCCGCCCGCCGCCGGGCTCCGGAGCCACTCCCGGCGCAGGAACGCACTCCCGTCCCGCAGACCTAATGCCCCGAACCGGTCCCGCCGATCAATCAGGGGGGAGCAACCGGACGACGGGCGGGCGATGGACGTACGGCGCAAACTGCTCGGTGCCTTCCTGGTGGCCGCGGCGATGGTGGCCGGGGCCGGCGTGGTCGTGCTGAGCGCCGACACCGCGTCGGTGCGGCACGCCGCCCGCAGTGAGGCCGACCAACTGGCCCGCGGCATCGCCCAGGACGTCGCCTACGGTCTGCCGACCACCCGGACCGGGCAGGACCCCACTCCGCTGTTCTACGACCCCGAGGCCTTGCGTCTCTACCTGACCCGCATGCATGACCTGCAGCACCGCGACATCGTCGTGGTCGACCGGTTCGAGCGGATCCTCGCCGACGTGGTGCCCGAGGAGGTCGGCACGGTCTACACGCAGGACGAGGGCCACGAGGTCGAGGCCACGATCGAGGACAGCCGGCCCCGCGTCTTCCTGGAGCACACCGACGACGGCGCGGGCGCCATGATGCAGGTCGTGGTGCCGGTGACCGGCCCGGCCGGGGTGGTCAAGGGCGCGGTGATCCTCGAGTACACCCAGCTCTACGAGCAGATGCGCGCGGCCACCGAGGTCACCCGGCGGATCATCATCGTCGCCGGCCTGGTCTGCATCCTGCTGGTGATGGTGCTCGGCCTGTTCATCTCCCGCTCGATCACCCGGCGGATCAACTCGCTGACCCGGGCGGTCGAGGTCATCCGGGACGGCGACTACACCAGCCGGGTCGGGCTGCGCGGCGGCGACGAGATCAGCCGGCTCGGGCGGGCCTTCGACGACATGGCCGGGCGCCTCGAGCACTCGATGCGGGAGATCCTCGCCAAGGAGTACACCGACAGCATCCTGGCCAACGCCGGCGAAGGCATCTGCGGGGTCGGTGCGAACAACCGGATCATCTTCGCCAACGAGGCGGCCGGGCGGATCACCGGGTTCGGGGTGTCCGGCCTGCTCGGCCTGAACGCCCAGGAGTTCCTGCCGGACAGCGACGACGCCGAACGCGAGGTCACCTTCGAACGGCCGGACGGCACGTCGGTGCGGGTGGCCTACACGATCAGCCCGATCGGCAAGGACGGCGGTGCGGTCGTGGTGCTGCGGGACGTCACCCGCCAGCGTGACCTCGAGTACGACCTGCGCCATCAGGCCCTGCACGACGGACTCACCGGCCTGCCCAACCGCAAGCTGTTCCTCGACCGGCTCGACCACGCGATGACCCGCGCCCGCGCCTCCGGCGAGTCCGCCACCGTGCTCTACCTCGACCTCGACGGCTTCAAGAAGGTCAACGACAGCCTCGGCCACAACGCCGGCGACGTCCTGCTGCGCACCACCGCCGAGCGACTGACCGGGGCCCTGCGCGCGCCCGACACGGTGGCCCGGCTCGGCGGCGACGAATTCGCGGTGCTGCTGGAGGGCGCCGACCAGGAAACCGCCGAACGGTACGCGCAGGCGTGCCTCGACGCGCTCAACCAGCCGTTCGTCGTGCGCGGGCGCAAGGCGGTGGTGTCGGTGAGCGTCGGCATCGTGCCCGGCATCACCGGCTACACCGACGCCGAGGAGGTGCTGCGCAACGCGGACGTCGCGATGTACGCCGCGAAGGCCCGCGGCAAGGGCTGCTTCCAGATCTTCGAGAACCGGATGCACGAGCTGCTGCTCGACAAGCTGGACGCGGAGGGCCGGCTGCGCGACGCCGTGCACCGCGGCGAGCTGCGCCTGCACCTGCAACCGGTGGTGGCGCTGCCGGGCCGCGCCGTGGGCGGGGTCGAGGCGCTCGTGCGCTGGCAGGACCCGGAACGCGGACTGCAGCAGCCGGGCGCGTTCATCCCGCTCGCCGAGGAGACCGGGCTGATCGCCGAGATCGACCGGTGGGTGCTGTTCGAGGCGTGCATGACGGTGCGGCGCTGGCAGGAGCTCGACCCGGCGGCGGCACCGGCCTGGGTCAGCGTCAACCTTTCGGCCGTCGAGCTGGAGGTACCCGACCTGACCGACCGGGTCGCCTACGCCCTGTCCACCACCGGCCTGTCGCCGCAGTGCCTGGTGCTGGAGCTGACCGAGACGGTGCTGATGCGCGACGTCGCGGTCACCTCGGCCCGGCTCGAGGAGCTGCGCGAACTCGGTGTGAAGATCGCCATCGACGACTTCGGGACCGGCTACTCGTCACTCGGTTACCTGCGGGACATCCCGGTGGACGTGCTGAAGGTGGACCGCTCGTTCATCACCGACATCGTCGGCAACCCCCGCCAGCAGGAACTGGTGAGCGCGGTCATCCAGCTCGGGCACACGCTCGGTCTCAAGGTCGTCGTCGAGGGCATCGAGACCGAGGACCAGTTGACCCTGCTGACCGCGATCGGCTGCCGTTACGCGCAGGGCTACTACCTGGGACGGCCGGAGCCGGTCGCCGCGCTCATCGAGCGCACGACAACCGGCTCCGAAACCTGACCGATCAACTGCCGACGAACACCGCGACCGTCCGGGCGGGAACGGTGAACGTGCCGGTCGACCTGGCGAACGACGCCGTACGCACGACCGGGTCGGCCGAGGCCCGCTGGACCGGGTGCAGGCTGATCCGCTGCCCGGCCAGCGCGGCCACGGTCTGGGTGGTGGCCGCCGAGGTGCCGTTGAAGACGACCGTCACCGATCGATGGTTCCGGTCGATGCCCCGTCCGTCCAGAGTCATGGTGATGACCCCCGGGGTCTCGGCCGAACCGCTGAGCGGGAACGACAGTCGCTTCTGCACCTCGGCGGCGCTCGGGAGGCCGAAGACCGGCGAGGAGCGGCGGATCCGCTGCAGCTCCTGGAAGGTCCGGTCGGCCTGGTTGATCGCCGCGCAGCCGGGAACCAGCTTCGGGTCGGCGAGCAGTGGCTTCGCGTACGGCCACTTGTCCTGGTTGTCGGCGGCGGGCGGCAGGCCCCGGCCGAAGCCGTTGCCCTGCCCGCAGTCCCAGATGATCTGGTTGAACCAGTCACCGGAGTTGAACGAATTGCGGTCGAGCGACTTCGAGCGCAGCCGCTCGCTGCCGTCGGCCACGAAGCCGACGCCCTGGCCGAGCGCCGTGGTCGCGAGGGCCAGGGTCTGCATCCGCGCCCGGTCGGCCGCCGACGTGGCCGGCGGCAGTTTGTAGGCGAGCGCGTCGTAGAGGATCTCGTTGTCGTGCGCGTCCACGTAGGTGATCGCGTCCGACGGCTGGGCGGTGTAGCCGGCCGGCGAGCCGTTGTAGTCGACCTGCGACCCGGTCACCGCCTTCCCGGTCGAGTCGACGAACCGGTAGGACGCCAGGTTGCCGCTCAGGCCGACCTTGATCAGATCCTGGTCGTGCCGCAGGCGGGCCTTCTGCTCGGCCGCGGTGCCGTTGACGGCGGCCCCGTTCGGGTCGTTGTAGAGGCCCGACGCGAAACCCTGCGCGCGCGGGTCGGTGTCGAACGGCCCACCGCCGCGGACCGCGTCGCGGAGCCGGTCGTTGAAGGTGCCGATGCCGGTTCCCGCCATGTTGGCCTGGGTGGCCTGCACGAAACGGGCGTTGCCGGCGACCTCCCCGAAGTCCCAGCCCTCCCCGTACACATAGATGTTCTTGCCGTCGACGCCGTCCCGGGCGAGCGTGAGCCGGTCGAGGGCGGCGCGCACCGCCAGGATGTTGGCCTTCGGGTGGTGGCCCATCAGGTCGAACCGGAAACCGTCCACCTTGTACGCCTTGGCCCAAGTCACCACCGAGTCGACGACGAGCTTGCCCATCATCGCGTTCTCCGGCGCGGTGTTGGCGCAGCAGGTGGAGTTGGCGACCGTCCCGTCGGCGAGAAGCCGCTGGTAGTAGCCGGGCACGAGCTGGTCGAGCACGGAGGCGGGATCGGTGCCGGCGGCCGAGGTGTGGTTGTAGACGACGTCCATGACCACCCGGAGCCCGGCCTTGTTGATGCCCTGGACCATCCGGCGGAACTCGGCCGTCCGGTTGTCCGGGTCGACCGCGTAGCCACCCTCCGGCGTGGTGTAGTGCAGCGGGTCGTAACCCCAGTTGTAGCCGTCCGTCGCCGCCACCGCCGCCACGCACTTCTGCTGTTCCGCCGAGTCGGGCGGCAGCTCGGCCAGGTCACAGGCGGGCTGCCGCTGATCCGCGCGGCGTTCCGGGATGGTGGCGAAATCGAACACCGGCAGCAGGTGCAGGTGGGTGGTGCCGGCGTCGGCGAGCGCCGCGAGGTGCTTCATGCCGGCCGTGGAAGGGTCGGTGAAGGCCTCGTAGGTCCCCCGCTCGGCGGCCGGCACCGTCGGGTCCGCGATCGAGAAGTCACGCACCGACAACTCGCTGATCTGAATCTTGGCCGGGCTGGTGGCGGCCGGTTTGCGCAGCGCGGACCAGCCGGCCGGGGCGAGCGCCGGATCAGTCAGGTCGGTGATCCGGCTCAGCTTCGAGTCGGTCGAGAGAGCCGTGGAGTACGGGTCGGTGACCGCCGCCGTGACGATCTTGCCGACGGCCGGCTGCCACGCGGTGACCCGGTAGGTGTAGTACTTGCCCTGCCAACTCGCCGGCCCGCGGACGCTCCACACCCCGGTGCGGTCGTCGCGGGTCATCGCCACCGTCCTCGGTGCCGCCGTGGTGGTGTCGTAGAGCTGCAGGTCGACCGTCCGGGCGGTGGGCGCCCACACCGACAGGGCGGTGCCGACCGGGCCGAGCCGGGCGCTCGTCGCGGCGGCGTAGACGTCGTCGAGCACCCCGGCGGTCTGCACGCCGGTCGCGGACAGCAGTTTGCCGGTGGCGTCGCGCTCGACGACGACCACCTGCCCGCGGAGGATGTCCCGGACGTTCCCGGCAGTCAGCTGGAAGGCGTCCTGCTGCCAAAGGTGCGGGAATCTCGTCCGCTGGGCCTCGGTGAGGCCGTCCCGCCGGGCGGTCAGCGGAACCGTCGTGGGCGAGCCGGTCAGCTTGCCGTCGGCCACGCCGATCCCACCCGCGGCGGAATAGGCCAGCTCATAGCGCTTGCCGTCGGTGCTGTCGCTCGGCTTCCACGCGATGGTGGACCGGTCGATCCAGACCGCGTTCGCCTTGCCCAGGTCGACGACGCCGCCCGCGCCGGCCTTCTTCACCGCCGGCACCAGGCGGTCGCTCACCCCGCTGAGCAGCCACACCTCCCGGCCCGCGGCGGCGAAGTCGAGCCGCTGGTCGACGGGCAGATCCTTGGTGTCGCCGGAATGCAGGATGTAGTTCAGACCGGTCGCCCCCGCCGCGAGCGGCACCTTGAAGGTGACGCCGAAGGAGTCGGTCGAGACCGGCGGCAGTGGCGTGCTCCAGTCCGTGCCGGTGGCGGCGCCGTCCCAGACGTGCAGCCCCCAGCCGGCGTAGTCACCGTCGGCCCGCCGGTAGTGGATGATCGCCGTGTTCTGGTCCTGGGCCGGGTAGTCATGACCGGTCGCGATCCCGGTGTCGCCCTGCTTCAGCCAGATCTCGCCGCTCCGGCTCGGGTCGAACGAGCGGTCGCCCTCGGTGTCCTTCACGCCGTCCTTGCCGACCACGATGAAGTTCACCGTCTTCGCGCCCGGCTTGAGCTTCACGTAGGCGAACTTGCCGTACGCGTCCGCACCCACGAACGGCTGCCCGGCCGGCCAGGTCGTCGCCATCGAGTCGTCGACGTCGCCCCAGACGTACAGGCCGTAGTTGTCGTAGTCGCCGGCCGGCCGCTGGTAGTGCACGACCGCGTAGCCGGGGCTCGTCGAGACGACCGGGGTGCCGACCACGATCGAGCTGGTGGTGGCGGCGAGGCGCCCCTTGCTGTCGCGCACCACCGCCTTGTACCGCACGGTCGTGCCGCCGGCCAGGCCGGCCAGGTCGTGGTAGATCGTGTACGGCGCCTTGGGGGCGGTGCCGACGAGGCGCCACGGGCCGTCGCCGACCTGGGCCGCCAGCGTCACGGTGGCCAGCGGGTCACCGGTGACCTGGGCGGTCACCTCGGCCCGGGTGGGCACGAGCGCGTTCGCGGCCGGCGCGGTGATGGTGACGGCCGGCGCGGCCGACGGGATCGCGACCGGGGTGTCGGCCCGCAGGACCACAGTGGACAGCGCCGGGACCGTGACGGTCAGCTTGCCGTCGGCGGTCGCCTTGCCGGTCCGGTCGCCACCGTAGACGCCCCGGAACGTCGCGCCGGGCGACGCGGTGCCGAACGTGACGGTCTGCGCGGTGGTCGCGTTGTTGGCGGCCACGACGTACTCGTTGCGCCTGGTCCGATCGATCCGGGAGACGGCGAGGACGCTCCCGGCCGAGTAGCGGGTGAACTGCTCGCCGCCGCTCAGCGCCGGGTTGGCCTTGCGCAGGGCGGCCAGCGAGGCGATGGTGCGGTAGATCGGGTGCTTGGTGTCGTAGTTGTCGACGGCGTGCGTGCGGTCGGTGCCGATCAGGTCGTCGTCGAGATAGTCGGCCGACTTCGACGCGAACATGTCCTGGCGGGCGTCCTTGTCCCCGCCGGGGCCGGTGAAGCCCTGCTCGTCGCCGGAGTAGACGACCGGCTGGCCCCGGGTCAGGAACATCAGCTCGTGGGCGAGCTCGTCGCGGCGCAGATAGGAGGTGGGGTCGGAACCGCCGGACTCGATGAACGAACCGATCCGGCCCATGTCGTGATTGCCCAGGAAGGTGGGCAGCCGGTCGGCGTCGGTGTCGCGCGCGGTGTAGAGCGGGTCCTTGGCGTACACGTCGGCGAGTGCCTGCGCCGAGCCGTTGCCGGTCACGAAGCCCTGCGCCGCGGCCTGGAAGGAGAAGTCGAGGGTGGCCGGCAGGCCGCCCTGACGTACGTAGGTCGACTCGATCTCCGGTTCGGCGCTGTAGACCTCGCCGAACATGAAGAAGTCCCGGCCCGCGGCTTTCTTGAGGCCGCTCGCGAACTGCGGCCAGAAGTCGAGGTCGGTGTGCTTGACGGTGTCGAGGCGGTAGCCGTCGATGCCGGTCGAGGTGATCCAGTCGGCGTAGATCTTCGTCATGCCCCGGACCACTTCGGGACGCTCGGTCCACAGGTCGTCGAGGCCGTAGAAGTCGCCGTACTCGCTGTTCTCCCCGGCGAAGGTGGAGTTGCCGCGGTTGTGGTACATCGTCGGGTCGTTCAGCCAGCCCGGCACCTTGACCTTCTTGTCGGCCGCGGTCGGGAACACCGGCGTGTAGGGGAACGAGGTGGCGGCGGAAACCGGCGGGAAGCCGTTGCGCCCGTCCGAGTAGTTGCGGTCCTCGAACGCGCGGCCCTGCGAATCCTTGTAGGGCGCGGTGGCCTTGTCGATGTAGTCGTACTTGTTCTGGGCGTACTGGATCACGTCCGCCGTGTGGTTGACGATGATGTCCAGGTAGATCTTCAGGCCGCGCTGGTGGGCGAGCCGGACCAGCCGCTTGAGGTCGGCGTTGCTGCCGAAGTGCGGGTCGACCTGGGTGAAGTCGGTGATCCAGTAACCGTGGTAGCCGGCCGAGAGATCGGTGCCGCTGCCCTGCACGGGACGGTTCTTGAAGACCGGGGCGAGCCAGATCGCGGTCGTGCCGAGGCCCTGGATGTAGTCCAGCTTGTCGATCACGCCCTGCAGGTCGCCACCGTGGTAGAAGCCCTTGTCGGTGGGGTCGTAACCGGTCTTCAGCCGGTCACCGGACAGTCCGCCCCGGTCGTTCGCCCGGTTGCCGTTGGCGAACCGGTCGGGCAGGACGAAGTAGTACTGCTCGTTGGTGCCGAGCTTGTCAGCGCCCCAGTCGGCGATGGCCGCGTCGCTCGGCGGCGGGCCCGCGGAAGCCTGGGCGGGCACCGCGGCGAAGAACGGGAGCGACAGACTCAGTAAGGCAGCGAGCAGGCGTTTTTTGACCACACTGTCCCCTTGTTAGGCGTGTTCGCGGTCCACGCCGGACCGGGCCGCGGACATCGATGGTGGTGGTGCCATCCGATTCGGTTTACAACGGTTTCGCGCCGCCGTAAAGGTTCGCCCCTCGGCCGCCGGGTGCGTCACCAACCGGAAGTCGGTGCTGTCGGGCACGTCGTACGCGGTCAGGCCCAGGCCGGTCAGCCAGCGCAGGCCCAGGTTGGTGCGGAGCAGGAAGCGGTACGGCGTGACCGGGTCGGACACCGGCATCTCGGCCCGCCACCACACGTCGCCGGACCGCTCGGTGCGATCCACCACGGCCGAGGTGAAGACCGGCTCGCCGGCGCTGAGCCGGCGCAGATGGATGCGGGCGGCCCGGACCCCGGCCGGCACCCGGACGAAGACGTGCACCGTCTCGCCGAGTGCCGGGGCCGGGTTCGAGACGTACAGCTCGGAGCCGTCGCGGTGGGCGATCATCCCTTCACGGCTCCGGCGGTCAGGCCCTCGACGATGTAGCGCTGCAACGCCTGGAAGACGGCGACCGTCGGGATCGCGGTCAGCAGCGTCCCGGCGCAGAAGATGCCGAAGTTGGCGTTGCGCTGCTCGGCCGCGACCAGGCCCCACAAACCGACCGACAGCGTCTTGCTGCCCGAGTCGGTGAGGAAGATGTTGGCGAAGACGAACTCGTTGACGGTGGTGATGAACGCGAGCAGCCCGGTCACCGCGAGCACCGGGGCGACCAGCGGCAACAGGATGCGGAAGAAGATCTCCACGTGCGACGCGCCGTCCACCGTGGCCGACTCGTCGAGCTCCCGCGGCACGGTGTCGAAGAAGCCCTTCATCAGCCAGGTGCCGACGCCCAGCGAACCGCCCAGGTACAGCAGGATGATGCCCCACCAGGTGTTGAAGCCGATCGCCGGCCAGTAGTCGGTGATCGTCGCGAACATCAGGAAGATCGCCACCACGGCGAGGAACTGCGGGAACATCTGGATCAGGAGCACCGACAGCAGGCCCACCCGCCGGCCGCGGAATCGGCGGCGGCTGAAGGCGTACGCGGCGAGCCCGCTCACGAACACCGACACCGCCGACGCGACCCCGGCGATGACCACCGAGTTGAGGAACCACTTCGGGAAGTCGGTCTCGGTGAGCAGCTTGTCGAAGTTGCCGAGCGAGAAGCCGCTCGGCAGCAGCTGACTGGAGGAGAGCGTGCCGAGCGGGTTGAACGCCGCCGACAGCACGAACAGGATCGGGCCGAGCGAGAAGACGACGGCCAGCAGACCGACGGCGTGCCGCCAGCCCACGTTCTTGAGCCATTTGGTGCCGGCGGTCATGCGTACACCTCTTCCTGTTGCCTGGTCCGGCGGAACGCGATGGCGGAGACCGTTCCGACGATCAGGAAGATGAAGATCGAGATGGCCGCCGCGTAGCCGTACTGCGCACCGGAACCACCGAACGCCAGCCGGTAGGTGTAGGTGATCAGCAGGTCGGTGGCGCCGTTCATCGGGTTGTCGGCCGGGAACGGGCCGCCGTCGGTGGTCAGGTAGATCGCGTTGAAGTTGTTGAAGTTGAACGCGAACGACGAGATCAGCAGCGGGGTCAGCGCGACCATCAGCAGCGGCAGCACGATCCGGCGGAAGCTCTGCCAGGCGCCGGCGCCGTCGATCCGGGACGCCTCGCTGAGCTCGGCCGGGATGGCCTGCAGGGCACCGGTGGTCACCAGGAACATGTACGGATAGCCCAGCCACAGCTGCACGAGCAGCACCGCGAGCCGGGCCGTGCCGGCTTGGCCGAGCCAGTCGACGTGCGTACCGAACAGGTTGTTGATCAGGCCGAAGTCGGTGTTGAACATGTCCCGCCAGACGAGCAGCATCGCGAACGCCGGCATCGCGTACGGCAGGACCAGCACGAGCCGGTAGACGTTACGGCCCCGCACCTGCTTGGCGTGCAACGCGACGGCGACCAGCATGCCGAGCACGAAGGTGCCGCCGGTCGACCCGATCGCGAACGCGAAGTTCCAGATCAGGGTGGCGAGGAACGGCTCGGAGACGGACCGGTCGGTGAGCACCCGGGTGAAGTTGCCGAACCCGACACCGACCTTCCAGCCCTGGGCGAGCCGGTCACCGTCGGCGGCGACGAACGCGCCCTGCTTCTCGTCGGCGGTCCACGTCTTGCCGGTGGTGGTGTCCTCGACGCAGTCGCAGCCCTTGTCGTACGCGCGGCCGGCCTTGCCCTCGTAGGCGCGGGACAGGCCGGCGGACCGGATCGCGCCGCCCTCGACCGGGACCGCGAGCGCGGTGACCTCCTTGCTGCGCAGGCCGGCCTGTCCGGCGGTGAGCACCGTGTAGCCCTTGGCCGCGGTCACCTTCCCGGAGCTGGAGACCGTGACGTCGGACAGCTTCGTCAGTCCCTCGGCGTCGCCCACCGAGACCTGACCGGTGGCCGGGTCGGTGATCAGGAAGACCAGCGGGCCGGTCGCCGGATCACCGGTCGTGGCCACGCTCAACGCGTACTGGATGGAGCCCGGCACCTGGGTGACGGACGCACTCTGGATGGCCACGACGGCCTCGTCCTTGGATCCCCGGTGACCGTCGCCGTAGTTGGTGAACGCGGTGGCGGCGGTGTAGAAGACCGGGAAGATCTGGAAGACGATGAGCAGCAGGGTGCCCGGCGCGAGATATTTCGCCGGGATCCGGCGCCCGCTCAGGTAGATCCACAGCAGGGCGGCGGTGGCCGCGGCCTCGATCGCCAGGCCGGCCCACGCCCTGTTGGCCACCAGCGGGAACGCCGCCCAGACCGCGATCGCCACGACCACTCCGAGCAGGACGATCTTGACTAGTCGGCTTCTCAGGCCCGTCGGCGGCTCGTCCTTGCCGGGGGCGGGGAGGGCCCGGGTGGCGGGCCCTCCGAGCATCGTCGCCATCTACTTGATCGAGCCCGAGATGGTCTTGCCGGCGGCCTCGATGGTCTTGGCCGGGTCGGCCCCACCGATGATCGCGGCCTCGGCCTTGCCGAACGGGTCCCAGATCGCGGCCATCTCCGGGATCGCCGGCAGCGGGATCGCGTTCTTACCGGCCTCCTGCCACTTGGCCAGATCCGGGTCGTTGCCCTTGACCTGGTCGAAGGCGGCGGTCAGCGCCGGCGGCCGGGGCTCCGCCTGGTACAGCGCGACGGCCAGGTCGGGGGTGGTCACGTAGTTGGTGACGAACTCCTGGGCGAGCGCCTTGTTCTTGCCCTTGGCCGCGACGTAGAAGGTCTGCACACCGAGGAACGGGGTGGCCTGTTTGCCACCGGCGAACGGCGGGATCGCGGTGATGTCGTACTTGATGCCGGCCTTCTTCACGTCGGCGACGGCCCACGGGCCGGAGACGAGGTAGGCGCACTTCTTGCCGGTGAACGTGGCGATCGAGTTGTCCGAGGTGATCGAACGCTTCAGGGCACCCGAGCCCTTCTCCCCCAGCGTCGCGATCTTCTTGAACGCCGCCTGCGAGGCCGCGTTGCCGACGCCCAGATCCTTGGCGTCGTAGTCACCGTTCGCGCCGGTGCCGAAGAGGTAGCCGCCGGCCGACGCGTACAGCGGGTAGAGGTGGTAGGCGTCGCCGGTCTGCCCGACCTGCAGACAGAGGATCTCACTCGCCTTCTTCTCGGTCTTGAGCTTCTGACCGGCGGCGACCAGGTCCTCGATCGTCTTCGGGACCTCCGGGGCGAGGTCGGTGTTGCGGATCAGGGCGAGGTTCTCGGTCGCGTACGGGACGCCGTAGGTCTGGCCGTTGAAGGTGACGGCCGTCAGGGCGTTCGCGGCGATGCCGGACTTCTGGTCGGCGGAGAGCTGCACCGGGTCGATGGCGCCGTTCTGCACCAGGTTGCCGATCCAGTCGTGCGCGCCGACCATCACGTCGGGGCCGCTGCCCTGCTGGGACGCGGTGACGAAGGTGGTCTGCTGGTCCTTCGAGATGGCCTGGATCTTGACGGTCACGCCGTTCTCGGTGCCGAACTTGTCGGCGAACGGCTTGAGCGCGGCGGCCCGCTTGTCGTCGGCCCAGATGGTGAGCTGGCCGGTGGCGCCGGCCTTGGCGGACGGGCTGTCGGTGGTCGGGCTGTCGTCGCTGCCGCAACCGGCGGCCAGCAGGGGAATGGCCAGGACGGCGACCAGACCCGCGGCACGGAGGCGCATATGGATCTCCTGTCGATCTTCGTTCAAGAAAGAACTTGCATTCGCCGACATTCATGAGTCACGTTGTGTCGGCCATGTTGCGGGGACGTTAGCAAGCACTTGCAGATAATGGAAGAGCTTGCAGAGGCGGCGACCTTGCTACGGTGTGCGCCATGCGTGCACGGATGGCCGACATCGCCCGACAGGCCCAGGTCAGTGAGGCGACGGTGTCGCGGGTCATCAATGACCGGCCCGGCGTCTCCACTGAAACCCGGATGGCAGTTCTTACCGCGCTCGACGTCCTGGGCTACGAAAGACCGGAACGCTTACGCAAGCGTTCCGCCGGTCTCGTCGGCCTGGTGGTGCCCGAGCTGGAGAACCCGATCTTCCCGGCCTTCGCCCAGGTCATCGAGTCGACGCTGGCCCAGCAGGGCTACACGCCGGTGCTCTGTACCCAGTCGCCGGGCGGGGTCACCGAGGACGAGTACGTCGAGATGCTGCTCGATCGCCAGGTCAGCGGGATCGTCTTCGTCTCGAGCCTGTCCGCGGACACCGCCGCCGACCACGAGCGCTACCGCCGGCTGATCGCCCGTCCACTGCCGATCGTGCTGGTCAACGGCTACGCGGTGGGCCTTGAGGCGCCTTTCGTCTCGTGCGACGACCGGCTCGCCGGCGACCTCGCGGTCAGCCATCTGGTGGCGCTCGGACACCGCCGGATCGGCCTGATCTCCGGCCCCGACCGGTTCGTCAACACCCAGCGCAAGCTGGCCGGTTACCGCACCGCCATGAAGCGTGAGCTGGACATCGACGACCCCGACGTCGCCCTCACCCTGTTCGGTGTGGAGGGTGGCGAGGTGGCGGCGGATCGCCTGCTCGCGCTGGGCGCGACCGGCATCATCTGCGGTTCCGACCTGATGGCGCTGGGCGCGATCCGGGCCGTCCGGCGGCGCGGCCTGTCGGTGCCCCGGGACGTCTCGGTGATCGGCTTCGACGACTCGCCGCTGATCGCCTTCACCGACCCGCCGCTGACCACGTTGCGGCAGCCGGTGGCGTCGATGGCGGTGGCCGCCTGCCGCTCGCTGGTGGACGAGATCAACGGGCACGGAGCACCGCATTCCGAGTATCTTTTCCGCCCCGAACTGGTCGTCCGGGAGTCGACCGCACCACGGATCACCGCGCAAGTTCTTTCATGAATTGCACGAACGCCCAGGGTCTTCGTTACCGACCTGTCATCCCTCGGTTGATCATCGGGCACACTGATGACCATGGGTCTGTTCACGGTGGCGGAGGCTCGGCAGGAACTCGCACGGCTCATGCCCGTGCTCGACGAGATCGTGGCAGTGCGGGCCGACATGGTGGAACTCTCCGCCGCGTTGACCGCGGGCGGGCGCCCCACTCCTCTGGGCGGACTGCCGGAACGCAAGGCGGCCGAGGCCCGGCTCAACGAGCTGATGACCGAGGTGCAGCAGACCGGCGCCGAGCTCAAGGGCGTCGCCCCGCTGCTGATCGACTTCCCGGCCGACATCGACGACGTGCCGGTCCTGCTCTGCTGGCTGGAAGGCGAGACCGCGCTGGACTGGTACCACCGGGCCGATCTGGGCTTCGCCGGGCGGCGCCGGCTCCTCCCCGAGCACGAGTAGCCGGGTCGACCCTAGATTAGGGGTCGATGCACCGGCACCGATCGAACCTCGGCACGCTGCTTCACCACGTCCACGTGGCGGGGCCGTTGTCCCGCGCCGCGCTCGCCGACCGGATGGGCGTCAACCGCAGCACCATCCTCGCGCTGACCACCGAACTGGCCGCCGCCGGGCTGGTGTGCGAGCAGCCACCGACCGGCACGTCCGGTGCGGGCCGGCCGTCGCTGGTGGTGCGGCCCGCGCCGGGCGTGTTCGTGCTGGCCTTCGACGTGGCGGTGGACCGGCTGACCGCGGCCCGGGTCGGTCTCGGCGGTCCGGTCCTCAGCCGGCTCACCGCACCGCGGCCCCGCGCCGGTGTCGACCTCGACACGGTCGTCGCCCGGCTCGCCGCCATGGGCCGGGAGTTGCTCGACGCCGCCCCCGCCGGGGCCACCTGCGTCGGCGTCGGCGCCGCCTACTGCGGCATGATCCGGCCCGGCGACGGCATGGTCCGCTACGGCCCCGATCTGGGCTGGGTCGACCAGGCGTTCGGCCGCGAGCTGGCCCGAGCGCTCGGCGCCGGCCTGCCGGTCGCCGTCGGCAACGAGGCCCACCTGGGCGCGATCGCCGAATTCGAACGGGGCGCCGGGGTCGGCTGCCCCGATCTGATCTACCTGCACGGCGACGTCGGCGTGGGCGGCGGCATCCTGGTCGGCGGCAAGCTGCTCGGCGGCGAGAGCGGCTATGGCTGCGAGGTCGGGCACATGCTGGTCAACCCGGTCGGCGGCCGGCCCTGCCTGTGTGGCTCGCACGGTTGCCTGGAGGCCGAGACCGGCGAGTACGCCCTGCTGGCCGCGGCCGGCCGGCCACCGGGCCCGATCGGCCGCGAGGCGATCCGCGCGGTGGTCGACGACCCGTCGGCGGCCGGCGCGGTGGCCGAGATCGGCGACTGGCTGGGTGTCGGGGTGGCCAGCCTGATCAACCTGTTCAACCCCGGCGTCGTGATCTTCGGCGGCATGCTCCGGGACCTCTATCCGGCCGCCGCGCCCCAGGTGGCCGCGCGGATCGCCGAGCACGCCATGCCGGTGTCCCGCGAGCGCGCGGTCCTGCGCCTGTCCGCCCTGGCCGACGACGCCACCCTGCTCGGGGCCGCCGAGCTCGCTTTCGGTCCCCTCCTGGCCGACCCGTTGCACCGCTGACCAGCGACTATCCGCGATGTGTACGATCGTACGCATGACTCTCCAGGCCGACCGGCGGGCGCGGTTCGCGGTTGCCGCCCTGTTCTTCACCAACGGGGCGCTGTTCGCCAACCTCATCCCGCGTTATCCGCAGATCAAGGCGGATCTCGGGCTCGGCAACGCGGCCTACGGGCTGTCGGTCGCCGCGTTCCCCACCGGGGCGATCGTCGCCGGGCTGGCCGCCGGGCTGCTGATCCGCCGGTTCGGCTCGGCGACCGTGGCCGTCGCCGGCACGGCGCTCACCGCGGGCGGGGTGCTGCTCGCCGGCCTGGCCCCGGCCGCGGCCGTCTTCGCCGCGGCACTGTTCCTGGCCGGGGCCATGGACGCGATCACCGACGTGGCCCAGAACGCGCACGCGCTGCGGGTGCAGCGCCGCTACCGCCGGTCGATCATCAACTCGTTCCACGCCATCTGGTCGATCGGCGCGGTCACCGGAGGGCTGATGGCGGCCGCCGCGATCGCCCTGCACCTGCCGATCGGTGCGCACCTGGCGGTCTCGGGCGGACTGCTCGTGGCGGTGGCGCTGGTCGCCCGCCGGTTCTGCCTGACCGGACCCGACGTCGACGAGACCCCCGCGCCCGACTCGCCGGCCGGCCGGTTCACGTGGCCCGGCCGGCGCGTCGGGCTGGTCATCGGGGCGCTGGTGCTGATCGCCATCGGCGGCACGATCGTGGAGGACGCCGGTAATTCGTGGGCCGCGCTCTACCTCTCCGGCTCGCTGCACGCCGCCGCGGCGGTGGCGGCCTGGGGCTACATCGCCCTGGTCGGCGCCCAGTTCGTCGGCCGGCTGATCGGTGACCGGCTCGTCGACCGGTTCGGGCAGCGCACGGTCGCCCGCGCCGGCGGCCTGATCGTGGCCGCCGGGATGGGGTCGGCGCTTGCCGTGCCGTCGGTGGCCGGCACGATCCTCGGCTTCGCCGCCGCCGGCTTCGGCGTGGCGACCCTGGTGCCGGCCGCCATGCACGAGGCCGACGAGCTGCCCGTCCTCAAGCCCGGCACCGGCCTGACCATCGTGTCGTGGCTGATGCGGCTGGGCTTCCTGTTCTCCCCGCCGGTCGTCGGTGCCGTCGCCGACGCCACCAGCCTGCGGACCGGCCTGCTCGTGGTCCCGATCGCCGGGGTGCTCGTGATCGTCCTGGCCGGCGTCCTGCGGGTGAAGGGTGCGT
>NZ_BOMM01000082.1 GCF_016862195.1 Paractinoplanes ferrugineus | reverse complement strand
TGGCAGCACGACCACCATCAGCACCACGGCGGCCGCGATCGGCAAGAGCGGATCGTCGTTCACCCTGGTCGACGCCTGGAGCGGGGCGAGCACCACGTCGAGCGGGACGATCAGCGCGAGCGTGCCGGCGCACGGCACGGTCGTCTACCGGGTCAGCGGCGGCGGCACCGGCAACCCGCCGACCCCGACCTCCAACCGGCTGGTCAGCGCCGCCTCCGGGCGCTGCTTGGACGTGCCGAACAGCAACACCGCCAACGGCACCCAGCCGGTCATCTGGGACTGCGGCACCGCCGGTAACCAGCAGTGGGCGCAGTCCGGCTCGACCCTGCAGTCGCTGGGCAAGTGCCTCGACGCCCCGGCCAACGCGGCCGCCGGAGCCAAGGTGCAGATCTGGGACTGCAACGGTGGCGCCAACCAGCAGTGGACGCTCAACTCCGACGGCACGATCCGGGGCAACCAGTCCGGGCTCTGCCTGGACGTCGACCACAATCTGACGGCCAACGGCACCGTCGTTCTGCTGTGGACCTGCTCCACCGCCGCGAACCAGCGGTGGTCGCGAAGCTGAGCACCTCCGGTCACGGGTGGCCCGGCACGTGCCGGGCCACCCGTCGCCGGTTCAGAGCGAGCTGCCGCCGGTCGCGCCGCCGCCGCGCCAGTCGGGGTGGGCGGCCAGGAAGGTGCCGACCGAGTCGGTGGTGACGTCGTGCAGGAGCTGCCGGCTGGCGGCGGTGAGCAGCTGGCAGGAACCGAGGCCGGGAACGTTCACCGAGTCGAACTTGCCGTCGTTGGTCCGGATGGTCTGCACGCTCCCGCCGTTCAGGCCGCGCATGTCGAAGATCCAGTCGGGGAGACTGACGCCGCCGGTGTCCACCGTCATCGAGTGGCCGACGGTGGTCAGCACCCGGTCCAACTTCACCGGATCGGCGAGCGTGCCCGCCGAGCCGGTCTGCGCCAGCACCGCCTCGAGGAACTGCTGCTGGTGCCGCTGGCGGCCGTAATCGCCGTCGCCCCGGGCGAGCAGGTTGCGCTGGCGGACGTAGTCGAGCGCCTGCGCCCCGCTCAGGTGCCGGCACCCGGGTTCGTAGACCACCGGGGTGACGCCGCGTACCGGGTGCAGGCGGCCGGCCGAGTCCTCGGTGAACGGCTGGGCGGGCTTGCCGGCGGCGGTCAGGCCGGCGTGGATCGAGGTGGTCCGCTCGTCGATGCACATGTTCACCCCGCCGAGCGCGTCGACCACCTGCTGGAAACCGGCGAAGTCGACCACCGAGGCGGCGTCGAACCGGATGCCGTACGCGGTCCGGATGGTCTCGGCGAGCAGCTTGACCCCGCCCGAGATGCCGCCGCCGCGCTGGCTGCCGTACTGGAAAGCGGCGTTGATCTTGTTGGTTCCGCCGGCGAAGCCGGTCGCCGGGTCGGCCGGGAGGTGGACCAGGGTGTCGCGCGGGATGGAGATCAGATAGGCGGTCCGGTGGTCGGCGGTCACGTGCAGGGCGATTATCGAGTCCGAGCGGGCCGCGTCCACCGGCTGGTCGGCCCGCTGATCGGTGCCGACCAGCAGCACGTTCACCGGGCCGGTGATGTCGGCGTGCCGGGTCGCGGCGTCGGCGCCCAGCAGGTCGGTCTGCTTGACACTGCCCAGCACGTGGACGGCGAAGATCCAGCCCGCCCCGACCAGCGCGGCGAGCACCGCCGTGAGCACCACGGCCCAGCGCAGGAGCACGGTCCGCCGCCGGCGGTGCCGCGGAAGCGGCGCGGTGGCGGTCATCGGTGCCCACCCAGAGCCGGCCGGGCGTGGACCGGTGAGACCGCCGCCGGCCCGTCCGGCGAACCGGTCCGGGCGACGCTCGTGGTGGCCGGCTGCGCGCCGTGGCCGGCCGGCAGGAACGCCTCCGCGGTAAGCGCGGCCAGCGCGATCCTCGGCAGGTCCCGGGCGGTCGGGAAGCACAGGTAACGCGGCTGCCACATCGGCAGGTACTTGGCGTTGGCGCGGTACAGCGACTCGATCTGCCAGAGCCGGGAGCCCAGCCGCAGCAGCCGGTGCCAGAGGCGCAGGACGGGGCCGGCGCCGAGCTGCTCGGCGCGCGCGAACACCGAGCGCAGGACGGCGAAGTTCAGCGACACCCGGCGTATCCCGAGGTCGGCGCCGGACTGGATGGCGGTCACCACCATCAGTTCGGTCAGGCCGTTCTCGGCGGTGCGGTCGCCCCGCATCAGGTCGAGCGAGAGGCCGTCGGTGCCCCACGGCACGAACTGCAGGACGCCACGCAGCTGTCCCTCCCCGTCGCGGGCCATGACCAGCAGGCAGTCGCCGTCGCCGGGGTGGCCGAGCCGGGACAGGGCCATCGAGAAGCCCCGCTCGACACCGCCGTCGCGGAACCGTTCCGCGGCGTTGGCCACCGCGGCCAGCTCATCGGGTTCGAGGTCCTGCTGCCGCGCCACGGCGCACGTGTAGCCGGCCCGCTGCATGCGGTTCACCGCCTGCCGTACCGCTCGCATGGGGCGCCCTTGCAGGGTGAAGGTGCCGGTGTCGACGATCGCCTCGTCACCGAGTTCGAGGATGTCGAGACCACTGCGTTTGTACGCGGCCCCACCGGTCGCGCCGCACCCGAGGACCGCCGGTGTCCACCCGTGCGCCGCGCTGTCCGCCAGCCAGCCCGCGATGGCCTGCGGCCACGCCGACTCGACGCCGATCGGATCGCCCGCGGCCAGGCTCACCCCGTGCACCACGCGGTACGCGACGGCGGCTTTGCGGGACGGCGCCCAGATCAGTGCCTTGTCGGTGCGCAACGCGAAGTAGCCGAGCGAGTCGTTGCCGCCGTACCGGGCGAGCAATGCACGTAGCTGCTGGTCGTCGGCCTCGGTACGGGTGACCCGCCGGGCCCCCGGGCGCAGCAGCAGCACGGCCGCGGCGACCACGGCGAGCAACCCGAACGTGCCGGTGGTGAAGCTCACCGCGGTGGCCGCCCGGGGGTGCACGAACTGGATCGGCCCGGTGACCCCGACCAGGCCGAGGGCGGCGTGCTCGGCCCAGAGCCGCACCCCCGGGGTGCCGCGCAACCGGTCGGCGCGGATCGCGATCTCGAGGAAGCCGAGCCCGAAGCCGGTGCCGGCGAAACCGGCGAGGGCGGTGAGCGCCCGCCAGCGGCTGCGCGGGTCGGGGATCGCGTGGAAGCCGTCGCGCCGGACGATCAGCAGGGTCAGCAGGGCCGCCGACACCAGCGCCGCCGCGACGTCGAACCCCTTGAGCAGGTGCAGCACGATGCCGGCGGCGGCCAGGACGACGGCCATCTGCCAGGCCCGGTGCTTGCCACGGCGCAGACCGGCACCGAGGTAGACGAGCAGCGCACCGGCGGCCGCGGTGGCGGCGCGGGCGGAGAGGATGCCGGCGGCCGGGAGGAACTCGAGGAGCACGGTGAACCGGCGATGCCCGACCGGCAGCAGAACCCCCAGAAGGTCGAAGATCCCGGCGAGCTGCACCAGGCGGGCGACCGCGGTCCGCGACAGCGGCGGCCGGGCGGTCCACTTGCGGTCGCTGTTGTCGCCGCGTCCGGTAGGCGGGGTGGGGGGTGACGATGCGGTGGTCATGACCGGTCCTTAGCCGTGGGGTCGAGAGCGGACCCGCTCGCCGGTGAACCTAGGAGCCCGTCGATGAGAGAAAGATGAGACACGTTCCGGGCTGTCTCTCACGAGCCTCTCATCGTCTTCGGCGCACTCTCGTCGGGAAGATCGACGCCGGCCGTCCCGGCGCGAGGAGACGAAGAACTGATGTCACTTACCGGTCGACCCCTGATCGTCCTGGCCGTGCTCGGCACCGTCGCGGTGCTGGCCGCCACCGTCGTGACCTGGCGGTGGGGGCGGCGCCGGCGATACGTGCTGCGCCCGGCCGGAGTGCTGCTCACCGAGGCGATGCTGCTGCTGACCGTCGGGTTGATCGTCAACCGGGCGGAACAGTTCTACCCGACCTGGGCCACGCTGCGGCAGGACGCGCGGACCTCCGGGACGACGTTCGCGGTCGCGCCCGGCGAGCTCGACCGGGAACTGCGCGAGCGGGCCGGCGCGGATCCCGGCCGGAGCATCGCCGTCACCTGGCAGCCGGCCGGCTGGTCGGACTGGCACCTGGCCCGGGCGCCGATGGTCGTCACCCCGGCCGGCTACCTGCAGCACCCGGGCTGGCGCTACCCGGCTCTGCTGGTGCTCGACGACGGTACGACGGGCTGGACGCCGGCCGGCGAGACGGTCGCGGCCCGCGCCGCCACGGCCGCCGGGCCCGCGGTGGTCGTGTTCGCCCGGACCACCGCGACGACCACCGCGAGCACCCTTGCCACCGCCCTGCCGACCGCGCTCGGCCATGACCTGCGGGTCACCGGCGGGCGGTGGGCGCTGGTCGCCCCGGCCTCGGCGGCCGGGCTGGCCGGGCCGACGGCGACCGCGGTGCCCGGCCGGTTTCCGGCGGTCGTGCTGACCACGGTCCCCGCGCCCCGGAGCGCACCGAAGGCGAACGTCGCCGTCATCCACCGGCCGGCGGCCCCCGG
Organism: Paractinoplanes ferrugineus; assembly: GCF_016862195.1. GTDB lineage: Bacteria > Actinomycetota > Actinomycetes > Mycobacteriales > Micromonosporaceae > Actinoplanes > Actinoplanes ferrugineus. The sequence goes on along the minus strand of NZ_BOMM01000082.1, from coordinate 43,024 downwards.
CACCCCGCTGCCGGTCGGCATCACCGTGGCCGTCGTCAAGGTCAGCGGCGCCCACCCGGCCGAACCGGCCGGCTACACCCCGTCGGCCGGCTCGACGGTGGCGCTGTCGTCCACCGCCGCGGACGAGCTGGGCACCGCACTCGACTGGGCCGACCGGCAGACCCCGCCGCCGCTGAACCTCTCCGCCCCGCCGGCCCGTTACCTCCCGCCCCGCCACCCGAAGAACAAGCACAGCGCGCAGCCGTCACCCTCGGCCGCCGCGATCCGTCCCGGAGGAAACCATGCAGCCGGACAGCCTCGGCACTGAGCTCGCGGCCCTGGCCGCCACGGTGATCGCCGCCGTGGTCCTCGGCGCCGTCTGGGGGGCCGCCCGCGGCCGGGCCAGGTTCCTGATCCGTCCGGTGGCGGTGGCCGCCTGCCTCGCCACCGCCGCCGCCTCCGGCCTGGTCTGGGCGAACATGCAGGTCGACGCCTACCCGACGTGGTCGAGCCTGGTCGACTCGTCGACCGGTGCGGACGCCCCGCCCGCCGACACCGTGGCCACCAGTTCGACCGGCGGCCGGATAGTCACCGTCCCGGTCACCGGCCGGGCGAGTGGGCTGACCCTCCCGATGTACGTCTACCTGCCGCCCGGCTACGGCGACGACACCACGACCCGGTATCCGGTGATCGAGGCGCTGCACGGCTATCCGGGCTCGCCGCTGCAGTGGTTCGGCAAGCTCAACGGCATCTCGATAATCAACCAGGAGATCGCCGCCGGCCGGATGGCGCCCACCGTGCTGGTCTTTCCCTATCAGACCCCGACGCCCTCGCTCGACACCGAATGCACCAACCTCGTCGGCGGGCCGCAGACCGAGACGTTCCTGACCGTCGACGTGCCGGCCGCCGTGCGCGCCCGGTACCGGGTCCGTACCGACACCGCCGGCTGGGGACTCATCGGGTTCTCCGCGGGTGGTTACTGCGCCACCGACCTCGCGCTGCGCCACCCCCAGGAGTACGCCGCCGGCGCCAGCCTCTCGGGTTACGCGAGCCCCGGCATCCACGTCGGCAACGGCACCGAGAACACGCTCTACAACGACCTGTGGCGGCTCAAGCACCTACCCGTACCGGCGGTGGCGCTCTACCTCACCTGCGCCCGGATCGACGTCGGCCCGCTGCGCCAGACCATGGCCCTGGCCCACGCCGCCCGCGCACCGCTGTCGGTGACCACCTCCTACATCAACGGCGGCGGTCACAACGCCCAGACCTGGCAGGCGATGGAGGCGCCGGCGTTCGACTGGCTGTCCAACACCCTGGGCCGGCCGATCACCCAGGCGAACGCCGCCGCGCCGGCCCCGGCGGTCACCACCGAGACCGCCGGTCAGCTCACCGGCAACCGGACGACGACCACCGCACCGCCCAGCGGGGGACCGTTGCGCAGGTGAGTCGTGCCGTCGTGGGAGGCCACCACGGCCCGGACGATGGACAATCCGAGCCCGGCACCGGTGGACGAGGTGCGGGCGGCGTCACCCCGGACGAACCGCTCGAACGCCGCGTCCAGAAGCCCCGGCGCGAACCCCGGGCCGTCGTCGGCCCACTGGAGGACCACCTGGTCGTGACCGGCGGTCACGGTGATCCGGGCCGAACCGGCGCCCGCGGCCGCGCTGTTGGCCGCCAGGTTGGTGAGCACCTGCACCAATCGGCCGGGATCCGCCTCGATGATCACCGGGTCGCCGCGCACCTCGATGGCCAGGTCGTTGACCAGAGCGAGCGAGCGGGCCTCGGCGCGCACCAGGTCGGTCAGGTCGACCGGCTCCCGGTGCGCCGCCAGCGACCCGGCCCGCTCCCGGGCCAGCAGCAGCAGGTCCTCGGCGAGCCGGCCCAGCCGCGCCACCTGACCCTGGGCGGCCAGCAGCGACTGCCGTACCTCGGCCGGGTCGTCGACCACCTGCAGGGCCAGGTCGATCTCCCCCCGCAACACCGCGATGGGGGTGCGCAGCTCGTGGCTGGCGTCGTCGACGAACGCCCGCTCCCGGTCGAACGCCACCGCGAGCCGGGACAGCATGCCGCTCAGCGTCACCGCCAGCCGGGCGATCTCGTCGTCGCCCGGCACCACCGGCAACGGCCGGTCCGAGTCGAGGGTGGAGATCGCGGCGGCCTCCCGGGTCAGCACGTCGACCGGGCGCAGCGCCGCCCGCAGCAGCAGCCAGACCAGCACCGCCAGCGCGAGGATCAGCAGCGGCGACGCCACCGCCAGCACGATCAGCTGCCGGGCGCCGGCCCGCTCCACCGCGTTCAGCGGCTGGGCGACGGTGAGGACCCGCCCCGACCCGTCGACCGGCCGGGACAGCAGCCGCAACCGCAGCGGCGCGCCGGCCGTGCCGACCGGCAGCGTGGTGCTGCCGGTGGTCGCCCGACGCACGGCGCGAACCTGGACGGGATCCAGCAGGACCTGCCCGGCCACCGACACCGAGGTGGCGAGCGGGGTGCCGTCGGCGGCGTACAGCTGCGCCATCGGGTCGCCGGCCACCGCGGCCAGGTCGTTCGACCGCAGACCGGCGAGCAGGTCGGTGCTGCGTCCGGCGAGATCCGCGTCGACCGCGCCGTCGAGCTGCCGGTCGAGCGCGAGGTACAGCAGCGACAGGCAGAGCAGCAGGACCACCGACGTGCCGAGGCCGAACAGCAGGGTGAGTCGCCCGCGCAGCGAGCGGGGAACGAGCCGCACTGAGACACCTCCGCCGATCCTCACGATCCTCTCATGACCACCGGCCCACGATGAGCGGCATGAACTCGACCGATGACCTGGGCGGCGGCGTCGCCGGTCTCGCCGCCCGCACCGGCTGGGCCCGGCACCCGGGGGTGCGCACCGGCCCCCGGCTGGAGCTCGCCGACCGGGCCGCCGACGCGCTGTGCCGCGTGCTGGGCTCGTGGACCTGGTTGATCGCCGCCTCGGTGACCATCCTCGCGGCCGGCACGATGACTCTCCGCCACGACCACGCGGTCGGCGGCGCGGCGCGGCTCGCCGTCGCGCTCAGTGTGCTGGCCGTGCTCCAGGTGTCAGCGTTGCTCCGGGCGATCCGCCGGGCCGACCGGATCGCCGCCGAGGTCGCGCTCTACCACCTGGACCAGGCCCGGCGGGCCGCCGCGGTGGCCGAGGACCTGCGCGACGAGCTGGCCCGGCTGCACACCGACGTCGCCCGGATCGCCGCCCACCTCGACATCGCCGCCCAGCCCGTGCGGCACCGCTGACCCCGGCCGGGCCGCCCTATGCTGGCGGCATGAGGGTGCTGGTGGTCGAGGACGATCCGGCCATGTCGGCGATGCTGGAGCGCGGGCTGCGGCGGGCCGGTTACACCGTCGACGTGGTGAGCACCGGCGCCGACGCGCTGTGGTCGGTCGTCGAGAACGACTACGACCTGGTGGTGCTGGACGCCATGATTCCCGCCCCGGACGGCTTCGAGGTCTGTCGGCAGATGCGGGCGAAAGAACGGTGGGCCCCGGTGCTGATGCTCACCGCCCGGCACAGCATCGCCGACAAGGTCCGCGGACTCGACGCCGGTGCCGACGACTACCTCACCAAGCCCTTCGGCTTCGACGAACTGCTCGCCCGAGCCCGCGCCCTGACCCGCCGGGAGGCCAAGCAGCGACCGGCCAAGCTGAGCGTCGGTGACCTGATCCTCGATCCGGCCGACCGCACGGTCCACCGGGCGCAGACCCCGATCACCCTGTCGGCGAAGGAGTTCGCCCTGCTCCAGGAATTGATGCGGCGGGCCGGGGAGACCCTGAGCCGGACCTACCTGATCGAGCACGTGTGGGACTTCGCCTACGACGGCGGGTCGAACGTCGTGGACGTCTATGTGCGCTACCTGCGGGACAAAGTGGACCGCCCGTTCGGCCGGGACACCATCCGGACCATCCGCGGCGCCGGCTACCGGCTCGACCCGGACGCCTGAGCGACGGCGATCCGGCCGGGCACGTGCCCCCCACGGTGGTGGGCGATGGCGTACGCTCCTGCTCGATGCTGACGCTGGTCATCGGGGCACTGCGGGCCCGCGCCGCCCAGGCCCTGACGGTTTTCGTCCTCACCGCGGTGGCCGCCGGGGTGGCCGCGGCCGGTCCCTGGTTCGGATTCGCGAGCATGAGTGCGGCCGCCTCGGCCGACATCGCCGCGGCCCCGGCCGAGCAGCGGACCCTCTCGGCCCGGCAGAACATCCAGATCGACGGCGATCCGCAGGGGGTCCTCGATCAGCTCGCCGCCCAGGCCCGCGACCTGACCGGGCTGCCGTCCGCCCAGCCGGTCAGCGGCCTGGTGCAGTCGATGCGGGTGACCCAGGGGACGCTGAGCGACACCCTGCCGGTGGCCTACCGCGACGAGTTCTGCGCCCACGTCACGTTGCAGGGACCGTGTCCGGCCGCGGCGGGCGACGTGTCGATCAGTGCGGTCGCCGGTCAGCGGCTCGGACTGCGGCCCGGCGACCAGCTGATCGAGGAGGCCTCGCTGGGCACTCCGCCGGTGCGGTTCCGGATCGTGTCGATCTACACGGCGGCCGAGCCGGCCTCGGCGTACTGGAGCAATCGGCTCTTCCGCCCGCAGAACGGCCTCGAGCCGGCGTTCACGCCGATCGAGACGTTCGCCGACGACCAGCTGAACCGGCCCACCGCCACCTACGACGTACAGCTGCCGGCGGAGCTGATGCGCGGGGACGGCGGCTACGACCTCGGCGCGGCCCTGGACGCGGCCGGCTCCCAGTTCGCTCGCGAGCAGCTGGAACTGGTCAGTTCGAGCAGACTGTTGCTCGACTCGGTGGCCCGGGACCGGGCGACGGTGCGCACCACCGTCACCGTCTCGCTGGTGCAGGTGCTGATCCTGGCGTGGTTCGCGATCGGCCTGGCCGGCCGCTACACCAGCCGGGAGCGGCGCGGCGACGCCGCGTTGCTGAAGCTGCGGGGCGCCACCCCGGTCGGCATGCTCCGGCTGGCCTGGGGACAGCACCTGATCCCGCTGTTCGCCGGTGCGGTCGCCGGGTTACCCCTCGGCTATCTGCTGGCCCGGCTGCTCGCGGGCCCGGTCGGCAACGCGTCCGACCGGCGCTCGGCCCTGCTGCTGTCGATCGCGGCGGTGGCCGCGGTGCTGGCCGGTGGGCTGCTCGTGCTGGCCGTGCTGGAGGCGCTGACCCAGCGCCGCCCGGTGGCCGAGTTGCTGCGGCCGGTCCGGCGGGCCCGCGGCGACTGGAAGTCCGGTCTGGTCAACCTGCTCCTGCTCGCGGTCGCGGTGCTCGCCGTCTACCAGGCCCGCGTCGGCGATCCCGCGGGTGGGTTCGCGCTCGCCGCCCCCGGCCTGGTCGCGGTGGCCGTCGCGGTGCTGCTGGCCCGCCTGCTGACCTGGGCCGCCGACCGCGGTGGGGGTGCGGCGGTGCGGGCCGGCCGGCTCCGGATCGGCCTGCCCGCGGCCCGGGTGTCCCGGCAACCCGGCACCGACCGGCTGTTCGCGCTGGTGGTCGTGACGGTCGCGATGTTCACCACCGCGCTCGGCGGATGGTTCGCCGACCGCGAGCACCGAGCCGTGCGCAGCACCGCCGAACTGGGCGCGCAGCGGGTGCTGACGGTGCAGGCCGCCAACCGTACGGTCCTGGAGCAGGCGGTCCGGCGGGCCGACCCGCAGGGCCGCCGGGCGATGGCGGCGGTCGTCGACACCAGCACCCTGCCGGCCGTCCTCGCGGTCGACAGTTCCCGGCTGGCCGCGGTGGCCCGGTGGCGTCCCGAGTACGGCGACGTGGCCGCGCTGTCGGCGGCGACGGCCGAGGAACGGCGCCCGGCGCCGCTGCCGGCGGTCACCGGCGATCGGCTGACCGTCCGGGTCCGGCACGAGGGCGATTCGCCGGCGGTGCTCTCGCTCGTGTTGCAGCACGAGGGCACCGGTGCGGCGGTGCGGGTCTCCTTCGGCCCGCTCGAGCTCGGGGAGCAGAGCCTGACCGGCGCGGTGACCGGCTGCTCGGCCCCGCCCGGCTGCCGCATCGTGCGCTGGGAGGTGACCGCCCCGGCCACCGCGGCGGGCCGCGTCGAGGGGGCCGAGTTCCCGACCGCGGTCACCGTGCGCGGGCTGACCCAGGCGAATCCGCCGGCGACCATCCTGGACAGTGCCACCCTTGCCGACATCAACCGGTGGCGGGGCGGCACGCGGGCCGCCGCGATGAACCTCGACGCGTCCCGGGGAGCCCTGTTGATGGAGATCAACGAGGAGTCCGCGACGGCCGACTACCAGGTCTGGGCGGTCGAGGACACGCTGCCGCTGCCGGTCGTGCTGGGCGGGCCGGTGCCCGACGACTGGCGGTTCGCCGAGCCGGGCCTGCCGTCGCTGGGCAACGGGGTCATCCCGGTCCGGGTGGCCGGGACCACGGCGGCGCTGCCGGTGCTCGGTGCCGCAGGTGTGCTGATCGACCTGGACGCCGCCACCCGGATCATCGCCGACGCCTCGGTCACCGGGACCTTTCAGGTGTGGCTGGCCCCGGACGCCGGGCCGGACGTGCTCGCCGCGCTGAAGACCAACGGGCTCGCCGTCCTCACCGACGAGACGATCGCGGCCCGGGAGGGTCGGCTCAGCCGGCAGGGGCCGTCGTCCGGGGCCCGGTTCGCGCTGCTGTGCGGGGCGATGACGCTGCTGCTCGCGGCGGCTACCGTCGCGGTCGCGGGGGCGGTCGACAGGCGTACCCGGGCGGCGGAGATGGCCGCGCTGCGGATGCAGGGACTGACGCGCCGGACCGCGGTGCTCGCCGGCTGGGCCGGCACCGCCGGTCTCATCGGGACCGGGCTGGTCGGCGGTCTGACCGCGGCCGTGCTCGCGGTTCCGCTGGTCCGGGCGGCCGTGCCCGGCTTCACCGACGGCTGGGCCGTGCTGGCGCCGCCACCGCCGTTGAGTGCGGCCGCCGTCGCCCTCGCCGGCCTGCTCGCCGCGGCCCTGCTGGGCCTGGTCGGCGGTCTGTCGGAACTGCGGATGCTGCGCCTGCTCCGCAGGGAGGCCCGGTGATCTCGCTCGTCCTCGCGATGATCTGGTCGCGTCGCGGTCAGGCGATCACGCTCACCCTGCTCGCCTGTTTCGCGGTGGCCGCCGCCGTCGCCTCGCCGGCCTACCTGGCCGCCGCCGACCGGGCGATCGCGGTCGGGCAGATCGCCACCGCCGACACCGTGGAGCGCACCCTCGTCGTCTCCACCGTGCAGAACGACCGGGACACCGAGGACGGCGGGATCGAGTTCAAGGACATCGGCCGCAGTCTGATCCAGCTGCCCGGCTTCGCCTACACCTACGCGGCGGAGTTCGCCGTGATCGGCATCGAACGCAGCCCGCTGCACGCCGACCGGGTGGTGTTCCGCCAGGACGTCTGCGAGCACGTGCGGATGGTCACCGGGCGCTGCGCGGCGGTCGAGGGCGAGGTGATCCTCGGAACGGCCACCGCCGCTCGGCTCGATCTGGTGGCCGGTCAGTCGATCATCATGCGGGCGGCCCGGTTCAGCGACGACCCCGGCCACCCCGGTTACGTCCCGGACGGCAAGGCCAAGAAACTGCTGATCGCCGGCACCTACGCGGCCTCCCGGCCGGCCGATGCCTACTGGGGCACGCACGGATACTTCACCGCCGTACCCGGGCTGGGGCCGGGGGAGCCGATCTTCACGACGGCGGGCACGCTCGCGGTGATGGATCACGGCTACACCGCCAAGTCGGTCGACGGCACCGCCGGACCGCGGGCTCTCGACCCGGACCGTCTCGGCGACCTGCGGGCGGGGCTGGCCGGGCTGGACGCGAGCCGCGAGGAGCTGGGCTCCGCCATCGACATCCGCACCCAGATCCCGGCCCTGCTGGACCGGATCGACGCGGGCCGGGCCGCGGCCGGCCTGCTGGTGCCGGTGCTCGCCGTGCCGCTGGTGCTGCTCGCCTGCTTCAGCATCTTCCTGGCCGCGGGTTACGGCACCGAGGGTCGCCGGCCCGAGCTGGCGGTGGTCGCGTTGCGCGGCTCCCGGTGGTGGATCCGCTGGTGGCTGGCCATCGGCGAGAACGTGGCGGCGGTGGTGGCGGGCGCGGCCGCCGGCTGCGTGGCCGGCCAGTTGCTTGTCAACGCGGTCTCGGCGGCCCGCTTCCCGGGCGCCGGCGGCCCGGAGAGCTGGGGCTCCTTGCGGTACGCGCCCTATGCCGCGCTCGCCGCGCTCGTCGCCACCGTCCTCGCCCAGCGCCGCCAGCTGATCAGCCCGGTCGTCGACCTGTTGCGCCGCAACGCGGTTTCCGCCGACGACCGGCGCACCCTCGCCGCCGAGGCGCTCATCGTGCTGCTGGCGATCGTGGCCACGGTCCAGTTGGTGATCTCCGACGGGAGCCTTACCGGCGTCAGCCTGGTGGCGCCGGCGTTCCTGATGCTGGCCGTCGCGGTGCTCGCGGCCCGCCTGGTGCTCCCGATCGTCAACCGCTTCGCCGCCCGTGCCCTCGCCCGGGGCCACCTCGGCGCCGCCCTGGCCGCTTTCCAGTTGTCCCGCCGGCCGGGGGCCAGGCGGCTCCTCGCCCTGCTGGTCGCCACGGTCGCGGTGGCCGGATATGCCGCCTGTGCCTTCGATGTGGCCGCCCGGGGCCGGACGGTGCAGGCCGACCTGGGCGTCGGCGCCCACCGGGTGCTCGACATCGGCGGTTCGGTCTTCCGGAGCCAGCTGCTGACCGCGGTCCGCACGGTCGATCCCGACGGCCGCTACGCGATGGCTGTCGTGCGCATGCCCAACGCGGGTCACAACGAGCCGCCCGGCCTCGCCGTCGACACGACACGCCTCGCCGCGGTCGCGAACTGGCCCGCCGGTGGCCCGTCGGCGGACCGGCTGGCGAGCCGTCTGCGCCCGGCCGCGGCGGCGCCGCTGCTGCTCACCGGGCCTGATCTCACCGTCGAGGCGACGAGCGCCGGCCTGAGTCCGACGAAGGAGTTCCGGCTCGTCGTCGCGGTCTCCTCGACGACCGGGCGGGGCGACGAGCTCGTGCAGCTGGGCAAGATCCGCCCCGGGAAGGCGCGGTATCAGCAGCGCGTCGGCGTGTGTGCGCAAGGCTGCCGGGTCAACGGCATCAAGATCGTCGAGGCCACCGGGACGACCGGGGTGGCCGGCCGGCTGGTGCTCAACTCGATAGGTCCGGCCGACCCGGCCTTCCCCGTCGCCGAGCCGGGGCGGTGGCGGATGACCGAGGACGGCACCGTCACCGGCGACCCGGCCGGGCTGCGCATCACCCTGAACGCGCCGGCCGGCCTGGCCGGTGGCACGTGGATCAGTCCGGCCGACGCGCCGTACCCGCTTCCGCTCGCCTATGCCGGGGCGAAGCCCCTGGCCGACTCGATCACCGGAGCGGGCGGCGGCCCGCTGCCGGTCGAGCCGGTCGCCGACCTGCCGGCCGTGCCGCAGCTCGGCCGGCACGCCACCATTGTCGACCTGGAGTGGGCCGACCGCCTCGCCACCGACGCCGAGATAGCGCTGAATCCGCAGGTCTGGCTGAGCCCCGACGCACCCGCCGACATCGTGGACCGGTTCCTCGCCCAGGGCCTGACGGTCGTCGGGGACGTCCGGGCCGATCGGATCGGCCGCCAGCTCGACCGGCAGGGTGCCGCGCTGTCGCTGTGGTTCTATGTGCTCGCCGGTGCGCTCGCGGTCCTGCTCGGCGCGGGCGCGCTGGTGCTGGCCGCGGCGGTCGACCGGGCCCGGCGGGTCGAGGATCTGTCGGCGTTGCGTGCGCAGGGCCTCAGTCGTGGCCGGCTGACCTCGGCGACGAGTTGGACCTATCCGGTCCTGATCGCGATAGCGGCGGTGGTCGGGCTCGGCACCGCCCTGGTCACCTGGCTCGCCACCGGCTGGGCGCTGCCGCTGGCCGGCCTGCATCCACCCGACCTGCCCCGGCCGGCCTGGCCCGGGATCGGGACGATGATCGGTACGACGGCGGTGGTGTTCCTGTTCCTCGTCCTGGTGGCCGCGGCCACCGGGCGGGATCTGCGCCGTCGGGTCGCCCGCCGGGAGACCGCCGCCGGGCGCTGACCGAGGGACAGGCCGGGCGGAACGAGCCTCAACCCGCCGGCACGGTCTGGTGGATCGCCTCGCCGGCGATCTCGATCCGGACGGTCTTGCCGACCAGGAAGCCACCGCTTTCCAGCAGCACGTTCCAGACCAGGCCGTACGACTCGCGGTCGAACTCGGCCGAGGCGCTGAAACCGAAGATGTCCCGGCCGTACGGGTCGCGCCGCGCTCCGCCGTATTCGACCCGCAGTTCGAGCGGGCGGGTGATGTTCTTGATCGTCAGTTCGCCCTGGACGAGGAACTTGGTGCTGGGCCGGGCCGCCGGGGGCAGCGGGGCGTCCGGCCGGCCCCGCCGGGACAGCGGGTTGCTGCGCAGCCGGGCCAGCATCACCAACGCGTCGTTGTTCTCCACCCAGCCCACCCCGGTGCTGCGGAATTCGAGGGTCGGGTATCTCGCCGCGTCCAGGAAGTCGGGGCTGGTGAGATGCGTGTCGCGCTCGGGGTGGTGGGTGGTGAGGCTGGCCGCCGAGATGGTGGCCCAGATCTCGGACCGCAGCGGGTCCTCCGGGATCACGATCGTCGCGTGGCCCTCGGCGAACTCGCCGCGGACCGGGCTGACCATCATGTGCTGGGCGTGGAAGCCGATGCGTTTGTGCGCCTGGTCAAGGACATAGGTGCCGGGATCCGGAATGGTGAGCCCGCGCCAGTCGCGGATCGGCCGGTCGACCATGGTTTCACTTCACCCCTAGGCGCCGTCGTCTTACGAATCTTAACGATCTTAGGCGTCCCCGCTGTATTTGCACTGGTCAGTGGTGGTGCTCACAGCGCCGATCCGGGCCGGCTCCGCGCAGCCGCGGAAACTCGGGCGGTGCTGCCTCGCACCACGAGGGTGGTGGCCAGCTCGACATGGCTCTGGCTGATCGCCTTTCCCGAGCTCAGGGCCAGGACGAGGCGGGCCGCGGTGGCACCCATCTCGGCGAACGGCTGCCGCACAGTGGTCAACGGTGGTCCACACCACACGGCGTACGAGATGTCGTCGAAACCCACCACGCTCAGCTCGTCGGGAATCCGCAGCCCGGCCTGCCGGGCCGCCTCGTAGCTGCCGAAGGCCTGCAGGTCGTTGCCGCAGAGCAGGGCGGTGGGCGGGTCGTCGAGGCGGAGCAGTTCGGTGGCGTGCGCATAACCGTCCTCGAAGGAGAACCACATGCCGGAGCGCAGCAGCTTGTCGTCGAGCGGCGTGCCGTTGGCGGCCAGGGCGGCCCGCACCCCGTCCAGCCGCTCCCGTGCGCACAGGCGATCGAGTGGTCCGCTGATCACGGCAATGCGCCGGTGGCCGAGGTCGAGCAGGTGCTGGGTGGCGGCGAAGGCGCCGCGGCGGTTGGCCGCGGCCACCGAGGGCACCGGCTGCAGCGGCTCCACAGTGGGATCGACGACCACGACCGGGATGGCGCCGGCGGCCAGCAGGCCGCGCTGTTCCGGGGCGACGCCCATCTGGACGGCGATCATGCCGGCCGGGCGCCGGGACAGCAGGTCCCGTTCCCAGTTCCGGCCGCTGGCGGCTTCGCGCAGCACGTCGGTGAAGCCGACCGCGAGGTCGTGCTCGACCACCACCTGCTTGACGCCCCGCATGATCTCGATGGCGACCTGGCCCAGCGCGCCGTAGAAGACCATCTCGACGCAGGCCGCCCGGGTGACCTTCTCGGGCCGCCGGTAGTTCTGCCCGCGCAGGAGTTCCTCCACCCGGCGGCGGGTGTCGGGGGCGACGCCGGGGCGACCGTTGAGCACCTTCGACACCGTCGGCGGCGAGACGCCGGCCAGCCGCGCGATCGCGGCCACGGTCAGCGCGCCGCGTCGCGGACCGGGTTTCGCCTCGTCCTCGGTCAGCCCGGAGGCCGGGCCGAACGCGCCGCCCGGGACCGCAGCCGGCCGGCCGGTGCCGCCACGGCGCGCGGCGACCTCGCGCAGCAGGTGAGCGCGGACCTCTTCGGCCTCCTGCGCGGCGCGGGCTCCGGCGGGCACGGTCCGCACGAGGTATTGCCGCTTCTTGGAGGCCGGGTCCAGGCCCGCGTAGACCCGCACCCGTAGTGATCCGCTCGGCAGCGTCTCGATCTCGCCCCGCGCTCGTCGTTCCGGGTTTCCGGGCGCCATGGCGAAACCGTAGCGCATGGCTCCATGAATGGCTCCACAGTGACCGATCCCAGACGCGACCCCGGCCATGGAGCCAGCAACGCCCGCAGTAGCTCCACGAAAACAGCAAGTTACCTGCTCGCGGCGCCTGCGACGACGAAATGTCATCCAGTCGAAACAGTCATTGCAGAGGTGGACCGGTTCTGTCAGAGTGACATCGATGGATGACTGTCGATCGAACCGAGAGGGTCGACGCGGGAGTCCGACGCCGGCCGGACCGACGCCACCGAGTAGGTCCGGGCCAGGGCTAACAGCAAAGGAAGAAACATGACGCAAGATCACCAAGAGTCGGTGACCGGCGGGCGGCGGATGCTCGCCCGCCGAACCGTCCTCACGACCATGGGCGCCGTGCCGATCCTCACGGTCGCCGGGTCGATCCTGGCCGCCACCGACGCCTCGGCGGCGGCCGCGAACGTCAATCCGTCCGCACCGCGGCAGACCATCAAGGGCTTCGGGGCGATGACCCACGCGGCCTGGGCGGGTGACCTGACCGCCGCCCAGCGGGACACGGCGTTCGCCAACGGCGAGGGCCGGCTGGGCTTCTCGGTGCTGCGCATCCCGGTCGGGGAGAACCAGTCCGACTGGAGCCGGGACCTGGCGACGGCCCAGCGTGCCGTCGCGCTCGGGGCGACCGTCTTCGCCTCGCCGTGGAACCCGCCCGCCAGCATGACCGAGACCTTCACCCGCAACGGCCAGACCAACGCCAAGCGGCTCAAGGCCGGCTCCTACAGCGCGTACGCCAAGCACCTGAACGACTTCACCACGTACATGAAGAACAACGGGGTGAATCTGTACGCCATCTCGGTGCAGAACGAGCCCGACTACGCCTCGGAGTGGACGTGGTGGACGTCGGCGGAGATCGTGAAGTTCCTGAAGGAGAACGCCGGTTCGATCGGCACCCGGGTGATGGCGCCGGAGTCCTTCCAGTATGTGAAGTCGATGTCCGACCCGATCCTCAACGACGCGGCGGCGCTCGCCAACGTGGACATCATCGGCGCTCACCTGTACGGCACGCCGTACTCGAACTTCGCCTATCCGCTCTTCAAGCAGAAGGGCGCGGGCAAAGAGCTCTGGATGACCGAGGTCTACTACCCGAACAGCAACGCCAATTCGGGAGATGCCTGGCCGGAAGCGCTCGACGTGGCCGAGCACATGCATCACGCCATGGTCGACGCCGAGTTCCAGGCGTACGTCTGGTGGTACCTGCGGCGCAGTTACGGCCCGATGCGCGAGGACGGCCAGATCAGCAAGCGCGGTGCGATGATGGCGCACTTCGCGCGGTTCGTCCGTCCCGGTTACGTCCGGATCGACGCGACCGCCACCCCGACGTCGAACGTCTTCGTCTCGGCCTACCGCAACGGGGACACCGTCGTCATCGTGGCCGTCAACAAGAACACCTCCTCGGTGAGTCAGCAGTTCACCCTGGCGAACACGATCGCGTCCGGCAGCGTCTCGAACTGGCTGAGCGACAGCAGCCGCAACGTCGCGCCGCAGAGTGCCCTGACGATGACGAACGGCTCCTTCACCGGCAACCTCCCGGCCCGCAGCGCGATGACCTTCGTCCTCAACGTGGGCACGACGACATCGCCCAGCCCGTCGGCCAGCGCGTCGGCGTCCGCCTCGGCCTCCGCGTCGGCGTCGGCGTCGGTCAGCCCGTCGCCGACGGTCAGCGCCGGTGCCGGGCCCCGCGTCGCGTACACGATGAGCACCTGGAGTTCCGGCTTCACCGCCGGCATCACCATCACCAACAGCGGCAGCTCCGCGATCGACGGCTGGACGCTGAGTTTCACCCTGCCCGCCGGCCAGACCATCACCTCGGGGTGGAACGCCACGTTCTCGCCGTCCAGCGGTCAGGTGAGCGCCCGTAACGTCAGCTACAACGGCACGCTGGCGCCGGGGGCCTCGGTCGACATCGGCTTCCAGGCCACCCACACCGGCAACACCGCCGAGCCGACCGCTTTCACCCTCAACGGCATTCCCTGCACGGTTGTCTGACCGGCACCGCGCGACCCCGGCCCCTCCGGTGACGGAGGGGCCTTGTGCTGGACTGGGAGGGTGATGGACATCGACATGTCGGCGCATCCGGCGTGGCTGCCGCCGGAGGTCTGGCAGCCGATCGCGGGCCGGCGCGTGCGGGTCACCGGCGACGGCCCGCTGATCGACACCGTGCGCGCGGAACTGCGAGCGGGCGGCGCCACGCTTGTCGGGGACGGCGCCGACCTCGAGTTCGGGCTGGGCGGCGATCCCGCCCTGGGCGGTGAGGGTTTCGAGATCGTACGCGGGGAGACCCGCACCGTCGTCCGGGCCGCGGCGCCGCACGGTCTGCTGCACGGCCTGTTCGCCCTGGTGCGCTCGGCGCCGGACGGCCGGCACCGGCCCGCCGTCGCCCGGCGGATGGTCGACCACTGGGACAACGTGGACGTTCATCCGGTGATGGGTCAGGTCGAGCGGGGGTACGCCGGCGGTTCACTGTTCTGGCGGGCCGGTGTGCCCCGCCGCGACCTCGGGCGGGTGGCCGCCTATGCCCGGCTGCTGGCCGCGTGCGGCGTCAACGCGATCGCCCTCAACAACGTCAACGTGCACGCGACCGAGGCCCGGTTGCTGACCGACCGCCTCGCCGAGGTGGCCGAACTGGCGGCCGAGTTCCGTCGGTACGGCATCCGGGTGCACCTGTCGGTGTCGTTCGCCGCGCCGGTCCAGCACGGCCTGCCCACCGCCGACCCGCTCGACGACCGGGTGGTGCACTGGTGGGCGCGGGTGACCCGGACCGTCTACGACACCCTCCCGGACTTCGGTGGCTACCTGGTCAAGGCCGATTCGGAGGGGCAGCCGGGGCCGTTCACCTACGGTCGTACGCACGCCGACGGCGCCAACCTGCTGGCCGGCGCGCTCGCCCCGCACGGTGGCGTGGTGCACTGGCGGGCGTTCGTCTACAACCACCGGCAGGACTGGCGGGACCGGTCCACCGATCGGGCCCGGGCCGCCCACGACCACTTCACCCCGCTCGACGGTGCCTTCCGCGACAACGTGGTGGTGCAGGTGAAGCACGGACCGATGGACTTCCAGACCCGGGAACCGGTGGCGCCGCTGATCGGCGCCATGCCCGGCACCCGCCTCGCCGTCGAGCTGCAGGCCACCCAGGAATACACCGGCCAGCAGCGGCACGTCTGCTATCTGGCACCGATGTGGAGCTCGCTGCTGCTCGGCCACGAGGGACCGGCCATCGCCGGCGCGGCCGACGAGATGGTCGCGGTCGCCAACGTCGGCGACGACCCGTTCTGGACCGGCCACCCACTGGCCCAGGCCAACCTGTACGCCTACGGCCGGCTCGCCTGGGACCACACCCTCGACCCGGGCGCCGTCCTGGACGAGTGGATCGGCCTGACCTTCCCCGGCGCGTCCCCGGCGTTGCGTTCGACGCTGCACGCCGTCATGGACGGGTCGTGGCGGACGTACGAGCGGTACACCGCCCCGCTGGGCGTCGGTTTCATGGTGCGGCCGGGCCATCACTACGGCCCCGACGTGGACGGTTACGAGTACACCCCGTGGGGCACCTACCACCACGCGGACCGCGACGGAGTGGGCGTGGACCGGACGATGGCCACCGGCACCGGGATGACCGGGCTGTACCCCGAGCCGTGGGCCTCGACCTACGAGTCGGTGGCGGACTGCCCCGACGAGCTGGCGCTGTTCTTCCACCACCTGCCGTACGGCCACGTCCTGCGGGACGGAACCACGGTGATCCAGCACATCTACGACACGCACTTCGCCGGGGCGGCGGAGGCGGCCGCGATGCGCGGGCACTGGCTGACCCTCGAGGCGGAGGTGCCGGCCGAGCTGTTCGGCCGGGTCGCCGAGCGGCTGGCCGAGCAGGTGCGGTCGGCGGCGGAATGGCGCGACCAGATAAACGCCTACTTCTTCCGCAAGTCGGGGGTGCCCGACCGGCACGGCCGGCCGATCTACTGACCCCGGGGCCGGGAGGTCACCTGGTGAAGCGCTTCTCGATCTCGGCCCGCATCGGGTTCGAGACGGTCAGCAGCGCGCCCGCGAACACCACCGCGAACAGGGCCAGCACCGCCTCGGACCCGAGGACCACGACGGCCCCGGCGGCGAACGCCAGCCCCGCGGTGCCCAGCGTCACGGCCGGGGTGCGGATCAGGAACCAGGCGGCCAACCGGGCGGTGTCGCGCGCCCGGAACTCGTAGAGCGACGCGATGACGAGCGCGTTGGCCTGCCACAGCAGGGAACCGGCGGCGAGCGCGACGAGGGCGGCGCTCCACCACCGGGGCACCCCGGCCGCCTCCGGGTGGCCCAGGCTGGTGCCGGCGAGCGCGGCCCAGCCCAACCACGGCAGCCACAGCAGCAGGACGGCCCGGACGTTCATCCGGTAGCCCCGCCAGAACGCCCGGGCGGGGGACAGGTCGGCCAGGTCGCGGCCGCGGTGGCGCAGCGCGTACACCGCGGCGGACAGGGCCGGCCCGAGCGGGACGGCGGCCAGGGCGAGCAGGGGTACGTTGCTGGCGTCCCGGTCCAGCAGGACCGGGACCGCCACCGTCGGTGCGGCGGTGACCAGGAGGCAGAGCTCCACCACGAGCAGGGTGTGCAGCAGCGCGGCGGCTCGGGCGAGCGGCCCCGAACCCCAGGTCACGGTCGCGGTCATGTCACTTCTTCTCCTTGAACCGCTCGTACGCCTTGTTCATCGTGCCGACGTACTGGTCGAGTCCCTTGCCCTTGAGCTCGGCGACGTAGGCGTCCCACTCGGACAGCGGCCGCTGTCCCAGGATGAACTTCAGGGTCTGCTGGTCGACGTGGTCGTGCAGGGCGGCCTCCTGCAGTGTCGCCTGCTCGCGCTCCTCCACGGTCAGCGGGTGGCCGGGCGGCACCGGGCGGATCTCCCGCTTGTGCATCTCCGCCTGGAACACCTTCTCCTCGTCGGAGAACTGCGAGTTGAGCATGGCGGTGCTGCCGCCGTACGCGAAGACGCCGTTCGAGAAGCCGTAGTCGACCTGCAGATCCTTGGCCGCACCCGGGTTGAGCCCGCTCCACTTGATCTTCGGGTCGAGCTTGAAGCTGGCGTCCTCGACCTTGCCCGAGTAGGTCTCCCCCTCGATGCCCCACCGGCTGAACATCTGGCCGGCGTCGGAGTACCAGAGCCAGTCGACGAACTGCATGAGGGCGACGAAGTTCTTGTTCTCCAGCGCCTTGCGGGAGATCATCAGCCCGTTCTCGAGCCGGTTGTCCGGCGGGAGGGAGGCGCCCATCGGGCCCATCGGCAGCGGGATCTTCGTCACGGTCGCCCCGGGCAGCTTCGCGATGTCCTTGCGGGCCTCCTTGACCAGCGTCTGGGCGTTGCAGCACATCACGAACGACTTGCCGCTGGCGAACTTCTGCCGCGCGTTGTCGTCGGTCTGGGTGAAGCTCTCCGGGTCGACGAGCTTCTCGCTCACCAGCCCGGCGAGGTACTGCAGCATCTGCCGGTACTGCTCGGTCGCGCCGGTGAAGGCGAACTTGCCCGCGTTCGCGTCCCAGAAGGCCGGGTTCCACGACCAGCCGGCGTTCACCCCGTACCCCTGACCCACGATGCTGATCAGCGCGTTGCCGCCGGGCTGCGGCGGCGTGCTCCACCGGTCGGACAGCGGGTACTGGTTCGGGTAGGCCTTCTTCATCTCGCGCAGCGTCGAGGCGACCTCGTCCCACGTCTTCGGGACGGCCAGGTTCAGCTTCGTCAGGATGTCGCTGCGCATCGCCAGCGAGTAGTCCTGCCAGACGCCCTCGTGCACGCCGGGCAGCAGGTAGTACTTGCCGTCCTCCTGGGCGTACGTGTCGAGGTTGGCCTTGAGGTTCCAGCGGTTGACCTTGTCGGTGTAGTTCGGCATGAGGTCGGCGTAGTCGCTGACCGCCAGGATCGCGCCGCCGGCGATGTACGCCTCCTCGGACGGGTGGTACGTCTTCGGGATGAGCAGTGGAGCGTTGCCGGCGCTGACCATCACGCTGCGCTTCTGGTTGTAGTCGCTGCCCGGCACGGCGACCGGCTCCAGCGTCACGTTCGTGCGCTTGGTCAGCTCGGCCCAGAACGGCCAGTCCGCCTTGTAGGGGTACGCCTGGTTGCTCAACAGCATGATCGAGAACTTGAGCGGCTCGGTCGCCTTGAACTGGTCGCCGGCCTTGAAGCCGTCCATCGCGCCGGCGCGCTTGCCGTCCAGGTTGCCGGAATCCGAGTCGCCGTCGCTGCAAGCGGCCAGGCCGGCCACCGCGGCGGCGCCCGCCGCGGCCAGAAGTTGACGTCGAGAGAGCTGAACCATGTGGGTGACTCCAATGAGTGGGCGTTGAGGACGGCCCGGCGCTAGCCCTTGACGGCGCCGAGCATGACTCCGGAGACGAAGAAGCGCTGGATGAACGGGTAGACCAGCAGGATCGGCAGCATCGTGAGCACGATCGTCACGGCCTGGATGTTGGCCCCGATCTGCAGCGCCGTGTCGCTCGCCGCGGTCTGGTCGGCGCCGCCGGTCG
Source organism: Paractinoplanes ferrugineus (assembly GCF_016862195.1). Taxonomy (GTDB): domain Bacteria; phylum Actinomycetota; class Actinomycetes; order Mycobacteriales; family Micromonosporaceae; genus Actinoplanes; species Actinoplanes ferrugineus. The sequence goes on along the minus strand of NZ_BOMM01000082.1, from coordinate 24,325 downwards.
CGCCGGCGATCAGGTTGCGCAGATAGACGGTGACCGGGAACAACTCCTGGCGGTCCATGTAGAGGAAGCCCGGGAACCACGAGTTCCAGAACGCCACCGCGTAGAACAGCAGCATCGTGGCGAGCACCGCTTTGGACAGTGGAAGCACGATGCGCCACAGGGTTCCGTACGTCCCCGTGCCGTCGACCGCCGCGGACTCCTCCAGCTCGGTCGGCATGCTCTCGAAGAAGGCCTTCATCACCAGCAGGTTGAACACGTTTATCGCGTTCGGCAGCACGATCGCCCACAGCGTGTTGCGCAGTCCGAGCGAGCTGACCAGCACGTAGTTGGGGATCAGGCCGCCGTTGAAGAACATCGTGAACACCGCGATGGCGACCAGCAGGCCGCGGCCCTTCAGCTGGCGCTTGGACAGGACGTACGCGTAACAGGTGGTCAGCGCCAGGGCGAGTGCGGTGGCGACGACCGTGTAGACCACGGTGTTGCGGTAGTTGGTCCAGAACATCGCGTCGGACATGACGATCCGGTACGTGGTCAGGTTGAACCCGCGGGGGAGCAGGCTCACCTGCCCGGAGCGGATCTCGTGCTCACCGCTGAACGAGCGGGCCAGGATGTTGCCGAACGGGAACAGGGTCAGCACCACGACGAGGGTCAGGGCGACCCCGTTGAACACCTGGAAGACCCGGTAGCCGCGGCTCGGGCGCAGCCCCTGCGGGCGGGTCGCGGGGGCCTCGAGCACGCTCACCACAGGCTCGTCCCGACCGTGCGCCGGGACAGGTAGTTGGCCGAGAGCACCAGGGTCAGGCCGATCACCGATTCGAACAGGCCGATCGCCGCCGCGTAGCTGAAGCTGCCGGAGACCACGCCGACCCGGTAGAGGTACGTGGAGACGACGTCCGCGGTGGGGAAGGTCAGCGGGTTGTAGAGCAGCAGGATCTTCTCGAAGCCGACCGCCAGGAACGTGCCGACGTTGAGGATCAGCAGGGTGACCATCGTGGGCCGGATGCCCGGCAGCGTCACGTGCCAGGTCTGGCGCCACCGGTTCGCCCCGTCGACCTGCGCCTGCTGGTAGAGCTCGGCGTCGATGGTGGTGAGCGCGGCGAGATAGAGGATCGTGCCCCAGCCGACTGTCTGCCACACCTCGGAGCTGACGTAGATGGTGCGGAACCAGCCCGGTTCCTGCATGAAGGCGACGGCGTCCTGGCCAGCCGCGCGCAGGCCCTGGTTGACCACGCCGTCCACCGACAGCATCTGCAGGACCAGGCCGGAGACCACCACCACCGACAGGAAGTGCGGAAGGTACGCGATGGTCTGCACGAACCGCTTGAGGAACCGGGTGCGCACCTCGTTGAGCAGCAGGGCCAGCACGATCGGCAGCGGGAAGCAGAACAGCAGGGTGAGCGCGCCGATGACCAGGGTGTTGGTGAAGACCTGCCAGAACGTGGGGTCGTTCAGGAACATCTTGAAGTAGCGCAGGCCCACCCACGTCTCGCCGAAGAGATCGCCGCCCGGCACGTACCGCCGGAAGGCGATCACGTTGCCGAGCATCGGCAGGTAGCGGAAGACCAGGAAGAACAGCAGCGGCAGGACGGCCAGCGAGTAGAGCTGCCAGTCCCGCCGCAGCGCCGCCCGCCAGGTGCGCCGGCGTGGCCGGTCGTCGCGGGTGGCCGCCGGGGGATCCGCATCGGCGACCGGGGCGGCCGAACTGAGCAGGGCCATGCCGTTCCTCCTGATTCTCCGACGCACCTCGCGAACGGCCACGGACCAGCGAGCGAAAGTTTCGGTTGCAGTGGCTTTGTTTCGGAAAACTAGGTGGAACATCGATGAGTGTCAACCCCCGATCCGGGGGCCCCGGCAAGCGTTTGCCGCAGGCCTTCGGAGGTCAGGGTGGAATTGCGGATAGGCCGGTAGCCTCGGCTCGCGATATAGGCGGATCCGGAAATTTCAGTTCCGCGATCCTCGCTACGGCCTTGTATCGGCAGTCAATAGATCGACTTATGTAAATGCGCTAGGACGAATGCGCAAAGCGTCACCGGTTCGTGGTTCGGTCGCCGCGAGGGCCGCGCACGCCTCCGGCCAGCAGGTGTGTCACCGAAGCCGTTCTCGTCGCGTCGCGGGGCCGAGCTCGGTGACCGAAAGCGCACGCGGCGTCAAGCACGCCGAATGCGCGTCGGGCGAGGTGCTCCGGGTGTGCTCGGAAAGCGCGGGAAGTGTGCCGTTACCGTTGCGAAACGCGTCCGTAATTCGCGGCGACGGCCGCCTCGCCGGATGCGCCGGAGCGGGTTTGCACGGTTGCGGAGGTCGGCTCGGCCGGCCGGCCGGCTCGTGCCCCGCGTCCCGCCGGCGCGCCGGCGCCGGTGTCCGGCCGGTGCCGAAGATACTTATGAACCTCGATATTTAGGCCATCGATCCGACGGGGATGGGGGCCGGCGACGAAAGAATTTGCACGTTTTCCATCGACATGGTGTAACTCCGTTGTAATCAGTCACCACTAACTTGCATCTCGAACGTGATCTATCTATCCGAATACATCGAAGCCAAGAGACGTGTCGTACCCGACCCCCTCAACGCGCCGCCACACGAAGCGGGAGTCCGATGAGTGCTGCCCTTGATCCGAATCGACTGGTCCTCGCCGTAACCGGGGGTGTCGGCCTGGCGCCCAGCCAGCACGTCCTCGCCGCGGCCGCCCGAGCGGGTGCCCTGGCGGTGTTCGACCTGGCCGAGGGTGACGCCTGGACGCTGCGCTCCCTGGCGCAGACGGCCCGCCGGGTCACCGGTCTCGGTGTGCGTGTCACCGCCGACTGCGCCGCGACCCCGGCCGACCTGACCCGGCTGGCCGGCGAGGCCGTGCGGGTGCTGCTCCTGGCGGCGAACGGCCCGTGGGCGGTCGCCGACCTGGTCGACCGCTACGAGGTCCTGGTCGAGGTCACCAGCGTCACCGAGGCGCGCGACGCGGTCGCCGCCGGTGCCGCCGGACTCGTCGCGCGGGGAATGGAGTCCGGCGGCCGGGTCAGCGATCTGAGCGCGTTCGTCCTCTTGCAACAGTTGGTGACCGAGTTCGACGTGCCCGTCTGGGTGGCCGGCGGCATCGGTCCACGGACGGCGGTGGCCTCGATCGTCGGCGGCGCGGCGGGCGTCCTGCTCGACACCCAGCTCGCGCTGTTGTCAGAGTCCATAGTGGCGGACGACGTGGCCGGTCTGTTGCGGCGGATGGACGGCACCGAGGTGGTGTCCGAAGGCGAGCGGCGCGGGCTGCGTCTCGGGCCGGCCCTGCTGCCGATCGGCCAGGACGGCTGGCTCGCCCGCGACTTCGCCGACCGGTGGAGCGACACGGCGTCAGCGGTGCGCGGCGTCAGCGGCGCGGTGCTCGACGCTCTGAAGCATGCCGACGGGGGCGACAGCCTGCGGCCCGGCGCACCGCTCGCCGAGGCGCTCGGCGTCCGGATCCCGGTCGCGCAGGGCCCGATGACCCGGGTCAGCGACGTGGCGGGCTTCGCCGCCGCGGTGGCCGAGGCGGGCGCCCTGCCGTTCATCGCGCTCGCGCTCGCCGGCGGCGAGCAGACCCGCCGGATGCTGCTCGAGGCCCGGGCCACGCTCGGTGACCGGCCCTGGGGCGTCGGGGTGCTCGGCTTCGCACCCGAGGCGGTGCGGGCCGCGCAGATCGAGGCGATCCACGAGATCAAGCCGCAGGTCGCGATCATCGCGGGCGGCCGACCCGCCCAGGCCGCCGACCTGGAGGCGGTCGGCATCAGTTCGTTCCTGCACGTGCCCTCACCGGGGCTGCTGCGGCAGTTCCTGCGGGCCGGCTCCCGCAAGTTCATCTTCGAGGGCGCCGAGTGCGGCGGCCACGTGGGCCCGCGCACCAGCTTCCCGCTCTGGGAGGCCCAGCTGGCCGTGCTCGAGGAGTTCCTCGACGAGCAACCCACCGAGGTCGCCGCCGAACTGCAGATCTTCTTCGCCGGCGGGATCCACGACGAGCGGTCCGCGGCCATGGTGGCCGCGATGACCGGCCCGCTCGCCCGGCGCGGCGCCAAGGCCGGCCTCCTGATGGGAACGGCCTACCTGTTCACCGCCGAGGCGCTCCGGCACGGCGCGATCCAGCCGCTGTTCCAGCAGCGGGCCATCGAGGCGACCGGGACCGCCCTGCTCGAGACCGCTCCGGGGCATGCGACCCGGTGCCTGAAGTCGGACTTCGTCGACGACTTCCGCGAGCTGCGCACGTCGCTCGAGGGCGCGGGGGTGGCCAACCGGGCGGTCTGGGAGCAGCTCGAACAGCTCAACGTGGGCCGGCTGCGGATCGCGAGCAAGGGGCTGCGCCGCGACGGCGACGCGCTCGTCGAGGTGGACGCCGCCGGGCAGGCCGCCGACGGGCTCTTCATGGCCGGCCAGGTGGCCGTGCTCCGGCACGCCGCCACCACCGTCGAGCAGCTGCACACCCAGGTCAGCTCGGGGGCCGCCGGGCTGCACGCGGAACGGGTCGCGGCCCTGCGAGTCGGCCTCGGCCTGGACGAGTCGCCCGAACCGCCGGCCGCGGCGCCGCTCGACATCGCGATCGTCGGCATGGCCTGCGTGTTCGCCGGCTCGCCCGACCTGGCCGGCTACTGGCAGACCATCCTGGGCGGCGTCGACGCGATCACCGAGGTGCCGACGCAACGCTGGGACCCGGACACCTATTACGCGCCGCAGATCGGGCCGGGCGAGACCGGGCGGTACTCGGTCTCGCGGTGGGGCGGCTTCATCGACCCGGTCCCGTTCGACGCCATCAGGTACGGCATCCCCCCGGCCGCGCTGGCCACCATCGACCCGACCCAGTTGATCGCCCTGGAGATCTCGGCCCGAGCCCTGACCGACGCGGGCTACCCGTACGACGGGGGCGTCGACCACTCGAGAACCGGCGTCGTCTTCGGCTCCGAGGAGGGCAGCGACCTCAGCCACGCGATCAACCTGCGGACGCTGTTGCCGGCCTACTTCGGCGAGGTGCCGGCCGGCCTGATCGACGAGCTGCCGGAGATCACCGAGGACACCTTCCCGGGCGTGCTGGCCAACGTGACCGCCGGCCGCATCGCCAACCGCCTCGACCTCGGCGGCCCCAACTTCACGGTCGACGCCGCCTGCGCCTCGTCGCTCGCCGCCCTCGACTCGGCCTGCAAGGAGTTGAGCACCGGCGCCAGCGACATGATGATCTGCGGTGGTGCCGACCTGCACAACGGCATCAACGACTACATCATGTTCACCTCCGCCCACGCGTTGTCCCCGACCGGCCGGTGCCGCACCTTCGACAGCACGGGCGACGGCATCGCGCTCGGCGAGGGGGTCGCGGCCGTGGTGCTCAAGCGGCTCAGCGACGCCGAACGCGACGGCGACCGGGTGTACGCGGTGATCAAAGGGATCGGCGGCGCCAGTGACGGGCGGGCACTGGGCCTGACCGCCCCGCGCCCGGACGGGCAGCGCCGAGCCCTGGACCGGGCCTTCGCCGTCGCGGGTGTCTCGCCGGCCCAGGTCGGGCTCGTCGAGGCGCACGGCACCGGCACGGTCGTCGGCGACCGTACCGAACTGGAGACCTTGACCAAGGTCTTCACCGAGTCCGGGGCGGAACCGGGCGGTACGGTGCTCGGCTCGGTCAAGTCGCAGATCGGGCACACCAAGTGCGCCGCGGGCATGGCCGGGGTGATCAAGGCGGCACTGGCCCTGCACACCGGGGTACGGCCGCCGACGCTGCACCTGAGCCGGCCCAACCCGGCGTGGAGCGCGCAGCGGAGCCCGTTCGCGTTCAACACCGAGCCGCGCCCGTGGGGAGTCCCGGCGGCCGAGCGGCTGGCCGGCGTCAGCGCGTTCGGGTTCGGTGGCACCAACTTCCACGTGGTGCTGGGCGCGCACGCGCCGACCGCGGATCCGCAGCACGCGCGCCAGCAGTGGCCCGCCGAGCTGTTCCTCTTCCGGGGCGCCGACCGGGTGGCCGCTCGCGGCGCGGTCGGCAAGCTGCTGGACAAGATCGCCGCCAACCCCGCCGCCCGGCTGCGCGACCTGGCCGCCGAGGCGTCCCGCGGCGCCGACGCCCGCAGCGGCAAGGTTCGCATCGCGGTGGTCGCCGAGGACGTGTCGGACCTGGTCGGTCTGCTGCACCGGGCGCTCGCCGGCGACCACGCCCCGCGCCTCGGCCTGATCCAGCCGGAAGAGGCGGACGCGGAGCCGGGCAAGGTCGCGTTCCTCTTCCCCGGGCAGGGCAGTCAGCGGCCGGGCGCGCTGTCCGACCTGTTCGTCACGTTCCCGCACCTGAACCAATATCTGGGGCTGGGCCGCGAGTGGGTGCCGCAGATGTTCCCGCCGGCCGCCTTCGACGAGGAGACCGGCCAGGAGCACGCCGACCGCCTCCGGGACACCCGGGTCGCGCAACCGGTCCTCGGCGTGTGCGGTCTCGCCGTCGACCACCTGCTGCGCGATTTCGGTGTCCGGCCCGACATGGTGGGCGGCCACAGCTACGGCGAGCTGGTCGCGCTGTGCACCGCCGGCGCCTTCGACCCGGGCACCCTGCTCGGACTGAGCCGGGACCGGGCCGCGGCGATCCTGACCGCCGCCGGCGACGACCCGGGCACGATGGCCGCCGTCAACGGCACCGCCGAGCAGATCACCGAGGCGCTGACCGCGGCCGGCCTGGCCGACGAGGTGACGCTCGCCAACCGCAACGCCCCCACCCAGATCGTGATCTCGGGGCGGACCGAGTCCGTCGAGCGGGCCGTCACCGTCCTCACCGAGGCCGGACTGCGGGCCCGGCGCATCCCGGTCGCCTGCGCCTTCCACAGCCCGGTCGTGGCCGATGCCACCGAGTCCTTCGCGGCCACCCTCGCGAGCCACCAGGTCCACGCCCCGGGGCTGCCGGTGTGGTCCAACCACACCGCGAAGCCCTATCCCACGACGGCCGCCGACGTGCGTGCCGGCCTGGCCGCCCAGATCGGTGCCCCGGTCCGCTTCGTGGAGCAGATCGAGGCGATGTACGAGGCGGGCGCCCGGGTGTTCGTCGAGGCGGGTCCGGGCCGGGTGCTCAGCGGCCTGGTGGACGCGGTGCTCGGCGACCGCCCGCACCTGAGCGTGGCGCCCGACGGCCGGTCCGGCGACGGCGTACGCGGCCTGCTCGTCGCCGCCGCCGAACTGGCCTGCGCCGGGCTCCCGGTCGACACCGGCTGGCTGTTCCGCGGCCGGGCCACCGGCGGGCCGGCGGACGTCCCGCGGCCGAACCGTCCCACCTGGACGGTCGACGGCCAGCTCGTCCGGGACCGTGACGGCAAACATCTGACCGGTGGAGTGAATCCGCCCCGGCGAATCGAGGTACTCACGATGTCCGCGTCCCACTCCGCCCCGGGCGGCGGCCACGACAGCCGTGGCGAACTGGTGAGCGACTTCCTGCGAACCAGCCGCGAACTGATCGCGACCCAGCGCGACGTGCTCCTCGCCTTCCTCGGCGAACAGCCGGCCGGCGGCCGGCTCGTCTGGCAGGACGACGAGCCCCCGCTGCGCTCCCTCGAGCGGCCCGCCGCCCCCGCGCGGACGGTCGACCGGCCGCTCTCGCCGGCCCCCGGGCCGGCGCTGCTCGGCTCGCCGACGGTGGCCGAGACCGAGGCGGTCTTCGAGTCACCCGCCGCGGCGGCGGTGGACGTGCGGGCCGCGGTGCTCTCGGTGATCAGTGACCGGACCGGCTATCCGGAGGAGCTGATCGAGCTCGACCTCGATCTGGAGGCGGACCTGAGCGTCGACTCGATCAAACGAGCCGAGGTGGCCGGTGAGGTCGCCAACCGGCTGGGCCTGTCGGTCGACGGCCCCGAAGGGGAGCTGGAGGAACTGGTCAAGGCGCGGACCGTGCGCTCGATGGTGTCCTGGTTGGACACCCGGGTCAACGGCGAGGCCGGCCCGGAGGTGGCGCCCGTCCCTTTCGTGCCTGAGGCCGCGGCGGAACAGTCGCCGACGGCCGCCGGCATCGCCCCCCGGCGCATGATCAACGGTTGGGCGCCCGCCCCGGCGGGCGCGTCCCGCCTGGACCTCACCGGTGCGCGGTTCCTCATCACCGGCGCCGCCACGGTGGCCGCCCCGCTCGCGGACGCGCTTGCCGAGCTGGGCGCGTCGGGCGTGATCGCGCCGACCGGAGCCGAGCCCGCCGATCCCGGCCCGGCCGGTTTCGACGGCATCATCGTCCTCGACGGACTGACCGGCACCGCACCGCTCCTGCCGGCCGCCTTCGGCTTTCTCAAGGCGGCGCTGGCGGCCGGTCCGCGCTGGCTCCTGGCGGCCGGCCCGGCGGGCGGCAGCATCGGCACGGATGGCATGCCGGGCTTCTTCCGGACCGTCGCCCGCGAATACCCGCAGGTCGTCGCGCGCTACGTCGAGCTGGAGTCCGACCCGGACGCCGCCGACGTGACCCGGCTGCTGATCGAGGAGATCGGCGACGGGACCCCGGCTCCGATCGTGCGCCGAGGCGCCGGTGACCGGCTGGCCGAGGTGCTCACCCCGGTGGGGCTCGGCATGCTTGCCGACGGGGGCGCCGGGCCGGCCGGGGACGGGGTGAGCGAGGCGCGCGCCATCGGCCTCGACGCGGACTCGGTGGTCGTGCTGATCGGCGGGGCCCGCGGCATCACGCCGTGGTTCGCCCGCACCCTGGCCGGTGCCGCCCGCTGCCGGCTCGAGCTGGTGGGGCGTACGCCGTTGCCGCAGACCGACGAGGATCCCGAGCTGGGCGCGGCGCACGACCCGGTCGCGCTGCGGGGCGTCCTGGCCCGGCGGGGGATGCGGTCGCCGGCCGAGATCGACCGCACCGCGTCGGCCGTTCTCGCCGCCCGCGAGGTCGCCGCGACCATCGCCGAGCTCACCGAACTGGGTGCGCAGGTGCGCTACCACACTCTCGACGTGCGGGATGACGAGGCCACGCACCGGCTCATCAAGCAGATCCAGGACACCCACGGACGAATTGACGGAGTTGTCTACGCTGCCGGCATCATCGAGGACAAGCTGATCGCCGACAAGGACCCGGCCTCGTTCGAGCGGGTCTTCCGCACCAAGGTCGACGGTGCCCGGTCGGTGCTCGACGCCCTCGAGGCGGCCGGTTCCGCACCGCTTTTCACGGTGATGTTCGGCAGCATCGCGGCGGCCTACGGCAATCGCGGGCAGAGCGACTACGCCGCCGCCAACGACGCTCTCGGCACGCTCGCCGCGCGCTGGGCACACCGGTCGGGCGGCCGGGCCCTGACCGTGCACTGGGGACCGTGGGCGCCGGTCGGGAACCACGGTGGCATGGTGACCGCCGAGCTGACCGCCGAGTACGGCAGGCGGGGCATCGACCTGATCGACCCGGAGGAGGGCGCGCTGAGCCTGCTCCGCGAGCTGGCCTGGGGTGATGCCGCGGTCGACGCGGTCGTGCTGACGGCGTCGGGCTGGTAACCGGCTGATGGAACCGATCGCGATCGTGGGGATGGCGGCGCTCTTCCCGGGTGCCGCCGACCTCGACGAGTACTGGCAGAATCTTCGTACCGGCCGGGACGCCATCACCGACGTGCCGACCGACCGCTGGGACGCCGAGTTCTACGATCCGGACCAGGCGCACCGGCCCGACCGGGTCTACTGCCGGCGGGGCGGCTTCGTCGACGAGAACGCCACGTTCGAGCCGCTGAAGTTCGGCATGATGCCGAACTCGGTGGGTGACATCGAACCGGACCAGTTGATCGCGCTCGAGGTGGCCGCGGCCGCGATCGCCGACGCGGGTGGGCCGGCCCGGCTGCCCGACAGCGACCGGATCGGGGTCATCCTCGGCCGGGGCGGTGTGCTGAGCCCCGCCCAGTCGCGCTACACCCAGCGCGTACGCATGTCCAATCAGGTCCTCGGGGTGCTTCGCGAGCTCGTCCCGCAGCTCGACGAGGATCAGTTGGAGAAGATCCGCTCGACTTTCGACGAGCGGCTCGGCAAGCACCAGCCCGAGGGCACCATCGGTCTGGTACCCAACCTCGCGGCCTCCCGGGTGGCGAACCGGCTCAACCTGCGCGGCCCGGCGTACACGATCGACGCCGCCTGCGCCTCCTCGCTGCTGGCCGTCGACCAGGGCGTCGCCGAACTCGCGGCGGGGCGGCTCGACGCGGTGCTCGCCGGCGGCGTCCACCATGTCCACGACATCAGCTTCTGGTCGGTGTTCAGCCAGCTCAAGGCGCTGTCCCGGGCGGGCGTGAGCCGGCCGTTCGACGCCGCGGCCGATGGTCTGCTCATCGGTGAGGGAACCGGCATGGTGGTGCTCAAGCGGCTGGCCGACGCCGAGCGCGCCGGGGACCGCGTCTACGCCGTGATCCGGGGCATCGGCACCTCCAGCGACGGCCGTTCGGCGAGCATGTTCAACCCCGCCAGCTCGGGGCAGGTCCTCGCGCTCCGCCGGGCCTGGGCGGACGCCGGTCTCGACCCGACCGCCCCGGACGCGCTGGGGCTCATCGAGGCGCACGGCACCGGCACCCCGACCGGTGACGCGGCCGAGCTCACCACCCTCGCCGAGGTGTTCGGGCCGCCGGCCGGCACCGAACCGGTGGTGATCGGCTCGGTGAAGTCGATGATCGGCCACACCATGCCGGCCGCCGGGATCGCCGGACTGATCAAGGCCACCCTGGCCGTGCACCACGCCACCCTGTTGCCGACCCTGCACTGCGGTAACCCGCGTACCGAGATGGCCCGCACCCGGTTCGCGCCGATCGACGCCGCCCGCGAGTGGCGGAGCACGGGCCCGCGCCGGGCCGCCGTCAACGCGTTCGGGTTCGGCGGCATCAACGCCCACGTGATCATCGAACAGTACGAGCCGCCCGCGCGGGTCTCGGTCACCGAGCCCGACCGGGTGGTCTGGCTGGCCGCCCCCGACCACGAGGCGCTGTCGGTCATGCTCGACCGGGACGCCACCGAGCTGCGCCGGCTGCCGACTCCCACCGGCACCGGGCCGGCCCGGATCGGCATCGTGGACCCGAGCGACCAGCGCCTCGGTGTCGCCCGCAAGATGGTGGCCCGCGGCCAGAGCTGGCGGGGCGGCCGGGACATCTGGTTCACGCCGCGACCGCTGCTCGGCCCGGGCGGCGGCAAGCTGGCCTTCGTCTTCCCCGGCCTGGAGGCCGAGTTCGCGCCCCGGGTCGCCGACGTCGCCGACCACTTCGGCCTGCCCTACCAGGACTGGGTGCCGTCCGACCTGGGCCAGCACGGCTCCGGTCTGGTCGAGGTCGGCCGGGTGCTCGACCACGCCCTGCGGGCCATCCGGATCCGCCCCGACGCGGTCGCCGGGCACAGCATCGGCGAGTGGACCGCCGCCGTGGTCAGCGGTCAGATGAGCACCCAGGGCGTAGCCGCGTTCCTGCGGGCGTTCGACGCCGGTTCGGTGGAGGTCGCGGGTTACGCGTTCGCCGCGATCACCGCGCCCGCGCACACCGTCACGCCGGTGCTCGCCGGTTATCCCGGTGTGGTGCTGACGCACGACAACGCGCCCACCCAGTGCGTGATCAACGGACCCCGGCCGCAGGTGCAACGGCTCGTCGACCAGCTCCGGGCCGACAAAGTGCTGTGCCAGCTGCTGCCGTTCCGGTCCGCCTTCCACACGCCGGTCTTCGCCGAAGGGCTGCAAGCCATCACCTCGGCGATCGGCAAGTGGGAGGTCGGGCCGACCGAGGTGCCGGTCTGGTCGGGTCTGCTCGCCGCGCCGTTCCCGGACGACCCGGACCAGGTGAACGAGATCTTCGCCCGGCACATGGTCGAGCCGGTCCGGTTCCGGCAGACCGTGACGGCCATGCACGACGCCGGCATCCGGGTCTTCCTGCAGGTCGGCGCGGGCCAGCTGGCCTCGCTGATCGACGACGTCCTGCGTGATCGGGAGCATCTCGCGGTGCCGGTGAACCTGTCCCGCCGCGACGGGCTCAACCAGCTTCGCCGGGTGGCGACGGCGCTGTGGGTGGACGGCGGCGACCCCGATCTCGGCGCGCTCGACGCGCCGGCCACCGGTCGCCCGGCGGCCCGCCACCAGGGCAGCGGCGTGGTGGTCCCGACCGGTCAACGCGGTCCCGCGGTGCGGCTGAACCTGGCCGACCCCCTGGTGAAACTGGGGCTGGGCGCGGCCGAATCGCTTGGTGGCGGCCGGCCGTCGGCGCCCCCGCCGCTCACCGACGACGCCCGCCACCGGGCGCTGACGGCGCTCGATCGGCTCGCCGGGAAGTCGAGCGCGGCGGCCGAGCTGGCGGCGCTGCTGGCCGAGACCGCGGACCACGCGGTCGCGGTGATCGACGCGGCGAACGCGCCCCGCCCCGCCCCGACCCGCACCGCCCCGACCCGCACCGACCCGACCCGCACCGACCCGACCCGCACCGACCCGTCGGTCGCGCCGGGACCACCCTCGCCGGTGACGTCGAGCCTGCCGGTCTCGCTGGCCACCATGCCGTACCTGATCGATCACTGCTTCTTCGTCCAGCCGGCGGACTGGCCGACGGTCGAGGACCGCCGCCCGGTCGTCGCCGCCACCACCATCGTGCAGTTCATGATGGACTTCGCCGGGCGGGCCGCGGGGGACCGGCGCGTCGTCGGGGTGCGGGAGGCGAAGTTCAACCGCTGGCTGCTGGCCGAGCCCGCGGTCGAGGTCGAGGTCACCGTGCGCCACGTCGCCCCGGACGTCCTGGCCGTCGAGCTGGGCCAGTACGCCCGCGGCCTCGTGGACCTGGCCCCCGGCTACCCGGCCGAGGCCCCGGCTCGGTGGACGCACGACCCGGCCACCGAACGGCCGCCCACCACCAGCGCCGCCGAGATGTACACCGAGCGCCTGATGTTCCACGGCCCGCAGTTCCAGGGCGTCACCGCGATCCATGCCCTCGGCGACCGGCACGTCCGCGGCACCGTCACCCAGCCGCGGGCCCCGGGCGCCCTGCTCGACAACGCGCTGCAGACGATCGGGAACTGGCTGATCACCACGCAGCCGCTGCGGACCGTGGCCCTGCCGGTGGAGTTGCGCCACATCCGCTTCTTCGGGCCGCCCCAGCCGGCCGGCACCCGCTTCGAGACGGTGGCCCGGATCCGCTCCATCGACGACCGGGAGCTCGTCGCCGATCTGCAGCTGTGGCTCGACGGCCGGGTGTGGGCGCAGATCGACGGCGCCGTCGACAGGCGTTTCGACACCGACCCGGCGACCCGCCCGGCCGAGCGGTTCCCCGACCGGTACGCCCTGTCGGTCCGGCACGAGAGCGGGTTCGCGATCGCGTTCGACCGCTGGAGCGACCCGGTGACCCGGGGGATGACCGCGTTCAGCATCCTCGGCACCGAGGCGAACGCCGAGTACGAGCGGATGATGCCGGCCCGGCGCCGGCAGTGGCTGCTCGGCCGGATCGCCGCCAAGGACGCCGTCCGCTTCCAGCAGCAGGATGCCGGACTGGGCGGGATCTATCCGATCGAGGTGGCCATCACCAACGACGCCACCGGCCGGCCCGAGGCGCGCGTACGCCCCGGTCGTGGCCTGCTGGAGTGCGACGTGTCGCTGGCGCACTGCGCCGAGGTCGGCGTGGCCCTCGCCGTGCCGCGCGGCGCGGGTGCGCCGGGCATCGACGTCGTCGAGGTCACCGACCGGGCCGAGACCACCCATCAGTACGCCCTGACCGCCGGCGAGCGGGAGTTGCTCGACCGGCTGGGCGGCGACCGCGCCCTCTGGTTCGCCCGTTTCTGGGCGGCCAAGGAGGCGGTCGGCAAGTCGCTGGGCACCGGCCTGGACGGCGCGCCCCGCAAGTTCGTCGTCACCGGCGCCGACCTCGACGTGGCGGTCGGCGACCTGCTCCACCGGGTCGAGCACACCGAGATCCAGAACCCTCCGGGCCTGCCCGACCGCCGGTACGTCGTGGCCTGGACCCGGGGCCAGTCACATCCCATCGAGAGCTGAGGACGCTCATGCCTGCCGACAAGACCGTGATCCGCGCCGACATCGAAGCCATGCTGCGTGCCGTGCTGGGCGACTTCGGGACCGACCTGCCGATCGAACTCGACAGCACCTTCCGCGACGACCTCGGGATGGAGAGCCTCGACGTGGTGTCACTGGCCGGGCGCCTGCAGAGCCGGTTCGGCGACTCGGTGAACTTCGCCCAGTTCGTCGCCGGGCTCGACGTCTCCTCGATGGCCGAGCTCAAGGTCGGCGACCTCGTCGACTTCGTCACCCGCTCACTCGACCAGGTTCCGGCGGCCTCATGACCCTCGTACGCGTCAACGGGGTCACCCTGCACGTCGCGGAACTGCCGCCGGTCGCCGGGGACGACATGGAGCCGCCGACCGTGGTTCTGGTGCACGGCATGGCCGGCGACAACCTGGCCAGCTGGTACCTGACCATGGCGCATCCACTGGCCGCGAGCGGCCTGCGGGTGCTGATGTACGACCTGCGCGGGCACGGCCGCAGCGACCGCCCGGCCCGGGGCTACGCCCTCGACGACTTCGCCGACGACCTCGAGGGCCTGCTCGACCACTGGGGCGTCACCGGCCGGGTGCATCTGGTCGGGAACTCGTTCGGCGGCACGGTCGCCTTCGCCTACGCGCTGCGTCACCCGGACCGGGTGGCCGGCGTCGTGGCGATCGACTCGGCGCCGCCGATGCCGGAGTGGTTCGCCCGGATGTCGGCCCGGCTGACCCGGGCCGGGGCCGACCCGGGCCGGGTGGGCGCCGGCGCGGCCTTCGCCCGCCGGCTGCGTGACGTGCGGCGGCTGCTGTCGGAGACCGAGATCGTCGCGGAACTGCCGGCCAGCCGGCTGCCCGCGCCGGCCGAGTTCGCCGCGCTGACCTGCCCGGTGCTCTGCCTCTACGGCCGGGACTCCCGCGTCCGTGAGCTCGCCGGCCGGACCGAGCAACTGCTGCCCCAGGCCCGCTCCGTCGTGCTGGACGGGGCCGGCCACTCGGTGCTCATCGAGCGCACCGCCGAGGTGCGCGGGCACCTCTTGACCTGGCTGCGGGACACCGCGCCGTTCGTCACCACCGGTTCCGAGGGGGAACGCCATGGATAGGGCCATCATTCTGAGCAACGGCAGATGCGGGTCCACGCTGCTGTCCGACCTGATCGTCGAGGAGCCGGAGACCTGCTCGGTCCAGGAGTTCTTCACGTCGATCGCGCCGTGGCCGCGGAGTCAGGCCGTGCTCACCGGCGCCGAGTACTGGGCCATGCTGGCCAGCCCCAAGACCGAGCTGGCGGTGCTGTTCCGGCTCGGCGTCCCGCCCAAGGAGGTCCGCTACCCGCCGACCGGCCGGTGGGCCGACGACATGATGTCGTTGCCGCGGGTGCTGGCGATCACCCTGTGCAAGCTCACCGACGATCCGGACGCGCTCTTCGACGCCCTGGCCGAGCGGGTGCCGGGTTTCCCCGCCCAGTCCGTGCCGCGGCACCACGAGGCCTTCATGGACCTGCTGGCCACGATGCTGGGCCGCAAGCGGTGGGTCGAACGTTCCGGCGGGTCCACCCAGTGGGCGACCTCGCTGCTGGCCGACCACCCCGGCGCCAAGTTCGTCTACCTGACGCGCAACTGGGCCGACACCGCCAAGTCGATGAGCCGGCACTCGTCCTTCCAGCTCGTGCAGATGCGGGTGGAGACCCAGGCCCGTTACGGCATCGACCCGTTCGACCTCGAACCGGGCGCGTCCGTGCCCGCCGCGGTGGAGCCGTTCCGGCCGGAGAAACTGACCGTCGAGGCCCTGCGCGAGCGCGGCGCCGACGTGAAGCGCTATGTCAGCCTGTGCGCGTTCCTGAGCAGCAAGGCGGAGCAGGCGCTCACCGACGATCCGCCGCGGGAACTGCTGCGCATGCGGTACGAGGACCTGCTCCAGGACCCGGTGGGCGAGCTCACCGGGCTGGGCCACTTCCTCGACTTCGCCGACCCGGCCGGCTGGGCCGAGCGCGTCGCTCCCCGGGTGGTCGACCCCACCCGGCAGAGCGTGGCCGCGAGCTGACCGACGTGTCGGCGGACGGCGCTGGTTTGCACTCGATCGAAAGGAAATGTTCGTGAGGATAACGTTCACCCCCCGGCTGCGGAGGGTGGCGACGGCGACAGCGGCGGTGCTGCTGCTCGCGTCCGGAGGACTGGTAGTCCAGGACACCTCGGCCATGGCCGGTCCGGCTCGGGACACGGCCCCGAAAGCGGCCCCGAAAGCGGCCCCCAAGCCGGCGTCCAAACCGGCCCCGAAGCCGGTCGCCGCGAAGGACCTCTACAAATTCACCCGGCTCGCCAAGGCCAAGCCCGACGAGTGCTTCAACGGCATCGGTCAGTCCTACTCCGCCGGCCCGCCCTGCAAGACCGGCAAACCCAAGGTCAATCAGGCGTACGTCTGGGGCCTGACCCAGGTCGGCCCGACCATCTGGTTCGGCACCGGGGCCAATGTGCACTGCCTGGTCAGCGGCGCGACGTTGCAGTACGTGAACCCCTCGGCCAACGACAACTGGGTGTGCGAGTTCGGCAGCAGCCGGACCCTGACCACGGACACCACGATCCCGCCGTACCTCGGTGACATGCGGCCGCCGGAGGTGTGGACCTACGACACCGGAACCAAGAAGTCGGTGAACATGTCGGCCCAGATCCGGGCCAAGTCCGCCGACGACGCCGCGCGGCTGGACCACACCGTCGGGCTGCGCGCCGCCGGCAACTTCGGCGGGGTCGTCCTGTTCGGCGGCCCGGCGATCGGCAACACGCTCAACATGTTCGCGTTCGACGCCACCACCAAGCAGTTCCTCGGCTCGAAGAACTTCACCGAGTACGGCAACATCCGGACGTTCCTGGTCGCCGACAACGCCCTGTACCTCGGCATCGGCATCGGCCGTAACGGCACCGCCGGCGGCGGCGTGCTGCGCTGGACCGGCAGCGTCAGCAGCCCGTTCGACTTCGTCAACATCGCGGCCCTGCCGGTGCAGGCGGCCGACCTCACGGTCAGCGGTGGCCGGATCGTGGCGACCAGCTGGCCGCTGGCCCAGGCGACCAGTTCGCTCGGCCTGGCCGGGCTGTGGATGAGCCCGAAGCTCGCCGACGGCGCGCCGGGTCTCAACCCCGAGGACGCCAACGGTTGGACCCAGGTCTGGAACGTCGGCCAGTACGAGCCGGACAGCGTGATCGCCGGCACCTACGGCGGTGGCGGCATCGCGGCCACCGACGGTTACGTCTACTGGGGAACGATGCACGTTCCGATGAAGGCGGCTCAGGTGATGGCGAGCAAGTACCCGCCCGCGAACGATGCCGCCCGCAAGGACCAGCTGCTCAACGCCAACCGGGCGGTGAGCATCTGGCGGGCCAAGGACCTCGGCCTGCCGACCCAGAAGATCGAGATGTTGTACGGCGAGACCGCCCTGCCGGTCTACGACCCGACGACCGCGAAGTGGTCCAAGAAGTCGACGAACTACAAGCCGGTCTACGGCAAGTCCGGCTTCAACAACGTGTTCAACAACTACACGTGGCGGATGACGGTCGTCGACGGGAAGGTGTTCGTCGGCACGATGGACTGGAGCTATCTGGTCAAGGATCTGATCGCGATGGGCAACCCGGCCCCGTCCGCCGGCAAGTCCGGCAAGCAGGCGAACGCCGGGTCGGACCTCGTGAAGGCGGCGTCGAAGGTCGACGGCTTCGGTGGTGACCTCTGGGTCTTCTCGTCCGGCAGCACGGCCGCCGAGCCGGTCGACACCAAGGGCCTGGGCAACTACCTGAACTACGGCGTACGCAACATGATCCCCAACGGCCGGGGTGGTCTCTACCTCGGCATGGCCAACCCGATGAACCTGCGCACCGACCCGACCGACAGCCGTCCCGAGGGCGGCTGGGAGTTGCTCGAGATGACCAAGCGCTGATCGGCGTCCGCGGCAGGGGGCGGGCCGGAATCCTGGCCCGGCCCTTGCCGCGGGTTGACGGAACTCGAACATTCGAAGAGGACGGTGGCCCGGTGAGACGACGAGTCCTGGCATTGGCGACCCTGCTCCTGATCACCGGCTGCACGCCGCGCGGCGACCGGGGCACCGAACCGAACCCCGGCCCGACGTCGTCGGACGTCGCCGTCGGTCGATCCACCGGCGCGCTGACCGTCGACGGGCAGCAGCGCACCTACCGCGTCTATCGTCCCGCGGACCTGACCGGTCCGGCCCCCCTGGTGCTGGTCCTGCACGGGGCGGCGGGCACCGGCCGGCAGGCCGAGGAGTCGTACGGCTGGGACGCCGAGGCGGACAGCGGGAAGTTCCTGGCGGTGTTCCCCGACGGGGTCCGCCGCACCTGGAACGTAGACCCGGACTGCTGTGGTGAGGCGGCCGCCCAGAACGTCGACGACATCGGCTTCCTGACGCGGCTCGCCGGTTCCTTCGGTGGACTCGTCGATCAGAAGCGGATCTACGCCACCGGCATCTCCAACGGCGCGATGATGTCGTACAGGCTGGCCTGCGACACCAAGGTCTTCGCCGCGATCGCCCCGGTCTCGGGGACGATGATCAACAAGTGTGCCGGTCCGGCGCCGCTGTCGATCCTGGCGATCCACGGCACGGCCGACCGGACCATCCCCTACAACGGCGGGCCCGGCAAACGCGACAACGAGGGGGCCGGCGCGCGCCGGCCCGCCAAGATCGACGGTCCGGCGATCCCGGCGCTGATGGCCACCTGGCGCTCGGTGGACGGTTGCCCGGCGCCCCAGAGCACCACCGCGGGTTCGGTGACCACGTCGACCGCCACCTGTCCGAGCGACCGCACGATCGAGCTCATCACCATCGCCGGGGCCGGTCACCAGTGGCCGGGCGGCCGGGAGGCGCCGATCGCCCAGAAGGCGCTCGGCCTGGACGCCCCGTCCACCGCGCTGCAGGCGACGCCGACGATCTGGAAGTTCTTCGCCGACCACCCACGGGGCTAGCCACCGTTTCCTCGCCCGGCCGGTGAACCGCCTCGGGTCCGGATGCGTACTCCACAGTGGATGTCGATAGGTCCGCCTCTCACCCAGAGGACTTGTCCGTCATCTGCCCGATTGAGGTCGCATGCGAAGAAAACCGAGGTCCATCCGCTCGAAGATAGTCCTTGCTCTGCTGGTGCCGGTGATCGCGCTGACCGGGCTGTGGGTGCTCGACGTCCAGGCTTCGTTCGCCGACGCGACGGCGCTGCGCGATACCTACAGCACCCGGGACAACGTGAGCCTGCCGTGCGATCGGATGGTGGCCGCCCTGCAGCGCGAGCGCAGCCAGGCGGCGGAGTTCGTGGCCACGCCGGGCGGCGACCCCGGCGCTGTGCGGGCCCAGCGGGCGGCGACGGACGCGGCGATCGCACAGTTCCGGGACCTGTCCCGGCACTACCGCGGGCGAGGGGTCTCGGCCGAGATCACCCGAGCCCGGTTCGCCGACATGGCCACCAGCCTCGACTCCCTGGTCCTGGCGCGGGCCCGGGTCGACGCCGGGGACGCCACCCTGACCGCGGTGCTCAGCGACTACACCGACATCATCGGGTCCGCGTTCAGCGTGTCCAACGCGGCCGCGACCTCCAGCGATCCGCTCGTGGAACGGGTCATGCGCACCATGATCGCCATGCGCCGGGCCGGTGAGCTGCTCTACCAGGAGGACGCGCTGGTGACCGGCGCGACCACGGCGGGCCGGTTCGGCGCCGGCGAATATCTGCAACTGATCCAGATCGCCGGGGCGCTGCGGTTCCAGATCCCGACTGCCGGCTCCACCCTGCCGGCCCCGGACCAGGCGCTTTTCCGCAGCATGCTCAGCGGACCCGCGTTCACCGCGTTGC
Source organism: Paractinoplanes ferrugineus (assembly GCF_016862195.1). Classification (GTDB taxonomy): domain Bacteria; phylum Actinomycetota; class Actinomycetes; order Mycobacteriales; family Micromonosporaceae; genus Actinoplanes; species Actinoplanes ferrugineus. The sequence goes on along the minus strand of NZ_BOMM01000082.1, from coordinate 4,589 downwards.
GGTCGGCCGAGGACCAGGTGATCGCGAATGGGCGGACCGGCGGGCCGGTCGGGATCACCAAGGAGGTCTGGAAGGCCACCTCGACACTGGCCCTCGGGCAGCTGTTCGCCTTCCTGGCGGATGGCTACGACCACGCGGTCACCTTCGCCAAGCAGGCCCGCGACCGGATCCTGCTGCGCTTCGGCGTCTCCGGCATGCTCGGCCTGATCGCCATCGTGGTCTCGCTGGTGCTCGCCGTGCACATCGGCGGCTCGGTCGTCCGCCGGCTTTCCCTGCTCCGCAACGCGGCCACCGAGCTCGCCCGGCAACGACTGCCGGAGCTGGTCCGGCGGTTGCGGGCGGGTGAACGCATCGACGTCGACGGCGAGGCACTGCGCCTGCGCCTGGGCGACGACGAGATCGCGCAGGTCGGTGCCGCGCTCACCGACGTGCACCGCAGCGCGGTCGAATCGGCGGCCGGGGAGGCGAGTCTGCGCTACGACATGAACAAGGCCCTGGTCAACGTGGCCCGGCGCAACCAGGCGCTGCTGGACCGCCAGCTCGAGGCACTCGGGCCGGCCCGCGGGGCGGAGGTCCGCGCCTACCAACTGGCCGTCCGGATGCGTCGGCATGCCGAGCACCTGGTCATCCTCGCGGGCGCGGCCCGCAGCCGGCGTGGTCTCGGCGCCGAGCGGCTCGCCACCGTCCTGGCCCGGGTGGCCGGCGAGACGGAGCACGCGGAACGGATCACGATCGGGCCGGTGGTGGCCGCCGAGGTGTCCGGACACGCCGTCACCGACCTCGGTCATCTGACCGGTGAGCTGCTGGAGAACGCCCTCACGTTCGCCGCGCCGGAGACGGCGGTGCGCCTGTCGGCCCGGCCGTCACCGGACGGCGTCGTGGTGGAGATCGAGGACCGGGGGATCGGGATGTCGAGCGCCGCGATCGAGGAGACGAACCGCAGACTGGCGCAGCCGGGGGAGTTCGACCCCGCCGACAGTGCCCGGCTCGGCCTTTTCGTGGTGGCGACCCTGGCCGCCCAGCACGGGATCACGGTCCGGCTCGGCCCCGCCGCCGGGGGTGGTATCCGGGCGGTGATGACCCTGCCCGAGGCCGTTGCCGCGCCGGCCGACGACGGGGCTGCGGAGGCCGCCGGGGCGCGCCGCTCGGACGCGTCCCGGCTCGTCGGGATGGCGGTCCGGGCCGGCCGGCGCCCTCGGCACGCGGCGGCACAGTCGGATTCGGTGCGGTGACCGGAACGGCCCGGCCGGCCTGAGCCGGCCGGGCCTCGCGATCAGGACAGGCCGCAGGCCGCCCCGTTGAGGGTGATCAGCTCCGGTGCGGGGTTCGGTCCGCCCGGGGTGGTGGCGTTGAAGCCGAAGTACACCGTGGCCCCAGGCTGGATGCGCTGGTTCGTGGTGGTGTTGCGGGCCGTCACCGTGGCGCCGGCCTGAGCGGCATCGGCCGACCACGCCTCGCGCAGGCGCTGACCGCCGAGGAAGGCGAAGCGCACCGCCCAGCCGTCGATGGCCTTGGTGCCGGTGTTGGTGACGGCCAGTTGCGCGGTGAACCCGCTCTTGTCGGCCCAGTCGCCGTAGTCGGTGTAGCTGGCCCGGCACGACGCCGCCGGAGCGGGATCGGCCTTGCCCTGGTCGGCCAGGAACGACGCGACCCAGGCGAGGGCGGAGTTCCAGTTGATGGCGACCTCGTTGGTGGCATAGGACTCGATATCGTCGACGTAGCAGAACATCGGCTTGCACCCGGTGAGCAGGTCCTTCGCGAACGGGTCGTCCAGCCCGGCGTTCGCGCCGCCGGCCAGCGAGCCGGCCGGCGGGTGCGGCAGCGCGGCGTCCTTCTCGTGGGCGAAGATCCGGGTGTGCTGGTTCTGCGAGGCCTTCTCGCCCCAGCCGGTGACGTACGACTGGTTCAGCGCGTTACGGCCGAAGATGTAGTCGACGCCCTGCACCGCTCCGTCGCGGTACTTCGCCGCCCCGGTCAGGTCGAACGCGGTCGCCAGCACCTGGACGTTGTTGAGGATGTTGCTGTTGCCGCCCCAGAAGTAGCTGCCCGCGTTGCCCGGCATCGGCAGCCCGTACGCCTGGGTGGCCAGGGTCGCCAGGTAGTTGTCGGCGGCGGTGACCACCGACTGGCGGACCCGCTGACGGTCGGCGGCCGGCAGTGCGCTCGGCACCGTGGCCAGGTCGAGCCGGCCCAGGGCGGCGGTGCTGCCCCAGCCGAAACCGGTGGCCGCGAAGACGTCGCCGGTGTGGTGCTTCGACGCGGTCACGTCGGCCAGGAACGGCGCCTCGCCGGTGCTCAGGTACATCTCGGCGGCGGCCCAGTAGAACTCGTCGGAGACGTCGTCGTCGCCGTACCCGCCGCCGCCACCACCCAGGTCCTGCGCGATCTTCGCCGGGTTGGCCTTGGCCGCGGCGTACGCGGTGCGGGCGGAGCTGAGCAGCTTGGCCGAGAAGGCCGCGTCGTACGGTGCGAACAGCCGGGCCCCCTGGGCCGCGGTGGCCGCCAGGTTGAGCGTGGCCGCCGTCGACGGCGGCTGCAGCTCGCGCTGTTCGGGGTCGTTCTGGGGCTGCATCGGGATGCCGGTCCAGTTGGCGTCGTGCATCTTGTGGTGGGCCATCCCGGCGAACGGCTTGCCGGCCGGGACCTGCATGCGCATCAGGAACTCGAGTTCCCAGCGGGCCTCGTCGAGGATGTCGGGAACCTTGTTGCCGCGCTCGGGCACCCGCAGCGTGCTGTCGGCCAGCCCGGCCCCGTGCGCGGCGGTGACCGCGGTCTTGGTGCGTTCGAAACTGCTCAGCAGCTGCTGGACGGCGATGCCGCCGTTGACCACGTACTTGCCCTGGTCGCCGGCGTCGTACCAGCCGCCGCGCACGTCCAGCCGGTAGTCGCAGGTGTTGGCGCGGCACGGCACGTCGGTGTCGCCCTTGTTGGGGGCCACGCCGAGATGCCCGGCCGGCCGGGCGTACTGCTCGCCGACCAGGTTGCCGTCGATCGCGATGCCGCTGCGCTGGATGTAGAAGAACTGCAGGGCGTCCGACCGGAGCTGCTGGTAGACGGTGCTCGAGAGGTCGAACGGGTGGCTGGTCTGCCCGTCGGCGACGAGCGTGTAACCGGTGCCGGCGGTGGTGTAGGCGGAGAAGTCGATGCTGTGGACGTTCTGGCCGGAGGCGGCGTCCACCCCGCGCGGGGTGCTGCGGCCCGACTTGACCACGGTCCCGGCAGCGTTCTTGAGCTGCCAGTCCAGTGCCGTGGTGGCGTCCGTGACCAGGGTCGCGTTCTTGGGCCCGCCGGGCAGGTAACCGACCTGGTTGACCCGGACCCGCGGCCCGGTCTCCGGCACGTACGGCGGCTTGCCCTCGCCGCCGATCAACGACACGTTGTCCAGGCACAGCCGGTATTCCGCGGCGGCCCCGCCGACCTGGAAGGCGACCTGACCCGCGGTGGTGTCCTCGGGCGCGGTGAACGTGTATTCGAGGTGCTGCGCGGTCGCGGTCAGCGCAACGTCACGGCTCAGATACGACGTGTACGGGTCGGCCCCGAGCTGGACCGTGGCCCGCACGGTGGCGCCCGGGGTGGCGGTGGCGTCGAACGACAGCTTGTACGACGAGCCGGCCTTCAGCGCGACATTGTTCTGCCCGATGCCCGCGTCCCAGGGGTTGGCCAGCCCGGCCGGGACGGTGGCGCACAGCCGGCCGTCGTCGGCCCCGGTCGCCGTGGTGCCGTAGGAGTACCAGCCCGAGGTGCCGTCGGCGAAGTCGCCGTTCTCCAGTTGCTCGGGACCGGCCGGCGGCGCGGCGACATCGCTGGTGAGCGAGACGTCGTCGAGGCAGAAGGTGAACGCCTGGGCGCTCCCGCCGAGCTGGAACGTCAGGGTGCCGTCGGCGGCGTCGAGGCCGGAGGTGAAGGCGTACTCGAAGGTCTGCGTCTCGGTGGTCAGCGCGACCGCTTTGGACAGGGCCGTGGTGTACGGCGCCTCGTTGATCTGCACGTTGGCCCGGATCGTCACCGGCGTGCTGGCGTGGGCGCGGAAGCTCAGCGCGTAGGCGGCGCCGTCGGCCAGCGGGATGTCGTTGTGGCCGAGGCTGACGTCCCAGGCGTTGGTGGTGCCGGCGGGGATGTCGGCGCAGAGTTGCCCGCCGGTGGCGGCGATGGGCGCGTTGTCGGTGGACCACCAGCCGGTCGTCCCGGTCGTGAAGTCGCCGTTGGGGATGTGCTGCGTCGGTTCGGCCGAGGCCGGCTGAACCGTCAGGGACGTCAGCGCCAGCGTGGCCGCGGCGGCGACCGAGGTCAGCAAGGTGACCCGCCTACGCAGGTGTGGAGTCACGGAGGTTCCTTCCAAACTTCGCGGAACGGTGTGGGACGGGGCTGTGGGAGCGCTCCCACCAGGGTCATTGTTACCAACGGATAACGTCGAGTCAATCGACCTGCATGGATAGAGCACCGTAACGCTTTTCCAGCGGAACAGTGGGATTCGTTTTCCGGGAGCCGCCTCCGGCCCCGGTCGCCGGACCGCCGGTAATGCGTTACCGTTCGAAGAACATCAATGTCCTAATCCCTTAAGAAGGCTCGCATGAATGCGCGGAGTGCAC
>NZ_BOMM01000081.1 GCF_016862195.1 Paractinoplanes ferrugineus | reverse complement strand
GAGCAGGCTGCGCAACTTTGCGTAGCACGTGACAAGACCGGGGCAGGATGCGCGAGCGCCATCGCGGCTGCCACATACTTCGACAACTGCCCAAACTGCAAGCGCGAAGACTGTGAGGGGCACGGCTACTGGTGCACCCAGCACTTAGAAGCCGCACGCGCGGGACGCTTCCGATGGCACCACAATGACTCCATTGTTCAGATTTCCCGCAGGTCAGAGCCAACCAACATGACCATCGAAGAGCCGGTCTTCTGATGGCCTGGGGACGCATGGACGACGGCTTCGACGACCACCCGAAAATCGTCGCTCTCCTCGACGAGGACGACCTCACCACAGCGGGCGTCGCAGTTGGGCTTTGGACCCTGTGCTGGACGTGGGCGCACCGGAACACGCGCAAGCGCGGTAAGAAGCCTGGCCTTATCCCTGCCGGCCTGCCGCGGCGCTTCTTCGGCCAGGCCGGCAAGGACGCCGTTCAGCTTCTCGTGAAGCACCGGCTGTGGGATCCGAGCGAAGACGGCGGGTGGCTCATCCACGACTTCGAAGACTTCCTGCCCACAGAGGAGACGCGGGAGGCGCGCGCTGAGGCTGGTCGCCGCGGGGCCGCTGCCCGCTGGGCGGGACACCAAAAAGCTACAGAAGCGGACGAAGTGGCCTGCGGCGATGGCAATTTGCCATCCACTTGCCATGAGCCCGCTAGCAAAGCGGTGGCATGCGATGGCTCGCGCGCGCCGGCGCGCCGGGATTCCCACTCCCATACCCATACCCAGACCCAAGCCCAAGAAGAAGATCCTCCTTCGGAGGATCTGTTCGGCGACGCCGCTGAACCCGCCAAGAACCGCGCCAAGGCAAGGCAGACCAAGGCAACGAAGGTCGCCACCCGCATCCCGGACGACTTTCAAGTCCCTTCGGCGATGGTGCCGTGGGCCGCCGAGAACGCCCCCCTCGTCGACTGGCCTACAGAAACCGAGAACTTCCGCGACTACTGGCAGGCCAAAGCGAAAGACGACACCAAGAAGGACTGGATGGCCGCATGGCGAACCTGGATGCGACGCGCTCAGAAGGACCTTGAAGGGCGTGGGGTCACCCGACGGTGGAACCCGGACGCCAACGACCAGGGGCGATCAGGCACCAACCTTGCCCGCCGCTCTCCTCCTCCCCCCGAACAACGTTCAACGAGCTCCCAGCGCGCTGCGGACATCCTTGCCATCGGCGCCCAAATCCGAAACGAATCTCTCAACGGAGGGAACGTATGACCCCCGAAGACACCGCGAAGCTGCTCGCCGCAGCCGCGATGTTCGACTACCGAAAAGCTGATCGCGACGACATCCTCATGTGGCACAGCGTCATCGGTGACCTCGCCTACGACGACGCCATCGAGGCGGTCAGACGGCACTACGCCGAATCCACCGAGCGCATGATGCCCGCCCACATCCGGGCCGGCGTCCGGGCGATCCGCAACGAACGCGCCGAAAAGACGCCGTCGGAGGCGCGTGCACTGCCATCGCCGTTCGAGGACGACGCCGACCGGGCCGAGCGTGGCCGGCGTGGTTCGGCTCAGGTGCACGAGGTGCTGGCGGTGATCGCTAAGCGGATGAAGGACCGCGGCCAAGGCATCCCCGGCGACGCCCTGGAGCAGCTCCGCGAGCTCGCGGCGAGTGATGGGGGCGAGCAGTGAGCGACTGGGACACCGCGCCGCACGATGTGGAAGCTGAACAGGCGGCTCTCGGCGCGATGTTGTTGAGCGTCGACGCGTTGGACGCGGTGTCGGAGATCGTGCACGGGCGGGACTTCTACCGCCCGTGCCACACGACGATCTACGAGGCGGTGGTGAAGCTTCGCGACGGCGGGGAACCGGCCGACGTCCGCACGGTCACCGCGCACCTGGCGGAGACGGGTGAGCTTCAGCGGGTCGGCGGGGCGCCGTACCTGCACACCCTCATTGAGGCTGTTCCCACGATCGCGAATGGGGCGTTCTACGCGCGGATCGTTGCCGAGCGGGCGATATCCCGGCGTCTGGTCGAAGCAGGCCGGGAGATCACGCGGCTGGGCTTCAAGTCCGGCGGCCTCGACGGTGGCGGGGTTGACCTGTCGGCTGCGGTCGACTTGTCCCAGCAGGCGATCTTCGGAGTCAATCACCGCGGCGCCGACGACTACGCCTCCCTCGGCGAGATGCTTCAGCCGGCCTTGGACGAGATCGAAGCGTCGGCGGAGGCAGGGGACGGCATGATCGGCGTGCCGACGGGTTTCACAGACCTCGACCGGCTGTTGAACGGCCTGCACCCCGGGCAGCTGATCATCGTGGCGGGCCGGCCGGGTCTCGGTAAGTCAACGGCGAGCATGGACTTCGCCCGGCACGCGGCGATCCGGGCGAACGCACCTACGGCGATTTTCTCGCTGGAGATGTCCCGGGTCGAAATGACCATGCGGTTACTGTCGGCGGAGGCCCGGATTCCGCTGCACGCGATGCGGTCGGGGCAGCTCACCGACGACGAGTGGTCGAGGCTGGCTCGCCGGATGGGTGCGATCTCCGACGCGCCGATCTTCCTGGACGACACCCCGAGCATGACGTTGGCCGACATCCGGTCGAAGGCGCGCCGGTTGAAGCAGAAGCACGGGCTGAAGCTGCTGGTGGTGGACTACCTGCAGCTGATGAGTTCTTCGACGAAGTCCGAGTCCCGTCAGCAGGAGGTTTCGGACCTGTCTCGTGGTCTGAAACTGCTGGCGAAGGAGATCGAGTGCCCGGTGATCGGGGTGTCGCAGCTCAACCGCGGCCCGGAGCAGCGGACCGATAAGCGTCCGCAGAAGTCTGACCTGCGGGAGAGCGGCAGCTTGGAGCAGGACGCGGACGTGATCATCCTGCTGTACCGGGAGGACGAGTACGACAAGGAATCACCGCGCGCTGGCGAGGCCGATTTCATCGTGGCCAAGCACCGAAACGGACCGACCGACACGATCACCGTCGCCGCCCAGCTGCACCTGTCCCGCTTCGTGGACATGGCCATCGCGTAAGACCTGGACGGGGAGCGGAACGCCGGTAACGCTCCGCTCCCCCGCCTTATCCTCCCCCACCGCCCGAACGGAGATCCGCATGACCGCCGAACTGCTCGACGCCATCGCCGAGATGCGCAAGAACATCAACACCGCCCAAATGCAGCTCGCCGCCATGGTGATGACGGCCTGCCCCGGCCCACACCGGCCGACCCAGCACCGGGATCGGAAGCCGCCGTGGTGTTCTGCCTGCGGCAGGACCGCTGACGGTGTGCAGATCCAGGACGTCAACACGGCCGGCGCTGACGCCACCCGCACCCAGCTCGCCGAGGAGGCATAGTGACCCAACTGACCGACCATGCCGATCAGGAAATCGCCCAACTGATCCGCATCGCCGAGGATGTTCAGCGCGACCCGGCGGAGCGCGCGATAGCGCTACTTACGGCGCACCAGCGATGGGATGTCGGCGGATGCCTTTGCGGCTGGGCCAAGCTCGGCAAGTCGCACGCTGGACACCTGGTGGATGTGCTCGCGCAAGCGGGCTTGCTCGCCGAGGCTGACCATGATGCGACCCGGTGCCAGGCGGAGACCTGGTCGTGGCGGCACTTCAACACCGAGCTGGCCGACGGCTACTGGATCCGATGCTCGCTCGCCGGCCAGCACGACCGGCACAAGGACTCGCACACCGGGCTCACCTGGGTTGAGGGGCCAAGGTGATGGCGCTGTGACCACCTGGCCGACCGTGATGGTGACCGGTCACCGCCCGCAGCACTTGAAGCCTGCGGTCCACGCGTGGGTGCGTTCCGAGCTCGACCGGCTGGCGGTGAAGCTGCGCGACGAGCACGGCATGGCCGTCGGGGTGTCAGGGATGGCGATCGGCGCCGACCTGTGGTGGGCGGACGCCGTGATCTGTGCCGGGGTGAAGCTCGACGCGCACGTGCCGTTCCCGCAGCAGCCCGACAAGTGGCAGAAGGAGGACCGCGACGAGTGGATGCGCCTGTGCCGGGCGGCGTGGACGTTGAAGACCTACGGCGGCTACTTCGACGTGAAGACGCTGCACGCCCGGAACGACGGAATGATCAAGGCGGCGGATGTGGCCATCGCCGTTCACCTGCCCTGGAAGGCATCCGGTGGGACGGCGTCGGCGGTGGAGAAACTGACCGGTCTCGGCAAGCCGATCATCCACGTCAACCCGGCGGCGAGGGTCACGACGATCCGGATGCCGCAACCCACGGCGGCATGAACCGGGCACCCCGCGGTGAACTACAACGCTGTTCTTCGCGCGAAGATCTTCCGTCTGACCTGCAACAACGTCACGCTTGAACACGAAGACGGGTCGCCCGGGACTGCGGAAGCCATGAGTCACTGAAGGTCATCACTCACCCACCGGCCGGGCGCCCGTCACGGCACAGTGCCGTCGCCTTGCCCGATCTGCTGCTGCGGGTTTTGAAGCGGGTTGCTCGGCGGATTCCCCGCTCCGATGGCGGGCAGGTTCGTTGAGGGCAGTTGCGCCGGCGGAACCTGAAGCAGCCGCTTCTTACGCTTACGTCGTCCCGGCTGCTTGTGCGTTTCCCTGATCACCGTGGCCCGGCCGGTCTCGGCGGTGTTGATGGTGGCAATGCCACCGAAGAGCAGCGTGGCAGTGAGCGCCACAAGGGCGATGCTCAGGCTGATTACGCTAGGATCCTCGACGCCCGCCAACCGCTCGATGATGATCGCAGCTATTCCGACGGCCAGCGCCGACACCAGGATGGTCTTCCCGATTCGTCGCTGGATGACGACCCGCCGGTACAGGTGCTGCTCGTGTTTACGCATCCTGAGTTTGCAGGTGCCGCATGGGCATCTCCGCGAGCTCCTACTCACCGGCCGATCGTCGCAGGCGGTCATGCACCGTGCTGGCAGTTCAGCCGAACCCGAAATTGCGGCCCCTGAGGACCACCCACAGCGCTTAAAACGCCCTTCCGGGTGTCCATGTGTGCGCAGACGCCAGTCGGGCGGTAGAAACGACGCTGTGACCGGGATCCTCGACCTCACCGACCGACCCACCGACGGACTGTGCCCATGCGGAGCCGACCCGCGACCCGGCTCCCCGTACTGCTCGTGGGATTGCGAGCCCACCCACATTCCGCGGCATTCGCACCTCCCCGTCGCATCGCGGTTCACGCTGACCCCAGAGCAGGTGAGCCGGCTGACTCACACCGCGCGCACTCTGACCGACGCATTCGCGGCGCTCACCTCAGAGTTCAAGAGGGCCGCCGAGTCGCTAACGAGGTTGCGCCTACCTGGCGTGCCGCCCGCATCCGAGCCCGATCACCCTCTGGCCCGGATGAACGCCCGCCGCCAGAACGTCACCCACGGCCCGCAGCGAGCCCAGCGACCACCGAGACAGTTGCGCAGATGAGACGACGGCGCCGAACCACCCCGACCCGGCGCCGCCCCGATCCTCGACAGATCGCCATGCACGGTACCCGCTACCAGCACAAAGGGCGATCGACTGATGGTGGAAACACGCGAACAGCCCGGCCACTGCATCAACGGCACCACCTGCAAAGCCGCCGACCCGGCCACCAGACAGGGCTACCCGACCAGCGACCCCTACTGCTGGACCTGCCTGCAAGACGCCGAACGCGACATCCGAGGCCTCGTCTACGACTACCTCGACCTGGCCCAACTGCAAGAACCCGCCATGTCACAGGCCATCAACGAGAAAACCCGCGGCAGCAAAGAACCACCCATGCCCCTGGCCGCCCAGGTCGACGAACTCCAAGCCGAAATCGTCCACGCCGTCAGCCTGTGGGAACACGCCCTCCGCGCCGTCACCCACCTGCACAACCCGCACACCTTCGCCCCGCTGTGGCGCACCACCGTCTACGACCACCTCAACCTCACCACCGGGCGAGTCGGGCTCCTCAAAGCCCGCGGCGGCGCCACCGTCCAACGCGCCGTCGGGGTCATCGCACCCCGCCTCGAACGCCTCGCCAACCTGCCCGCCGCTACCGTCTGCCCCACCGGCATCGAATCCGAACCCGTCCCCATGTGCGGGTGGGAAGCCGTTCAGCAACTCCAGAACCTGCACCGCCGGGCCCGCGCCGCCCTCGGCCGCACCACCCGCAAGTTCTGGATCGGCGGGAACTGCTGGACCTGCCACGCCCGGCAAACCGCCGGCGAAGACGGGCCACTGTGGCGTTCCGAACCGAAACGGCCCGAGGACCCCATGGAAGTGCGCTGCTCAGCGTGCGGCGCCGCCCGCCCCTACCCCGACTACGAGGCCTTCATGACCACGCTGGAATGGCCCGAACTCGAGGTGGCGGCATGAAACACCGCGGCATCTACCGCATCGACGAAGAGCAACTCGCACGCCTACTCAAGCTACCCGCGGGGCAGCACGTCACCAGCGTCACCACCAGTTTCGAACGCCTCTCCGTCCTGATCATGGTGGAGGGTGAAGGCCTCCCCGAAGTCCACCCCGGAACCGAACCGCCCATCGTCGGCACCCTCGACGGGCCGTACCCCGCATGAACCCCGACCTCAACCAGCAGCCCCGCCGCGGCATCTGGCCCTGGCCCGTCGACACCCCCCTCGACCGGGCCCGCCGCATCGCCGGCCTCTACCGGGCCCGCCTGAACCTCGCCGCCCCCGACAACTGCGCCGAAGCCGACCAACTCATGCGCGACTACGGCGAAACGTGGATGCTCGACAAACCCGACATCATCGACCCCGACACCGCCCTGACCACGGCGCAGGCCGCCGAACTGGTCAACGTGCCCGTCGCCCGCATCCGCAAATGGGCTGGCCTCAACCATCCGGAGAAACCCGGCGAACCTTTGCTGCCCCGGTTCAAGATGCGCGGCCGGGACCGCACCTACCTCGCCGAACACGTCCTCGCAGCCGCCGCGGCGATGCGCCGCTACCGACACGCGCACGGTGGTTCTTGACCGACGTGTACCGCGCGGATAAGGTTCGTCCTGAGCCACTGTCTTGATCGCCCGCCTGAGCCCTTCGGTTCGGCGGGCGTTTTCGTGTACCCAGTTCCTCCCAGCACCATCGGAGGAACCATGACCGACGAACCGTTGCCGTTCCCCCTGAACTGGCTGAGCGAAGCCGCCCGCACCAGCAAGCCGCTGAGCGTCTGCCCCGACGGGCATCTGCTCGTCCGGGAACGCTCCTGCTGGGCGCCGCTCAAGTTCTCCGCCGACCTGCGTTCGCTGTACTGCCTGCCGGTCGAACATGAACGTGAGGCAGCCGATGGGCACTGACGCAACCGACGCCCTACGCCAGGCATTGCTCGAACTGAACGAGCAGGTCAAGCCAATGCACGAATGGCTCGCCGGTCAGCGCAGCTACTTCCTCGCCCAGGGATACACCGACGACGAAGCCCGCGCCATGTCGGCCGCCGAGTTCGTCACCATGTTCGGCACCCCGATCAACCGGCGGCCCGCCGACGGGTAAGCCTCCCGCCGCATAGGACACCAGAGGCATCTACGGTGCGTCACTGAATGGGCCCTTGGTGATCTCTGTTGCGGGGTCTACACCGGCCAGCATCAACAATCCGTGACGACTGGCGGTGATCGCGACCATGGCAACTACCCCCAGCCAGCCCGGCCATGACAAGCCCAAGTGCGGCGGCAAACGCCGAGCAGCGGAAAGCAACGGTGCCCCCTGCACCCGCCCCGCCGGTTGGGGCACGGACCACCCCGGCACTGGCAGGTGCAAGTTGCACGGTGGGGCCACGCCCAGCCACGTCGCCGCTGGCAAGAAGGCCCTAGCCCTAGCAGCGGTGAACACCTTCGGCCTACCCCGCGAGGTCGACCCCCGCGACGCGCTCCTTGAGGAGATCTACCGGACCGCCGGGGCCGTCGACTGGCTACACCAGCAGGTCGTGAAACTCGAGGCCGAGCAGGTCACCTGGGGCAAAGCGGAAGAGGTCGAGAAGCAGGCCGGTGAGTTCCCCGGCGTCGACACCACCCACAAAGCCTCGGTGAACGTGTGGGTGGAACTGTGGCAGAAGGAACGCAAGCACCTCGTCGACGTTTCCAAGGCGGCAATCGCGGCCGGGCTCGAGGAGCGCAAGGTGCGCCTAGCCGAACAGCAAGGCGCGATGCTCGCCGGCGTCATCAAGAACATCCTCGGCGATCTGGACCTGACCCAGGAGCAGCAGGCGAAGGTGGGCACTGTCGTGCCTCGCCACCTGCGAGCGGTGGCCTAACGGGCAGCCCTGACTGGAGCCAGCGGGCAGTCCTCATCACAGTCGACCTCTTCGCACATCGGGCAGCACATGTCCTGGGCTGCCGTAAGCCCTTCGACCTGTTGGGCGATCTGAATCAGCTCACCGCTGGCAGGTCCGTTGTCGAAAGCTAGGCCCCATCCGGCGAGTTGGCGAAGGGTTGCCGCCACCGTGTTGAGGATCAGAGTGCGTTGGCTTTCCATGTCGCTCATGCTTCCATCGGAGGCGCACGGTGACTATCGCGCCGTCCCCGTGGGAAGCAGCAGCCCGGCTGTTCGAGCCGACCCCGGAGTCCGTCTACCTCGCCGACCCGGTGGGTTGGTGCCGCCATCGGCTAGGTGAGCACCTGTGGAGCAAGCAACGTGCCATCGCCGAGTCCGTCCGTGACCACCGTCGGACTGCGGTGAAGTCGTGCCACAACGCCGGCAAGTCGTGGATCGCATCCCGTATCGCCGCGTGGTGGCTGGACGTTCACCCGCCCGGTGAGGCGATCGTCGTGTCGACGGCACCCACCTACAAACAGGTCCACGCGATCCTGTGGGAGGAGATCCGCGGGGCGGCGAAGAAAGCCGCCGGGCGCGGTGACCCGCTACCGGGCAGGGTGTTGCAGTCGGATGAGTGGAAACTCGACGACGGCACCCTGATCGGGTTCGGTCGCAAGCCCGCCGACACGGACGTGCACGGCTTCCAGGGCATCCACCGCCGCTACGTCCTGGTCGTCATCGACGAGGCGTGCGGTGTACCCGCTCAGTTGTGGACCGCTATCGAGGCGATCACCACGAACGCGGACTGCCGCATCCTGGCAATCGGGAACCCGGACGACCCTGCCACCGAGTTCGCGTCCGTTTGCAAGCCTGGCTCCGGGTGGAACATCATCCGGATCAACGGTTTGGAGACGCCGAACTTCACCCCCGAGCAGGTCGCCGCCCACCCAGAACTGGGTGAGCTGTTCACCAAGCTTGGGCTTGGCCCCACCACTGAGTTCGTACCGGACGCGTTGCGCCCGCTCATGCTCGACCCCGAGTGGGTTGCGGACAAGATCCGCCGCTGGGGTGTCGAATCACCGCGCTTCCTGTCAAAGGTGCTCGGCGACTTCCCCGACATCGGCGAGGACATCCTGTTCCCACCGAGCCTGATCACCGCCGCGCAGGAACGCACCCGTGAACCCGGCCCGCGATCGATCCTCGGCGTGGACGTGGCCCGGTTCGGTTCCGACCGCACCATCCTGGCATTGCGCCGCGGCCCGGTGATGAGGATCGTCGGCGACGGGCAGAAACAAGCCACCACCGCCACGACCGGACAGGTCGTCTCCGCCATCAGCGAGCACCTCGTCGATGAGGTACGCGTCGACGGTGTTGGCGTTGGTGGCGGCGTGGTCGACCAATTGGTGGAACTCGCCAGCCTCGGTGAGGCTTCCGTCGAGATCGTCGACATGCAGGCCGGCGGTGCAGCAACCGATTCGGAGCACTTCGCAAACGCCCGAGCCGAGTGGACGTGGGGTTTGAAGCAGCGCTTCGAGGACGGCGACGCTGACCTAGACCCTGACGACGACGACCTTGCAGCCCAGCTCGGTTCGCTGCGCTACCGGTTCAACTCGCGCGGCCAGGTGGTCATCGAGTCCAAGGAGGACATGCGCAAGCGTGGGCTCCCGTCCCCGGACCGGGCCGATGCCTTGGTGCTGACCTCCGCTGCGGAACCACCTGTTGAACAGCTCGTCGAAGACCCTGACCACGACGAATACGAGATCAGCGCCTACTGATCGCCGGGGGTGCTCGTGTCCCGCACCCGTCTCCGGCATGCCGTCAACGCGGTCTCGGTTGCTGAGGTGTCGCGGCTGCGGGAGCAGGTCCGCCAGCGTGACGACACCATCGACCTGATCCTGGCCGAGTCGTTCGCGGACCTCGAGCGGAACCTGTCGGACCCTGGCTGGATTCGCCTGTCGGCGCAGTTCGAGCAGGAGTTCACCGCAGAGGGCTTACGTCAGATCCGCGCGATCTGCCGGCTCTTCTCCATCAAGAACAGCCTGATCCGCCGGGCAATATCGTTGCGGACCGCGTACGTGTGGGGCAAGGGCGTGGAGATCACCGCCCGCTCCAACGGCAGGAAGCGGCGCGAGCAGGACGTTCAAGCCGTCGTCGAGGCGTTCCTCACCGACTCCGGTAACCAGCGGGCGTTCACCTCCGGCGCCGCCCGGGAGCGGCTCGAACGCTGCCTGGGCACCGACGGGGAGTTCTTCCCGGTGCTGTTCACCCGCCCCACCACTGGTGAGGTGCAGGTCCGCATTGTGATCGCCGACGAAATCACGGAGATCATCTGCAATCCGCAGGACCGATCCGAACCCTGGTACTACCGCAGGGTTTGGGTTCAGCGCACCCTCAACGCCGACGGGCAGACCGTCGACGAACAGGTGGAGCAGCTGCACCCGGACATCGACTACCGACCCAAAACCAAACCCCAATCGTTCGGCCGGATCAAGGTCGCCTGGAACGCGCCGATGATGCACATCAAAGTCGGCGACCTCGAAGGCTGGCAGCGTGGCGTGCCCGACGCGTACGCCGCCATCGACTGGGCGAAGGCGTACACCGTCTTCCTCGAGGACTGGGCGCGGCTGGTCAAGTCACTGTCCCGGTTCGCGTGGAAACTGACCGCAAAGGGCGCCGCGAAACAACGCACCGCACAAACACGACTGTCGGCCCCGGCGCCGCGCAGCGCCGACGGATCCCGCAACGACGTCGGCGCGACCGCGGTGCTGCCCACCGACCAGGCCATCGAGGCGATCCCGAAAACCGGCGCCACCATCGACTCCGAGTCGGGCCGGCCCATCGCCGCCATGGTCGCCGCCGCCATGGACGTGCCGATCACGATGCTGCTCACCGACCCGGGTGTCACCGGGGCCAGGGCAACAGCGGAAACCCTCGACAAACCAACCGAACTGGTCATGGGGCAGCGTCGCGGACTGTGGACCGGTGTGTACAAGCGGATCCTGCAGTTCGCCATCCTCGAGTCGGTGCGCGCCCCCGACGGCCTGCTCAAAGGCACGGTCGTCGTAGACGTGTACGGCCGCGAGTCGGTGAAGCTGAACACCGCCACCGACCCCACGATCGACATCAACTTCCCCGACCTGGACAACGACATGACCGCGGTCGTACAGGCCGTCGCCGCGGCTGCCGACACCGGTGTGCTGCCGCCGGAGCAGATCGCCCGACTGCTGCTGACCGCCCTCGGGGTGCGTGACGTCGACACGATCCTCGAGGCGATGCACGACGACGACGGCAACTTCGTGTGGCCGGACGGCCCGACCCTGCCGCCCTCCCCCGGGCCGCCGTCGATGCAACCCGACGACCAGCCGACCGTCACGGACCCGTCGGCGGGCCCCGATGACGCCCCGGTCGATCCCGAGGACGAACCCGCCGACCCGCGCGACGACAAGGAGCCGGCGTGAACGACCTGTGGCAGCACCTCGCCGACCGGGCCGGCATCACCCACCTGCACGACCACCTGCAACGACTGGAGAAGACCATGGCCAAGCAGTCCGAAGAGCTCGCCGACATCGCCCGCCGGGTGGACGCCCTGCGTGACGCGCAGAGCACCTCCGCCACCGGCTACGAGCCGCCGGTCGTGGAGCCGTCGCCGTTCCCGGAGGGCGCGGACGGCTCCATCGAGAACACCGAGCGCGGCTCGGTCTGAGCGTCGAGGGGGCGTCGTGGCGTTGACCCGGCGCTCCCTCACCCTGCTGCGCCGTCTGCGCCAGGACGTGGGCAGGGTCGCCGATGAGGCGGTCGCGTCGATCGAGCAGACATGGACGTCGGCGTGGCAGCAACTGGCCCCGGCGTGGCTGTCCGCCGCCGACGCCGCCCTCGCTGAGGCGGACCGCAACAGCCGGTGGCCGGCGCCGTGGCGTATCGCCCGACTCCCGCAGGTCGCCTCCGCTGTCCTACGGACCCGGCAGGGGTCCGGGCAGGCGTCCATCGCGTCAGCGCGGCACGTCACCCTCGCCACTACCGCGGCAATCGCCACCGTAGTGGCCGCCGAACCGCACATCGTCGCCGCCCAACTGCGCCGGGCCGCCGCTGAGGACTTCGCCCGCGGTATCCAGCGGGCACGCGTCGATGCTCTCACCGCCGACACCCGCAGACGGGTAACAGTGCTCACCCGGCCGCTCGGCGCGGACGTGGCCCGCAGCGTGGAGCAGGCGTTCGTCCGACGGCCCGCCGACCTCGACGCCGCCCGGGTCGTCGCCCGCATCCAGGTGGTGTTCCAGCAGGGACGACAACGGGCGGTCGCCGCCGCGCAAACCGAAACGCTGGACGCGGCCCGCGCCGCGTCCGCGTACGTCGGGCAGGTCAACGCCGACACTGTCGCCGGTTGGCAATGGCGTTCCGATCTGGGACCGCGAACGTGTCCGGCCTGCTGGTCGATGCACGGCACCCTGCACCCGCTGCGCGAGAACGGCCCGTCCGGGCACGTGTCGTGCCGCTGCACCCGGATGCTGCTCGCCCGCGACCCCGACGGTGGTGTCACCGCGCCGGACGGGCTGGCCCTGTTCCGGCGCATGTCCCGCCCCGACCAACTGACCGTCATGGGCCCTACCCGGCTGCAGCTGCTCGACGACGGCCACATCGGCTGGGCCGATCTCGCGGTGCGGCAGAACAACACCGGCTGGCGCCCCTCGTACGTCCCGCGCACCGTCGCCGACCTGCTCCGCCTTGCCGGACACCGGCAGACCTGAACAGGAGGGCCAATGGTCGAACCCACCGACCTCGCGAAGATTG
Organism: Paractinoplanes ferrugineus; assembly: GCF_016862195.1. GTDB lineage: Bacteria > Actinomycetota > Actinomycetes > Mycobacteriales > Micromonosporaceae > Actinoplanes > Actinoplanes ferrugineus. The sequence continues at coordinate 35,340 of NZ_BOMM01000081.1, read as the reverse complement.
CCTACCGCGCGTACGGCGAAAGTACCGACTTCAAGAACTTCCGCGGCGAGCCCATGCCCGCCTGGGACGAACTCGGCCCACGCATCCAGAACGCATGGGTTGCCGCTGCTTCCGCTATCACTGACGCCTCCAAGGAGGTGCCGTGACCAGGCCAATTCTGTACGCAGGCGCCAACCCCCTCGGCCTTGACCGCTCCGTCCGCGCCGAGGTGCGCAACGCGCTTCAGCGTTTCGGTCGCAAGGTCGCCGAGTCCACCGCAACCCTCGACCCGCCCGCGCAGCGGACCGCGGTTCGGGAAGCCAACGTCGGCACGGCCAGCACCGCCGGGCCGGGTCGCATGCAACTGCGCCTCATCAAGGCCGGCTGGTCACTCAACGGCAACATGTACCCGGCCGAGGTGCTCCGCAAGGCCGCCACCGACCGGGCCTGGGCCGCCGGTACCCGCTGCTACGTCGACCACGCCTCCGACGAGGAGGAACAGCAGCACCCATCCGGGTCGGTGAAGAACCTCGCCGCCGTCCTCACCGAGGACGCCCGCTGGGACGAAGCATCGCAGTCGCTGATCGCCGAAGCCCGCCTGTTCGAACCGTGGCGGGGCCCGCTCACCGAGATGGCCGACGCGAAAGCGATCGGCATGTCTATCCGCGCCTGGGTGACCGGGCAGCACGGTGAGGCGGGCGGCCGAGAAGGGTTCATCGTCGACTGGGTTGAAGGCCGCTCAGTGGACTTCGTGACCGTGCCCGCCGCCGGCGGTGAGGTCATGTCCGTCCTCGAAGCCGTCGGTGAGAAACCGGTCGTCGAGGCGGCGAACCTGGGTGCGTGGCTGGAGTCCCGGCTGCACCTGGCGCTGACCACGTACGCCGACGAGATGTACGGGGACGGCCGGCTCACCCGCCCGGAACGGATCGTCCTGTCGAACGCGATCGGTGACGGCCTGCAGGCATGGACGGCCCGGGTGGAGCAGGACGCCCCGCAGCTGTTCCAGCGCTCGAGATGGGAAGAGCCCCCCGACCCCGAGCCTGCCGCAACCGACGGCGCCGGGACGGAAGCAGCCGAGGCGACCCAACCGATCGAACCGGAAGCGGCATCCGCACAGCCGCCCACCACAGACGTGCCGGACGGCCCCCCGCCGCCCGCACCCGCACCACCCACCGATGAACAGGAGGAGCCCGTGTCGGGTTCTCAGACCGGCGCACCGCCGGTACAGGCGGGGACGGCAACGGCCCCCGGCAACGCGGCTCCCGTCGCCACCCCAGCAACGACCACTGAGTCCGCGACGTTCGACGCGTCGGCGTTCCAGCAGGCGATGACCGCGGCCATCGAGGCGGCCACCGGTCCCCTGTCGGCGCAGATCGCGCAGATGGCGGCCCGCGAGTCCGAGCGTGACACGCTGATGCGGGCCGCGCAGCACCGCCAGACCGCCACCGAAGCGGTCACCGCAGCCCTGGCCGCGGCCGAGCACGGCGACGTGCGTGAGTCCATTCGTGCTCGGGTGACCAGCCGGGTGACTGCGGCGGTCCCGGCCACCGCCGAGGGCGTCGTCGACACCACTGGTCTCGGTGAGCTCATCACCGCCACGATCGCCGACGAAGCCACTCACGTGCGCCGGGAGCGGGCCAACGCCCTCGCCGAAGCCGGCGTGGGAATGCCCTACGGCATGGGCGGCACGCCCGCGCAGGAGTCGGTCGAGGACGACGGTCTTGAGGACGAGCTGAACGGCCTGTTCAGCAACCTGGGTATGACCTCCGAGGCTGCCAAGATCGCTGCTGCGGGACGGGGGCGCTGACATGGCCAAGAACACCGTGATCATGTGGACGAAGAGCCGGGCGATGGCCTTCACCGACCCTGCCATCCCGCAGTCCGGCGACCCCGGCCGCACCGGCCAGATCCCCGCCGTGGCGCTGACCAACGAAGACAGCAACGGACTCGTCACCGGCGCCGAGGACGGCACCTTCAACCTGTCGGTGAAGGGCGTCGACGGCTCCGGCAACCAGGCCGTCGCCGACGGCGACATCCTCTACTACGTCGACGCCGACACCCCGAAGCTGTCGAAGAAGACCACCGGCGTGCGCTTCGGCTACGCCCGCGCCGCGGTTTCGTCCGGCGCCACCACCGTCATTCCCGTCGAAGTCGGCTACTGAGGAGATCACCTTGACTAGCGCACTCATGGACGCTGGCCTGAGCTCCCTCGGCCAGCTTGACACGTACACCGCCGGGCAGGAGACCGCCTCCACGGAGCGGATCCTCGGCACCGAGGGTGTGTCTCTGTCGCGGCGCACCCGCCGCGCGGCGACCCGCGAATACCGGCAGCGTCTCGGTCAACTGTCGCGCCTCTACAACGGGGTCATGGAGGGCGACCGGCGGGCCATGTTCGCCTTCCAGGAGGCGATGACCCGCGCGGACTTCTCCTACCTGTTCGGCGACATCATCGACCGGCAGCTGCTCGCCGCCTACCAGACCCAGCCGGTGCAGTGGCCCACCTACGCCAAGCGGGGCCGGGTCCGTGACTTCCGCACGGTGCGCCGGTACACCCTCGACGGCGGCGAGGGCGTCCTCGACCCGGTGAAGGAACTCGCCCCGTACCCGGTGCGGGCCGTCAGCGACAACTTCTTCGAGTACGCGGTCGGTAAGTACGGTGACCAGATCGCCGTGTCGTGGGAGACGATCGTCAACGACGACCTCGACGCGATGGCCACCCTCCCGACCCGCCTGGGTAACGCCGCCCGGCGCACCGAGGAGCGGTTCGCCGCGGCCCTGTTCTCCGGAGCGTCCGGCCCGAACTCGACGTTCTTCTCGAACGCCAACCGCAACGTCATCAACTCGACGGTGACCGGTGCCGGTGCCCCGACGAACCCGGCGCTGACCATCACCGGCCTGCAGTACGCGATGCAGACCCTCGGCCAGCAGAAGGACGCCGACGGCGGCCCCATCTACGTCGAGGGCATCACCCTGGTGGTTCCGCCGGCGTTGGAGGTGGCGGCGAACAACATCGTCAACGCCACCGAGATCCTCGCCGCGACGGGCGGCGGCAGCGGTACCGGCAACGACCAGTTGCGGGTGACGAACTGGATGCGCAACCGGGTGTCGGTGGTCGTCAACCCGTGGCTGCCGATCATCAACACCACGAACGGCAACTCGGCGTGGTACGTGTTCGCGAACCCGAACGTCGGCCGCCCGGCGATGGAGCTCGGTTTCCTCATCGGTCACGAGACGCCGGAGCTGTGGGTGAAGTCCCCCAACGCGACCCGGGTCGGTGGCGGTGCAGTGGCGCCGGAGGACGGCGACTTCGAGCACGACGCCGTGCAGTACAGGGTTCGTATGGTCCTCGGTGGAACGCTGATGGACCCGAAGTCCTCGATCGCCAGCACCGGCCTGGGGAGCTGACGTTGGTGCGTGAGCGCCCGTCGCTCGGCACCCCGTTCGGCACTGACGGGCCGTGGCTCGGGGCGATCCTCGACGTCCTGGCGGATCTGCATGACCTACTGGACGAGCGGCTGCCGCGGGCCGGGGAGGGGCGTCCGGTGAAGGTCAACGAACCCGCACCGGAGGTACCCGCGCAGGGGGCGGTGCCGGTTTCCGAACCGGCACCGGACCTGCCGACGCGTCCTGCGGAACCGGTGGCCGAACCGGCACCGGATGAGCCGGACGAGGACGTGCCCGCCGACCTGCCGGAACCTCCCCCGCGCGCCGGGAAGGGTTCCGGGCTCAACGCGTGGCGGGCGTTCGCCGACGCCACCGGGGTCGGCTACGAGCCGGACGCGGACCGCGGCGACATCATCGCCGCCTGCGTGGACGCCGGTGTGATCCCGGCCGAATAGCGGTAGGGGCCGGTCCCGGGGAACGGCCGGCCCCTCACCTTCCTCATCTTTCTTGCCGCTTCGGGCGGCCATGTCTTGCTGCCCGAGGAGGGCTGATGAGTAGTACCACTTTGATCGGTGACGGCAGGGAGCTGCGCATCTGCGATGCGTGCGGCGGCGTCGACGACCACCCGCGTCACGTGATCGACGGCCAGCAGCCTTCCGGGATCGCAATCCCGGAACTGCTGGTTGACGCGATCATCGACAGCTCCCCCCAGGGGGAACGCAGCCGCCTGCTGGCGGATCTGTACGACCGGACGACGTTGCAGCTGCACCGGGACTGCTGCCGTTCGCTGGGTTGCCCGAACGGTGACTGCGACGAACTCACCCAAGGCGCCGAGGAGCTTCGCGGCTCCGATCTCCTCGCCCACCTCGCCGGCCTGCAGGCGAAGGAGGCTCAGCGATGACTGTCGGCCTGGCCGCAACCTCATACGCGAACAAAGTTCTCGATCACATTCACCGGGCGCAGGCCTCGACCGCGCCGGCCGGTAACTACCTGGCGCTGCACACCGGTGACCCCGGTGCGGCCGGGACGTCGAACGCAGCGTCGGTGACCACCCGCGCGCAGGTGACCTTCGCCGCGGCGTCGGGCGGGTCGATCGCGTCGAACAACACGCCGACCTGGTCGAACTGGGCCGGCACCTCCCCGACGACGGTCACCCATTTCTCCAACTGGGATGCGTCGACGACGGGCACGTTCCTCAACAGCTTCGCGCTGACGTCCTCCAAGACGGTCCAGACCGGTGACAGCCTGACCAGTGCTTCTGGCGCCATCGTTGTCAGCCTCGCCCCGATCGCTGCCTGACTGAAGCCTCGTCGCTGCAACCCATCGTGGAGGCGGGGCGGCGGTGACGATCGCGTTCGTCGGCGGAACCGGTGTCTCGACAACCGCGGTCGCTGCCGGCACCACATCGGGCACGGTCGCCTACAACAACGTGGCCGCGGGCCGACGGGCCATCCTTACGTTGACCGCCAAGCCGTCCACCGCCACGATCGCGACGCCGTCCGGCGGCTGGCAGAAGATCGGCGAGGCGACGGGTGGCACCGGCACCAACGCGGCGGACACGGGCACCACAAAAGTTGCGGTCTACTGGCTCGACCTGACCGGCGGCGAGTCCGGCACCGTCGCTGTGTCGGCCACGTCGAGCAACTCGCTGGTCGGCTCGATGGACGTCTACTCGAAGACCCGCTCGTCCTGGGACACCCCGGTCTTCGTCACCGGCGCCGACACCACGCACGGCACCAACTACAGCGCGGTGTGCGGCGCCTGGTCGGCCGGGGGGATTTTCCCCGGCGACTGGGTGCACGTCTCCACCTCGGGCGACACCGACGACGGCGCCACCGCCACCAGCACGCCGACGATCACCCAAAGCGGCATGACGTTCGGTACGGTCACCGGCCGCAGCCAGGTCCGCAACAGCAGCGGCAACCAGGGCATGGTCTACACCTGGTCGGCTGCCGTCAGTTCCGCGACCACGCCGGGCACCTCGAACACCAACGCGCCGACGGTGGGGTTCACCTGGAGTGTGTCCAACTGCGGGGCGTCGATGGCCGTACGGCTACGCGAGTACGACCCGATCACCGCGCTGGTCGACACGTTCTCGACGGGCTCGGCGCCGAACAGCACCACCTGGCCGAACATCTCCGGGACGGTCACCGTCTCCGGCGGAACCATGCGCGTCGACGGCAACGCGGGCACCTACGGCGGGGCGTTCTCCGCACCGGTCTACCAGCTCAAGGGCAGCCGGCTCATCTTCCAGGTGCCCTCGCCGCAAAGTGGTGCAGGCTCGTACGGTGGCATCCGGGTCACGCCCGGCTTCGACTCGTTCCAGAACTTCCTCGGCTTCTACTTCAACCCGAGCACCTCCAAGACGTCGTTCGAGGCGCCCGCCGCCGGATCAGACGCCGGCCTCATCGAGATTCCCTACACGCCGGGCTCGGTCACCTGGCGGTGCATCGACTACACCGGCGCGAACATCCTGGAACAAACGTCCTCGGACGGCTCGACCTGGACGACCCAGCGGACCATCACCCCGGTCGCCTGGCATGACTACACGAACCTGATGGTCGTCGTCGAGGCCGGATCATCACCTACCGCCGGTGACGTCCTGCAGGTCGACAACTTCGGCAGCGCCACCACCACCCAGTCGGCCGCCGCGACCTTGGCTGTCACCGCCACCCTGACCTCGGCAGCAGTGGTCACCGACAGTGCTGCTGCGGCCATGTCGGTGACGGCAACCTTGACGGCCGCTGCCGTGATCATCGACCTTGCGGCTACCGCGCTGCCAGTGACCGCGACGTTGGCGGCGGGCGCGGACCGTGCCGCGCCCGTACAGGCGGCATTGTCGGCAACCGCGACCCTGACGGCCGCTGGCACCTCGGCACCCTCCGCGGGCGCGTCTCTCTCGGTGTCCGCATCGCTGGTGACAGATGCGACCCGCGCAGCTACGGCCGCGGCGTCTCTTCCTGTCACGGCAACCCTGACGGCCGACTCGAACCGAACCGCCGCTTCTTCCGCAACCCTCGCAGCGACGGCCTCCCCCACCGCAGGTGCAGGCCTGACAGCAGCTCCGGCGGCATCGCTGACGGCGACGGCCACGATGACGGCATCTGCCACCCGAACCGCATTCCCCGCAGCGGCCCTGCCGATCACCGCGGCGTTCACGGCGGACGGAACCAGGACGGCGACGCCGGCTGCGGCGCTACCGGTCACCGTCGGTCTGACCGCGGCGGTCTCGTCAGCGCAACTCGCCGCTGCGGCTTTGACCACAACGGCAACGGTCACTGCCGGCGGCACAGCATCCCGGTCCGCCTCCGCCTCCCTGGCGGTGACCGCCGGTCTGACCGCGGTGGCAGCCGGCACCCGTCCCGCCTCAGCTGCGTTGCCGATCGCGGCTGCTCTGATTGCGGACACAAGCGGAACCTGGACGTCTACCGCCACGCTGCCCGTCGCTGTCACCTTGACGGCTGCGGGCACTGTCACCAGCCTCTCAAGCGCCACAGCAGCGCTCGTCGTCACCGCAGCCCTCACCGCGGCGACGACGGCAATCCGTGCGGCTGCGGCATCCCTGCCGGTGACCGCCACCCTCGCCGCAGCCCCGGTCAGCGCACAGCTGACGACGGCAACGCTCGCCGTGACGACGACGCTGGCCGTTGCAGCCACCCGTACCGGGGGTGGCTCGGCGGCCTTGCCGGTGACCGCAGTCCTCACCGCCGCGGCCGTGACGAGCCAAGTCGCAGCCGCCATCTTGCCGACCCTCGTGACGTTGACCGCCGGGCTCGACCGGACAGCTCAGGCCGTTGCGGGACTCGCCGTCACCGCCACCTTGTCGGCAACCGGGGCGGTTGTCGGATCGGGCGCGAACGCCGAGCTACCGATCACCGCCGGTCTGGTAGCCGGTGCGACGTTGACCGGCGCGGCGGGGTCCACCCTGGCCATCGCCGCCGGTCTGGTGGCCGCAGCAACAGGGCAAAGGCCGGCGGGTTCGCTGCTGGCCATCACTTCTGGTCTCGCCGCAGACCCGGCTCGAGTTGCACCCGTCACCTCGGCGCTCGCCATCACCGCGACACTGCCCTCGGCTGCCGTCGTCAGCGGGTCCGGGGCGGGTGCTTCCCTGGCAGTCGTCGCGACACTCGCCGCCACGGGCATGGCGAACCGGTCTGCGGTGGCGGCACTCGCCGTCACCACGAGTCTGACCGCAGGGGTCGCCCTGGCGGCAGCCTTCACTGCCAACCTGCCCATCGTCGCGTCGATGACGGCGGTAGCAACAACCACCGACACGGCCACGGCGGCGCTGGCCGTCACCGTGACGTCGACGGCGACGAGCTCGAGGACCGCGGGCACCGGCTCCACGCTGACCATCACGGTGGGCTTGGTGGCGGGACCCACCACAACCGCCCGGCCGGCGGCCGTTCTCACCGCTACGGCCGCCCTGTCCGCAGGTGGCACGATCGCCTCCCAGGTGGCGGCGGCACTTGCCATCACCGTCGGCCTGCTCGCCGCAGCCACCTCGGCGCATGCGGCCGAGTTCAAGCCGGGCCGCCTCGCCGCCGATTCGGGCCGGCGGCCACGGCTGACCCCCGGCGCCGTCCGCGTGACATTCACACCCGCCTCGACGTCGCCCGCGCTCGTTGACGGCGGCAACCCCGCCACGTTCACGACAGGCTCGGCCCGGCCCGCGTTGACCGCTGGCGGAGCTCGAGGACCAAGCAACTAAGGGGGTGCCGTGCCCTCCGACCTCGGGGTAGGCGACAGCGAAACCGTCACACTCAACGTGGCGCCGGCCGACAACACCACCTCCGCCACGTTGACGGCGACCACCCCCGGTGGCACGTCGAGCTCCGTAACGGTCGCCGGTGGAGCCTTGGCCGAAATCCCCGGAAGCAACCCGGTCGAGTACACCCAGACGTGGACCTCAACCACCCCGGTCACGTTCACCCAGGCCGGACGGTGGGTCCTGCGTTGGGTGGTCACCGGCACCGGCGGTGGGGCCGAGGACTTCGAACGCTACGTCCTACCCGCCCGGACCGCGGGCGGGCCGACATGGTGGCCGGGCCGCACCCAGGTTGCCGCGTACGTGCCGTGGCTGACGGTCAGCCTGTCGAAACCTGGCGACCAGACCTACCAGGGCACGTTCTCCGACGACACCAGCCCCGACGGGGCCGTCGCCGACCGGCACATCGCCGACGCCGGCGCACTGGTGGCGCCTCTGGCCACAGTCATGCCGGCCGCCTTGTACGAGCTCGCCGGCACGGTCACCGCCCTGCACGCCGCCGCGTCCTTGGCCGCCGCCTACGCGCGCACCGACGAGGATGCCCGGCGAGCCGAAAACCTGCTGGCCCGTGCCGTGACCGCCTATCAGCGGCTCACCACGGCCGTTGACGACGCAGGTGTCGACGCGGACGCCGACGAACCGATCCTGATCGCCAACTATCCGGGCTGCGAGCCCGGGTATCTCTTCTTCTAGGGCAGGAGCGCATGGCCGACTACACCGCCGACTCGGCGAACAGCATCACCGGGGCGGCGCTGACCAAACGCACCGGGACGACATCCGGTGACACCGTCGCCGTGGGTTCCTACGCGGTGTGGGTCAACTCGGGTGCCAGCCCGCACACGGTGACCTTGACGAACAACAAGACCGATCAGGGTTTGACCATCAACCCGCGGGTCATCACGATCCCCGCCGGTGGGGCGTGGGGTGGCCGGATCGACCCGCTGGTCGGTGATTCGTCGGGCCGGGTCGCAGTGGCGATCAACGGCACCGCGAGCGAGGTCACTTTCTACCTGCTCAACGTCTGACGGCGTACCGACAACCTGAGGAGATTCGGTGACTGTGTACACCGCCCTGCACGGCATTTCCGCCCCCGGCACCAGCGTGTTCGGCTACCAGCGCGGGCACGAAGTACCCGAAGTCGTCGTCGCCAACTGGAACCTGATCGTCGGTGACGACGGCAGCGACGCCGACGTCACCGAAGGCCCCCTCGCCGACCTCACGCCTGCGACGGTGGTCGTCGTACGCCCCGATGACGGCGCGAACCGGGCCGCGTGGGAGGCGTACGCCGTCGCCGCCGGCATGACGGAGAAAGACGCCGCGCAGGCTCCGCTCGAGGAGCTCCAAGCCGAACGGGACGCCAAGGGTAAGCCTGTCGAACGGCCTGCCGACAACGCGAAGAAGGCCGACTGGGTGGCCTACGTGAAGAAGCTCGGCGCTGACAAGGCGTGGGCCGACGACGACACGACCACCCGCGCCGACCTGCAAGCGTGGACGCCGGACCATGTTGTCCCGGTCGCCGACCCTGCTGCTGCCCCTGCTGTCGGTGACCCGATCGCGGTGGCCGCGACCGCGGCGAACCAGGCCGATGGCCCGCGATAGCTTCGTGCAGTTCGAGCCGTTGTGGGAACAGCAGGTGCTCGGCCTTTCCGAACCGTTCCTCGAAGAGGCAGCGGCGATCGTCGAGGAAGGCCAGAAGCGGCGCATCCCGGTGTCCCGCGACGGCTCCCACGGCCGGGAACGGGGCTACGCCCGCGACCAGATCCACGTCGAGCGGGGCCGTGACGCTATAGGCCCGTACCGCGACATCGGTTCGGACGCCGAATCGCCCGACGGCTACCCGTACCCGCTGGGCCTCGAGACCGGAACCGTGCCCCACGACATCACCGCCAAGGGCGACTATCCGCTGCGTTCCAAGGACGGCCGGGTGTTCGGCAAGACCGTCCACCATCCGGGTACCAAACCTATGCCGTGGTGTGTGCCCGCCCTCGCCGACCTGGCCGGAAGGGTATTCCAGTAGTGGCGACGTACACCGATGCGCTCGGCGCCACCCGCGCCTGGATCAACTCCCGCACCGACACCCTGGTCGGCCCGAACAAGCCGCTGTGGCTGGGCGCCTACTTGAAGAAGGTGCAGGGCGGCACCCCGGCCTGCTACGCCTACCTCGAGGAAGGCTTCTCGGTCCGGACTGGGGACTCACCGGAGGACCCGGACTTGGTCGCGCAACTGTCCGCGCAGGTGTACGGAGGCAACGGCGCCACCCGGGAAGCGGTCACCGACGCGGCAGTTGCGCTCGCCGAGGAGATCTCCACCGGGCTGTGCGGCGTCCCCGCCCTGGTGGAGTTCGGCGACAAGCGGGCGTGGCTGTTCGTCGCCGACGACCTGGCCGGCCCGTCGTGGTTCCCGGACGGGGACCTGCCGCGCATGCTGCTGAACTTCACTGTCCGGGTCAGGCCAGCATGATCAGACGTGTGGTGCTGGTGGCCTGCGCAGTCCTGCTGATCCTGGTTGCGCTCGGTGTTCTCACCGACCTGCTAGCCGGGTGAGTCCGTCCAGGCCCTCATCGATGGCGTGGCGGCACCACTCCCACCCGTCGTGGCCGATCTCGCAGTAGCAGTACGGCTGGGCCAGATGCCACATCAAGGCCGGCGACCAGCCGAACTTCTCCCCCAGTGAACTCAAATCCGGTGCGCGCTCGTCGGCACGCTGCCGTTGCACCGCTCGCAGCTGGGTGGCCTGCCTGGCATAGCCGACCCGCTCACCCGTCTGGTTGGTGAACCTGCGGGACTCGTTGTACAAGTCCTGCTCCAACTGCCGCAGCTCGTCGTCGGAGTCCGGTACACGCAGGTCGCCCTCGTCGGTCACCTACCGATTCTCCCACCCCCCAACAGCCCCGCCCTGCACGAGCAGGAGCGGGTCTTCAGCGTGCCCACGAGGGCGAAACCTGAGGAGTGATCAATGCCCGGGATAACCGTTTTAAAGGACGGCCTCGCATTTGGAGCAGGTTTTCTTTTCAGCTCCGATCTCGGTGTCTCGGCACCCACCTGCACCGTCGTTGGTGGCGTGTACACCGACACGTGGCCGGTCGGCTGGAACCAGTGGGGTGTCACCAAGGAAGGCCACACCCTCAACGTCGACATCGACATGGACCAGGTCGAAGCGGCCGAGTACGTCGACGCCCTGCTGAACCTGGTGACCGGCCGGACCATCACCGTCGAGTTCGAGCCGATGCGGATCAACCTCACCAACTTCAAACGGATCTTCAACGGTGGCACGAAGAGCACCAGCGGATCCGGCTCCACTCTGCGCACCTCGTACACGCTGCCCCAGCCCGGTCAGGAAGTCCGCGCCCAGATCGGCTGGGAGTCGGTGGACGGGACCGAACGGTGGTGGGCGATGCAGGCCTTCCAGACCGGTTCGGTCGGTATCCAGCGGCAGAAGGGCGCCAACAACGCCACCCTGCCGGTGAAGTTCACGTTCGAGCCGGACGCGGCCGGTCAGCCTGTCTACTTCGACGGCGCGGGAACGACCCGTGGCTGACGTGGTCATGGCCGACTTTCCGGAGTACCCACCGCGACCCGCTGTGGACCGGCCGCTGCACGCCGTCGCCGCCGAACCGGTCCTGGACACCCATGCGGTGCAGGCCGCAGCGGAGGGTGTGGTGCTCGACGACGCCAACTCGGCGGAGTTCCTCGGGCGACGGTTCCGGCTGGCGGAGAAGATCGGCCTGATGCCGATGCTGGCGTTCGCGAACGCGTCGAAGAAGGGTCTGGACTCCGACGACATGGAGGGCTTGGCCGCCATGTACGCGCTGATCCGCGATGTCGTCGACCAGACCCGGCCACCGAAGCTCGACCCCGACACCGGCCGGCAGGTAGTCGACCCGGCGACTGGTGAACCCGTGTGGGACGGGCTGTCACAGTGGCAGCAGTTCGAGCAGCACGCCATCGATCAGCAAGCCGACGGCGAAGACCTCATGGGTTTCGTCGGCGACGCCATGGCGGTGGTCGCGGCCCGCCCCCGCAAGCGGCGAGAAATCTCCTCGGATGGCTCGCCGCGAACATCGCAGAGGTCGAGGGGCGCCTCATCCTCGCCGGAGTCGGCTCCGGATGGCTGGGTGAACGTGGCCGATCTGGGCCACTAGACGTCCTCCCGCCGCGGGTGGCGCTGAACGTCGTGTACGCGATGCTCGTCGAGGATTTGGACGCGAAGCAGCGCGAGAAGTTCGACTCCGACCTGCACGGCTGGGGCGAGCTCAACGAGCGCGGCGACGCCGCCCTTTGGCAGGCGATGGACAGCGTCGAGGACAGCCCTGGGGGGTGATCCCCCGATGGTGGCTTTGGCCAGCGCGTTCGTCCGTATCCGCCCGTCCACTGACAAGCGGGAGTTCCAGAAGACCGGCGGCGACGTCGGGAAGGCTGCCGGTGACGCCGCGGCGAAGGGGTTCAACGACCAGTTCACCAAAGGCACCGACGGCAGGATCCGCGACTCCAAGGGCCGTTTCGTCAAGGACGGGGAGGACGCGGGTAGGGGCGCAGGGGAGGGTTTCGGGGAGCAGTTCACCCGCGGCTCCGACGGCAGGCTGCGGGACTCTCGGGGCAAGTTTGTCAAGGACTCTGAGGCTGCGGGCCGGTCCGGTGGGTCAAAGGCTGGAGACGCGTTCTCGTTCGGGTTCGGTGACCGCACCAAGAAACTCGCCTCCCAGCTCGGCGCAAACCTGAAGTTGGCCGCCGGCGTATTCGTCCCCCTCGGTCTTGCGGGCGCGGTGGCGCAGATCGGGAAGATCGGCATCGCGTACGAGGACAACCTCAACATTTTCAAAACCGTCAGCAAGGCGACCGGTAAGCAGATGGATGAGGTCGCCGACAAGGCCCGCGCCCTCGGTGCGGATGTGACCCTGCCGGGCGTGTCGGCGGCCGGGGCCGCGGCGGCGATGACGGAACTGGCCAAGGCCGGTTTCACCGTGCAGGAGTCGATGGACGCTGCGCAGGGCACTCTGCAGCTTGCCCGGATCGCGAACATCAGCGAGGCCGACGCGGCGGAGATCGCAGCGAACGCGGTCAACGCGTTCGGCATTGAGGCGAAAGACACCGGCAAGGTCGTCGACCAGTTGGCGGCTGCCGCCAACTCTTCGTCGATCGAGGTTACCGAGGCGTCCGCTTCGTTCAAGCAGGCGGCAGCGGTGTTCTCGGGGTTGCAGGGTGCGGCGGTCGGTCCGCAGGAGGCGATCACCGAACTCAACACGGCGATCGCGATCCTGGGCAACAACGGCATCAAGGGCTCCGACGCCGGTACCTCGCTGAAGCAGGCGCTGCTTCAGCTGACCGGCCCGTCCGGTCCAGCCAAGGCGGCGATGATTTCGATCGCTCAGGCCGCGCAGGGCGCCAACATCACCTTGGATCAACAGAAGGCGATCCTGTACGGCAACGCCAATGCGCGCGAAAAGGCGATCAACGCCATCGACAAGATGAACCCGAAGCTTGCCAATTCGGGTGACATCGCCTACGACGCGGCCGGCAAGATGCGCCCCCTCAAGGACATCATCGACCTGGTCACGCGCGGCACGAAGGACATGACGCAAGAGGATCGCAACATGGCGATCACCAAGATTTTCGGTGCTGACGCCACCCGGTCAATCCTGGCCCTGATGAAGGGCGGCCTGCCCGTCTACGAGCAGCAGCGTCAGGCGATCCTGCAGCAGGGTGCGGCAGCGGATGTCGCGAAGGCGAAGAACGCCGGGCTCGGCGGCGCCATCGATAACGTGAAGTCCCAGTTCGAGAACGCGGCCATCGCCATCTACAACCAGGTCAAGGGTCCGTTGACGTCGGGGTTGAACGCGATCGCGGGGCAACTCCCGACGATCTTCGGGTACATCGGGACGTTCGCGAGTTTCATCCGCGACAACATCGGCACCATCCGCGACTGGGCACTGGCCATCGGGGCCGTCACGATCGCCCTGAAAATCAACTCGACGATGCTCGCGATCCAGGCCGCCGGCGGTGTCGTGAAGGCCATCCAGGGCATCGGGATCATCACCCGGATCACGCAGGGGTGGGCGGCGGCGCAGGCGCTGCTGAACGCCACCCTGATCGCCAACCCTATCGGTGTGGTGATCGTCGCCATCACGGCACTCATCGCCGGGCTGGTTCTGCTGTACCGGCACAACCAGGCGTTCCGCAACATCGTGCAAGCGGTGTGGGCTGCGATCAAGTCGGCGATCGCGGCGACCGTCAACTGGATCACCGGGACGGCGTGGCCGGCCATCGTCAGTGCCTGGAACGCGATCGCGGCGGCGGCGAAGTGGCTGTACCAGAACGTGATCCTGCCGGTCTGGAATGCAATCAAGGCGGTCATCGATTTCGTCGTCAAGGCGGTCACGCTCTACATCCAGGCGTTGATCACCGAGTGGAAGATCCTGTCGGGTGCCGCCATGTGGTTGTGGCACAACATCTTCCAGCCCGTGTTCGGTGCCATTCAGAAGATCGTCGAGATTTGGTGGCTCGCTGTCCGGGTGGCGTTCGCCGCGTTCGTGAAGATCGTGCAGGCCGTTCTCGGCCCGGTGATCACGTGGCTCGGCAACATGTTCTCGTCGGTGTTCGCCTGGATCCAGGCTCGGGTCGCTCAGTGGTGGCAGGGCATGAAAATCCTGTTCGACCTGTTCAAAGCGTATGTTCTCGGGCCCGTGGTCGGCGCGATCCAGACGACGCTCGGGTTCTTCCAGCGCATCTTCGCCGCGATCGGCGTGGTTGTCGCGAACTGGTGGAGCGCCCACGTCCGGCCCTACATCGAACTGTTCAAGATCGGGTGGGCGGAGCTGTCGGCGCGGATCTCCGGCGTGTGGAACAACGGCATCAAACCGATCTTCGCCGCGTTCATCTCGTTCGTGCGGGACAAGGTCGTTGGCGGGTTCAGCACCGCCGTGTCAGCCATCACCGGGTCGTGGGACAAGGTCAAGGAAGCCGCCCGTAAACCGGTCGCGTTCGTCGTCAACCAGGTCATCAACCCGTTCATCAACGGCCTCAACAAGGCGGCGTCGGTCGTCGGCGTCAAGGACCGCGTCGAACCGATCAAAGGGTTCGCAACCGGCGGCCAGATTCCCGGCAGGCCATCACTGTCGGACAACATGCTTGCCAGCATCACCGGGACTGGACGGCCGCTCGCTGTCGCCTCGGGTGAGTTCATCACCAACACCCGCAGCACCCTGGCGAACCTGCCGCTCGTCAAGGCGATCAACGCGAAGCGCGGCAAGGTGACCCGGGCGGATATCGACCCCTACCTCGACGGGAACGACGGCCCAGGCGTGGGTGATGGCATCGGCGACTCGTGGAACCGGATCGTCGGAGGGGCGAAGGGCGCGCTGTCGTTCGTCACCAACCCGGCCGCGGCTCTACGTAAGGCAGCCGAGGCGGTCATCGCTCGTGTGCCCGGCGCCGGGATGCTACGTGACACCGTGGTCGGCTCGGCCCGCCGAACCATCAACGGTGCGGTCGACTTCATCAAGGACAAGCTCAGCTTCGGCGGCGGCATCGGCGGCGAGGGGGTGTTCGGCGGCTGGCAGGGCATGCGCCAGCTGATCCACAACCGGTTCCCCGACCTGAACATGATCTCCGGTTTTCGGCAGGGTGCCACAACCTTGACCGGGAATCGGTCGTACCACGCGATCGGGCGGGCGGTCGACTACCCGCCGGTGCGCGCCCTGGCCGAGTGGATCCGCTCGACGTTCGGCTCGAAGACGAAGGAACTGATCACCCCCTGGCAGGACCTCAATCTGAACAACGGGCAGCCGCACACCTACACCGGCGCGGTATGGAACCAGCACAATTTCCCCGGCGGTAACGCCCACGTGCACTGGGCCGCGAAGCACGGCGGGCTGGTCAGCGCCATGTCCGGCATGCCGATCCGCTTGTTCGACCAAGGCGGTTTCTGGCCGTCGGGGACCCTCGGCGCGAACCTGTCCGGCCGCACCGAATACGTCAACCCCGACGGGGCCGGCGCCGCGGGGATCACGGTGATCGTTCAACCCGGCGCGTTCAACGGCGCGGTGATCGCCAACGAGAAGCAGGCGGAGGACATGGTGGTGAAAGGCTTCACCTCAGCTGTCCGCTCCCGGCGCATCACCGCCGCGTCCATTGGGGCCAGAGCGCGGTGAGCGTCCGCGGTTACCTGCTCGGTATCGACTGGTCGGGGGGCGGCAACTACACGGGCACCCTCGAGGACGTGTCGTCATACGTCGACCGGGGCGACATCACCTTCGGGTGGGGTCGGTCGGTCGACAACCCGACCAGTCTCGCGGCGCCGAGCACCGAGATGGCGTTCACCTTACGCAACCGGGACCGTGCGTGGGACCGCTGGTTCAGCCCGGAGAACACGTCCTCGCCTATCAGCGGGCTGATCACGTTCGGGAAGGGTGTGCAGCTCACCCGCACAGTCACCGGTCAGCAGACCACCCGGTACAGCGAAACGTGGGCGACCGGTACCGCCGGGTGGACCGCGGCCGGGGGCGGCACGATCAGCAGGGTCGCCACCCCGACCGAGGACGGCGACGGTTCGCTGCAGTACGTTCCGCCCGGCGCGGTCGCCTCCGTCGCTGCGGTCGGTGGTACCCGCACCCCTATCTGGGCGCTACCCGAGGGCAGCATCACCGCCTCGTTCCGGGTCCGCTCGTCGGCGGGCTGGGCCACGATCGTGCCCGCCGTCGACTGGTACACCGCGGCCGGCGCGTTCATCTCCACGGCGAGCGGGGCAGCGTTGCCCGCCACCGCGACGGTGTGGACAACCGTGCAGGCCACGTTCACCCCACCCGGCACGGCCGCGTACGCGACACCCCGGCTGACAATCACGGGGACACCACCGAACACGAACACGTTCAACGTCGACAACGTCCTGCTGCTGCATGTTGCAGCGGATGCGGGCAAAACGTATCTGCTACGGCAGGACGCCCTCGACGACTACGAAGTCGATTCTCTGTCACCGGCGCGGACGTTCAGCGGGAAATCCCAGGACGCGTGGGGACGCACCGACGCGCCGGCACTGTCCACCCCCGTGTACACGGGTGTGCGCACCGGGGACGCGATCGGCCTGATCCTCGACGCGATCGGCTGGCCCGCCGACAAGCGGGCCCTCGACCCGGGCGCCACCTATATCCGCTACTGGTGGGAAGAAGGCACCGACCCGGCTGCGGCGATCGACAAACTGGTCAACTCGGAAGGCCCGCCGGCGATCGCCTACGTCGAAGCTGGGATCTTCGTGTTCAGGGACCGGCACCACCGGGTCCGTTCGGCCGCCTCCAACACTTCCCAAGGGCTGATCACGCACACGTGGCCGGCCGGTGCGCAGGGCCCCGACTACAAGGTGAAAAAGGACTCGTTCCTCTACAACCACGGTGTGAAAGACATCGTCAACACGGTGTCGTTCACGGTGGACATCCGCAACCCGGACGCCGCCCAGGAAGTGTGGGTCACCGAAGACCCGATCGCCATGACCGTCGGCGAAACCCGGATCTTCACCGCCCAACCGTCCGACCCGGTGATCCAGGCGGTCGCACCCAACGACGTCGACGGGTCGCTGCAGGTTTCCTCGGGCACCTTCACCACGACGATCAGCCGTGACTCCGGGCAGACGATCACCATTTTCCTGACCGCGGTGACCGGCGGGACGGTCAGTCGGATGGCGCTCAACGCCGTCCCCCTGCCGGTTACCCGCACCGTGCAGATCACCGCCGGCGACCCGGCCAGCCAGGGAAAGGCCCGCAAGGCGTGGCCGGCCGACGCGCCGTGGTGCACCCCGTACGACGCGCAGGCGATCGCCAACCGGATCGTCGCGGTGTACAGCATCGAACGGCCGAGGGTGACGTTCACGTTGACCAACTTCAACGACCGCTACCTGTCGAAAATCCTTTCGCTGCGGATCTCCGACCGGATCACGGTGAAGAACGACGTACTCGGCGTCAACCGGGACTTCTACGTGGAACGTCTCGAGCACCGCATCGCCCGGCTGCAGGTGCATGAGGTCACCGTAACCGCCGTGGCCACCGAACCCGTTCAGGCCGCCAACGCGTTCACGTTCAACGTTGCCGGGCGCGGATTCAACGACGGGGCGTTCGCCGTCGACGGCATCGACAACGCCGCAACCATGTTCGTTTTCGACCAGGCCGGCCAGGGCTTCGACCAAGGCCTTCTCGCCAACTGAGGAGATGAGATGACAGATCTGCTTGTCTCCGGGGCGATCCAGGCCAGGCATAACTGGAACCGGTGGGTCGTCGACTGTGGGAACTGCCCGAGCGCGCTGACCGTGCCACCGGGCACGCCTCACACGCAGTGCTGGGATTGCGGGTTCCTGATCGGCCCGATCGTCTGGCCGCGCGACCCCGACGGGATCGTGGCGATCCTGTCGTATCGGCCCGACCCGAACACCCGCAACTGGGATCCCGGCGAAACGATGGAAGACCTCCTCGCGCAGAACGCCGAGGCGGGCGACATCCCCGCCGAATGGTTGGAACTCAAGAACACCCACGGTCAGTTGGTGGTCATGGACGTCGTCGACGGGTTCATGACGGGCGGTGTGCTCATGGAACGTCGTGCCCTACTTGCCGGCGACCGGCCTCAGCATGTGATCGGAGCCTGAGGTGGCGTACACGACCGCCCTCACCGCTGTGGCGAACGCCAGCTTGACGGCGGCGCAGTGGAACGCCTCGGTCCGCGACAACCTCGCCGAGACCGCTCCGGCGAAAGCAACCACGGCTGGTTCCTTCTTTGTCGCTACTGCCGCGAACACGATCGCCGAGCGCATCCCGAAAGCCCACACGGTCGGCACGACCCAGAACACGACGCTGACGTCGTACACGAACCTGGCCACCGTGGGCCCGACGGTCACGGTCACCTCGGGCGCGAACGCGCTGATCATGTGGGGTGCGCAGCTGTACTCCGGGACCACCGGTCAAAGCATCTACATGTCGTACGCCATTTCCGGTGCGACATCGGTGGCGGCGACGGACGCGTCGGCGGTGGTGTCGACGAACACGCTGAACTATCCAATCCAGATGTCGCGGGTGGTGTTGCAGAGCACCACCGCCGGATCGAACGTGATCACCTGCCAGTACCGGGTTGACGGCGGCACCGGTAACTACGGGCAGCGCAACCTCAACGTCGTCCCGTTCTAGGAGGCCCTGATGGCCAATCGTCCTTATGAGTTCGTGTCGGCGTTGCTGAAGGCCGAACACGCGATCGCCCCGGATCTGGGTACCGATGTGATGTCTTCGGACAAGCAGTCGTACAACATCAATTTGCTGACGTTGTCGCTGGTCGCCATGACCCTGAAAATCGTGCAGGATCTGCACCCGGATCTGGTCACCGACGCGGCCCTGCTCGACCGGTTGAACACCGCCATCGACACGGGCCCGAACGGTGACCGGTCGGGGTGGCCGGGGTGGATCCTGCTGCAGGTGCGCCCGGAGCAGCTGGCTAGGTACGGCGCCACCGAGACGGACACTGTGCCCCAGCTTCAGGCCAAGATCGACGCCTTCAACAACGCGCTCAACGTGCAGGGGAAGAAGGCCTGATGTCTGGCTGGGTCGCGATCCCCTGCCTCCTGGCGCTGCGAGGCGAGTTCAACGCCGTCTCGCCCGGCCGCGACAAGGGCGCCGACGGCACGATCGGCGACACCGAGCACGCGAAGAAGGCCACGCCGAACACGGCCAGCGACCACATGCCCGACGAGGACTTCACGGCGCTGCGCCGCAAAGACGCCGACGGCACCAATGAGGTCCACGCCCTCGACATCGACTCGTCCGGGCCGTGGCCGGCACCCGGCTGGTTCGACCGGACAGTCAAGGCGATCGTCGCCGAGGAACGGCGCCGGTGGCTCAACCCGGACGACATGTGCCGGCTCGACTACGTGATCTGGGACCGGGTCATCTACTCCCGCTCCCGGGGTTTCGCACCCCACCCGTACGGCGGCACAGACCCGCACACCAACCACGCCCACTTCTCCGGCAGGTACGAGACCCGCGCCGAGAAAGACACTCGCCCCTGGGGCGTTCTGGAGGCCGACATGGCGCTGGACGAGAACGACAAGAAGTGGCTACTCGCCAACCTCGGCTGGACCGGCCCCCGGCTCGAGAACCCCTACACCAAGGCCTTGCAGGCACCTTCCGAGTTCCTGCGCTACGCCCCGTCGGCGAGTTGGCACCAGGCCACCCAGCAGCAGATCACGGCGCTGTCGACGACACTCAACAGCTTCATCGCCCGCGAGTCCGCCGACGACGCCACCAAGATGCAGGCCCTGCAGGCGATCTACGACAGCATCACCGCGGTGGCGCCCGGCGTCGCCGCCCAGGTCATTGCCGCCTTGCCCGCCGGCTCGGACCCGGTCACCCAGGACGAGGTCACCGCCGCCGTTGAGGCCGCGTTCCGGCGCGCGTTCGCCCCCGCGACCGCATGACCGGCCGACCCGACACGATGCCGATTGTGGTGGTGGTCGGCCGGGACCGCCCGCACGAGGTCGCGCTGAACGTGTGGGCCCTTGTCCTGGGTGTGTTGCTGACCGTCGGCGCACCTCGACCCGGTTCGATGGCCGCGCTGGTCGGCGGCGGCACCTTCTACGTGTTCTCCGTCGGCCTCGGCCTGGGCGGGATGATCGCGCTGGTCGGCTCGCACTGGGGCCGGCACGTCGAACGGTCGCTGGAGATCGAGCGGGCCGGGCTGGTCATCCTGTCCGGTGCGCTGCTGGTCTACGCGGTCGCGGTGACGGTCACGTTCCGGGGTCAGGCGCTGGTCGCGGGTGGCTTGGTGGCGGCGTGGGTGTGGGCGAACATCCGCAGATCGGTAATCATCACCCGTGATCTACGCCGTGTGCGGCGGAAGGTGGATGGGTGAACGCCGACCAGTGGGTGACGCTCGCGCAGATCGTCGGCGGGGCCATGGGAACCGGCGGCCTGGCAGCCGTCGCCCGGTCGATGTTGAAGCGCCGCCCGGCTCGGGTGGCCGCGCACGTGCAGTTGAACCAGGCCACCCTGGAATGGGCGGAGAAGCTGGAAGCCTCAGCGGACCGGGCGTGGAAGCGGGCCGAGGAAGCCGAAGCGAAAGCTGAGCAGGCGAACGAGCGGGCCGAGGAAGCCGACCACCGCGCCGACCGGGCGGAACAGACCGCACGCCGCGTGCAGGTCCAGGTCGACGAGCTGGCCCGGTACCTCGAGATGGTGCTGCGGCTGATCCACGACCCGGACATGACAATGGATCGGCTTAGGCGGTCGGTGGGAGACGGGCCGGCGCACCTCAGCTAGAAGGACGCTCGAGTTCCGTCCACGCGTCGCTGCCGCCCCGCCGACGCATCCACGATTCCGCTGCGAGGGTCGCGGACCGTTCACAGTCGGCGATCCATGAACCGTTCCAGCCGCGGCCGAGGCGTTGGGCGATCCAGCCGGGCTGCCCGCTCAACGGCCCGATCCGCACCATCGCCTGCCGGGGCGTGTCGACCTCGGTAACCCACACGCGGGTGACCTGCCACGCGGTCCCGGCCGGGTTGACAGCCTGCATGCCCGCATTGTCGGCGCCCCGTATGACACTTTCCGCCCTCGCGGCGGACCCATCCCACCGCAAGGAGAACCGCCATGCCCGTAACCGCCAAGGTGACCTGCCAGCACAAGAACGAGTCCGGCGACGGCGAACAGCGGCAGGTCATCGTGACCTTCGTGCCCGACTACGCCGACGGGCGGAACAAGGAGTGGTCGCTATACACGCCCAGCCTGTCGCTGTCGATGACGCTGAAGGGCGCCGTCGCTGATCAGTTCGAGGCCGGCAAGGCGTACACACTCACGTTCGAGCCGGAGGACTGAGCCGTGAAGATCTTCGGGCGAGAGCCAGCCCTCATCGCGGCGTTCTTCGCTGCCGTGATCAACCTGGTGGCGGCGTTCTGGGTCGATCTCACCGCCGACCAGCAGACCTACCTCAACGCAGTCGTCGCAGCAGTTCTTGGCCTTATCGTCGCGTTCACCGTCGGCGACGGCATCCAGGCGGCCGTGCTCGGTTTCGCCCAGGCTGCTCTGTCCCTGGCGGTCGGGTTCGGTCTGCACATGGACGCCACGGACCAGGCCACCCTGATGTCGTTCGCCGCGATCGCGGTCGGAATGTTCGTCCGCACGCAGGTCACGGCTCCGGCGCCCGCACAGGACAGCCCGGCCGGGTCCCGCGCCTGAGGCCCTGCAAGCTGCCGTGAGGGCAATGCCCCCACCATGCCTGATCGGTACACGCCCCGTCATCGCCCCGCCAGGCGATGACGGGGCCTTTCCTTGTTGCACTCGAACGAGGGACGCGAATACCACCGGGGCGCCCATAGCCTCGGACGGTCGAGCCCGCCGCCAGGGGCCATTATCGAAGGAGACCAGTGAGAAGATCCCTCGCCGTCGGGTTCGCCGCCGCCGTGATTGCCGCTGTCAGTGTCCCGGTCGCCGCGAACGCCACCGACCATCACACCCCGCCGTGCACGGTCCCGGCGGGCTGGTACGTGAACCCGGACGAGCAGGACCGGTTGCCCACCCCCACCCGGTTGGGTTTGCGGTTCGCCGGCAACGACCTGATCCACCACGCCGCCGACACGACCGTTGAAACCCTCACGCCGGGTTCGTTCCGCGCCCACCCGGCACCGGACCAGTCGTCGTTCTTCTCCGTCGAGGTGGCGGGTTCGGACGGCAAGTACGGCACCCTGCGCTGGAACACGTCGACCGGCAAGTGGAATGTCACCACGCAGGGCGGGTTCTACGAGAACACCAACCCGGCCGTCCTGGTCGACATGCCCCCGGCCCACCTGAGTCACAAGGTGGTCAGCTTCGGGGTCGGGTACACGGCGAACCCGCCCGGGACGGTGACGACGACCGTGTTCTCGGTGTCGTTCGCCCACAAGACCTACCCGCTGGGCTGCCTCCCGCCGAAGCCGACCCACACCCCGTCGCACACGGCTTCCGCGTCGGCGAGCGCTTCCGCGTCGGCGAGTGCGAGCGTGTCGGTGTCCGCCACGACCAGCAAGCCGGCCACCACCACGTCGGCCAGCAAGTCCCCGTCGCAGACCGCGGTCGGGGTGCCCGTCACCACCAGTCCCGTCAGCAGCGACACCGGTCTCCCGCTGACCGGCCCGTCCGGGCTGGTGCTCGCTGGCGCTGCTGGCCTGTTCCTCGCGGGTGGGGTCGGGGTGTTCGTGCTGGCCCGCCGCCGCCGGACCCGGTTCACCGCCTGACCTCAGCCACACGACAGCGCCCCCTGCTTCCTCACGGAGGCAGGGGGCGCTTCTTGCTGTTCCTGGCGGGCCCTACTCGACGTTCTGGCCGGTGACCGGGTCCACTCCGGCCGTCTCCAGCAGCGTCCCGAGCTGCCGCCAAAACATGGCCGCGTCCCCCACACTGATCTCCACCGTGGCGGACGCCATGTGCGCGGCACCCACACCCACCCACAACGGCGACTCGGCACTGTGCGCAGACTGCTGCAACCAGGCGAACACCTGCCCGCGGCCGGTGTGCCTCGGTTCCGGACCGACCCGGATGCGTCCCGAGCAGTGCAGGTGCCGCTGATCGTCGTGGCGGGTACACCACCGCGGGCAGGTCACCGGCGCCGCCTGGTCTTCTTACGCCACTGCCGGCGCCAGGTCCGCGGACGCAGAGGGAAGCCCAGCCACGACCACACGCGAACGAACCCGGTCAGCTCTGCTGCGACCGCGGGCGCGATCCACCAGCGGACATCCTCGGGCCGGAACAGCTCCACAACCCACAGGGCAACCGTGGTCACCGCCCACCCGGCCGCCCACCCGGCCAGTTGCTTCTGCCCCCGCGTCCACCCGCGACCGCGCACCTGACGGTCACGGACGACGGAAACTGACACCCTCGGGGCGCGGTAGCCGTACGCCTCCGGCCGGTACGGGGTCGGCTCCCAGCGCGGCACACCGTTACGGTCGTCGCGGGCGTGTCGCTGCTCCACCAGCCTCCACTTCTCGATCCGCCTGGGGTTGTCGTCGTTCAGCATGTAGTTCAGCCGCGGCCTCTGCTCGAGGGGCACATCCTGGATGAACTGGCGTTCCCTCTCGTCGAGCTCGTCGTCAGTGCACCAGCCCTCCCACAACACTCGCGGTGACCCGACGATCAGGTCCGAGAACGCTTGGGTGTCGCGGTGCTGGTTCTCCCGGGCGCGGAGCTTCTGCCGTGACTGACCGACGTAGTCGTTAGGGACGATGACCGGGGTGCCGGCCATCCACGACTCGTGGTCGATGACGTCAACGCCGTAGATCTGCCCCCACCGCATGTCGGACTTGAGCCGGGCAGGCGCAACCTGCGTCATGACTGGACCATCAGCGACAGATCCGTCACCATGAGCTGATGAAGGTCACGCTGTACGACGTCGACCAGCCCGATCGCAAGATCGACGGCCAGTACTCGATCGACGCCACCCTCGGAGCGCCCGTCGTCGGTGACGAACTGCTCATCGGTGAACGCGACTACAACCCCGACCGGCACTACGTGACCGCGACCGTCCGCCGCCGCACCTGGCTGCTCTACGACAACCGCAGTGGCGGCGGCGAACTGCGCCTGTGGGTGCAAAGAACACGCTGACCTCATGCCGGGACCCCCGGCGATTGGCTACGGGTCACACCCGGCACGGCGTACACACCGTTCGTGACCCTCAGAATCGCGCTCGAGGCGAGCAGATCCGTCAACGCTGACGTCACCGTGTTCGCCGCGACCACACCGTCCAGGCGAGCAACCACCGCCTTCTTCTCCGCCGAGCCGCGCTCCACGGTCAGGTCACGGACGGCGGACAGCACCTTGTCCTTCGCCGACTGCGCCACCGGAGGCGGCGCAACGGGAGCATCGCCGGCAGCGTCCACGAAAGTCGCCGACGCCTGCTCGATCAGCTCCACCGCCC
The DNA here is from genome assembly GCF_016862195.1 of Paractinoplanes ferrugineus. Lineage (GTDB taxonomy): Bacteria > Actinomycetota > Actinomycetes > Mycobacteriales > Micromonosporaceae > Actinoplanes > Actinoplanes ferrugineus. The sequence goes on along the minus strand of NZ_BOMM01000081.1, from coordinate 10,311 downwards.
GGCCGCCGGGGAGGATGTCCGCGTCGCTGCGGCCCTGCCGTAGCAGCCGGATCGCGCGTTCCTTACGGTCACCCCACAACACCCCCGACTCCTGCTGCGCTTCCGGCCCGAACACACCCGGGCACACCGACGGGTCACCGTTCGGGTCGACCAGCCACTTCTCCATCTTGTCGCCGGTGTAGTCGGAGCGGCCGTACACGTCCCGGCCGTTCACGCCCTGCAGGAACATCAGCCCCGCGGTGCCCTCCCCCGCCGCGCACGTGTTCTTACCCCACACCAAAGGCAGCATCGTCGGGTCCACGGGAACATCGCCGTCGACCGCGGACCGGCCGGCGACGTCGGTCATCGCCCGGAAGATCACGGTCTGGCCGGCCTTCAGCTGCTCCTTGATGTACGTGGAGCCGCCCAGGTTGTAGGCCGCGGGCACCTGCGTGATGAGGCGCATTTTGATGCCGCACTTGCGGGCCTGACCGACCAGCATCTCCACCAAGGTCAGGATATCGGGGTCGTCGATGTACGACTGGACCTCGTCGAGGGTGATGACGAGCAGCGGCATCGCCTTCGTCGCGAACCACGTCTTGATGTTGTTGCGGGACAGTTCGTCGTTGCGGCGCTGCATCTCCTTCACCGCGGCCAGCAACATCAGCTTGATCTCGGACTTGTCGCGGGCGAACCAGTCCACCGCGTCCTTGAGCGCCCCGTACGACTGGCCGCCCTGCGGGTCACCCACCCAGTCCAGGACCAGGCCGTTGGAGTGCAGCGACGCCAGGATCAGCTGCACCACGAACTCGGACTTACCGGAGCCGGTACACCCGGAGATCAGGTCGTGGGCGGCGCCCGTCTTCGTCCACCACTGGTAGATGATCTGCTGGCCGTCGTCGAACCGCCCGGCGATCGACGTGCCACGCTTCCAATCCGACGCCGCCGGGCCCGTCCACATGCGCGTTTCAGCGAGCGGGTTGTCCGGCTGCACCCGCAACCATCCAACGGACAGATCCGACTCGTCGGCGGAGAACGACACATCCGCGTACGTACACCGGTAGGCGGCGGCGATCCGGCCCAGCAGGTTCGGCCGACTCTCGCGCATGTTGATGGAACCTTCGACCTTCGCAACCACCTTCGCCGACCAGTTCGGCAGCTGGGTGCGTTCCGACGCGCCCACCTCACAGGCGGGCAGGCGCTGAAAATCGACCAGTTCGGTACCGGCGAGCGGCCCAGCGGTGCAACCGATCAGGGCAGCCCAGGTGGTGACGGCGCGGAGGCGAACCGGGTCGGGTGCCTCCACCAAGGTCGCCTCAGCAGCTTCGTCGGGGACCGCGACCTTGACATCACCGCGTTCACGGCGCTGCTCGGCGGACTGCCACCACAACCGCGACGCGAACCCCCACCGCAGCATGCCCGCCCCCGCGACCAGCACACCCGGCAGATGCGTGATGTCCGTGCCGGCCAACGCTGCCAGCCACAACCCGGCCTCACCCGCATACCAGGCGTACCGGCGGGACTCGACCTTCAGGGCAGCGATCCGGCGGCCCGTCTTCTGCCCGCGCTCGATCCGGCCCCGCTTCAACGCCCGCTTCGTCAGGGTGCGCTTTGCCACCAGGTAGGCGCCGCCAGTCAGGACCGGCGCGATGGCGCCGGTTTCGAGGGCGCCGACTTCGGCGAGGTGCGCGCCCGCGTCGAGGACCCCGGCGGCCAGTGGGGCCAGCCACGGGGCGGCCGACCGGCCGTGCAGACGCAACGCCTCCTGAATGGTTCGTTGCGCCGCGGACGGACCGGACTTGTCCGCCTCGAGCTGCTTACCGTGCCGCGGGCAGAACGGTTTCTCCTCCTCGGGCAGAAGCCACTCGGCGGTACCGCAGCGTTCCTTCCCACCGCCGTTGACGGTGCGCAACTGCGGGCACCGGTACTGCAGGTGCGCGGTGCGGTGCTCATTCTCGTCCACCGGCACCGGCGTCACCGAGCGCTGCGGGATACCTCTTTCGTCGAGGTAGATCTTCGACATTTTCGTGGCCCCGGCCGGCGGCTTGGTGTTCATGGGCGGCGCCGCCGGGCGCGGGGCAGTCGTCGGCGCTGCCATCATCGGTTCCTTCCTGTCCAAGGGGGTGGGGTGCGGGGTTAGCTGGCGCGGCGGTCGAACTCGCGGGCGACGTTGCCGAGCAGTGGGATCGTCTCCGCTTTGCAGGTGCTGGCACCGGCCTGCGCGACGGCGATCGACTCGGCTGCCTGCGCGGTCAGGCTCACCACCGTGGAGCGGGTGCCCATCTGCACGGTGCCGACGGTCTGCTCGCCGAGGGCGTGGATGCGGCCGCGGGCAGACCTCATCGCCGCTTCGTACGCCTCGGTGGCAGCCTCGAGGTACCTCAGGATGGAGCGGGCTTCGGCGGCGCCGGATGCCATGCCGGTGACGGCGGTTCCGCGGCGGGCAAGGTCGGTCATGGTGGATCCTTCCGGGTCGGTGGTGCTGGACGGTTCGGTGCTGTGGTTGACGGGTTCACCCCAGGCGCCGTCGACGTGTACCGGCGGGTCTTCCTGCTCGGGGCGGGGGTCGGGGTGTGCGGGTCCGTCGTCGGGGTCCGGTCGGTGGTCGGGCTCTGGCCCACGGTCGGGGTCCCGGAAGTCCGCAGCAGGCTCCGGATCGGGGTTGCGCCGCCCGCTGCGGGCGTCTTCCTCGTTTTCCTGCCAACCGGGGTTGAACTCTTCGCCGTTGCTGCGGTCGGGTTCGGTGTCGTCAAGGCGAGACCGGTGCGGCGACAGGTCCGGGTCGGTTTCGCCGTCCGGCTTCACCCGGCGGCCCCGCCACGCGTCTGCCCGCTTGCCGACCTCGGCGTCCCACCGGTCCCGGATCCGGGCGAACGGGCCGGGCTTCGGTGCGGTTGCCTTATGGGGCCGGCTGCGACGGGACCGGTCCTGGTCGATCCAGAAGTCCCGCCACAAGTTGCCCACGTACTGGCCGAACGCACCACCAGCGGACGGGTCCACCCCGGCGTCGTCGAGACGTTTACGGCGGGCGGCCACACGCGGGGATTCCTCGCCCTTCCACGCCGCCGCGATCGCCTCGGTGGTGTCCGCCGCGATCTCCGGCAGGTGTTTGGCCAGCCAGTAGGCGAACACGCAGCAGACGAGGAATCCCACGGCTACTTGCCCTTCGGCGCGGGCTTCGCGTCAGCCTGCTTCGGCCCGTCGCCCATCTTCTGCAGCTGATTGCTGACCTGCTTGCCGCCGTCACCGATCTGGTCACCGATGGAGTCGAGGTTCGATGCACCGAGGATGACCATCATCCCGAACGCGAAGGCTGCGTACATGGCTGGGCGGTCGGGCTTCTTGTCGACCAGCCAGTCCACGATGATGATCGCCGTGCAGACGATCAGGCCTGCCGCGGCGAAGAGCCCGAGCCAGTCCATGTCCGTCATCCAGTCCCCGACGATCGTGGCAAGCGCAGCGAGGCCGGCGATGAACGCGATGACGATGGACGTGTTCTTGGCGCCCTTCTTGGATGACTTGTTGAGTTTGATCGCCACGAACAGGATCGCGGCGGCGGCGGCGAGCATCCCAGCTCGCGCGAGGAATCCCATGGTCAGTGTTTCCTTCCGTACAGGTAGGCGCCCGTGAGCGCGGCGAGGGTGAGGTACAGGCCGTAGCGGCGGGTGGGCCGGACGGCGATCCAGCGCAGGGCGCCGGTGGCGAACGTGGGCGCCACCGCGATGACCGCGAACATGACGATCCGGTCCGACCAGTTCGACACGTGCCACAGGGCACGCAGGACACCATTGCCGGCCGGCACACGCTTCCTGTCGACCTTGGAGGCGTTCCACAGGGCGAGCAGCGTCATCGGTTCGGAGGTCAGCAGCCACCACGAGGTGACCGCCTGCCGCAGCCGATCACCGAACTTGATGTCACCGTCGGCTACCGGTACTCTCGCGCGCGCACGTGCGCGCACGGCCGGGCTGTCGACCTCCGCGACCCCCCGGGTCTGATCTGATCTCATGTCACGCTGCGTTGCCGTCACGGCGGTTCGCCTCCTTCCGAATCTCGTGGACCTTGTCGATGACCCAGCCGTGGATCTCGCCGACGATGCCGGCCTCCCACGCCTCAGTGATCAGCCAGTCGCAGGCGGCGGACAGTTTCTTGCGGCTGGAGTCCGCCCCGGCGATCTTTCCCTCGTAGTGGTCCTTGCGGCGGCGTCCCCGTCGCCGCTCCCGGACGGTGTTTTCCCAGCTCACGCGGCCTTCTCGAACCGGGTCGGGTGCAGCTCGGTGTGCTCGTAGCCGCCCAGCACCCACGCGTACACGAACGCTGCCCCCAGGGTGGTGAACGTGGCCGGGTAGAAAACGTCCTGGTCGATGACGATGCTGGTGATCGCGGCGAGGGCCACACCCAGGGAGCCGCCGCCGACCCGGAACAGCCACGGCCGCCACGGGTTCACCGCCTTCAGGTAGACGGGCAGGTCGCCGTCGTCGCCGGCCCGCTCCACCATGGCGGACTGGGTGGCAGTGAGAGCGGCGTGGACTTCCTCGACGGTGGAGTAGGTCGGGTTGATGTCGGTGATGGTCATCGGGTCTCCTCGGTGGGGGTCGGGTGGGTGCCGTTGACGCCCGCGGTAAGCGGTGATCCGGCTGGCTTGGTTAGGGGGTTCCGGTTCACTCGCCGACCGCCTTCCGGTTGGCCTTCTCGGTGGCGGCGGTATGCCACAAACCGATCAGCTTCTCGGCCCGGCCGAGACCCACACCGGTGAGCGTCCGCACGCCGTTTTTCGACCATGGGTGGGCCGGGTCGTCGTGGGCGGTAAGCATCATCTGAACTGCGTCTTCGTCGGTCAGCTCGGCCTTACCGGAGGTCGCCGGACGGGGGTTGCCGGTGGCCCGGTTGCGGTAGGCGGTGAGGCTTACCGCGCCCTTCTCGGCACGGGCGGCGGTGAGGGCTTCCCGGTGCTTGTCCTTGATCGCCCGGACCGCGTTTTCGTGGTCGGCGGTAAGTCGCTGCTCCAGCTCTGCGAGGTCACCGGTTCGCCGGTTTTCCGCTTCCCGAGCGTCGGCGGTACGGCCTTCCCGTTCGGCGGTTAGGGCGATCCGAAGTTCACCGATCTCCGCTTCCCGGTGCTCGGCGGTACGGGTCGCTTCGGCCTTATCGGCGTCCGCTTTCTCGGTTACCGCGGCGAGGCGACCGACGAGCGATTCGACCTCCGCACGGGCGGCGGTTAGCTCCGCGGCCGTTGACCGCAGCTTCGCGTCGGCCTCCGCACGGTGAGCGCGGGCGTCGGCGTCGTCCTGTTCGGCGCCCGCGAGCTCGAGGCGTTTCTTGGTGAGCGCCCCACCGAGCTTGCGCATATAGGAGGAGGCGCCTTCAGCGGTAAGGAACAGCAGCAGCGGCGGCAGTGAGTGCAGACCGACGCCGGCCCAGTCCACTCCCCCGTCGGCGAGCCACGGCCCGGCGGTCTGCAGCGCCCAAGTGGTGAAGGCGGCTCCAACGCGGAGGGCGGAGATCCAACCTGCGGTGAGGTCGAACGCGGCGAGCACGGGTCCGGCGATGATCGCTACGCACATGGCGGCGTCGGCTGCTAGGGACGGCATCCAGGCGACGCCTTCAGGGACGCCGTGGTTCTTGAGTGGCCCGAAGGACACGAAGATCCCGTAGATCATGACGAGCACGGCGGCGCTCCACACGAACCAGGTGACGCGCTTGAGGGAGGTTGTGCCCCGCGCGATCTCCGTCTCGAGGTACTGGCGGCTGTTCACGCGTCCACCCCCGAGGTGTCCACCCACGTCTGCCCGGCCGGCGCGGCGCCGGTCGGGGCGGGGGCGAAAACGGGGCGGGTGATCGGGTTGGGCATGGAAGCAACGTAACACAGCGAATAAGAGATCTCTAGAGATTTCGTTGCCGATTTAGTACTGTGCGTTCCATGACCACCGAGACCCAGCAGTTCGGCCGCGTTGCCGAAGCAGCTCATGAGACATGCGATCTACCGCCGCCGAAGCTCCGACGCGAGCTCCGCCAACTCGCCGGCCTGACCCAGGAAGACGTTGCCCACGACTTGGGCGTCAGCGACGGGGCGGTGTCCTACTGGGAGCGCCGAGGACCGGGCCGGCGACACCGGCGCCAATACCTTGTCCTGCTGATCCGCTGGGCCACAGACGCCCGCGCCCTGGGGCTGCCCGTTCTCTGGCCAGCCCCACCGTCGGAAACAGAGCTCCAGAAATGACGATGGCCGCGGCGCCCTACGCCACGGCCTTTCGTCACGCCCCGCCCTTGACTACGGAGCACAACACCTTGACGGTAAGCCATCCCCCACCACTGACGGGAGGTGTCGCATGACACTCCCCCGCCAGGAGCGCAGGGACAAGCCGAAGAACGGCCCACCGGCCGCAGCTGGCGATCCGGTCGTGCCATCCCCCGCGATGTTGCGCATCCACGAACAAACGGTCCTCGGGTGGATGCTCAGCGCCGCCAACCACGCCGAGGCCGCGAAACACATCGGCGATATCGAGATCAAGCACTTCTACCTGCAGGCGCACCGCGAGATCTACGCAGCCATCATGGTTCACGCCGGCGCGCCGAACGTCTCCACCCTTGTCGCCGTCGACCTGGCGGCGGAGAACACGCACCGATCCGTGCGAATGCTCGACGGTGGGGTCATCGGCTACCTGTCGGAGTGCAAGGAACACGCCGACCTGCTCGGGGTCCGCGAGTTCACCTACCACGTGCGGATGGTCCGCGAGGAGTACGTACGTCTGCGTCGTCTCGAGGTCCATGCGCGAGCCGGCCAGGCCCTTGCCGCGGGTGACATGGACGGGTATTCGGCGGCGACCGACGAGATGGTGGGGCTGTTGGAGGACCATCCGTCAGCGGTTGACGGCGAGGAGCGGTTCCCGGAGATCGACTGGGATGAGGCGTTCGCGCAGGACTTCACGCAGATGGACTGGCTTCCGGGACGGTTCCTTGAGCGAGGCCAGCAGATCACGCTTGTCGGTGACGGCAAGGTCGGCAAGTCGCTGTTTGTCCTCGACTGGGTGTACCGGGCCGTGACCGGCCGCGCCTTCATCGGCGACGACCGCCGGCCTCCGATCACGGTGTTGTACTTCGACCGGGAGAACAGCCTCCGCGACGTGATCACCCGTGCCCAGGCGTTCGGCGCGAGCCCGGACGACCTCCGCGGACGTGTCTCCTACCGGCAGTTTCCCCAGTTCTCGGGTGCGCTCGACGAGTCGGAGCGGGCGGCGCAGGAGTGCTTGGGCATCGTGGCCAGCGTTTCACCGGATGTCGTCGTTCTCGATACCGCGTCCCGATTCATCGGCGGCAAGGAGAACGAGTCCGACACGTGGCTGCAGCTCTACCAAAAGATCCACGGCCCGTTGAAGTCTCTGGGAGTGGCGTGTATCCGCCTCGATCATTTTGGCAAGGACACCGACCGCGGATCCCGGGGGTCGTCGGCGAAAACGCAGGACGTTGACCATGTTTGGGAGATGCGGCGCGTAGATGAGCGTAAGCAGGTCGCGAACGGCATCGAGCGAGTGGTGACAACGATCCGCATGCACCGCACCCATTCTCGAACGGGGCTGGGTGACGACGAGTTTGTTGTGGTTCGCTGCGGCGAGAAGTACGTCGGCGGCATGTGGCTTGCCGGCCGTACCGCGCACGAGCTCGCCGATCCGCTGGCGTTGGAGAGGGTTCAAGGGGAAGTGGATCGCATCGTTGACGATTTGCTGTCCGCTGGCGTTCCTGTGGGTCTTGGCCGCGACAAGTTGAAGGCGTGGATGGCGTTGAAGGCGATGTCGACGTTCAGCAACGACGTGATGGCTGCTGTGGTGAAGGAACTGCGGGTCCGCCAGGGGTCGAAACCATGATCAAAACCTGTCCTGAGACCTGTCCTGACAAGATCTGTCCCCAGAGTCGTCCCGACCTGTCCTGCCTTTCGGCGTCTTCGCAGGTAAGAGCTGTCCTGATCTTGTCCTGCGTCTGTCCCCGCAACTCCAATGTGGCACCTGTCCTCTCCCCTCCTCTCTAAGGAGAGGACAGGGGACAGGTCAGGACAGCGAGGCGGGGGACAGGAAAACGCGAAGACCTCGCCGATCCCCCATGTCCGACACGCAACCCCTACGGATGGAGCAATGATGACCAACCCCCAGCCCACCCCGATCAAGAGTGACGACGTCGATACTCGTCGTAGTGGCAACAGCTCAGGCGGACCGACCCCCATCCCCCCTACGACGTACCCGCCGATCAGTCACAACCCGCCGCCGAACAGCCCATCCCGCCCTACCGGAGCCGGTCGCTACGTTGCGCCGATGACCGCCAGCGTTGCCACCGTTATCGCCGCCATAGACGTTCGCCGCCCAGGACTGTCCGACACCAAACGCAACCTGCTCCTGTTCTTCTGCCAAGGACACCAGCTCGCCCACAGCGGGAACCCGCTGTTCGCGGAACCGATCTACGCCACCGACCACAGCATCGAACTCGGCGACTTCGATGAGAAGCCCGCAGGTGACCCCTTGACCGCCGGTGAGCTCAACACCGTCGCCGACACCATCGACCGTTACGGGGACCTCAAGCCCGCCGACCTGCGCTGCCTGGTCCAGTCGTCGACGCCGTGGCAGCTCGCCATCAAGTCGACGCTCGGCCCGCGTGTCGAGGGGGCGTGGCTGAGGGACTGGTTCCGCCGGCCCGACGAAACCGAAGACCCTGAAGACGACCGCCCCACCCAGTCGCAGATCGCCGCGTGGCGCTCGCGTAGCGCAGCGAGGTAGCACCTGTCGCCTGGACCTCATCAGGGAGGCCCTATGGATCACGCAACCAGCTCGTGGAAACTCGAGCGTTTCCCGGCGCTAGCTTCCTGCCGGTCCGGTATTCCCATCCCTGATGAGGTCCAGAAGGCGTACACCTCGTGGCTGGAAACACGAAAGATCCACCCGAAGCGCGGGGCCCTGCGGCTCCAGGAAGACGACATCCGCTATTCGGCGAGGATCCCCGGCGGGGACTTCGCCCACGAGGGCTGCGGCTGGCAGTTGATGTGCGACTTCGACGTCATCGAAGGCAACTGGGCGACCGGCTCACCCGGTGAGGTGGTTTTCACCGACATGGGCGTGATCCAGGCCGACTCCGTTCGCGAGTAGCCGCCGCCGGGGAATGACACGACACGGCGTAGTGCATTTTCGGCCGGTCGAAGTAATCTGAGGGTATGGACCACGACGCCAGCGTGCAGGAAGACGGGACCTTCGACCCGCTCGTCGGTGCGGTGGTGACCTCCGCCGGTAAGGCCCGCTGGCGTGACCGGCTCAAGGATGCCCGCGCCGGTCGCGACAACGACGGCCTGGCCGCTCTGCGTGAGCAGCTGCGCCGCGGTGAAGTCCCGGCGTGAGTGATGACGCGCGGCTGATCTGCCTGGTCTTCGACACCACTGCGATCACCGCGTGGGTGCGTGAGGCTGTCTCCGTTGTCGAACTGATCTCCGAGATCAACGACGAGGACGGTGCGGTGCTGATTCCGCTGCCGTGCCTGATCGAGGCCGGTCACTTGACGGGCATGCTGCAGCAGGAGCGCCTGCAGCTGCTCCTCGACCACCCGGCAACGTTCCTGATCGTCGACGACCCGGACGATTGGAAAGCCCTCGCCGGCCTCCGTTCCCTGACCGACCGGCATGATCTGGCTTCGGCGGCGTGGTTGGCGCTGGAGAACGACGTGCTCGTGATGACCCGTGATCCGCGCTGGTATTCGTCGGTGCACGGCGGCCGGGTGGCCCTTCACTTCGACGACTGAGGCCGCCCGACTGATGCCCGGATGTCCGATCATCGGTGGGCTGCGGACCGTCTGGGCGACTGTGTGTGCCCGCGATTTGGCGTTGGGTGGCGGGGCGGCCGGGTATAGGGCAGGTGCCCGACTGCAACCACCTGCCCCTTGACCTGCCGCCGTGGAGCCACCCGCATGACCTACGGTCAGAACCCACCGCAATGGCAGCCGCCTACCGGCGCTCCCCCACCCGGGCAGTACCCGCCGCAGCAGTACGTCCCGCAGCAGCCTTGGCCGCAGCAGGCTCCCCCGTCGAAGAAGGTGGGTGTCGGGAAGATCCTGCTGATCGTGGGTGGGGTGTTCGTGCTGTTCTGCGCCGGGATGGGCGGCCTGATCGCGTTGACCGGCGGCGACTCCGACGACACGAACTCGAGCAACAAACCCGCGGCCGGCCTGAATGAGCCGGTGACGGACGGGAAGTTCCGGTTCACCGTCACCAAGGTCGCCTGCGGTACGGCGAAGATCGGGTCGGGGATTCTGGAGAACAAAGCCCAAGGGCAGTACTGCCTGGTGTCGATGACCATTGTCAACGTC
>NZ_BOMM01000080.1 GCF_016862195.1 Paractinoplanes ferrugineus | reverse complement strand
TGGGGCGACCTGGACCACCGACATCAGCCACGGCGACCTGGTGCGGACGAACCCGGACCAGACCAAGACCGTCGACCCGTGCAACCTGCAACTGCTCTACCAGGGCAAGAACCCCAACGCCGGCGGGGACTACAACAACCTGCCGTGGCGTCCGGGCCTGCTCACCCTGCAGCGCTGACGGCGCGTCGCACCGCCGGCTGCCGGCCCGCTGCCACCAAGCGAACTCCGCCTGGTGGCAGCGGGGCCGCCCACCCGCCGCCCACCCGCCGCCACGGCCGGCGACATCGAGAAGGAAGCGCACAGATGAACCAAGCTCCTGTCCAGCCGAGACCCCGTACCCGTGGTCGCCTCCGATTGTTGGCCGGTGGCGCCGTCGCCGTGGCGACCGCCGTCGCCTCGATGGCCGCGGCCACCCTCGCCCACGCCGACCTCAGCGGCCCGCCCGGCTCCACGCTGAAGGCCGCCGCCGAACGCAGCGGTCGGTACTTCGGCGCCGCGATGGGCAGCGACCGGCTCAGCGACTCCGGGTTCCTCACCATCGCGAACCGCGAGTTCGACATGATGACCGCCGTCAACGAGATGAAGCCGGACGCGACCGAGCCCAGCCGCGGCCAGTTCAACTTCACCCGCGGCGACGCCATCTACAACTGGGCCGTCCAGCACGGCATGCGGGTCCGCGGCCACACGCTGGCCTGGCACGCGCAGCAGCCGTCGTTCTGGGGGAGTCTCAGCGGCAGCGCCCTGCGCCAGGCGATGATCGATCACATCAACGGCGTGATGGCCCACTACAAGGGCAAGCTCGCCTACTGGGACGTGGTCAACGAGGCGTTCGCCGAGAACGGCGGCCGCCGCTCGTCCAACCTGCAGTCCACCGGCAACGACTGGATCGAGGTGGCGTTCCGCACCGCGCGGGCCGCCGACCCGTCGGTCAAGCTCTGCTACAACGACTACAACATCGAGAACTGGACGTACGCCAAGACGCAGGGCGTCTACAACATGATCAAGGACTTCAAGTCCCGCGGCGTGCCGATCGACTGCGTGGGCCTGCAGACCCACTTCACCGGGGGCAGCTCGCTGCCGAGCAACTTCCAGACCACGCTGTCCAGCTTCGGTGCTCTCGGCGTCGACGTGGCGCTGACCGAGGCCGACGTCACCAACGCCTCGGCCAGCCAGTACGGCGGCCTGACCCAGGCGTGCATGAACGTGCCGCGCTGCGTCGGCATCACGACGTGGGGCATCCGGGACAGCGACTCGTGGCGTGGCAGTGAGAACCCGCTGCTGTTCGACCGCAACAGCAACCCCAAGGCGGCGTACACCTCGGTTCTCAACGCCCTCAACGCCGCGTCCACCACGGTGCCCGGCACCAGCACGCCGCCGCCGAGCACCCCGACCAGCACGCCGCCGACCAGCCCGAGCACGCCGCCGACGAGTCCGAGCACGCCGCCCACCAGCCCGAGCTCGCCGCCGGTGACCGGGCAGCCGGGTGGCTGTTCCGCGGCGTACCGGACGATCAGCACCTGGAGCGGTGGTTTCCAGGGTGAGGTGACCGTGGCCAACACCGGCACCGCCACCATCAGCGGCTGGACCGTGCAGCTGACCCTGGTCGGTGGGCAGTCCGTCGCCAACATCTGGAACGGCGTCAACACCGGCACCACCGGGACGATCAGCGTCCGGAACGCCGCCTACAACGGCACTCTGGGCGGGACCGCCTCGACCACCTTCGGCTTCCTGGTGAACGGAAGCAGCTCCACGGCGCCCGGCAACCTCTCCTGCAGCGTCGCCTGACAGCAACCGCGGAACGGCGGGGCCCGGTCGACACCGAGCCCCGCCGTTCCCGGCTGTCCGGCGGTTCCGTCGGCCGAGGTCCTGCCACCCGGAGCCAGCCGGATCCGCCGGGCGATCTGCTGCCTCAGCTCGGCAGTGGTCTGCGCGGGCCGGGCCGGAGCGGCGAGCATCCCGCCGCGGCGCCGCGTTCTATCCGGTCGCCGACTGCCGGTGACGCGCCAGCTCGAAGTCGATGAACGCGGTGATCATCGCGCGCCAGATCGCCTCGGCCACGCCGGGGTCCAGCCCGGCGGGGCCGGCTTTCGCGCGGACCGCGGCGACGACCCGTTCGACCCGGTCCGGCGCGCGCACCGCGTCCTCGTCGCGTTTGAAGCCGGCCGCGGCCGCGACGAGCTCCTGGCGGCGGGCCAGCAGCGCGACGAGTCGGGTGTCGAGGTCGTCGATGCGGGAACGGACGTCCTCGAGAGAACTGGGTTCGGTCATGCCGTCCATGATGCCGTCCCGATCCCTTACCGCCGAAATGATTTGCCCGGGTGCTCAACTACCCGCGCTTTACCGCCGCCGAACATGCCGATTTTAGATTGATAAACATCCTGCTGAGGTGACATCTAAAGATCAGATCTGGAGCGTGTCGTGCCCACATTGTTCGAAACGGCAGAGCATCTTTTTCTGCAGATGGTCGTCATTCTGGCCGTTTACCGGCTTCTCTGGCCGCTTTTCAAACGACTCGGTCAGGTGCAGGTGGTGGCGATCATGGTCGCCGGTTTCCTGCTCGGGCCGTCCGTTCTGGGCCTGATCTGGCCGACCTTCCAGCACTGGATGTTCCCGACGAACATCTCGGTGAACGGCCAGAGCATCGTCCATCCGTCGCTGAGCGCCATCTATGTCATCGGCCAGCTCGGGCTGGTGTTCTACATGTTCGTGGTGGGTGCCTCGTTCGACACCTCGATCTTCCGCGGGCACATGCGGCACGCGGCGGCGACCTCGATCGCCGGGATCAGCGTGCCGATCTTGCTGGGCGGCCTGATCGGATGGCAGTTGACCAGTGGCGGGCGCTGGTTCGCCGAGGACGTCGAACCGTGGCAGGGCGGCCTGTTCCTGGCGGCCGGCATCTGCATCACGGCGTTCCCGATGCTCGCCTGGATCGTGTACGACTCCGGTCTGCTCAAGTCCCGGCTCGGCACCATGGCGCTGGCCTGCGCCGCGGCGGACGACGCCTTCGCCTGGATCATGCTGGCCACGGTCGTGGCGGCGACCAAGGACTCGGCCGACGGGGCGATCCTCGCGGTGGTCGGTGGAGCCGGTTACCTGCTTCTCATGATCACCGTCGGCCGCCGGGTGCTCCGGCGGGTGGTCGACCGGGCCGAGAAGCAGATGAGCGAGGGTGTCGGCCTGCCGATCGGCCCGCTCGTCACGGTTCTGATGATCGTGCTGGCGGCGGCCTGGTTCACCGACTGGTGCGGCATCTACGCGGTGTTCGGGGCGTTCCTCGCCGGCACGGTGATTCCGCGTGGCCCGTTCGTCGACCTGCTCCGCCAGCGGCTGGAGCCGTTGACCGCGTACGTGCTGCTGCCCGCCTTCTTCATCTTCTCCGGCCTGCAGACCAAGCTCAACCTGCTGACCGACCCGGTCGTGCTGCTGGTGACCGGTCTGGTGCTGGTGGCCTCGTTCGTCGGCAAGTTCGGCGCCGTCTCGATCGCGGCTCGCTCCCAGGGCATGTCGTGGCGGGAGGCCGGGTCACTGGGGGCGCTGATGAACGCCCGCGGTCTGATGGAACTGATCCTGCTCAACATCGGCCTGAGCGCCGGGGTGGTCACCCCGACGCTCTACACGGTGCTCGCCCTGATGGCGATCATCACGACGTTCATGGCGACGCCGCTGCACCGGATGTTCGAGCGCCTCAACGAGCGTCGCGGCCTGACCTTCGGGCCGCACGGGGAGACGCCGATCGTCGACGAGCCGATCCGTGAACCGGTAGCCGTGGCCGCTCGTGAATGAGCCGCACGGCGGTGTCGATGGGGTCGCTCGCCGGCCGTGAGGCATAGTGGGGAAGACCGGCGTGCTCGTCGCCGGTCTTTCCGCGTTCAGCAGGGAGTACAGGTGCAGCAGCAGGTGTCGGAACAGCCGATGTCACCCGTCCTGCGCCGGTACACCAGTCACCTTCTCCGGCGCGCGTTCCACCGCGCCAACCAGATCTCGCACGTCGGCCTGCCGGGCGGCCTGCAACCACGTGATCTTGCCCTGCTCAGCGTGCTCGCCGAGCAGGAGGTGCTGTCCCAGCAGGAGCTGGCGGGCCGGCTGGAGATCAACCGGACCATCATGGTCAAGCTGATCGACAAGCTCACCGAGGCCGGGTACGCCCAGCGGACGCGCAACCCGGCCGACCGGCGCACGCACGTGCTCTCGATCACGGCGGCCGGTCGTGAGCTGCTCAAGTCCATCGACCACAGCACGGCGGACGGCGAGAACGATTTCCTGGAGCCGCTCTCGGTCCGCGAACGCCGAGAGTTGAACAAGTTGCTGCGCGCGCTGCTGCCCGACATCAGCCAGGAGGTCGGCGGCGAGCAGCTGAGCAGCTACTTCATCACGCTGGCCTATCACCGGCTCCGCCGGCAGGGCAACGAGGCGATGGCCGAGCACCAGTTGCAGGCCCGGCACGCCGGCGCCCTGATCGCCCTGCGCGAGCTGGGGCCGTGCTCGCAGCAGCAACTGGCCCGGACGGTCGGCACCACCGAGGCGACCACCGTCCTGGTGGTCGACGAGCTGGAGAGCACCGGCGCGGTGACCAGGGAACGCAATCCGGCCGACCGGCGGTTCAACGTGGTCGTGCTGACGCCGGTCGGCGAGGAGCTGCTGGCCGGGGCGTTGCGGGTGCTTGACGAGCTGCAGGGCGAGGTGGTCGCGTTGCTCGGCGAGCGGGGCGATCAGCGGTTGCGGGCATTGCTGACGAAGCTGTTGTGGCCGTCCTGACCGGTCATGGGTCGATCCCGTCGTGGAGCAGGTCGGCGCCGATCGCCAGGAGCACGATGCCGATCCGGTTGCGGACCTGAAGCTTCTCGGAGATCCGGTGGATGTGCGATTTCACGGTGGCCTCGCTCAGATGCAGGCCGGCCGAGATCTGCGCGTTGCTCTGGCCCCGCGCCACCAGCATGACGATCTCGAGCTCGCGCGGGCTGAGGACCCGGCTGATCCGCTCGCGTAACTCGCCGACCGTGTCGGCCGGCCCGATCGTGGCCAGCACCCGCTCCCGGATGTCCGGCGGCATGACCACGTAGCCGTCGGCGACCAGGCGCAACACGGGAATCAGGAACTCGGGCAGCAGCTCGTCGCAGATGACGCCGCGGGACAGGGCGGCCGCCTCGGCGAAGTCCTCGCCGGTGGCGTCGGAGATCAGCACGATGATCGGCTCGGCGGCCCCGTCCCGGCGCTGGAGCAGCCGGGCCAGTTCAAGGGCTTTCTGGCCGTCCTGGCCGGTGCCCAGCAGGAATATCTCCGGCTCCAGTTCCAGGACCTGGGTCACCGCCTCGCGGATGGCCGGCACCTCCGCGATGATCACGAACTCGGACGTATAACCGACTGCCTCCCGGATGATTCGAACGTGGTCGCGTGAGCCGGTGATCACCGCCATCCTCGGCTGTCCGACACTCTCGAGGACACTTGGTTCGAGCACGAATTTCCCCCGTCGTGGTCCAGTTCGTGGACACGTTGACGGACGCAGCTTAAGCCCCGTGCAAAGCGCGGAAAAGAAATATTTTTGACTGTCGCTTTATCGGTCCCCGATAGCGTCTGCCCTCGACATCCGATATAGACCGTGTTGAACGAAGCGAGGGGATTTCCTTGCACCGCACTTTGATTGTCGCCCGGATGAATCCGGCGGACACCGACGGAGTGGCCGGCGTCTTCGCGGAGTCGGACGCCACCGAGCTGCCGCATCTCGTGGGCGTCAGCCGACGCACCCTGTTCTCGTTCCACCAGCTCTACTTCCATCTGGTGGAGGCCGACGGGGACATCTCGCCGAACCTGTACCGGCAGCGCGGCACCGACCTCTACCAGGACATCAACACCAAGCTCGGCCAGTTCATCACCCCCTACGACCCGAACTGGTCGGAGCCCAGGGACGCGATGGCCAACGTGTTCTACACGTGGACGCCGGAGTCCGGGCCGGTGCCGGCGGGCGGGGCGCGCTAGATGGCCGGGCGGCCCACCGAGTCGGCCCCGCTCGCGGGCGTGACGGCGGTGGTGACCGGGGCGAACTCCGGCATCGGCTACCACACGGCGCTCGGCCTCGCCCGGCGCGGCGCGCACGTGACCCTGGTCTGCCGTGACCGGCTGCGCGCGGACGAGGCACGGCGATCGATGCTGCGTGCGGCGCCGGCCGCCGACCTCAAGGTCGCACTGGCCGACCTGTCCGTCCTCGCCTCGGTTCGCGAGCTCGCCGCCGCGTTGTCCGAGCAAGGCTCGCGGCTCGACCTGCTGGTCAACAACGCCGGCATCATGGGCGGTCCGCGGCGGCTGAGCCCGGACGGGTACGAGCTCCAGTTCGCCACCAACTACCTGGGCCATTTCGCGTTGACCGGGCTGCTCTGCCCCGCGCTCTACCGGTCGCACCGGCCGCGCGTGGTGTCGCTGATCAGCCTGTCGACCCGGATGGTCAAGGCGCCGGCGTTCGATCCGACCGGCACCGGCTACGACAAGTTCGGCGCGTACAACCAGTCCAAACTCGCCAACCTGATGTTCGCCCAGGAGCTGGACCGCCGGGCCGGCCCGGCCGGTCTGACCTCCGTCGCCGCGCACCCCGGCTTCGCCGACACCGAGATCCAGTTCAAGGGGGTACGGCTGGACGGCGGCAAGGGCGAACGTCCGTTGCGGATCGCGACCGCGTTGCTGGCGCAGTCCGCGTCCGCCGGAGCGGAAGCGGTGCTCCACGCGGCCACCGCGCCGGGTGTCGTCGGCGGTGCCGTCTACGGACCGACCGGCCTGGCGCAGATGCGGGGCCGGCCGGGCGAGGTCGCCCCGGCCCGGGCCGCCGCCGACGCCGCCGCCGCGGCCCGGCTGTTCGACATGTCCGAGGAGCTGACCGGCGTCTCCTTCGGACTCGCGGCCGCCCACTGAACGCCGGACCCGAGGGAGAACAATGGCCAACCGTCTTCGTATCGCCGTCTTCTACCGGGCCCCCGAGACCGATCCGGGTGCGGTCGAGCGGGTCTATCACGAGGTCAGCGCGACCATGAAGGGAACCGCCGGGCTGGCCGGCAACGAGCTGCTGCACGACGTCCTGGATCCGGCCGGCTACGTGGTGCTCAGCGAGTGGACCGACCTGGCCGCCTTCCAGGCGTGGGACACCAGTCCGGGGCACCGGAGCACCTCGCCGCTCGACGAATTCCAGGATCTCGATCCGGCCCGGCGCAAATCGTTCGCGCTCTGGGAGGTAATAGCCGGCTATTGACATCTGTTGCCCGCCGATCGCGGCCGCATCTCCTCCGGGAGGTGCGGCCGTGGTCTTTTCCTGGCCATAAGGGCGGCTTTATCGGAACTCGCGACGATGTTTTGGCGCACCTGAATAGCCCTCGACGTATGCGTCGGCGAGAAGGAGTTTCCTGTGACCGCACTTCCGGCAAAGAAGATCGCATTCGCCGACGTCGCGTCCAACCGGAAGCGCGGCGGTGACGTCCGGGCCATGCTGACCTCGAAGACGGTCGGCGCCACCTCCGGATTCATGGGCGTGGCGGTCCTCGAACCCGGCGAATTCGTGTCCGAGCACTACCACCCGTACTCGGAGGAGTTCATCTACGTCGTCAGCGGCCTGCTCGTGATGCGGATCGACGACGAGCCGGTGCACCTCGCCCCCGGCGAGGGACTGGTGGTCCCGAAGAACGCCCGCCACCGGCTGATGAACGTCGGCGACGAGCGTGCCGAAGTGGTCTTCCACCTCGGGCCGCTGGCCCCCCGGCCGGACCTCGGGCACGTCGACACCGAGCCGTACCCGGCCGAGGTGGCGAACGCCGGCGGGACGCCGGCATGACGGCCCGGGAAGCGGTGATCACCGGTATCGGCGTGGTGGCCCCCGGTGCGACCGGCCGGGACGCCTTCTGGGAACTGCTCGCCGCGGGCAACACCGCGACCCGGCGGATCTCGCTGTTCGACGCTCGCGCGTTCCGGTCCCAGGTGGCCGCGGAGTGCGACTTCGAACCCCTGGCCGCGGGACTCACCCCGCAGGAGGCCCGCCGGATGGACCGGGCCGCGCAGTTCGCGGTGGTCAGCGCCCGTGAGGCGCTGGCCGACAGCGGGGCGGTCCTCGCCGACGTGGCCCCGGAACGGATCGGGGTCAGCATCGGCAGCGCGGTCGGTTGCACGATGGGCCTCGAGGAGGAGTACGTCGTACTCAGCAACCGCGGCCGCGACTGGGTGGTCGACCACACCTACGGCGTACCGCACCTGTACGGCTACATGGTGCCGAGCACGATGGCGGTCGAGGTGGCCCGGACGGTCGGCGCGCAGGGCCCGGTCGCGCTCATCTCCACCGGCTGCACCTCCGGGCTCGACTCGGTGAGCCACGCCGCCCGGCTGATCGAGGAAGGCGCGATCGACGTCGCGGTGGCCGGGGCGACCGACGCGCCGATCTCCCCGATCACGGTCGCCTGCTTCGACGCGATCAAGGCGACCACGGCTCGCAACGACGACCCGGAACACGCGTCCCGCCCGTTCGACAACGACCGGGACGGATTCGTGCTCGGTGAGGGCTCGGCGGTCTTCGTCCTGGAGGAACTGGCCGCCGCCCGGGCCCGCGGCGCGCGCATCTACGCGCACATCTCCGGTGCGGCGTCGCGCAGCAACGCCTACCACATGACCGGGCTCAAGCCGGACGGCCGGGAGATGGCCGAGGCGATCCGGGTCGCGATGGACCGCGCCCGGCTCGGCCCGGACCGGATCGGCTACATCAACGCGCACGGCTCCGGCACCAGGCAGAACGACCGGCACGAGACCGCGGCGTTCAAGCGCAGCCTGGGTTCCCGGGCGTACGACGTGCCGGTCAGCTCGATCAAGTCGATGGTCGGTCACTCGCTCGGCTCGATCGGGTCCATCGAGATCGCGGCCTGCGCGCTGGCCCTGGAACACCAGGTGGTCCCGCCGACCGCGAACCTCGAGAACCCGGATCCCGAGTGCGACCTCGACTACGTCCCCAAGACCGCCCGCGACCACACCTTCGACACCGTGCTGAGCGTCGGCAGCGGATTCGGCGGGTTCCAGACCGCGATGATCCTCAGCCGCGAGGCCGGTGACGCCCGATGAACGCGCTCGTCACCGGTCTCGGGGTGGTCGCCCCGAACGGCATCGGCGCGCCGGACTACTGGTCGGCCGTCCGAGCCGGGACGAGTGGGCTGGGCCCGCTCACCCGCTTCGACGCCACCGACTACCCGGTCTCGGTGGCCGGCGAGGTCAAGGACTTCGTGGCGACCGACCACATCCCGGGCGCCCTCGCCGTCCAGACCGACCAGTGGACGCACCTCGGCCTGGTCGCCGCCGAACTGGCGCTGGCCGACGGCGGGGTCGATCCGGGCCGCCTCAACGAGTACGAGATGGCAGTGGTCACCGCCAGCTCCTCCGGCGGCACCGAGTTCGGCCAGCGCGAGATCGAGGCACTGTGGCGCCGGGGGCCCCGCCACGTCGGCCCCTATCAGTCGATCGCCTGGTTCTACGCCGCCACCACCGGCCAGATCTCGATCCGGCACGGCATGCGCGGGCCGTGCGGGGTGATCGCCAACGAACAGGCGGGTGGCCTCGACGCGCTGGCCCAGGCGCGCCGGCTGATCCGGGACGGCGCCAAGGTGGTGGTCGCCGGCGGGGCCGACTCCGCGCTCTGCCCGTACGGCCTGGTCGCCCAGTTGAGCACCGGAAACCTGACCTCGGCCGGCGATCCGGCGACGGCGTACCAGCCGTTCGGCGCGCAGGCCGCCGGCTACCCACCGGGGGAGGGCGCGGCCATGCTGATCATCGAGGACGAGGCGCATGCCGAGGCCCGCGGGGCGGTTCATCGGTACGGCCGGATCGCCGGGTACGCCGCGACCTTCGACCCGGGCGGCTTCGCGGTCGCGACCCTGCGCCGGGCGGTCGAACTGGCGCTGGCCGACGCGGTGCTGACGCCCGACGACATCGACGTGGTCTTCGCCGACGCGGCCGGCGTGGCCGGGCTGGACGCGGCCGAGGCCGAGGTGATCGCGGGTGTCTTCGGACCCTGCGCGGTGCCGGTCGCCGCCCCCAAGGCGCTCGTCGGCCGACTGCTGGCGGGCGGGGCCGCACTGGATGTCGTCACGGCCCTGCTGGCCATTCGGGACGGTGTCATCCCCGGCGGCGCGACCGCCGAACCCGCCACCGGTTACCACCTCGACCTGGTCGCCGAGGCCCGGGCGACGCCGATCCGGACCGCGCTGGTGATCGCCCGCGGGCACGGCGGGTTCAACGCCTGCCTGATCGTCACGGCTCCATAACCCAAGGAGGCACACATCATGGACTTCGAACTCAAAGGCCGGCACGCGGTCGTCACCGGCGGAACCCGAGGTATCGGCCGGGCCACCGTGCTCGCCCTGATCGAGCAGGGTGTCGCCGTCACCACCTGCTTCACCAGCGACTCGGCCGAATCCGAGTCGCTGCCGGGCGCCGTCGCCGACCTGGGCGGGCAGCTCCACCTGGTCCGGACCGACGTCCGCGACGCCGAGCAGGTGGGCGCTCTGATGGACAGCGCCGTCGGCCGCTTCGGCCCGATCACGGCGCTCGTCAACAACGCCGGGGTGATCAGCCACCTGCCGCTGGAGGCGATGGAACCGGCCGAGTGGCACCGCATCCTCGACACCAACGTCAGCGGCATGTACAACACCATCCGGGCGGCCCTGCCGCACTTCACCGAGCAGGCCTCGGTGGTCAACATCTCCTCGGGTGTGGCCCGGCACGGCATGCCGTTCGCCGCGCACTACGTGACCTCCAAGGCCGCGATCTTCGGGCTGACCCGGGCGCTCTGCAAGGAACTCGGCCCGCGCGGCGTGCGGGTCAACTGCCTCGCCTCCGGCGTCATCGACAACACCGGGCACAAGAACCCGCGCGGGGACGAGGGCAAGGCGATGTACGTCGAGATGACCTCGCTGCGCCGGCTGGGCGAGCCCGCCGAGATCGCCGACGTGGTCTGTTTCCTGCTCAGCGACGCCTCCCGCTACATGACCGGCGCGATCTTCGAAGTCGACGGGGGGATCTGATGGTCCGGACCGTGTTGTCGATGCTGGTCCGGGCCGGGTCGGAGGCCGAGTTCGAGCGGATCTGGCGGGCCGCCGCGGCGGAGATCGCCCTCTGGCCCGGCTGCCGGGGCCAGACCCTGCTGCGCGACGCCGCCGAGCCGCGGCAGTTCGTGATCTCCAGCGACTGGGACGACCGGTCGGCTCTGCGGTTGTTCGAGGGCAGCTCGGTGCGCCGGCAGTTGTCGGCCGGGCTGGACCCGTTACGAGAGAAGTCCGCCAAGAACGTCTTCTCGGTCGTCACGACCGTCGGAGGCGACGTCCGGGAGAGGAGCACGCTGCCATGAGCGTACGGGTAATGGTCCGTTCGCGTCCCCGCGCCGAGGACCGCGAGGCGTTCGAGAAGGCCTTCGAGGAGGTCAGTTCGGCGGTCCGGGGGACACCGGGCCACCTGCGTGACCAGTTGTTGCGCGACGCGAACGACGACAGCCTCTACATCCTGCTGGCCGAGTGGGAGAGCGAGGAGGCCTTCCGCGCCTGGGAGGACCACCCCCGCCACCTCGAGATGGCCGCGCCGATCATGCCGTTCGTCGCCACCACCACCGAGGAACGCCGGATCTTCACGGTCCGGATCAGCGTCGAGAGCGCCTGAGGGGATCGAGATGCCCGAGATCGCGCGGGCGATCGTGGTCGGCGCCGGCATCGGTGGCCTGACCACAGCGATCGCCCTGCAACAACGGGGTGTGCAGGTCACCGTCTACGAACGCCGGCGGGAACCGAGCGCCCTGCTGACCGGCGGTGGCTTCATGCTGTGGCACAACGCCGTGCTTGCCCTGCGCCTGATCGGGCTGGACCGGGCGGTGGTGAAGGCCGGCCTCGAGATCGGGATCCACGAGTTCCGGTCGGACCGTGACCGCAGCCTGGCCACCTGGTCGGTGTCGGACGCGGCCGACCGGTACGGCGCACCGGCGATCGTGCTGCGCCGGTCGGAGCTCAACAGCCTGCTGATGACCGAGGCCGGCCCCGACGTCCGGCTCGGTGTCCGCTGTATCGGCCTGACGCAGGACGCCGGCGGCGCGACCGTCCGGTTCGACGACGGCAGCACCGACACCGCGGACATCGTGATCGGCGCGGACGGGCTGCGCTCGACCGTCCGGTCCGAGCTGCGCCACGGTCACGACCTGCCGCCCCGGTACGCGGGCTACACCGCCTGGCAGGCGATCGCCCCGTTGCCGGGGGAGGACGTGGTGCCCAGCGGCACGTTCTTCAACCTCTGGGGGCGTGGCGGTCTTCGTTTCCTGTACAGCCGGCTCAACCCGGACGAGGTCTATTGGGACGCCATCGTCTCCGACGACGTCGGCGGCGCCATGGACACCATCCACCAGGGCAAGGTGGAGGCCCTGCTGGACACCTACCAGCGGTGGCCGGCGGTGGTCCGGCAGATCGTCGCCGCCACCCCGGAGGCGGCGGTGCTGCCCATCGAGATCTTCGACCGGCCGCCGGATCGGCTCGGACCCTGGGGGAGCGGCCGGGTGGTCCTGATCGGCGACGCCGCCCACCCGATGACCCTCAACCTGAGCCAGGGCGCCGGCCAATCGATCGAGGACGCGGTGATCCTCGCCGAGATGCTCACCGGATCGTCGGGGAGCAGCGTGCCGGAGACCGTGACGGCCTTCGAGAAGCGCCGCCTCGCCCGGGTGACCGACATGATCAACACCTCGTGGCAGATCGGCTCGATGGGGCGCTGGCAGAGCGACCTGCGGGTAGCCGGCCGGAACGCCTTCATGCGCACGTTCTTCGGCAGCGTGGGTCGCAAGCAGAGCTACGAACTGATGATGGGCATCGACTTCTAGCAATCCGGAGGTGAATCCATGTGGCTCCAGGTGCTGGCCGCGCTCTTCCTGCTGCTCGCGGGACTGCTCGCGGGCGTGCTGTTCACCGTCGAGATGGCCATCGTGCCGACCATCCGGGCGCTGGCGGCCGACCCGTGGATCCGGGTGCACGTGCTGCTCGACAGGCGATTCGATCCGATGATGCCCCGGATGAACAAGGTGGCGCTCGCCATCGGGCTGGTGCTGATCGTCTTCGTGCCCGGCCCGGCGACGAAGGTGGCGTTCGCGGCGGCCGCGCTGTCGATCGGCGGGGTCGCGGTCATCTCCGAGGTCTACAACGTGCGGCTGAACAAGCGGATCGCGGCCTGGCCGGTGGGCGATCCGCCGGCCGAGTGGCCGGAGGTCCGGGCCCGCTGGGCCCGAGCCAACCAGGCGCGGACGCTGGTGGCGCTCGGCGGTTTCGCGGTGACCATCGCGGCCGTGGCCCTGGCCTGGGTGGGTGTCCGGTGAACGCGGTGCGCTCAGCGCAGCCGGGACCGCCGGCCGGCCGCCCGCGAGTTGTCCCGGATCCGGGTCAGGCTGGTGCGCAGCCCGGCCAGTTCCTCGGCGGTCACCCCGTCGAGCAGGGTCCGGTTCGCCTCGGCCATGGCGCGACGCAGCTTCACGAACAGGGCATGACCCGCGGCGGTCGTCCGCACCATCGTGGCCCGGCGGTCCTCGCCGGTGCGCTCCCGGGCCACCAGTCCCTGGCCCTCCATCATGCTGAGGCTGCGGGTGAGGGTCGGCCCCTCGATCGAGAGGGACTCCGCCAGCTGCCGCTGGATCATCGGGCCGCGGGTCTCCAGCACGGCCAGCACGGTCCAGAACGCGAACGTCGATCCCGACTCGGCCATCACCAGGTCGTAATGGCTGCGCATGGCCTTGGCGGTCAGGTTGATGAGCCGGCCGACCGGCTCCTGCTCGTCACGGTCAGCGATGTCGACATCTCTCGTCCTGCCGGCCATGCGAACGCTCCTCTGAAATGCGGCTTCTTCCGAACGTTACCGGCTCGACCGATCGCGATGACCAGCAGAGAGGACGAACTCCATGCCTGAACAGGATTACCGCGGAACTGTTGCCCTGATCACCGGCGGCAGCGATGGCATCGGCGCCGACACCGCCCGGCAGATGGCCGCCCGGGGGGCCGCGGTGGCGGTCAACTTCCACACCGGCGAGGGCAAGGCCAAGGAACTGGTCGACACGATCGTCGCAGCCGGCGGGAAAGCGATCGCGGTCGGCGCCGACGTGACCGACGCCGAACAGGTGGCGGCCATGGTGGCCGAGACGGTGACGCGCCTGGGGCCGATCGACGTGCTGGTGCTGAACGCGACCGGCCTCTACGGCCGGGACGTCCCGTTCCTCCCGTTCGCCCAGGTCAGCTGGTCCTACCTGGAGCGCACCGTCACCCGGCAGATGCAGTCCCTCTTCTTCCCGCTGCAGACCGTGCTGCCGGCGATGATCGAGCGCGGTTCCGGGAGCGTCGTGGCGGTCGGCGCGGCCCTGTCCCGGACGCCCAGTGCCGGGCTGCTCGCCATCAGCATGGCCAAGGCGGCCCTGGAGGCCCTGGTCAAGAGCCTGGCCCGGGAGGTCGGCCCGATGGGCGTACGGGTGAACGGGGTCGGTCCCGGTTTCATCCTCAGTGCCGCGACCGCCGAGGCCCCCGAGTTCCTGGTCCAGGCGGCGGCCGAGCGGGCCGCGCTCCGGCGCAACGGCGTGCCGGCCGACGTGGCTTCCGCGATCACCTACCTCGCGTCACCGCAGGCCTCCTACCTGACGGGCTCCTATGTCCTCGTCGACGGCGGAACGGCAATGGTCTAGCCGGCCCTTTTCCCGGAAGGAATCCATCCCATGCAGACCGACCAGCACGACTGCGATGTCCTCATCATCGGTTCGGGTTATGCCGGAACGATGCTCGGCGCGATCCTGGCCCGCAACGGTGCCAAGGTCGTGCTCGTCGACGCCGGCAGCCATCCCCGTTTCGCGATCGGCGAGTCCACCATTCCGCACCTGCTCGTCCGCCAGCAGGCGCTGGCCACCCGGTTCGACGTCCCGGAGATCCGCGAACTGCAGGACGTCAAGACCGTGACGGCGGCCATGGGCAGCACGCACGGGGTGAAGCTGCACGCGACGTTCCAGATGGCCGAGGAGGGTGCCGAACCCGACCCGCGCAAGGTCATCATGGCGGCCACCCCGAAGAACCTCTACCAGGGCCCGCACCTGTTCCGGCAGGACAGCGACGCCTACATGCACTACGTCGCCATCCGGTACGGCGCGGTGTCCCGGCAGAACTGGCGGGTCGCCGACATCGATCTCGGTGCCGACGCGGTCACCGTCACCGGCCAGAACGGCGAGGTGTTCCGCGCGCGCTACCTGGTGGACGCCAGCGGGTTCCGGTCCCCGCTGGCCGACAAACTCGACCTGCGGGAGAAGCCGAGCCGGTTCAAGCACCACTCGCGGTCGATCTTCACCCACATGATCGACGTGAAGCGCTGGGACGACGTCTGCGGGATCGACCCGGCCAAGCGGCAGCCGCTGCCCTGGTACAAGGGCACGATGCACCACGTCTTCGACCGTGGCTGGTTCTGGGTCATCCCGTTCAACAACTACGAGCAGTCCTGCAACCCCGTGGTCAGTGTCGGTCTCACACTCGACGAGCGCACCTACCCCAAACCCGACGGCATGTCGGCGG
Organism: Paractinoplanes ferrugineus; assembly: GCF_016862195.1. GTDB lineage: Bacteria > Actinomycetota > Actinomycetes > Mycobacteriales > Micromonosporaceae > Actinoplanes > Actinoplanes ferrugineus. The sequence continues at coordinate 35,963 of NZ_BOMM01000080.1, read as the reverse complement.
AGGAGGAGTTCATGCACTACGTCAACAAGTTCCCCGCGGTGGCGCGGCAGTTCGAGGGGGCGCGGGCGATCCGGGAGTGGACCTCCACCGGGCGCATCCAGTACTCCTCGAAGCAGTCGATCGGCCACCGGTGGTGCCTCATGTCGCACGCCGCCGGCTTCATCGACCCGCTCTACTCCCGGGGCCTGTCGAACACCGCGGAGGTGATCGACGCGCTGTCCGGCCGGCTGCTCGCGGCACTCGAGGACGACGACTTCTCCGACGAGCGATTCCGGTACGTGGAGGAACTCGAACAGGGCCTGCTCAGTTACAACGACGACCTCGTCAATTGTTCGTACATCGCGTTCTCGAATTTCCGGCTCTTCGACGCGGTGTTCCGGATCTGGGGGATCAGCTCCAACTACGGCTCGATGCGACTCACCCGGGCCGAACTGAATTACAAGCTCGGTGACAAGAACGCGTTCACCGATCTCGAGAAGGCGCCGAACACCGGATTCTGGTGGCCGGACGACGACGAGATGAAGCGCATGTGGGACATCATGGTCGAGACCTGCGAGAAGTACGAGGTCGGCGAGCTCGACGGGGACGATGCGGCCGAGCGTCTGTTCCGGTTGATCGAACAGTCCCCGGTCCCGCCGCCGACCTTCGGCTACAAGGATCGCGACAACCAGGTCATCTATCCCAGCAACATCGCCCTGGCGCGGTTCCTCAACTGGGCGATCCGCAAGGGCTCGCCCAACGTCAGCGAACTGGCCTCCGGCCTGCTGCGCGCCACCATCCGGGCCCGCCGGCAGGGCAAAAAGGTCGGCTGATCCTCGCCCGCACCGTCGGCCGCAGCTCATCTCAAGGAGAATCATGACCGCGATACCTGGGAAGATCATCATGCGGGACGCCGTGGATCCGGTGCGCTGGGTCGGCGAGCAGGGCCGGTTCCTGCTGCGGGCCGAGGACACCGGCGGGCTCCTGTCGTTCTTCGAGGTGACCACCGCACCGGGCGGTGGCCCTCCGCTGCACATGCACACCGACCACGACGAGGCCCTGCTGGTCCTCGACGGCGCCTACGAGGTCCGGCTCGACGACCGTACGGTCGAGGCGACGCCGGGGACGGTGGTGTTCAGCCCGCGCAACGTCGCGCACCGGTTCCGCAACGTGCTCGAGACACCGAGCCGCCTGATGATCGTCGCGACGCCGGGCGGGCATGAGACCTTCTTCGAGGATCTGGAGAAGGCGCTGGCCGCCGGTGGCCCGCCGGACCCGGCGGTGATGGCGGCGATCGCCACCCGGCACGGCGTGGTCGGGCTGGAGCCGATGCGTCCGCCGCAGCCCGCCGGGTCGGCGGCCGGTGGCGGGAACGGTTCGGCGGTCGGGCGATGACCGTGACGCTCGGCCGTTCCGAGGCCCTCATGGCGCTGGCCCGCCGGTGGTTCGAGGAGGGCTGGAACGGTGGCCGCCTGGAGGTCGCCGAGGAGATCTTCGCGCCCGATTTCGTGCTGAGCGGCAAGCGGGTCGGCCCGGCCGGCCCGCAGCGCAGCGTGCGGCACATCCGTTCGGTGTTCGACCCGATGCGGGTCACGGTCGACCAGCAGATCGCCGACGAGCGGTACGTCGTCAGCCACTACACCGCCCGTGGCCGGCACACCCTGGCGCCGTACCGGGGCATCGACCCGACCGGCCGGACCGTCGAGGCGTCCGGCGTGCAGATCTGGCGGGTCGAGGACGGCCGGGTGGTGCAGGACTGGAACATCTTCGACGAGTGGGGCATGGTCGCTCAGCTCCGGGACGGGCCCCGGTAGGAGCTTCGCCCCGAGGGCGTCGCGCTCAGCGCGCGACGCCCTCGGGGCGTTTCAGGGCACCGGACCAGAAGGCGGTGCGCCGATCGATGAGACCTTCGTCGTAGGCGTAGATGACGGCTTCGATCCGGTTGCGGAGCCGCAGCTTGGACAGCACGCTGCGGACATGTGACTTGACCGTGTTGGCACTGAGCATCAGAGTCCCCGAGATCTCGGCGTTGCTGAGGCCCTGCGCGATCAGGGCCAGCACCTCGCTCTCCCGGTCGGTCAGCGCGACTGCCGGACACCGGCCGGCGGTCGCTACCGCGGGGACCGCGGCCGACGACTTGATCATCAGGTAGCCGGCGGCCGCCAGCTGGACCGCCGACCACAGCAGACGGTGATCCGTGAGCTCGTGCAACAGGGCGGTCGCGCCGTCGCGCAGGGCGTTTCGTTGAGCCGCGGCGGTGCCGCCGGCGAGCAGCAGGACCGGGACGCCGAGCTGGGCCATCTGTCCGAGCAGGTCGTCGACGCTCACCGCGTCGGGTTCCCGGATCCGATCGCTGAGCAGGGCCAGGTCCGGCCGGAGCTGGCGGCTCAGGTGCAGGGTCTCGGCCCAGCTGGCGACCTCGGCGACGAGCTCGATGCCGGCGAGACGATCGATGGTGGTGCGCAGGCCCAGGCGCATGAACGGCCGGTCGTCGGCGAAGAGCAGCCGAATCGGCTTGTTTTCGATCGTCTTACTGTCAATTGTCCTGTTTTCAAGGGTCATCCCAGCTCCCCCGGGCATGGGAATAATTAGATAGCGAACCAAGCATATCGATAAGGAAGCAGCCATGGGTACCCATGAGTTAAGGTTTGGTTACGGGATGCGACGGAACGCCGCGCCTCCCGAGGGCTACACCGCCGCCGTCGAGGAAGCTCTGGATCGGTTGCGCAGCACCGGATTCGAGTTCGGCGGGTTCCTCTCCTGCCACGCGCCGATGGCCGCCGAGGCGTTGAGCGAGCTGGGCTACGCGGACCACGTGCCGCAGTGGGTCCGGGGCAATCTGCGGCAGCGGCCCTATCTGGAGCGCCCGGCGCCCCGCTGGCCGATAGCGGCCGCCGATTGGCGTACGCACCTGGGCGACTTCGGCCGGGTCGCCGACTGGACGGCGCTCTTCGAACGCGAACTCGCCGGCGAGCCCTGGCCCGACGTGCTGGCGCGCTGGTGGCCGCGACTGCTGCCGGGCCTGGTCGGGGCGCTCGGGCACGGGCTCATCCGGACCGTGCACGCGGCCCGTTCGGTCGCCAGCAGCCCACGCCCCACCAAGCTCCAACTCGATGAACTGGCACAGGGGCTGGGCTACTGGGCGGCGCGCTACACCGAACCGCGGGGGCCGGGCAGCCTGCTGTTCGCCGAGGTGCCGCCGACGGCCGGCGACGATCCCGAGGGCGCGTTACGCGAACTGGCGCTGACCGCGGCGGGGGTCTACGCCGACCGGAGCCCGCGCCCGCCGATCCCACTGGTCCACATGGTCACCGTGCCCGCGGCCGTGCACCTGGTGCTGCCGGCGTTGCCGGTGGAGTTGCACGAGCAGTCCTACCACCACGCCCGTCGGGCCGCGGAATGGATCGCGGGAGTGTTCGCCGGCATGTTCACGGCGACCCTCGCGAATCCCGGGTCGGCCCCGCCCGACCTCGGCGAAACGATCGCCCGGGCGGTGGAGCTGGGCGACGAACACGCGATCAAACTGGCCGAGGCCTGCCACCGGCTCGGATTGGCCGGTCCGGACGACCGGCTCCGGCGGGCCCCGGCGGCGCTTGTCGGCCGGCTGGTCCGCGGCTGATCTCGGCGGTGTGCTCGCCGCCGAGGTCCCCCGTTGCGAAGAAAGGTGCTACAGCGTCCAGAGATCGTGTTCCTGGTGAGCGATCGGCTCGGCGCTGAGGATCATCTGCTGGACCCGGCGGATCTCCGGTCCGGGATCGGTGCCGAGTTCGTCGACGAGAAGACTCCGGATCGTGCGGAAGACGGCCAGGGCGTCACCCGTACGGCCCGAGCGGTACAAGGCGATCATCAGCCGGCTGTGCACCCCCTCGTTGAACGGGTGGTCGTTGGCCAGCATCGTCAGTTCGCTGATCATGTCGAGGTGCTGGGACATCTGCAGCTGCAGGTCGACGTAACGCAGGGCCACGCTGAGCCGGGTCTCGTCCAGCCACAACGCGCTGCTCTCGATCAGAGCCGACTCGCCGCGGACATCGGCCAGCGCCCGCCCTCGGCACAGCTCGAGGGCACTGCGGTAACAGCCGGTGGCGCCGGCGATGTCGCCCCCCTCGGCGGAATCCTTGGCGCGCCGCCGGAATTCGTCGAAATGATGCCGGTCGAGCGAGCCCCACGGCACGATCAGCCGGTAGCCGGGCGGCTGGGTGATGATGGTGCACTGCTCCTCGTCGACGCCCAGCACCGCGAAGAACTTGCGTAACTGGGAGATGTAGACCCGCAGGGCGCGCAGCGCGGTCGGTGGTGGCGCCTCCCCCCAGAGGCCCTGGATCAGGGCGTCGTTGGAGATCACCCGGTTCTCCCGAAGGATGAGGGTGGTCAGCAGCAGCCGCAGTTTCGCCTGCGGCAGGCGCGCTTCCCGGCCGCCGCAGCGGATCTGCAGCGGTCCGAGGATGCCGATGTCCAGATCGGTTCCGACGACCGTGCGGGTCGTCCGGCCGGCGTCGCGGTCGATGTCGTAGCTCGGTGATCCCAGGGGTGGTTCGACGAAGAGCCCGAGGGCAGGAGTCATGGTGATACCTCGAATCGCGGGTGTCCACTTCGGAAGAACGCGAGCGGGTGGGTGTCGCGGAGCACCCCCAGATCGATCACCTCGCCGATGACGATCAGGTGGTCGCCGCCGTCGTGCCGGGCCGCCACCCGGCATTCGAGATAGGCGATCGCATCGGAGAGCAGGACCGCTCCGGTGGTGGCGCGCCAGGTTCGCAACGCTGCGAACGAGGCGGTGGAACGCCTGGCGAACCGGCCGGCCAGCGATGACTGGTCGGCGGCCAGGACGTTGATGGCGAAGTAGTCGCAGTCGTCGAGCGCGGGGACGAGCGCGGAGCCGTGGTGAATGCAGAACAGAACCAGGGGTGGGGTGAGAGACACCGACGTGAAGGAATTGATGGTGACGCCGACCGGGGCGTCGTCCAGCGAGCTCGTCACGATGGCGACGCCGGTCAGGAAACGTCCACACACCTGACGCAGGACCAGCGGATCGATCGGTGCCGTACCCGCTGCAACCGCGGTGTTACTGGCAGCATCCATGTGGTCTGAGGTTAGTGGCCGCCAATCGGCAATTCTTCCTCCCAAACGGGGAACGGTTTGCATACTTCGTAATGACTCAGCTCGCGCGGCGGCGCCGGATGCCCGACAAAAGGCCGAAATTTCGTCCATCCGATCTATCCGCTTTGTGTCCGACGCCCTTTTATTTCTGCGCTAACTGCCCCTTTATCACCGAACCGGAGCATGGTCACATCCGAACGGGACCTCCGGAGGTGAACGTGACGCAGGTGCTCAACGGCGATGCCGGGACTCTCGACGGCGACGCCGGAACCCGGCGCCTCAGCGAGCTGACCGCCGCTCGGCACGCCGCCGAGCAGGGCGACGCGACCGCTACCGAAGCGCAACACCGGCGGGGCAAACTGACCGCCCGCGAGCGCATCGAACTCCTTCTCGACCCGGGTTCCTTCCACGAGCTCGAACAGTTCCGCCGGCATCGGTCGACCGGTTTCGGGATGGAGGCCCGCCGCCCGCACACCGACGGCGTCATCGTCGGCTGGGGCACGGTGGACGGCCGCCGCGTCTTCGTCTACGCCCACGACTTCCGGGTCTTCGGCGGTTCGCTGGGCGAGGCGCACGCCTCGAAGATCCACAAGGTGATGGACCTCGCCGAGTCCGTCGGCGCCCCGATCATCAGCCTCAACGACGGTGCGGGGGCCCGGATCCAGGAGGGGGTCACCGCGCTCGCCGGCTACGGCGGCATCTTCCGCCGCAACGTCCGCGCATCCGGCGTGATCCCGCAGATCAGCGTGATGCTCGGCCCGTGCGCCGGGGGTGCCTCCTACTCCCCGGCGCTGTCCGACTTCGTGTTCATGGTCGCCGGGATCTCGCAGATGTTCCTCACCGGCCCCGACGTGGTGCAGGCGGTCACCGGCGCGACGGTCACCCAGGAGGAGCTCGGCGGCCCGTACGTGCACGCGGCCAAGTCCGGGCTGGCCACCTTCGTCTACGAGGACGAGGCCAGCTGCTTCGAGGCGGTTCGTGAACTGCTCTCGCTGCTGCCCGCCAACAACCGCGAGGTGCCGCCGGCCGTCGACTGCCTGGACCCGGTCGATCGTCGCTGCGAGGAGTTGCTGTCGCTGGTGCCGGCCGAGGCGGGCCAGCCGTACGACATGGGCGCGGTGATCACCCAGATCGTCGACGACGGCGGCTATCTCGCCCTGCACGAGGACTGGGCGCCCAACGTGATGTGTGTCCTGGCCCGGATGGGCGGCCAGGTCGTGGGCATCGTGGCGAACCAGCCGATGGCGCTCGCCGGCGTGCTGAACATCGCGGCGTCGGAGAAGGCGGCCCGCTTCGTCCGGATGTGCGACGCGTTCAACATCCCGCTGATCACCCTGGTCGACGTGCCCGGCTTCCTGCCCGGTGTCGAGCAGGAACACGACGGCATCATCCGGCACGGCGCCAAGCTGCTCTACGCGTACTGCGACGCGACGGTGCCGCGCATCCAGGTCATCCTGCGCAAGGCGTACGGCGGGGCGTACATCGTGATGGACTCGCGCAGCATCGGCTGCGACCTGTCGCTCGCGTGGCCCGGCAACGAGATCGCCGTGATGGGCGCCGACGCGGCCACCAACGTCATCCACCGCAAGCGCATCGCCGCGGCGGTCGACCCCGAGGCCGAACGGTCCGCCCTGATCGAGCAGTACCGCACCGATCTGATGCACCCGTTCTACGCCGCCGAGCGTGGGCTCGTCGACGACATCATCGACCCCCGCGACACCCGAGCGGCGCTCTGCGCGGCCCTCGAGATGCTCGACTCCAAACAGGAAGCGTTGCCGCTTCGCAAGCACGGCAACCAGCCGCAGTAAAGGAGAAAGTCCGTGAGCGACCGCTATCTCTCGCTGCACACCCTCGGTGCCCTGGTGTCCCGTAAGACGGGCGTCCCGGTCGACACCACCGCGCTGGCCGCCCGGCCGGCCACGGTCAGCGACCTCGGCATCGACTCGCTCGGTTGGCTCGGCGTCGTCGGTGAACTCGAGAACGAGTACGACCTGAGCCTCGACGACGGCGAGGCGATCGAAACGCTGCCGGCCATGGTCTCGTACGTCAACCGGATGCTCGACGGCGGCACCCGAACCCCCGGCCACACCGACAACCGGGTGGTGATCGCCGCGCCGCTGCCGATCGTCTGGTCGATGACCAACGACGTCGAGTCCTGGCCGAAGCTGTTCAGCGAGTACGCCTCCGCCGAGATCCTCGAGCGGCACGGCGACCGGGTGCTGTTCCGCCTGGCCACCCACCCGGACGAGACCGGGACGGTCTATCGCTGGGTCTCCGAACGCGTCCCCGACGAGGCCACCCACACGGTCCGGGCGCACCGGGTGGAGACCGGGTTCTTCGAGTACATGGACATCGAGTGGCGGTACACCGAGGTCGAGGGCGGCGTCGAGATGCGCTGGATCCAGGACTTCGCCACCAAGCCGGGTGCCCCGGCGACGACGGAGGGCATGACCGCGTACATCAACGAGAACTCCGCCGTACAGATGGAGCGGATCCGCGGCATCGTCGAGGCTGCCGCCGGGTCGCCGCGATGACCGCCGTCGAGATGACCGGCCGGCCGGACCCGGCCGAGGTGATCGCCATCCTGCTGGCCCTGCGAGCCCGGCCCGGGGTCACCCCGGAGCCGCCCGCGGTGGTACGCCGCCGGGTCCGCCCGCCGGTGGCCGAATCCTTGCACGGCCCCCGGTCCTGGCGGTTCACGCCGGCCCGAGCGCGGTAACCGGCGCGATGGACGACCTGATGGACGTGGTGGCCGGAACGGACGGGGTGGCCTGATGGACAAGGTGCTGGTCGCCAACCGGGGCGAGATCGCCGTCCGGATCGTGCGTGCCTGCCGGGATCTGGGAGTCGCCAGCGTGGCGGTGTACGCCGAACCGGACCGCGACGCGCTGCACGCCCGGATGGCCGACGAGGCGTTCCTGCTCGACGGGCCGACGCTGGCCGACACCTACCTCAACATCGCCAAGCTGCTGCAGATCGCCCGCCGGTCGGGCGCCGACGCCGTACACCCCGGTTATGGTTTTCTGTCGGAGAACGCCGAGTTCGCCGAGGCCGTGCTCAACCACGGTTTGCTCTGGATCGGGCCGCCGGCCGGCGCCATCCGGCAGTTGGGCGACAAGCTCGCCGCCCGCCGGATCGCCCAGCGGGTGGGCGCCCCGCTGGTGGCCGGCACCCCCATCCCGCTGGCCGACGTCGCCGAGGCGATGGCCTTCGCCGCGGAGCACGGGCTGCCGATGGCGCTCAAGGCGGCGCACGGCGGTGGCGGCCGCGGCATGCGGGTGGCCTGGACGACGGCCGAGATCCCGGAGCAGTTCAACGCGGCGGTCCGGGAGTCGCAGGCGGCCTTCGGCCGGTCCGAGTGCTATGCCGAGCGCTATCTGGTGAGCCCCCGGCACATCGAGACGCAGTGTCTGGCCGACGCCTACGGCGAGGTGCAGATCGTGTCCACCCGGGACTGCTCGGTGCAGCGCCGTTACCAGAAACTCATCGAGGAGGCGCCCGCGCCGTTCCTCACCAGGGCCCAGCACGACGAGATCGTGTCCGCGTCCGCCGCCATCATCCGAGCCGGTGGCTATGTCGGCGCCGGCACCTGTGAGTTCCTGCTGGCGGCCGACGGCACGATCTCGTTCCTCGAGGTGAACACCCGGCTTCAGGTCGAACACCCGGTGAGCGAGGAGGTCACCGGCCTCGACCTGGTCGTCGAGCAGCTGCGGATCGGTGCCTGGGAGCACATCACCGGCGGTGAACTGACTCCGACCGGCCATGCCGTCGAGTTCCGGATCAACGCCGAGGACCCGGGTCGCAACTTCGCCCCGATGCCCGGCCCGATCACGGCCTGGACCCCGCCGTCCGGCCCGGGTGTGCGGCTCGACTCCGGGGTGGTGGCCGGCGACCAGATCTCCGGGATGTACGACTCGATGATGGCGAAACTGATAGTCAAAGGTGCCGACCGCGCCCACGCGCTGCGCCGCTCGCGCCGGGCGCTGAGCGAGTTCACGGTCGAGGGGCTGCCGACGGTGCTGCCCTTCCACCGGCTCGCCGTCGAGCACCCCGACTTCGCGCCGGCCGACCCGGCGACGCCGTTCTCGGTGCACACCCGCTGGATCGAGGAGAACCTGACCGGAGCGTTGCCGCCGCAGGACGTCCCGGCGGGCGGCGCGGCCGGGTCGGTGGGGACCCGCGAACGGATCACCGTGGAGGTCGACGGCCGGCGCGTCGAGGTGGTCCTGCCGCCCGGCTCGCCCGCTCCGGTGGTCACCGGAGCGGCGCCCCGGCCGCCGAGCGTCGGCCGGTCACTGGGCCGCGGCCGGGGCGCGGTCAGCCCGGCCGGAGCGACGGCCGGCGACGGGGTCCTGTCCGCGCCGATGCAGGGCACCGTCGTGCAGGTGCCGGTGGGCGACGGCGACCTGGTGAAGCCCGGCGACCCGGTGGTCGTCCTGGAGGCCATGAAGATGGAACAGCCGGTTGTCGCGAGTCTGGCCGGCGTGATCTCCGGTCTGCGGGCGCGAGTCGGCGACACGGTCACCGCGGGTGCGGTGATCTGCGAGATCCACGCCGTTCCGGCTGGATGACCGAGGGAGCAGGGATGACGTCGATATTCGCCGAGGACCAGACCAGCTTCGCCACCGTGGACGACGCGGCGGCGACGGACGCCTTTCCGGACTACCTGGCCCGGATGGGCGAACAGCTCGCGGAACTCAAGGCCGGACTGCACGCGATGCTCGGGCTCGTGCCCGGTGAGCGGGTGCTCGACGTCGGCTGCGGAACGGGAGCCGACGTGCGGCTCCTGGCCGGCGAGGTGGGTGAGACCGGGCGGGCCGAGGGCGTCGACAACAGCCGCCAGCTGATCGACAAAGCGCGCCTGCTGACTCCGCTGAGCGCGCGGAACCTGCGTTACCAGGTCGCCGACGCGCACCGCCTGCCGTTCGCCGACGCCACCTTCGACGTCGCCCGCTCCGAGCGGGTCCTGATGCACCTCGCCGAGCCGGCCGCGGCGGTCGCCGAACTGGCCCGGGTGACCCGGCCGGGCGGCCGGGTGCTGATCGCCGACCCCGATCACGGCATGTGGGCCCTGGACCTGCCCGACCGGTCGCTGGCCCGGACCCTGACCGCCTGGTGGTTCGACTTCATCGCCAACCCGTGGGTGGCGCGCACCGGACCGGTGCTGGCCAAGGCGGCCGGTCTGGTGGACGTACGGACCCGGCTGTTCCCGATCGTCTTCGACGACCTGGCCGCGGCCGACGCGATGACCGGGCTGAACGCGCTCGGTCCGGCCGCGGCCGCGCAGGGGGTGGTGCCGATCGAGGTGGCTGACGAGTTCGTGGAGAGCCTGCGGCGCCGGCAGGAGGAGGGCACGTTCTTCATGTGCGGTGCGGTGATCGCCACGGTCGGCCGGGTTCCGGCGCCGTGCTGACCGTCCATCGGCCGTACGACGTCTTCATCCTCGGCTCCGGGATCGCGGGGTCCATGCTCGCCGCGATCCTGGCGCGCAACGGCGCCCGTACCCTCATGATCGACATCGGCAGTCACCCCCGGTTCGCCGTCGGCGAGTCGCCGACCCCGCTGTTCCTGGTCAATCTGCACGTGCTCGCGGAGCGGTACGGCGTGCCGGAACTGCGCACCCTGACCGACGTGCGGCTGTGCAACAAACGCATCGGCAACACGTTCGGGATCAAGAAGCACTTCGGCTTCCTGCGCCACGAGGAGGGTGCCGAACCGGATCCGGCGGAAACCAATCTGATCGCCACTCCGCGGGCGATGAGTCGTGCCCCGCATCTGTTCCGCCAGGACAGCGACGCCTACATGTTCCGGGCCGCGGCCGAGTACGGCTGCGACATCCGGCAGGGGTGGCAGGTCGTCGACATCGACTTCGACGACGAGGGCGTCACCGTGGTCGGCGCGAACGACGAGCTCTACCGGGCCCGCTACTTCGTGGACGCGACGGGCGCCCGCTCGGCCCTCGCCGACCGGCTGAACCTGCGGGAACGACCCACCCGGCTCAAGCACCACTCCCGCTCGTTGTTCACCCACATGATCGGCGTCGCGCCGCTCGACGACGTGCTGCGCCATCCGGTCGCCGAGCGGCCACCGCTGCCGTGGCACGCCGGAACTCAGCACCACTTCTTCGACGGCGGCTGGTTCTGGGTGATTCCGTTCGGCAACCATCCGGATTCCGGGAACCCGCTCTGCAGCGTCGGACTCACCCTGGACTCGCGTCGTTTCCCGCGGGACGAGACCGTCGCGCCGGACGAGGAGTTCTGGTCGTACGTCAGGCGTTTCCCGGCGATCGCGCGTCAGTTCCAGGACGCCCGGCCGGTCCGCGAATGGATCGCCACCGACCGCCTGCAGTACTCGGCCACCGCGTCGATCGGCGACCGTTGGTGCCTGCTCTCGCATGCGGCCGGCTTCGTCGACCCGCTGTTCTCGGTCGGCCTGTCGAGCACCGCCGAGGTGATCAACGCGCTCGCCTGGCGGCTGCTCGCCGCCGTGCGCGACGACGACTTCAGCGCCGAGCGGTTCCGCTTCGTCGAACAGCTCGAGCAGGCCACCCTCGACTACAGCGACGCCCTGGTCGGTTGCGCCTTCACCGCGTTCTCGCACCATCGCCTCTTCGACGCGGTCCTGCGGGTGTGGGCCATCGGCTCGACCCCGGGCACGCTACGGCTGTTCGACGGGCTGGTCCGGGCCCGCCGGGCCAAGGACTACCGGGTGCTCAACGAGCTGGAAGGGGCCAAGAACGCCGGCCTCTGGTGGCCCGGTCACGAGGGCTACGCGGATCTGTTCGACCTGACCGTGGAGGTCTGCGGCAGATATCGTCGCGGCGGCCTGACCGGGGACGAGGCCGCCGGACACATCATGAACGCGATCCAGGCGGCCGACTACGTGCCGCCGCTGGGCTGGAAGGATCCGGCCCAGCGCTTCATCGTGCCGTCCGGCTGGAACGTGGTGCGCCTGCTCACCTGGGCCCGCTGGACCGCGCCGGCGGACGTGCGGCGCAACTCCAGATCGATCTGGCGGACCGTCGTGTTCGACCTGATCCGCGGCCGCCGAAGCATCTGATCGGCAGCAAACCCTCGCTTTATTCACGATTGCTGCAATGAACTCATGCAGCTGTTCTGCCTTCCCTACGCCGGCGGCTCCGCCGCCACCTATCGCCGCTGGACGACGCTGCTTCCGGCGACCATCGAGATGTACGCCGTGGAACTGCCCGGCCGCGGTACCCGCCGCCGGGCGAACCCGATCACCGACTTCCCCGCGATGGTCGCCTGGGTCGTCGAGGAGATGGCCCACCACCACCGCGGCGGCCCGTACGCGGTGTTCGGGCACAGCTTCGGCGCCCTGATCGCCTTCGAGGCGGCCCGGGCGGCGCGGCACCGGCTCGGGGAACCCGCGCACCTGCTCGTGTCCGGCCGGGACGCCCCGGCCCACCCGACGGCCCGGGCGGTGCACGCCGCCCTGTCGGACGACGAGCTGGCGAGCGCCGTCGCGAGCTTCGGTGGCCTGCCGCCCGAGCTCGACGTCTACCCGGCACTGCGTTCGCGGCTGCTCGGGGTGCTGCGTGCCGACCTGAGGTTGCTCCAGTCCTATCGGCCGCCCGCGGGCGACCTGCTGGACTGTCCGGTGACCGTCTTCGCGGGCAGCGCGGATCCGCTCATCACACCCGCGGGTCAGCGTGACTGGGTCCGCACCACCACCGGCCCGGCCGCCCGGGTCACCGTGCCCGGCGGCCATTTCTTCCTGCATTCCGCCGCGTTCGGAGCGGAGCTGCGGCGTTGCCTGCGAGCGACCTTCAGCAGCCCGCTCACGGCGGCCGCCTGACCCGACGGGGGCACCCACATGCGTTACGAGATCCTCGGCCCGGCCCGGATCGTCGATCACGGCCGGGTCGTCGCGATCGCCGGCCCCAAGCTCGAGATCCTGCTGACCACGCTGGTGATGCGGGCCAACGAGGAGATCAGCGCCGACCACATCGTCGAGGAGCTGTGGGGCCGGTTGCCGCCGCGCCGGGCCCGAGCCGGTCTGCAGAACTACATCTCGCGACTGCGGTCCGTGCTCAGCCCGTTCGCGAACGGCGCGGCCCCGATCCTGACCCGTGGCCACGGTTATCTGCTCAGCATGGCGTCGCCGGACGGCTCGGACATGCACGACTTCGTCCGGCTGGTCAACGAGGGCCGCAGCCAGTTGCACGAACGCCGGGCCGATCTCGCCGCGCACAGTTTCGACCTGGCCCTGCGGCAGTGGCGGGGCCCGGTGCTCGGCGGCCGGCGCGGCGGCCCGGTCGTCGCCTCGCTGGCCGGCTGGCTGACCGCGGCCCGCGCGGAATGCCGCCTGCTGGCCGCCCGCCTGCCCGTCGCCCATGGAGGACCCAGTGAAGTTTCGTGACCTGATCGCCAATTTCGGTCTGCACATAGCGATCTCCGGCCTGTACGCCGCCCCGGTCCACCCACCGCTCGACATCGTCCAGGCGGTCCTGTGGGGCGATCACCCACCCCCCGGTGACCCGGCCGCGGCCGGCCCGCCTCCGTCGCGCCCGCGCTGTCCGGGCCGGTGCGGCGGCCGCTGCGTCGGGCGGTGAGCGCGGCTTCACCGCCGCGTTATCGGTGCGGCCCATAGTCGGCCGGACCAGTAGTCCGATCAATCGTGGCACCTCTCGAAAGGAAATCCGCCATGACGTTGGCGAATCACCGTCCGCTCCGGCGACCCGGCAGGCGTACCGCGGTCGGCGGTCTTCTCGCACTGCTCGCCCTGCTGTTCGTCGGGCCGGCGCCCGCCGCCTCCGCCTCGGTGCCGGCGGCCAAACCGCCCCGATGCGCCACGACCTCGCTGTACGCCCCGATCGTCGGCTCCTGGTACGCCCAGGTCTACTTCCCCGGGCAGCCGTTCCCGGGGCGGACCGAGTCGACCCTGATCACCTTCACCCCGGGCGGGGGAGTGGTCGAGGCGAACCCGGTGAACGTCTCGCCCGCCGCCAACTCGGGCTTCTGGCGGCGCAACGCCGACTGCTCCTACTTCATGCACCAGGTCCATTTCACCTGGGACCCGAAGACCACCGGGATGGAGCAGGCCTTCACCGTCGACGTGCTGTTCACGATGGCCGACGACAACCACTTCAAGTCGCACTCCGCGACGGCGGTGGTGCACCAGTTCGATCCGCAGACCGGCAAGCGCGTGTTCGGGCCGTTCACCGTGCCGAATGTCAGTGAGTTCTTCGGCGAGCGGCTCAGCGTCTGGACCGTTCCGGAGAACTTCCCGGCCGAGCCGATCCCGCAGTGAGCCCGGCGCCGGGCTGAAGCGCAGCCGATCCGGCCGGGTGGTCCGCACCGGGACCGCCCGGCCGGCGGCCGCTCAACCCAGCTTGGTGAGCAGCCGGCGCAGCTCGCGCTCGCCGTCGGCGGCGAGCAGGGCCACCACCCCCTCGTTGACCGCCCGCATCACCACTTGTGCCGCCCGCAGCGCCGCCTGCCCCTCCTCGGTCAACCGCAGGGCGTAGCGCCGCCGGTCCCGCCGGTCGCGGCGGCGCTCGCACAGGCGGCGGGCCTCGAGATCGTCGAGGACCGGGACCATCGCGGCGTCGTGGGCGTCGAGTCGCTGCGCCAGCTCCTGCTGGGTGCAGGGCCGGCCGATCTGGGCCAGGGTGGCCAGCGCGGCGAAGTGGCGCTGCTGCAGGCCGATCCGGGACAGCTCGTACTCGGCGTGCCGGCGCAGCCGCAGGTCGGCGTGGATCAGCAGGTAACCCGTGCGCTGGCTGGGCAGATGCGGCAACCAGGCGTCCAGGGCCGGGAGCAGCCGGCGGAGCAGGTCGTTGAGGCGCTGCCGTTCCTCGGGCAGCAGGGGGGCGGTGAGCGCCGCCTCGCCCGCCGCCACCAGGGGTTCCCACGCCTGCACGGCGGCCCGGCCGGCCGGGGTCAGCGTCAGGATGTAGGACCGGCGGTCGTTGACATTGCGCCGGCGCACGACGTGACCGATGCTCTCGAGCCGATCCAGCAGCTTGACCATGGCGGTGCGGTTGATGTTGAGCCGGTCGGCGACCTCCTGCTGGGACATCCCCTCGCCGCTCATCAGCACGCCGAGGATGACGAAGTCGCGCGGATCGGCGCCGGCCGGCACGGCCGAACGCATCACCGCTCGCGTCCGGACGCAGGCGCGGTGCAGCAGATGAGCGGTGTATGCCCCGAGCGCGGACGTGACCGGCGCGCTGTCGAAGTCGTCGGCGATCTGCACGCTTCTCCCTCCCGGGCCGAAGAGTATCAGTGGTTGACGGAGTTTCAAGAAGATAATTACGCGAGATGATGAATCGACTTGTTGACGGTGTTTGAGACTGACGATAACCTGCGTTCGATCGGCCAACGCTCCACGCACCTCGTTCCGCAAGCTCCTCATCCATCTGGAGACAGTCGTGGCATCAGCCGAAACAACTCCGATCGGCCTCAACGAGCCGCCGGCGTCGGGCGAGCCGGTCGTCACTCGCCGCACCTGGATCGCGACGGTCACGCTGCTGGTCGCGACGTTCATGGAACTGATGGACGTGACGATGGCCAACGTGGCCGTGCCGTCCATCCGGTCCGACATCGACGCGTCCTACGAGCAGGTGCAGTGGGTGGTCGCCGGCTACGCGCTGGCCTTCGCCGTCATGCTGCTGACCGGCGGCCGGCTCGGCGACATCTACGGTCGTAAGCGAATGTTCCTGACCGGCCTCGTCGGGTTCCTGGTGACCTCCACGCTGTGCGGCGTCGCGCCCACCGCGGGCTTCCTGGTCGCCTCCCGGGTGCTGCAGGGCCTGGCCGCGGCGGTCATGCTGCCGCAGGTGCTGGCCAGCATCAGCGTCTGGTTCCCGAAGGAGCAGCGCGCCGCCGCCTTCGGGCTCTTCGGTGCCGTCACCGGCCTCGGCGGCCTCACCGCGCCGCTGATCGCCGGCTCGCTCATCGACGCCGACCTGTTCGGTCTCGACTGGCGGCCGATCTTCCTGATCAACATCCCGATCGGCATCGCGGTCTTCCTCGTCGCCTCCTCCGTCATGGGGGAGTCGCGCTCGTCCGACCGGCTCAAGGTCGACCTGTTGGGCACGCTTACCAGTGCGGTCGCCGTCTTCCTCATCGTGTTCCCGGTGATCCAGGGGCAGGAGGAGGACTGGGCGCCGTGGATCTGGGTCATGCTGGCCCTGTCGGTACCGGCGGCGGCACTGTTCCTCCTGGTCGAGCGCCGCAAGACCCGGCTCGGTGAGTCCACGCTCGTCGACCTGCGCCTGTTCCGCATCCGCTCCTTCTCGGTCGGCCTGCTGGTGACCCTGATCTTCTTCGGCGGCGTCACGGCGATCGCCTTCGTCCTGATGGTGTTCCTGCAGGGCGGTCTGGGCTTCGGCCCGTTCAAGGCCGGCGTGACGCTGATCCCGCTGGCGCTCGGCCTGATGATCGGTGCCGGCCTGTCGGTCAAGCTGTCCAAGGCGCTCGGGCGCACCGTGCTGCAGCTGGGCGGGGTGATCGCGATGGCCGGGGCGATCTGGGTCGGCTGGACCATCATCGACCGGGGCAACGAGCTCGACCTCTGGACGATCGTCGGGCCGCTGGCCGGACTCGGTGTCGGTCTCGGCATCGTGGTCGCGCCCCTGCAGGACTTCATCCTCAGTGGCATCCCCGAGTCGGACGCCGGTTCGGCCTCGGGCCTGCAGGCCACGATGGTCCAGATGGGCAGCGCGATCGGGGTCGCGACGCTCGGCGTGGCGCTCGCGGAGTTCCAGAAGGGGACGAGCTTCCCGACGTCGGCCGGCCGGGTGCTCTACATCGATGCCGCGGTGTTCGCCTTCACCGCTCTGCTCGTCTTCCTCTATCCGCGCCGGACCACCGGGGTCCCGAAAGCTTGACCCTCCCCCGGCAAATCGCCCCGGTGACCATCACCGGGGCGATTTGCGTGCGGCAGGCCGGACGTCGGGACTCAGTGCGGGAGCAGGACGATCTTGCCGCGCAGGTGCCCCTCGGCGCTGGCCCGGTGGGCCTCGGCGACCTCGGCCAGGGCGAAAGTGCGCCAGATCGGCATCTGCAGAGTGCCCGCCGCGGACAGCCGGGCGGCCTGCGCCACCCCCTCGGCGAAGAAGCCACGCCCACCGAAGCCGGACGAGAAACGCGTGCCGGTGCCCCGTGCCCCGATCGGGTCGGCGATCGTCGCCACGCGAGCCGGATCGCCGGTGAACTCGACCGAATCGGCGAGCACGCCGGCGCCCGCACAGTCGAGAACGGCGTCGACGCCCTGTGGGGCGGCCTCGCGGACCCGGGCCGGAAGGCCGTCGCCGTAACGGATCGGGACCGCGCCGAGCGAACGAAGGTAGTCATGGTTGGCATCACTCGCGGTGCCGATGACGGTGACGCCCAGATCCACCGCGAATTGGGTGGCGAGGGTGCCGACGCCACCCGCCGCGCCGTGGATGAGCAGGGTCTCGCCGCTCTTGACGCCGAGCTCGTCGAGCACCCGGTAGGCGGTGTCGGCGGCCACCGGCAGGGCGGCGGCCACCTCCCACGACATCTGGGCCGGTTTGGTCGCGGTGACCTCGGCGGCGGCCAGGACCTGGGTCGCATAACCGGCCTGCACCTGGGCGAGCACCTCGTCGCCGACCCGCCAGGCGGTGACCCCGTCGCCGACGGCGTCGACGATGCCGGCCACCTCCATCCCGAGCGGGGCGGGGAACTGGACCGGTCGCACCGCGGCCATCGCGCCGCTGCGGATCTTCCAGTCGAGCTGGTTGACGCCGGCGGCGCGGACCGCGATGCGGACCTGGCCGGGCGCGGGGACCGGCTCGTCGACGCCGACCAGGGTCAGCACCTCCGGGCCGCCGTACTCCGAGAACGTAATCGCTTCAGTCATGCCGACAGCCTAGCGAATAACGTCAACCGCCGTAACCATCAATAGCATGAACCGTCAATCCGCGTTTAATAACCGCTATATCGCCGAGGTCAACGCTGGTGAGCACGCACCTCACCGACGTGATCCAGCGGAGGCAGTAATGGACCGAGCGATCCCCCGGCCCTCGCCCGGGCCGCCAGGGCAAGTCGAAACACCCCCACGCGCCGCTGCGTCGCCCGGCTCGCCGCCCGGCCTTCCGCCCGGTCAGGAGACCCGGTTGGACTCGCTGACCGGGATGCGGTTCGCGGCCGCGCTGATGGTCTTCGCGTTCCACTTCACGCTGTTCTCGTACCTGTCGGGCGGCGTCGGCAAGGTCACCGAGTTCGTGTTCGCCAAGGGCGGGACGGCCGGGGTGTCGTTCTTCTTCATCCTGAGCGGATTCGTGCTCACCTGGTCCGCCCGGGAGGCCGACACGGCGCTGCGCTTCTGGCGCCGCCGGCTGGTCAAGATCTATCCCAACCACGTGGCGACCTTCCTGTTCGCCGCCCTGATCATCACGATGTCCGGCACCGCCATCGCGGCCGGGCCGGCGGTGGCGAACCTCTTCCTGATCCAGCCGTGGTTCCCCGGCAAACTCGGCTATGCGACCTCGATGAACCCGCTGAGCTGGTCCATCGCCTGTGAGGCGTTCTTCTACCTGCTCTTCCCGTTCCTGCTGCGCGCGCTGCGGCGCATTCCGGAGGCGCGGCTGTGGCCGGCCGCCGGACTGCTCGCCGTGGTCACCACATCGGTGCCGTTCATCAGCTATTTCCTCGTGTCGGACGCACCGAGCACGGTGACGCTGCCCGGTCAGCCCGAGGGTCTGCCACCCACCCAGCTGTGGTTCGTCTACTTCTTCCCGCTGGCTCGCCTGCTCGACTTCGTGCTCGGCATGCTGGCGGCCCGGATCGTCATCGCCCACCGCTGGCCGCGGACGGGCATGCTGCCGGCCGCCGGGATCTTCCTGGCGGGCTACGCCGCCGCCCTGTTCACGCCCTTCTATCTGATCACTGTGTCGGGAGTGATCGGCTTCTTCTGCGTGCCGCTCATCGCGGCCGCCAGTCAAGCCGACCGGGCCGGGCGGGGAACCGTCTTCAGCGGACGGCGCTGGGTCTGGCTCGGCGAGA
The DNA here is from genome assembly GCF_016862195.1 of Paractinoplanes ferrugineus. Classification (GTDB taxonomy): domain Bacteria; phylum Actinomycetota; class Actinomycetes; order Mycobacteriales; family Micromonosporaceae; genus Actinoplanes; species Actinoplanes ferrugineus. The sequence goes on along the minus strand of NZ_BOMM01000080.1, from coordinate 16,890 downwards.
CCTCGTTCGCCTTCTACATGGTGCACGGCCTGCTGCTGGCCTTCGGCTGGGGCATCTCGGTGGAGATCTCCGGAACCGAGGACTGGCCGGTGGGCGTCGGTCTGCTGCTGGGGGCCGTCATGTTCACCGTGATCCTGCTCGCCGCCCGCGGGTTGTACCGATCCGTCGAGCGACCGTTCGTCCGCCGGTTCAGCAGCCCGCGGCGGCCCAATGCGGCAGGCGGCGCCGAGCCGGTCGCCGTTGACCAAAGGAAGTTAGCTAACTAAGCTTTCTGCGTGGTGCCTTGGCCGGTCCCGCAGCGTCTGCCGGATGATCTGGCGCAATGAGCGCGGATCATCCCGACCACAGGAGTGCGTTCATGTCATCGAGCAATCTGCCCGATTCGAATGCGGCACGTCATGGGGCCGGCGAGATCGATCTCACCGCGATGATGGCCGCCCACGACGCCTTTCGCCGCGACCTGGTCAGCCTCGCGACCACCGCGAGCAAGAGCAACCTGAGCGACCCGGTCCAGCAACTGGCCATCTTCAACGGCTGGGGCGTGTTCAAGCGTCAGCTGCTGCAGCATCACCGCAGCGAGGACAGCTTCCTCTGGCCGCCCCTGCGGGAAAAGCTCCGCGGCAGCGTCTCCGGGATGTCCACACTGGACGCCATGGAGGCCGAGCACGAGCTCATCGACCCGCTGCTGGCGGGCGTGGACGCGGCGTTCGAGAAGCCGGAGGTGACCGAGGCGATGCTGGCCGACGTCATCGACGAACTCGTGACCAAGCTGACCTTCCACCTCGGGCACGAGGAGAAGGACACCTTGCCGATGATCGGCGAATACATGACCCAGCAGGAGTGGGCTCAGGTCACCAACAACATCCGGGCGGCCGGCAACGTGAAGGACGCGGTCGAGATGGTGCCGTGGATCGTCGACGGTCTGCCGCCGGAGCGCAAGGCGAAGGTGATCGGCACCTACCCGCCGATCGTGGCCCAGAAGTTCGAGGCGGAGTGGAAGCCGCTCTACTACTCCACCCCGCACTGGACGGCCTGAGCCGCCGGCCGGACACGTCGACGAGCCAGGCCCCGCACCGGTCATGCCGGGCGGGGCCTGACTCGTCGGTCAGCTGCCGGTGGTGGCCGGCACGTCGCGGTAGAGGAACCGTTTGGTCATCGCCCGCAGCAGTGCCCTGGGCGCCAGTTTGGCGTAGACGGCCTGAATGCGGTTGAGGCGGCCGGGAATCACCGAGACCCGGCCGGCCGAGATCGCGGCGAGGCCGGCCCGAGCCACGGCGTCGGCCTCCATCCAGGCCGCCTTGGGCAGACCCTCGGTATTGATCCCGGCCACCTCGTGGAAGTTCGTCCGGATCAGTCCCGCGCTCACCGAGGTCACCTGGACGCCGTGCGGCATCGCCTCCATGTGCAGGCTCTCACCGAAGGCGGTCAGCAGGGCCTTGCTCGCGCCGTAGAGCGCCGAACCCGGCATGGGCAGCGCCGAAACGAGTGAGGAGACCAGCAGGATGCCACCCCGTTGTTCCTTGATCATGCGGGGGAGTGCCGCGCGAGCCAGCCGGATCGGTGCCGTCACGTTGACCGCCAGCTGCCGTCGTTGCACGTCGGCCGGCACCTCGGCGAAGCGGCCGGTCATGTCGAATCCCGCGTTGTTCACGAGCAGGTCGACCGGGCGGCCCGGCTCGGCCAGTCGCTCCTCGACCCGGGTGATGTCCTGCTCGTCGGCGAGGTCGGCGGGCAGCACCTCCACGGCGACCCCGTGCCGGCGGCCGAGTTCGGCGGCGAGTTCGTCGAGCAGGTTGGCGCGTCGGGCCACCAGGATCAGATCGGAGCCCGCGGCGGCGGCCTGCTCGGCGAATTCCCGGCCCAGGCCGCTCGATGCTCCGGTGACGAGTGCGGTGCGGTAGGCGTAAGCCATGGTTTCCTCCGTTAGAACCGTCATCAAACGTCGGACGCACCGATTTTAGCGAGCGCGGGCAGCCGAAAGAATTGCGTTTCGAGCCGCTTTATCGGTGCTATATCAAACGAATTACCCGAGCTTTATTGGCCGTTGATCGGGCGCTGCCAGAGTCCTTGCTGAGCGACGCATGCGATCGCCCGGAACCGCTCTGAAGTGCGGAGATGAGATGTCAACGACAAATCGGGACGTGCCGGCGGCGCTCGCTGCCCATGCTGGCGGAACTGCTGACACTTCCGGCGGAGCGCGTCGGGTGGAGTCGCTCACCGGCCTGCGCTGGTTTGCTGCACTGGCCATATTCCTGGCCCACGTGAACGTCTTTCTCCCACTCCCGTACACCCATGGTCTGTTTGGTCTCGGGGTCAGTGGGGTGACGTTCTTCTTCGTCCTCTCCGGCTTCGTGCTGACCTGGACGATGACGCCGAACGACACGACCGGCTACTTCCTCGGCCGGCGTTTCGCCCGGGTCTGGCCGCTGTTGTTCCTGGCCATCGCGCTGCCCACGCTGTTCGCCGTCACCGGCAACAGCGCGGACATCGACGTGCCGACGTTCGTGCTCGTCGGGCTGGCCAGCGTCGTGCTGATCCAGGCTTGGGTGCCGGGCTGGATCCTCACCGGTCCGAGCCCGGTCACCTGGAGCCTCTCCTGCGAGGCCTTCTTCTATGTGCTCTTCCCGCTGGTGGCGCCGGCCATCGTGCGGCGCGGGCTGCGGCAGTTGCTGTACCTGGCGATCGGCCTGGTCGCGCTGGGATGGCTGATCCGGGTCGCGGTGTGGATCGCCGACCCGCCGACCACCGCGGTCTCCTCGGCCGACATCAGCTCCAGCAGTCTGTCCGTGCTGGGGACGTACGCGCCGCCGTTCCGGCTCGTCGAGTTCCTGCTGGGCGTGGTGGTCGCGGCGGCATTGCGGAAGGGCTGGCGCAGCCCGCTGCGAGTCTGGCAGGCGGCGGCGCTGCTCGCGGCGGGCTTCCTGGTGCTCTGGCTGTTCCGGGACGCGGCCTGGCGGTCGTCCGTGCCGTATGACGCCGTCAACCAGGTCACCGCGCCGCTGTTCGCCCTGCTGATCGCCGCCGTGGCGACCCGGGACGAGGACGGGAAGCGTTCGCTGCTCAGCTCGGCCCCGCTGGTCCGGCTGGGTCGCTGGTCGTACGCCTTCTACCTCTTCCACTTCACCGTGCTGGTCGCGGTGTCGAGTTCGGTGTTCCCCGACAAGAAGGTGGTCGACTTCTTCCTCGACCCGGTCGAGCCGAGCTGGAGCCATGCCGGGCCGGCGGCCATCGCGTTGCTGGTGTCGCTGGCCCTGTCGGCGCTGCTGTACCGGATCTACGAGGCCCCGCTCGAACGGGTGCTACGCCGCTTCTTCCGCCGGGCGGCGGGCCGGGATGACCCGGCACCGCCCCGACCGGCTCGGAGCTAGCCCGCCAAAATCCCTGCGTCCCTCTCGAAAGGCCTGCTCAGATGAATGGTCAGATAACCCGTCGCACGATGCTCGGCGGTGTGGCCGCGGGGGCCGGCGCCGTCCTGGCGCTCCCATCACTCGCGGTCCCGGCCGCGGCGGCGGAGGACTTCGACTGGGACAACGGCAACGCCGCTTTCTCCATCGTCGTCGCCGAGTTCGACCCGATCATCCTCAACTACATCACCGGTGGCGACGCGACCCTGGTGATCCGGCTCAACCTGCTGATCGCGGTGTCGATGTTCGACGCGATCGCCCCGTACCACCCCACCGCGGTGGGCGTGCACTCGAATCTGGGCCGCCGGCCGGCCGGCGAGTCGGCGACCAACCGGAACAAGAACATCGCCCTGGTCTATGCCACCTACCGGGCGTTCCTGACCGCGCTGCCGTTCAGCGCCGGCCCCAAGCTGCGGGCGGTGCTGACCAAGTACGGTCTCGACCCCGACGACGACCAGGAGAACACGACCACCGCGGTCGGCATCGGCAACCGGGCGGGTCGCAGCGTCATCGCCGCCCGGCTGCACGACGGGGCCAACATGCTCGGCGACATCGGCTGGGGGCCGTACAACCGGCAGCCCTACCGCGACTACTCGGACTACCAGCCGGTCAACACCGTCGGCGAGGTGCGTGACCTCTCCCGCTGGCAGCCGGCGGTCTTCACGAACAAGGGTGGTACCTACCGGATCCAGCAGGCGCTCACGCCGTTCTTCGGGCGGGTGCGGCCGTACACCTTCACCGACGCCCGCGAGTTCCTGTTGCCGGCGCCGGCGAACAGCGACTTCAAGAGGAACCCGCGGGGTTACCGGGAACAGGCCGAGACCGTCCTCGCGCACTCGGCCGCGCTGACCGACGTGACCAAGATGAAGGCGGAGATCTTCAACGACAAGATCTATTCGCTGGGTTACTCGCTCGGGGCCGCGGCCGTCGGGTCGAACCTCAGCTTCGACGAGATCATCCAGCTCAACGCCGTGACCGCGGTCTCCGAGTTCGACGCGATCATCGCGTGCTGGTACAACAAATTCCGGTACGACACGGTACGGCCGTTCACCGCGATCCGGTACCTGTTCAAGAACAAGCGGGTGACCGCTTGGGGCGGGCCGGGCAAGGGTACGGTCCACGACCTGCCGGGCAGCCAGTGGACGTCCTATCTCGATGTCAACGAACATCCCGAGTACCCGTCCGGCAGTTCGGTGCTGTGCTCGACCCACACGCAGGCCGCCATCCGCTACCTGAAGTCGGACGCGCTGGACCTGACCTACCAGGCGCCCAGAGGCACTTCCCTGGTCGAGCCGGGTGTCACCCCCGCGCGGGATCTCGCTCTGCACTTCAGCAGCTGGACCGAGTTCGGGGCGGCCTGCCGCGCGTCCCGGCTCGACGGCGGCGTGCACTTCCCCGCCGCGACCACCGCCGGCCTGGCCCTCGGCACCCAGTTCGGCGACCTCGGCTACGAGTTCGTGCAGGCCCGCATCGAAGGCCGGGCCCACCGCTGACCGCCGGCTCCGAACTCCTGTACGGCCGCTCCGCGGGCATCCCCAGCCCGCGGGGCGGCCCTTCGCCGAAATGTCACCCGCGCACTACCGAGCCCTGGGGGCGATGCCCTACGCTGTGCAGAACGTGTACTGGCGTAACTATCAATAGGCAAAATAGATAGTTGCCTAAGCTTGCGGGCGACTTGCGGACGAGAGACGAGACGATGAAAACTGCCTACCGAGTCCTGGCGCACTCAATCATGATCTTGGTGATCCTCCAGACGATGGTGATCGTCTGGGGGTTCTTCGGTCTCTTCCACTGGATCGAGGACGGCGGCGTCATGAACAAGGCCGTCCTGGACGATCGCGACACACTCAACTTCACCGAGCAGCGCGGCATGATGCTGCACGGCATCGGTGGCATGGTTCTCGTGCCGCTGGTGGTCCTGGCCTTCCTCATCGTGTCCTTCTTCGCCAAGATCCCGGGCGGGGTGGCGGCGGCGGGCATCGTCGTCGGACTGGTGGTGGCGCAGGTCGCGCTCGGCATCTTCGCGCACGGCGTCCCCGGCCTCGGAATCCTGCACGCGCTCGGGGCCTTCCTGATCATCGGCGCCGCCAACGCCGCCGACCGCCGTGCCAAGCGCGTCTCGGCTCCGGTCGAGGTTGCCGCACGATGACCAGGAGCCGGATCCGCACGGCTGTGGCGCTGGTGGCGACAGCGGCGATCCTGGGTCCACTGGGGTATTTCTGGCAGGCCAGTCTGCTGCCCGACGCGTACAGCATGATGTCGATGGGCTATCTCGACGACGGTGGCGGTCCCGCGGTTCATCAGCACGCCGGCGGTGTGCCGGTGACGCAGCTGCGGGCCGACCCCGACCGGCGGCCCGACGTGGACGTCACGCTGACCGCCCGGAAAGGATCGTTCACGCTGGCGTCCGGGCAGAAGGTCGACGGCTACACGCTGAACGGGACGTCGCCCGGCCCGACCATCCGGGCCAAGGTCGGCCAGCTGGTTCAGGTGCGCCTGGTCAACGAGTCCGTGCCGGACGGCGCCACGCTGCACTGGCACGGCGTCGACGTGCCCAACGCCGACGACGGCGTCGCCGGCGTCACCCAGGACGCAGTCGGCGTCGGTGGTTCCTTCACCTACCGGTTCGTGGCCGACCGGGCCGGCACGTTCTGGTACCACTCGCACCAGATCTCCCACGAACAGGTGCGCGGCGGGTTGCTCGGTGCGCTCGTCGTCGATCCCGCGAAACCGGTCCCGGACGAGACCGACTTCGTGGCGCTCATGCACCAGTACCGCGGCTACTCCACGGTGAACGGCTCGTCGGAACCGGCCGCGGTGCCGGCCGAACCCGGCCGGAAGGTCCGGGTCCGGGTGATCAACACCGAGAACGGCCTCGTGCCGGTCTGGGTCAGCGGCGCGTCCTTCCGGGTGCTCGCCGTCGACGGCTCCGAGGTGAACGGGCCGGCCGAGGTGCGCGACACCGCCCTCAACCTGCCCGCCGGTGGCCGGGTCGACCTCGGGCTGACGGTGCCGGCCACCGGGGCCCGTGTCGAGATCGGCGGAGCGGCCGCCGTCACCCTCGGCCCGGCCGTCGCCGCGTCGCCGCGCCCGGGAGCCACCCTCGACCTGCTGAGCTACGGCACCCCGCAGGCCGTCCCGTTCGATCCCGACCGGGCCGTCCGCCATTTCAAGTACGACATCAACCGCCGGCCGGGTTTCGTCCGGGGCCGCCCCGGACTGTTCTGGACCATCAACGGTCACCTCTACCCGGACGTCCCGATGTTCATGGTGCGGACCGGGGACGTCGCGCGGATGACGATCAGCAACAACAGCGGCGAATCGCATCCGATGCACCTGCACGGTCACCGACTGCTGGTCCTGGCCCGCGACGGCACCCGGGCCACCGGCAGTCCATGGTGGACGGACTCGCTCGAGGTTCCCGCCGGTGAGTCGTTCGACGTGGCCTTCGTCGCCGACAACCCCGGCATCTGGGCCGACCACTGCCACAACCTGCCGCACGCCGCCGACGGCATGGTCGCCCACCTGATGTACGAGGGCATCACCACGCCGTACGTCATCGGAGGCGCGGCCAGCAACATCCCGGAATAGAGGTCAGCGCGGCCGGCCGGGTCCAGCTGCTCGACCCGCTGGACCCGGCCGGCACGCCGGCGGAGGACTTCCGGTAGGTCTGTGTCGCAGGCTGGGCCGCATGTTCGAGACCGCTGCTGAAGTGACCGGCCGCGACGTCGCCGGTCCCGTCGTTCTGATCCTGCTGCTGACCGGCTCGGCGGTCTTCGTCGTCGGCTATGCGATGGCGGTGATGCACCGAGCCAACAAGGACTACAAGTCGAGCAAGGCGGGTCTGCCGAAGCAGCGCAAGGCCTACTGGCAGGCGTGGTGGACGGCGGTCAGGCGCGGCACGCTCGTCTTCCTGATCTTCGTCTGCCTGGTCGCCTACTGGTGGCGCTCCGGGGACGGTGATGCCGATGCCACCACGCCTGAGCCGTCGAAGTCTCCGAAGGCACCGATCACCGACCGGTGGGTCACGCGTACGCCGGCTGTGACCCACCGATGAACAGCGTCGCCCCGGCGGTGACCGCCGGGGCGACGCCGAGCGTTCCGCGGGATCAGCGGTAGCCGGCGGCGGTGATGTTGGCCTGCACCGCGGCCTCGGTCGCGTCGGAGGGGTAGCCGGCGACCATGGCGCCCTCGTAGAACGTGCCCGCGCTCTGGTTGGCGCCGCCGTTGGGCTTGCAGCAGTCACCACCGCTGCCGAGCACGATGGCACCCTGCTTCTTCATCGGGCTGTAGCCGGACGGCAGTGAACCGTCCCACAGCGTGATCGGGGAGCCGGACTGGGCGTTGCCGCCCTTGATGGCGAAGCGGCTGGTGCCGTTGTTCTTCAGCATCGCGGTGACGAATTTGCTGTTGAAGGCCCGCTGGTTGGGGTTCCACTTGCTGCTGCCACCGGGGAACAGGCCCCATTCCAGGTCGGCCTGCACCCACGGGCCGGACCCGGAGCACCCGCCGAACCAGCAGCTGGTGCCGAAGTAGATGGCGTCCATCGCACCGGCGGCGTCGGCCTTGCGGGTGGTCTCGCTGTTGCCGTAGTCGAAGCAGCAGCCGCTGTTGACGTGGGTGCCGCTGGTGACCATGTACATGCCCTCGGGGGCGCTGCCGGTCGGCACACCGGTCAGGTGTCCGTCGCGCCAGTAACTGTTGCCGGCCCGGATGTAGAGCGAGTAGGCCTTGGCCCCGCCGACCGACAGCGATTCGGTGGTGGCGTTGGCCGGGCTGCTCTGCGGCGATCCGGGCACCACAGTGGAGCCTTGGTACCACAGGTCGTTGCCGCGGCCGGACTGGTCGTAGACGACGGTCACGACGCACGAGGTGCCGGCGCAGAACGAGTCCTGGAGGGCCGCGTTCACCGTCCCGCCCCGGGTGAGCACGGTGATGTCGCGGCTGGTGTTGTCCGAGCTGCGGCGCACCTGGTAGAGCCGGCCGGAATAGGAGGCGAGCAGCGCGCGGGTCGTGCTGTGCGCCGCGACGCACGGGGTGCCGCCGGCGGCGTAGAGGTCACACGGCAGCGCCGTCGCCGGGGGCGGGTTCGAGGTGGACGGGCTGGGTGAGACCGAGGTGCTGGGTGAAACCGACGTGCTGGGCGAGGTCGAGGGGCCGGACGGGCTCGTCGTCACCGGCGCCCCGGTGCACGCGACGCCGTTGAGGGTGAACACCGTCGGCGCCGGGTTGCTGCCGGTCCAGGAACCGTTGAAGCCGAACGAGGCGCTCCCGCCGGTGGCGACGCTGCCGTTGTAGGCGGCGTTGGACACCGTCACCTGCGCACCGGACTGGCTCACCGTGCCGTTCCACAACTGGTCGATCTTCTGGCCGGCGGTGAACGACCAGCCGACCTGCCAGCCGTTCAGGGCGTCTCCGAGGTTGGTGACGGTGACCGAGGCCCCGAAGCCGCCCTGCCAGGAGCTGGTGATCGCGTAGTCGGCCCGGCAGCCGGTGGCCGCCTGCGCCGATCCGGCCGTGGCCACCAGTCCGGCCGCACCGGCCAGGGCCACACTGAGGATGATCGCTTGACGTTTCATGATGCCTCCGTTCAGTTCGCCGAACAGGTGAGCGACGGCGTGCTCGCCGAGTTGCCGGACGCCAGGAAGCCGAACGTGGCGGTGGCCCCCGGGGCCAGCGTCCCGTTGTAGGACACGTTCGTCACGGTGGCCGCGCTGCCGCTGGTGACCAGTGAACCGTTCCAGATCTGGCTGATCGCCTGCCCGGCCGGCAGCGTCCAGTTCACCGCCCAGCCGCGGGTCGCCGCCGAGCCGGTGTTCGAGACCGCGACCTCGGCCTGGAAGCCGCCCTGCCAGGTGCCGGTGATCTGGTAGGAGGCGGTGCACGCGGTGCCGGTCGCCGGCGGGGACGACGCGGACGAGGACGGCGACGGCGAGGCCGAGGCGGACGGCGACGGCGACGGCGAGGTCGGGGTGGACGACGGCAGCAAGGTGATGGTGTACGCGTCGTTGACGTTGGTGTTGTTGACGTTCACCGTGGCCGCGTTGCCGGTCAGGGTGACGACCTGGTCCTGCACGGTGACCGGACCGGTGACGGCCCCGCCGTTGTTGTCCGGGATGCGCTGCACCACCGCGCGCACCTGGTTGTTCACCACGAGCCCGGTGGTGCTGTTGAGCCCTTGCAGCGAGACGGCGATGTTCCCGGTGGTGCGGCCCCCGCCGATGAGGACCTTGGCGGTCCCGGTGTCCTTGGTGGCGTACGCGTCGTAACCCGACGACGGCGTGGTGGTCACGATGGTGCCGGTCTGCTGGGCGTAGAACCGGTAGACCCACCATTCGCCCTTGGTCTGGTACTGACCGGCGGAATTGTGGATCAGCAGATTGCCCAGGTCGTTGTGGAGGTTGCCACCGCTTGCCCAGTTGGCCCGCAGCCCGTCGGCGCCGGCCCGTTCCAGCCGGGTGATGTACCAGGCGCCGTCGGCCGGGTTCTGCTCGTTGCCGGCGCCGTACTCGTTGATCTGGTACGGCCGGGGGTGCGGGATGCCGCGGGCGTCGAGCGTGGAGTTCGCCGCCGCGACGTTGGCCACCGGGTCACCGGGCAGCGAGTGCCAGCTGATGATGTCCGGCACCACGTTGTTGGCCTTGACGTAGTCGAGGTACTGGTTCCACCAGGCGCCGTTGCTGGTGGTCGGCACGCCGGCGTAGCTGGGTCCGACGATCAGGGTGCCCGGCATGTCGGCGCGCAGCCGCTGGTAGGTGCGCCGCCACAGTTCGAAGTACTGCGACTGCGGCCGGTTCCAGAAGATCGAGATGTTGGGTTCGTTCCAGATGTCCCACTGCACCGGTACGCCGGTGGCCTTGACGTCGGCGATCACCCGGGTGAGGAAGTTGTTGTAGTCGGTCCAGTTGCCGTTGTCACCCGGGTAGCGGGCGATGTTGGCGCCGTCGGCGCCCCACAGGTCGTGCGGGAGCAGGACGAACTTGCCGCCGAGGGCCTTGGTCCGCAGCATCTGCGCCCGGGTGGCGTTCCACCTGCGGTCGTACCCGCCGCCCTGCCAGCCGCCGCCGGCCAGTTGCGCACCGCCGGCCCGCATGGCCTGGAACTTGACGTCGGTGAAGTAGTTGCTCGGCGGGTTGGTGCCGTTCTCGGTCATGCCGTAGATCCAGCCGGAGGCCCGATAGGTGGGCGCCGCGGTGCCGGCGGCGAAGTTCACGCCGATGCTCTGGTTGTCGGCCTGGGCCGGCGCCGGGACGGCGAGCACGCCGACCGCGATCAGGGCCCCGGCCAGCACACGGCCGACCGGGAAACGGGGTGGGGATGCGGATCTCACGGTGCCTCCAGAAGATGGGGGAGCGGCTACGCGACGGGACGTGGACAGCGGTGATCGCGGGCGGAGCCGGTGGCCGCGCCCGGGGAGGGGGACGGGGGTCAGCGGGCGGGCGCCGGCCCGGTGCTGTCCCGCAGCGAGATGGGGGGTGTAAGCAGCAGGTGACGTGCTGGCGCGCCGGGCGTGGCGATCCGCTCGAGGAGCAGTTCGACGGCGCGGGCGCCCATTTCCAGGGTGGGGACGTCGGCCGCGGTCAGTTGGGGGCGGAAGCCTTCGGCCCAGTGCCGGGCGGCCACCCCGGCGATGGACATCGCACCCGGGACGTCCACCCCGGCCCGCTCGATGCCGCGCTGGATGCCCGGTAGGGCCGCCTCGTTGACGGTGGTGATGGCGGTGACGTCGGGGTGCCGCTCGCGCAGTTGTTCGAAGCACTCCTCGCCGGCCGCCGGATCGTCCTGGCAGGCGAGCTCGACGCCGGTCAGGCCGCGGCGGCGGACCGCCTCGGCGAACCCCGCCTGCGCCCGGTGCGCCGGCCCGTAACCGGCCGCGACCAGCTCCGGGGATCGGTTGATCAGCGCGATGCGGCGGTGGCCGAGGTCGGCCAGGTGGTGCACGCAGCGCGCCACCAGCGTGGCGTAGTCCACGTCGATCCAGGAGGTGCCCCGCGGATGCGCGGTGTGCCCGATGGTGACGAACGGCAGGCCCGCCCGGTCCAGCCGGGTGACCCGTTCGTCCTCGAGCCGGATCTCCATGAGGACGACCCCGTCGACCCGCCGGCCGGAGATCATCCGTTCGAAGGAGCGGTCGTGGTCGCCACCCGACGGGGACAGCAGCACGTCCAGGTCGGCGTGCGCGGCGGCCTCGACGACGCTGGCGACGAAGCCCAGCTGCATGTCGGTCAGCCGGAGGCTGGCCGGCGGGATGACCAGGCCGAGGGTGCGGGTGCGGCCCTCCTTGAGCGCCCGGGCGGCGGCGTTGGGCCGGTAACCGATCTCGTCGATGACGGCCTGGATGCGCTGTTTGGTCTCGGCGCGCACCGGGCGGCGGCCGCTCAGCGCGTAGGACACCGTGCTGCGCGACACCCCGGCCCGTCGGGCGATCTCCCCGATGTCCACGGCGGCACCTCATCTCGGCCCAACAAAATCTCGGCGAACGAACAGTCGAATCGGTTCGCAGCACAAGGTAGGCATGGACGGATGCCGATGTCAACGTCGCGTGTCGAGGTCATGACGCTACTGTTTCCGGTAACGGTTATTCAGTAGTTGACCGGACGATCGTCCCGGTCATAGCCTCGGCGGACCCGCTGTCGAACCGATTCGAACGGAGGGCACCGCTCCGTGCTCACCACCTTCTCGATCCAGGGCATCCCGTTCAGCCACCCGGGATCGTGGTTCGGCATCTCACCGGTCGTCGCGGAGAACACCCACGCCGACGACCCGCACCTGGTGTCGCACCAGACCGGCATGCACGCCATCCTGCGGCTGGAAGCGCGGGACGGCGACGGGCGGGCCGCGGCCGACGTCGAAGCCACCCCGGCCCGGCTGCGCTGGGAGCACCCGGCCGGGCAGATCGAGCTGGCCTATGAGAGCGCCGACACGGTCCGGCTCCGCGGCACCGGTCTCGGCCTGCGGATCGCGGCCGCCGCCGGCACGCTGACCCCGTTCTCCGGCACCTACCTCTACCGCGACCCGCGCGACCGGGCCTTCGTCTTCACCGCCTACGAGACCGGTCGCCGCTACCGGGTCACCGTGCTCGGCGCGACCTCGGCCACCGGCGCTACGTCTGTCACCGGGGCGGGCGCGGAACTGCTCGGTGCCGGCGAGCGGCACCTCGACCTGCCGGCGGGTGGTTCCTGGGAGGTCGCCATCGAGGAGTACGCGACCAGCCGCGACCCCTACCGAGCCACCGTCGGCTTCGACGACGTGGTCAGCCGGGTCACCGCCGCCTTCGATGCCTACCTCGAGGCGGTGGCGCCCTGGCGGGCCGCCGAGACGCCGGCCGCCGGACTCGCCACCTACGTGCTGTGGTCGGCGACGGTGGCGCCGGCCGGCTTCCTCGCCCGTCCGGCCGTGCTCATGTCGAAGCACTGGATGGACAAGGTCTGGAGCTGGGACCACTGCTTCAACGCCCTCGCGCTGGCGGCCGGTGACCCGGCCCTGGCCTGGCACCAGTTCCACCTCCCGTTCGACCACCAGGATCCGACCGGGGCGCTGCCCGACTCGGTGACCCACTCCGAGGTGCTCCACAACTTCGTCAAGCCACCCATCCACGGCTGGGCGCTCGCCCGGTTGCGCGCCGAGCCCGGCATGTCGCTGACCCGGCCCCAGCTGACCGACGCCTATCGGCGCCTGAGCCGCTGGACCACCTTCTGGCTGACCCAGCGCCGCGCTCCCGGCCACGTCCTGCCGCACTACCAGCACGGCAACGACAGTGGCTGGGACAACTCCACCACGTTCGACGCCGGCCGCGTCCTGGAGACCGCCGACCTCGCCGCCTTCCTGATCACCCAGCTCCGCGAGCTCGAGGCGCTCGCCACCGAGTTGGGCGACGACGCCGCCGCCGCGGGCTGGCACGCCACCGCGCAGGAGATCACCACGGCGCTGGTGTCGCAGTTGTGGGACGGCAGCCACTTCGTCGCCCGGGACCCGTACGGCGGGCCGGCCCGGCGCAGCTCCAGCCTGCTCGCACTGATGCCGATCGTGCTCGGCGCCGACCTGCCGGCCGAGATCCACACCGCGCTGGCCGACCGGATCAAGACCCACCTCACCGCGTACGGCCTGGCCACCGAGCCGGTCGACTCGCCGCACTACGCCGCGGACGGTTACTGGCGCGGGCCGATCTGGGCGCCCTCGACCGTGCTCATCGAGGACGGCCTGCGCCGGGCCGGCCACACCGAGCTGGCCGACACCGTCAGCGAGCGCTTCCGGCACCTGTGCGAGGAGTCCGGCTTCGCCGAGAACTTCGACGCCGAGACCGGTGCCGGCCTGCGTGATCGGGCCTACACCTGGACCGCCGCCGCGTACCTCGTGCTCGCCGCGGACCACCGCCGCCGCACGGTGCGCTAGCTGGCGGCGGCTCCCGGGCGCCGCGAATAGCTCGGGAATGCCGCCCACAATTCTTGCTGAAAAGCCGTTATCCAATGACGGCCTTGAATGCTCGGCAATGCTTCCGTAACATCCGGATCGCGTTGTTAACGTTAACGCAAATGGCTGCGGCCAAGGTCCCGGCATGCGTACCTCTCGCGTGCGGGAGCCGATCCTGGGTGACCGCTGTCCCCATCCCGCTCGTTTGAATGGAGTCGACATGCGAAGGCGTCTACGGATGCTCCTGCCGATCGCCCTGCTCCCGCTGATCGCCGCGGCCCTGATGCTGGTCGCCCGGCCCGCGTCGGCCGCCGCCCTGACCAGGGTGACCGGCTTCGGCAACAACCCGACCAACCTCAACATGTACGTCTACGTGCCGAACAACGTGGCGCCGCAGCCCGCCCTGCTGCTTCTCGTGCACTACTGCAGCGGCTCGGCCAGCGGCATCTTCAACGGCAACGGCCGGGACTACGTCAACGCGGCCGACCGCTACGGCTACGTCATCGTGCTGCCCGAGGCCACCCGCAGCGGCAGCTGCTTCGACGTGTCCAGCCCGCAGGGGCTCAAGCGGGACGGCGGCAGCGACTCCACCGGCATCATGTCGATGGTCTCCTGGGCCCGGTCGCGTTATCACGTGGACCCGGCCCGGATCGTGGTGAGCGGTTTCTCCTCGGGCGCGATGATGACGAACGTGCTGGCCGCGCAGTATCCGGACGTGTTCTCGGCGGCCTCGGCGTTCTCCGGCGTGCCGGCCGGCTGTTTCGCCACCACCGACGGATCACTGTGGAACAGCACCTGCTCCGGTGGACGCCTGATCAAGACCGCCGCCCAGTGGGCGACCCAGGCGCGGGCGATGTACCCCGGTTACACCGGCGGCTACCCACGGATGCAGTTGTGGCACGGCACCACCGACACGACCCTCGCCTACCCGAACTTCGGCGAGGAGATCAAGCAGTGGACCGCCCTGCACGGGTTGAGCCAGACCCCGTCGTTCACCGATCACCCGCAGTCCTCCTGGACGCGTACCCGCTACGGCAGCACCGGCACCCTGGCCACGATCGAGGGCGTCAGCATCGCCGGGGTCGGGCACGCGCTGCCGCAGACCGGCCAACTGGCGTACGCGATCTCCTTCCTCGGTCTGGACCGCACCTCCGCGCCGCCGACGACCCCGCCGACCACCCCGAGCTCGACCCCGCCCTCGAACCCGCCTTCGACCCCGCCGTCGTCGCCGGTCACGACCCCGCCGACGAGTAGCACCGCGGGTCCGGCCGCCTGCCGCGTCACGGCCACGGTCAGCGCGTGGAGCACCGGGCTCACCGAGAGCATCACGATCACCAACACCGGCGGCTCGGCCGTCAACGGGTGGTCGTTGAACTTCGCCCTGCCCGCCGGGCAGACGATCTCCTCCGGCTGGAACGCCTCCTACGCGCCCAGCTCCGGGGCGGTGACCGCGAAGGACGCGTCCTACAACGCGGCGATCCCGGCCGGTGGGTCGGTGACCATCGGCTTCCAGGCGACGCACACCGGTAACTCGGCCGCGCCTACCGCTTTCACCCTCAACGGCAACGCGTGCGGCGTCGGCTGATGTCGCCCGCCGTGCCGCGAGACCCGGCTTCACCGGACATCACCGCGTCGCGGACGGGACGGGGGCCGCGCGAGCGGCTCACCGCACTCGTCGCGATCACGGCCGTGGCCGCCGCGGTGTTGCTCACCGCGCTGCTGTCGCCGCGCACCGCCTTCGCCGCGGACAACCCGTACCAGCGCGGCCCGGACCCGACCGTGGCGAGCGTCGCGGCCACCCGCGGGACCTTCGCGACCGCGCAGCTCACCGTGCCGGCCGGCAACGGATTCGGCGGGGGATACATCTACTACCCGACCGACACCAGCCGGGGCACGTACGGCGCGGTGGCGATCGTGCCCGGCTACTCGGCGTTGTTCGCCAACGAGGAAGCCTGGATGGGGCCGTGGCTGGCCTCCTTCGGCTTCGTGGTGATCGGCGTCGAGACGATCACCCGCAACGACGGCGCCGACGCCCGGGCCACCCAGCTCCTCGCCGCGCTGGACTACCTGACCCAGCGCAGCCAGGTCCGGGACCGCGTCGACGCCACCCGGCTGGCGGTCATGGGTCACTCGGCCGGTGGCGCGGGGACGATCCTCGCCTCGGAGCGGCGCCCGTCGCTCAAGGCCGCGGTCGGCCTCGCTCCGGGCACACCCGGCAGTCTCAGCCTGGCCACCAACCACGTGCCCATGATGATCATCGGTGGGCAGACCGATCCCACCGTGACGCCGTCCTATCTGAACAACCTGTACGCCACCATGCCGGCGGCGACGCCGAGCGACTTCGTGCAGATCGCCGGCGCCGACCACCTCTTCTTCACCCGGGCGAACAACACCGAGATGAAGGTCCTGATCCCGTGGCTCAAGATCTTCCTCGACAACGACACCCGGTACACCCAGTTCCTGTGCCCGTCGCTCGCCGACCCGCAGGGCATCTCGCTGTATCGCAGCAAATGCCCCTACCTGCCGCCGGGCACGACCTCCCCGTCGCCGTCGGCCAGTTCCACGCTCAGCCCGTCACCGTCGGTCAGCCCCACGGCCAGCCCGTCGCCCTCGGTGAGCCTCACGCCGAGTCCCTCGAACCCGGCGACCGGCTGTGCGGCCACCTATCGGACGGTCAACTCCTGGCCGGGCGGCTTCCAGGGTGAGGTGACCGTCTCCGCGGGCGGCGCACCGGTCGACGGCTGGACCGTCGGCTGGACGCTCGGCAGCGGCCAGAGCATCACCCAGCTCTGGAACGGCACCCTGACCACGAGCGGCTCGACGGTGACCGTCCGCAACCCCGCCTACGGCGGATCGATCCCGGCCGGCGGGTCGGTCGTCTTCGGATTCCTCGGCACCGGCACCCCGTCGGTCCCGGCGCTCACCTGCACCAGTCCTTGAGATTGAACCCCCCTCGATTGCCTGGACCACGAAACGGAGACTTCCGCATGCGCGGACGAAGAAGATGGCTCGTCGCCGCCGCTCTCGGCGCCCTGGTCGCGGGGATCGGGGTGGCCGGCCCGGCCGGGATCGCCGA
>NZ_BOMM01000079.1 GCF_016862195.1 Paractinoplanes ferrugineus | reverse complement strand
GCGCGAGCAGCAGCTCTGCGACCTGTTCGCGGAAGTGCTCGGCCTGCCCTCGGTCGGCGCCGACGACGACTTCTTCCTGCTCGGCGGCGACAGCATCGTCTCCATCCAGCTGGTCAGCCGGGCCCGGTCGGCCGGCCTGGGGATCAGCCCGCGGGACGTGTTCCGGCACAAGACCCCGGCCGCGCTGGCCCGGACCGCGACCGTCGAGACGACGACGATCGTCGAGGAGCCGGCCGAGGCCCGCGGCAGCGCACCGCTGACCCCGGTGATGCGCTGGATGTTCGAGGTGGACGGACCGACCCGCGGCTACCACCAGTCGATGCTGCTGCACGCGCCGGCGGACGCCACCGCGGACCGGCTCACCGCGGTGCTTCGGGCCGTCGCCGACCGGCACGACCTGCTGCGCGCCCGGATCACCGCGGCCGGCATCGAGATCCCCGAGCCCGGGGCCCCGATCGATCCGGTACGCGTGGAGACCGCCGACCCGGCCGCGCTGACCCGGATCGTCGCCGAGGCGCGCGACCGGCTCGACCCGGCCCGGGGCGTCCTGCTCCAGGCGGTGCTGACCGGCCCGTACCTCTTGCTGGTGATCCATCACCTGGTCGTCGACGGGGTCTCGTGGCGGATCCTGCTGCCCGACCTCGCCGACGCCTGGCGGGGCCGGCCGCTGACCCGCTCCGGTACCTCGTTCCGGCGCTGGGCCCGCGAGCTCGACCGGCTCGCCCGTGACCCGCGCACCGAGAGCCAGACGCCGTACTGGGCCGAGGTGCTGGACGGGCCGCGCGCCGCGCTCGGCCACCGGCCGCTCGACCCCGCCCGGGACACCGTCGGCAGTTGCCTGGAGCACACCGTCACGCTGCCGCCGGCGGAGACCGAGCCGCTGCTCACGACCGTGCCGGCGGGCTTCCACGCGACCGTCGGCGACGTGCTGCTGACCGGGCTGGCACTGGCCCTGCGGGACTGGGCCGACAGCCCGGGCTGGCCGGTCATGCTGGAGGCCCACGGCCGGGCGGAACAGCTCGTGCCGGGGGCCGACCTGTCCCGGACCCTCGGGTGGTTCACCACCGAGTACCCGGTCCGGCTCGACCTCGGCGACGAGAGCCCCGGCGACGCGCTCCGGGTGGTCAAGGAACGCCTGCGCGCGGTGCCGGACGACGGGGTGGGCTACGGCCTGCTGCGCTGGTCGCATCCCGCCGCGCCGCTGGCCGGGAAACCGCGGCCGCTCATCGGGTTCAACTATCTCGGCCGGTTCGCGGCCGGCGACGCCGGTGAGGGTCCCTGGGAGCCGGCCGGGGAGGGCTGGGGCGGCGGCGCCGACGACGGCATGCCGGCCGACCATCCGCTCGAGATCAACGCGATCACCGAGGACCACCCCGACGGGCCCCGGCTCGTCGCCACCCTCACCTGGCCGCGCGGGCTGCTCGACGCCGAGCGGGCGCACGAGCTGGCCGAGCGGTTCCGGGCCGCGCTGCGGGCGCTGGCCACCGGTACCGACGGCGGTGGCTACACCCCGTCCGACCTGGACCTGGTCGAACTCAGCCAGGACGACATCGACGGCCTCGAGGCCGACTTCGCCGACTTCGCGTCGGAGTGGGAGACGCAGTGACCAAGAAGACCGGGCTCCAGGACGTCCTGCCGCTGTCGCCGCTGCAGGAGGGCCTGCTGTTCCACGCCCTGTACGACGCCGACCGCCCGGACGTCTACACGGTGTCGACCGCGCTCGATCTGACCGGCGACCTCGACCCGGCGCGGCTGCGGGCGGCCGGGCAGGCACTGCTGGACCGGCACGCCAACCTGCGGGCCGGGTTCCGGCGCACGGCCAAGGGCGGCACGGTCGCGGCGATCCCGGCCCGGGTGCCGCTGCCGTGGGAGTTCCGTGACGTACGCGGCCAGGACGACGTCGACCGGCCCGCCCCGCGCTTCGACATGACCCGGCCGCCGCTGCTGCGGATGACGCTGCTACGGATGGCCGACGACGTCCACCGCCTGGTCATCAGCCACCACCACATCCTGCTCGACGGCTGGTCGTCCCCGCTGCTGGTGAAGGAGCTGCTCGACCTCTACGCCGGTAGGGAACTGGCGCCGGTCCCGCCGTACAAGGCCTATCTGGCCTGGCTCGGCCGCTGGGACTCCGAGGCCGCCCGGACCGCCTGGCGGGCCGCCCTGGCCGACCTCGACGGACCCACCCGGATCGCCCCGGCCGGCGCCCCGGCCGAGCCGACGGTGCCGGAGTCGGTCGAGACCGCGCTCCCGCAACCGCTCAGCGCCCGCCTCGCCGCGCTGGCCCGCACCCGGGGCTGCACCGTGAACACCCTCGTCCAGGCGGCCTGGGGCCTGCTGCTGGCCCGCGCCACCGGTCGCGACGACGTGGTCTTCGGCGCCACCGTCTCCGGCCGCCCGCCGCAGCTGCCCGGCGTCGAGTCGATGATCGGCCTGTTCATCAACACCGTGCCGGTCCGGGTCCGGATCGACCCCGCCGAGCCGGTCGGCGACCTGCTGTGCCGCCTGCAGGACGAGCAGGCGACGCTCATCGAGCACCAGTACCTCGGCCTCGGCGACATCCAGCGGCTGGCCGGGCACGGCGAGCTGTTCGACACGCTGACGGTCTTCGAGAGCTATCCGGGCGGTCCCGCCGAGCCGGTGCCCGGGTTGCGGGTCACCGAGGCGTACGACGAGGACGCCACGCACTATCCGCTGGTGCTGATCGCCGAGCCGGGGGACCGGATCAACCTGGAGATCCGGCATCGCGCCGACGTGTTCGACACGGCCGCCGCGCGCGGACTGCTGGACCGGCTGGTCCGGATCCTCGCCGCGTTCGCCGAGCACCCCGCCCGGCCGGTCGGCCGGATCGACATCCTCGACCCGGCCGAGCGCGCGCGGCTGCTCGACCGATGGGCCGGTCGCACCGACGGGATCGAGCCGACCACGTTCCCGCGCCGGTTCGCCGAGATCGCCGCGGCCCGGCCCGACCACGTCGCGCTCATCTGCGGCGACGAGCAGGTCACCTACGCCGAGCTGGACGCCCGGTCGGCTCGCCTGGCCCGCACCCTGGCCGCCCGCGGCGCCGGTCCGGGCGAGGTCGTCGCGGTGGCGCTGCCCCGCTCGGCCGACCTGATCACCGCGCTGGTCGGCGTGCTGCGGTCGGGCGCCGCCTATCTCGCGCTCGACCTCGACTACCCGCCGGATCGCTTGCGCTACATGCTCGACGACGCCCGTCCGCTGGTCACCATCACCGAGGCCGACCGGCTCGGCGACGGGCCGCAGGCCGAGCCGCGTGAGCCCGGACCGCTGGACGCCGCCTACGTCATCTACACCTCGGGGTCCACCGGCCGGCCCAAGGGCGTGGTCGTCACCCACGAGGGCGTGGCCAAGCTGCTCGCCACCCAGACCCGGCGGATCGGCGTCACCGAGGACAGCCGGGCCCTGCAGTTCGCCTCGCCCAGCTTCGACCTCGCCTACTGGGAGATGTGCTGGGCGCTGCTCTCCGGCGGCACCCTGGTGGTCGTGCCGGCCGAGCTGCGCGCGCCGGGTGCGGCCCTGGTCGACTACCTCGTCAAGCACGAGCTCACCCACATGGCGCTGCCGCCGTCGGTGCTCGGCGCGCTGCCCGCCGACGTCGACCTGCCGCTCGGCGTACACCTGATCGTCGGCACCGAGGAGGTACCGGCCCGGCTGGCCGAGCGGTTCGCGCGCGGACGGCACATGTACAACGCGTACGGGCCGACCGAGACCAGCGTCAACGCCACGCTGTGGGACGTCGAGCCGGTTCGCACCGGAACCGTGCCGATCGGCGTGCCGGACCCGGGCCAGCTCGCCTACGTGCTCGACAGCGGTCTGCACCCGGTGCCGCCGGGCACGGTCGGCGAGCTCTACCTCGGCGGCCTCGGGCTGGCGCGCGGCTATCTCGGCCGGCCCGGTCTGACCGCCGAGCGATTCCTGCCGGACCCGTTTGCCCGCCCCGGTTCCCGGATGTACCGCACCGGCGACCTGGTGCGCTGGACCGGACAGGGCGCGCTGGAGTTCGTCGGCCGCGCCGACCACCAGGTGAAGATCCGTGGGTTCCGGGTGGAGCTGGGCGAGATCGAGGCGGTCGTGGCGAGCCGGCCCGGCGTCCGGCAGACCGCCGTGGTGCTGCGGACCGACGGCGGGGTCAAGCGGATCGTGGCGTACGTCGTGGGCGACGCCGACCCGGCCCGGTTGCGAGCCGACCTGAGCGCGCTGCTGCCCGACTACATGGTTCCGGGCGCGTTCGTACCCCTGGCGAAGTTGCCGGTGAGCGTCAACGGCAAGCTCGACCGGGCCGCGTTGCCGGCGCCCGACTTCACCGCCGGGCGAGCCGGCCGGGCCCCGCGCACGCCTCGCGAGAAGCTGCTCTGCGACGTGTTCGCCGAGGTGCTCGGGGTGGCCGGGATCGGCATCGACGACGACTTCTTCGCGCTCGGCGGGGACAGCATCATGTCGATGCAACTGGTCGGCCGGGCCCGTACCGCCGGCTTGTCGCTCTCGCCCCGGCAGGTCTTCCAGAACCGCACCCCGGCCCGGCTGGTCGCGGTGGCCGGCACGGTCACCGGCACCGAGCCGGTGCCGGCCACCCTGTCGCTGGTCGCGCTCTCCGAGACGGACCGGCGGGAGATCGCCGATCTCGGTTTCCCGGTACGCGAGGTGCTGCCGCTCGCCCCGCTGCAGACCGGCCTGCTGTTCCAGAGCCTGCTGGACGAGGCCGGCCCGGACGTCTACACGGTCCGGATGGTGTTCGACCTGACCGGCCCGGTGGACGCGGCCCGGCTGCGCGGCGCCGCCCAGGCCCTGCTGGACCGGCACGGCAACCTGCGCGCCTCGTTCCACCAGCTGAGCTCGGGGGCCACGGTCAGCGTCGTGCCGGCCGCGGTGACCGTGCCCTGGACCGAGGCCGACACCCCGGACGACGAGGCCTGGGTGCGACTGCTCGCGGCTGAAGGTCACCGGTTCGACCCGGCGTCCGGCCCGCTCGTCCGGTTCGCGCTGGCCCGCACCGGCCCGGACGCGTACCGGCTCGTGCTCACCCACCACCACCTGCTGCTCGACGGCTGGTCCCGTGCCCCGCTGCTGGCCGAGCTGGCCGAGCTCTACCACGACCCGGCGGCCAAACCGGCCGGGCGCCCGTTCCGGGACTACCTCGCCTGGCTGGCCGCGCAGGACCGGGCGACCGCGGAGCGGGCCTGGTCGGCCGCGCTCACCGGGCTGAGCGGGCCGACCCGGGTGGCCGCGGGCGGGCCGCGCGAGGCGCTCACCCCGGCGGTGGTCGAGGTCGAGCTGCCGGCCGGCCGCACCGCCGCGCTCACCACGATCGGCCGGGCCTCGGGTCTCACCGTCAACACCGTCGTGCAGGCCGCGTGGGCGCTGCTGCTGGCCCGGCTGACCGGCCGCGACGACGTGGTGTTCGGCGCGACGGTGGCCGGCCGCCCGGCACACCTGCCCGGCGTCGAGTCGATGATCGGGCTGTTCATCAACACCGTGCCGGTGCGGGTGCGGATCGACCCGGCCGAACCGGTCCGGGCGCTGCTCGACCGGCTGCAGGACGAGCAGTCCGCGCTGATGGAGCACCAATATCTGAGCCTCACCGAGATCCAGCGGCTCGCCGGTGGCGGCGAGCTGTTCGACACGCTGGTGGTGTTCGAGAACTACCCGGACCCGGCGGACGACCCCGCCGGTGCCGGTGGGCTGCCGGTCACCGGGACCGAGGGACAGGACGCCACCCACTACCCGCTCACGCTGATCGCCGAGCCCGGCGAGACGCTGCGGCTGGCCATCGAGTACCGGCCGGACGTCGTCGACGAGGCCCTGGCCGCCCGGCTCGCCGACGGTCTCGTCGCGTTGGTCGACGGACTGGCGGCCGGGCTGGACGCGCCGGTCGGCCGGCTCGGGCTGCTCGCCACGCCGCCGCCCGGGGGCCGGGGCGAGCCCCGGGAACTGCCGCCGGCCACGCTGCCCGAGCTGGTCGCCGCCCGGATCGCGGCCACCCCGGACGCGCCCGCGCTGGTCGGGCCGGACGGCGTGACACTGACGTACGGCGAGCTGGACGCGCGGATCGACCGGCTGGCCCGGGTGCTGACCGCGGCCGGCGCCGGCCCGGAGACCGTGGTGGCGGTGGCCCTGCCGCGCTCGGCCGACCTGGTGGTGGCGATCCACGCGGTGGTCCGGGCCGGGGCCGCCTATCTGCCCCTCGACCTCGACCACCCGGACGCCCGGCTGGCCGGGATGCTGGCCGCCGCCGGGCCGGTCGCGGTGCTCGCGTTCGCCGCGTCCGCCGACCGGCTGCCCGGTCACGTGATCCGGCTGGACGAGCCGCTCGACGACCCGGCGGTGGTGCCGGTCGGCCCCGGGCCGCGAAACCCGGCGTACGTCATCTTCACCTCCGGCTCGACCGGCGCGCCCAAGGGAGTGGCCGTCGAGCACGCCGGGATCGTCAACCGGCTGCGCTGGATGCAGCACGAGTACGCGCTTGCCGCCGACGACCGGGTGCTGCAGAAGACCCCGGCCGGCTTCGACGTGTCGGTGTGGGAGTTCTTCTGGCCGCTGATCACCGGCGCCACCCTCGTGGTGGCCGGGCCGGACGACCATCGTGACCCGGACCGCCTGGCCGCGCTGATCCGCGCCGAGCGGATCACCACCGTCCACTTCGTCCCGTCGATGCTCGCCGCGTTCCTGCCCGCGGCGGCCGGTTGCCCGAGCCTGCGCCGGGTGCTCTGCTCCGGTGAGGCGCTGCCCTCCCCGCTGGCCGAGCGGTTCGCCGAGGTGCTGCCCACGGCCGGGCTGCACAACCTCTACGGGCCCACCGAGGCAGCGGTCGACGTGACCTCCTGGCCCGCCGCGCGCGGGACCGGGACGACCGGCGTGCCGATCGGGGCTCCGGTCTGGAACACCCGGGTCGGGGTGCTCGACGACGCGCTGCGGCCGGTGCCGGTGGGTGTGCCCGGTGAGCTCTATCTGGCCGGTGTCCAGCTGGCCCGCGGTTATCTCGGCCGGCCCGAGCTGACCGCGGGACGGTTCGTGGCCGACCCGTACGGCGAGCCGGGGGAGCGGATGTACCGGACCGGCGACCGGGTGCGCTGGATCGCCGAGGGGGTGCTGGAGTTCCTCGGTCGCGGCGACGGCCAGGTCAAGATCCGTGGGCAGCGGGTGGAGCTCGGTGAGATCGAGGCGGCGCTGACCGGCCAGCCCGGGGTGCGCGCGGCCGCCGTGCAGCTGCACGACGGGCGGCATCTGGTCGCCTACGTGGCCGGCCGGGCCGACCCGGCCGCGCTCCGCCGGGTGCTGCCCGACCACCTGGTGCCGGCCACGTTCATCGAGCTGGACGCCCTGCCGGTGAGCGTCAACGGCAAGCTCGACCGGGCCGCGCTGCCGGCCCCCGACCTGGCCGCCGCGAGCACCGGAACCGCCCCCCGCACCCCGCGCGAACGGCTGCTCCGTGACCTGTTCGCGGACGTGCTCGCGATGCCCGGAATCGGCGTCGACGACGACTTCTTCGCGCTCGGCGGCGACAGCATCATCTCGATCCAGCTGGTCGGCCGGGCCCGCGCGGCCGGCCTCGCGCTCACCCTGCGCCAGGTGTTCCAGCTGCGCACCCCGGCCGCCCTCGCCGCCGCGGCCGGGTCCGCGTTCACCACCGGCCCCGGCGGGGGCGCCCTTGTCGAGCTCACCGACGCGGAGACGGCCGAGGTCGCCGGGCTGGGCCTGGACGTCGCCGAAGTGCTGCCGCTCTCGCCGCTGCAGGCCGGGCTGCTGTTCCACGCCGCGTTCGACGAGGGTGGCCTCGACCTCTACACCGTGCAGATGGTGTTCGACCTGCCCGGCACGGTCGACCCGGACCGGTTGCGGGCGGCCGGGCAGGCACTGCTGGAGCGGCACGCCAACCTGCGCGCCTCGTTCCACCAGCTCGGCTCGGGCCGGCCGGTGGCGGTGGTGTCCCGGCACGTCACGCTGCCCTGGGCGACCGCCGACCTGACCGGTGCGGACGCCGAGGCGTGGGAGCGCTGCCTCGCCGAGGAAGGCCGCCGTTTCGACCCGGCCACCGCGCCGTTGCTGCGGATGATGCTGGTCCGGGTGGCCGGCGGCCATCGGCTGATCCTCACCCACCAGCACATGCTGCTCGACGGCTGGTCCCGCGGGCCGCTGATCGAGCAGCTGGCCGCGCTCTACGCCGGGCAGGAGATCCGGGTCGCGCCGTACCGCGATTTCCTGGCCTGGCTGGCCGGGCAGGACCGCGCGGCGGCCCAGGACGCCTGGCGCGCCGCGCTGGCCGGGATCACCGACGCCACCCGGCTCGCCCCGGCCGATCCGCGACGCGAACCGGCCGTCCCCGGACTCCTCGACCGGGAACTGCCCCGGCACGTCACGGCCGGCCTCACCGCGCTGGCCCGGTCGCACGGCCTGACGCTGAACACGCTGGTGCAGGCCGCGTGGAGCGTGGTGCTGGGCCGGCTCACCGGCCGCGACGACGTGGTGTTCGGCGCGACCGTCTCGGGCCGCCCGGCCCAGCTGCCCGCGGTCGAGTCGATGATCGGCCTGTTCATCAACACCGTGCCGGTCCGGGTCCGGATCGATCCGGCCGAGCCGGTGCGCGACCTGCTGACCCGGGTGCAGGACGAACAGTCCGCGCTGCTCGACCACCAGTACCTCGGGCTGGCCGACATCCAGCGGCTGGCCGGCGTGGGCGAGCTGTTCGACACCCTGCTGATCGTGGAGAACTACCCGGACCGCGGCGCCGACGGGGACGCGCTGCTGGCGGTGGCCGACGCGGGCGGCCGGGACGCCACCCACTACCCGCTGACCTTGGTCGTCGACCCCGGCGAGCGGCTGCGGCTGGGCCTGGAGTACCGGCCCGACCTGTTCCCCGATGCGGTGGCCGATCGGTTGGTGGCCGCGACGGCCGCCGTCCTGACCGCGTTCACGGTGGACCCCGGACGCCCGGTGGGCCGCCTCGACCTGGTCTCCGGTGAGGACCGCACCGGCTGGAACCCGGCCCCGGTCCCGCGTTCCGGCGACCCGACGGTGGCCGAGCTGTTCGAGCGGCAGGCGGCCGAGTCGCCGGATGCCGTCGCCGTGGTGTGCGGGCCGGTGCGCTGGACCTTCGCCGAGCTCAACGCGCGGGCCAACCGGCTCGCCCGGCTGCTCGTCGAACGGGGGGCCGGACCCGAGGACATCGTCGCGCTCGCGCTGCCCCGGGGGGCCGACGCGATCGCCGCGATCCTCGGCGTACTCAAGTCCGGGGCCGCCTACCTGCCGCTGGATCCGGCCTACCCGGCCGCCCGGATCGCCGCGATGCTCGCCGACGCCCGGCCGAGGCTGCTGGTCACGGCCGAGGGCGTGGACATCGTCGCGGCCGGCGTGCAGCGGGTGCTCGTCGACGAGAGCGGGCACCCGGGCGACGACCCGAACCCGCGGATCGCCCGGCCGCAGCACCCGGCGTACGTCATCTACACCTCCGGCTCCACCGGCCGCCCGAAGGGCGTCGTGGTCACCCACCGGAACCTGGTGAACCTGTTCCGCAGCCACAACGCCCAGCTGCACCGGCCCGCCCGCGCCGCCACCGGGCGACGGCACCTGCGGGTCGGGCACGCCTGGTCGTTCGCGTTCGACGCCTCCTGGCAGCCGCAGCTGTGGCTGCTCGACGGGCACGCGCTGCACATCGTCACCGAGCCGGTCCAGCGCGACCCGGAACAGCTGGCCGCGCAGATCCATGCCGAGGGGATCGACTTCATCGAGCTGACCCCGGCGCACTTCGCGCAGGTCGCCGACGCCGGCCTGATCCGCGACGGGAAATGCCCGCTCGCGGTGGTCGGGGTGGGCGGGGAGGCGATCGCCCCGGCGTTCTGGGAGCGGCTGGCGGCACTTCCGGGCACCGCGGCGTTCAACCTCTACGGCCCGACCGAGGCCACTGTGGACGCACTGTCGGCCCGGATCGCCGACACCCGTACGCCGGTGATCGGCCGCGCTGTCGGCGGGGCCCGTGCCTACGTGCTGGACCACGCGCTGCGGCACACGCCGGCCGGGGTGGCCGGCGAGCTGTACGTGGCCGGCGCCGGGCTGGCTCGTGGCTATCTGGGTAGCCCCGGGCCGACCGCCGAACGGTTCGTCGCCGATCCGTACGGCGCGCCCGGCGACCGGATGTACCGCACCGGCGACCTGGTCCGCTGGACCGGCCAGGGGCATGTCGAATACCTCGGCCGGGTCGACGAGCAGGTGAAGATCCGCGGCTTCCGGATCGAGCTCGGCGAGATCGAGACCGTGCTGGCCGCCCAGCCCGGCGTGACCGAGGCGGTGGTGATCGCCCGGGAGGACCGCCCCGGTGTCCGCCGGCTGGCCGGCTACGTCACCGGCGCCGGCGACCTGGACGCGGCCGTGCTGCGCGCCGCGGTCGCCGCCGAACTGCCCGACTACATGGTCCCGGCCGCGCTGATCCGGCTCGACCGGCTGCCCACGCTGGCCAACGGCAAACTCGACCGGGCCGCGCTGCCCGCCCCGGAGGTGGGCGGGACGAGCACCGGGCGGGCGCCCGCCGACGATCGGGAGCGGGCGCTGGCCCAGGTGGCCGCCGCGGCGCTCGGGCTGGACGCGGTCGACGTCGAGGCGGACTTCTTCGCGCTCGGCGGCGACAGCATCCTCGCCATGCGACTGGTCGGCCGGGCCCGCGCGGCCGGGCTGCGGATCACCCCGCGGCAGGTGTTCGCCGAGCGTACGGTGGCCGGCCTGGCACTGGTCGCGACCGCGCTGGACCGTGCCGGGGCGGACCCCGCGGACGGTGTCGGCTCGGTCCCGCTGACCCCGGTGATGCGCTGGCTGAGCGAGATCGACGGGCCGATCGACGGGTTCAACCAGTCGGCGGTCGTGCAGGTGCCGGCCGACCTCGGCCGGACGCCGCTGCTGACCGCCCTGCAGACCGTCGTCGACCGGCACGACCTGCTGCGGGCCCGGCTGGACCGGTCCGGCGACTGGTCGCTGGTGGTTCCCCCGCCGGGCGGCGTGCGGGCCGCCGACTTCACCGTCCGGGTGGACGTCGCCGGGCTGACCGAGCGCGAGCTCTGGGACGCGGTGGCCGAGCAGGCCCGGCTGGCCCAGGCCGCGCTCGACCCGGACCGGGGCGTGCTGATCCGGGCCGCCTGGCTGGACGCCGGGCCGACCCGGCCCGGCCGGCTGCTGCTGCTCGTCCACCACCTGGTCGTCGACGGGGTGTCCTGGCGGGTGCTGCTGCCGGAGATCGGTGCGGCCTGGCGGGACGCGGTCGCCGGGCGTGCCCCGGTCACCGCCGCCCCGAGCACGTCGTTCCGGCGCTGGGCCACCGGACTGGCGGCGCGGGCCCTGGCCCCCGAACGGGAGGCCGAGCTGCCGATGTGGACCGAGCTGGTCGGCCGGGGCGACCCGCTGCCGGTACGCCGTCCGCTGGACCCGAAGGTCGACGTGGCCGGCACGCTCAGGGACCACACCCTGGCGCTCCCGGTGGACATCACCGAGGAACTGCTCACCCGGGTGCCGGTGGCGCTCGGCGCGAGCATCAACGACGTGCTGCTCGGTGCGCTCGGCGTCGCGGTGGCCCGCTGGCGCTCCGGCGACGCCGTGCTGGTCGCGTTGGAGGGCCACGGCCGGGAAGAGCACCTGGTTCCCGGGGCCGACCTGTCCGGCACGGTGGGCTGGTTCACCAACATCTTCCCGGTCTGCCTCGACACCGCCGGGATCGACCTCACGGCCGGCGGAGCGGCGGTGGCCGAGGCGGTGGCCCGGGTGCGCGCGCACCTGGCCGCGTTGCCCGACAACGGCATGGGCTACGGCCTGCTCCGCCATCTCAACCCGCGGACCGGGCCGGCGCTGGCCGCGTTGCCGCATCCGCCGATCCAGTTCAACTACATGGGCCGGTTCGACTTCCCGGAGGCCGAGGACTGGGAGTACGCGCCGGAGGCCGAGGCCGCCGAGAACGGCGCCGACGACGCCATGCCCGAGACGTACGAGCTGGTGGTCAACGCCCAGACCGAGGATCGGGCGCTCGGCCCCCAGCTGACCGCGACCTGGGCGTGGCCCGACGCCGTGCTCGCCGAGAAGTCGGTACGGGACCTGGCCACGGCCTGGTTCGACGCCCTGCAGACCCTGGTAGTCCACATCCGCACGAGGAGCATCCGATGAGCACCAACCCGTTCGACAACGCCGAGGGCACGTTTCTCGTGCTCGTCAACGACGAGAACCAGCACAGCCTCTGGCCGGTGTTCGCCGAGGTACCGGCGGGCTGGCGCACCGCCTACGGCCCGGCCGGCCGGGCCGGCTGCCTGGACTACGTGAACGAGAACTGGACCGACATGCGCCCGCAGAGCCTGATCGACGCGGACCGCTGATCGAAGGGCCGGCCCGGTCGGGCCGGCCCTTTCTCACCGCCGGGCGCGCTGGTCCGACCAGGCCTGCCACAGCACCGAGTACGGGCCGTCGCGCTGGATCAGCTCGTCGTGCGCGCCGACCTCGACGACCCGGCCGTCGGCCAGCACGACCACCCGGTCGGCCGCCACCGCCTGGGTGAGCCGGTGCGCGACGATCACTGCCGTCCGGTCCCGCAGCGCCGCCGTGGCCACCCGTTCGAGCAGCCGGGCCCCCGCACTGCCGGCCTCCGCGGTGGCCTCGTCGAGGATCGCCACCGGCGGGTCGGCCAGGATCAGCCGGGCGAACGCCAGCTGCTGGGCCTGCGCCGCGGTGAGCGGGTGGCCCCCCGAGCCGACCGCGGTGTCCAGGCCCGCCGGCAGCCGCTCGACCCAGCCCAGCGCGTCCACCTCGGCCAGCGCGGCCCGCACGTCGTCGTCGGACGCCTCCGGCCGGGCCAGCCGCAGGTCGTCGGCCAGCGGCCCGGCGAACACGTGCACTTCCTGAGTGATCAGCGCGACCTCGCCGGCCGGCACCGCCACCGTCCCGGCGGTCGGCGGGTGCACCCCCGCGATCACCTTGGCCAGGGTGGTCTTGCCGGCCCCGCTGGACCCGACCACCGCGACCCGCTCGCCCCGCCGGATCGTCAGGTCCACACCGGACAGCACCGGGCGCCCGGGGAGATAGCCGAAGTCCAGGTCGCGGACGACGATCGCGTCCGGTCCGGCGCCCCGCTCGGCCGGTGCCGGCGCGGGCGTGTCGAGGTCGGCCACCCCGACCAGCCGGTCCAGGCCGGAGGCGGCCGCCTGGGCGTCGTCGACAAGCGCGAGCGCCACGTTCACCGGGCCGAACAGCCCGTGGAAGTAGAGTGCCGCCGCGGTCGCCGTACCGAGGCTCACCAGGTCGCCTCGGACCAGGGAGAAGCCGGTCGCGAGCACCGCGGCCAGGCCGGCGAACTCGGCCACGTGCAGCCGCGCGTAGAACCGGGTCTGCAACGCGATCCCGCGCAGCAGCAGGTCGACCGCCTGCTGCGACTTCGTGCCGACCCGGTCGCGGTGCTCGGCGGCGAGCCGGAACGCCCGGATCGTGGGCGCGCCGGAGATGGTGGCCAGCAGGTGGTGCTGCTGGTCGGCGACCGCGACCCGCTGCCGGGCATAGAGCGGAACGGCCCGGCGGGCATACCAGCGGACCGTGTACGCCTGCACCGGCACCGCGATCAGCGCGGCCGCCAGGAACCGCCAGTCCAGGACGGCCATCCCGGCCAGCGTGAGCCCGATAGTCAGCACCGCCCGGGTGAACTCGGGCAGCGCGCCGCGGGCCGCCTCGGCGATCACCGACACGTCGTTGGTGACGCGCGAGGTGAGGTCGCCGGCGCCGGCCCGCTCGACCTTCTCGAGCGGCAGGCGCAGAGCCGACTCGACGAACCGTTCCCGCAGCCCGGCCAGCATGCTCTCGCCGACCTGGGCGAGCAGCGCGACCCCGAACCCGGCCAGCACCGCCTCCCCGATCGCGCCGGCCACCAGCGCGGCCCCGGTGACCACGAAGTCGGTGGTGCTGCCGCCGCCGTCGGCCAGGTCCACGATGTGCCCGAGCAGCGGGGGCGTCACCAGTCCGGCGATCGTGCCGGCGACCAGCAGCAGCAATGCCCCGGCCAGCCGGCCACGCCGGGGGCGCACGAGCACCCGCAGACAGGCCCGGGTGCGCCGGCCGGTGGCGATGGGCAGAAGGGCGGTCATGCGAGGACGATCTCCCGATAGTCGGCGTCGGACGCGACGAGTTCGCTGTGGGCGCCGTCGGCGGTCACCGCGCCGTCGCGCACGACGACCACCCGGTCGGTGACCGCGAGCAACGCCGGGCTCGTGGTGATCAGCACGGTCGTCCGGCCACTGCGCATCTCGCGCAGTCGCCCGGCGATCCGCGCCTCGGTGACCGTGTCGACCGCGGTCGTCGGGTCGTGCACGACGAGCACCGGCGGCTCCCCGGCCAGCGCCCGGGCCAGCGCGATGCGTTGCCGCTGGCCGCCGGAGAGCGAGCGCGCCCGGTCGTCGAGCACCGTGTCCAGACCGTCGGGCAGGGTGCGGGCCACCTCGTCGGCACCGGCCGCGGTGACCGCCGCGTCGACGACCTCCGGCCCGGCCCGGCCGCCGAGCGACACCGCGTCGCGCACGGTGCCGTCGAACAGGTCGGTGTGGTGTTCGGTGGCCAGCAGGACGGCTCGCAGCGACCCGGGGGACAGCTCGGTCAGCACACGCCCGTCCAGCTCGATCCGGCCGTCCGCGGGGTCGTGGTCGCGACCCAGCAGACGCACCAGGTCGGCGGCGTCGGCCGGGTCGCTCGCGACGATCCCGACCAGTTCACCGGGCGCCACGTCGAGGTCGATGCCGCCGCGTACGCCCCGGATCGTCAGCCCGCCGCGTACCGGAAGGGATGGTTCGTCGCGGCCGCCCGGCACCGCCTCGGGCGCGTCGAGCACCGCCTGCACGCGCCGGGCCGAGGCCCGGCCCTGGGCCAGATCGGCGCCCACCCAGCCGAATGTCGACATCGGATTGACCAGGAACTGGGCCAGGCCCAGCGTGGAGATCAGCTGCCCGACGGTGAGGTGACCGCGCACCGCGAGGATTCCGCCGACCACCGCCACCACGGCCAGGAAGGCGCCGCTGAACACCAGCACCACGCCCTGGTAGGCGGCCTCGGCGCGGGCCGCCCGCACGGTGGCGGCCAGCGCGTTCCGGCTGCGCTCGCGATAGCGGGCGACCGCCGCGTTCTCGGCCCGCAGACCCTTGACCACCCGCAGTCCGGCGACCAGATCGGCGGCGATGCCCGAGGCCTGCGCGCCGTGCTCCTGCTCGGTCTCGCTGCGCTCCTCCAGCGGCTCGCCGAGCTTGCGGGTCAGCCAGAGCAGCGGGGGAGTGCCGAGCAGCACCAGCAGACCCAGCGGGATCGAGATGGTCAGCAGCAGCACGGCGGTGAAGATCAGCGCGACGCTCGCCGCGACCGCGTAGGTGACCGCCAGCGCGACCGCGCCGACCCGGGCCGCGTCGCTGGTCGCGATCGACACCAGCGCGCCGGGCAGCCGGTCGGTCTCGGCCCCGCCGCGCTCGTGCAGCACCCGCCGGGTGATCCGCATCCGCAGGTCGTGCGCGCCCTGCTCGGCGGCCCGTTCGCCGAACCGGGCGCCCCATCGGTAGCTGTAGCTGAGCATCACGTAGACCGCGGCCAGCACGCCGAGCCAGAGATACAGGTCGCCGGTGCGGCCGCCGACCGCGCGATCGATCACGACGCCGATCAGGAACGGCACCGCGGCCTCGCCGGCCTGGTGCCCGGTGACGAACAGGGTGCTCCAGGCGAGCGGTCCGCGCTGCCCGCGCAGGGTTTCCCGGAGCACGCTCACGCGGTGGCCAGGTCGAGTTCGGTACGCGCGGAACGGCGCCGCTGCCGGTTGGCCGGAATGATCATCGGGGTGCCGGTCTCCGGGTCGTTCATCACCCGGCAGGGCATCGTGAACACCCGCTCGACCAGTTCCGCGGTCATCACCTCGGCCGGCGCGCCCTGGGCGAGCACCTGGCCGTCCTTCATCACGATCAGTTCGGTGGCGTAGCGGCAGGCGTGGTTCAGGTCGTGCAGCACCGCGACCACCGTGCGCCCCTGCTCGTGCAACTCGGCGCAGAGGTCCAGCACCTCGAACTGGTGGGACAGGTCGAGGAACGTGGTCGGCTCGTCGAGCAGCAGGATCGGGGTCTGCTGGGCCAGCGCCATGGCCAGCCAGACCCGCTGCCGCTGCCCGCCGGAGAGCTCGTCGACGAACCGATCGGCCAGGTCGGTCACCTCGGTCTGCCGCATCGCGTCGGCGACCGCCGCCTCGTCCGCCGGCGACCACTGCCGGAGCAGCTTCTGATGGGCGTACCGGCCCCGGGCGACCAACTCCTCGACCACGATCCCGCCCGGCACCACCGGCGACTGCGGCAGCATGCCCAGCTGCTTGGCGACCTGCTTCGAGGGGTACGAGGCGATCGCCTGCCCGTCCAGACAGACCGCCCCGGACCGTGGCTTGAGGACCCGCGCCAGCGACTTGAGCAGGGTGGACTTGCCGCACGCGTTCGGCCCGACGATCACCGTGAAGGAGCCGTCGGTGATCTTCACGTCGAGATCCTCGACGATCACCCGCTTGTCGTAGGCCAGCGTCAGCGCGTCGGCCCGCAGCCGTGCCTCGGTCATCGCCGTGCTCCCCTCCGGGCTCATCCGAGCCTCCTGCGTTCGTGCACCAGCAGCCAGGTCAGGTAGACGCCGCCGAGCGCCGCGGTGACGTTGCCGACCGGGATGTCCCCGCCCGGCCACGCGTGCTGGGCCAGCCAGTCACTGACCGCCAGCAGCGCCGCGCCCATCAGCGCGCCGGGCAGGATCCCGGCGTGCGGCGAACGGGTGAGTCGGCCGGCCAGCGGCCCGGCGGCGAGCGCGACGAAGGCGATCGGCCCGGCCGCACCGGTGGCCGCGGCGGCCAGTGCCACGCCGCAGAGCGCGAGCACCGCCCGGCTGCGCTCGACCGGTACGCCGTGCAGGGTGGCGGTCTCGTCGCCGAGCGCCAGCATGTCCAGGTGCCGGCCGTGGTGGAGCACGATCGGCAGCAGCACCGCGACCGCGACGCCGACCAGCGCGACCTCGGTCCAGCCGCGCCCGTTGGTGCTGCCGATCAGCCAGACCTGGGCGGAGACCGCCTCGTCCAGCCGGGCGCGGTAGATCAGATAGGAGTTCATCGCCTCGAGCAGCGCCGAGACGCCGATGCCGATGAGCACCAGGCGGAACGGCTGCACACCGTGCCGGAACGCCAGCAGGTAGATGGCGACCGCGGTGACCAGACAGCCGATGACCGCGCCGGCCGCGACCGCGAACCCGCCGCCACCGAGCACCAGGATCACGATCAGCGCGCCGGTCGCCGCGCCCACGGTCAGGCCGACGAAGTCGGGGCTGCCCAGCGGGTTGCGGGTCAGCCCCTGGAAAATCGTGCCGCTGGCCCCGAACGCCGCGCCGACCAGCAGCGTGACCAGCACCCGGGGCAGGCGCAGCTCGTGCACGATGAAGTCGGTGCCGGGGTTGCCCTGCCCGATCAGGCTGCGCAGCACGTCGGTCACCGGGATCGGGAAGTCGCCCGAGGTCAGACTGACCAGCGACACGGCCAGCGCGAGCACCAGCAACCCGGTCCCGACGAGCGCCGAGCGCAGCGGCATCCGCAGCGAGAACCGGCCGGCCGGGCTGCCGAGGACGATCCGACGCGCCCCGCCGACCCGGGTCAGCCGTAGCACCGGGGCGGTCACAGCACGCTCAGCCGGCGTCGGCGGCACAGGGCGATGAACAGCGGCGCGCCGACGAACGCGGTCACCACGCCGACCGGGAGCTCGGCCGGGGCGACCAGCACCCGGCCGGCCACGTCCGAGGCGAGCAGCAGGGCCGGGCCGAGAACCAGCGCGTAGGCCAGGATCCAGCGGTGGTCGGAGCCGACGAACATGCGGGCCGCGTAGGGCACGGCCAGCCCGAGGAACCAGATCGGCCCGGACGCGGCGGTGGCGGCGCCGCAGAGCAGCGTGATCGCGACCATGCCGAGCGCGCGGATCCGGCCCGGCCGGGCGCCCATCGAGGTGGCCGACTCGTCGCCCAGCGCCAGCGCGTTCAACTGCCGGCCCAGCACGAGGGCGAGCACCATCCCGGCGGCCAGGAACGGGGCGAGCGCGACGATCGTCGAGGTCTCCCGGTCGGCCAGCGAGCCCACGTCCCAGTGCCGGTAGCGATCGAACACCTCCCGCCGGGACACCAGGACGGCCCAGACGATCGCGCCGAGCACCGAGGTGAACGCGACGCCGGCGAGCACCTGACGCTCCGGTGTCGGGGCCCGCCCGGAGCCGCCGAGCGCGAACACGACGACGGAGGTGAGCGCGGCGCCGACGAAGGCGAACCAGACGTAGCCGGTGGGCGACGTGACGCCGAGGAAGGCGATCGCCAGCACCACCGCGGTGGAGGCGCCCAGGTTGACCCCGAGCAGACCGGGCTCGGCGAGCGGGTTGCGGGTCAGCGCCTGCATCAACGTGCCGGCCAGGCCGAGCGCGGCCCCCACCCCGATGCCGAGGACCGTACGGGGCAGGCGCAGTTGGTGCACGATCACCGACTCGGGCGTGCCGGTGTCGTGCCAGAGCACCTGCCACACAGTCGACAGACCGATCGTGCGGCTGCCCACCGCGATGCTCAGGGCCACCGCCACGGCGAGCAGGACCAGCCCGACGGCGAGTCCGGTCCAGCGCCGCGCGGTGCGCGAGGGCGGGGCCTGGTCCGGCTGGGCGCCGACCGGCGCCGGGCGGAGGCCGGTGCCTGTGGTCACGCGTTCCCACCCCTCTGAGCTCGTCTGATTAGGTGAGGCTAACCTACACTCCCATCCGAGGCCATCTCCCCTGGGTCTCGTCCGAGCAGAAAGGACCAACCGTGCGGCTAATCGATATCCGGCGGACCGTCAGCGCGACGGTGGCGACCGGGCTCCTGCTCGCTGTCGCGGCATGTGGCGGGAGCACCGAGGAACCGGCGGCGTCCTCGACCAGTGGCGCCCCCACCGCCAACGCGTTCCCCGTGTCGATCGACAACAAGTACGGCACCACCACCGTCCCCGCCGAACCTCGCCGGATCGTCGTGGTGGGCCTGGTCGAGCAGGACGCGCTGCTCTCGCTGGGCGTGGTCCCGGTGGCCACCACCGAGTGGTTCGGCGAGAAGCCCGGCGCGATCTGGCCGTGGGCCGAGGCCGCGCTCGGCAGCAACCCCAAGCCGCAGGTGCTGACCAGCACCGACGGCGTACAGGTGGAGAAGGTCGCGGCGCTGCGGCCGGACCTCATCATCGGGATGTACTCCGCCCTCACCAAGGCCGAGTACGACACCCTGTCCAAACTCGCCCCGGTGATCGCCCAGCCCAAGGGCCAGGTCGACTACGGCGTCTCCTGGCAGGACGTCACCCGCACGGTGGGCAAGGCGGTCGGCCGGTCCGACCAGGCCGAGAAGGTCGTCGCCGGGGTGCAGGGCAGGATCGACGCGGTCAAGGCCGCCAATCCGGAGTTCCAGGGTGCCACCGGACTGATGGCGATGACCTACGAGGGCTACTACGTCTACGGCCCGCAGGACCCTCGCGGCCGGTTCCTGACCGACCTCGGCTTCAAGCTGCCGGCCGGTCTGGCCGAGGTGACCGGCAAGGAGTTCGGCGCGAACCTGAGCAAGGAACGCACCGACATGCTCGACACCGACGTACTGATCTGGCTGGTCGACAAGTACGACACCGACAAGGCGAAGGTGCAGGCCGACCCGCTGTACGCGAAGCTGAAGGTCAAGACCGAGGGCCGGGACATCTACCTGGAGAACGAGGAACTGACCGGCGGCGCCACCTCGTTCATCACCCCGCTGAGCCTGCCGTTCCTGCTGGAGAAGCTGACCCCGCTGCTCAAGGCCGCGGTCGACGGCAACCCGGCGACCGCCGTCGAGCGCCCGGCGCCCTGACCCGCACCCCTGGATTCGGCCGTCATGCGGCCTCCTTGCCCAGGGCGGGACCGAGGAGCAGCCCGCCGTCGACGACATTTCGGCGCCGGTGACGAAGGCCGCCTGCGGCGATGTCAGGCCCAACAGCAGTGCGGTGACGTCGGCGGGCGGCCCCAGTCGCGGGACGGCGAACGGCTCGGGTGAGTAGAAATCGGCGATCGGTACGTCACCGCCGGCCGCCGGCTCGGTGATGAACGGGGTGGCGACAACGCCGGGGTGGAGGGCATTGACCCGGATGTTGTCGCGGCCCAACTCGAGGGTGGCGGTCCGAGTGAGTCCCCGGACCGCCACGAGCACGGTCTGCTCGGCGAAACGAGACATGAGATGGCCGCCACGCAGTTCCTCGGGATGATCTCCAACTACCTGTTCTGGCCGAGCCTGGTGTTCCCGGACCGGACCGTGACCCCGGCCCGCACGACCGCGGTGGTCGACGAAGCCGTCCGCACCCTGGTGGCGCGTTACGGCACCGGTCTCGACCGCCCGAACCGCTGAACTCGTCACCGCGTGTCGCAGCCCGCCCTCATGTTTTCGCGCGGCGATCTCGCGCCGCGACGGCGGATTCCGCGGGCGACCGACACGGTGGCGACAACGGCCGCGACCCAGACGCTCCAGCGCACCGGTTCCGCCATCCGGCTTTCCGGCGGCGGCGGCAACAGAGCCATCTGCAGGGCCGCGCCCGCGGGCACAACCAGCGCGGCCACCGCCGCGATCGGACCGCGGCACCGGATCAGCGCGCCGACCACCCCGAGCGGCGGACCGAGCAACACACTGCCCACCAGCCAGTAGCGAGTCGTCGGGCTCCACCAGGTGCCGCCGTCGAACAGCACGTCCGCCCCGTAGTAGCCAACGGTGGCGAAGACCAGCACGAGACCACCCGCCAGCGCGCCGGCCGACATCCCCGCCGCCGCACTGGCGGGCCGGCTCACCAGCCGGCCCGCCAGGACAGCCGTCGCCGCCCAAGCCCACCCGGCATCCAGAATCAAACTCGCGAACTCCGCGGCCTGCGACCAGCCGCCCCGCTCAGCACGTGCCTTCCCGACCTCACCCAGCAGCGCCGGCACATGGTTGACGGCCGAGTCGAGCAGGCCCAACAGCGTGCCGGCGGCCGGGCCGACCATCCACCACAATCGAACGTTCCGGGACCGCATGGCCCCCATGATGCCGGACCGTCCTCGCTGCCCGGACGGCCTCCGCAAGCTGGCATTGTCTCGATAACAATTAATGTGATATCGGCCCGCGCCACCGACGGGATGGGTAGGCCAAATGGGCGAAATCGTGCTCGCCTACTCGGTCGGTATGTCCGAAGAATAGTTACGCGAGCGTCTTCTGCATCGTTGTCTTGATGTCGCCGGAGTATTTCGTAGTGCATCGATCACGAGTACGCGGTCGAACTACGTCATGTTCTCGCGTGAACGAATTGTGGATCGGCTCACGTATTAGAAAGGGTTACCGTGCTCAAAGCTCTTGCTGTCGGCGCCACTTTGGCGGCTTCCCTCGTCGCCACCGGCGTGCCGGCGAACGCTGCTGGTTCTGCGCTCCCGGACGAAGAGATGGTCATCGGCGTCGTCGCCGCCAACGGCTCCGGATGTCCATTGGGCAGTGCCCAGGTGACGCCGGCTCCGGACAACAAAGCCTTTACCGTCACGTACAGCCAGTTCACCGCGCAGGTGGGTCTCGGAACAAAGGCGGCGGACTTCCGCAAGAATTGTCAGCTGGCCCTCGACGTGCACGTCCCGCAGGGGTATACGTACGCGATTTCCGGCACCGACTACCGCGGTTTCGCCCATTTGGAGCGTGGTGCCTCCGGGTCCGAGACCGCCAACTACTACTTCCAGGGTGAACGGCAGAGCACCCAGATCCGGCACGATTTCCGGGGCCCGATCGACGGCAATTGGCAGCGCACCGACACCGTCGGCATCAGTTCGCTGGCTTTCCTGCCGTGCGGTGAGAAGCGCTACCTCAATGTCAATACCGAGCTTCGGGTGAATGCCGGATCTTCCAACATCAGGAAGACGACGAGCATGCTGACCATGGACTCGACCGACGGCCGCATCGACACCGTCTACCACGTCGCCTGGAAGAAGTGCTGACAAGCAGGCACAGCCGAACCGGCCCGGGGCAGCAGCCCCGGGCCGGTCGTGGTGAAGAACGGGTCAGCACTTCTTCCAGGCGACGTGATAAGTGGTGTCCAGGTTGCCATCGGTGGAGTCCATGGTGATGAGGCTGGCCGCCCTGTTCGCCGTCGAACCGGCGGAAACGCGCAGTTCATTGTTGATATTGAGATAGCGCTGTCCCCCGCAGGGGCGGAACGACAGCGCGCTGATCCCGACCGCCTTGCTCCGCTGCCAGTTCCCGTCGGTGGGTCCGTTGAAGTTGTACCTGGTCATGCCGGTACGGGAGTCGCCCTGGAAATAGGTGAAGGCGGTCAGGGACGCGTTTGCGCCGCGCTGAATGCTGGCGAAACCCCGATAGTCGGTCCTGGAGACGGCGTAGGTGTAACCCTGCGGAACCCGCACGTCGAGCGCCAATTGGCAGTTCTTGCGGAAGTCGCCCGGCTTGGTGCCGACTCCTACCTGGGCGGTGAACTGGCTGTACGTCACGGTGAACGCCTTGCCGTCCCGGGCGGGAGTCACTTGGGCGCTGCCCAACGGACAACCGGAGCCGTTGGCCGCAACCACTTTGATTGTCATGTCGCTTCGTGGCGCCGGTGCCGGGGAGGCCGCCGCGGGTGCCGCGGTTGCGGCCAATGAGGCGAGAAGCGTGGCGCCGGTGGCGAGAGCCTTCAACATGGTGATCCTCTGCTGGGTCGGGAGTTGTGCCCTGCCACCCGGTCGAACGAGACAAATTGTCCGACGGTGGCATCTCGCAAAACGTACCATTAGCTAGCTTATGTCCGAATCGGGTTTTCGGCCGACGGCCAAAGAGGGAAAACCAATTCGCCTGCTGGGTCGAAGAGGCGATGGTCTATCAGCCGTCCGGATGATCACATTCGAGGTCGGCCGGTCGACGGGTCCGGCTCCGGCTTTCGGCCGGTCGCTACGGTGTCGACCATGCCCTTCGAACCCGGAAGAACCGTGCTGCGTCGCTATTTTCGAGGCGTGCACTACACGTTCGTGCAGCCGATGCGGGTGATCCGCGACGACCACGCCGGCCTTCTGCTGTGGACCCCGGCGGGAAGCGAATTCGCCGTGCTCCGGGACGCCGCCGGCAACTCGCAACACGAGCTGCCGATCAATGAGATGCGCTCGCCACGGCTGGTCCGCAAGACGTGGGAAGACAACGACATTCTGGTTCTTCGACCGTACGACGGCTGGCATTCGATCTGGTGGTTCTTCGAGAGGGGCGACTTCGTCGGCTGGTACGTCAATCTGGAGACGCCCTGCGCCCGCCACGAGAACGCGATCGACCTGACCGACCTGGTGCTCGACGTCTGGGTCAGGCCCGACCGCACTTGGGAGTGGAAGGATGAGGACGAGATGGCCGCCCGCATCGGCAACCCGGCCTATTTCGACGCCGAGCAGGCCGCTGTCGTCCGGGCCGAGGGGGAGCGGCTGATCAGGCTGGCGGAAGCCGGCGCTTTCCCGTTCGACGGCACCCACGTCGACTTCCGCCCCGACCCCACCTGGCCGGTGCCGGTCCTGCCCGAAGACCTGGGCCGGCCGAGCTAGTCCGGGTGCCGGGCCGGGGTGCAGACCCAGCGGCCGTCGTGCCAGCCGCAGGTTTGCTCGTAGCCCGAGCGGAAAGACCCGAGCCAGGCGATGTCGTCCCGGTAGCGGGTGGGCGGCGGGGTCGGGACGAAATTCGCCGCGTCGTCGACGCTGCCGCTGCCGTCGTAGCGGGCGACTGTCGGATAGGGAAAGACCGGCCGGGTACGTACGACGTCGTCGTCCTGGCGCTTGGTGGCCACGAGCCGCTCGGGTGCGACGCCGCTCTCGACCCACGCGATGGTGGGGGTGAGCGCGTCGATCGCGTCCGGTCCCTGGCCGTCACCGCAGTGCGAGACGCCCGGCAGCAGGAACAGGCGGGCGAACCGCTGCGTGGCCGCCGGCCCGCCCATGCGCTCGGTGACCGCGTGGTAATAGGCGATCGTCCCGTACGGCGAGATCGCCGGGTCGGCCCAGCCGTGCCAGAGCAGGAGCTTGCCGCCCGCGGCGCGGAAGGCGGTCAGGTCCGGGTCGCTCGCGTCGTAGATGCCGGCCTGCTGGGCGATCTCACGGAAGGTCGCCGAGTCGTAGTGCAGGTCGGGCAGCGTCATCGTCGGCCGGGCGGACGGGAAAGCAAGGTATTTCAGCGCGTTCGTCGCGGTGGCCGCGGCCCCGGCCGGGTTGCCGGCCGCGGTCGGGGTGACCCAGCGGGCCCAGTTCGCTTCCGAGCCCACCGGCTCACCACCGGGGTACATCAGCCGGCCCCGCTCGTCGCGTGGCCCGTCGTACAGCTTGCGTACGGCATCGATCTGCGCGTCGGTGAGGCAGTTCGCGTGGCTGGTTCCCGGCGCGCAGCGCAGGCTCCGCGGGTCGAACGCGCAGGCGCGTGGGTCGTCGATCTGGCCGTCGGCCAGGCCGTCCCGTGCGTCGCACGCAGCCAGGACTGCGGCGTGCAGGGCGGGAAGCTGGGCGGCGGTCAGGATGGGCCGCCCCCGCGGATCGGTGTTCGCCGTCGCGTGCCAGCCCGCGGACCACACGCTGAGCGAGGAGAACAGCGACGCCGGGGCGCCGGCGACGATGCCGTCGAAGTCGTGCGGGTAGCGCTGCGCCTCGGTCAGGCCCTCGTGGCCGCCTTGCGAGCAACCGTCGAAGTACGAATACCGCGGGCCCTGTCCGTAGTAGAGGGTGATGAGCCGCTTGGCGACGAGCGCCACGACATGGTCGGCCCGGTAACCGAAGTCGACACGCAACTGCGGGTCGGCGCCGAAGGTGGCGTCGAAGCCGGCGGCGCCGACATGCCCCTGGTTGTCGGTGGCCAGCACGAAGTCACCGCGGTTCAGCGGCACGCACCCGTCCGTCGCGTCGGCGTAGAAGTCGACGTTGCCGCAGAACGACGCGCACCCGATCTGCAGGTACCGCTGCCGCCACGTCATGGTGGGCAGGAAGACGTCGAACTGGATCTGCGGCGCCACGACTCCCTTGACCTCGCAGGCCGCGGAGCCGTCCGGCGACGTCGCCGCGGTCGCCGACCCGATGACCGCCGCAGCGTCCGGCGTCCCCGACAGGTCCGCCCCGGCCAGCCCCGCGCAGTCCATCCTCGGCAGTACCACCGGAGGGTCGGCGGGCGAAACACGCGCTACGGTCGCGACCGGACGGGGCGCGGCTTGGCCGCCGCCGGCCATGCCGAACACGGCCAGGACGGCGAGAGCGACCGATAGTGCGCGGACTCTTGCTGTACGGACAACGCGTCCCGGTGTCCCACCCCGACCATGTGCGCGCATACGTGCCCCCTCCGATACGAGCACGGAAAGCTAAATATGGCCGTGAACGGGTGTCAATACCGAAGCCGACACCCGTCGGTCAGGGCCCGGTCCAGAGCAGATCCCCGATGGGACGGCGCATGCGGGCCGCCTCGAGCGGCTGCGGCGTGGCCGAGTCAGGGCTGCTCGGCACCCGGCCGAAGGCCGACATGGTGGTGACCTCCCAGTGCGGCGGTACGCCGAACTCGTGCGCCAGGGCGCTGCGGTCGAAGGCCCGGAACTGCCGGGCGAACAGCCCGAGAGCTTGCGCTTGTATCGTCATGTGGGCGACCGCTTGACCCAGGTCGTACAGCGCGAATTCGGAGTATTCCCAGTCGGTGCCGTCGACGTAGCGGTGCGCCAGGTTGGCCACGAGAACGCTTGCCGAGGGCGCCCAACGGCTCGAACTGGCAGCGAGATGACGCACCAGCCGGCGATGCGTGTCGTCGCCCCGGCGACTCACGATGAACGCCCACGGTTGCGAGTTCCCGGCCGACGGGGCCCACCGCGCCGCTTCCACAAGCAGTTCGGTCTGGTCCGCATCGAGCTCGAACCCCGGGTCGAACGTCGTCGGACTCCACCGTGTCGCGAGCAGGGGATGAAGCTTCGGCACGAGCACGTCGTCCGGCATGCCGACAGCCTGTCACAGCCCCCCGGGGCCGCTGAGGTAACCGACGTCCGCCGCACCGGACGCGATCGAACCCATCGACAAGGGATTGCCGGCGCGGCCGCGTGAAACCGTTTCCGGTCGTGGCACGAATGGGTGAATCAAGGCGGCTGCCGAACCCATAGGGTTTGTTCCAGCAGGCCGCCACGGGCCGGGGAAATCAGCATCCCGGCAGGCTTTCGTCGCCTTTCCGCATTACTTTCCGGAGTGAAAACCATGCGTTTCTCCCGTTCCTTTGTCATCGCGGCGGCCCTCACCTTCACTGCGTCGCTCACGGCGTGCGCCGAAACCGGGGAGCCGATCACCGCGACCGCGCCCGACACGGTTTCGTCGGCGGCCCCGGCGTCCTCGGCCCCGAGCCCGGCCGGAACTGCCGACACCACGCCGGTCGAGAAGGCCACCACCGCCACCAGAACGGCGAAGGCGAGGTCCGGTGCGAAGTCGGATCTGTCCGGCATCAAGATCACTGACATCCGGCCCGGCGCGAGCGTCGTGATCGACATCGCCACCGCCGACGCGGACCGATTCCTGCAGGTGGGTAAGGGTGGCAAGGTCGACTTCACGGGCCGGACCCGGTCCGACGCCACGATGATGTCGTTCCAGCCGGCGAACGTGTCGGAGCCCAACCGGGTGGTCATCGTGCCGCCGTTCTGGAACGAGGAGGTGGGCACCGGTTACTGCGTCGCCGCCACTCCGGACGTCGCGCTCGCACTGGAGAAGTGCGTGCCCGGCAAGTCGTCACAGATCTGGCGGGTGCAGCCGGCCGGCGACTCCGGCCTGTTCGAGCTGCGCGGTGCCTACGGCGCGGTCGGCGCGAACAACGTCGGCAGCACTCTTCAGGTCCTGCCTTTCGCGGGCTGAGGCCCGCGCGCAACTCGGCAACGGCACCATTCCGGCGGGATCGGCTCCACCGTGATTTCTCGAATCGACGGCCTGGAAAGGCTCGCTCTCGTATCGGCGCGATGATTCCGGGCGGCCCGGCGGTCACTGTCTCAACGGACGACGTAGAGGCGGGGCTTCGCCGGGCCGGGGTCCTTGCGTGTGAGGTGGCGGATCAGGACCATCGCGGCCAGGACCGTCACTGTGTCGCGTGCCAGGGCGTACCCGGCTGTGGCCCAATCGAGGTCCGCGGCGGCGACCACGCCCTGCAGCACCACGCCGGCGGCGGCCGCCGTGGCGGCCGCCACGGCGATGACGGCTGTCCGGTTGCGGCTCTGCCGGCGTTGGACCAGCCAGGCGAACAACACCGCGGGCACCACCTGCGGTACGGCCTGGGCCAGGCCCACCAGCAGGTCGTCGGTCGACGGCACCAGGGCGGACAGCACCATCATCGGGAGCACGCCGTAGCGCAGCGGGCCGTGGCCGGCCTGG
Source organism: Paractinoplanes ferrugineus (assembly GCF_016862195.1). Lineage (GTDB taxonomy): Bacteria > Actinomycetota > Actinomycetes > Mycobacteriales > Micromonosporaceae > Actinoplanes > Actinoplanes ferrugineus. The sequence goes on along the minus strand of NZ_BOMM01000079.1, from coordinate 26,329 downwards.
GCGACCAGCCAGATCGCGCCCACGGCGGCGGCCGGCCAGACGATTCCGTCGGTCGCCGACCCCACGATCAGGGCCAGTAGGTAGCTCACCGCGAACCCGGCGGTCCGGGCGAGGTATCGGGCGGGACTCACAGCCGGCCTCCACGGTCGGGGGAAGCTCCGATCGGCCGCTGAGCAGGCAAGTTGAGCCTTGAGGCAAGTTTTGTCGGACCCATCCGATAGAACTACGCCACCTGTTCGTGAGGAGGTTCGGTTGTGACAAGCGAGGGTGTCGCCTACGAGCGGCGCGGCGCGGCCCGGGTCATCGCGCCCGTCCGGCCACGCAAGCTGGCCAAGGTGCCGTTCGTCGAGCTCGCCGAGGACCGGCTGCAGGGGGTGGTGTCGAGCGGGTCGGACGTCTCCCGGGTCTACGTCTCGTCGATCACCGCCCGGGAGCACGGTCTGAGCTGCAACACCAACAACAACCGTCCGTGCGGCGGGCTCAGCGGGGCCTACCCCTGCAATCATCTGCGGGCGCTCGTCGAGGCCGCCGTCGCTCAGTACGGCATCGACCGGGTCGCTCGCTACCTGCGGGTCGAGCCGCCCGAGGAGGAGACCGAGATCTGGTCGGTGCTGCACCCGGTCGCCGCGCCCGGCCGCACGCCCGAGGTGTTCAGCAGTTTCCTGCGCCACCTCGGCTACCTGGAGCTGCCGCCGAGCACCGATCCGCTGCCCGAGCTGCAGTGGTTCCCGGCCGCCGGTGTGGTGCGCTGATGCTCGCCGACGCGCTCCGCGCCCGTCCGCCCGGTCTCGATGAGGCGTTCGCCCTGGTCGACGGCCTCGACGACGCTCTGGTCCACGGTCTGGCCCGGCTCGACGACGACCGCGCGGCCGCCCTCGACGCGCTGGTCGGGGCCTTCTCCGCGACCCCGCTCGCCGATCGGGTCACCGAAGCCATCGGCAAGATCATTTCGGGTACGGTGACCGACGAGCACCTGGCCGTGCTCGCCGGCTGCCGGTTGGCCCTGCTAGGCGCCGCCCACGACGCCCTGCTCACCGACCTCGACGCCGCCCTCACCCGCACCCGCGAGCCGCACCCGGCGGCCCCCGCCCCGGCCGGCGGCGCGGCGGGTTCCATGGCGTCGGCGGGCGGCGGTCAGCTGAGTGCGGGCAGCCGGTCCTGGCTGCGTGAGTTGGCTATCGCCGGGTGGCGTGGCGTCGACCACGAGCTGGCCGCCGGCGGCTCCCCGGCCGTGCAGGCGCTGCTCGGCGAGCCGTCCCGGCGCCGGCTCGCGGTGCTGCTCGACGGCTTCGCGGCCGAACTGCGAGCGGCCGCTCCGGTCGCGACCCTGCCGCGGGTGCCGGTCCGCCGGTGGGCCGACCTCTGGTCGCGAGCGCTGATCCTCGCCCAGGCCGGCCGGCCCGCCGAGCCCGGCTCGCCTGTCGACGGCCGGCCTGCCGGGTCCGGCACGCTGGTCGACGGCCGGCTTCTGATCCTCGGCGCCGACCTGCACGAGCACCCGACCGTGTTCCGCTGCCAGGTGCACGGTCTGCTCGAAACCGCCGGCGGGGTCCGGCTGGTGCGCACCAGCGTGGCCGCGGCCAAGGTCGACACGATAAGCGGCGCCGCCGCCTGGCGGATGCTCTCCGCGTTCCCCATCCTGCTTGCCGGGCTGGCCGAGCACCGCTGTCTAGAGGTGGCCCGGATGACGCTCACCGCCGGCGGCGATCTGATCTGGGACGAGACCCGGGCCTCGGCGGGGGAGCCGGCCGACCCGTTCGTCAGCGCCCGGGTGCTGCTCGCCGGTGCGGTCGCGACGTCCACCGCCCCGCTGGATCGGCACCCGTCGGTGATCGCCGAGCCGGTGCTGCTGGAGGGCTACACCGCGACCGCCGAGGCATTCGACCTCGGCGGCGGCACGGTGGCCGTCGAGACCGATCGGCTGCCCGCGGCCGGCCCGCTCACCCCCGAGCTGGTCGCCGGCTCGACCGCCTGCATCGGGCTGCTGCGCTTCGACGGCGGCCGCTGGGCGGTCCAGCCGATCGCGGTGCGGTCCACCGTCCGCAAGAAAGCGGTGACCGCGCACACCGGCGATTGGGCGCTCGGCCCCACCGACGCCAAGGCGGCCAAGACGGAGGCCGTCGCCGGCACCGCTGTCGACGTGTTGCGTGAGCGCGCGGGAAGGCTGCTGCGGAAATGACGAGCGCGGAAAACCGGCGACAGGTTCTCTACTGGCGACTGCTGGCCCGGCTCTTCGACCCCGAGGAGCAGGCCGCCCTCGAGTCGGCGAGCGTCGCGGTGGTCGACGACCTCGGGCTGCCCGCGGCCCTGCTGGACCCGGCCGTCTCGATCGACAACGTGGTGCAGCGGTTCCCGCACCTGGCGGCCGAACTCGACGGCCTGATGACGCCGGGCGACGACGACCGCGAGGGCGAGGTACGCCGGGCCGCACTCGCGTCGAAACTGCTGCTCAACGTGTTCGCCACCGGCTCCGGCGCGGTCACCGCCGGGCAGCTCGGCCGATGGCAGGCCGACGCCGGCTGGTTCGAGCGCGCGCTCGGCCACGAGCCCGGTCAGCTGCGCGGCCGTCCCGAGGGGCAGGTGCTGGCCGGCCTCGAGGGCGACCTGGTCAAGCGGATGCACCTGCGGGAGGTGCTCGCCGATCCCAAGCTCGCCAAGCAGCTCACCCCCAGCATGTCGCTGATCGAGCAGCTGCTGCGCGACAAGAACAACCTGGACGGGGTCGCGCTCGCCAACGCCAAGCGACTGATCCGCCAGTTCGTCGACGAGGTCGCCGAGGTGCTGCGCACCCAGGTGGCCCAGGCGAGCGCCGGCACGGTCGACCGGTCGATCCCGCCGAAGCGGGTGTTCCGCAACCTCGACATCGACCGCACGATCTGGAAGAACCTGCCCAACTGGAACCCCGAGGACGAGCGCCTCTACGTGGACCGGCTGTTCTACCGCCAGACCGCGAAACGGGTCACCCCGGCCCGGCTGATCGTGGTGGTCGACCAGTCCGGGTCGATGGTCGACTCGATGGTCAACTGCACCATCCTCGCGTCGATCTTCGCCGGGCTGCCCAGGGTGGACGTGCACCTGATCGCCTACGACACCCGCGCGCTCGACCTCACACCGTGGGTGCACGACCCGTTCGAAGTGCTCCTGCGCACCAACCTCGGCGGCGGTAACGACGGACCGGTCGCGATGGCGCTGGCCCGCCCCAAGATCGCCGATCCGCGGAACACCGTCCTGGTGTGGATCTCCGACTTCTACGAGTTCGACAGGTCGCAGCCGCTGTTCGACGGCATCGAGGCGGTGCACCGCTCGGGCGTGCGCTTCATCCCGGTCGGCTCGGTCAACAGCTCCGGCACGCAGAGCGTCAACCCGTGGTTCCGGCAGCGCTTCAAGGACCTGGGCACCCCGGTGATCTCCGGTCAGATCCGCAAGCTCGTCATCGAACTCAAGAACTTCATCGCCTGAAAGGCCCTCACATGAGTGACATGCTCCGCGCCCCCGCCGAGATCAAGTACGCCGACGAGCTGGACTGGCTCGAGTCGATCGACGACGGGCCGAAGCCGTTCTCCTGGCGACTGAGCCCCAAGATGGTGCGCCTGTTCATCCTCGGCTCGGAACGCGCCGACGGCCTCGACCGCGACGTCGAGCAGAAGTGGTACGGCGACCGCAGCTTCGTCGAGCGGTCCATCGTCACCCTCGCCTCCGACCGCGGACTGCTGCTCATCGGTGACCCGGGCACCGGCAAGAGCTGGTTGGCCGAGCTGCTGGCCGCCGCGATCAGCCGTAATTCCACGCTCGTGGTGCAGGGCACCGCCGGCACCACCGAGGACCACATCAAATACTCGTGGAACGTGTCGATGGTGATCGCCAAGGGTCAGTCCCGGGCCTCGATGATCCCGTCCCCGATCATGACCGCGATGGAAGGCGGCGTGATCGGCCGCTTCGAGGAGCTGACCCGCTCGACCAGCGACGTCCAGGACGCCCTGATCTCGATCCTCTCCGAGAAGTACCTCTCGATTCCCGAGCTCGACTCCGACAACATCGTCTTCGCCAAGCCCGGCTTCTCGATCATCGCGACCGCCAACAGCCGCGACCGCGGGGTCAATGACCTGTCCTCGGCGTTGAAACGGCGGTTCAACTTCGTCCGCATCCCGGTGGTGACCAACAAGAAGAGCGAGGCGGAGATCGTCCGGTTCCGCACCGAGGAGCTGCTGCGCCGGCACAACATCGAGCTCGAGGTGCCGCCCACGCTGCTCGACGTGCTGTTGCAGAGTTTCGCCGACCTGCGCGCCGCGGCCGGCGCGGCCACCAGCGACGACGAGAAGCTCGAGTCGGCCCTGTCGACCGCCGAGCAGATCGGTGTGCTCGAGGACGCGATCCTGCACAGCAACTTCTTCGGCGCCGCCACCCTCGACGCCGAGACGCTCGCCGGTTCGCTCGTCGGTTCGCTCGCCCGGCGCAGCCCGGAGGACCTGGCCATCCTCAACAAATACCTGCACGGCGTCGTCGAGCCGCGCAGCAAGGAGAACGGCGGCGAGTGGACCGGCTTCCTGGAGGGCGGCCGCCAGGCGATCGCCACCCTGTCATGAGTGGCCCGTTCGACGCTCTGCGCGACCAGTTGCTCGGGGCCGCCGAGGAGCTCGGGGACGGCCCGGCCGCGCTGCCGGAGATCCTCGCCGGCATGGTGGACGACGTCGACCACGCGCTGCGTGAGCCGTTGGAGATCTTCCCGGTCTGCCACCACTCGCCGGCCTCCGCCCTCGCCATGGTCCGGCGGCTCCGCGAGAAGCAGCCGAAGGTCATCTATCTGGAGCTGTGCGAGGACATGGCGCCGTTGCTGACCGAGCTGCGCAACTGCCGGCTGCCGGTCGCGCTGCAGGCCTTCGCGTCCGAGCTGGACGGCTTCCCGGTCGAATCGGCGCCGCTGAGCGTCATCGCGCCGATCACCGGGGGCTCCGCCGAATACCAGGCCATCGCGTACGCGTTGGAGACCCCCGGCGTGGAACTGGTGCTCGTCGACCGGTCCACCGATCACGTCTTCCAGTGGCAGCCCGCCATGTCGGCCGAGCCCGACCCCGTCGGGTCGGCGGGGACGCCCGAGGAGGATCTGCACGGCGACGCGGTCGGCCTCGAGATCGGTGATCTGCGGCCGCGCTTCGCCGAACTGGAGGAGCACCTGCTTCATCACGGGCGGGTCCGGCACTGGTCGGAGTGGTGGGACCAGTACGTGGAGCAGCCGCTCGCCGGGGCCGACCATGACACGTACCGGCAAGTGATGGTTTTGATCGGAAGTTTGTTCCGGCGCCTGGCGCCGCAGAACACCGCGCGGTGGGACAGCGACGAGGACCGCGAGCGGTACATGTGGACCCGCATCCGCCAGCACCTCGCCGCGACCGGTGTCGATCGGGCCGATTGCCTGTACGTCTGCGGGGCCTTTCACGCGGCGAGCCGGCTCGCCGAGGTGGGTTCGGCCGACGGTACGCCCGACTTCGAGATCACCCCGCGTACGGCTACGAAATGGCTCTACGGCCTCATCCCCAGTAGCCACTCCGCGATCGAGGCGCAGTTCGGACTGGCCCCCGGCTCGGTCTCGATCGCCGCCGCCACCTGGCAGAAGTCGCTCACCAAGACCCGGCTCACCCCCTTCGAACTGGCCGGGCAGAAAGGCGGCCGCAAGACCCGCAAGGCGCTGCCCCCGCCGACCGCCGAAGCGGTGCCGGCCGACCAGCTCACCGGTTTTCTGTCCGGCCCGCCGACCCTCGACGGGCTTGACGAGCAGGAGTTGCGCGGCTGGTGCGTGGACATCGTCCGGCTGGCCCGGCGCAGCGGTTACCTGGCGAGCACGGCCGATGCGATCGCGATCTTCGAGACGTCGATCCTGCTGGCCGGCATGCGTGGCCGGGCCCGGCCGACGCCTTACGACTTCTCCGACGCCGCGGTCACCTGCATCGAGAAGGACGTCGTCCCCGGCCGTCGCGACGTGCGGCGGCTCTGCGAGATCCTGCTCGGCGGCGACCGGGTCGGCCAGGTCGGCTACGACGCGTTGCCGCCGCTGGCCCGCGACGTCTACGACCGGCTCGCCCCGCTCGGGCTCAACCTGGAGCAACGGACCATCCAGCGCGCGCTGCTCGACCTGGCCGCGAAACCGGAGCTGGCCGCCTGCTCCCAGCTGCTCTGGGTGCTGCGCTATCTCCTGCCCGACCACGCCGTACGCCCGGTGATCGGCTCCCGCCGGCTGGGCGAGAAACACGTGCAGGAGAGCTGGGACCTCGACCTCGGTCGCCACCAGCGAACCGTGATCGAGCTCGGCTACGAGGGTGTGACCGTCGAACAGGTCCTGGAGCAGCGCCTGCGCCGGGCCGCCTGGGACCCGAAGGCGACCGCCGCGGTGGCGCTCAAGGCGGTCGAGGACTCCCTGCTGTTCCTGGCAAGTCCACGGCTGACCGACGAACTGGGCAACCGGGCGGTCGAGTTGCTGGCGGCCGAGCGCACCGTCGACGACGCCCCGGTCGTGCTGCGTCGCATCCGGCGGCTGCTGGCGCATTACCGCAGCACGGCGCCGGCGCTCCCGGGATGGTGCCGGCGGTTCGTCACCGAGGGTTACGCGCATTACTGCACCATGTTGCCCACCGCGTTCGTCGACGGCGAGGCGGGCGTGCGACAGGTCGGCGCGATGCTCGGCTTCCTGTTCAGCATGGAGAGCCTGGCCCTGTCGTTCGGGTGCGACCGCGCCCAGTTGGAGTTGGCGGTCCGGCAGTCGCACCCCGAGTCACCGGCCAAGGTGGCCCTGCTGTGGGCGGCCGAGCATCAGCTGGGCTCCATGCCGTTGCCCGAGCTGCGCACCCGGGTCGGGGAGTTGCTGGCCAATCCGCTTGTCGTGCCGGCGTTCCCGCAGTACGTGAGCGGGTTCGTGCAGGCGCTCGAGCCGGTGCCGCGCCTTGCGCCGTTCGTGGTCGAGACGTTGTCGACGGCGTTCGCCCGCCTCCCCGATCCGGTGCTGTTGCCCTGGCTGCCCAACCTGATCACCACGCTGCGCGCCCAGGCCGCCGAGCTGGTCCCGGTCCTGACCCGGGAGGCGGGCCGGACCTTCCCCGGCTCGCTGGCCGCGCTGGACGACTGGACCGCGCCGTGGAACGCCCGCGGCACGTCGCCGACCGCCGCCCGGGTCGCGCCCACGAGCGGAGCGTTCGCCTTCCTGGCCGAACATCCGGCGACCACCGACGCGGTCGCCGACCTGCTCGGCTGCCCCGGCGAATGGCCGCTGCCGGAGCCCGCCACCGCCGGCCCGGCGGCGCTCCTGACCGATTTCCCGGACACCGCCGCGGCCATCCACCTGCTCGTCGGGTCGCCCTTGGCCTGACCCACTCGCGCCGGGCCGGGTCCGTCGCACCCGGGCCGGGTCTGCCGGTCGCGCTGGCTCCGCCGGCCCGGCCGGATCAGGGGGCCGTGCCAGGTCCCGGGCGGCCGGACCGTGCAGGTGGCCGGCGTCGGGGCAGGTCGCCGGGCCGGGTCAGGTGGCCGCGAGCCGGCCGGGTGGCCGCGAGCAGGCCGGGCGGCCGGGGTGGGTCAGAGGGTCGGCGTGGAGGTTCGGGTGCCGCCGTAGGCGGCCGGGACCAGGTCCGCTCGGGGGGCACCGCTGCGGATCAGGTCGAGGATCGCGGTGGTGACCTGCTCGGGTGGGTCGAAGACGGCGCCGGCCGTCATCGCCTCGGCGTCCGCGCGGCCGGCCCGGATCGAGGTGAGGAACTCGGTGCTGGTGGCGAACGGGATGATCGTCGACACCACGATCCCGGTGCCGGCCAGCTCGTTGCGGGCGATGGCGGACAGCCGCTCGAGCGCGATCTTGGAGGCGACGTAGCCGCCGGTTCCGGGGACATCCGCGAACGTCGTGCCGGAGCTGACGTTGATGATGGCGCCGGTGCCTTGGCGACGCATCGACGGCAGTACCGCCTGCATCATCGCGAGCGGGGCCACGAGGTTGAGTTCGAGCACGGCCCGCAAGTCGTCCAGCGAGATCTGTTCGACCTCCGCCTGCAGGCCCTGACCGGCGTTGTTGACCAGGACGTCGATCCGCCCGAACGCTTCCAGGGCAGCGCGCACCAACGCGTCCGTCTGAGCCTGATCGGTGACATCGCAGCGCACCGCGATCGCCCGGCCGAGCTCGTCGGCCAGGCCGCGGATGCGATCCTCGCGCCGGGCGGCCAGCACCAGGCGGGCACCGGCCAGCGAGGCAGCCCAAGACCGTTACGCTACTCGGCGGTATCGTAATGCGATACTGCGGAGTAGCGAAAGTCACGGCGCATGTCCTAACCTCCGGTGGGTGGAGATCTCACCCCGTCGGACCGGTCGTCCGTACGACCATTCGAGCGATGACCGGATCCTGGCGGTCACGCTCGATCTGCTGGCCGAGCGGGACTACGAACGGGTCACCCTGGACGAGGTGGCCGCCCGCACCGGCAAAGCCAAGACCACGCTCTACCGTCGATGGCCGACGAAGGAAGACCTTGTCCTCGCCGCTGTGCGGGCCGCCGGCCGCCCGCCGGAGGCCGAGCGGTTGCCGGATCTCGGCTCCGTGCGAGCGGATCTGCTCGCGGTCCTCGACTCGCCCTGGCTCGGCGGCCCCGACCGGCGGCTTGCGATCTTCGCCGGCCTGTCCTCGGCCACGCGCGGCTCGGAACGGCTGGCCGAGGTCGTCCGCTCGGAGGTCACCGAGCCGTACGTCGAGGTCTATCGGCGCCTGCTGCTCCGCGCCGTCGACCGGGGCGAGATCGCCGCGCGTCTGGTCGCGAGCGTTCCCGTCCTGGCCGAGGTCATCCCGGCGATGAGCACGCACCACCTGGCCGCGGGCCGCGGGCCTGTCCGGCGTGACTTCTTCGTCTCGCTGGTGGACGACGTTGTGCTCGCCGCTCTACAGGTGCGGTGACCGGGAACGGTCAGGCGAAGCCGCGCAACCGCATCAGCGCCTCGGTGTCGACGTCGCGGCCACGGAACCGGCGGAAGGCCTCGTCCGGGGCGACGGCATCGCCGACCGACAGGATGTCGTCGAGGAACGCCTTGGCGGTGGCCGGGTCCCAGACACCGTTCTGCTCGAACAGCTCCCACGCGTCGGCGGTCAGCGCGTCGGCCCAGAGATAGACGTAGTAGCCGGCCGAATATCCGTCGCCCGAGAAGATGTGCCCGAACTGGGTCGGGCGGTGCCGCATGACGATCTCTTTCGGCAGACCGATCTCGGCCATGCAGCTCTTCTCGAAGGCGCCGGGATCGATCGTGCCGTCCGGCGTCGCGGCCAGGTGGATCCGCATGTCGTAGATCGCCGACGCGAGGAATTCGACCGTACTGAAGCCCTGGTTGAACTTCCGGGATTTTTGGATCTTGGCGAACAGTTCGGCGGGCATCGGCTTGCCGGTGTCGACGTGCCGGGCGAATCGATCGAGCACCTCCGGTGTCGGGAACCAGTGCTCGTTGATCTGGCTGGGGAACTCGACGAAGTCGCGCTTGACCGAGGTTCCGGCGACGCCCGGATAGGTGACGTTCGAGTTGAGGCCGTGCAGGGCGTGGCCGAACTCGTGGAACATGGTCACGGCGTCGTCCCACGAGATCAGGACGGGCCCGGAACCCGACTTCACGAAGTTCGCGTTGTTGGAGACGATCGGGGTGACGTCGTCCTTGAACCGTTCCTGGGTGCGGTATTCGTTCATCCACGCACCGGAACTCTTGCCGGGCCGGGCGTAGGGGTCGAAATACCACAGGCCGACGCGCTTGCCGTCGCGCGTGACCTCGTGGACCGACACGTCCTCGTGGTAGACCGGCAGCCCGTCGAGCTCGGTGAACCGCAGGCCGTAAAGCTGTTCGGCGGCCCAGAACATGCCGTCGCGCACGTTGTCGAGCCGGAGGTAGGTCTTCACCTCGTTCTGGTCGAGGTCGTACGTCGCCTTGCGCACCTTCTCCGCGTAGAACCGGTGGTCCCAGGCCTCGATCGTGAGGCCGGCGCCCTCTTTGTCGGCGATCGCCTGCATGTCGGCGATCTCCTCCTGGGCGCGCCGCAGGGCCGGGCTCCAGAGCTTCATCAGCAGGTCCATGGCGGCCTGCGGGGTCTTCGCCATGTTGTTCTCGACGGCCCAGTCGGCGTGCGTCGGGAAACCGAGCAGCCGGGCCCGCCGGGTGCGCAGCTGGAGAATCTCGCTGATCACGGCCTTGTTGTCGGTGGCTGTGCCGTTGTCCCCGCGCATGATCCACATGCGCCAGCCCTTTTCCCGCAAGTCACGCCTGGCGGAATAGGCGAGGAACGGTTCCATCGAGGAACGCGTGTTGGTGAAGACCCACTTGCCCTTGGCCCCGTGTGCCTCGGCCGTCGCGGCGGCCGCCTCGCGCAGCGATGGGGGCAGGCCCTCGAGATCCGCCTCGGTCTCGAGGGTGAGCCGGTAGTTCTCCTCGTCGGCGAGCTCGTTCTGACCGAACTTGGTGTAGAGCGAGGCCAGCTTCTGATTGAGGTCCTTCAGCGTGGCCTGATCGGCGTCGTCGAGCGCCGCGCCCTGCCGAGTGAAGTTCCGGTAGTAGTTCTCGACGAGACGCTTCTGCTCCGGCGACAGGCCGGCGGTGGCCCGGCTGTCGTGGACCGCCTTGATCCGGGCGAAAAGCTGGGCATTCTGAATGACGTCGTCCTTGACCGCCGACAGGACCGGCGACATCTCGGTCTCCAGGTCCTGCATCGCCTGGTCGTTCATCGTCGAGGTGAAGATGTCGAAGAAGCGTTGCGCCCGGTCGAGAGCGCGGCCGCTGTCCTCCAGCGCGGCGATGGTGTTGGCGAAGGTCGGCGCCTCGGCCGAGCCGGCGATCTCGGCGATCTCGGCCCTGCTGAGCTGCATACCCTTCTCGAGCGCCGCTTTGATCGAGGTCGGGCTCACCTGGTCGAAAGCCGGGTAACCGCCATGCTCTCCAGTCCACACCCCGATCAGCTTATCCTCCGGGTCGCGCCCGGCCGCGAGCGCGAAGCCGGCGAACTCGAACGAGCCGAGCACGGCCGCGGTGGCGGCGGACTGCAGAAAGACGCGGCGTCGCATGGAATCCTCCGGCATCGATGCGGCGCGGCCGCAGGCCGCACCCAGACCCTGATGCCAGACTTATGTACGGCATGAGCGGTATAACGCAATATATCCCCTTTCCGCGGTTTCCCGAGTGAGGCGCGCAGGACTGAATGGCTCGTGGCGGTTCGCGGGAGTCGTGGAGCGGCCTGGGTCATGGACGGACGACGACTTTTCCCTTGTTGGTGCGGGTTTCGATGATTCGCAACGCGGCCGCGGCGTCGGTCAGCGGGAGTTCGGCGTGAATGCTCGGGCGCAGCCGGCCGGTGGCGTGCAATTGCCAGAGCAGCTGGTCGTGGCGCTGGTAGAGCTCGGGTTGGGTGGTTGCGAACCGTCTTATGGTCATGCCGGTGATGGTGGTGGAACCGGCGAGGAGAGCGTGGGCGGGTACGGTTCCGCCGCCGGAGTTGAAGTAGATCAGCCGACCGCCCGGGTTGAGGGCGGCCAGCGCGGCGGGCAGCACTGGTCCACCGACGCCGTCGAGCACGATGTCGACGGGGGTGCCCCAGTCGGCGTCGGCATAGCCGACTGCTTCGTCGGCGCCCAGGTCTCGGACGAAGTTCTTCTTGGCCGCGGAGCCGACGGCGGCCACGACCCGGCCGACTCCCCGGATCTTCGCCAGCTGCAGCGCCAGGTGTCCGACCCCGCTGGCGGCGCCGGTGACGAGGACGGACTCGTCCGGCCGTGGGTTGGCGGTGGTCAGGGTCGCGAGTGCCACCTGTCCGGAGCGGACCAGGGCGACGGCCTGCACGCTGTCGGCGTGGCCGGGGATGTGGCTGGCGGTGGCGGTGGGCACCGTGACGAGATCGGCGTAGGCGTCGGCGAACGCGACGGCCGTGACCCGGTCACCGACCTGATAGCCGGTGACCTGCGCGCCGACGGCGAGCACCGTCCCGGCGACCTCGCCGCCCAGGCCTCGAGGCAGCGGCGCCTGTTCACCCTCCCCGCGCAGCTGACGCACCGCGGGCAGGGTCACGCCGATCGCCTCGGTGCGCAGCAGCAACTCGCCCGGAGCCGGGACCGGTTCCGGTGCCTCGTCGAGGTGCAGCACGGCGGAGCTGCCGTATTCGTGCAGACGCATGACTCGCATCGGCATCTCCTATCCTTGGGACCACCCAATGGTAGGAGATCCGTTGGGATAACCCAACGGTATTTCGGCAGGAGAAGAGATGGCCGATGAGACGTACGCGCCGGCCGGGATCCGGGTGCTGCCGAGCTGGCTGCTGGGCCGCGCCGCCGCCTACGGTCACCGGCTCGTCGCGCAGGCCCTCGCCGGTGAGGGCGTACGGATGATGCATCACGCGGTCCTGGCCAGCATCGCCGAACTTGGCCCCGTCTCTCAGGCCGACCTGGCCCGGCTCCTGCGCGTCGACCCCAAGGACATGGTGGCGATCGTGCGGGACCTACGCCGGCACGGCTGGGTCGTCAGCACCACCGACCAGGCCGACCGGCGCAAGAACGCCATCTCCAGCACGCCGGCCGGCGCGGCGCTGCTGGACCGGACGAGACAACTCGGCGATCAAGCCAACATGCAACTGACCGCAGCCCTCACCCCGGCCGAACGCGACCAACTCACCCAGCTCCTGGGCCGCATCCTCGCCCACGCCGCAGCCACGGAATAGCACCGGCGGACCGGTCAGGCCGACTTGGCGGAGCGGTCGGCCAGCGCGGCGACCAGGTCCTCGCGGGCGCGGGCCACCCGGGACCGGATCGTGCCGATCGGGCAGTCGCAGACCTCGGCGGCCTCGGCGTAGGACAGGCCGGCGACCTGGGTCAGCAGGAACGCCTCACGGCGGTCGTCGGCCAGGCCACGGACCAGGTCGGTCAGGGCGTGGTGCTCCTCGAACCGGGTGGCGTTGCCGTTCATCTCCTCGACCGGCAGCGGTGCCGTGCGCGGGCGGCGGGTGGCGCGGCGTACGTGGTCGGCGGCGACCCGGCGGGCGATGGAGAACAGCCACGTCCGTACGGTGGACCGGCCGGCGAACCGGGGCAGCGCCCCGACCGCGCGCAGGTAGGTCTCCTGCGCGAGGTCCTCGACGTCGGCCGGCGTGGTCAGCGGCAGCAGGAAGCGCAGCAGATCACGCTGGGTCAGCCGGATGAGGTCGGTGAGCGCGTCCCGATCGCCGCGGCCGGCGAGGTATGCCAGCTCGGCCAGGGGATCGGGGGTCGTTTTCACGGCCGGTGGTACGGACGGTGGCGCCCGCGGGTTCATCACCTCGGTCGGAGTCACGGTATCTTGAGTCGGCAGCCGATCGTGTCCAGGAGGTGTCTATGACTGCCGAGATGGTCGCGCCGGCCTGGATGCATCAGCAGGTCACCGCCGAGCAGTATGAGTCCTGGACCGAAGAGCAGTGTGCGGGCATCGAGATCGTGGATGGGATGGTCCTGGCGAGTCCGAGCGCGCCCAAGCGGCACAACCGTTTGGCCCGGCTTCTGGCGAACGCCCTGGACGTGGCGGCGGGACCGGACTGGAACGCGGACACCGACTTCGACGTGCGGCTTCAGGATGTGCCGCTCAACAACCGTCGTCCGGACGTGACGGTCTACCGCGCGGAGACCATCGACGTCACTCCGACGCGACCCGAGCACGTGCTGCTGGTGGTCGAGGTGGTTTCCCCGGGGTCGGAGACGACCGATCGGATCGTCAAGGCCGATCAGTACGCCAGGGCCGGCATCCAGTTCTATTGGCGTGTCGAGCAAGCCGCCACCGGAGCGCCCCTGGTCCACACCTACGTTCTCGACCCGGCGACCGGCCGCTATCACGACGGCGAAGTCTTCGCGGGCGTCGTGAGACTGGCCGCGCCCTTCGCCGTCGAGATCGACCTCGGCCGGCTCGAGCGCGCCTAGTCGCTCGACACCGCGTGGACCGCGAGGAAGTCGGTGACCAGGTCCGTACGGCCCGGGTCGCCGGTCACGGTGAAGCGGTCACGGCCGTCGCGCTTGGCGGCGTAGAGGGCCGCGTCGGCGCGTGCGGTCAGTTGGTCGGGCGATTCCTGACCGGTCCACAGGGCCAGCCCGGCGGAGAAGGTCTGCCCCTCGGGGGTGGCGTCGCGCAGGCGGTCCATCACGATCGCGGCGTCCCGCAGGCGGCAGTGCATGATCAGGCCGAACTCCTCGCCGCCGTACCGGGCGATGAGGTCTTCCGGTCGTAGCTGGGCCTGCCAGGCGGTGCTGGCGTCGCGCAGCAGCTGATCGCCGGCCGGGTGGCCGAACATGTCGTTGTAGCACTTGAAGTGGTCGATGTCGATGATGCCGACGACCAGCACCTCGCCGTGCCGGCGGGCGACGGCGAGGCGGCGTCGCAGCTCGGCGTCCCACGCGCGGCGGTTGGGGATGCCGGTGAGGCTGTCGAGGTAGGCAAGCGCCTCGAGCTCCGCGGCTTGGTGGTGCACGGTTCGGACCAGCCCCACCATCCGCGCGATGACCAGCAGGAACACCACGACACAGCACAGCGAGGCGGCCAGCCAGTCGACCCGGCCGTCGCCGGTGATCCCCTCGATGATCAGCAACACCGGGCTCAGCAGGCACATCGAGCCGATGAGCGCCACCCGCAGCGGAGTCGCCTGCCCGCCCGGTCGCTGGCTCACCACCGCGAAGCGCGCCATGGACGGGTGCAGGGCGGCACCGCCCAGCAGCATCGCGCTCAGGGCGAACGCCGGCGCCAGCGAGAGGTTGTTGACCCCCTGCGAGATCTGCCAGGCCCCGACGAAATCGGCCGAGCTCTGCACCACCAGCGAGGCGGTGAGCATGACGAACGCCGGGCTGCGCCGGGCCGCGGAGATGCTGAGCCGGATCGCGGTGGCCAGCAGCAGCAGGTCCCCCAGCGGATAGGCGATGGTGACGAGTCGAGCGGCCGGTGACATGGCCGGGTCCAGCAGGTCGCGGAGGAAGAGCAGCCACACGCCGAGGCCGAGGCCCACGGTGACGATCATGGTGTCGAGTATTCCGGCCGGGTCGCGCCGCCACGAGAAGCCATTGACCAGCAGCGTCACCCCGGTGAGCTGAATACCCAGCGAAGCCAGCCACAGGGCATCCGCACCCGAGGGGTACGGCGGCTCACCGGCTTTCAGGTACCACGCGAAGACCACCGCCCCGGACGTGCCCGCCACGACCGAGGCCAGCAGCAGCAACCAGGGGAGTTTGCGGGCCGGCCGGTGCAGCCCCAGCCCGGCCACCAGGGCCAGGACGGTGATCAGCGAGGCCGTCCACCGCAGCGCGGGGCCGAGCCCTGACCCGACCGACCCGATGAACCCGGCGACGGTCAACGTAACGGCACAGGCCAGATAGGCGACGAAAAGCCGGCGACCCACGGTGGTGTCCACACTCTCGATTTCGGTGCGGGCGCACTGAACATGAGCGGCGTCACCGGATCTCAACCGCACGGCAACCCCGCGCCGGTCCATGGGCGCGGGGAAGCCGGTGCGGCCGGGTCAGGCGGGGGTGCAGGTGGGGGTGAGGCCGGTGGCGCTGCCGGTGCCCTGGAAGCCGAACTCCACCGACTGGCCGGCGGCGACCTGCCCGTTGTAGCTGACGTTGGCGAACCGGACGGCGCCGCTGGTGCCGGTGTTCGTCGCGCTCCAGGCGCTCGTCACGGAGGCACCGCTGGGCAGGGTCAGGCCGACCGACCAGCCGTTTATCGGTGCGGAGCCGGCGGTGACGCGCACCGAGGCGACGAACCCGCCGTTCCAGGAGTTGAGCGACACCGAGGCCGAGCAACCGGCCGGTGCGGGGGAGGAACTGGGCGGGTCGGTCGGCGGCACCGACGGCGACACGGTGGGCGAGGCGGATGGCGAGACCGTCGGGGAGACGGACGGTGACACGGAGGGCGAGACCGTCGGTGAGTTCGTCGGGGTGGTCCCGCGACCCTTGTTGAGCTCGTCCAGCACGGCCGAGTAGGCGGCCTTCTTCTGGTAGTTGCCGTTGGAGCCGGTGAAGAGCAGACCTCGCTCGGAGGAGCGCCACGACTCGCTGTCGGAGATGCCCCAGACCGTGATGCCGGTGCACCGCGCGACGTTCAGGCAGGCCCGGACGACCTTGCGGTAGTTGGCGGCCTGTCCCTGGCCGATGTCGTTGTTGCTGAGGTCGTCGTCGATGTCGAGCTCGCTGAGGTGCACCTCGACACCGAGGTCGGCGAAGCGCTGGATGTTCGCCTGCAGGTCGTCGGTGATGATGCTGTTGGGGTTGTCGTTGAAGTGGCTCTGGAACCCGACGCAGTCGATCAGCTTGGTCGAGCCCTGGGTGTACGTCCGAACGATGTCGTACAGCGCGTCGGCCTTGCGGTTGCGACCGCCGCCCTTGACCGTCAGGCCCTCGACGTCGTAATCGTTGATGCAGAGTTTCGTGCTCAGCCCGTTCTGCTGGACGACCTGCTTGGCGCGGGTGAACGAGTCCCGGATGTAGTCGGTGTCGCCCGAGTCGAAGTAGTCGCCGTCGCCGTTGGCGTCGCGGTCCAAGGTGTGCGGCCAGGACCCGCGGCGGGTGCCGGCGTTGTTGTCGGCGAGCGACTCGTTGACCACGTCCCAGTAGGCGATGCGGCTGCCCCAGCGGGTGAGGGCGTTGCCGATGTACGTGTTCAGCGTCGACTGGCTCGCCCCCTGCAACTGCCCGGCCTGGGAATACCAGACCATTGTGTGACCGCGTACCACCATGTTGTTGGACTGGGCGAAGTTGACCAGGGTGTCGGCGTTGCCGGTGTTACGCAGCGTGCCGTTGGCGTTGGCGATCGCGTCCGGCTTCATGTCGTTCTCGGGGGTGAGCTGGCCGAACTCGTTCGAGAAGAAGGTGTTCAGCTTGCCCGGCCCGGCGGCCGAGCCGAAGAACAGGCCGGCCTGGGCGGCTGCGGCTCGCAGGGTGGTGGCGGCGGCTTCCGCGGTGCCGGCGGATTGCACGACCGCCGCGCCGGCGACGAGAACCATCGCTGCCCCTGCCGCCGCAAGTTTCGGGCGTCTCCCGGGATGTGCCTTTCCTGTTCTCACGACATCTCTCCTCATCGGTACGGTGGGGTAAGCCTCGGCAAGATATCGGCAGTTGTCAATACAGGCGTCGTGACGCGTCGTCAGTCGCCGAAACTTCCGAATCCCCGCTCAGCGGTCGGCGGCGCCCGGCCCCGGTGGCTGCCCGGGAAAGAAATTCGCGTCGCGGGGCAACCTTTGCCGGCCGCCGAACCACTACAGGTTGCCGATCAGCGAAATCACTCCACGGGCCACCCGAACTGCAAAAAACCTGCAAATCAAATTCATTGACATGAATGGCGCGCAATGTCATGTCGAATGCGTCCCGCCACCGGGCCGCGGTGTGGCCCGCACCGCGACAGCGCTGACCGGCTCCCGTTCCTGTTCGCTCGAAAGTGGTAAAGAAAGGCCTTCCATGAAAAGACCACGGGTGCTCATCGGCGCCGCCGTGCTGGCCGCCGCGCTGGCCGGATCCGTCGTGACGGTGAACCTCGCGTCCGCCGCCACCGACGTGAAGGTCACCGCGTCGATCAAGGTGACCGGCACCTTCGACGGCGGCGGCAAGCGCTACATCGGCTCCGGCAAGCTCGGCAGCGGTGGCCAGGCCGAGGGCCAGGACCCGCTGTTCGACCTGGCCGCCGGCGCCACCCTGAAGAACGTCGTGCTGGGCGCCCCGGCCGCTGACGGCGTGCACTGCGCCGGTAGCTGCAAAATCACGAACGTCGTGTGGCAGGACGTCGGCGAGGACGCCGCCACCTTCCGCGGCAACAACGCCACCGTCGTGATCGACGGCGGCAGCGCCGCCAGCGCGTCGGACAAGGTGTTCCAGGACAACCGCGGTGCCGGCGGCTCGGTGACCATCAAGAACTTCAAGGTCTCCAACTTCGGCAAGCTCTACCGCTCCTGCGGCAACTGCTCCACCCAGGCCGCCCGCAAGGTGACCATCCAGAACGTCACCGCCACCAGCGGCAAGGTGATCGCCGGCGTCAACACCAACTTCGGCGACGTCGCGACGCTCAAGGGCAACCACATCGGCAGCATTCCCACCTGCTGGCTCTACACCGGCAACAACACCGGCGCCGAGCCGGTCAAGACCGGCACCGGCCCGAACGGCAAGAACTGCATCGTCTCCTGAATTCCCGACCGGTCCCCGGGGTGACGCGCCGCCGCGGGGACCGGTCGTTCCATGCCCGATCGCAGCTACGCCGAGAACGGCGTTCATTCCAGAAGGACGAGAAATGACGTTGGAGCAGAACGAGCCGGACAGTGCCGCCCGCAAGAAGACGATGCGCCGCAGGACGCTCCTGGCGACGGCGGGGGCCGTGCCGGTCGCCGCGGTCGCCGCCTCGGTCGTCGTGTCCTCCGATGCCTTCGCCGCGACGGCCAACATCAACCCGTCGGCCACGAAGCAGACCATCAAGGGCTTCGGCGCCATGACCCACGCGATCTGGGCCGGTGACCTCACCGCCGTGCAGCGGGAGACCGCGTTCGGCGCCGGCGACGGGAAACTCAACTTCTCCGTCCTGCGGATCCCGGTGAACGAGAAACAGGCGGACTGGGGGCGCGATCTGGCGACCGCCAAGCGCGCCGTCGCCCTCGGGGCGACCGTCTTCGCGACGCCGTGGAACCCGCCCGCCAGCATGATCGAGACCTTCACCCGCAACGGCAAGGCCAATCAGAAGCGACTCCGGACGAGCTCGTACGGTGCCTACGCGAAGCACCTGAACGACTTCACCACGTACATGAAGAACAACGGCGTCCCGCTCTACAGCATCTCGGTGCAGAACGAGCCCGACTTCGCCTCGGAGTGGACGTGGTGGACGTCGGCGGAGATCGTGAAGTTCCTGAAGGAGAACGCCGGTTCGATCGGCACCCGGGTGATGGCGCCGGAGTCCTTCCAGTATGTGAAGTCGATGTCCGACCCGATCCTCAACGACGCGGCGGCGCTCGCCAACGTGGACATCATCGGGGCGCACCTCTACGGCACCCAGTTCTCCCAGTTCCCGTACCCGCTGTTCAAGCAGAAGGCCGCGGGCAAGGAACTCTGGATGACCGAGGTGTACTACCCGAACAGCGACACCAACTCCGGTGACGCGTGGCCGGGTGCGCTCGACGTCGGCGAGCACATGCACCGCGCGATGGTCGACGCCGAGTTCCAGGCGTACGTCTGGTGGTACCTGCGGCGCAGTTACGGCCCGATGCGCGAGGACGGCAAGCTCAGCAAGCGCGGCGCCGTCATGTCGCACTTCTCCAGGTTCGTCCGCCCTGGCTTCGTCCGGATCGACGCGACCGCCAACCCGGTGTCGAACCTGTTCGTCTCGGCCTACCGCAACGGCACCAGCGTCGTCATCGTCGCCGTCAACAAGAACGCGAACTCGGTGAGCCAGCAGTTCACGCTGGCGAACACCGCCGCGTCCGGCAACGTCTCGAACTGGCTGACCGACGGAAGCCGGAACGCGGCCGCGCAGAGCGCGATCAAGATGTCGGGCGGCTCGTTCAAGGTGACGATCCCGGCTCGTAGCGTCATGACCTTCACGCTCAGCACGAAGTAGCGGCCCCCGCGATATTGCGCTTCGCCCGACGAACGCGAATCATTCTCGTCAATTGCGTGATCGTCTGGCGAGGAGCGGGACAGTGGCCGGTTTTCCCCCGAATTTCGTCTGGGGCGTGGCGGCCTCGGCCTTTCAGATCGAGGGTGCGACGACCGAGGGCGGCCGCCTGCCGTCCGTCTGGGACACGTTCGGCCGCCGTCCGGGCGCGATCGCGGACGGCGGCACCGGGGACGTGGCCTGCGACCACGTGCACCGGTGGCGCGAGGATGTGGCCCTGATCGCGGACCTCGGGGTGGATGCCTACCGACTGTCGGTCTCCTGGCCCCGGGTGATCGGCGCGGCGGGCGTCCCCAACCCGGCCGGCCTGGACTTCTACGACCGGTTGCTCGACGAGTTGGGGGAGCGCGGGATCACCCCGGTGGTGAACCTCTTCCACTGGGATCTCCCGCAGTGGCTGCAGGACGAGGGCGGCTGGCTCCGGCGTGACACCGCCCACCGGTTCGCCGACTACGCCGCCGTCGTCGCGGCCCGGCTGGGTGACCGGGTCGGCACCTGGGCCGCGATCAACGAGATGTTCGAGCACTTCGTCCTGGGCCACGTGGTCGGTGAGCACGCTCCCGGCCTGCGCCTGCCGCTGGCCGAGTCCGGTGCCGTCGCACACCATCTGCTGCTGGCCCACGGCTCGGCGGTGGCGGCGTTGCGGGCCGCCGGCCCGGCACCGATCATGGCCATCAACAGCTACGCGCCGGCCCGGCCGCTGAGCGACGCGGCGGCGGACGTCGCCGCGGCCGCCTTCTACGACACCGTGCAGAACCGGCTGTTCACCGATCCACTGCTGCTCGGCCGCTATCCGGACGAGGCGCTGCCGCTGGTGCAGCCGGTGATCCGGGACGGTGACATGGCGGTCATCGCCAACCCGGTCGACCTCTGGGGGGTCAACTACTACACCGTCAACGGCGTTCGCGCGGTGGCCGGCGACATCCCCCTCGAGGTGGCGCCGCCGGCCGGATACCCGGTGACCGCGTTCGACTGGGCCATCGTCCCGGAAGGACTCACCGAGGTCCTGCTGACCCTGCGCGACCGGTACGGCGACCGGCTGCCGCCGCTGGTGGTGAGCGAGAACGGCTGTGCCGTGGACGACGTGGTGGACGCCGGCGGGCAGTGCGCCGACCCGGACCGGGTGGCCTTCCTCGCCGCGCACCTCGACGCCGTACGGGCCGCGCTGGACGCCGGGGTCGACGTCCGCGGCTTCTACGTCTGGTCGCTGCTCGACAACTTCGAGTGGGCGGCCGGCTACACCAAACGCTTCGGCCTGGTGCACGTGGACTACGACACCCAGCGGCGTACCCCCAAGTCGTCGTTCGGTTGGCTGCGCGAGCAGATCCGGCTGAACCGGACGGCTCCGGCCGGCGGGCCGGCCCGATGACCGCCGCGCCGCCGGGCGTGGTGCAGGCACCCACCGACCGCGTCCCGCTCCGCTGGATCCTGGCGTTCTCGCTGGCCGTCACCGGAATGTTCGTCGGCTGGTACGGGCCGCTGCAGATCCTGCTGGCCAAGCAGGCCGAACTGTTCGCGCCGACCGGCAAGGAGGGCCTGCTCGCCCTGGTGACCGGGATCGGCGCGCTGTTCTCGCTGATCGCGAACCCGCTCTGGGGCGCCCTGTCGGACCGTACGGTTTCCCGGTACGGCCGGCGGCTGCCGTGGATCGCGGGCGGCACTCTGGTCGGCGCGGGCGGGCTGTTGCTGCTCGCCACGGCCACCGGCGTACCCATGATGATCGTCGGTTGGGTGCTGGTGCAGACGGCGCTGAACGCCCCCTTCGCGGCGCTCAGCGCCGCGATCCCCGATCAGGTCCCGGTGTCGCAGCGCGGGGTGGCCGGCGGCTACTTCGGCGTGGCGCAGACGGTCGGGTCGGCGGCGGGCGTCGGGCTGGCGGTCACCGGCGGCGGCATCTCCGGCGGCTATCTGGCGTGCGCCGTCTTCGTCGTCGTCTCCGCCGTGCCGTACCTGCTGATCCGGCGCGACCAGGTGCTGCCGGCGGCGCTCCGGCCGGCCTGGAGCCGGCGTGAGTTCCTGGCCGGCTTCTGGATCAGCCCGGCCCGCCACCCCGACTTCGCCTGGGCCTGGCTCACCCGGTTCCTGATCAACCTGGGCAACGCCTTGGCCCTGCTCTATCTGCTCTTCTATCTCAAGGAGGAGGTGAAGGTGGCCGATCCCGACGGCGCGGTGCTGATTCTGACCGGTGTCAACGCCGTCACCCTCCTGATCACCGTGATGGTCGCCGGCGTGTGGTCCGACCGGGTCGGCAACCGGCGCGCCTTCGTCACGTGGTCCGGCGTCATCATGGCGGTGGCCGGTTTCCTGCTCGCCGGCTGGCCGACCTGGATCGGCGTGACGATCGCCGCGCTGGTCCTGGGCGTCGGCTTCGGCGCGTTCACCTCGGTGGACTTCGCGCTGATGACCCAGGTGCTGCCGGCGGAACTGAACCGGGGCAAGGACCTCGGCGTGATCAACGTGGCCAACTCGCTGCCGCAGGTGCTCGCCCCGGCGATCGCCGCGCCGATCGTCGCCTACGCCGGTGGGTATCCCACGCTCTACGTCGCGTCGTCGGTGATCGCGCTGGCCGGTGCGGCCCTGGTGTACCGGATCAAGTCCGTGCGCTGACCGGAGAATTCGGCGGCGGGGCCCGACCTGCCGGCGGCCGACCCGGCGGCGGTGCGGTCCCGATCGTCGCTGACGGCACGCCCCGGTTGCTCTGGGAGCGCTCCCATGTCACGATGGCGGTCAATATCTGCCGGGTGTGAGGACACGTCATGCGATCTGGAACCGCGACTGCCGCCCTTGCCCTGGCTGCCGCCGGCCTGTTCGGCGTCGCCGTGCCGTCGACCGCGCAGGCTCGTGCGGGCGAGCCGGCGGTGGCGGCGCGGGCGGCTGGGCTACCGGTTGCGGCGCGTGCCGCCGCGCTGCCCTATCTGGACCCGTCGCTGCCGGTGGCCACCCGCGTCACCGATCTGCTCGGGCGGATGAGCCTCGACGACAAGGTCGGGCAGATGACCCAGTCCGAGCGGGGGACCACCAGCGCGGCCGACATCACCGCGTACCGCGTGGGTTCCGTACTCTCCGGCGGCGGCTCCGCGCCGACGCCGAACACCCCGGCCGGATGGGCCGACCTCTACGACGGCTACCAGCGCGGTGCGCTGGCCACCCCACTGCAGATCCCGATCCTGTACGGAATCGACGCCGTGCACGGCAACAACAACGTGCTCGGCTCGACGATCTTCCCGCACAATATCGGCCTCGGTGCCACCCGCGACCCGGCCCTGGTCGAGAAGATCGGCCGGGCCACCGCGGAGGAGGTGACCGGCGCCGGGCCGGACTGGACGTTCGCGCCGTGCCTGTGTGTGGCCCGCAACGACCGGTGGGGGCGCACCTACGAGTCGTTCGGCGAGAAGCCGGAGATCGCGACGGCCATGACCACCATCGTGGACGGGCTGCAGGGCTCCCGGCTGGACGGGCCCGCCTCGGTGCTCGCCACCGCCAAGCACTTCATCGGCGACGGCGGGACCACCGGCGGCACCGACCAGGGCGACACCCAGATCAGCGAGGCCGAGCTGCGGGCCGTGCACCTGCCGCCGTTCGCCGCCGCGGTGCGACGTGGGGTCGGCTCGGTGATGATCTCCTACAGCAGCTTCGACGGGGTCAAGCTGCACGGGAACAAATACCTGATCACCGACCTGTTGAAGGGCGAGCTCGGGTTCACCGGGTTCGTCGTCTCGGACTGGGCCGCCATCGACCAGCTCGACGGCCGGAGCGGTTTCACCCAGGCCGAGGTCGTCGCCGGGGTCAACGCCGGCCTGGACATGATCATGGTGCCGACCGACTGGAAGACCTTCGTCGGTTACCTGAAGGCGGCGGTGCAGAGCGGGCAGATCCCGCTGTCGCGGATCGACGACGCCAACCGCCGGATCCTCACCAAGAAGTTCGAGCTGGGGCTCTTCGAGCGACCGTACGCCGATCGCAGTTACGCCTCGACCGTCGGCAGCGCCGCGCACCGGGCCCTGGCCCGGCAGGCCGTCCGCGAGTCGCAGGTGTTGCTGAAGAACGCCGGTGGCATCCTGCCGCTGGCGAAGACCGGCGGCAAGATCTTCGTGGCCGGCAAGAGCGCCGACGACATCGGCAACCAGAGCGGCGGCTGGACGCTGAGCTGGCAGGGCGCCAGTGGCAACACGGTCCCCGGCACGTCGATCCTGGCCGGCATCCGCGCGGCGGCCGGCAGCGGCACCACCGTCACCTACCAGCGGGACGGCAGCGGCATCGACAGCTCCTACCGGGCGGCCATCGCGGTGGTCGGTGAGACGCCGTACGCCGAGGGTCAGGGCGACCGGACCGGCTCGATGAGCCTGGACGCCACCGACCTGGCCACGTTGTCCCGGCTGCGCTCGGCGGGCGTACCGGTGATCGTCGTCCTGGTGTCCGGCCGGCCGTTGGACGTCGCCGCGGAGATCGGTAACTGGACCGCGCTGCTCGCGGCGTGGCTGCCCGGCAGCGAGGGGGCCGGGGTCGCCGACGTGCTGTTCGGTGACTACGCGCCGACCGGCAAGCTGCCGGTGACGTGGATGCAGTCGGTCTCCCAGCAACCGATAAACGACGGTGACGGCAAGACGCCGCTGTTCGCGTACGGCTTCGGGCTGACCTACGCGCCCACCCAGCCGGACCCGACGCCGACGCCGACGCCGACGCCGACGCCGACCGATTCGGCTCCGGCCGGGGCGTGCCGGGTCCGTTACACCACGAACGACTGGAGTTCCGGCTTCACCGGCACCGTCGCGCTCACCAACACGGGCTCGACGACTCTCGCACCGTGGACGCTGACCTGGACCTTCGCCGGCGGGCAGACGGTCACCCAGGCGTGGTCGGCGCGGGTCGTCCAGAGCGGCGCGGCGGTCACCGCCACCGGCGAGGCGTGGAGCGCGTCGCTGGCCCCGGGCGCGACGGTCAGCTTCGGTTTCAACGGCTCGCTCAGTGGCGCCAACCCGCGTCCGGCGGCGTTCTCGCTGAACGGCGCCACGTGCACCGTCGAGTGACCCGGAAGCGATCCGGAAGTTCCAGGTGGACCCGGTAGTTTCGGCTGCCCGGCCGCGTCGGCTGTAACTACAGGTCAATAGCCCCATTGCCGTACGTCTATGGGTTGGCTCTGTCGCCGTAACCATATTTCCAGCCCGGACGGTGCAGAAGGCGAAATCTTGAGGCATTGACCGGTTGCTATCTGCCGGAGTAGCGTTCGCCGAAAGTTGCC
Source organism: Paractinoplanes ferrugineus (assembly GCF_016862195.1). Classification (GTDB taxonomy): domain Bacteria; phylum Actinomycetota; class Actinomycetes; order Mycobacteriales; family Micromonosporaceae; genus Actinoplanes; species Actinoplanes ferrugineus. Next base: position 1,455 of record NZ_BOMM01000079.1, on the reverse strand, counting down.
GTAATGTTTCGGAATATTTACGGCTTGGGTCCGCCTCGATCGGACGCCGCCGCTCGCCGGGGTACACCGGGCGGCCGGTCACCGCCTCGAGAACGCCACACCCGCGCGACCCACGCCGGCAACCGGCACGCCACCACCCGGCACGAGGTCATCAGGGAGTGTCATGAATCGCTTGAAGAGATCCGGCCCGAGCCGGTTGCTGTTGGCCGCCGCGACGGGTCTGCTGGTGGCGGCCGGCGTGGCGGTCCTCGTCCCGTCCGCCGAGGCGGCGGCCGGCACGCTGGGTGCCGCCGCGGCCCAGTCGGGCCGTTACTTCGGCACCGCGATCGCGGCGAGCCGGCTGGGCGACTCGACCTACGCGACGATCGCCGGGCGTGAGTTCAACATGATCACGGCCGAGAACGAGATGAAGCCGGACGCCACCGAGCCCAACCGGGGCCAGTTCAACTTCAGCGCCGGCGACCAGATCTACAACTGGGCGACCCAGCGCGGCATGCGGGTCCGCGGCCACACCCTCGCCTGGCACGGTCAGCAGCCCGGCTGGATGCAGAGCCTCAGCGGCAGCACCCTGCGGCAGGCGATGATCGACCACATCAACGGGGTGATGGCCCACTACAAGGGCAAGCTGGCCGCCTGGGACGTGGTCAACGAGGCGTACAACGAGGACGGCAGCCGGCGCGGCTCCAACCTGCAGGGCACCGGCAACGACTGGATCGAGGTGGCGTTCCGCACCGCGCGTGCCGCCGACCCGTCGGTCAAGCTCTGCTACAACGATTACAACATCGAGAACGCGACGTACGCCAAGACCGTGGCCGTGCTCAACATGATCAAGGACTTCAAGTCACGGGGCGTGCCGATCGACTGTGTGGGCCTGCAGACCCACTTCACCGGTGGCAGTTCGCTGCCCGGCAACTTCCAGACCACGCTCACCAACTTCGCCAACGCCGGCGTGGACGTGGCCCTGACCGAGGTCGACGTCACCAACTCGTCGACGTCCCAGTACGCCGGCCTGACCCAGGCGTGCATGAACGTGCCCCGCTGCATCGGCATCACGGTGTGGGGAGTGCGCGACAGCGACTCCTGGCGGTCCAGCGAGAACCCGCTGCTGTTCGACGGCTCCGGCAACAAGAAGGCCGCCTACACCTCGGTGCTCAACGCGCTGAACGCCGCCACCCCGACGCCGACCGGGCCGACGCCGCCCACGTCCCCGACGACCGGGCCGACGCCGACCGGCTCCACGCCCGCCCCGTCGAACGGCGCGAACGCGATCCGGGGCACGCAGTCCGGCCGCTGCATCGACGTGCCGAACGCCTCGCAGACCAACGGCACCCGGGTCGCTCTGTACGACTGCAACCGCCAGTCCAACCAGCAGTGGACGTACACCTCCAGCAAACAACTGACGGTGTACGGCTCCATGTGCCTGGACGCGGCCGGCAGCGGCAACTCCGCGGCGAT
>NZ_BOMM01000078.1 GCF_016862195.1 Paractinoplanes ferrugineus | reverse complement strand
GAATGTGGCTGAGCCGGACCAGCTTGTCGGGCTCGGCGGGCTGCCTTTGGGAGTGCCCGAGTTGACCACCACCTGGGACGGTGGTTCACCAAGCCGGTCACGGTGAGGCCGGGCACTACGTTTCGGCGTGATCGTTGGACCGGCTCCGGCAAGATTTTCGTAGCGTGCGACCGCTGAGCGACCGGCGGTGTGACGAGCGAGGTTCAAGTCCCGCTCAGCCCCAGGTCGTGATCGCCGGTGGCAGCCGCGAAGAGGCCCTGTGGTTCGGCTGGTCAGTGGTGCCAGGGCAACTGCACTGCCTGCTCGGGGATGCCTTTCACGTGGATCTGATGCAGCAGGGAACCCAACCCGAGGGGGTAGATGATTTCCGTGCTGTCGATCAGCTCGTCACACGTCCACCAGCGGTGTCCAGCGTGGTGCTGGCGTTCGAGGGCTTCCATGCCGGTCGTGTCGACCTCCTGGGCGTCGACACGGTAAAAGAAGAAGTCATTGCGGAAAGTGCCGCGTGCCCAGCCGACATCCGCGTATCCGGAGCTGTAGGCCACGGGGCGACCGAGCAGTTCAGGGCTGACTACGAAGCCGATCTCTTCGCGAAGTTCGCGTGCAGCCGCTTCCTGGAGCGATTCGCCGGCATCCACACCGCCGCCCGGAGTCACCCAGCCATGTCCCCGCCCGACGTCCGTCGAGTCGAAGAGGAACTTCAGCAGGAGCACGTGCTGGTCGCGGTCGAGAAGGATCACTCGGGCGGAGCGGCGGCGGTATGAAACGGTCTGCGACACCTTGCTGATGGTAGGAACTGGCCTGCTTGAAATCGATTGGGGGCCCTCAACTCGCCACATCTTCTGCGGCATGCCGAGAATCCGGTGGCCTGGTGGCCCTGGTTCCCTGAGGCGTTCGCCAGGCCCGGCGGCCAGGTGTCCCGATTCTGTTGTCGATCGGATGCGCCTCTTGTATCCGGTGCCAGTCGACGATCTCACCTTCGACCGGGCCGTCGTGACCCACCGCGACACCGACGCCCGCAGCGCCATCGTCAAAAGCACCGTCGAACTGGCCCACAACCTGAACATGTGCTTGAACGCCGAACTCGCCGAGAACGAAGCCGTCCTGGACCGCCCGCGCCGCTGGGACCGCGACCTCGTCCAGGGCTACCACGGGAGCCGCCCACAGCCCCCGACGTCCTCGCCGCCGGCTGCGGGAGCGCGTCGGGTTTGATCCCCGAGGCCCCACTCCCACCCTTCACCCAGCCTGACCAGCGACAGCGCCGCCACCCCCGGGGCATCTACCGACTCTACGACCAGCGCACTCATTTGCCGAGAAGAGTGCGTCGGTCAATCTTCAAAATGCCGCTTCAGTATGACGATGTAAATGGTATGCCCTGCCCGATACCGGACGAAATACGGATTCAGCACAATGAAGTGAAGTTGGCTGGCTTGGGGGGACTTGACCGAACGAAAACTCTGTCCGTCATGCGTGGATAGTGGATGATAAGCAGGATTCTGCATAATGCAATGTCTGGCCCGTTTCGGCTGCGGTTGCATCGACAGTGGTTTGGAAATAGGACGCAAGTGAGAACTTGCTGGGGAGCAATTCGCCCAGCATGCTGGTATGCATGCCCCGCCCCGAGAGGCCCCTTGATCCGGATAAGGGACCAGTCGCCGCGTTCGCTCATGACCTTCGAGTGCTGCGGGAGGAAGCGGGATTGCCGAAGTACCTGCAGATGTCCAGGTCGACCGGACGTTCGCGGACAGCATTGGCCGAGGCCGCCGGCGGAGATCATTTACCGACGTGGGAAACCGTCGAGGCTTTCGTCAGTTGTTGCGGCGGTGATATTGATGCGTGGCGCTTGAAGTGGGAAGCCGCGAAAGAACAGATCAAAGGCGGCGACGATCCGCTTGAAACGCCCGCGAAGCCCGTCGCCGAACGTCGTCCGTTCCTCCGTAGCACGCCACTGGTCGTGGCCACCCTTATGGCCTTGGTGGTCGGCTTCGGGCTGGGTGTTCTGGCGGACCGCAGCCGTGACCGCCCTGCGGCGCCGGCGGCTTCCCTAGCGAGCTTTACCCAGGCCAGCCGAGGCGAGGTTCTGTTGGCATACAGCCGGTTCGGTCGTTTCGCGGCCGCGTCGATGGCGACCGCTGGAACCGGCGGTGACGTTCATCTGTGGAACTCCGACCGGAGGGCGGTGAAGACCATCGCCACTGGTGAGACGCGGATCGCCGCGCTCGCGTTCGACCCGATGAACCGCAACGTCCTGGCCGTCTCGGGAACCAGTGGTCTGGTCCGGATCTGGGACACCAGCAGCGGCAAGCCGATTCTCGGCACCAGGGGCGACCTGGCCGGCGCGGCGCCGGCGATGGCCTTCAACCCGCGCCGCCGCGGGATCATGGCCATCGGGAGCGCCGCCGGGACCGTGAAGATCTGGGACACGAAGTCGGACACGATCGTGCGCGACCTGAAGTTCGAGGGTCCGGTCGGCATCCTCCAATTCGACCTCCTCACCGAGCAGTTGGCGATCAGCACCGGAACGGAGATTCACGTACGGGACTCGGGCACCGGCCGCGACGTCAGCACCATCCAGGGTCTGCCGGAGCCCCCGAAGCGGCTGGAATTCGATCCGCTCGTGCGGAACACTCTGGCGATGGTGTCCGGCACGGGCCACGTGGGGGTCTGGGACTCGAGCAGCGGAAAGCCGGTTCGTGAGCTCCAAGGCGTTACCGCGGCAAACGTCGTTGCCTTCCATCCGCTGATCCGGAACAGCATCGCGGTGGGCGGTCAGGACGGAAGCCAGGGTGTCTGGGACGTCAGCACCGGAGCGCTGGTGCACGCGCTCGACAGGTTCCCGGCGCCGGTGACATCGATGGCGTTCTCGACGAATGGGGACGTACTGGCCACGGCCGGACCCGACGTCGGCGTCCAGCTGCAGCCGATCGAGGACTGGGGCGGGGGCTGAGACGGGGCACGGCCCTCGACGCGTGCGCCGAGGGCCGTGGTGCGCGGGGGTCAGGTCCACTCGCAGTGGACGTGGTTCCCGCTCTCGAACTGGGCCAGCGTCGCACCTAGCTGGCGGCACCGGTTGACGATGGTCGTCGTGGACCGGCCACCGTACTGGTCGAGGTCGAAGGCGCGTCCCGCGTAGTGGCGACTGCCGGTGCTGTGGCTGCCGCCGGCGATCTCACTGACTCGCAATGCCCCTTCGGCGCCGATCTGGCGGAGGGCGGTGAGCATGCGCGGGTCGAGCGAAACTCGGCCGCCCGGTGCGCCCCCGTAGGCCGACCGTGCCGCCTGCAAGCCGTTGGAGGTGTCCACGATGTTCTGGCGGGCGCTGGCGTCGGGGTTGTCGACCACGCCGCTTACGTGAACGGTTTGCAAGGTGATGTTCCTGTTGGCCAGGATGGCGCTTGCCTGCTCGGCGGCACCGTTCGAGCCGGTGGAGACGGAAACACCGTTGGCCCAACGGGCAACATGACCCTGGGCGTACACCACCAGGTTGCCGTCCGTCTGCAGTTCGAGGGTGGCGTTGGGGTTGCCGTTGGTCCCCGTGCTCCAGACGGCAACGTTCCCCGGTGCGATCACGACGGCGTTCCCGTCGCTCTGCATGCGCAGGATCGAGCCACTGCGGTTGGTTCCGGACGCCCAGACGGGACGGTTTCCCGGGGCGTACTCGACGAGGTTGCCGTCGCCCTGCATGGTCAGCGCGATGCCGTTCGCGGTGCCCAGGCTCTGGCCCGAGCCCAGGGTCTCGTCGGGTCCCAGCAGGTAGGTGCCCGCTCCGGCCGATGCCGGCGAGCTGACCAGCGCGGAACCGATCATGGCAGTGGCGATGATCGCCGTCATTCGTTTCCAGGAAGTCATTGCAGACCTGCCTTTCTGGCAGTGTTCGCGGTCGTGGATGGTCAGATTCCGAAGGAGCGGATCAGAACGGGTTGGCGCCGCTGGGGTTGCCGATGAAGGGGGCGTCGCCGTAGCCGTAGTGCTGGCCCGAGCTGCTGATGAGCAGATAGCCGCTGCCCGGGGTGTAGCTGATGTCGGTGATCTCGCCGGAGACGCCGACGGGTGAGCCGCCCTTGAAGCTCGCGTTGCCGTACGCGTACACCTGGCCGGTCTTGGAGACCAGGACGTAGCCTCGCCCGTCGGGGGTGGGCGACATGGCGGTGATGGCCCGGGTGAAGCCGCCGGGGCTGCCGCCGAAGAAGCCGGCGTCGCCGTACGCGTACACCTGACCGGCTGAGGTCAGCAGCCAGTAGCCACGCCCGGTCGGAGTCATCTCGATGTCGGTGAACTCGCCGCCCGCACCGGCCGGGCTGCCGCCGAAGTAGCCGGCGTTGCCGTACGCGTAGACCTGGCCGGACGCGCTGAGCATCACGTAGCCCTGATCGTTCGGCGTCGCCGCCAAGGCGACCAGGTCTCCGGTGTGTCCGGCAGCCCCACCGCCCAGATAGGGAGCATTGCCGTACGCGTAGATCTGTCCGGCCGACGTGAGCAGCCAGTATCCATTGTCGCCCGTGGTCACCTTGGCGTCGGTGAAGCGGCCGGAGTAGCCACCCGGCGACCCGCCGAGGTAACGGGAACTCCAGGCGTAAATCTGCCCGCTGTTGCTGACGTCCATGTACGCGTTCGGGCCGATCATCCGGGTGCCGGCGCCGTTAGTCACGCCGTATGCGTTCAACAGCGCCGTGGCAGTGCCTTGCGCCTGGTCGTACCGATCCGGGTACGCGGACGCCTGCACCTTCTGGGCAATCTGCCCCGCCGTGACCGACGGCGCGGAGGTCGCGTCGACGTTCTTGGCCCGGACGACGAAGGCATGGGTAGCCGTGGCCACCGTGGTCCGGGCATCGGCGCTGCCCCAGCTGGCCCGCTGCTGGAACACGCCCATCGAGTCGAGGTCGCCGTTGCTGCAGTTGTTCAGACGGGATTCGACCCAGGCGGCTTCGAATGTTGCAAGGAGCACTCGCGGGGACACCCCGTCCCGGATCGCCTGGGCGTATACCTGCCGGGTTACGGTCGCGTTCTCGGCGGCCGGCGGTGCTGGCCGGCACCCGACGGTCGGGTCGGCGGCCCACGCCGCGGAGCCGTTAGTCCAGGCCGCCGCGGCAACGCCGAGGCAGACGGCCAAGGTCAGGGTCAGTCTTCGAGAGGTCATCGTCATGCTCCTGGTCGAGTCGGCCGCTGGTCAGTGCGGGAACCCGCATCGCGGCATTGACAGCTCTACCTGGATCGATGTCCGTCCGGTGGAGGCGACGGTCTATCGGCCAGACGACGGTCTACTCGCGTGAACGCGCTCAAGTCGGACGACCTCGCGCAGTGTGGGTGCGAGTTTCGCGGCATCGCTACCTCGGTGCGCTGACCGCCGTCCGCATCGTGATGGCCGAAGGCCGGCGTACTGATTTGCCGCAGTACGTGTACCCATCGGCCGCGGCAGGGGTGTTCTGCGGCCCACCAGCCGGACGCGCTCACCGCGCCGATCCACGAGCGTGACATCGCGGCCGTCGCCGTCGCCGCCCTCATCGGCAACGACGACACCACCGGCCTGCTCACCGGCCCGGCTCGCCTCAGCCGGCGAGACCAGGTCGCCGCCATCGCCGCCACGATCGACCGCCCCATCACGATCGACGCGCTCACCCGTTCCGACGCGCTGATCCGGTTCTCCCGGTTCATGCCGGCGGAGGAGGCCGACGCCGTGCTGCGGTTCCTCGACGACGCGGCCGCCGGGAACTCCGCGGCGACCGACGCCGTCGAGCGGATTCTCGGCCGTCCGGCCATCGCCTTCGCGACCTGGGCCGTCGAGCATGCGGCCGACTTCGGGTGAGCCCGACCACCGGCCCGGCCCTGCGTCACCAACGTGTTGCGACCGACGGCCCGGCGGCCGCATCACCAGCGCGTCGGGACCGACGTCCCGGCACTGCATCACCAGCGCGTTGCGGCTGATGCCCCGGCAGCTGCATCACCGGCGCGTTGCGGCGGATCTCCCGGCGGCCGCGTCACCGGCGGGGCGTGGCCGACGCGAACGAGCGGAATACGTGGCGGGCCCGGACCCGGCGATGCCGGCAAAGCCGGCTCGTCATCGCTGGTCGGGCCGGGTGACCTGGGTGGACGCCTCGCGCAGGGCGGCGAACTCGCGGGCCAGGTCGGCGAGCTGGAAGTGGGCGTTGAGGCCGGACGGGTTGGGCAGCACCCACACCGGAACCCCGCCGATCGTGTCGTCCTGCGGCCCGATCACGGCGGTCCGCCGGCCGAACGCGGTGCGGTAGGCGGTGACGCCGAGGACGGCCAGGTAGCGGGGCTGGTGCCGGGCCACGAGCGCGGCCAGGATCTCGCCGCCGGTGATCAGTTCGGCGGGGGAGAGTTCGTCGGCGCGGGCGGTCGCGCGGGCGACCACGTTGGTGATGCCGAGGCCCAGGGTCGGCAGGATCGACTGCTGGGACGGGTGCAGCAGGCCGGGTGTGAAGCCGGAGCGGTGCAGGGCCGGCCAGAAGCGGTTGCCGGGACGGGCGAAGTGGTGGCCGGTCGCCGCCGAGTAGAGGCTCGGGTTGATGCCGGCGAACAGCACCCGCAGACCCGGGCCGACCACGTCGGCGATGGTGCGCCCGCCGGCCGCGGCGACCTCCGCCGCGGTCGGCTTGCGATGACCGGCGGCCGGGCCGGCCGGCATGCGATGACCGGCGGCCGGGCCGGTCGGCTTGCGATGACCGGCGGGCGGGCCGGTCGGCTTGCGATGACCGGCGGGCGGGCCGGGGAGGGTGCCGGGTGCGGGAAGGTGGGGGTCAGAGGGCACGCAAGGAGCCGCCGTCCACCGGGAGGGCGATGCCGGTCACGTAGCCGGCTGCCGGTGACAGCATGAACGCCGCCACCCTGCCGAACTCGGCCGGCTCGCCCAGGCGGCCCAGGGGGACCGACGCCGTGGCCCGGGCCTCGGCGGCGGCGGGGTCGCCGGCGGCGGCGAAGAGTTCGCGGTTGCGGTCGGTCAGCAGGCGGCCGGGCAGCAGGCTCAGCACCCGTACGCCGCGGGGGCCGAACTCGTCGGCCATGTCCTTGGCGACCATCGCCAGGCCGGGGCGCAGGCCGTTGGACAGGCCGAGGCGTTCCAGCGGGGCCTTCACCGAGGTCGACAGGACCAGGCCGATCGCGCCGCCGGCGGGCAGGGCGGCGGCGAACGTGCGGACCGCCCGCACCGAGCCCAGGAACACCGACTCGAACGCGGCCCGCCACTGGTCGTCGGACACCGCGGCGGCGGTGCCCGGCCCGGGGCCGCCGACCGAGACGAGCGCGCCGTCGAGCCGGCCCCAGCGGGCCATGGCCCGGTCGACGAGCGCGGCCGGGGTGGCGGCGTCGGCCAGGTCGCCCGCCAGGCCCTCCGCGTTGCCGGAGCCGCCGAGTTGCGCCACCGCCTCGTCGACGCCGGTCGCCGAGCGGGCCGAGATCACCACCTTGGCCCCGTCGGCGACCAGGGCCTGCGCGGTGGCGAAGCCGAGCCCGCGGGACGCACCGGTGAGGATGAAGACGCGACCGTCGAGTCCGAGATCCATGGGCCGATCCTGCCACCTCAGCGACGGTGCAGCCGGGTGGCGGTGGCCTCGTCGGCGGGCAGGAACGACTCGATGGCCAGTTCGGACAGGGTGACGTCCAACGGCGTACCCAGAATCGACGTCACGCTGAAGAAGGACAGGTCGTCCAGGCGCAGCGGAACGACGAGCCCGATCGGCCGGTCGGCGCTCGCGCCGCCCGGATATCCGGCGAGCTCCGCGTGCAACTCCCGCAGCACCGGGTCGCCCAGGCGGGTGGCCTGCTGATCGAGCCGGTGCAGCACGTGGGTGCGCCATTCGGGGAGGTTGCGGATGCGCGGCGCCAGGCCGTCCGGGTGCAGCGACAGGCGCAGCACGTTGACCGGCGGCTCGAGCAGCCGGCTCGCGCAGCCGTCGAGGAGCGGGGCGACCGCGTCGTTGGCGTCGACCATCGTCCAGTGCCGGTCGATCAGCAGCGCCGGGTAGGGCGCGTGCCCGGCGAGAACGTCGCGCAGCGCCCCGAGAACCGCCGACATCGGCGCGGACTCCAGCGCCGACTCGGGATGGGCCGGTGCGAAACCGCCGGCCAGGAGCAACTCGTTCTGCTGCCGCAACGGTACGTCGAGCCGGTCGGACAACCGCAGGATCATGTCGCGGGTCGGACGCGACCGGCCGGTCTCCAGGAACGACACGTGCCGGGCCGACACCCCCGCCGCCACGGAGAGTTCCAGCTGGCTCATCCGCCGGGTCGTCCGCCAGTCCCGCAGGAGCTGCCCCACATCGGTCATGTCCGCAGCGTAGGCGTCCGCATTACCTCGGGGGTAATCGACGGCCCTACCTCGGACGGGAGATGGTGGGTCCACCAACCAGAAAGGACCTGACATGAGCGACTTCGACACCGTGGTGGACCGCTACCTGGCCGCCTGGAACGAGACCGACCCGGCCCGGCGGCGCGCGGCGATCGACGCCCTGTTCACCGCCGACGTCCGCTACGTCGACCCGATCGCGTCGGTCGAGGGCCGGGACGCCCTCGACGCGCTGATCGGCGGGGTGCAGCAGCAGTTCCCGGGCCTGGCGTTCACCTCGGGCGGCCCGGTCGACGCCCACCACGAGCAGGGCCGTTTCACCTGGCATCTGGGCGCGGCCGGGGCGGAGCCGCTGGTGGTCGGCTTCGACGTGGCGGAGCTGGGCGACGACGGGCGGATCCGGCGGGTGTTCGGGTTCCTCGACAAGGCGCCGGGCTGAGGACGGCTCAGCGGGCGCGGCGGATCACCCGTACCCGGCCGGCGATCTGCAGGACGACGGCGCCGCCGGCCGACCGGATCGCGGGAGACCGGCGGGGTCGCGGCGCGGCGGCGCCGTCGTAGCGCATCGACACCTCGCGCCCGGCGAGCTCCTCCGCCGCCGCGCCGGTGAGCCGCAGCTCACGGGCCATGTCCCAGCCGTCGCGCAGGGAGCCCCGGGTCGGGCGGGCGGCCGCCCACCGGGCGAACTCACGCTTGAATCCGGCGCCGAACGACGCCGCGAGCATCGGCCACTGCCGGGAGACCTCGCCGGCCCGCTTGCGCAACAGCGCCACCCGCGCGGCCTCGACCCGAGGAGCGTCAAATCCCTGCGGTACGGGTTTTCCGGAGGTGAGCGCCGCGACGAGTTCGGCCTGCCGCGCCGCCAGGTCCCGCTCGCTCACGCGGCCGTCACCTCCGGGTAGCCGGCCGCGTGCGCGATGGCGTCCAGCTCGGCCCGCAGCTCCGCCGCCGGTGGGTAGTCGCCGTCGCGTTCCAGCATCAGCGCCGGTGGCCGGTGGCGCCGGCACAGCTCGCCGACCAGGTCGAGCACCGGCTGCGGCGTCGCGTGGGAGTGCGTGTCGTGGTAGAGGCCGTCGTGCTCGGCGCCGCCCGCCACGTGCACGTAGGCGACCCGGTCGAGCGGCAGCTCGTCGAGCAGTTCGAGCGGGTCGGTGCCCCGGTTGCGGGCGTTCGCGTAGACGTTCGCGACGTCGAGCAGCAGGCCCGCGCCGGTGCGGTCGAGGATCTCGGTGAGGAAGTCGGCCTCGGACAGTTCGTCGTCGGGCCAGTCGAACAGCGCGGCGATCGGTTCGAGGGCGAGCGGCACGGCCAGCTCGGCCTGGGTGCGCCGGACGTTCGCGACCACCGCGTCGACGGCCTCGCGGGACCGGGGGAGCGGGAGCAGGTGGCCGGCCTCGACACCGCCCGCCCGGACGAACGCGATGTGCTCGCTGACCAGCGGGGCCCGCACCCGTTCGGCGACCTCGGCCAGGTGGCGGACCCGCTGCGGGTCGACCGGCTCGGCGCCGCCGAGGGACAGGCGCACGCCGTGCGGGACGACGGTGACGCCGCGCTCGATCAGGTCGCCGAGGCCGGGCGGCAGCTCGCCGTGCGCGTGCACCGACTCGGCGACCACTTCGGCGAAACGCAGGCCGGGCAGCCCGGCGACGAAACCGGCGATCTCCGGACGCCAGCCGATGCCCACGCCGTAGGTCTCAGCCACCGCAGCCACCCCCGCCGCCGCAGGAGCTGCCCCCGCCGCAGGAGCTGCTGCTGCCGCACGAACTGGTGCTGCCACTGCTGCTGCCGCAGGAGTAGCCGGACGTGTCGCCGCCGCTGCCGCCGGCCACCGCGCGCTGGATCTCCGCCTCGGCCGCGAACGCCGGGTCCATCGAGTACAACGAGGCCGCACCGAACAGGGCGACCCCCATGGCCGCGCCGGTGGCGCCGTAGGTGGCGTAGGCCGGCGACTGCCGCGGCGAGAGGTGACTGTGCCGGCTGCGCAGCTCGGCCATGGCCCGGGTGGCCGCCGCGGTGGCGGTGCGGCGGGTGCGGGCGATCGCGATGAGCAGCACGAGCGTGAAGAACGCCGCCGGGACGAGGAAACCGACGGGCTTGCCGGTGCTGATCCCGGCGATCAGCCGCAGGACGCCGACGGCCAGCAGGGCGGCCACCGGCACGGCCCACAGCCGCAGCGCCCCCAGGTCGGCCCGGCTGACCGCCAGGCCGCGCTGCTCGAGACCGGTACGGAGCTGGTCGAGCGCCGAGCGGACCCACTGGTCGCCGAGGACGTCGCGGGACCGCACCTGGTGGCCGGCGGCATTGTGGACGGCCGCGTCGAGCGGGGTGACCCCGGCGGTGAGCGGGCCGGTCTGCACCAGGGTGCGTTGCGGGCCGGTGCCGATCAGGCCGGCCGCGCGCAGGCCGCCCATGGCCGCGTAGACGGCCAGCTGGTCGCCGCCGTTGAGGTAGGCCACCTGCTGCGGGCCGAGATCGCCGGCGGCGGCGCCGCGGGTGCCGCGGAACCGGACCTTGCGGTGGATCGCGTGTCCCAGCGCCATGACGGCCAGGGCGGCGAGGTAGAGGCCGATGAAGGTCGGACCGGAGATTCCCCAGGTGTCCCGCATGGCCTCATTGTGCAGGTGGGCGCAACGAGCGGGATCAGCCCCGGCGGACCGCCTCTTCCACCACGTCGAGGACGCGGCTCAGCTCTCCGGGCGGTCGGCCGGTGGCCAGATGGAGGACCAGGCCGTCGTAGGCCAGCTCGAGGAACTGGGTGAGCACCTCGACCGGTACGTCGTCGCGGAGCACGCCGGCCTCGCGCTGGCGCTGCAGGCGCTCGCGGGTGGCGTCGGCGATCGCCGCCGACCGCTCGGCCCAGCGCTTGGCGAACTGCGGGTCGGTGCGCAGCCGGCGGGACACCTCGAGCTGGGTGCCGAGCCAGCCGGCGGTGTCGCCGCCGGCCTTCGCCTCGCCCGCCTTGGCGAGCAGGTCGCGCATCACCTGGACGAGGCCGTTGCGGGCGACCGTCTCGACCATGTTGGCGGCGTCGTCCTCGGCCACGGCGAGGAAGAGCGACTCCTTGTCACGAAAATGGTGGAAAATCGCCCCGCGGGACAGGCCGGTGGCGTCCTCCAGACGGCGGACCGTGGCGCCCTCGTAGCCGAACCGGGCGAAGCAGTCGCGGGCCGCCGCGAGGATCTCGTGGCGCCTCGCCGCCAGCTGGTCCTGACTCACTCTGGGCACGCCCTGGATCGTGTCACGCAGGCGGTTTCTTATGCAATCCGTACGTACGTCTTGCCAGGGATCGCCGTCGCCCGCCGACCGGATGATGCGAATTCCACCATCCGGGACGGAGGTTGTTAACAGTCCTGGTCTGTTCGCTTCCGTCCTCGCTCACGTAAAGTGCGCGGGTGCCTCTCGTCCTGATCGCCCTCGACGACACCCTGCTGGACCGCAGCGGGGCGTTCAGGCTGTGGGGCAAAGGCTTCCTGGACGAGATCGGGGCGCCACAGGACGATCTGGATTGGTTACTGTCGGTGGATGCCGACGGGCTCACCCCACGGTGGGACCTCGCCGATCTGATCCGCGACCGATATCACCTCAACGTTCCCTCGATCGAGCTCCTCGAGGAACTGCACGAGGGGCCGCTCGCGTTCGAACGCCTCGACCCGATGGTCGGGTGCGCACTGCAGATCGCGGCCGACGCCGGGCTGGTGCCGGTGGTGGTCACCAACGGCCAGACCGACCGGCAGGACAGCCGGATCCGGCGCACCGGTCTCGACCGCTACGTCGCCGACTGGGTGATTTCCGAGCAGGCCGGGGTGAGCAAGCCCAACCCGCGGATCTTCGCCCTGGCCGCCCAGCGGGTGCGCATGCGGCTGGGCGGCGCGTGGGTGGTGGGCGACAGCCCCGAGTCCGACATCGGCGGCGCCGCCGCGATGGGACTGCCCAGCGTGTGGCTGCACCGCGGGCGCGACTGGATGGACAACCGCTTCGCGCCGACGCGGGTGGTGGGCAACGTGATCCAGGGCCTGTCGGCGATCATGGCCGCGCAATAAACCGGTTGCGCGGGTTCCCCGGGTCGGGCAAGCTCGCCTGACCTGCACGTACCGGAGGAGAAGGGGGTGTGACCTGTGGCTGTCTTTGTGATTCCTGCTGCCCAGCGTCAGAAAACTTCCTTCTTCATCTCTGAGGAGATCCTCCAGTGCGAGAGCACGAAAGCACCATGCGCCGTGGCCGGCGCAAGTTCGACGACGACGACACCAATTTTCTGAAGCGGGGCCGGCTCGAGCCGAGGCTCGCCGAGGAACCCGATCTGCCGGAGACCGGCGACAACTGGTCCAGCTGGGACGGCGCCCTGCACGGGCCGCAGCCCCGCCCCGACTGGGTCCGCACCGAGCACGCCGCGGTCGACGACGAGCTCGGCATGCTCAAGACCGGTAAGGAAGCCGACGTCTTCCTGGTCCGGCGGCACGTTCCCGGCACCACCAAGGTCAGCATGCTGGCCGCCAAGCGCTACCGCGACGGCGACCACCGGCTGTTCCACCGCGACGCCGGCTATCTCGAGGGCCGCCGGGTCCGCCGGTCGCGGGAGAACCGGGCGATGGCCAACCGCTCCTCGTTCGGCAAGGAGATGATCGCCGGGCAGTGGGCGGTGGCCGAGTTCGGCGCACTCAGCCGGCTGTGGGAGATCGGGCAGGCGAGCGGGCTGGTCCGGGTGCCGTACCCGGTGCAGCTGATCGGCACCGAGCTGATGCTCGAGTTCATCGGCGACTGGGCGACCGGCGAGGCCGCACCCCGGCTCGCCCAGGTGCGCACCGACCACGACGGCCTGGCCGACCTGTGGCGGCAGATGACCGACGCGCTCAGCGTGCTGGCCCGCGCCCAGCTGGCGCACGGTGACCTGTCGCCCTACAACACCCTGGTTCGCGACGGCAAGCTCATCCTGATCGACCTGCCGCAGATCGTCGACGTCGTCGGCAACCCGCACGGCGCCGACTTCATCGCCCGCGACGTGCGCAACGTGGCCGGCTGGTTCACCCAGCGCGGTCTGCGGGTGGACGCCGACGAGCTGCTCGAGCGCCTGCTTTACGAAGCGGGGCTCAAGTGAGACGGCCCGGACCGCGGCCGCCCCGGACGAGGCGGCCGCGACCGGGGCGGATCACTGGATGTATCCCTCGACCTCGTTGACGCTGTGGGCCTGCTCGGCGTTCGGGTCGTTGCCCACCTCACGGGCGGCCCGGCGCCGGCGCAGCAGGTCCCAGCACTGGTCCAGCGCTTCTTCGAGCTCCTTGAGGCGCGCGTGCTCCTCGTCCGAGGAGATCTCCCCGCGGCCCAGCTGCTGACGCAGCGCGTGCTCCTCATCGACCAGGCCGTGGATCCGGCCCAGCACAGTTTTGTCATCCATTCCCGAAGCCTATTCACTGCGCGCCCGGACTCTCATCCGACTCTCATCCAGGCGTGTTGAGATGAGCGCGATGACCCGCATCCTCGTCGTCGACGATCAGCCCAACATCGTCGACATGCTCGCCACCGTGCTGCGCTTCCACGGCTTCGTGGTCGACACCGCCGGCACCGCCGCCGCGGCCCTCGAGCAGGCCGCCGTGCAGCAACCCGACCTGGTGCTGCTCGATGTCATGCTGCCCGACGGCGACGGCCGCGACGTGTGCCGGCAGCTGCGCGGCCCGGCGGTGATCTTCCTGACCGCCCGCGACGACCGCGACGAGATCATCGACGGGCTGACCTACGGCGGCGACGACTGGATCACCAAGCCGTTCGACGTCGAGCTGCTGCTCGCCCGGGTCCGGGCGGTGCTGCGCCGCACCGGCGCGGTCCCCACCGAGGACCGGGTGCTGCGCTACGCCGACCTGTGGCTCGACCCCGACACCCTGCAGGTGGAGCGGGCCGGCGAGCCGCTGCGGCTGTCCCCGACCGAGCTCCGGCTGCTGCGCTACTTCCTGCAGAACCCCGGGCGGGTGCTGTCCCGGCCGCAGATCCTCAGCGCCGTCTGGGAATACGACGTGGAGGCCGGTTCCAACGTGGTCGACACCTACGTCGGTTACCTGCGCCGCAAACTCGACCGGCTCGGGCCGCCGCTGCTGGTCACCCACCGCGGCTTCGGCTACGCGCTGCGGGCCGGGTCGGGACCGTGACGCTGCGGCGTTCGGTGCTGCTCCTGGTGGCCGGGCTGACGGCGGCGGCGCTGCTGATCGTCACCGCCACCGCCGTACTCGGCATGCGGCACTATCTTCTGAGCCGCACCGACGAGCAGCTGGCCGCGGCCGCCGCGCTCGCCCGGTCCCGCACCGAGCTGCTGGCCGGCGATCCCGAGCTGCGCGGGGCGGCGATCCGGCAGGTGGTCTCGGTCACCGACTACGTCGTCGAGATCCGCACCCGGACCGGCACGATCCGGGTCGTCTCCGGCGCACCGCTGCCCGCGCGACCCCTGCTCGACCAGGCCTCGCCGGCCACCGGCAGACCGCAGAGCATCGCCGGCTACCGGGCGGTGGTCACCCACGACGGTGACTACACGGTGCTCGTCGCACTCTCCCTCCAGCCGCTGCACGACACGGTGCGACTGCTGCTCGGCGTGGCCGGGGTGACCTCCCTCGTCGTACTCGTCCTGCTGGTGCTCTGCGCCCGGATCCTGATCGCCCGCCGGTTGCGGCCGCTCGACGCGATCGCGGCCGCCGCGACCGATCTCGCCGACGGCCGGCTCGACCGGCGCGTCCCGGGCGTCGCCGACTCGCGCACCGAGGTCGGCCGGCTCACCGCGGCGATCAACGGGATGCTGTCGCGCATCCAGGCGGCCCTCGCCGACCGCGAGCGCTCCGAGGCGCGGATGCGGGAGTTCGTCGCCGACGCGTCCCACGAACTGCGCACGCCGGTCACCTCGATCCAGGGATATCTGCAGCTCATCCGCACCGGTGTGGTCGACCCGCGAGCCCGCCCCGACGTGGTGCGCCGGCTCGAGGAGGAGTCCCGCCGGATGGGGTCGCTCGTCAACTCGCTGCTCAGCCTGGCCCGGCTGGATGCCTCGCCGCCGCTTCGCCGGGTGCCGGTCGACATCGCCTGGCTGGTCCGGGACGCGGTGGCGGACGCGTCGGTGGTCGAGCCCGGCCGGCCCCTGCGGGCCGAGACCCCGGGCGAGTGCGTGGTCACCGGCGACGAGGATTCGTTGCGCCAGGTGCTGGCCAATCTCCTGGCCAACGTACGGGCGCACACGCCACCCGGCACCGCCGCCGCGGTCCGGATCGTCCCGGAGGCCTCTGCCGGGTTCGTCCGCGTCGAGGTCGCCGACGACGGGCCGGGGATGGACGCCGAGGCCGCCCGGCACGCGTTCGACCGGTTCTGGCGGGCTGATCCGGCGCGCTCGGCCGGCGGGGGAGCCGGCCTCGGGCTGGCGATCGTCGCGGAGGTGGTGCGCTCGCACGGCGGGGCGGCCGGGATCGACGGCGCGACCGTGTGGTTCACCGTCCCGCGCGGTTCTTGACCAACTCTCATCTTCCTCGCACCGCCCCGGCATCTTCGCCCGGTTTCATCGATCCCGTGCTCATCGACCGCATCAGACGAAGAAGACCTGTGCTCATCGCAATCGGGGTGGTGGCCGCATTGATGGTGCCGGTGGCAGCTGATCGGGCTGCCGCCACCGTGATCGAGCATCGGGTGGCCGCCCGCCTGCGGTGTGCCGCCGATCTGCGGGCCGCACCCGACGTCTCGCTCGGCGGCTTCCCGGCGCTCACCCAGCTGGCGAGCCGCTCGTTCGGCGAGATCCGGGTGCAGGCCGACGACGTGGCCCTGCCCAAGGTCACGATCGGCCGGGTCGAGGCCGAGGCCGAGCGGGTCACGATGGCCGGCAACGGCGTCTCGGCCGGCTCGGTGACCGTGGACGCCACGGTTCCCTACGCCGCCCTCACCGGCCTCTCGGGCGCTACCGACACCGGTGGCGCCGGTGCCACCGGTGTCGGTAGCGGTGCCGGCACCGCCCGGATCGTCGGCGCCGACGATGCCGGGCGGCTCGTCCTGCGGGCCGACCTCGCGCTGCGCGGACTCGAGCTGGCCGCCACGGTCTACGCCGATGTGACGCTCGCCGGCAGCCGGCTCGCCGTCAAGCCCGCCGAGGTCGAGCTCGCCTCGTTGGGGCTGCGGGTGCCGGCCGACCGGCTGCCCGCGGCGGCGTCCCAGGAGCGCGACATCGACCTGCCCGCCCTGCCGGCCGGCCTCGCCTACCGATCGGTGACGCCCGGCCGCGACGGCCTGCGGGTGGTGGCCGGCGGCTCCGACCTGCACCTCGACGCCACTGCCAAGACCAAGAACGAGACCTGCGGAGGTGTGCGGTGAGCACGATCGAGGACGGCCCCCTGCACTCGGTGATGGGCCGGGTCGGCCGGCTCAGCACCCGGCGGCCCTGGCTGACCGTGACCGTCTGGCTGCTGGTGGCCGTCGGCGTCGGCGCGCTGGTGCTGGCGTTCGGGCGGGCCACCGACGAGAACGCGGCACTGCCGGGGGCGACCTCGCAGCATGGACGCGACCTGCTCGAGTCGCACTTCGCCGGCGCCCAGGACGCCACCGGCCAGGTGCTGTTCCGCTCGCCGGGCACGGCGCTCGACACCGCGTCGGTCGCCGCCGCGGCGCAGCGGGTCGCGGCCGTCGGGCACGTGTCCGGCGTGCAGAAACCGGTGCTCAGCGCCGATCGTCGCACCGGCTACGTGGACGTGCAGTTCGATCTGGGGCCGCGCGACGTGACGCCGGAACTGATCGACGACGTGCTGGCGGCCGCCGCCACCGACGGCGTCGAGACGCTCCCGGCCGGTGCGCTGGCCCGCCCCCGGAGCGACACGAGACTCAGCGAGGCCCTCGGCATCGTGGTGGCGCTCGTGGTCCTGGTGATCGCGTTCGGCGGCCTGCTCGCCGCCACCCTGCCCCTGCTGACCGCGGTCGTCACCCTGGTCTGCGGAGTCGGGATCATCGGCCTGGCCGGCCACCTGACCGGCATCCCGTCGGTGGCCACGACGCTCGGCACGATGATCGGCCTGGGCGTCGGCATCGACTACGCCCTCTTCCTGATGACCCGCTACCGCGCACTCCTGCCCGCCTCCGCGCCGGCAGCCTTAGCCTCTCCCGCAGCCCCAGCCGGCCCGGCAGCCCCAGCCTCTCCCGCAGCGCAAGTCGGGTCCGCACCCGGTTCTCGGCGGGCGTGGCGGCGAGGCGGCTCGCGCCGTGGTGGCACCCAGGTGATCCCGGTCGCGCGGCGGCGGGCGGCGGTGGTGGAGACGGTGGCCTCGTCCGGCAGTGCGGTCGCCTTCGCCGGGGGGACCGTGATCGTGGCCCTCGGCGGGCTGGCGGTCGCGGGGGTGCCGATCCTGGCCACGCTCGGCTGGACCGCCGGTCTGGTCGTGCTGGTCGCGGTGGCCTCCGCGACCACCCTCCTGCCCGCGATGCTGATGCTGCTCGGCGGGCGCGTCACGGCGCCACCGGTGCGGGACCGGGCGTCGCTCTGGGGGCGGCTGGCCGACCGGGTCACCCGGCGGCCCTGGCGTTATGCCGTGACCAGTGCGGTCCTGCTGCTCGCCCTGGCCGCGCCGGTGACCGCGATGACGCTGGGGCAGACCGACGCGGGCGACGACCCGGCGGGCACCGACACCCGGGCGGGTTACGACGCGATGGCGGCGGCCTTCGGGGCCGGGGTCAACGGACCGCTCACGGTCGTCGCCGCGCTCGACAGCCCGGCGTCGTCCCCGGCCGATGCCCGGCTCGCTCAGCTCTCGGCGGCGGTGGGCGGCACCGCCGGGATCGCGTCGGTGCAGCCCGTGCGGTTGTCGGCGGACGGGACGGTGGCCTCGATCAAGGCCGTGCCGACCACCGCGCCCAGCGACCCGGCCACCCGGACGACCGTGGATCGGCTCGACGACCTGCGGGTCGGCGGCGTTGCCGTCTCGGTCACCGGGCAGACCGCGATCCGGGGCGAGCTGGCGGATCGGGTGGGTGCGCGGATGCCGTTCGTCATCGGGCTCGTGGTCCTGCTCAGCGCCCTGCTGGTGTTCGCCGCGTTCCGGGCGCCGGTGGTGGCGGCGAAGGCCGCCCTGATGAACCTGCTGTCGGTCGGAGCCGCCTACGGAGTGCTGACCGCGGTGTTCCAGTGGGGATGGGGTGTCACCTGGACCGGTCTCGACGGTCCGGTGCCGATCGAGGCCTACGTGCCGATGATGCTGTTCGCCCTGCTCTCCGGCCTGTCGATGGACTACGAGGTGTTCCTGCTGACCGCCGTGCGCGAGTCCTGGGTGCGCACCGGCGACAACGTCCGTGCGGTGCGCGACGGCCTGGCCGGCACCGGCGTCGTGATCACCTCGGCGGCCCTGATCATGGTGTGCGTCTTCGCCAGCTTCGTGCTCAGCTCCACGCCGGTCGTGAAGATGATCGGCCTGGGTCTGGCGGTGGCGATCGCCGTGGACGCCACCGTGATCCGCGGTCTGCTGGTCCCCGCCACGATGGCCCTGCTGGGGCGGGCGAACTGGTGGAGTCCGCGCCGCCGCAGCGCCGCCGCACCGAGATCGCCGGAGCTGGAGACCACCGGGCCGGCGTCCCGCTAGCGACCCGCCGGCCCGACGCGCCAGCTGCCCGCCGGCCCGACGCTCCGCCGGCATGACGCGATGCGCCCCGCCTCCGAGGTGGGGGCGGGGCGCATCGGTGCGGCTGTCAGCTGTCAGCTGTTGAGCATCTTGCGCAGGACGTACTGGAGGATGCCGCCGTGCCGGTAGTAGTCCGCCTCGCCGGGGGTGTCGATGCGCACGTCGGCCTCGAACTCGACGCCGGTGTCGGTGCGGACCGTCACCGTGCCCGGGATCTGGCCGTCGTTCAGCGCCGTGACGCCGGTGATGGTGAAGGTCTCCGTGCCGGTCAGCCCCAGCGACTCGGCGCTGGTCTTCGGCGGGAACTGCAACGGCAGCACGCCCATGCCGATGAGGTTGGAGCGGTGGATGCGCTCGTAGCTCTCGGCGATGACCGCGCGGACGCCCAGCAGCATCGTGCCCTTGGCCGCCCAGTCGCGCGACGAGCCCGAGCCGTACTCCTTGCCGGCCAGGATGACCAGCGGGACGCCCGCCTCCTGGTAGGCCACCGAGGCGTCGTAGATGGTGCTCCGGTCGCCGGTCAGGTGGTTGACCGTGAACCCGCCCTCGACGCCCGGCACCAGCTGGTTGCGCAGCCGGATGTTGGCGAACGTGCCGCGGATCATGACCTCGTGGTTGCCGCGCCGCGAGCCGTAGCTGTTGAACTCGTGCCGCGGGACACCGTGCTCGGCCAGGTACTTACCGGCGGGGGAGTCGGCCTTGATCGAGCTGGCCGGCGAGATGTGGTCGGTGGTCACCGAGTCACCCAGCTTGGCGAGCACCCGGGCGCCGGAGATGTCCCGGACCGCCGTGGGCTCGGCGGCCATGCCCTCGAAGTACGGAGGCTTGCGCACGTAGGTCGAGTCACCGGCCCAGGCGAAGGTGTCCCCGGTCGGGGTCGGCAGCGACTGCCACTGCTCGTCGCCGGCGAAGACGTCCTGGTACGCCGCGCTGAAGCCGTCGGCGCCGATGGCCTGCGCGATGGTCTCGTCGATCTCCTGGTTGGTCGGCCAGATGTCGGCCAGGAAGACCGGCTTGCCGTCCGACCCGGTGCCGAGCGGCTCGGTGGTGATGTCGATGTCCATCGAGCCGGCCAGTGCGTACGCCACGACCAGGGGCGGGGACGCCAGGTAGTTCATCTTGACGTCCGGGTTGATCCGGCCCTCGAAGTTGCGGTTGCCGCTCAGCACGCTGACCGCGGTCAGGTCGGCCTCGTTGACGGCGGCCGAGACCTCCTCGGGCAGCGGGCCCGAGTTGCCGATGCAGGTGGTGCAGCCGTAACCGACCAGGTTGAACCCGATCTTGTCGAGATAGGGCGTCAGGCCGGCCCGGTTGTAGTAGTCCGAGACGACCTTCGAGCCCGGGGCCAGGGTGGTCTTGACCCACGGCTTGCGGGTCAGGCCACGCTCGACGGCCTTCTTGGCCAGCAGCGCGGCACCGATCATGACCTGCGGGTTGGACGTGTTGGTGCAGGACGTGATGGCGGCGATGACGACCGCGCCGTGGTCCAGCTCGTATTCCACGCCGTCCTCGCCCTTGACCCGGGTCGGCTTCGACGGGCGGCCGGTGCTGTTGTGCGCGGCGCTGAAGGCGTACGGCTTGTCGGCCTCGGTGTCCTGGTGGTTCGCGGGCGGGTCGCTGGCCGGGAACGATTCCTCGCTGGCCTCGTCGGCGGCCCCCTCGGCCGGCACGTAGTTGCCCAGGGCCTCGCGGAACGCCGGCTTGGCCTCGCTGAGCAGCACCCGGTCCTGCGGGCGCTTCGGGCCGGCCAGCGACGGGACGATCGTCGACAGGTCGAGCTCGAGCCGCTCCGAGTAGTCCGGCTCGGCGGCGGGGTCGAGCCAGAGGCCCTGCCGCTTCGCGTACGCCTCGACCAGGGCCACCTGCTGCTCGGTGCGACCGGTCAGCTTGAGGTAGTCGATGGTCTGCTCGTCGATCGGGAAGATCGCGACGGTCGAGCCGTACTCCGGCGACATGTTGCCGATGGTGGCCCGGTTGGCCAGCGGGACGGCGCTCACGCCGGGGCCGTAGAACTCGACGAACTTGCTGACCACACCGTGCTTGCGCAGCATCTCGGTGATGGTGAGCACGAGGTCGGTGGCGGTGGTGCCGGCCGGCGCCTCACCGGAGAGCTTGAAGCCGACGACCCGCGGGATCAGCATGCTGACCGGCTGGCCCAGCATGGCCGCCTCGGCCTCGATGCCGCCGACGCCCCAGCCCAGCACGCCCAGGCCGTTGACCATCGTGGTGTGCGAGTCGGTGCCGACCACGGTGTCGGGGTAGGCCTGCCCGTTGCGCTCCATGATCGTGCGGGCCAGGTATTCGATGTTGACCTGGTGCACGATGCCGGTGCCGGGCGGGACGACCTTGAACTCGTTGAACGCCGTCTGGCCCCAGCGCAGGAACTGGTAGCGCTCGCGGTTGCGCTGGTACTCCAGCTCCACGTTGCGCTGGAACGCGTCCTCGCGGCCGAACAGGTCGGCGATCACCGAGTGGTCGATGACCAGCTCGGCCGGGGCGAGCGGGTTGACCTTGGTGGGGTCACCGCCCAGCTCCTTGACGGCCTCGCGCATGGTGGCCAGGTCGACCACGCACGGCACGCCGGTGAAGTCCTGCATCAGCACCCGCGCCGGGGTGAACTGGATCTCGACGCTGGGGTCGGCGGTCTGGTCCCAGCCGCCGAGGGCGCGGATGTGGTCGGCGGTGATGTTCGCGCCGTCCTCGGTCCGCAGCAGGTTCTCCAGAAGGATCTTCAAGGAGTAGGGCAGCCGATCGTGCCCCTCGACCTTGTCGATCGTGAAAATCTCGTAGCTCGCGTCTCCGACGCGCAGCTCGCTCTTCGCACCAAAGGTGTCGAGGCTGGCCACGTCATCTCCTTCACCCAGCGACTGTGAGGTCAAGTTTTCCGCACCGGTCCCGGCACGCTGGGAGTTAGGCGAACCTAACTCTCAGTTCACGTTTCCGGTAAACCGTACGTCCGTCTTGTAAGACTGCGCAAGGCGGGGTCACGCTGTCGCCCGGATGACGAACTCGTTGCTCTCCGTATAGGTCGGCTGGAGTCGCACCCCACCCACCACGGCCGCCGGCAGGACGAACGCGGTGCGCTTGTCGACGATGTCGTCCCGAAATCTTCCCAGGGTCACGGGGGTCGCGCCGGCCGCATGGCACAGCCGGAGAGCCCACGTGCCGGCCGGCAACGCCGGGATCGACGCCTGGAACTCGGGGCCGTCGGTCGTCACCGTCAGCTCCCGCGACTCGTCACCCCGGTGCGCGCGCAACGTGGCGGAGTCGAACATCGCGCCGAAGAGGCGGCCGGTCAGATGGATGCCGTCGGTGTCGGCCGAGACGTCCCCGACCTCGGCGTAGACCGGCTGGTCCCAGACGCGTACGCCGAGGGTGCCGTCGGCGGCCCGGAACGGGAGCTGGATGCGCTGCCCGAGCGGGCCGTCCAGCAGCCCACGGGTGTCGCGGACGCCGGCGAGCGGAGCCGTGCCGTCCGCGGCCAGAACGCGACCGACGCCCGATTTGTCGAAACTTATCGTGGTGCCGGCCGGCAGTGGGCCCACCCCGTCCCAGTCCAGCGTGGGTTCGCCGACCGACGGAGCGGGGCCCAGCGTCGCGACCGGCGTCCGGGGCCGGCGCGGCGGCCGTTTGCCCGCCGCGAGCTCGAGGAACAGGCGCTCGTACTGTTCGGCGATCGGCGCGGGGTCGTACCGGGCGGAATTGGCGAGCGCCGCCGCCGCCATCGAGCGCCGCAGCTCGTCGTCGTTGATCACCTGGAGCAGGGCCGCGCCCATCGCGTCCGGGTCCCCGACCGGCGTGAGCAGGCCGTCCGCACCGTGCCGCAGGATCTCGCCGGGTCCGTACGGCGCGTCGGTGCTCACCACCGGCACCCCGCAGCGCATCGCCTCGACGAGCGTCATCCCGAACGGCTCCCGGTCGGCCGAGACCGCGGCGATCGACCCCTTCGCCCACTCCGTCTCGATCGGCGCGTAGTTGCCCATCATCCGCACGTGGTTGTGCAGGCCCAGTTCGAGCACCAGGGCCCGCAGCGCCGGCATCTCCCGCCCGTCCCCGTAGATCCGCAGCTGCCAGTCCGGCCGCTCGGCCACCACCTTGGCGAACGCGCGGACCAGCACGTCGTAGCGCTTGCTCGGGACGAGGCGGCCGGCCGCGACGACGAGCTTCGCCCGCCCGTGCGACGGCGGCACGGTGGGCGCGGGGATGCCGTTCGGGACGAACAGCAGCCTCGTCCGGCGTAGTCGCAGGTGCGCGGCGTAGTCGTCGGCGTCGCGCTGGGACACCGTCACGAACGCGTCGAGCTTGCGCAGGTAGCGCGGCATCCGATCGCGCAGAGCCTGGCGGTGCTGGTCCCGGGTCAGGTGCTCCTGACCGATGCGCACCAGGTGCTTGGGGGCGAACTTGGCCGCGTACGCGATCAGGCCCGGCCTCGTCGCGATGACCACGTCCGCGTCGGTGGACCGCAGGTGCTCCCGGTGCAGCCGCTCGACGTGCCGGTCGTAGTCGGCCGCCTTGAAGTCGGCGCGGGGATAGACGCGGCCCGGTTTGCCTCGGCCGGGCGCGTCGGCGACGTGGTCCGGGTGGTCCTTGCGGATGTCGACGAGTGACATCAGCCGGATCGCCGGATCGACCGGGAGCTGCGGCACGTCCCGCCGGCGTACGGTGCTCAGGACCTCGATCTCGTGGCCCCGCGCCGCGAGTGCGGCACCCAGATTGAAGCTGGTCTTGATGGTTCCGCCGATGCCGAAGGCATCGTTGATGAGGAAAAGCACCTTCATGCCTTATCGCGGGACCTTTCCGGGACCGGTGGGGTTCGCCACGTTAGCCGCTCCGTGCACCTCGCGTTTACCCCGGTGTCGGAAAGGGCACACGCGGACTCGTGAAGGCCCCTACCGACCGGACCGCCCTGACCGACTTCTTCGATCGCTACGGTGTGGCTCTGACGACCGGTGATGTCGCCGCGGTGGCCGGCTGCTACGCGCTGCCGGGCATGGTTGTCGCCGACTCGTACAGCTTCACGTTCACCTCGCCCGCCGCCGTCGCCCTCTCCTTCCTCGGCGCCTCCCCGGCCTACCGGGAGCAGCAGATCGTGGCCGCGCACGCCCAGATGCTGGACGTGCAGCAGCTGTCCGACTCGCTGACCCTGGTGGCGGTCGCCTGGGAATATCTGGACAGCAGCGGCAACGCGCTCTCCGGCGGACATTTCCACTATCTGCTTCGCTCGGACGAGAACGGGCCGCGGATCACCACGGTGATCGCGACGCGTTGAGCCCGGTTCCCGGACGACCCACCACCGTGGCGGATCAAGCTTGCTGAAAACGTCGTACCCCGATGCGAGTATTGCTCGGTGACGACGATCGAGATCGCCCCCGACGCGCCCGCCACCGGCCGCAGCCGCCCCCGGTGGCTGGTCGTGCATTACACCCGCCCCGACGGTGAATACGGCGCGTGGTGGCTGCACACGTGGGGCGACGTCGCACCGGCGGCGGCCACCGGTTATCCGGGCGGTGCCGCGTTCGCGGGCGAGGACGTCTACGGCCGGTTCGCCTGGGTGCGGCTCGCCGACGACGCCCGCGACGTCGGGTTCCTGCTCGTCGACCACGCCGGCGGGAAGGACGTCGACGAGGACCGCCACGTCGACCCGTCGAGCACCCCGGAGATCTGGCTGCGGCCCGGCGATCCGGCCGTCTACACGGCACCGCCCACCCCGGTGCCCCACCCGGTGCCCGACGGCGAGGTGGTGATCCACTACCGCCGGCCGGCCGGCGACTACGCGGGCTGGGGCCTGCACGCCTGGGAGGGCACGCCCCGCAAACCGCGCTGGGACCGGCCGGTCAGCCCGGCCGGCTACGACTCGTTCGGCGCCGTCTTCCGGGTGCCGGTCCGGCCCGGCGCGGTCGGCCTGCGTTTCGTGCTGCACCGGGGCGACAGCAAGGACCTCGCCGACGACCAGCGCCTCGACCTCACCGTCAGCCGCGAGGTGTGGATGCTCGCCGGCGTCACCGCGCCGGTGCGGCCCGACCTGGGCAGTCTCGGCCCCGAGCTCGACCCGGCCCGCCAGCTGGCCGTCTTCCTCGACCGCACGACCATCGCGCTGCCCGCGTCCGGCACCGACCGGGCCGACGCGTTCACCCTGGTCGCGTCGGCCGACGGGACGATCCGGCGGGACGGTGACGAGCTGGCCGGCGAATTCACCACGCTGCCGCTCACGCCACGTCCCGGCGGTCTCTTCCAGGCGCAGAGCCGCCGGTTCCCGCACCTGCGGGCCTACCGCGCGTTCTCGGTGCGGGAGCTCGGCGACTCCGCCCTCGGCTATCTGCTGCGCGGTCAGCTGCTCGTGGTCGGGCGCGACGCCGAGGGCCGGGTCGCCACGATCACCGGGGTGCAGCTGCCGGGCGTGCTCGACGACCTCTACCCCGAGGCGGCCGAGGCCGAGCTCGGCATCGTGATGACCGACGACCGGCCGCAGCTGTCGGTGTGGGCGCCCACCGCCCGCACGGTCGAGCTGGAACTGTTCCGCGAGCCCGGCGACGAGCCCAAGGTGCTGCCGATGGACCGGGACGGGGCCACCGGCGTCTGGACGATCGCCGGTAAGCGCAAATGGCTCGGGCGTTACTACCGCTACCGCGTCGAGGTGTGGCACCCGGCCGCCCAGCGGATCGTGACCACCAGCGTCACCGATCCCTATTCGATCGGCCTGGCCACCGACTCGACGCACAGCCTGCTCGTCGACCTGGCCGACCCCGAGCTCGCCCCGCCCGGCTGGGACACCCTGACGAAACCGGCGGCCGTCGCGCCGGCCCGCATGCAGATCGCCGAGGTGTCGATCCGCGAGTTCTCGATCCTCGACGACTCGCTGCCGGCCGCCGAGCGCGGCACCTACGCCGCGTTCACCAACCCCGGCGGCACCGGCATGCGGCACCTTCGCTCGCTCGCCGACGCCGGCCTCACCCACCTGCACCTGCTGCCCGCGTTCGACTTCGCCACCGTGCCCGACCGGCGCGCCGACCAGCGACTGCCCGCCTGCGACCTGGCGTCGTTCCCGCCCGACTCCGAGGAACAGCAGAAGGCCGTCATGGCGGTGGCCGAGACCGACGGGTGGAACTGGGGTTACGACCCCTGGCACTACACGACCCCGGAGGGCAGCTTCAGCACCGACCCGGCCGGCCCGGCCCGCATCGTCGAGTTCCGCGAGATGGTGGCCGCGCTCAACCGCGCCGGCCTGCGCGTGATCATGGACGTGGTCTACAACCACACCTTCGAGGACGGGCTGCACCAGCTCAGCGTCCTCGACCGGGTGGTGCCGGGCTACTACCACCGCGCCCTGGCCGACGGCTCCACCGCCGAGTCCACCTGCTGCCCCAACACCGCCCCCGAGCACATGATGATGGGCCGGCTCGTCGTCGACTCGATCGTCACGTGGGCCCGCGAGTACAGAGTGGACGGTTTCCGCTTCGACCTGATGGGTCATCACCCCAGAGCCAACATCCTGGACGTACGCGGTGCGCTCGACCGGCTGCCCGGCGGCAAGGACGTCTACCTCTACGGCGAGGGCTGGAACTTCGGCGAGGTCGCGTACGACGCCCGGTTCGCCCAGGCCACCCAGGTCAACATGGCCGGCACCGGCGTCGGCACGTTCAACGACCGGTTGCGCGACGCCATCCGGGGTGGCGGCTCCTTCGGCGACCCGACCGAGCAGGGCTTCGCCAGCGGGCTGGGCGGCAACACCCCGCTCTGGCTGCACGACCGTCTCAAGGTCGGGCTGTCCGGCGGCCTGTCCACCTATCGGTTCATCACCCACACCGGGGCCGAGCAGAGCGGCGCCCAGATCGACTACAACGGCTCGGCCAGCGGTTACGCCCTGACCCCGGGCGAGACGATCAACTACGTCGACGCCCACGACAACGAGATCCTCTACGACGCCCTCGCGTTCAAACTGCCCCGCGACACGGCGCCGGCCGACCGCGCCCGCATGCAGATCCTCGCCCTGTCCCTGATCGTCCTGAGCCAGGGCATCGGCTTCATCGCGCTCGGCAGCGAACGGCTGCGGTCCAAGTCGCTCGACCGCAACTCGTTCAACTCCGGCGACTGGTTCAACCAGATCCGCTGGAACCCCGAGCACGGCAACGGTTTCGGCGTCGGCCTGCCGCCGGCCGACGACAACGCCGACAAGTGGCACCTCGCCCGCCCGCTGCTCGGCGACCCGTCCCTGGTCCCGTCACCCGAGCTGATCGCGATGACCGCCGAGCGCTACCGCGAGCTGCTGCGCGTCCGCCGCTCGTCGCCGGTCTTCGGGCTGCCCACCGCCGAGGAGGTGCAGCGCCGGTTGACCTTCCCGCTGAGCGGCCCCGGCGAGACCCCCGGCGTCCTCGTCATGTGTCTCGACGGCACCGGCCTCGACCCCCGGTGGCGCCAGATCGTCACCGTCTTCAACGCCACCGGACAGCCGGCCACCCAGACCGTGCCCGCCCTGGCGGACGTCGACCTGACCCCCCACCCCGACCAGTCCGCGTCCGCCGACCCGGTGCTCGGCACGGCCGGTGCCGCCGCCGGCGTGCTCACCGTGCCGGCCCGCTCGGTGGCCGTCTTCGTGGCCGGGCTGTAGGAGATGCTCGGCGACCGCTGGGGCGTGACCGGCAGCACCCGGCTGCTGCTCGAAAGTGGTGATGAAGGCACCTCGCCCGGTGGCCGCGGGCCTCGCCGTGGGTGACCTGGTGATGGCCCGCAGCCAGCTGCTGAACCTGAAGAAGCCCGCCGAGCCCCGGTAAGGCCGGCGGCGTGGCGCCAGGGCGGCGGGAGGCCTGGCAAGCGCGGGCGGGCCGCGGGGGCATACCGCGGATCGGGTGATCTTGAAAGGGCTGGGATCTGACCCGGGCCGGGGGTGGGCGGTAACGTCGGGGGCGAGCAGAGGAGTGGGAGGCACCATGGCCGAGAAGAGCGGGGCTCAGCCCAGGACCGAGTCGCACGACCCGGATTTTCCGGAGGCGTTTCTGCAGTTCATGCGGGATGGATGGCGGGATGAGGAGCTCAGTGTCGCGCCGTTGGCCGAGGCGCCCAACTTCGCCAAGCGGCGGGCGGCGCTGTCGGCGGCGTTCCCCGGGGAGACGCTGATCATTCCCAGCGGGAACGAGAAGGTTCGCGCCAACGACACCGAATACCCGTTTCGGCCCGGTAGTGACTTCTTCTACCTGACCGGCGACCGGGATCCGGACAGCGTTCTGGTGCTGCGGCCGACCGGGTCGGGACACGACGCGGTGCTCTACACGCGGCAGCGCAACTCGAAGGAGACCGACGCGTTCTTCCGCAGCCGCAACGGGGAGTTGTGGATCGGGCGCACCCACACGCTCGGCGAGAAGGCGACCGAACTGGGGCTCGAGACGGCCGCGCTGGGGGAGCTCGGGGGAGTGCTCGCGCACTCGGCGCCGGGGCGCACGCGGGTGCTGCGCGGGTTCGACGCCAACGTCGACCGGGCGATCCTGGCCTACGAGCCGGAGCGGGACAAGCCGCGTGACCGGGAGCTCGCCTGGACGCTGTCGGAGCTGAAACTCGTCAAGGACGAGTGGGAGATCGCCCAGCTGCAGGCGGCGATCGACGCCACCGTGCGCGGGTTCGAGGACGTGACCCGGGTGCTGCCGGCCGACCGCGGGGTCAAGGAGCGGCTGCTCGAGGGCGTGTTCGGGCTGCGGGCGCGGCACGACGGCAACGACGTCGGCTACGGCTCGATCGTCGGCTCGGGGGCGCACGCGACGATCCTGCACTGGGTGCGTAACACCGGGGTGACCACGCCGGGTGACCTGCTGCTGATGGACATGGGGGTGGAGGGACACAACCTCTACACCGCCGACGTCACCCGCACCGTTCCGGTGAGTGGCACGTTCACGCCGTTGCAGCGGCAGGTCTACGACATCGTGCACGCGTCACAGCAGGCCGGCATGGACGCGATCCGGCCCGGCGTGGAATACAAGCACATCCACCTGACCTGCATGCGGGTACTGGCCGAAGGGCTGCACGACCTGGGCCTGCTGCCGGTGAGCGTCGACGAGGCGATGGACGGGAACAGCACGGTCTACCGCCGGTGGACGCTGCACGGCTTCGGGCACATGCTCGGCATCGACGTGCACGACTGCTCGAACGCGCGTAACGAGAACTACCGCGACGGCAACCTGGCCGAGGGCTACGTGCTGACCGTCGAGCCGGGCCTCTACTTCCAGCCCGAGGACGAGCTGGTGCCGGCCGAACTGCGCGGTGTCGGGGTGCGCATCGAGGACGACGTGCTGGTCACCGCCGACGGTTATCGCAACCTGTCGGCCGAGCTGCCCCGCTCGTCGGCCGAGGTGCAGGAGTGGATGGCCGCTCAGCGTGCGGCGGGACCGCGCCTGCCGGGCTAGGGCCGCCGGGTCAGGAGTGCCAGATGTCGTAGTCGGAGACGGCGAAGCACTCGGTTTCGTCGTCCGCCTTGATCTCGAGCTTGACCGGGCGGCCGTTCTTGGCGTCGTAGGTCGCGGTCACCTGCGCGCCGTCGTCCTCGGCCGTCCGGGCCATCGTGATCAGGCCGGCCAGGGTCGGCGGGTCGATCTCCTCGCCGTCCTGCCCGGCGGCCGGGCCCAGGTCGACCTGGGCGCTGGGGGACGCCTGCACCGAGGCGCCCAGCCGCTTGGAGTCGATCACGTCGCCCGACTTGACGACGATGTTGTAGCGGCCGAGCGGCGCCTTCGCGTCGCAACCGCGGGTCAGCGTGTAGCTGTACTGGAACGGCTCGGCGTAGGCGGGCGCCTTGTCGGCGTTCACCGGACTCGGCGCCGACGCCGACGCCGTGGGTGACGCGGCGGTCCAGGTCGGGGTGTCGTCGCGCGCCGAGCATCCGCCGACTGCCGCCACGAGGGCGACTCCCCCCAGAACCACACCCAGCCGCACGACGACCTCCTGTGACGCGAACCCACGTGCGGCGCAATGTAGCTCACTTATGCTCCCTCGGACGAGGCAGCTGCGTTTTCGCCCGTAAATCCAACTATGTCTGGATATCTTGGCTGAGTGCACAGAAGGATCTTCGTGCTCGGTGGTCTGGGCGGTCTGAGCGGTCTCGGCGCCGCGGCCGGGCCCCGCTCGAGCGGCCCGGCCTACCCGTTCTCGATGGGCGTCGCCTCCGGTGAGCCCGCCCCGGACAGCGTCGTCCTGTGGACCCGGCTGGCACCGTTCCCGCTCGCCGAGGACGGTCACGGTGGCATGTCCTCCGCCGACATCACGGTCGAATGGCAGGTGTCGGCCACGCCGTCGTTCGCCCGGCCGGTCGCGCGGGGAACCTCCACCGCCCGCTTCGCCGACGCGCACACGGTGCACGCCGTCGCCGGTGGCCTCGCCCCCGACGCCGAGTACTACTACCGGTTCCGCGCTCAGGGACATCACTCGCCGACCGGCTCCACCCGTACGGCGCCGGCCCCCGGGGCGAGCGCCCGCGACCTCGTCGTGCTCGCGGCCTCGTGCGCGAACCTCGAGGCCGGTCACTTCACCGCCTACCGCCGGATGGCCGAGGAGCGCCCGGGGCTGATCCTGCACCTGGGCGACTACATCTACGAGGGGGCCGGAAAGCCCGGCCACGTGCGCGAGCACCTCGGCCCGGAGATCGTCACCCTGGCCGGCTACCGGCGCCGGTACGGCCAGTACAAGTCGGATCCCGACCTGCGGGCGGCGCACGCCTGCGCCCCCTGGCTGGCGGTGCCCGACGACCACGACGTCGAGGACGACTTCGCCGGCACCCACCGCCTCGACGACCGCCCGCCGCTGACCCCCGCCCAGTGGAGGATCCGGCGGGACGCCGCCTACCGCGCCTACCGCGAGCACCTGCCGCTGCGGCCCGGCTCCCGGCTCCACCGGCGCGTCGGCTGGGGCCGGCTGGCCACCTTCCACATGCTCGACACCCGGCAGTTCCGCGACCCGCAGGCGTGCGGCGGCGGCTACCGGGCCTGCCCCGGCGCCGACCGGCCGGCCCGCAGCCTGCCCGGCCGGGCCCAGGAGGCCTGGCTGCTCGACGGCCTGGCTCAGCACCGCGCGACCTGGGACCTGATCGGCCAGCAGGTGTTCTTCGCCGAGCAGGTGAACGCGGCCGGCGTCGCCAACATGGACGCCTGGGACGGCTACCGCGCCTCCCGCGACCGCCTGCAGCGCGGCTGGGTCGAGCGCCGGGTGCGCAACCCGGTCGTGCTGACCGGCGACGTCCACACCGCCTGGGCGAACGACCTGAAGGCCGACTACGCCGATCCGGCCTCGCGCACCATCGGCACCGAACTGGTCTGCACCTCGATCACCTCGCGCGGCGACGGCAGCCGGGTCACCCGGATCCCCACCGGCGCGGTGAACCCGCACCTGCGCTTCTACTCCGACCGCCGCGGTTACCTGCGGAGCACGCTCACCCCCGCCGAGATCACCGCCGACTTCCGCGCGATCGACGCGGTCAGCACCCCCGGCGCCCCCGTCCGTACCCTGCGTTCATTCAAGATCCAGAACGGCCGACCCGGAATCATTTAGTACGCCCGAGGGGCCCCCGACCGCACTCGGGCGAACCCCGCCCGCGGGCGGCTGCCGCAGTGGTTGTGGCCATGAAATGAATCGTGGTTCAATCTTTGCGTGCCCTATCGTCCGACCGCCCTGACCAGGAAGAACGCTCAGGACAAGCGCGCCGGCCTGCGCCGTGCCGCCCGTGGTCTGGTGGCCGCCGGCGGGTTCCGGGCCGCCACCGTCGCCGCCATCGCGGCCGAGTGCGGGGTCAGCGTCGGGTCGGTCTACTCGCATTTCGACAGTCGCGACGGCCTGCTCGCCGACGTGTTCCGCGGTGCCGCCGGCCACGAGATCGACGTCGTGCGGGCGGCGGTGGCCGCCGCCGGACCGCGGGCCACCGACCGCCTCGGCGCGCTCGTCGACACGTTCAGCGGGCGCGCCCTGCGGGGCCGGCGGATGGCGTGGGCGCTGCTCTTCGAACCGGTCAGCCCGGTCGTCGAGGCCGAGCGCCTGGCCTACCGCCGGTCCTACACCGAGCTGCTGGCCGGGATCGTCGGCGACGGGCTGGCCACCGGCGAGTTCCTGCCGCAGGACGCCGGGCTGGCCGCCTCCGCCGTGCTGGGCGCGGTCTCGGAGGCGCTGATCGGCTGGCTCCGGCCGGACCGCGACGAGCCCACCGCCGAGGTCGCCGACGGCATCCGGGCGTTCTGCTTCCGGGCGCTCGGCGCCCACCCCGAGGAGGGACCATGAACGGTACGCATGAGGTCGTCAACCAGGCCCCGCCCCGCGCCGGGCTCAACGAGTTCCTGATCAACCCGGCGCTCACCGAGGCGGTCGAGCGGTACGGCGCCGGCTGGGCCACCGGCCACCTCGCCGGCGTGGGCGAGCTGGTCGGCCGGCCCGACTTCCAGCGCGACGCGGAGCTGGCCGACACCAACCCGCCGGTGTTCACCGGCCACGACCGGTGGGGCAACCGGGTCGACGCGGTCGACTTCCATCCCGCCTACCACCGGGTCCTCGCCGCGGCCGTCGAGCACGGCGCGCACACCAGCTGCTGGGCCGAGCCACGCCCCGGCGCGCACGTCGCACGGGCCGCCACCTTCATGCTGTTCGCCCAGGTGGAGGCCGGTCACGCCTGCCCGGTGAGCATGACCCACGCGGTCGTTCCGGCACTGCGCCTCGACCCCGCGCTCGCCGAGGTGTGGCTGCCGAGGGTCTACTCCCGCGACTACGACCCGCGGCTGCGCGACGACAAGGCCTCGGCGATCTTCGGCATGGCGATGACCGAGAAACAGGGTGGCTCCGACGTGCGCGCCAACACCACCCGGGCGGTCCGCACCGGCGCCGGCACGTGGCGGCTGACCGGCCACAAGTGGTTCTGCTCGGCCCCGCAGTCGGACGCCTTCCTGGTGCTGGCCCAGGCCCCGGCCGGGTTGTCCTGCTTCCTCGTCCCGCGCGTGCTGCCCGGCGGCGAGCCCAACGTGTTCCGCATCCAGCGGCTCAAGAACAAGCTCGGCAACAAGTCGAACGCCTCGTCCGAGATCGAGCTCGACGACACCACCGGCTGGCTCCTCGGCGAACCGGGACGCGGCGTGCGCACCATCATCGAGATGGTGGCCCAGACCCGCCTCGACTGCGTCCTGGGCACCGCCGCCGGCATGCGCCAGTCGGTCGCCGAGGCGGCCTGGCACGTACGCCACCGCAGTGCGTTCGGCGCGCTGCTGATCGACCAGCCCGCGATGACCGCCGTGCTCGCCGACCTCCAGCTCGAGGCCGAGGCCGCCACCTGGACCGCGATGCGGCTCGCGGCCGCCTACGACGACGACGGCGCCGAGTCGGTGGCCTTCCGCCGGCTGGCCACCGCGGTGGCGAAGTACTGGGTCTGCAAGCGCGGGCCGAACCACGCCTACGAGTCCCTGGAGTGCCTGGGCGGCAACGGTTACACCGAGAGCTTCCCGCTCGCCCGCCGCTACCGGGAGCAGCCGGTGCTGGCGATCTGGGAGGGCTCCGGCAACGTGATCGCCCTGGACGTGCTGCGAGCGATGGCCCGCGAACCCGAGTCGGTGCAGGCGTTCGACCGCGAGATCGCCTCGGCCCGGGGCGTGCACCCGGCGTTCGACGCCCACCTCGCGGCCACCCGCGACCTGGTGCGCCGCGCCCTCGCCGCCCCCGCCGACGCCGCCGGCCAGGCGCGCCGCGTCGTCGAGGCGCTGGCCCTGGCGTTGCAGGGCGCGGTGCTGATCCTCCAGGCCCCGGCGGCGATCGCGGACGGTTTCGTGGCGGCCCGCCTGGGGCCCGACCGCGGCCTCGAGTACGGCGCCCTGGCGCCCGGCCTCGCCCTGTCCGCGATCACCGGCCGAGCCTGACCGGCCGAGCCTGACCGCCCGAGCCTGACCGCCCGGCTGGGCCTGACCGGCTGGGCCTGACCGGCTGGGCCTGACCGGCCGGGCAGGGCGTTGCCGGTCGGCGGGCTAGCGGCTGGGCACGGTCAGGCAGGCCACCCGCGCGCCGGCCTTTCCCGCCTCGCCCGGCGCGGTGTGGGTGTGCTCGGCGTGCAGGACCAGGGCGTGCGGCGGGGCGTCGGCGCGGAAGTCCCAGCCGTGCGAAACGGTGGCGGTGGCGGAGCCGGCGGCGTCGGTGGTGAAGTCGAGCCAGACCTCGTTGCCCGGGTTCGCGTAGACCGGGTTCACCGACGGCGTCACCGGGTCCCGGTGGTTCTGGTAGTGCGGGCCGGCTGCCTCCGGGTCGGCGGCGCAGGCACCCACGTGCAGGTGGGCGCCGTACATCCGGCCGGCGGTCAAGCCGGTGAGCGTGACCGCGACGTCGGTGCCGTACCCCGTCCTGGTGATCGAGAGCTTGGCCGTCGCGCCCGCCGGGACCACCGCCGGGTCGTAGGTGATCGCGGTCGAGCCGGGGCGGTATGCCGCGAACGTGCCGACCACCTCGACCGAGGGCAGCGAGGCCGGGACCGTCGCGGAGGCGGGGTGGGCCGGGGCGATGTCGGGCGCGGGCGGGAAACCGGTGATCATCGTGATGGGCAGGGCCAGGGCTAGTGCGCGAGTCAACATCACCAAATAATGCCAAAAGCCCACCTAACGGACGGGTACTGGCGCGGAATGAAGTCTGACGCAAGGCTGTGGGGAAAAGGGGGCGGCTATGGGGTACGCGGTCGTGATGGGGGAGGCTCTGGTCGACCTGCTCGAGACGGAGCGCGAGGGCGAGCTGATCTACCGGCAGGCGATCGGTGGAGCGCCGCTCAACGTCTCGGTGGGAGCCACCCGGCTCGGGGGTGACGTCCGCTATGTCGGCGCACTCAGCAACGACATCCTCGGCGACCGGCTGGCCACGTTCCTGCGTGCCGCGGGAGTCGGCATCGGGGGCGTGAAGCGGGTGGGGGTGCCCACCACCCTGGCCGTGACGACGTTCGAGGGCGCCGAGCCGACGTTCACGTTCTACGGCGAGCCACCGTCCTACGCGCTGCTGACCCCCGGTGACCTGGACACCGCGGAGATCGCCGGGGCCGACGTGCTCTACACCGGCTCGATCTGCCTGCTCCGCGAGCCGTTCCGGGACGCCGCCCGCGCCGCCTGGCAGGTCCCGGGGCCGCTGCGGGTCTTCGATCCGAACATCCGCCCGACCCTGCTGCCCGACGCCGCCGCCGTGACCCGCAACCGCGAGCTGGTCGAGGAGTTCTTCGCCACCGCCGACCTGGTCAAGCTCAGCTCGGCCGACGCGGTCGTGCTCTACGACGGTGCCGGGCCGGCCGCGGCCGCCGAGCACATCCGCGGGCTGGGCGCCAAGGCGGTCGTGGTGACCTGCGGGGCGCAGGGCGCCTACGTGGCCGCCCCGGACGGCACCGCGATGCTGCCGGCGCCGAAGGTCGACGCGATCGACGCCACCGGCGCCGGTGACTCGGTGATGGGCGCGCTGATCCGCCGCCTGCTCAGCGGCGGTTTCCCGGCCGGGCTCGCGGGCTGGCAGGACTGCACGCGGTTCGCCCTGGCGGTGGCCGGCCTGGTCTGCGAGCGCAACGGCGGCGCGACCGCGATGCCGACCGGCGACGAGCTGACCGCCCGCTGGGGCGCGCTGATCTGAGCGGCTTCCGGGCCGACTGGTCGGTCCGGGTCGCCGAGCGCGCGGGCTGCTTCAGTCCGGGTCGCCGAGCGCGCGGGCGATGAACCGCCGGCGGTCCAGGAGCATCCGCTCGACCCGGACCTCGGCCACCAGGGTCTCGCCGTCGCG
This sequence comes from Paractinoplanes ferrugineus, assembly GCF_016862195.1. Taxonomy (GTDB): domain Bacteria; phylum Actinomycetota; class Actinomycetes; order Mycobacteriales; family Micromonosporaceae; genus Actinoplanes; species Actinoplanes ferrugineus. The sequence continues at coordinate 23,003 of NZ_BOMM01000078.1, read as the reverse complement.
CACCACCACGTCGAAGGCCAGCTTGCGCCCGTCCACTTCGGCGAGTGTGGCGAGGGCGGTGACCAGCCGGCCGACCGGGGTGGGGGCGAGGTGCGAGATCTCGGCGCGCACCCCGACCGTGGTCAGGCCGCCGGGCAGCTGACGGGCGGTCGCGGCCACCGTCGCGGCCTCGGCCAGAGCCAGAACCCGCGGGGTGCCCAGCACCGGGACGTCGCCCGACCCGAGTGACTGGGCCGTGTCGGCGTCGCCGACGGTCAACTCCACCCGGGCGTTGGTGCCGGGTGCGAACTCCGGAAGCTCCATGACCGAAGCTTAGGAGCGAGCCGGACCGCGGGCCAGGCGAGCCCGCAGCGCGAGCTGCTCGGCGAGCGCCCACGCCTCGGCGAGATCGCGGTCGCGGGCCTCTCCGGAGCGGCCGCCGGCGGTGTCCGCGTAGACGGTGGCGAGGCCCAGCCACCGTTGCACCGGGCCCTGCACGACCCGGACGCTCTGCAGCCGGGCGTACGGCACCAGGCTCATCTCGCGGGTGAACAGCCCCCAGCGGGTGACGAACACCTCGGGGGTCAGGCCGGCGCCCAGGTAGCGCAGTGCGAACGGGTGCACCCAGCGGGCGCGGGCCGGCGGCGGGGTGGTGGCCAGGGTGGCGAGGTCCACTCCGGGCAGCACGTCCCAGACCAGGCCGCGCGCGGTGGCGAACTCGCCGACCGGCAGCAGGCGATCGGAGCGCTTGCTGTCGCGGCCCGGTTCGCCCGCGTAGCCGGCGATGTCGAGCCGCAGATGCAGCCACTTCCGCGCGCGCCACAGCAGCGGCCAGGTCACCCCGACCGATTGCACGCGGTTGAGCGGTACGACCTGGCTGCGCGTCTCGAGCAGGCCGTAGCGCACGACGAGCCGTCCGCCCGGGTCGCGCGCGAGCCGGAAGTCCCAGTCCTGCAGCACCCGCCGTACCGGTTGCAGCAGCACACCGGCCATCGCGGTCATGGTGCTGGCGATGCCGATGAACGTCCACTGCGCCTCGAGCAGGGTCTGGGTGACCACGAACGCGATGCCGAGCGGCAGGAAGATGGCCTGCGGGGTGAGCAGCTGGCTGATCACCAGTTGCCGGTTGGGGACCCGCAGCAGCGGGCGTTCGAGGGTGGGCGCGACGGGTGCCGCGGCCGGCGCGCCGCCGTCGGCCCGCTCCGGCGCCTGGCTGCGGCCGGCCAGGGCGAGCAGCCGTTCGCGCAGGCCGGCCGCGTCCCGGACGGTCAGGTAGGCCAGCGGGGCCTCGGTCTTGCCGCCCCCGACCACCTCGAGGCGCAACTCGGCGAGGCCGGTGAGCTGGGCGAGCAGCGGGCGGCGCAGTTCCACCGCCTGCAGCCGTTCGAGCGGGATCGCCCGGTTGCGGCGCCAGATCAGGCCGTCGGAGATCCGCAGTTCCCGGCCGACCACGTGGTAGCCGGTGGTCAGCCAGCCGACCAGGGAGAAGATCACCACCCCGAGGGCCAGCACCAGCACGACGATCGCGAACCGTTCCAGGCCCACCTGGGACAGCGTCTGCCAGGACAGGGCGGCCACCACCACCGCGATGCTCTTGGCGCCGTGCAGGATCGGGCTCAGCGGGTGCAGCCGTTTGCGGGGTTCCTCGCCGGTGACCTGCTGAGGCGGCGGGCTGGTGGTCACAGGCCCTCGGCCCGGTCCTCGCCGAGGGCGGTGAGCCGGTCGCGCAGCCGGGACGCCTCGGCCGGCGGCAGGCCCGGCACCTTGGCGTCGCTGGCCGCGGAGGCGGTGTGCAGTTGCACGGTGGCCAGCCCGAACGCCCGTTCGAGCGGTCCCGCGGTGACGTCGACGAACTGCATCCGGGCGTACGGGACGATGGACAGCCGCCGCACCAGCAGGCCGTGCTTGACGAGCAGGTCCTGGTCGCGTTCGGCGTAGCCCCAGGCGTGGACCGCCCGGACGGTGACGACGGACCGCCAGATCGCGTAGACCACCACGGCCGCCATGCCCGCGCCCCAGGCCCAGTGCGGCGCGAAGTACCACCCGATGCCCAGCCCGGCGAGGAACACGACGACCCACACGACCCGGGCGATGAGCTCCACTGTGATCAGCTTGGGCGACACCGGGCGCCACACGACGGTGTCCGGCCAGGGGGTCAGGGCATCGACAGGTGGCTGCGTCACAGACTGAAGCCTAGGAGATGGCACCGAAGGGCGTCACTTCGCGCAGGAATCCGCGGAGATCGAGGAAGGTGCCCAGCGAGTCGCGGTGCTCCGCGCAGGCGAGCCAGATCTTCCGGCGGTCCGCCTCGTGGATCTTCGGGTTGTTCCAGTGCAGGGCCCACACCGCCGACGCCCGGCAGCCCTTCGCAGAACACTGCGTATCGACGTCCCAACCCACCCCCCAACCCTAAGCCGCCGCCCCGGCCCGCCCGCCATGGGGTTTGACGGGCTCGGCCCGCCGGTCGCGTCGAGGTGCGCCGGCCGCGTGAGGTGCGCCGGTTGCGTGAGGTGCCGCCGTGGGTTTCAGGGGCTCGGCCCCTGAGCAGAAACAAAAAGGCCCCCAGGTTCGCGCTTCTCAGCGAACCGAGGGGACCTAGGGCCTTTACGCCGCCGGGCGACCACGGGGGAAGCCGCCCGGCGACGAATCGAATGTTACACGGTTCACTCGGGGCCGCTGCAACCCCGGCGGGTGCCCGATCCGGCGTATCGCGCAGAAAGATCGACACGACAGGGCCATGGCGGATCACGGGCCCGGCGCGTTATGCGGCTACACCGAGCGCGCTTTCAGGTCGGTCGTGTAAGTCTTGTTCGTCGGCGTGGCGCCGACGCGCTTAGATAGCAGCTTCAAAGCCGACCGCTGTGGAGGCCCGGTGGCCCAGCCGTTCACGCCCGAGACCGACCCGAGTTCGAACGGGCCGGGTTCCCACGGCGCCCCTGTGCCCCCGGCACAGGACGCGACCCAGTTGGAACGCGCCATGTTCGAGGTCAAGCGGGTGATCGTCGGCCAGGACAGGATGGTCGAGCGGATGTTCGTCGCCCTCCTGGCCCGTGGCCACTGCCTGCTCGAAGGCGTCCCGGGCGTCGCCAAGACCCTGGCCGTCGAGACCCTCGCCAAGGTGGTCGGCGGCACGTTCTCCCGCGTGCAGTTCACCCCCGACCTGGTGCCGGCCGACATCGTCGGCACCCGGATCTACCGGCAGAGCTCGGAGAAGTTCGACGTCGAGCTCGGCCCGGTGTTCGTCAACTTCCTGCTCGCCGACGAGATCAACCGGGCGCCCGCCAAGGTGCAGTCGGCGCTGCTCGAGGTGATGGCCGAGCGTCAGGTGTCGATCGGTGGCCGGACCCACGAGGTCCCCGACCCGTTCCTGGTGATGGCCACCCAGAACCCGATCGAGCAGGAGGGCGTCTACCCCCTGCCCGAGGCGCAGCGCGACCGCTTCCTGATGAAGATCCTGGTCGGTTACCCGACCGACGCCGAGGAACGCGAGATCGTCTACCGCATGGGGGTGAGCGCGCCCGAGCCCAAGGCGGTCTTCACCACCGAGGATCTGCTCGGCCTGCAGCGCCGCGCCGACCAGGTGTTCGTGCACAACGCCCTGGTCGACTACACGGTGCGGCTGGTGCTGGCCACCCGCGACCCGGCCCAGCACGGCATGCCCGACGTGGCCGGCCTGATCCAGTACGGGGCGAGCCCGCGCGCGTCGCTCGGCATCGTCCGGGCCACCCGCGCGCTGGCCCTGCTGCGCGGCCGGGACTACGCGCTGCCGCAGGACCTGCAGGACATCGCGCCCGACATCCTGCGGCACCGGCTCGTGCTCAGCTACGACGCCCTCGCCGACGACATCCCGGCCGACCACATCGTGGCCCGCATCATGCAGAGCGTCCCGATGCCGTCGGTGGCGTCCCGGCAGGGCACCTCGCCCAACGGCGGCCCGCCCGCGGCGCCGCCGGTGAGCGTGGGTCCGCAGGCAGGTGGCGCGTGGCCGGCTCCGCACTAGGGCCCGACATCTCGGCACCGGCACTGGAGGGCGCGGCCCGCGCCGAGGCGGTGCTGGGGCGGCTCCAGCTGCTGGTCACCCGCAAACTCGACGGGCTGCTGCAGGGCGATTACGTCGGCCTGCTGCCGGGCCCGGGCACCGAGGCCGGCGAGTCCCGGGAATACCGTCCGGGCGACGACGTGCGGCACATGGACTGGCCGGTGACGGCCCGCACCACGCTGCCGCACGTGCGGCGCACGGTCGCCGACCGGGAGCTGGAGACGTGGCTCGCGGTCGACCTGTCGGCGAGCCTCGACTTCGGCACCGCCCAGTGGCTCAAGCGGGACCTGGTGATCGCCGCCGCGACCGCGATGGCGCACCTGACCGTGCGCGGGGGCAACCGGATCGGCGCGGTGGTGGGCACCGGCTCCGGCGTACCCGCCGGAGGCCGCCGCAAGGCCGCCGCCGAGCCGCCCCGCCCGCCCAACGTCCGGCTGCCGGCGCGGCCGGGCCGCAAGGAGGCGCAGGGGCTGCTGCGGGCCATCGCCCGCACCGAGATCCGGCCCGGCCGGGCCGACCTCGGCGAGCTCGTCGACATGCTCAACCGGCCGCCTCGCCGGCGTGGGGTGGCCGCTGTCATCTCCGACTTCATGGCACCGGTGGACGGCTGGGCCCGCCCGATCCGCAAGCTGGCGGTCCGCCACGACGTGCTCGCGATCGAGGTCGTCGACCCGCGCGAGCTGGAACTGCCCGACGTGGGCGTGCTCGCTCTCGCCGACCCGGAGACCGGCGAGCTGCACGAGGTGCGGACCTCCGACGCCAAGCTGCGCGCCCGCTACGCCGAGGCGGCGGCCGCCCAGCGCGGCGACATCGCCCGCGCCCTGCGCGCGGCCGGCGCCGCCCACCTGCGCCTGCGCACCGACACCGACTGGTTGCTGGACATGGTCCGATTCGTGTCCGCCCAGCGCCACGCACGCACCCGGGGGACCACCCGATGATCCGTTTCCTGGAACCCTGGTGGCTGCTCGCGCTGCTGCCGGTTCTCGCGCTCGCCGGCGTGTACGTGTGGCGGCAGTTCCGCAAGCGCACCTACGCGATGCGCTTCACGAACGTCGACCTGCTGCGCACCCTCGCCCCCAAGGGCCTGGGCTGGCGGCGGCACGTGTCGGCGGCCGCGTTCCTGCTGAGCCTGTTCCTGCTCGGGGCGGCGATGGCCCGGCCGTCGATCGACCGGGAGGAGCCGCTCGAGCGGGCCACCGTGATGCTGGCGATCGACGTGTCGCTGTCGATGGACGCCGACGACGTCGCGCCGAACCGGCTCGAGGCGGCCCAGGAGGCGGCCAAGTCGTTCGTCAACGAGCTGCCGGCCACCTACAACGTGGGCCTGGTGTCGTTCGCGAAGTCGGCGAACGTGCTGGTCTCGCCGACCAAGGACCGGTCCGCGGTGGTCAGCGGCATCGACGGACTGACCCTGGCCGAGGCGACCGCCACCGGTGAGGCGGTGTTCACCTCGCTCGACGCGATCCGCACCGTGCCGGCCGACGGCGCCGACGGGGCCCCGCCGGCGCGCATCGTGCTGCTGTCCGACGGTTACCGCACGTCGGGCCGCTCGACCGAGGACGCCGCGTCGGCCGCGTCGCAGGCGAACGTGCCGGTGTCCACCATCGCGTTCGGCACCGACACCGGCGTGGTCAACATCCAGGGCGAGAACAAGCTCGTGCCGGTCGACCGGCAGTCGCTGCAGCAGCTGGCCGAGGCGACCAAGGGCTACTACTACGAGGCGGCGTCGATCGGCGAGCTCAAGAAGGTCTACGAGGACATGGGCAGCTCGATCGGCCACCGCGTCGAGTCCCGCGAGGTGACCCAGTGGTACGCCGGGGTGGCCCTGCTGTTCGGCCTGTGCGCGGCCGGGCTCAGTCTGATCTGGACGTCACGGCTGCCCTAGCGTCGAGAAGCCCGTCCGGGGAGTGAAGAACGGAACTCCGGTCGCCTGTCGGCGCCGGAGTTCCGGGTGTCGGGTGCGCGGGCGTGGCCCGCCTGGATGGCCGCTCACGAGTTGCTGTGCACGAGCACGAACAGGACGACCACCCAGGCCGCGGCGAGGGTGAAGCTGAGGGGCGCGACGAAGTTCTTCATGACTGACTCCGCTCGGTGAGCTGGCGATGGAAAGCGCGCAGATCACGTCGCGGCCGGCACCACGCATCCGGCGTCGCGGCGCACACGACAGGGCCGGCCCGGCACGGGTGAGTGCGCGGACCGTGGATGCGGGCGGAGATCGATGTCAGCTGACGGGCTGACGACCGGCCCGGCCGCGACTAGGAGGATCGCTATCTCGCACAGCGATCACCTCCACAAGTAGTCGGGCTTGAGGGCCGTCGGAGACTGTACCCGTTAAGCGCCACTTAAGAAACGCGGGCGCCCCGGTCGTGGCGAGGACCACCCGTCAGGACGATGTCGGTGACCGCGCGCAGGGTCGCGCTGCCCTCGGCGAGGTAGAAGTCGTGGCCGGCCACGCCGTCGGTGGGCAGGGCGTACGCGCCGAAGTCCGGGGCGGACGGCCGTTTCCCGAGGCCCAGCCCGAACAACCGGACCTGGGGGATCCGCCGGATCCAGTCGTGCCGGGCGAGAGCGGTCCAGACCCGGGCGCCGCCCAGATCGGCGGCGCGGCCGGCGCCCATTCCCGGCGAGCCGAGGGCGATCAGGTCGCCGATCTCCGGCAGGCCGGGGGCGGCCAGGCCGACGACGAGGGAGCCGTAGCTGTGGCCGATGAGCGTGATCGCGGCCGCCGGGCGCAACCGCCCGAGGTCGCGGACGAACGCGGTCAGCAGATCGGCCCCGGAGCGGGCCCGGCCGTAGGTGGCGGCGGCGAGGCCCACGCCCTCCGGCGGGTCGTAACCCAGCCAGGAGATCACCGCGACGTCCCGGTCACGCTTGCTGAGCTGCTGGTAGAGGGTGCGGCCCTGGACGCCGGGCGCCCGCCGGGCCACCCCGCCGAGGCCCCGGTCGAAGTCGGCGAGGGTGGTGTCGACACCCGGCACCAGGATCGCGATCCGCCGGGCGGTGGCCAGGTCGCCGAAGACCTCGGCGGTGCGGCCGTCGCCGACCGGGTCGAAGAACAGGAACTGCCGGCCCCGGGCGGCCCAACCGGCGTACGGGCAGCCGGCGGCCAGCATCCGGACGGCCGTCTCGCGGTAGGCGGCGGTGACCGTCGCCCGCGCCGTGGCCGGTGCCGCGACGGGTGCGCCCGCCGGCGGGGCGAGGTCGGCCGCGGCGGCGGGGCCGGCGGTGGCGGGGGCGGTGGTGGCCGGGATCGGGATGAGCAGGGCCAGGGCGAGCGCGCCCGGGAGGATTCGCATGGGCCGCACACTCCGGCCGGGAGACCCCCGCGGTCGTCACACCGGGGAGCGCACTTCGCCCCCTACCCCGGTACGACGAGGCCGGTCTCGTAGGCGAACACCACCGCCTGGGCGCGGTCGCGCAGGCCCAGCTTGGCGAGGATCCGCCCGACGTGGGACTTCACCGTCTGCTCGGCGACGACGAGCTCGCCGGCGATCTCCTGATTGGACCGGCCCCGCGCGATCAGCCGCAGCACGTCGGTCTCCCGCGGGGTGAGGGCGTTGAGCGCGGCCGGCCGGGGCCGGTCGTGGTGCGGGCGGGCGGCGAACTCGGCGATCAGCCGGCGCGTCACCGACGGTGCGAGCAGGGCCTCCCCGGCCGCGACGACCCGGACCGCGGTGATCAGGTCGGCGGCGGGGGCGTCCTTGAGCAGGAAGCCGCTGGCCCCGGCGCGCAGCGCCTCGTAGACGTAGTCGTCGAGGTCGAACGTGGTGAGGATCAGCACCCTCGGCCCGGCGCCGATCCGCCGGGTGGCCTCCAGGCCGTCCATCACCGGCATCCGGATGTCCATCAGGACGACGTCGGGGGCGAGGTCGCGGGCCTGGCTGACGGCGGTGGCCCCGTCGGCCGCGTCGCCGACGACCACGATGTCGGGCTGGGCGCCGAGCAGGGCCCCGAACCCCTGCCGGACCATCGCCTGGTCGTCCGCGATCAGGACCTTGATCATGCGGGCTCCTCGGCCAGGGGAAGACGGGCGTGCACCACGAACCCGGATCCGGCCGGGCCGGCGCTCAGCGTCCCGCCCAGCAGGGTCGCCCGCTCGCGCATGCCCACGATTCCATGACCACCTCGGGCCGGTCCGGGGGCGGTGCCGGGGACGGGGTTGCGGACGGTCAGCTCCAGCTGCCCGCCGGACTCGCCGACCTCGATCTCCACCGGCTCCCCGGGTGCGTGCCGGGCGGCGTTGGCCAGCGCTTCCTGCACGATCCGGTAGGCGGCCAGCCCCACCGGCCCGCTCGCGCCGGGCCGGTCCGGGCCGAGCGCGGGCCGGTCGGGGGTGCGCAGGGTGACTGTCACGCCCGCCGTCCGGGCGGTGGCCACCAGGGCGGTCAGGTCGGACAACGTGGGCTGCGGGGTCCTCTCCGGCTCGGCCGCTTCGGCCCGCAGGACGCCCAGCAGCCGGCGCATGTCCTGCAGGGCCTCGCGGGCCGACGCCGCGATGCCGGCCAGCTCCTCCTGGGCGTCGGCGGGCAGGCCGGGCCGGCGGTAGGGGGCGGTCTCGGCGCGGACCGCGATCATCGACATGTGGTGGGCGACCACGTCGTGCATCTCCCGGGCGATCCGGGTGCGTTCCTCCAGGATCGCGCGCCGGGCCCGCTCCCGTTCGGTGAGCTCGTTGCTCTCCTCGAGCAGCTGCCGGGTGCGGCGCCGGCGCGAGACGATGTCGCCCAGCGCGGCGATCGCGACGAGCAGGAACGCGGCCCCCCAGGCGTTGGCGTGGGCGGCCAGCAGGAAGACCGGGACCAGGCTCAGAGCGGTGGCCCAGGTCGTCACGCCGGACCACTGGGTGACCGCGAGCCGGCCGAGGACGACCAGGAAACCGAGGATCTGCACGGTGTTCCACGGCCAGGCCTCCCGCGGGCCGGCGTTCATCGCGCCGAGGAACATCATCGGGTACGCGAGACGCCAGGCCCAGAGCGGCGATCGGACACAGACCGCGACCGGCAGCACCGACCCGGCCCCGAGGAGCGCGTTCACCACGACCGGCAGGTTCCGGTTGTCCGCGAGGTACGCGGCCGCGGCGAAGCCCAGTCCGATCAGCGCCAACAGGCCCAGTGGCAGCGCGTACCCCAGCAGCCGCCGCCGGGGGGCGGGGCGCGGCACCTCCGGGCGCAGCACCAGCGTGCGCAGCGGCCCCGTGGCATGGTGCCGCTGGACCGGGCCGATAGTCTCCATCCCGGCAGGTTACGGCGCTGTGGCGGCGTAGTCGTGACCCTGTGGTGCCATCCGGCACCCCCTACCTGGGTATGAGGAGCGGTACGTGGCTCGCACGGTTTTGGTGACTGGCGGCAACCGGGGCATCGGCCTCGCCATCGCGCGGGCGTTCGAGAAGCAGGGCGACCGGGTCGCCGTCACGCACCGGGGGAGCGGAGCACCGGCGGGCCTGTTCGGCGTGCGCTGCGACATCACCGACCCGGCCGCCGTCGACGCCGCCTTCACCGAGGTGGAGAAGGAGCTCGGACCGGTCGAGGTGCTGATCGCCAACGCCGGCATCACCGACGACACGCTGCTGCTGCGGATGAGCGACGACCAGTTCGACCGGGTCGTCGACACCAACCTGGGCGGCGCGTTCCGCTGCGCCAAGCGGGCCAGCGCCAAGATGCTGCGCGCCCGGTGGGGCCGGATCATCTTCATCTCGTCGGTGGTCGGCCTCTACGGCGGCCCCGGTCAGGTGAACTACGCGGCGAGCAAGGCCGGCCTCGTCGGCATGGCCCGCAGCATCACCCGTGAACTGGGCAGCCGCAACATCACCGCGAACGTGGTGGCGCCCGGGTTCATCGAGACCGAGATGACCGCGGTCTTGCCGGAGGCGCGTCAGGCCGAGATCATCAAGGCTGTCCCGGCGGGCCGGCTCGCCTCCGCCGACGAGGTCGCGGCCGTGGTGGCGTTCCTGGCCTCGGACGCCGCCGGCTACGTCAACGGTGCCGTGATCCCGGTCGACGGCGGCCTCGGCATGGGCCACTGACCCTCCCACCAACAAAACAGGCCATCCCGTAAACAAAACAGGAGAGATTTCGTGTCTGGACTGCTGGCCGGCAAACGGCTGCTCGTGACCGGCGTGATCACCGACGCCTCGATCGCCTTCGCGGCGGCGAGGATCGCCCAGGAGCAGGGTGCGACGGTCGTGCTGACCGGCTTCGGCCGGCTCTCCCTGGTCGAGCGCATCGCGAAGCGCCTGCCCGAACCGCCGCCCGTGATCGAGCTCGACGTCACCGACCCCGAGCACCTGGCCGCGCTGCCGGGCAAGGTCGGCGAGCACGTCGACGGCCTCGACGGGGTGCTGCACTCGATCGCGTTCGGCCCGCAGAGCGTGCTCGGCGGCGAGTTCCTCAACGCCGGATGGGACGACGTCGCCAAGGCGCTGCAGGTCTCGACGTACTCGTACCAGGCGCTGGCCGTCGCCTGCCTGCCGATGATGCAGCCGGGCGGCAGCATCGTGGGGCTGACCTTCGACGCCACCAAGGCGTGGCCGGTCTACGACTGGATGGGCGTCGCCAAGGCCGGCCTCGAGTCCGCCTCCCGCTACCTCGCGCTGCACCTCGGCGCCAAGGGCATCCGCAGCAACCTGGTCTCGGCCGGCCCGCTGCGCACCATGGCGGCCAAGTCGATCCCGGGCTTCGAGCAGTTCGAGGAGGCCTGGGCCGGCCGGGCCCCGCTCGGCTGGGATCTGCACGACACGTCGGCGGCCGGCAAGGCCATCTGCGCGCTGCTGTCCGACTGGTTCCCGGCCACCACGGGTGAGGTGGTGCACGTCGACGGGGGCTACCACGCGCTCGGTGCCTGAGCAGGGTGCAGGATGGACGGGTGGCATACGACGCGTTCGTCCTGTTGTCCTTCGGTGGTCCCGAGAAGCCTGACGATGTGATGCCCTTCCTGCGCAACGTGACGCGCGGGCGGGGCATCCCCGAGGAGCGGCTCGCCGCCGTCGCCGAGCACTACCTGCACTTCGGCGGCGTGTCGCCCATCAACCAGCAGTGCCGCGAGCTGCTGGCGGCGATCGAAGCCGATTTCGCGGCCCACGGCGTGGGGCTCCCGGCCTACTGGGGCAACCGCAACTGGCACCCGATGATCGAGGACACCGTGGCGCAGATGCGCGACGACGGGGTGGAACACGCCCTCGGGTTCGCCACCAGCGCCTACGGCGGCTACTCGTCCTGCCGGCAGTACTGGGAGGACATCGCGCGGGCCCAGGAGAAGGTCGGGCCCGGCGCGCCCCGGATCAGCAAGCTGCGCCAGTTCTGGGATCACCCCGGGTTCGTGCAGCCGCACGCCGACGCCGTCCGCGAAGCTCTCGGAAAGCTGGACCCGGCGCACCGGGACAGCACCCGGCTGGTCTTCACCGCGCACAGCATTCCGGTGAGCATGTCGGAGAACGCCGGCCCGACCGGCGGCCGTTACCTCGCCCAGCTCGAGGAGACCGCCGGGCTGGTGGCCGCGCAGGCGGCGCCCGGTCTCGAGTACGACCTGGTCTGGCAGAGCCGCTCCGGCCCGCCGCAGGTGCCGTGGCTCGAGCCGGACATCAACGACCACCTGGAGTCGCTCGCCGGCAAGGGGGTGACCGACGTCGTGGTGAGCCCGATCGGGTTCGTCTCCGACCACCTGGAGGTCATCTGGGACCTCGACAACGAGGCGCTGGAGACGGCCGGGAAGCTGGGCCTCGGGTTCGCCCGCGCGGGCACTCCCGGCACCGACCCCCGGTTCGTCACGATGGTCCGGCACCTGGTCGAGGAACGGACCGCCGGGCGGGACCGGGAGCGTCTCGGCCGGCTGCCGGTCTGGGACGAGTGCCCGGGCTGCTGCGTGCCCCCGCGGAGAGCAAGCCGATGACCGACCGGAAAGCCATCGAGAGCTGGCTCACCGACATGGACGGCGTGCTCGTGCACGAGGGTGTGCCGGTGCCCGGCGCGCCCGAGTTCGTCAACCGGATGAAGTCGTCCGGCAAGCCCTTCCTGATCCTCACCAACAACTCCATCTACACCCCGCGCGACCTGCAGGCCCGTCTCAACCGGATGGGCTTCGACGTGCCGGAGCGCTCGATCTGGACGGCCGCGCTGGCCACCGCGCAGTTCCTGGCCGGCCAGCGGCCGGGCGGCACCGCCTACGTGATCGGCGAGGCCGGCCTGACCACCGCGATGCACGCGGCCGGTTACGTGCTCACCGAGTTCGATCCCGACTACGTGGTGCTCGGCGAGACCCGTACCTACAGCTTCGAGGCGATCACCAAGGCGATCCGGCTGATCGACGGCGGGGCCCGTTTCATCTGCACCAACCCCGACGCGACCGGCCCGTCCAACGAGGGCGCCCTGCCGGCGGCCGGCTCGGTCGCCGCGATGATCTCCAAGGCGACCGGCGTCGACCCCTACTTCGTCGGCAAACCCAACCCGATGATGATGCGGTCGGCGCTCAACGCGATCGAGGCGCATTCGGAGAGTACGGCGATGATCGGCGACCGGATGGACACCGACGTGCTGTGCGGCCTGGAGGCGGGCCTGGAGACGATCCTGGTGCTGTCGGGCATCAGCACGCGGGCCGAGGCCGAGCGCTACCCGTTCCGCCCGTCCCGCATCGTCGACTCGGTAGCCGACCTGATCCCGGAGATCTGACCGGCGCTTCGCATGAAATACCTTCATATGCCGACATGGCGTGGGGTGTCGTGACTAACTTGGGCTGATGGTCCGCGGCCCTCGAACCCGCCGCCGGACGGCCCTGATGGGCCTCGCGGCCCTGATGGGCCTCGCGGCCTGCGCCGCCGGGGAGCGAACACCCGGTCCGGCCGCCCCGGCGGTCCGGCTCGCCCCGTCGGCGCCCCCGGCCCCGAGCGCGGCCCCGGAGACGGTCGCGCCCGCAGCCGCACCGTCCGGCGAGCTCGACGTGATCACCTACACGCACGTGCCGGCCGGCTTGCCCGCCGACCCCGGACCGGCCTCGCTCGACCCGCTTACCGAGGGCCTGCACCCGACCCGCCGGCTGGTGCTCTACGACGCGCCCGGCGGCGAACCCCGCGCGTACCTCCCACCGACGATCCGCGGCGTCACCGTCGTGGTTCCGATCGTGGCCACCCGGCCGGGATGGTCGGCGGTCCTGCTGCCGTCGGTCAACCGGCGCATCGGCTGGCTGCCCGACCACGGCTGGCAGGCCCGCGAGCTGACCGACCAGGTCGTCGTGCGGCGGGGCGACCGCACCCTGACGTGGCTGCGGGCCGGCGTACCGCGGAAAGCCTGGAGCGTGGCGATCGGCACCGCCCGCACCCCGACGCCGCTCGGCCGCACCTTCGTGCTGGGCCGCACCGGCACCCGCGGCTCGCACTACGCCGGGCTCGACGCGCTGGTGCTCGGGGCGGTGCCGGACGACCGGGACGCGGTCGCGCCGGGCCTGCGCGACGCGCACACCGGCATCCACGCGTGGTACCGGAAATCGGTGTTCGGGCACGCCGCCTCCAACGGCTGCGTGCGCATGCCGCGGGAGGCCCAGCGCACCCTGCTCGACAACCTGGCCGCGGGAACCCCGATCACGGTGGTCGACTAGGCTCGCCCGGTGGCGGCGGAGGTTCTGGCGACGGCCTGGGTGCACGTCCGGGAGCGGCGGCTCCTCGTGGTCCGGCCGCGTGACAGCGACGCGTTCTACCTGCCCGGCGGCAAACCCGAGCCCGGCGAGACGCATGCCGAGGCGGCCGCCCGCGAGGTGCGTGAGGAGGTCGGCCTCACCGTCGACCCGGCCGAGCTGACTCTGTTCACCGAGATCGTCGCCGAGGCGCACAACCGGCCGCCCGGCACCCGGGTGCGGCTGGTCTGCTTCACCGGCGGCTCCAGTACCGGCTCCACCGCCGGCTCCCTCGACGGTGAACCGGGGGCGGCCGCGGAGATCGGCGAGCTCGGGTGGTTCACCTCGGCCGACGCCGCGCGCTGCGCGCCGGCGATCAAAATCCTGCTGGGCGAGTTGGTCACGGCCGCCTTGATCGATTGAGCAGCTCCGCCGCGTACGCCCGGAGCAGGTCATGACACGTGTAACGGCCGGGCGTCCACTCGGTGAGCAGGCCGGCCCGCGCCAGCTCGGTCAGCACGACCGCGGCCTGCCCGGCAGTCTGTCCGGCGGCCGGTCCGGCGGTCGCCCCGGGGATTTGTCCGGCGGTCGGCCCGGTGCTCGGGCCGGCGGTGTGTCCGGTGAGGGCGGCCGCGGCGGCGGCCGTGATGTCATGGCCCGGATGTCGGCCGAGCGCCCGGAACATGGCGGCGGCGGCCGGGGTCAGCTTCCGGTACGACCACGCGAACACCGCCCGTACGTCCGCGTGCGGACTGCCGAAGCCGCCCTCCACCGTCCCGGCCTCCTCCGGGCGGCCGCCCCCGGGCGGCGGCGGTCGCGTGTCCGGGCCGGTGCTCCCGGCTGCCGGCCCTGCGCCGTGTGCTCCGGTGCTCCCCTCTGCGGGCCCTGCGGCGTGCCGGCCGGTGCTCCCGTGCGGTGGCTCGGCGGGGTGCGGGCCGGGCCGGGGTCCGATCTCGGCGGCCAGTTCGGCCAGCGGGCGGCCGGCGGCCCGAGCGGCGACCAGGGCCAGCGCGAGCGGCATCCGGGCGCAGCGGTCGATCACCTCGGTGACCGCGCGGGCCTGGCCGGCGACCCGGTCCCAGCCCAGCCGGTCGATCAGGAACTGGGCGGCGTCGGCGGTGGTCAGCGGCGCCACCGCGGCCGACCGGGCCCGCTCCCGTACGGTCAGGCCGGTCAGCTGGTTGCGGCTGGTCACCACCGTCACGCAGCCGGGCGCGTGCGGCAGCAGTGGCCGCACCTGGGTGGCCACGGTGGCGTTGTCGAGCACGACGAGCGCGCGCCGGTCGGCCATCTCGGCCCGGTAGAGCGCCACCTGCCCGCGCAGGTCGTCCGGGACGTGCCGGGGCCGTACCCCGAGCGCGCCCAGGAACCGGCGCAGCGCCTCGCCCGGTTCCATCGGCTGGCGTACGTGGTCGAAGCCGCGCAGGTCGATGAAGAGCTGCCCGTCGGGGAACCGGTCCGCGGCCCGGTGCGCCCACCGCACCGCCAGCGCCGTCTTGCCGACCCCACCCGGCCCGGACAGCGCCGCGATGGCCCCGGCCCCTTCCGCACCGACCCCACCGACCGCGGGCCCGAACAGCCCCGCCCCGCCCCGATTCTCGCCCACCGGATCCCCGCCCATCCGGACCCCGTCCACCCGGACCGGGCGGATCGATGAGGCGGGCTGGGCCAGATCGTCGAGTTGGGCCAGTTCGTCGAGTTGGGCCAGTTCGGCGGCACGGCCGGTGAAGCCGCGGGCGTCGCTCGGGAGCAGCGCGGGCGCAGCGCGTTTGAGCAGCAGGAAGTCAGTCATCAGGGCCTCCGGCCGGGGCAGCCGGTAGCCGCCGGACACATCGACTCCGAACAATTCCATACCGGGCGGGTGGACCACAATCAGCGACCGGCTGATCACGCTCTCTTCTTGTCGTACCCCCGTGGCAGGCTGTGGACCGTGCAGCTGGAATTCGACGCCGAACTGTGGATCTGGGCCGCTCGTCAGGACGAGAGCTGGACTTTCGTGAGTCTGCCGCCCGACGCCTCCGAGGACATCCGACATCTGACCGGGGGCAGCACGCGGCGCGGTTTCGGCGCGGTGCGGGTCGAGGTGCGCATCGGGACGACGGTCTGGCGTACGTCGATCTTCCCCGACGCCGGACGGGAGGCCTACGTGCTGCCGATCAAGAAAGCCGTCCGCAAGGCGCAGAAGCTGGACGCCGGTGACACCGTCCGGGTGGCCCTGGAACTCGTCCGCTAAGCCGGCCCGGCCGGCCGGTCGGCCGCGAAGAAGCGGGCGGCGACCGCGGTGTGCAGGCTGAAACCCAGCTCGGCCGGGCCGTCGAGGAGCTCCCAGCCCAGGGTCTCGTCGTTCGGGACCGAGGGCGGGAGCGCGCTCGCGTCCGGGAGCGGGGGCAGGAGCCCGAAGACGAGCAGCGTGCCGTCGGGGGCGCTGAGCGTGTCGAAAAGACGTACGTCATCGGCCTCCGCCCGAAGACCGACCTCTTCGAACAGCTCGCGCACGGTGGCCGCCTGCCACGCCTCGCCGTAGTCGATGAAACCGCCCGGCAGGGCGAGTTGCTCGCGGGCCGGCGGGATGCCCCGCCGCACGACGAGCAGGCCGGCGCCGACCGGCTGGACCGCCACCGCCACCGGGGTCGGATTGCGGTAACTCGTCTCGCCGCACGCGCCGCAGCGGCGCGGCCACGGCTGCCCCGCGGTGAAGCGGGCGCCGCAGAAGGTGCAGTGCGCGAACCGGTCAGGCATACGGCGTCTCAGGCATGTGGCGTCTCAGGCGTGCAGCGGAGAGTTGCAGGCGGCGACCAGTGCCTGGCGGCAGGCCGAGACGAGCGGTCGCAGGGCGGCGTCGCGCTGCTGGGCCTCGTAGCCGTTGATGGCGCCGCCCGGGGCGTTCGTCCCGGCCAGGGCCAGCACCTGGTCGAGCACGCCGGCCCGGGCGAACAGGCGCCGGGCCCGCGGGTCGAAGCCGGGCGGCAGCGTCGCGGTGCTCTCCGGCCGGCGCAGGGCCTGCAACGCCCCGGCCAGTTCGGGCTTCCACTGGGCCACGTCGAGCTTGGTCAGCTGCGTCGTCGCCTCGCTGAGCGCGAGGGTCAGCTCGGCCTCGGCCTCGGCCGCGCCCATCTGGAACACCGGACGGTGCTCGGCGACCTCGAAGAAGCGCCACAGCACCGTCTCGAACTGGACGCCCGAGCCCGACGTGTGCTGCCGGACCTGCGGCACCACCCCGAACGCCGGCGTCATGACGGCCTCGCCGGCCAGCAGTGCCGCACCGGTCAGCTCGCCGGGACCGGGCAGGCCGCGCGGGTCGCCGGCGACCGGCAGCACGAGCCGGATCTCGTCGGGGTGCACCTTGGCGAACAGCGGCAGGCCCTGGGGCAGCGGCACGTCCGTCCAGGTGCCGGGGGCATCGGCGACGAGGTGCTCCTCGTCGCGGGCGATCTCGTCGGCCAGCTCGTCGAAGGGCACCAGGCCGGCGCGCCAGGCGCGCACCCAGGCCACGAATCGGGTTGAGCGCCGCGCGGTGCGGGTGGCCGCATCAGCTGCGGGGGACATGGGAGAAAGGGTACGTGCCCATCGGGAAGGTTGTCTCGGCCGGAGCGTCTAAAAGCCCGTGTCCCAACGCACGGGTTACCGTGCCTTGCATGTATGGGGAGGACGTGCTCAAGGCGCAGTGGCGCAAGAAAAGGGTCGTGCCCGAGGTGGACGCCGAACCCGATCTGGTGGTCGAGGACGCCGACTCCGGCTTCTGCGGCGCGGTCGTCGGGTTCGAGCTCGGCGCGGTGGTGCTGGAGGACCGGTTCGGCAAGCGGCGCAACTTTCCGCTGGCCCCGGCCGCGTTCCTGCTCGAGGGCAAGGCGATCACCCTGCGCCGGCCGGCGTCCCGGGCGCCGGCGCAGGGGCGGCGGGTCACCGCTTCCGGGTCGATCGCCGTCGACAACGTCAAGGCCCAGGTTGCCAAGGCCAGCCGCATCTGGGTGGAGGGCATCCACGACGCCGCCCTGGTCGAACGCATCTGGGGCGACGACCTGCGCATCGAGGGCATCGTGGTGGAGCCGCTCGACGGCATCGACGACCTGCCGGCGGCCGTCCGCGCCTTCGGCCCGAGCCGCGACCGGCGCCTCGGCGTGCTCGTCGACCACCTGGTGCCCGGCTCCAAGGAGAGCCGCATCGTGGCCGCCGTGACCGATCCGAACGTGTTGGTCACCGGTCACCCGTACGTCGACATCTGGCAGGCCGTGAAGCCCGAGCGGGTGGGCATCAAGAAGTGGCCGGTGATCCCGCCCGGCCGCAACTGGAAGGAGGGCGTCTGCGAGGCGTTCGGCGTGCGCGTGCCCGCCGACCTGTGGCGGCGCATCCTGCGCGAGGTGAACAGCTACAAGGACGTGGAGACACCGCTGATCAACTCGATGGAGCGCCTCATCGACTTCGTCACGGTCGGATGACCGAGTTCGCGGATCTGTCGCCGTACACGTACCTCGGGTCCGGCCGCGCGATGCGCAACGTCGGATGGCTCGGGCCGGACTCCGGCTTCCCGGCCGGGCCGGTCGACGACGTCGTCCTCGAGCAGCTGGCCCGGTGGGCCCGTGAGCCGGCGAACCTCACGCGGGGCCGGCACGGGTGCGAATTCTGCCCGGGACCGGTCGCCGCGCTCGGCAACGGCGAGATCCACGTCACCGGCGCCGACGGCACGACGTACGCGGCGCCGACCCTGCTCGTGCACTACATCGAGGTGCACGGTTACCGCCCGCCGGACGAGTTCCTGGCCGCCGTCCGGCACGCCGCCACCGGTTGAGGAGGCCACTCGGTTCCCGCCGCCGGTCTGTCGCCGAGGGGCGGCCTCGATGGGCGGCTCCGGGTCAGGCGGGTGGTCCGTCGGCGGTGGACAGCGAGCCCAGGCGTCGGGCCGCCTCGGTCAGGCGGTCGGGGGAGTGGGCGGCGTAGCCGATCACCAGGCCCGGTGGTCCCGGGTGCCGGCGGTGCCACGACAGCGGGTGGACCAGGACGCCGGCCTCGGCCGCCCGGTCGGCGAAATCGGTGTCGGAGAGCTCCGGCGGCAGCATCGCCAGCAGGTGCAGGCCGGCGGCGATCCCGGTCACCCGGGCGGACGGCAGGTGCTCCCGCAACCCGGCCAGCAGGGCGTCGCGGCGGCGGCGTTGGCGCCGGCGGACCGTGCGCAGGTGGCGTTCGTAGTCGCCGGAGGCCAGCAGGTGGGCCAGGACCAGCTGGGGGATCGCCGGATTGCCCAGGTCGGAGTCGTGTTTCGCCTCGAGCAGGGCGGGCTGCATCCGGCGCGGGGCGATCAGCCAGCCCAGGCGCATGCCGGGGGCGAGCGACTTCGAGACACTTCCCGAATAGGCGACCTGTTCCGGTGCCGAACCCTGCAGGGCGGCGACCGGCGCGCGGTCGTAGCGGTGCTCGGCGTCGTAGTCGTCTTCGATGATCAGGCCGTCCCACGCCAGCAGCGCGCGCCGCCGGGCGGCGCTCAGCACCACACCGGTCGGGAACTGGTGGGCCGGCGTGAGCAGGGCCGCCTCCTGGGTGATCCGGTCGACCAGGATGCCCTCGTCGTCGACCGGGACACCCTCGGCCCGTACGCCCCAGTGGGTCATCTGGTCGCGGGCGCCGCGCGAGCCCGGGTCCTCCACCGCGACCGCCGTCACCCCGTCCGCGCGCAGCGTCTGGGCCAGCAGGGCCAGGGCCTGGGCCACGCCGCCGACCACGATGAGGTCGTCGGCCTCGGCCCGGATGCCCCGGGCGCGGCGCAGCCAGCCGGCCAGTTCGGCGCGCAGGCGCGGGGTGCCGCCCGGATCGCCGTACCCCAGGTCGGCGGCGGTGATCCCGTCGAGCACGGCTCGCTCGGCACGCAGCCATTGAGTGCGGGGAAAGGCCGACAGATCGGGTACGCCGGGGGACAGGTCGAGGTCGATGTTCTCGGCCGGTGGCAGGGGGAGCCGCAGGTCTCGCAGGGCCCGGCGGCGGTCGGACGGCGGCTCGGTCCCCGGGCCGTTGCCCAGCACCGTGGTGCCGGCGCCGGTCCGCCCGGTGGCCAGGCCCTCGTCGATGAGGCGCTGGTAGGCCTGGACCACCACGCCACGGGAGATCCGCAGGTCGGCGGCGAGCACCCGGGTGGCCGGCAGCCGGGCTCCACGGGCGAGCCGGCCGCTGGTGACGGCGTCTCGCAGACCGGCCGTCAACCAGGAGGTCAAACCCTTGACGGGGGCCTGCTCGGCGCGCAACTGAAGGAAGTCGGATCCGGAAATTGGTCCTCCATTTGCGTACCGTAATTGGCTCTTCAAATGGACCATACCCGCTTGCAGCATGAGTCCTGTGAATCGACTTCCCGCCCTGGCCGGCGCCGCCGGCATGGTCTTCGTGGGTGCGAGCGTGGCCGTGTCCGGCGCTCTCGCCGACGCTCCCGTCCTGACCGTCCAATGTCTGCGTTACACACTCGCCGCCCTGCTCCTTCTCGGCTTCGCCCGGCTCTCCCGTCGTGCCTTGATACGGCCGCGGGGCACCGAATGGCTGTGGCTGTCGGGAGTTGTCCTCACCGGGATGTTCGTCTTCAACCTCGCCCTGGTGTTCGGGGCGCGGCACGCCGAACCGGCCGTGCTCGGGGTCGCGGTCGCTTGCGTGCCGGTCCTGCTCGCCGTGGCGGGCCCGCTGCTGGAGGGGCGTCCGGTCGCGGCCCGCCTGGTCCTGGCGGCCGGGGTGGTGACCGCCGGGGCGGCCCTCGTGCAGGGTTTCGGCCGGAGCGACGCGATCGGTCTGATCTGGGCGGTGGTGACCTTCGCCGGTGAGGCCGGGTTCACCCTGCTGGCCGTGCCGGTGCTGGGGCGGCACGGGCCGCTGGGCGTCTCGGTGCACGCGACCTGGCTGGCCGCCGCCCTGTTCGGGCTGGCCGGACTCGCGGTGGAGGGACCGCGGGCCGTGACCCGGTTGCGGGTGGACGATCTCGTGGCCGGTGGTTACCTCGCGGTCGGCGTCACGGCCCTGGCCTTCGTCCTCTGGTACACCTGCGTCGAGCGCCTCGGGTCCGGCCGGGCCGGCCTGCTCACCGGCCTCGCGCCCATCGCGGCGGCGGCCACCGGGGTGGTCCTCGGCGGCCCGACGCCGGCCCTATTGGTCTGGCTGGGCGTCGGCGTGGTGACCGCCGGCATGACCCTCGGCCTGCGGCCGGCCCGACCGGGTGGGCGGTCAGGCCAGGTGGGCCGGGTCGCGGCTGAAGACGAACGTGGCGATGTCCAGCCGGTCCACGCCGCCGTCGACGCCGCGTAGGGCCAGCAGCACCTCGCCCTCGTTGTCGCCGTCCACGCCGCGCCATCGGTCCGGCGCCGCCCGCACGAACCGGGACCAGTGGTTGGGGCCGGTCATCTCGAGGGCGTCGCCGTCCGCGCGTATCTCGTACTCCCGTCCCATCCACCACCACCGCCCGGCCAGCGCGACCGACTCACCGGCCGGCGGGGCCGGCGGCAGCCAGGCCGCCGGCGTCGCCGGTTCGGCGTCCACCACCGAGGTCAGCGCGTCCAGGGCCACCCGGCTGATGTGCGTGCCGGTCAGGCCGTACGAGTTGGCGAACGCGATCACGCCCAGCCTGCTCCGGCGGTGCACGACCAGGTGCGCCACGTAGCCCGGCATCGAACCGCCGTGCCCGGCGAACACCCGCTCGCCGGCCCGGAAGAGCTGGATGCCGAGACCGTAACCGGCGGTCCACGACTCCAGGTCGCTGATCGCCACCGGGGAGCACATCTCGTCGACCGTCTCCCGGGGCAGCACCTGCGGGGCCGGGTCGCCGAGGAACGCCGCCCACTTGGCCATGTCGGTCACCGTCGACCACAGCTGCCCGGCCGGCGCCATCGCGCCCGAGTCGAGCCGCGGCTCCTCGTGCAGACGGCCGTCGAGGGCGTGCACGACATAGCCGCGGGCGAACGGCTCCATCGGCGCGTAGGTGGTGCGCTTCATGCCGAGCGGATCGAGGACCCGCTTGCCGACCAGGGACTGCCACGACTCACCGGTGACCCGTTCCAGAACCACCCCGAGCAGGCCGTACGCGAGATTCGAGTAACGGAACCGGCGGAACGGCGGGCCGGACAGCTTGTCGTACCCGAGGCCGGCCAGCAGCTTGTCGGCGTTCCCGCCGGTGGTGCGCTCCCACCATCCGCCGTCCGGCTCCCGCTGCAGGCCGGAGACGTGCCCGAGCAGCTGGCGCAACGTCACCCCGCCGATCGGGGTGCCCGGCAGATGACGGTAGAGCAGGTCGTCGAGGGCGAAGAACCCCTCGTCGCGCAACTGCATGACCATCGTCGCGGTGAGCGTCTTGGTGATCGAGCCCAGCCGGTACTGCGTCTTCGCGTCCGGCACCGGGTGTTCGCCGACGCCCGCGAAGTGCAGGACCGCCCGGTCCCGGACGACCGCGAGCGCCAGCGACGGCGTACGCCCGTCGGACTGGGCCCGCGCGGCGATCTCGTCGACCCGGCGGGCCGTCTCCGGCAGCAGCGACACGATGGACCCTCTCGACATTCGACTCTGGTTGACCGCGCCTCTGGTTAACTGCGCGACGCGGATATGGCTACGCCTGTTCTGGCATCGCCGAACGAGCGTGACCGTGACACGATCGAGGTGTGGAAGCGGTTCTGTGGATCGTGCTGGGCGTCGCGCTGGCGATCGCCGAAGCCTTCACGGCCAGCCTGCTGATCATCTTCTTCTCGGTGGGTGCGCTCGCCGCGGCCGGAGCCGCCGCGCTCGGGGCTCCGCTCCTGCTCCAGGTCATCGTCTTCGCGATCGTCTCCGGTCTGTCGGTCGGGGCGCTGCGCCCGATCGTCCTCAAGCACGCCCGCCCCGCCCTCGAATCCGGCGAGACCCCGATCGGCCTCGAGGCGATCGAGGGAAGTCACGGCACGGTGCTCGAGGAGGTCGGCGGCGACCACGGCATGATCAAGATCGACGGGGAGATCTGGCGGGCCCGCTCCTTCGACGGCATCGAGAAATACCTTCCGGGCGAACGGGTCCGGGTGGTCAAGGTTAAGGGCGCCACGGCCATCGTGTGGCGCGACGATCTGCCAAACATATAGAGAGGCGCCATGGAAGCAGTGATCGGCGTACTGATACTCGTCATCGTGATGCTCGCCATCGTCACGCTTGTCCGGTCCGTCCGCATCGTCCCCCAGCAGCGGATGGACGTCGTGGAGCGCCTGGGCAAGTACAAGCGGACCCTCAGCCCCGGGCTGAACCTGCTGGTCCCGTTCATCGACTCGGTGCGCAGCAAGGTCGACATGCGCGAGCAGGTCGTCTCGTTCCCGCCGCAACCGGTGATCACGTCCGACAACCTGGTCGTCTCGATCGACACGGTGCTCTACTTCAAGGTCGTCGACCCGGTCCGGGCCACCTACGAGATCAA
>NZ_BOMM01000077.1 GCF_016862195.1 Paractinoplanes ferrugineus | reverse complement strand
CCACCAACCGGTAATAAGCGGAATTGTCGATGCCCCGGAACGACAGGGTCGGGCCCAGGTGATTGCCCTCGGCGGTGTGGTTGTAGACCACATCCAGGATCACCTCGATGCCGGCCCGGTGCAGCGCCTTGACCATCGACTTGAACTCCTGCACCTGCCCACCGTCACCGCCGAACGACGAATACTCGTTGTGCGGGGCGAAGAAACCGATCGTGTTGTAGCCCCAGTAGTTCGTCAAGCCCTTCTCGATCAGGCCACCGTCGTTGACGTACTGGTGGACCGGCATCAGCTCGACGGCGGTGACACCCAGCTCCCGGAAGTACTTGATCATCGCCGGGTGAGCGAGCCCGGAATAGGTACCGCGCACGTCGTCGGGGATTCCCGGGTGCCGCATCGTCATGCCCTTGACATGCGCCTCGTAGATCACCGTCTGATGGAACGGGATGCGCAGCGGCCGGTCGTTGGCCCAGTCGAAGAAGGCGTTGATGACTACCGACTTCGGGGCGTACGGGGCGGAATCGCCCTCGTTGTAACTGTCCGGGTCGTCGAACCGGTACGAGAACAGCGACTCGTCCCACTCGACCGGACCGTCGATCGCCTTCGCGTACGGGTCGAGGAGCAGCTTGTTCGGGTTGCACCGCAGGCCACGGGCGGGGTCGTAGGGGCCGTGTACCCGGAAGCCGTACCGCTGGCCCGGCACCACCCGCGGCAGGTAGCCGTGCCACACGAACGCCTCCCGCTCGGGAAGGTCGATCCGGGTCTCCTGCCCAGCCTCGTCGAAGAGGCAGAGCTCGACACGCTCCGCTACCTCGGAGAACAGCGTGAAATTGGTGCCACCGCCGTCATAGGTGGCGCCGAGCGGGTAGGAGTGGCCTGGCCAGATCTTCATGCCCCGCTGGCTACCCCGAAATCGCCAGTTCAGACGTGAGTGATCGGTCTCATAATCAGTTGTGTTCGCGGACGGCATTCGGCCATTTCGGCGTCCGAGTCTTTGGTATAAACGTGAACCGGCAGTTACGCACTGTACTCGACAACGGTGGGCTGTGCCGGCGCGCGGCGGGCTGAAATGCAACCGGGGCCGACTAGATTGGCGGGACCTGTCGATCTCCGCCCGTGGAGGCCCCTCGTGCGACCGCCCCTTCCACCTTTCACCCGTGCGACCGCGACCGCCAAGGTGCAGGCCGCCGAGGACGCGTGGAACACCCGCGATCCGCAGCGGGTCGCGCTCGCCTATACCGAGGACTCGGTTTGGCGCAATCGCGACGTCTTCGTCACCGGCCGGGCCGCGATCGAGGCGTTCCTGGCCGCCAAGTGGGCACGAGAGTTCGACTACGCCCTGCGCAAGTCCCTGTGGGCGTTCGACGACGACCACATCGCGGTCCGCTTCCAGTACGAGTGCCGCGACGCCGCCGGCCAGTGGTGGCGCAGTTACGGCAACGAGTTGTGGGAGTTCGACTCCGCGGGACTGATGCGCCGCCGCGAGGCGAGCATCAACGACGTACGCATCGACGAGTCCGACAGCCGTATCCTCGGCCCCCGCCCGGCCGGCGACCGCACCGACATTCCCCTGCACTGACCACGAGTTTCCGCGAAGTGCGAGGATCAGCGGCATGACCTGGTGGTGGCAGACGCTGATCAGTTTCGGGGTGGCGATCCTGCTGATCTGGCTGGCACTGCTGTTCGCTCTGCTGGTCGCCAAGCCGGACCGGGCCCAGCTCAAGGAAGCCTTGCGCCTGCTGCCCGACCTGCTTCGGCTGCTACGCCGGCTCGCCGCCGACAGATCACTGCCCCGCGGCGTACGAGTCCGTCTCGCCCTCCTGCTCACCTACCTCGCCCTCCCGATCGATCTGATCCCCGACTTCATTCCCGTCCTCGGATACGCCGACGACGCGATCATCGTCACCGCCGTCCTGCGCTCCACCGTGCGCCGCGCCGGCCTCGACGCCGTCCGCCGGCACTGGCCCGGCACCGACGACGGCTTCGCCGCCCTGAGCCGCCTCACCGGCCTCGGTCAGTGATCTCCCGTCGGCACCACCAGCCCGTTCTCGTAGGCGGCGATGACGAGCTGGGCCCGGTCGCGGGCGTGCAGTTTGGCCAGCAGGTTGCCGATGTGGGTCTTGACGGTCCGCACCGAGATGACCAGACGCTGGGCGATCTCCTCGTTGGACAGCCCTCGCCCCACCAGCGTGAGCACCTCGGTCTCCCGATCGGTGAGGCCATCGGGCACATCGGAAAGCGCAGCCGCTGGACTGTTCACGTAGTGCTCGACCAGCCGAGTCAGAATCACCGGGGCGAACAGCGACTCGCCGGCGTGCGTCCGACGGATCGCCTCGAGCAGCCGTTCCGGCCGGGCATCCTTGAGCAGAAAGCCGGAGGCCCCGGCCCGCAGCGCGCCGTAGACATATTCGTCGAGCTCGAACATGCTCAGCACCAGCACCCGGCAGTCGGCGAGCTCCGGGTCCGCGGTGATCGTGCGGGTCGCCTGGATGCCGTCACCACCCGGCATGCGGATGTCCATCAAGATCAGATCGGGCTTCTCCGCGCGCGCCAGTTCCACCGCCTCGTCCCCGCCGCACGCCTCCCCGACGGCCGTCATGTCCTCCGCTCCGTTGAGGAGACTCGTCAGGCTGTGCCGCATGAGGTGCATGTCGTCGGCCACCAGCACCCGGATCATCCGGTGCCCCGATCCGGGATGTGCGCGGTCAGCAGCCACCCGCCGCGGTCCTCCCCGCCGCCCGCGCCGCGCACGCTGCCGGGGTGCCGGTTGCCGGCGTGCCGGTTGCCGCCGTGTCGGTTGCCGGCATCGCTGCCCGCGGGCTCAGCGGTGAGCGTGCCACCGAGGGTGTTCAGGCGCTCGCGCAGCCCACGCAGGCCCTGACCGGCGCCGGGCCGCGGTTGCCAGCCGGGGCCGGGCCCGTCGTCCTGGACGTGCACGACCACCGCCTCCCGGTCACGGCGAAGCTCGACGCGCGCCCCCACGGGTCCGGCGTGCCGCAGCGTGTTGTTCAGCGCCTCCCGGACAACGGCGCAGACCGTGAGCTGCACACCGGGCGACACCGCACCCAACTCGCCGACGCCGAGGGTGGTGGTCATCCCGGCCTCGTTCGCCGCCTTGACGATCGCCGGAAGATCACCGAGAGTGTCGCCGGGCCGCAGCGGCGCCGGCCCGGACGTGCGCAGGACGGCGAGCATGCGCCGCAGCTCGGTGGTGGCCTCCCGGCTGATCCGCTCGATGTCGGCGAGCGCGTCGTCCCGCTCGGCCTCGCCACCCGGGCCGGTCACGGTGCGAGCGACACTCGCACGGACGGTGATGAGGCCGAGACCGTGCGAGGCGAGGTCGTGCAGTTCACGGGCGATCCGGAGCCGCTCGCCCTGCGCCGCCCGTTCCGCCGCCCAGGTGGCCAGCTCCTCCTCATAATGGTGGCGCTGCGCGCTGGTGCGGAGCAGAGCCCAGCCGATCACCGCGGCCGTGAACCCGGCGACGGCCACGAGCGTCGCCCACGCCGAGGCCGGGTTGGCGAAGCCGGCGGTGGTGAGCACCAGCGCCAGGAGCACGAGCACGGCGACAGCAGCGATCCACACTCGTGAACGCCAGGCGGGCCGGTCGGTTTCCATGCCGCGAGTCTAGGTTCGTGGGCCGTGGCCGGGATCCGTCCTGAGTACGAGGGACCAGGGTCCGAGGAAGTTCGGGCCACGGTCCGATGCCCCCACCGTCGCCACCTGATGGCATTGGCCCATGCTTTCGATCAGCGGCCTCAGCAAGCGACACGGTTCCCGCACCGTGCTGTCCGACGTGACGTTCCATGCGCTGCCCGGCCGCGTGACCGGCTTCCTCGGTCCCAACGGGGCGGGAAAGTCCTCGACGCTGCGCATCCTGCTCGGGCTGGACCGCGCCACCGCAGGCACGGCGCTCATCGACGGCCGGCCCTATCGAGAGCTGCCCGATCCGTTGCGTACGGTCGGGTCCATGCTCGACGGCTCGGGCGCCCACCGGTCCCGCACCGCCCGCAACCACCTGGCCTGGGTCGCCCGTGCCGGCGGCCTACCGAAGCGGCGGGTGACCGAGGTGCTCGACCAGGTGGGTCTCGCCGGCAGCGGGCGCACCCGGGTCGGCCGATTCTCCCTCGGCATGGGGCAGCGCCTCGGGCTCGCCGCCGCGCTGCTGGGCAACCCGGCGGCGCTGGTGCTCGACGAGCCGGTGAACGGCCTCGACCCCGAGGGCATCCGGTGGATACGCGGCCTGCTCCGCGCCCACGCCGATGCGGGCGGCACCGTCCTGCTGTCCAGTCACCTGATGAGCGAGGTCGCGGAGATCGCCGACGATCTCGTGGTCATCGCCGGCGGGCGGATCGCGGCGGCTGGCCCGCTCGACCAGGTGATCGCCGGTCACGCCACGCTGGAGGAGGCCTTCTTCGCCCTCACCGCCGACCGGTCGGAGCAGCGGTGCTGACCTTTCCCCGCACTCTCGTCGCCGAGCTGCGCAAGACCGCCACCCTTCCGGGGAGCCTCGCCGCTCTCGCGGTCGCCTCGGTCGGCCCGCTCGGCATCAGCCTGCTCAACTCGATGGGGGTCCGCAACGCGCTGCGATCCGGGCAGCCGGACCTGGTCGCCTACACGTCCGCGGCCGACGCGGTCTTCTCCGCGGCCCCGCTCGGCACGGTCGGGGCGGTCGTTCTCGGCGTCATCGCGGTCAGCAGCGAATACACCGCGAACACTCCCGACGCCGGGGGCGGCCGGCAGATCACGGCGACGTTGACGGCAACGCCGAGCCGGCTCGCCGTCGTGGCGGCGAAGGCCACGGTCGTCGCGCTGCTCGTGCTCGCCACCGCCGCGGTCACCATCCCGGTCTGCCTGGGGGCGGCGAATCTCGTCCTCGGCGGTCTCGGCACACCCGCCGACGTGGGCGACACGGTTGCCCGGGGCGTGGGTGCGGCCGTCTACTGGACCCTGACGGCGCTCATGGTCCTGGCGATCACGGTCCTGACCCGCAACGGGATCGGCCCGCTGATCGCCGGCATCGTGAACAGTTCCCTCGTGTCGGTGTCGGTCCTGCTGTCACACGTCACGCCGCTGGCCTACTACCTACCCGACCTCGCCGGCATGCGGCTGTTCGCCGACGACTCGATCGCCACGTTCGACGGGGCGCTCGACCCGATTCCCGGCGGACTGGTCATGGCTACCTGGGCGCTGGGCCTGCTCGCGATCTCCTCCGTCGTCTTCACCCGGCGCGACGCATGACCGCGCGGCGCCACCGGCTCAGGCGTGCTACCACCGCCGAGCTCATCAAGCTCCGTGGCCTGCCCGCCGCTCTCGCCGCCATGCTCGCGACCGTCGTGGCCGGGGCGCTGTTCGCGGCGGCCGACCCCGCCGGGCCGGCTCAAGCGGTCCCGTTCCTTCAGATCGGGCCGATCGTGCTCGGCGTTCTGGTGGTGGCCGCCGAATACTCCGGACGCCAGATCGCCACCACACTGATCGCCATGCCCCGTCGGCTGGTGCTCCTGGCGGGCAAGGCCGGCGCCTACCTGATCGCGGCCACCGCCACCAGCGTCATCACCATCGGCGGGTGGCTCGTTCCGGGGCGGCCCGCCGGCCGGTGGACAGTGATCGGAGCGGCGGCCTATCTGGTGCTCATGGGTTTGCTCGCGCTCGGGCTGACCGTTCTCCTCCGGTCACTTGTCCTGCCGCTGGCCGGCCTGCTCACGCTCGTGCTTGTCGTTTCGCCGTTGCTGGCCGGCTACACCGAGCACGCCCGCTGGCTGCCCGACCAGGCAGGGCGCGCGCTGTCCCAGCCGCATGGCGACTTCACGACGGGCGCCGCAATCCTGCTCGCGTGGACGGCGTCGGTGGCCGCGGCCGGCACCGTCGCCTTCCTATCCCGCGACGCTTGACCCAGGCCCGGCCTCAGCCCCAGGCCCGGCGCCGGAACCCGGCAGAACGGCCCTCGACGAGCCGAAACCCGGCGCCGAGGCCGACGACGGCGTGCCGGCCCTCGGCGAGGGGGCGGAAGGTGAGGCGGCGGAGGGCAGGGCGGCGGAGGGCAGGGCGGCGGAGGGCAGGGCGGCGGAGGCCAGCAGGGCCAGTTTGTCGGCGTCGGTGGAGCCGGGGTCCGGGTGGTAGACGACCAGCATCAGGGTCTCGGATCCGCCGATGCTCAGGCGTTCGCGGTTGAGGGTCATCTCGCCGACCTGGGGGTGGTTGATGCGTAGTGGCGTTCCACGTTGGCCTCGCACCTCGTGGCGGGCCCAGAGCTGGCGGAATCGAGGGCTGGCCAGGGTCAGTTCGCCGGTGAGTTCGATGAAGCGTGGGTCGTCGGTGTCGGTGCCGACCGCCTGGCGCAGGTTTGCCACGAAGCACTCGGTGACGGACTGCCAATCCGGGTGCAGGGCCTGCTCGGTCGGGTCCAGGAACAGGTCGCGCATCTGGTTGCCGCCGACGGCGAGGCGGGGTGAAAGCGCCTTGGCCAGGCTGTTCGAGGCGAGGATGTCGAAGTAGCGGTCCTCGATGAAAGCCGGCTGGACGAGCGAGTCGAGCAGTTTGAGCGCGCCGGGCGGCGGGGTCTCGCGGCGTGCACGGCGGCGGCGTTTGCGGGACGGGGCGGCGACCAGGGTCAGCAGGTGGGCCATGTGGTCGTCGTCGAGCTGCAGCACCCGGGCGATCGACTCGAGCACCTGCACGGACGGGTTGCGGTCCCGGCCCCGTTCGAGACGCAGGTAGTAGTCGGCGCTGATGCCGGCAAGCATCGCGACCTCCTCACGGCGCAAGCCGGGCACACGCCGTACGCCGACCCCGGGGATACCCGCCTGCTCCGGGGTGACCAATTCGCGCCGCGCCCGAAGATAGGCGCCGAGGGCGTTCGTCGTCTCGCTCACCCGACCAGCCTAGGCCGGAGCCGGGCGAGCAGCGGGGGTCCTGCGAGACCCCCGGCTGAACGGGGCTCTGGCTGGCGGAAGGGGCCGTACCTAGCGTGGCCGCATGACCGTCACATTGATCACCGGGGCCAACAAGGGCATCGGATTCGAGACCGCGAAACAGCTTCTGGCACTGGGCCACGTCGTCTACGTCGGCGCCCGGGACGCCGAGCGGGGCGAGAAGGCCGCGGCGGCGCTCGGCGCCCGGTTCGTGCAACTGGACGTGACCGAGGACGACTCGGTGCGCGACGCACTGGCGACCATCGGCTCGGCGGAAGGGCGGCTCGACGTGCTCGTGCACAACGCCGGCATCCTCGCGGCCGGCGACGTCGACGGGCCGGCGGCGCTGCGGGCGTTCGACACCAACGCGGTCAGCATCGTACGAGTCACCGAAGCCGCCCTGCCCCTGCTGCGCCGGTCGCCGAACGCCACCGTCGTCACGGTGTCCAGCAGCATGGGCTCGTTCTGGGCGGTCACCAACCCGCACCGGCCGGAGTTCGGCTTCCCGCTCCCCCTGTACGCGGCGTCGAAGGCGGCGGCCACCATGCTCACCGTCCAGTACGCCAAGTCGGAGCCGGGCATCAAGTTCAACGCCGTCGAGCCCGGCGCCACCGCCACCGACATGACAGCCGCGTTCGGCATCGGACGGTCACCGGAGGAGAGCGCCCGGGTCGTCGTGCGGCTGGCGACCCTCGGCGCCGATGGACCGACCGGCACGTTCCAGGACGAAACGGGGCCGCTGAACTGGTAGCCAGGGTCGGACATGCCTGAGTTGGAGCGGCTGCCCGCCGATCAAGCGGCGGCGGTTCCGGGGTTCGAGGTGGCGAACCGGACCTACTTCGCGGCCTCGTCCAGGCCGGACCGGCTCAGGTCGGCGGCACGGACGGCACCTGGTGTCAGGTGGAGCCGTCGCCCCACTCCCCCTCGGCGGAGCGAAGCCGAGAGGGCGATCGGCGGGACGACTCAGACCGGGAAGGTCACGCCGGTGAGGTCCGTCGAGACCGACCAGAGGCGCTGCTGGACGGCCACGTCGTGGGACTCGGGGCTCGAAGTGACCAGCCGGGGATGGCCGCGAACCTCGCCCAGGCCGTCGGGACCGTAGTACTGAGCGCCGAGCGCGGCCGGGTCGGTCGCGGCTCGCAGGGTCGGCAGGGCACCCATCGCCGGCTTCTGCGTGATCAGCGGGCCCAGCCAGGTCAGCGGCAGGCGCACGAGGGCCGGCGAGTTCCGGGCCAGTTCGGTGTTGGAGACGCCGGGGTGGGCGGCCAGCGCGACGGTCGGGGCACCGTGGGCGGCCAGGCGTCGCTGCAGCTCGTACGTGAACATGAGGTTGGCGAGTTTGGCCTGTCCGTAGGCCCCGGTCCGGCTGTAGGACCGCGCCCACTGCAGGTCGTCGAAGTGGATCGCGGCCCGGATGCGGTGGCCGACGCTGCTGACCGTCACGATCCGCGAACCGGGCACCGGCAGGAGACGGTCGAGCAGCAGCCCGGTGAGCGCGAAGTGGCCGAGGTGGTTGGTGCCGAACTGCATCTCGAAGCCGTCGCGGGTGGTCTGCTTCGGGGTGTACATCACGCCGGCGTTGTTGATCAGCAGGTCGATGCGCTCATGGGCGGCGCGCAGGTCGGCGGCCGCGCCGCGGACCGACTCGAGCGAGGTCAGGTCGAGCTCCTGGACGAGCACGTCGCCGGTCATCCGGGCGGCCGCCTGTTTGCCCTTCTCGACGTTGCGCACGGCCAGCACCACG
This sequence comes from Paractinoplanes ferrugineus, assembly GCF_016862195.1. Classification (GTDB taxonomy): domain Bacteria; phylum Actinomycetota; class Actinomycetes; order Mycobacteriales; family Micromonosporaceae; genus Actinoplanes; species Actinoplanes ferrugineus. Next base: position 52,196 of record NZ_BOMM01000077.1, on the reverse strand, counting down.
GTCGCGCCGCGGGCGGCCAGTGCCCGCGCGGTCTCGAAGCCCAGGCCGGTGTTGGCTCCGGTCACGATGGCCAGCCGGCCGCGCTGGTCCGGGATGTTCTGTTCGGTCCACATGACGTCTCCTAAAGTACCGCCGGTCTTTTACGAGAGCAACGTTAAGAGACCGACGGTCTGATGTCAAGAGACCGGCGGTCTTTAAGCTAGGATCACCGGCATGACGTTCAAGCGGGCCCGCAACGACGAGCAGCGCGAGGCGCGCCGGCAGGCGATCCTCGACACGGCGGCGGCCATGCTCGGCGAGATGCCGGTGGCCGAGCTGAGCCTCAACGAGCTGAGCCGCCGGGTCGGTCTGGCCAAGTCCAACGTGCTGCGTTATTTCGAGTCCCGCGAGGCGGTGCTGCTCGAACTGCTCGACTACTTCCTGCAGACCTGGGTGGCCGAGCTGCCCGCCGAGCTGGCCGCCGGCATCGACGCGACCCTGCCCGCCGAGGCGCGCTCGGAGCAGCTCGCCGACGTGCTCAGCCGGTCGCTGGCGGGCCGGGTGGCGCTCTGCGACCTGTTCGGCGCGCAGGGCGGCGTGCTGGAGCACAACGTCTCGATCGACGTCGTCCTGCGGCACAAGCGCGCTTCGCTCGACGCCCTGCGAACGATGGTCGGCCTGATCAAGCACCATCTGCCCGAAGTGGGCGACGGCGCCCAGACGGTGTGCCTGCAGACCATGCTCATGGCCGGCACGCTGTCGGCCTACTGCCCGCCGCCGGCCGGCGTGCTCGCCGCCTACGAGACCGAGCCGGCGCTGTTCACGCTCCAGCTCGACCTGCGCGTCTCGCTGCGACTGGCGATCATCACCGGAATCCTCGGAGCCCTGCCGCGCTGACCCGGGAGCCCCGTCCAGGGCCACGCCGAGCACCAAAAGCTCCACCCGGGAAGACGCAGAAGGCCACGCCGAACACCAAAAAGCGCCACCCGAGAAGACGCAGAGGGTCGCGCAGTGAACAGGGTCACACATAGCATGACAACCAGAGCTTCTCATGGGAGCGCTCCCACACCTCAAGGGAGAACCTGGTGCGCTACGGACACTTCGACGACGAGCGGCGTGAGTACGTCATCGACCGCCCCGACACGCCCCTGCCCTGGATCAACTATCTGGGCACGGAGGCGTACTTCGGCATCGTCACCAACACCGCCGGCGGCTACTCGTTCTACCGCGACGCCAAGCTGCGGCGCCTGACCCGGTACCGCTACAACAACGCACCGTTCGACGTCGGCGGCCGCTACCTGTACGTGCGGGACGACGCCACCGGCGACTTCTGGTCGCCGTCGTGGCAGCCGACCCAGTCCGAACTGGACGACTACGAGTGCCGGCACGGCCTGTCCTACACCCGGATCGCGGCGCGGCGCGGCGGGATCCGGGCCGAGACGCTGTACTACGTGCCGCTCGGCGAGACCCTCGAGGTGTGGCGGGTGAACGTCACCAACGAACGCGACACCGCGGCCGAGCTGTCGCTGTTCTCGTCAGTCGAGTTCTGCCTGTGGGACGCGCAGGACGACGCCACCAACTTCCAGCGCAACTTCTCCACCGGCCAGGTCGAGGTGGACGGCGGGACGATCTATCACAAGACCGAATATCGCGAGCGGCGCGACCACTTCGCGTACTTCGCCTGCTCGGAGCCGCTCGCCGGATTCGACACCCAGCGGGAGGCGTTCCTCGGCCCCTACCGCGGTTATGACCAGCCCCGGGTCGTCGAGCAGGGCGCGGCCACCGACTCGATCGCGCACGGCTGGGCGCCGATCGGCAGCCACCACGTGCGGCTGGCGCTGCAGCCGGGCGAGAGCCGCGAGGTGGTCTTCGTGCTCGGCTACGCCGAGAACCCGAGGGACGACAAATTCGACCCGCCCGGGTCACAGACGATAAACAAGCGGAACGTACGGCCGGTCATCGAGCGCTGGCTGCGCCCGGAGACGGTCGCGGACGGGCTGGCGGCGCTCGGCGACTACTGGGACCGGCTGCTCGGCGGCCTGCACGTGACGACCCCCGACCCGGACACCGACCGGATGGTCAACATCTGGAACGCGTACCAGTGCATGGTGACCTTCAATCTCAGCCGGTCGGCGTCGTTCTACGAGTCGGGGATCGGCCGGGGCATGGGTTTCCGCGACTCCAACCAGGACCTGCTGGGCTTCGTCCACATGATCCCGGAGCGGGCCCGGGAGCGGATCCTCGACATCGCGGCCACCCAGATGGCGACCGGTGGGGCCTACCACCAGTACCAGCCGCTGACCAAGCGCGGGAACAACGACATCGGTGAGGGCTTCAACGACGACCCGCTGTGGCTGGTGCTCGGTGTCTCCGCGTACGTCAAGGAGACCGGCGACGAGTCGATCCTGGACGTGCCGGTGCCGTTCGACAACGAGCCCGGCAGCGAACAACCGCTGTACGAGCACCTGCGCCGGTCCGTCCGCTACACCCAGGAACGGCTCGGGCCGCACGGCCTGCCGCTGATCGGGCGGGCCGACTGGAACGACTGCCTCAACCTCAACTGCTTCTCCGACACTCCCGGTGAGCCGTTCCAGACCACCGAGAACGTCAGCGGCGGCACCGCCGAGTCGGTGTTCATCGCGGGGCAGTTCGTGCTGGCCGCCAAGGAGCTGGCGGCCATCGCCGACCTGCGCGGGCTGGGCGAGGAGGCGGGCGAGTACCGCGCCGCCGCGGAGAAGATGACGGGGGTGATCGTCGAGCACGGCTGGGACGGCGAGTGGTTCCGCCGGGCCTACGACTTCCACGGCAACCCGATCGGCTCCGGCGAGAACGACGAGGGACAGATCTTCATCGAGCCGCAGGGCATGTGCGTGCTCGGTGGCGTCGGCCTCGACGACGGCCTGGCCACCCGGGCGTTGCGCAGCGTGGCCGAACGGCTGGCCACCCCGCACGGCATCGTGCTGCAGCAGCCGGCCTACTCCAGTTACCGGATCGAGCTGGGCGAGATCTCCTCCTACCCGCCGGGCTACAAGGAGAACGCCGGCATCTTCTGCCACACCAACCCGTGGATCATGATCGCCGAGGCGATGGTGGGCAACGGCGACCGCGCGTTCGACTACTACCGGCGGATCAACCCGTCCGCCCGCGAGGAGCTCAGCGAGCTGCACCGCTGTGAGCCGTACGTCTATGCCCAGATGATCGCCGGCAAGGACGCCCCGACCCACGGCGAGGCCAAGAACTCGTGGCTGACCGGCACCGCGGCGTGGAACTTCGTCGCGATCACCCAGTGGATCCTCGGCATCCGCCCGGAGCTGACCGGGCTGCGGATCGAGCCGGTGCTGCCGGCCGACTGGCCCGGTTTCCAGGCCACCCGGGCGTTCCGGGGCGCCACCTACGAGATCACGGTCCGCCGCGGGGCCGAGGCCGGCCTGGTCGTGGACGGCGAACGGCTCGACGGCACGGTGGTGCCGGCCGCCGAACCCGGCACGGTGCTGCGGGTGGAGGTCACGGTCGGTTGAACCGGCCGGGCCCGGCGCCCGTAGCTCTGAGCATGCGCCGAGTTCCGTGGATGATCTGCTGCGCGGTGGTGTTGTCGCTGACGGCTTGTGCGCCGGCGACCACCACCGTCGCCGCCAAGCGACCGGCCGGGGCCGGCCCGGCCGAGGCCACCTCCGAGCCGGTCGCCCGGCGCGACGGCGCCGATCCGGTGTGCACGAAGGCGACCAAGGTGAAGATCGGCGCGGACGCGTTCAGCCCGGCGAAGGTGACGATCCAGCGCGGCGGTTTCCTCGCCCTGGTCAACACCACAGGCGTGGCGCAACCGCTGGAGTCGGCCCCCGACGCCGGGCTCGGCACGAGCGTCGTCGACCGCCAGGAACGCCAGGTCGTCCAGTTCCCGAAGGCCGGGACCTTCCGGGTGACGAGCGCCGGCGCGACGCTGCGGGTAACGGTGGCCGGGGAGAGCGGCTGCGGGGCGCCGAAGCCACGGCTGACCATCGGGCGCACGACCGAGCTCACGGTCGCGGCCACCGAGAACTTCGCGGTGATCAACGAGACCGGCACGACTCAGAAGGTGACCTGCACCCCCGATCCGGGCAGCAACCGGGACAACACCCGGCTGGCGGACGGCGAGACCCAGCTGCTGGCGATCGACGAACCGGGCCGCTACAAGTGCGCCAGGGCCACCGTCACCGTCACGGGCGACTGACCACCCGGTTCCGGCCGGCCCGCTTCGCGTCGTAGAGGCACTCGTCGGCCTGGCCCAGCGCGTACGGAAGCAGATCGATGCCTTTGACCTCGGCGACGCCGAGGCTGATGGTCACGCTCAGGCCGGGCTCGATCTGCTCCCACGGGTACGCGGCGACGGTCGCCCGCAGCAGCTCGCAGCGCGCCTGCGCGTCCTGCAGGCCGGCCCCGCTGAACGCGATCAGGAACTCCTCGCCGCCGAACCGGGCCACCAGATCGGTGTCGCGCACGTGGTCGAGCAGGATCGCGGCGAGCCGGCGCAGCACCTCGTCGCCGATGAAGTGGCCGTACTGGTCGTTGACCCGCTTGAACAGGTCGACGTCGGCCAGCGCCACGCTCACCGCGGCGCCGTCGGCGGCGAGCTTCGGCAGCCGTTCGTCGGCGGACCGCCGGTTGGGCAGGCCGGTGAGCGCGTCCTCGGTGGCCGCCCGCTCCCACTCGGCGCTGCGGGTCCGATGCAGTTCGGTCTCCAGCCGGGCGTTCGCCGCCTCCAGCCGGGCGTTGTCGAGCTCGAAGTAGTGCGCGGCCATCCGTGCCCGCGCCGCGGCGACCTGACTGTGCAGCTCCCGCTCCAGGTCATGGAACGCCCGGTGGTGGCGCAGAGCCAGGGCAAGATCACCGGCCATCTCGTACGCGTCGGAGAGCTCCCGCAGAATCTCCATCGCCATCGGCCGCTCCCCCGCATCGCGCGCCCGGTCCAGGGCCAGGAGCAGGCCCTCGATCGCCTCGGCGTGCTCACCGCGCATCAGCCGGACCCGTGCCTGGTGTTGCAGGGCCCCGGATTCGACGGAGCGGTAACCGGACCGCACCGCGATCTGCCGGGACTGCTCGATCAGCCGGGCCGCCGCGTCCAGATCGCCGTCGAGGGCCAGCAGCATCCCGAAGTTGTCGAGGCTGATCGACTCCCGGAACGGGTGTTCCGCCGCCCGGGCCAGTCGCAGCGCCTCGGCGACGTAGCCGAGCGCGTCGCTGAGCAGCCGGTCGGCCGCTTTCGTGTGGCCGAGGCCGCGCAGCCGGGCCACCTCGTACACCGCGTTGTCGCCGACGTTGTTGAGGATGCAGAACCGGGCCTCGTCGTCCATCCCGTCGACCATGTCGAGCGCCCGCATCAGATACTCGGTGCTCAGCTCCCGGTTGCCCAGGCTGCCGTGCACCACGCCGGTGCGGTTGTGCACCCAGTAGAGCAGCGTGCGGTTGCCCAGCCGCTGCGCGATGTCACGGGCCCGGGCCAGCACGTCGAGGGCTTCCTCGTGCATGCCGAGGTCGCTGAGCGGCATGGCCTCCAGCGTCAGCACCTCACAGATCCCGGCCTCGTCGCCGAGTGCCTCCAGGTGCGCCACCGCCTCCCGGCACAGGGTGATCGCCTGCTCCTGCTCCCCGACCCGCAGCATCGAGGCGGCCAGCGAGCGGAGTGCCTCCGCCTGGCCGGCGGCGTCCCCGGTGGCGGCGGCGAGGTCGGCGGCCTCCCGGGCGATCTCGCCGCCGCCCCGGTAGTCACCGGCGAGCCGCTTCTGCTCGGCGAGCGCGAGCAGACCGGCGACCGTCGGCATCGAAACAGTGGTCACACCGTTCCCCCTCCGCGAGCTGAGCGTTGCCTGCCCATCGGCCCGCCCACGCGGATCATGAGAACTCCCGGACGGCAACCGAACGCTTCCCGACGCCGGCCGGCCCCGGTCAGGGCTTCCAGGCGTGGCCGCGCCACTCGGTGGAGGGACTCGCCGGGGGCTGCCGGGCGTCGCGGGTCTCGTCGGTGAAACGCGGCGCGCCCTCGATCACCTTCCGGGAGACGTCCAGGTCGGCCTGGGCCTTCTGCACCGCCGCGGCCCAGCTCGTGTTCAGCGAGCTGAGCAGGCCGGTCACGGCGTTCGCGAGGCCCTTGAGCGGGTCCTCGACGGCGTGGCTGAGACTGTTGGCGGCGTCGAGGTAGGCCTTCAGCTGGGCCGAGATGATCAGCATGTGCTGGTAGCCGAGGTTGGCGAAGGCGAGCTGCAGCCCGTCGATGGTCTGGGCGGCCTTCTCGCCCTCCTCGCCGAGCCACTGCAGGTTCCCGGCGATCGCCTCGTAGTAGTCGCCGAGGCTGCCGGCGTAGATCGCGTAGGCCCCGGCGGCCGGCGACTTCCAGTACTGCTGAAGGTCCTTGACCTGGGCGGCCATGTTCGCTCTGAGGTCGCGGTAGGTGTTGGCGCCGAGCTTGAGCAGGTTGGCCCGGTTGGCGATGACGCCCGGCCACGCGCTGAGCGCGGCGGTGATCCGGTCGAGGCCCGACTCGGCCGGCAGCAGGCCCCACTGGCCGACGATCGACTCGGCACGGCCCAGGTCGTCGGCCCACCGGTGGATGAACTCGGCGAGTTTGCGCCGGCCCTCGGTGGTCAGCTCGGCGCGCATCCGGTGGCTCGGCGTCCGCGACAGGTCGGTGCCGGCCGGCCACATCTCCTGCTGGTTGATCTTCCCGTCCTGGAACAGCAGGTTGAGACGGTGGCCCTCGCCGGTGTCGTCCGGGATGGCCGGCGCATAGGGGCCGCCGCCGAAGCCCGACGACATGCTGAGCCGGCCGCCCGGGTGCGCGGTCGCGTCGGCGACGCGCTCCAGGGCGTCGACGAACGGCCTCAGCGGGCTGTCCCCGATGGCGGTGAAGTCGGCGGCGACCTTGACGTCGGTGCCGGTGTAGTCGGCCGCCACCTGGTAGAGCGTCTCGGCGATGTCGTCGAACCGTTCGCCCGCCGAGCGCGCCTCCCGGGCCCGGTCGGCGACGGCCTCGTGCCAGTTCTTCTTCCAGATCGCGGTCCAGTCCATCGTGCCCCAGGCGGCGTCGGGCACCGCGCCGACGTGGGTGACGTAGTGGCCGACGGCATCGCAGACCATCGCGTCGGCGTACCGTCCGGAGGCCTGCCGCACCAGCGCGGCCGCCTCGACGCTCAGCGTGGTCACCAGGCACCGCCCCAGCGCTGGAAGAGCCGGTCGGAGATCCGCGAATAGTCGGCCACGGCGGCGGTGAGCGCGCCGCGGATCTCGTCGGTCAGCTGCCGGTGGCTCAGCGAGCGGAAAGCACCGGGCTCGATCCGCACGCTGATCTCGCCGTGCCGGTCGCGGCCGACCTGGACCCACCCGTCGGGTGACCGGCCGCTTATCGGGCTGGCCTCCAGCTCGGTGCGGAACTGCTCGATCGGGCCGGTCATCGCTCTCCTCACAGCATCCCGGCGACGGCCGACGCGACGGCGCCGGCCGTCGCGAGGGTTTCGGTGCGCACCGTGTCGGGCGTGCCCCCGCCGACCCGGATCAGCAGCACGCTGATGCCGGTCCGGGCGGTGTAGCCGGTGACCTTGGCCTGGCCGGCGTCGTCGGCGGTGCGGGTGTAGCAGGACCGCCCGCCGGGCAGCGTGGGGTCGGCGGCGGCCTGGCCGGGGCACTGGTTGTCGGCGTCGAAGTCGGCGGCCCAGCCGGGCGTGGCCTTGCCGTCGAACGTGTCGACGGCCGGACGCGACAGGTGGATCACGGCCGACGTCAGGACCGGGCGTTCCGCCCCCGGCCGGGCCACGAACGAACACTCCGAACCGGCCGCGGCCACGGTGCCGGGTGGCGCCGGGCTGGGTGACGGCATGCCCTGGGCGGCGAGGGCCGAGGCGATCGCCTCGCAGCTGGGCAGGGCCTTGGCGAAAGGCAAGGGCGCCGGTTCGCCGGAACACCCCGACAACCCCGCGACGATCACCGCGCCGGCCGCGACCAGGCGCCGGATCATTGGCCCAGCGCCTCGTCGATGGCGGCCCGCTGCTGCTGCCGGAACGCCGCGAGGGTGACCCGCGCCGCCGCCGCGACCTGGCGGGCCAGTCCGGCCTCGTCGTGCCGGCCGGTCGCGTCGTCGGCCAGCTCGACGTCGACGCCGCCGCGGCCGCCCAGCGTGATCGTCACCGAGCGGTCAGGCGACCGCCCGACGGCACGCATCGAGTCGTACGTCTCCGCCAGCGAGCTCACGCGCACCCCCGCATCGAGCACCGGCCGGCGCTCCCCGGGGTCCGAGGATAGTCACTGGCGTCCATGCCCGAGGCCCGCCGACACCAGCAGCTCGGCCAGGGCGTCACCGGGCATCGGGCGGGCGATGTGGTAACCCTGGCCGTACCCGCAACCCATGTCGGCGAGGCAGCTCCGCTGCGCGGCGGTCTCGATGCCCTCGGCCACCACCTGCAGCTTGTACGCCTGAGCGAGACGCACCAGGGCCTCGGCCACGGCGTACGCGTCGGGGTCGGTGTCGATGCCGGCGACGAACGACCTGTCGATCTTCAGCACCGTGACCGGCAGCGACCGCAGGTAGCTCAGTGCCGCGTAACCGGTGCCGAAGTCGTCGACCGAGATGCCGATGCCCATCTCCCGCAGGGCGTTCAGGCGCGCGACGGTCTGCTCGGACGGCTGCAGGATGACGCTCTCGGTCAGCTCCAGCACCAGCCGGTCGGCCGGGAAACCGGTCTCCGCGAGGATGTCCCGGATCGTCTCGACAAGCGTGGGCTGCACGACCTGCCGGGCGGAGAGGTTGACGCTCAGCCGCAGCCGCTCCGCGTCCGGGTTGGCCGCCCGCCAGCCGGCGGCCTGCCGGCACGACTCCCGCAGGACCCATTCACCGATCGGGACGACCGCGCCGGTCTCCTCGGCGAAGTCGATGAAGGCGCCCGGCATCAGCAGCCCCCGGACCGGGTGGTTCCAGCGCACCAGCGCCTCGACCCCCAGGCCCGGCCCGCCGGACAGCGGCACCACCGGCTGGAAGTGCACGACCAGCTCGTCGTTGTCCACGGCGCGGCGCAGCTCGGCGTCCCGGGCGCGGGTGTCCAGCTCCGGCGAGTAGACCCGGAAGTGGCCGCGGCCCTGGCGCTTCACCGCGTACATGGCGGCGTCGGCGTGCGCGATCAGCTGCTCGGTGTCGGCGGTGGTCTCGTCGTGGAACGCCACGCCGATGCTCGCCTCCACGCTCAGCAGCAGCTCACCGAAGATCACCGGGGTGCGCAGGGCGTCGACCAGCCGCTGCGCGACGCCCTCGGCGGCGGCCCGGGTCGGCAGCCCCGGCAGCACCACGGCGAACTCGTCGCCGCCGAGCCGGCCCGCGGTGTCCCCGGAACGGATCACCTTGCGCAGCGCCACCGCGACGGCCTTGAGCACGGCGTCGCCGGCCTCGTGGCCGTGCGCGTCGTTGATCGGCTTGAACCGGTCGAGGTCGATCAGCAGGACCGCGCCGTGCCGGTCGTCGCGCACCGGCTGGCGGACCAGCTCGGCGAGGCGCTCGGTGATCAGGGCCCGGTTCGACAATCCGGTGAGCGGGTCGGTGACGGCGAGACGGCGGCTCTCCCGCTGCGCGTACATCTGTCGGATGATCACCAGGGCGGTGATCGCGATCGCTCCGATGATCATGCCGCCGAGCGGGAACAACGACTGCTCCCGGGCGGCGAAGGCGAGCAGGCCGGAGGCGAGGGCGACGGCCCCGTACGGCAGCCAGCCGAGCCGGCCGCGCCCGGGTCGCTCGGCCCGGGCGGGCCCGTCCTGGCCCAGCCGGCGGTGCACGGCGAGCAGCATGAGGAAGCTGCCGGCCGCCCACAGCAGATAGGGCCAGCTGCCGGGCCGGAAGGCGAAGCCGAACTGGACGTACGCGATGGCATAGGTGCTGTCCGCGACGACCTTGAGCGCCATCGCGCCGCCGAGCAGGCCCACCGCGGCACCCGCCGACGAGCGCCGCAGCAACAGCATGATCAGGGCCCAGACCAACAGCAGGTCGGCGACCGGCACCGCCGTCGAGAACGCGAGCACCAGCGGGTCGATCCCGGACGTCCGCAGCAGCGGGCCGATCTCCACGTACCAGAGCGCCATGCACGCCCCGCCCACCACGATCAGCGAGTCGATGAGCAGCTTGACGCGCTCGGCCCCGCTGCGCCGCGCGGCCGGCAGCAGGAGCAGGCCGGCGATCACGAACGGGATCGCCGCCAGGTAGAGACAGTCGGAGACGCTCGGGTAGGCCGGCAGCCCCGGCCGGAGCATCTGGACCAGGGCCACCACGTGCGCCGCGACCTGGCAGAGGAACGCCACCTCGAGGAGCGTCCAGGCCCGGCGCTCACGCCGGTCCAGCCCGCCCTCGCGGATCAGCCGCAGGCCCAGCACCGCGGTCAGCAGGACGACCGGGAGGTACGCGAGGTCGTTGACGGCTCGGGCCTGGGCGTCACTCCCCCAGCCGGTGCCGTACTGGACGAGAATGACGCCCAGCACGGCACCCGACCCCCACACCGATGCCGTCCGGAGCCGGGACGGACGGGCACGCAGCTCAGCCATGCCCACCCGATCGGTCCCTAGCCGCCCGCCCTTCGCAGGTCCCCGGTTGCGACCCAGGAGCAGACGGCGGCGGCGGTGCTTCGCGCATGCACGTTGAGCATGCTGAAATGATCGCCCGGCACCTCCACCCGGGTGTGCGGGACCGAGCGCGCTGCCCGCCACGTCGCGGGCAGGCCGGGCAGCGGTTCGGCCGCGGTGACCAGCAGACTCGGCGTGGCGATCGGCTCCGGACGCCAATGGTGCAGCAGGCGCACGTAGGTGCCGGCGGCCAGCATCAGGGTCCGCTCGGCGTCCGGGTCGAGGCGGGTGCGCATCCTGGTCAGACCGGTCGCCACCAGGGCGGCGCGCAGGTGGTCGTGCTCGCGGTCGTTCTCGTAGGTGTCCAGCAGCACCAGACCGGCGGCCGGGTCGCCCGCCCGCTCCAGGTGGTCGGCCACCAGATGGGCCAGGTGACCCCCGCTGGACCGGCCCACCAGCACGAACGCCCGGCCGCCGGCGGCCTCGGCGACCCGGCCGGCAAGGACCTCGGTGAGTTGCGCCAGCGATTCCGGCCGGGCCGGGAGCGAGGCGAAACCGGGCAACGGTACGACGGTGACCGCCGCCCCGGCCGCCCGCGCGAACGCCTGGAACTCCAGGTGCGGGAACGGCCCGTAGGACGGCAGGCACACCAGCACCGGCCCGTCGTCCGACCCGGCCAGCGGCACCGGATCCGGCGCCCGGCCCCCGGTTGCGCCCAGGTCCGCCGCCGACACACTGATCAACAGGTTCAACGCCAGCTCCGGGCGCCCGCCGGCGAGGATCGAGTGGAACAGCGCCGGAACCGCGGCGGCCGCCTCCCCGCCGGACCCGCCTGGCACGGTGGACCGGGCAGGCACAGCAGGCACAGCGGCCGCGGCGGCCGGGGGCGAGGGCTGGGCGTGCTGGGAGGCGATCCAGCGGGCCAGCGCGGCCGGGGTCGGGTGGTCGAAGACGACGGTGGCCGGCATGGCGATCCCGGTCGCGGCGACGAGGCGGGTGCGCAGCTGGATCGACGCGACCGAGTCGAGGCCCTGGTCGGTGAAGGCGGCGGTGAGGTCGACCAGGCCGGCGTCCGGATAGCCGAGCTCGCCGGCCACCTCGGTGCGGATCAGGCCCTCGGCGGCGCCGATCAGCTCGTCGCCGGTGAGGCCGGCGAGCAGGGCCGGGGCGGCCTCGGGGCGGGCCGGGGCGGCGGACCGCGGACCGGTTGCCGGGCTGGGCACGGCCGGCAGCGGCGCGATCACCGGTTCGCCGCTGCGCAGGGCGGCGTCGAAGGCCGCCGTCACCTCCGGGGCGGTCAGCGGGCGCAGCCGGGACCGGCTGGTCACCGGCATGCCACCGGCGAGGTCGAGCGGCCCCCAGGCGATCGACAGCGCCGGCTGACCGGCCTCGTGCCGGCGGCGGGCCAGGTCGTCGAGGAACGAGTTGCCGGCCGCGTAGGGGCCCTGACCCGGGTTCCCGAGCAGGCCCGACGCCGACGAGAACAGGACGAACGCCGCCAGGTCGCCGGTCAGCTCGTGCAGGTGCCAGGCGGCGTCGACCTTCGGCCGCAGCACGTCGTCGACGCGGTCGCGGGTGAGCCCCTCGATGGTGCCGTCGCTGAGCACCCCGGCGGCGTGCACGACCGCGGTGACCGGCGGGTCCGCCTTCTCCAGCAGCTCGGCGACGTCGGGGCGGTGCGCCGTGTCGGCGGCCCGGATGGTGACGGCGGCGCCCAGGTCGGCGCGCAATCGCGACGCCCGCGGTGACCTCTCGCCCTGACGGCTGACGAGCAGGAGATGCTTGATCCCGTACGCGGTGACGAGGTGCCGCGCGAGCACTCCGGCCAGCGCGCCGGTGCCGCCGGTGAGCAGCACGGTTCCCGAACCGAACGACACGTCGTCCCGGCCGGCCGCGGCCCGCACCAGGCGGGGCACCCCGAGCACGCCCCGGCGCACGCCGGCCTCGGGTTCGGCGGCGGCCACCCGCACGGCGCCGGGCAGGGCGCGCACCGACTCGGCGGTGCCGTCGTGGGCGACCAGCCCGACCAGGCCCGGGTATTCGGCGGCGGCGACCCGCACCAGTCCGGCCACCGCCGCCGAGCGGGTGGTGACGACGAGCCGGCCCGGGCCGCCGAGCCGTTCGCGCAGCCGTTGGACGGCGTGCCACACCTGGTCGCGTACGTCCTCGGGGCCGGCCGGTTCGGGGAAGTCGAGCTCGAGCACAGCCGGCGTTTCGCCGCCGGCCGGCACCGGGACCGGCGCCAGGGACGGCGCGAACTGGGGGCGCGGCACCGGGCGCAAGGTCAGCGACTCGATCTCCAGCAGCGGCCGGCCGTCCTCGCCGGCCATCGCCACCGCGATCCGGTCGGGCCGGTCCGGGTCCCGGGTGACCCGCACCCGGGCGCGGGCGGCGTCGGCTCCCCAGCGGCGTACGCCGGTGAAGACGAACGGCATCCGCGGCTCCCGCCCGGCCCCGTCGAACAGGCGCGCCGGATGCAAAGCGGCGTCGGTCAGCGCGGCGTGCAGATCGGTGCCCGCGCTGCCGGCCGGTACGGGCAGCCGCAGCTCGGCGTACATCGTGTCGCCGGCCCGCCACGCCGCCGTCACCCCGCGGAAGGCCGGCCCGTAGTCGTCGCCCGCGTAGAGCTCGCCGAGGTCGGCCGCCGGCGCGCCCGGGGGCGGCCAGGTGCGCGCCCACGGCCACGGCTCGGGTTCGCCGGCGTCGGGCCCGAAGGTGCCGGTCGCGTGCCTGGTCCAGGCGCCGTCGCGGCCGGCCTGGATCTCGATGCCGTCGCCGACGAGCACCCGCACCTCGACCGGTTCGTCGTCGGGCAGCTCCAGGGGGCGCTCGACGACCAGCTCGGTGAGCGTCGGGAAGCCGGCCTCCCGGGCGGCCGTGACCGCCAGCTCGGCCAGCAACGTGCCCGGCACCAGTGGCGTGCCACCGACCGCGTGGTCACGCAGCCACGGATGGTCGCGCAGCGACAACCGGCCGGTGGACCGGATGTGCGGCGCGCGCACCGTGTCGGCCAGCCAGAAGCGCCGGCGCTGGAACGCGTAGGTGGGCAGCGCCGCCGCCAGCCGGGGGTCGGGCCGGCCCAGCACGGCGGTCCGGTCCAGGTCGACGCCGGCCGCCCAGAGCCGGGCCGCGGTGTCCTCGGACATCGCCACCGTCCGGCCGGGCACCAGGTGCGCCAGCGTCGGGCGCGGCCCCAGCTCGACGGTGACGCCGGTCAGCCCGGCCACCGCGTCGGCGAACCGCACCGGCTCGCGGATCTGGCGCACCCAGTAGCCGGCGTCGCCGAGGCCGGCCGGCCGGCCGGTGAGCGTCGAGACGATCGGGATCGCCGGTGCCTGGTAGGTGACCGAGCGGGCCACCTCGGCGAAGTCGGCGAGCACCGGCTCCATCCGTACGGAATGGAACGCGTGACTGACCCGCAGCGCCGTCACCCGGTGGCCGCGCTCGCGCAGCGTCGCGGCGATCCGCGCGACGGCGTCCTCGTCGCCGGAGAGGGTGACCGACCGGGGCCCGTTCACCGCGGCGAGGCCGGCGCGCTCGCCCAGCAGGGGCCGCACGTCCGCTTCGGCGGCGTCGACCGCGACCATGGCCCCGCCGGGCGGCAGTGCTCCCATCAACCGGGCCCGCGCCCCGACCAGGCGGACCGCGTCGTCGAGCGAGAGGATCCCGGCCACGTGGGCGGCGGCCAGCTCGCCGACGGAGTGCCCGACGAGAACGTCGGGCCGTACGCCCCAGGAGCGCAGCAGCCGGAACGCCGCCACCCCGAACGCGAACAGCATCGGTTGCGCGTGTTCGGTCCGGTCGGGATCCGCATCCGCCGGCATCGGGTCGAACTTGCCCAGCACCTCGTCGTAGGCGTCCCGGAACAGCGGATGCGACAACAGTTCCCGCATGCCCGGCCGTTGCGCGCCCTGGCCGGGGAAGAGGAAGGCGACCCGCCCGGCCGGCCGGCCGTCACCGACCACCACGCCCGGGTGCGCCGCACCGGCCGCGAGCGCCGCCAGCCCGTCGACCCAGCCGTCCCGGCCGCCGGTCACCGCGGCCCGGCGACGCTGCGCCGCGCGGGTCCCGAGCGCGGCGGCGGAGATCGGGCCGGCGGCCGGCAGTCGCGCCGCCTGCGCGCGCAGTCCCGCCTCGTCCGCCCCCGACAGCAGCAGCGGAAGCCCGCTCTCGACGGGCCCGGACCGGTCGGGCCGAGCGGACCGGTCGGAGTCGGCGGGGGCCTCCTCGATGATCACGTGGGCGTTCGTGCCGGAGATGCCGAAGGACGAGACGGCGGCGCGCCGGGGCCGCTCGCCGGCCGGCCACGGCCGGGCGGTGGTCAGCAGGGAGACGTCGCCGGCGGTCCAGTCGACCTTGTCGGTGGGGTGGTCGGCGTGCAACGTACGCGGCATCCGGCCGTGCCGCATCGCCTCGATCATCTTGATGACGCCGGCCACCCCGGCCGCCGCCTGGGTGTGGCCGATGTTCGACTTCAGCGTGCCGAGCCACAGCGGGCGACCGGCGGGCCGGTCCCGGCCGTAGACCGCCAGCAGCGCCTGCGCCTCGATCGGGTCGCCGAGCGCGGTGCCGGTGCCGTGCGCCTCGGCCACGTCCACCTCGGCGGGTGCGAGCCGGGCGTCGGCCAGGGCGGCGCGCAACACCCGCTGCTGGGCGGGCCCGTGCGGGGCGGCCAGGCCGTTGGAGGCCCCGTCCGAGCCGACCGCCGAGCCGCGGAGCAGGCCCAGCACCGGGTGTCCGAGGCGGCGGGCGTCGGAGAGCCGTTCCAGCAGGAGCAGGCCCGCCCCCTCGGCCCAGCCGGTGCCGTCGGCCTCGGCCGAGAACGCCTTGACCCGGCCGTCCGGGGCGAGCCCGCGCAGCCGGCTGAAGCCCAGGAAGGGACCGGGCGTCGACATCACGGTCGCGCCGCCCGCGATGGCCAGTGCGCACTCGCCGGAACGCAGCGCCCGGGCCGCCCAGTGCAACGCGACCAGCGACGACGAGCAGGCGGTGTCGACCGTGACGGCCGGGCCGGTGAGCCCGAACGTGTAGGCGATCCGGCCCGACGCGACACTGCCCGCCGAGCCCAGGCCCAGGTGCGCCTCCAGTTCGGCGGACGGGTCGCCGGCCGAGTTGGCGTAGTCGCGGTACATCAGGCCGACGTACGTCCCGGTGTCGCTGCCCCGCACCGCGGCCGGGTCGATGCCGGCCCGTTCCCAGAGCTCCCAGGCGGTTTCGAGCAGCAGCCGCTGCTGCGGGTCCATCGCGAGCGCCTCGGCCGGCCCGATCCCGAACGGCGCCGGGTCGAAGCCGGTCGCGTCGTGCAGGAAGCCGCCGCTGCGGGTGTAGGAGTGCCCGGCCCGGTCGGGGTCGGGGTCGTACAGACCGGGATCCCAGCCCCGGTCGGCCGGGAAGTCGGTGATGGCGTCGGTCTCCTGGTCGACCAGGTCCCACAGGTCCTCGGGCGACCGGACGCCGCCGGGGTAACGGCAGGCCATCGCGACGATCGCGATCGGGTCGGCAGCGGCCCCGTCGGCAGCGGTCCCGTCGGCGGCGGCCCCGTCGGCGCCGGCGAGCGGCTGGTGGCGGAGCACCTTTCCGGTGTCGGTCCGCGGGATGGCGGTCACCAGGCGGATCTCGTCGGGGGCGCGGCCGGCCGACAGGCGGCTGCGGCAGGCCGCCAGCAGCGCCACCGGGTCGACCCCCGGCCCGGCCGGCACGACGTAACCGATCGCCACCTGCCCGAGCCGGTGATGCGGGCGGCCGGCGACCATCGCGTCGGCCACGCCGGGCAGGCCGAGCAGAACCTCCTCGATCTCGGCCGGGTGCACGTTCTGGCCACCGCGGATGATCAGGTCGCGGGCGCGGCCGGTGAGCACGAGCAGGTCGCCGTCGACGAGCCGGGCCAGGTCGCCGGTGTGGTACCAGCCGTCGGTGAGCACCTCGGCGGTCGCCTCGGGCTTGTTGTGGTAACCGCGCATGATGCCCGGCCCGCGCAGCCACAGCTCGCCCTCGGCGCCGGGCGGCAGCGTCGCGCCGGTGTCCGGCCGCACGATCCGCGCCTCGAACCCGGTGAGCCGCCCGACCGAGCCCTCGACCGGTACCACCCCCGGCGTCTCGAGGGCGATCGCGCCGCACGTCTCGGTGCTGCCGTAGCTGTTCACCAGCGGGACGCCGAGGGCGTCCCGCACGGAAAGTCGCATCTCGGCGGGACAGGGCGCGCCGCCGGTGACACAGACCCGCAGCGAGGGTACGCGCAGCCGCCGCTCGCCCAGGCCGGCGAGCAACCGGTGGTAGGTCGTCGGCACGCCGGTGAGGACGGTCGGCGCGGCACTGGCCAGGGCGTCGATCAGCTCGGCGTCCGACGGGTGGTCGAGGATCGTCGCCGTGGCCCCGGTGACGAGCACGCCGAGCACGCAGCGGGCGTGGCCGAGCGCATGGTGCAGCGGAAGCGGCCACAGCAGCCGGTCGTCCGGCCCGACCTCCAGGCGGGCGAGCACCCGGCCGACCGTGTCGAGCCACTGCGCCTGACTGGACAGCACCCCTTTCGGGCTGCCGGTGCTGCCGGACGTGTAGTGGATCCAGGTGTCCTCGTCGGGGCCGAGGTCGTCGCGGGCGGGACCGGTCCCGGCGGCCTCGACGGCGACGAAGCTGTCCGCGTTCACCACGAGCTTGGGGCGGCAGTCGGCGACGAACGCGGCCAGCTCCGAGGTGGACGAACGCGGGTTGACCGGCACCCCGATCGCCGCCGCCCGCACCACGCCCAGCACTGCCACGACCGCGTCGAGGCCGGCCGGCAGGCACACCAGCACCGGTTCCCCGCGCCCGACCCCGCGGGCGGCCAGGCCCGCGGCGAAACGCCGGGTGCGATCGGCCAGCTCGGCGAAGGTGAGCCGGCGGCCACCGCTCTCGTACGCGATCCGGTCCGGCCGCTCGGCGGCGTGCAGGCGGAGAAGTTCGACTATGGACGTGGG
This sequence comes from Paractinoplanes ferrugineus, assembly GCF_016862195.1. GTDB lineage: Bacteria > Actinomycetota > Actinomycetes > Mycobacteriales > Micromonosporaceae > Actinoplanes > Actinoplanes ferrugineus. The sequence continues at coordinate 34,701 of NZ_BOMM01000077.1, read as the reverse complement.
CACCCGGCCACGATGGCAGATCCGGGCAACCGGTCCGAGCGGTGACCGGAGCACCGAACCCCTGACATCTGTCACCCGTCGGGGTCGACGGGTGCCGATATCCTGCCGGGATGTTGGCCGACCCGGGGGGTGGCGGCGGCTTCGGCATGGACCGGGACGTGATGTTCCGGGCCGCCGTGGACATGGTCGCCACGAAGGACTACACGTACGCCATCGAGAGTGGACTCGCCGGCGACCTGCACGTCTCGGCGGGCATGGCGGGCGACGACAGCACCGCGCACTCGTTCGCCGCCAAGTACGAGCCGGCCGCGCGCACCATCGTCACCGGCGTCGGCAACTCGGGGCAGGCGATCGGGGTGACCGCGAGCAAACTGCTGGCCACCGCCGTCGACTTCCTGGCCGCCGATCAGCGCGCCGCCGGCCGGCTCGCCCCGCACGTCGACACCCAGGGTTTCGCCGCGCCGCCGAGCCCGGACTGCGAGCCGCAGAACGCCGCCGCCGCGCTGCCCATGGTGACCGGCAGCAAGGAGGTGCACGAGATCCCGGTCATCGGCCGGTTCTGGCCGCAGGGCAACCCCGACGACCTGCGCGCCACCGCCGATGTGTGGGCCCGGGCCGCCGACCGGATCGACGACGCCCAGCGCAACGCCGAGAAGCATGCCGCGCCGGTGCCGGTGCACTGCTCCGGGGACACGATCGCGGCGTTCAACACCTACGTCCGCCGGATCTGGGCGGCCGACCCGGCCGGCGGCACCACCGTCGACGCCGGTCAGCCGCTGATGGAGAACCTGTCCTCGGCTTGCCGCCAGATGCAGCGCATGTGCGACCAGTACGCGGACGCCATCGACGACTGCCGCACCACGCTCATCGCGATCGGGGTCGGTGCCGGCATCATCACCGTCGCCGGCGTACTCCTCACGGTCTTCACCTTCGGCGGCTCCGACGCCGCCGCGGCGGCCGGGGACGCCGCCCTGGTCGCCGAGGCGGCCGCGGCCGCCGACGCGCTCGCCGTGGCCGAGGCCGAGCTGGCCGCCGCGGCGGCTGTCGCCGAGGCCGAGGCGGTGCTCACGTCGACGCTGGCCAAGCTGGCCGCGACGGGGGCGCTCACGGTCGCGGTGGTCGGTGCGACCGCCGACAGCGCGTCGGCCCAGGGCCCGGAGTTGTCCGGCGTTCCGCTCGCGATGCCGGCCACCGTGCCGCCCCTGCCGCCGATTCCGCCGAGCGGGGTCTTCCCGCCCTACAGCGCCCAGGACCAGGCGGCGGCCGCGGCCTGGGCGGCCGGTCTGCCGACCCGGGACCCCAATTACGGTACGCCCGACGACCGCGCCTACCAGGTGCGCGTCGCCGGTCAGCCGGAGCGGCGGGTCTACGGCGCCGACGGCTCGTCGCAGTGGGCCGACGGCTACCGCTCGACCGACGGTGCGCTGGTCGACGCGAAGCACGTCCGCGATCCGTCCTGCACCCCCCGCACCCTGCAGGGCCTGGCCGAGGAGCAGTTCGCGACGAAGTTCACCGTGGTCAAGGACGAGAAGGAGGTCCGCGACTACGGTTCGGCGATCGCCAACCCGGCCAACCACGCCCAGTACCTGGAGATCGACACGGACGACGAGGTGACGCTGAGCTACTGGCAGTTCCTCACCGCCGGCAACGACGTGCCGAGCGACGTCCGGTACGTTCCGTAGCATGGACGACGGCCTCTTCCTCGGCGCCCCGCCCGGGCACGCGTGGCCTCTGCCGGCCACGACGTTGCGGACCAGGCTGCGCGAGCGCTACCCCGACGCCCCGCTGCGCCTCACCGAGTCCCGGGTCACCTCGGCGATGGCCCTGGACTTCGAGATCCCCCTGGCCGACGGCGACACCCACGGCGGCAGCTATTCCGAGACCGGTGTGCTGGCCCTGAGCGACGGCTCCGCCGAGCTGTGGGCCGACACCATGCTGTGGTTCCTCGCCCTGCTTCCGCCGGCCGCCCCGGTCTTCGCCATGCGCGAGGACAACCCGACGCCCACCCCCCTGCCGCCGGAGTCGCGCACCGACGCGGCCGCCCTGACCCGCTTCTTCGCCGGCTTGCGGCCCTAGCGCGCCCCGACCGGTCATGCTGGGCGCGTGGAATACCTGTCCAGAGCGCCGCGACCGCCGCTGGCCGGGCTGATCGACGACCTCTACTACCTGGCCGGCGCACCGCCGTACGCCCGGCTGACGCTGCCGGCGAGTCCGGCGGCGTTGCTCATCGTCAACCTCGGGCCGCCGTTTCGCATCCGCACCGGCACCGACCGGGCGCCGGTCGACTACGCCGACGGTTGCGTCGTCACCGTGCCCACCGAGGCGTGGGAGTTCGGCTACCCACCCGGGACCCGGTCCGTCGGCGTGCATTTCAAGCCGTGGGGGCCGGCGCCGTTCCTGCCGATGCCCGCGGCCGAGCTGTGTGACCGGCCGGTGCCGGTGGAGCAGGTCTGGGGCCGGCCCGCCGTCGCCGCCCTGCGGGACCGGCTGGCCTCGGCGGGCGCACCGCACGAGATGCTGACGCTGCTCGAGGACGAACTGATCCGGCGGCTGCGCGAGACCGCCGGCCTGGGGCTGGTCCGCCGGATGAGCGGCCTCATCGCGGCGACCGGCGGTGCGGTGCCGATCGGCGACCTGAGTGCGGCGGCCGGCGTCAGCAGCACTCACCTGGCGCGGCGGTTCAAGGAGCTCATCGGCGTCACGCCGAAGCGGCTGGCCCGCACCCACCGCTTCACCACCGCCGTGTTGACCATCGACCCGGCCGGCCCGGTCGACTGGGGCGGCCTCGCCGGCGCCGCGGGCTACTTCGACCAGGCCCACTTCGGTCACGACTTCCGGGCGTTCACCGGGCTCACCCCGACCCGCTACGTCGAGGTCCGGCAGCGGTTCCGGCGGGAGCATCCGGGCCACGTGATGGACGGCTGGCCGCTGCCGGCCGATTGATTTCTTACAAGAGAACCGCCTCGCACCACGCTAATTTGGGGCCACCCGATTCGGAGGAGAGCTCGTGGGCAAGGTGGTCATGTACAGCTCGGTGTCGGTGGACGGCTTCGTCGCCGACGAGAACGATCAGCCCGGACCGCTGTTCGACTGGTTGACCGGCGGTGACGTCCCGCTGGACGACAGCGGGGTGCTGAAGGTCTCGCAGACGTCCTACGACTACACCCGGGCGTACTGGGACCAGATCGGGGTGACCGTCGTCGGCCGCCACGTCTTCGACCTGACCGACGGCTGGGACGGCAAGCCGCCGGGCGCGATCGACCACGTGGTCGTCGTGACCCATCGGCCGCCACCCGAGGGCTGGGACCCCGGGGCGCCGTTCCACTTCGTCGACGGCGTCGAGGCGGCCGTGGCCAAGGCCCGCGAGCTCGCCGGCGACCGTACGGTCGAGGTCGCCGCCGGTGACGTCGGTGGCCAGGTGCTTGCCGCGGGCCTGGTCGACGAGGTGCGGATGGACGTCGTGCCGGTGGTGTTCGGGTCCGGCAAGCGCTACTTCGGGTCGGTCGACGCGCAGCACCTGCTGGCCGACCCGGACGTGGTGGCCGGCACCCGGGTGCTTCACCTGCGTTATCCGGTGCGCCGCTGACCGGTGCCGGGGTGCCGCCCGGTCAGCAGGTCTTCCGGTAACCGAGGTCCGGGACGTAGCGGGCCCATTCGTCCTTGGTCAGTCCGCGACCGGTGACGGTGCAGGCGAACTTGCCCGGGTCGGCCCGCAGGGCGTTCAGGTTCTTGACGCTCCACAGCGTCACCGTCGCGGACGAGGTGTTCGGCTGGATGGTGACCGCCATCGTGTCGCCGTCGGGCCGGAACGCCGACCCGATCACCGGGTAGATGGAGTTGGTCCGGGTCCGGGACAGCAGGACCGGCCCGTCGGGGACGGTGGTGTCCCACAGGATGGACTCGCCCTGCGCGTCACCGGTCACCAGAGTGCGGCCGTCGGCGCTGAATGCCACCGCATTCACCGAGCTCGCCTGGCCGAGCATCGTGCCGAGGCGGAGCGGGCGGGCCGGATCGGCGACGTTCCACATCACCACCTTGCTGTCCGAGTCACCGCTGGCCAGGTAACGCCCACCGGGGCGGAAGGCGAGCGCGTTCGCCGGGCCGCTGAGACCGGCGATGGTGGCCAGCCGGGCGGGGGCGGCCCGGTTGGCCACGTTCCACAGCGTGATGGTGCTGTCGCTGCCGGTGGTGGCCAGCGTGCGCCCGTCCGGGCTGAACGCCGCCCGCATGTTGAACGCGGCCCCGGTCAGCCTGGCGAGCAGCGTGGGCCGGGCGCGGTCGGCCAAGTCCCACAGCATCAGCGTGCTGTTGTCGGCGAACACCGCGAGCGTCCGAGCGTCCGGGCTGAACTGCAGCCCGCCCCCGTTCGGCAGGGTGGCCAGCGTCGTCGCCCGGCCCGCCCCCCGGGTGTCGGACACCGTGAGCGCACCGTCGGCGGTGGCGATGGTCGCCACCACGCTGTTGTCCGCGCTGAACGCCACCGCGCCGACCGCCGCGCCGCGCAGCGTCAGGTCGTCGCCGCGCACCGGCCGGGCCGGGTCGGTGGTGTTCCACATGCTCGCCTTGCCACCCGACCGGGCGACCAGCAGGGAGCGGCCGTCCGGGCGGAAGGCGGTGGCCCGCGCCTTGCCGTCCGGGACGGTGAGGGTGGCGAGCGAGTCCGGGGCGCCGGGCGGCCGTACGTTCCAGATGGTCGTCGTGCCCGAGTCGTCGCCGGTGATCAGCATCTTGCCGGTCGGATCGAAGGACACCGTGCGGATCGGGCCGCGGGCCTGCATGGTGTTGGCCGCCGCGGGATGCAGCAGGTTCCACACCTTCGCCGTGCCGTTGCTGTCGGCGGCGGCCACCATGGTTCCGTCCGGGCTGAACGCCACCGAGCGGATGCCGTCGCCCAGGCCGTTGAAGGTGTCGTACGGCGCGTAGTCCGGCTCGAGGGTCGGCACCGGACCCGGCGGCGTGCGCACCACGGTGCTCGTGGGAGTGGGGGCGGTGGTCGTCGGCGGAGGCGCGGTGGCCACGGGGGCCCGCATGAGGTCGGCCTCGGTCCAGGGGACCGTCGCGGTCGCGTCGTAGAGGCTCACCGAGGCGCCGGCACCCGCGACGGCCAGGAGCGTCCCGTCCCGGGTGAACGTCATCGCCCCACCGGGGTAGCCCATCACCACCGGCGCGTTGACCGGGAAGTACGGATCGGACACGTCGATGTGCGAGGTGTAGATCTGCTGGACCACGATGAGCAGCCCCCGCGAGCTGACCGCCATCTCGTCGACCCGGTGGTTGGGGAAGGCCCGCTTGGTGCTGATCTGTTCGGGGTGCATCCGGTCGGTGATGTCGTACAGATCGATGTTGCCGCCCCAGTCGGCGGTGATGTATGTGGCCCCGTCCGGGGTGAAGGCGGTGGCGGTGACGGTGTCCTCGTCGGGCAGCACCGCGATGCGGGACGGGTGCGACCGGTCCGCGATGTTCCACAGGACCGCCAGGTCGTCGGTGTTGATGAAGGCCACGGTCCGCCCGTCCGGGCTGAACGCCGGGGTGTCGGCGGTCTTGTCGCCGAGCACGGCGAGCCGGAACGGCTTGCGCGGGTCGGCCACGTCCCACAGCTGCACGAGGCCGTCGCCGCCGACCCCGGCCAGGAGGCCGGCCGGCCCGGCCACCGTACGGCCCAGGCCGTCGATCGAGCCGACGAAGCTGGTCGCGGTGAGCAGGCCGGACAGCTGGCCGCGAGTGGTCGCGTCCGGGTTGATCGTCTGCGCCGCCGCCCCGAGCATCAGGGCGGTCCTCGGGTCGTCGGCCACCGTCGTCCCGGCCTGATTGATCAGTCGCCGGCTGACCGCGATGCGCAGCTGCTTGTCGGCCTGCGCGGCGGCCTCCTTGGCGATCCGCTGCTTGTCGGCCGCGACGGCCGCCAGCCGGTCGGCCTCCTTCTGCGCCGACCGCGCCCGCTCGGCCGCCTCCCGGGCCAGCTGCTGCTGTTCCTGCTTGCGCTCGGTGGCCTGGTCGGCCAGCTTGCGCTGGCGTTTCGCGTCGGCCGCCGCCTGGTCGGCGAGCGCCTGCTGGGCCTGCGCCTGCCGCTCGGCCTGTTTGGCGTCGGCCGCCGCCCGGGTCGCGCGGTCCTGCTGCTGCCGGGCCAGTTGCTGCTGGACGCGGGCGTCCTCGGCCGAGCGTTTGGCGCTGTCCCGCTGCTCGTTGGCCACCTGGGTCTGGCGCAGGGCCTCGGCCGCCGCCGTCTTGGCCCGGTCGGCGTTGCGTACCGCCGACAATCCGGTCAAGGACGCGATCAGGGCGAGTACGACCAGTGTGGCCACCGCGCCGGACCGCAGCCGCTTGGCCCGGCGGTGCTGGCGGACGTCCTCACCCTCGAGCTCGTCCTTGCTCAGTCCGTGCATCGGGGCCGCGAGCTGCGCGATCGCGTCGCGGAACCGGGAGTGGTGCAGGCTCAGGTGCTCGCTGCCGCGGGCCCAGCGCAGGTCGAGGAAGAACGGCTCCTCGGTGAACACCCCACGCAGCGCGGCCGGCACCGCCGTCGAATTCTCGGCGAAGTCGCCGCGTTCGGCGTCCCACGCCCATTCGCCGTCGGTCACCACCGGCAGGATGCGCTCCGCCGTCTTGGTGGCGATCCAGTGCTCGATCTCCCGGTTGACCCACGGCGAGCCGGCCGCCTCCGGCGAGGCCATCAGCACGAAGTACTGGGAGCCGTCGAGGGCGGTCTGGATGGACGACCACAGCCCCGGCGTCACCGCCAGACCGGTCTGGTCCCGGAAGATCCACAGCGCGCGACGTCGATGCCAGGGCTTGCCCAGACGGTGCAGACCACGCTGCACGGCGGGCGCGAGCCGACCGTCGGCAGCATGACTGTACGAAATGAACCCATCGAAGGTCATTGAGTTCCCCCGCTAGACGGCACGTACTGCGACCACAGATTGTGCATGCCTCCGGCTCACACGCAAAGGCGAGAGATCGTATCGTCTCCGGGCATCGTCACCTTGACGAGCCCGGGTACGGAGGTCGATGTGCGGTTCGGTGTCACAGGTCATCGGGTTCTGCCGCCGCGCATCGCCGATCGCGCGGTCCGGCACTGGGACCGGGTGCTGCCCAGCGCGGGCCTGCACGGGGTGTCGAGCCTCGCCGACGGCGCCGACCAACTGTTCGCCAGCCACGTGCTGGCGGCCGGTGGCACCCTGGAGGCGATCGTGCCCTGCGAGGGCTACGCCGGCTCGCTGCTGGCCGACGAGAGCCGGTCCCGGTTCGAGGACCTGCGCCGCGCCGCCCGGAAAGTGACCACGCTGCCCTATCCGGAGCCCAGCGACCAGGCCTACCTCGCCGCCGGCCACGCCCTCGTGGACAGTTGCGACCACCTCTTCGCGGTGTGGGACGGCCTCCCGGCCCGGGGCCTGGGCGGAACCGCCGACGTGGTGAGCTACGCCCGCAAGCAGGGCCGCCCGATCACCGTGCTGTGGATCAGCGGAGTCACCCGCCCCTGATCACCGCCCCTAATCACCGGCCCCGCTCACCAGCCCGCCGCGGCCGGGACCGCCAGGTCGGCGAACAGCCGCCGGGCGTGGTCCGCACCCAGGCCGTCATGCGCGCGGGCCTGCTCGTAACGGTCGCCGATCTCCCCCGCCAGAATCAGCGCCTGCTCATGCTGGGCGCGCGCCCCGGCCCCGTCGCCGGCGGCCCCCAGCACCTCGCCGAGATCGTTGAGCGCCTCCGCCTCACTGGCCCGGTCCCCGATCCGGCGCAGCAGCACCAGGGCGCGGCGCAGCAGATCCGCCGCCTCGGCCAGCCGGTGGTCCCGGGCGTACACCGCGGCGAGATCGGTCAGCACGTAGGCCTCGGCGGTGCGGTCCCCGGCCTGGCGCACGGCGGCCAGGCTGTGTTCCAGGTGATCGGCGGCCGCCGCGAGATCCGCCGGCTTCTGCGAGAGCCGGGCGAGCAGCGAGATGACGTACGCCTCACTGAACCGGTCCCCCAGCCCCGTGTAGAGCTCCAGCGCCGACCGGAGCCGCGCCGCCGCCTGCGCCTCGTCGCCGAGCCGGGCGTCCACCAGGCCGAGCCGCACCGACGCGTCGGCCTGCCCGCTGTCGTCGCCGAGCTGCCGGTAGTGCTCCTCGGCCCGGCGGTAGTGCTCGGCCGCCCGCCGATAGTCCCCCAACCGCCAGTGCACGCTGCCGAGGTTGCGCAGCGCCACCGCCTCGGCGGCACGTTCGCCCAGGTCGGCGTAAAGATCCAGGGCCTGGCGGTAGGTCCGGGCCGCTTCGTCCAGCCGGCCCTGCCGACGGTGCAACCGGCCCAGATCGGACAGTGCGCGAGCCTGCGCCGGCCGGTCGCCCAGGGCCACCGCGGCCGCCACGGCCGCGGCGGTGACGGTGGCCGCCTCGGCCACCGGGCCGCCCGCGTCGAGATAGCGGAACAGCGTGCCGGCCAGCTCCACGGCCAGTCGATGCCAGCCGTGCGCGGCCCCGTACGTGCAGGTCGCGGCCAGGTTGGGCCGTTCCGCCTCGATCCAGTTCCGGGCCGCCTCCGGATCGCCGGCGGCCGGTTCCCGGTCCGGGTAGAGGATGTTCATCGCCGCCACCGACCCGGCCAGGTAGTGCTCGAACAGGCGGGTCAGCGCGGCCCGGCGCGCCGGTTCGGGATCGTGCTCGGCGGCGAGTTCCGCGGCGTACGCCCGCAGTAGATCGTGCATGCCGTAGCGGCCGCCCCGGCCCGCCTGCACCAGGCTGGCCCGCACCAGCACGCCCAGCAGCCGCCGGGCCTCGCCGGCGCCGCTGCCGGTCAGCGCGGCCACCGCGTCGACGTGCACACTGTCGCCCGGATGCAGGCCGAGCAGCCGGAACATCCGCGCCGCGTCGGCCGGCAGGTTCTGGTAGGACCAGCTGAACACCGCCCGGACCTCGGCCCGCGGGTCGCCCGCGTCGAGCAGGTCGAGCCGCAGCCGGTGGTCACCCAGCTCCTCGACCAGCTCGGCGAGGGTGACGTCGGTGCGGGCGGCGGCCAGCTCGGCGGCGATCCGCAGCGCCAGCGGCAACCGGGCGCAGGCCGCGGCCAGGTCCGCGGCGACCGCCGGTTCGCGGGCGACCCGGCCGCCGATCAGCCGGCCGAGCAGCGCCACCGCGTCGCCGAGCGGCAGCAGATCCAGGTTGACCCGCTCCGCACCGTGGATCGCCACCATGCCGGGCAGCGAGTCGCGGCTGGTGATCAGCACCAGGCAGGAGCCGGTGCCGGGCAGCAGCGGCCGCACCTGCTCCACCGAGGACGCGTTGTCGAGCAGCACCAGCATGCGGCGGCCGGTCAGCTCGGAGCGGTAGCGGCCGGCCCGTTCCTCGACGCCGGGCGGGATCGCCGAGCCGGACACGCCCAGCGCGCTCAGGAAGCCGGCGAGCGCGTCACCGACCGCGACCGGCTGTTCCGAGTCGTAGCCGCGCAGGTTGACGTACAACTGGCCGTCCGGGAACGCGTCGCGGACCCGGTGCGCCCAGCGGATCGCGAGGGCGGACTTGCCGACCCCGGCCGTACCGGAAAGAAGCACGACGGTCAGTGGGGGCTCGTCGCCGTCCGGCGCCAGCGAACGGTCGAGGGCGGCGAGCTCCCCCGTACGGCCGGTGAACGCGCGCACGTCGGCGGGCAGTTGGGCGGGCACGTTCGCCCGCGCCGGCACCGGCACGGTGACCGGCGGCGACGGCACCGCCACGTCGAGGGCCGGGTCGGCGGCGAGGATACGCTCGTGCAGTCGGCGCAGCCCGGCGCCGGGGTCGCTGCCCAGCTCGTCGGCGAGGCTGCGGCGGATCCGGCGGTACTGCTCGTCGGCGTCGGCCTGCCGCCCGCACCGGTAGAGGGCGAGCATCAGCTGCTCGGCCAGCCGCTCGTCGAGCGGGTGCCCGGCCACCGCGGCGGACAGCGCGGGCAGCAACTCGCTGTGCCGGCCGAGCCGCAGCAGCGTGTCGTTGTGGTCGAGTTCGGCGGCGAACCGCTCGTCCAGCAGGGACTGCCGCATCGCGGACAGCCAGGGAGTCTCCAGGCCGGCGAACGGATCGCCCCGCCACAGGGCAAGGGCCCGCGTGCTGTGTTCGGCGGCGGCCCGATCGGGCTCGGTGGAGCGCGCCTGCGTGACAAGCTTGCGAAAGCGGTGCAGATCCACCGAAAGCGGATCGGCGGTCAGCACATAGCCGCCCGGCCGGCGCTCGATCCCGACCTCGGTCGCCCCCGCCACGGCCCGGCGCAGCCGGGACAGGTAGCTGTAGAGCGCGGCGGTGGCCCGCTGCGGCGCGTCCTCGCCCCAGACCCGGTCGACCAGCTGGTCCACCGTGACCGGCCGCCCCGCCTCCACGAGCAACACGGCAAGCACACTGCTCTGCCGGGCATGTCCGAGATCGACCGCTTTTCCGGCGACCTTCGCTTCCACCGCGCCGAGCACACCGAACTCCGCCGTCAACGGACCTCCGTCCTCACCAGGACATTCAAGATTTCTACAAGGACCGGGCCAAGTCTTGCATGCTTCGCGCAAGGTCCAGCCGTGAGTATTGGTCGCGTTGCAGGGAAAGGCTCGCCCTTCGGTCCGGTTACGCGGAGCGTACGGGGGAATCGGAACGTCGAAGTGAGACTTGGACGACGGGCGGCCTCCCCTGCACCTGGACCACGGCGGACCACGGGGGATACCGCCGTCGATGGGCTGCCCCGCCCTGCCCCGGGTGGGGCAGCCCGTTTCTTTTCCGGCCCGGGTCAGGTGCTCCGCTCGGGGGTGTCCGGGCGGTCGGCGGGAGCGGCCGGCTCGGCGTGCGGTTCGGCGGACCGGCGGTGCAGGGTCAGGGTGATGATCAGCACCAGCAGGGCGCCCACCAGCAGACCCAGGATGGCGCTCGCGATCGTGTTGACCAGCCAGCCGACCAGGCCGCCGAGCGGGCCGGTGGCGTCATGGGCGGCTTCCTCGGCGTGGTGCACGGCCTCGTAGAGCAGGTGCAGGCCGAGCTCGTCGGTGCCGACGAGCAGGATGTGGCCACCCACCCACAGCATCGCGGCGGTGCCGATCACGGTCAGTGCGGTCAACACCATCGGCATCGCCTTGACCAGGCCGCGGCCGAGGCCGGCGATGGCTCCGGAGCGCTGCTCGGCCAGGCGCAGGCCGGCGTCGTCCATCTTGACGATCAGGGCGACGGCGCCGTAGACGACCACGGTCATGATCAGCGCGACCACTGCCAGGATCGCCAGCCGGGCGAAGAACGGCTGGTCGATCACCTCGTTGAGGGTGATCACCATGATCTCGGCGGACAGGATCAGGTCGGTCCGGACCGCCCCGGAGACCAGGGACTTCTCGTCCTTGGCGGCCTCCTCGCCGGGAGCCTCGTGGTGGGCGATCTTCGCCCAGACCTTCTCGGCGCCCTCGAAGCAGAGGTAGGCGCCGCCGACCATCAGGATCGGGGTGAGCATCCACTCGACGAACTGGCTGAGCACCAGGATCACCGGCAGGATGATCAGGAACTTGTTGCGCAGCGAGCCGAGGGCGATCTTCCGGATGATCGGCAGCTCGCGCTTGGCGGCCAGGCCGCGTACGTACTGCGGGGTGACGGCGGCGTCGTCGATCACGACACCGGCCGCCTTGGTGCTCGCCTTGGCGGCGGCCGCACCGATGTCGTCGATGGACGCCGCCGCGGCGCGGGCCAGCACCGCGACGTCGTCCAGCAGGGCTACCAGTCCGCCGGCCATCGGTCAGGCCTCCACGGACGACGTGGCCGCGGACGCTCCTTCGAGAACCGGGCGGCGGCGGGCCACCCAGCGCTCGAAGAGCACGGTGAACAGCGGCGGGATCGACGCCAGCAGTCCCACCGCGGTGCGCGGCAGCGACCAGCGCTCGACCCGGGCCACCCAGAGCGTCGCCACCAGGTAGGCGACGAACAGCGCACCGTGCAGCCGGCCGAACAACCAGACCCCGGCCTCGGTGGTCTCCGGAATGTACTTCAGGTACATGCCGATCAGGAGTCCGGTCCAGGAGAGCGCCTCGGCTACGGCGGTGATCCGGAAGAGGCGGTACGGCGGCGGCATGCTGCTCCTCGAAGGTGGCTAGACGTTCTTCGAGACAGGGTAATCGGCCCGGCCGCGGGACCGGTCAAGTCGTCAGCGACCGCCCAGCCGGCCGTTACCGGGCGGCCGTCAACGCTCAGCCGGGCACGGACCGTACCGCCGGGTCGAGCATCGACGGCTCGAACTCCCGGTAGGTGCCCGGCATCGACTTCTTCGCCCGATACATCGCCAGGTCGGCTTCCTCGATCAGGCCGTCGGCGGTGTGCCCGTGATCGTTGTAGGCGATGCCGACGCTGGCCCGAGTGACGACGGTGCGGCCGCCGATGTCGAACGGCGTCGCGATCGCCTCGAGCAGCCGCTGGGCGATCACCCCCGCCTCGTGCCGGCCGGCCAGTGGTTCGAGGACGATCGCGAACTCGTCGCCGCCCAGCCGGGCCGCCATGTCCGAGGCGCGGACCACCCCGGTGAGCCGCTCCGCGACCCGGCGCAGCAACTCGTCCCCGGCGGCGTGCCCGAGGGTGTCGTTCACCTGCTTGAACAGGTCGAGATCGAGGTAGAGCAGGGCCGCCGACCCGGGTCGGGGCGCAGCCGCGAGCATCTGGTGGACGCGCTGCAGGAACAGCGACCGGGTCGGCAGCCGGGTCAGCGGATCGTGGTGGGCGGCGTGCACGGCGGCGCGGGTCGAGGCGCCGGTGAGCGCCAGGCTGGCCTGCTCCCCGAATGCCGCCAGCACGTCCCGCCGCTCATCGTTGCCCGCGTCCGCACGCCCGCCCTCAGCGCGGAGACCTTCCTCGGCGGCGGTGTGGTCGGCCAGCACGAAGGCGCCGGCCACGTCGTCGCCGATGTGCACCGGTACGGCACTGAGCCGGCCCTCGGTGACCGGCCGGTTCGCCACCACGGCCGCTCGGCCCACCTCGACCAGGATGTCCTGATCGACCGGTGGGCCGCTGAGGGAGGCGACGGTGAGCGCCGCCGGGTCGCCCGACTCGCGGAGCACGAGGGCGGCGGTGACGTCGTCCAGCAGCATCCGGGCGCCACCGGTGATGGCGTCGAGCGCCTCGCCGAGCGGCGGATGCTGGTTGGCCGCCCGCTGCACCCGCAGCAGCGTCTCGAGCAGCCGTTCCCGCCAGGCGAGCGCCTGCACCAGCTTGAGCCGGGCGTCGGCCTCCTGCTCCCGTTCGCGGCGCAGGCGCCGTTCGTTCTCGAGGGTCCGCAGCCCGCGCAGCGCGAGCCCGAGCACCCGGGCCATGCCCTGCAGCATCTGGCGTTCCTCGGCGATGAACGGCTCGTCCGCGCGGGCGACGATCAGCCGGGCGCCGGTGTCGCGGTCCATGGCCAGCATGGCGAGGTGCATCGGCCCGATGCCGGGCAGCGTCGTGACGTCGGCCCCGCCGCGCAGGCCGACGAAGACCGCCGGATCGGGAGCACGGCCCAGCCCGACCGAGGCGACCACCTCGGCGTCGCAGACCACCGCGGCGACCTCGGCGTCGGTCGCCTCGGTCGTCCGCTGCACGGCGATGCGGGCGGCGACGGCGACGTCGTCGGCCCGGGTGATGGCACTGAAGAACTCGGTGAGCTGAAGCAGGGACCAACCGGCCATCGTCGTCGATCAGAGCACCGCGAGGGCGGCGACGGTCAGGTGGTGCATGCCCTTCGCCTGGGGCCGGCGGACGATCTCGCCGTTGGTGTAGAAGCCGCTGAACGGGACCGGGCCGAGGATCTCTCGCAGCCGATCGACGGACTGTCCGGTGCGTTCCCCCAGGGCCAGTGTGCGCACGCAGCAGTCGAAGACCAGCATGCCGAGCGGGCGCTCGCCGCCGATCTCCTCGAGCGCCGCCGAGGCGGCCACCGCCGTCGCGGCCACGATCGCGTCCGGATCGGCCTCCATGAACCACACCAGGGCGCCCTCCGGGGTGTCGGCGAGCCCGGAGATCGACCGGTCCTCGGCGTCCGCCGCGAAGATGATCCGGATGTCCTCGCCGGTGCGCCGGGCCAGGCCGAGCGGGCGGACCGCGGCGTACATCAGGAACGCCCCGGCGTCGGCGAGCACCTCGGGCGGGCAGCCGGTGCGTTGCGCGTACACGTCCAGGGCGGGCTCGCCGTCAAGCTCGAAGATCTTGCCGCCTTCACTGTGGGTGACCGCCATCGGCTCGCCGACCCGGTGCCAGCCGTGTGCGATGCCGATGCCGAGCGGCTTGGTCGAGCCGATCGCGGCGCCCAGCACGGCGTTCGGCAGCACCTGGACGTCGCCGCCGGAACTGAAGAAGTGCCAGGTGCCGGTCTGCGTCATGGCGTCGCCGGCACAGCCACCGATCAACGGCACCGCGGCGCCGGCGGTGGCGTAGGCGCCCCGCACCATCTCCTGCTGGTCGGTGCTTCGCCCGTCGCCGAGCAGCAGGACCGTACGGTGCTCGGCGTCGATGTCGTCGAGGCAGGACGCGGCGGTCACACCGGCCTCGTACAGCCCGGTGCTGCCCTGCGGCACCGCCCGTACCGCGGCCGAGAAACCGGCCCCGCCGAGCGCGTTGACCACCACGCCGGCGCCGACCCCGGCCGCGCTGAACTCGCCGGACGTCGAACAGCCGACCATCAGCACGGAACCGCCGGCTGCGGCGTGCACGGCCGCGGCCATCGCCGGCGTCGAGTGCGACGGCGAGGCGAAGACGATCAACAGGGTGGCCGGCCGGCCGTCGAGCGCGGCCCGGCAGGCCTCCGCCCCGGCCTCGGCCGGATCAGCGAGCACACTGCGCCCGACCCCGAACCAACGCTGCTCGTGCCCGTCCATCACCGCTCCCTGGCCGACTCATCTGCCCCATCGGCAGGAAGTCGCGCGACCTGAACGAACGGGACGTCGGTTATGCGACGTCGTCGGGGGCGCTGTGGGCCAGGCCGGCGATCAGGGTGTCGACGAGGAAGTGGTAACTGCGGGTGACGTCCTGGGGCAGGCCGAACCCACCGGCGCTCTCCAGGGTGGCGAAGCCGTGCAGGGACGAGCGCAGGACCCGGGCGGCGTCGATCGCCCGGGTGCCGCTCAGCTCGAACCCGGCCAGGACGTCGTACATCAGTTGTAAGGCGTCGCCGCTCACCTGGTGGCCCTCCGCGTCGCCGGCCTCGGGGGCCCGGACCGTCGCGGCGTAGCGGCCCGGGTGGTCGAGGGCCCAGCGACGGTACCGGTCGGCGAAGGCGCGCACCGCCTCCGGCCCGGACTTACCGACCGCGGCGCGGGCCAGCACCTCGGCGAACTCGCGGCGGGCCTGGTTGGCGATGGCGTGGCGGAGGGCGTCCAGGGAGTCGACGTGTTTGTAGAGCGACGGCGTGCGCACGCCGACCCGTTCGGCCAGCAGGCCCATCGTCAGGTTGCCGAAACCGATCTCGTCGGCCAGGTCGGCGCCGGCCGTGACGAGGCCGGCGGCGTCGAGTCCGGCCCTAGGCACGGGCGTCGGACCGGACGAAGCTGAGGATCAGGTCGACCACCTCGTCCGGGTACTGAGCGTGCGGGTAATGGCCGGCGCCCTCGATCACCTCGAGGCGGGCCTGGCCGGGAGCCAGCTTCGCGACGATCGCCTCGCCCTCGGCGCGCGGGTCGGCCCAGTCCGGGTCGAGCGAGCCCTCGATGATCAGAACCGGGCAGCGCACGTTGCCCAGCTGGGCCTCGGCGTCGGCCGGGGTGGTCTTGGTCATCCCCTGCAGCGCCGCCTGCCGGCCGGGCTCGCGCAACATGGCGTCGACGGCGGCCAGGTGCGCGGTCCAGTCGGCGGGCCGGCGGCCCGGGTAGGCCAGCTCGAGGTAGCTCCGCCAGGACGCCAGGCTGCCGCGCAGCATCACCCCGGACATCTTCAGCATGCCCTTGCGATAGCTCGCGACCCGCAGGTCACCCAGCTTGAACGACTGCTTGAGGGTGAACGGGGCCAGCTCGACGAGGCCGGTGATCAGGTCGGGCGCCTGGGCGGCGGCGATGGTGGCGGCGCCGCCGGAGATCGAGTGGCCGACGAGCACGGCCGGACCCCCGAGGTGGCGGATCACCGCGATCAGGTCACCCGCGATATCGGTACGGGTGTACGACGGCCACACCGCACTCGACTCACCGGCGCCCCGCAGGTCGACCGTCGCCACCCGGTAGCCGGCCGCCGCGAGCCGGGGTGCCACGAACCGATAGGCGTCGCGGGCGTTGCCCATGCCCGGCGCCAGCACGACGAGCGGGCCGGTGCCGGTCACTTCGTAAGCGATGGTGCCGCCGTCGACGGTCAGAAGTTCGGTCATCACGTGCCTCCCAGCAGTTGGCTAATTCCGTTAGCTAAAAGCTAATCGCATTAGCCAAATTCGTCAAGTGGCTCGCCCGGCGATGTCGGCCCGGTCACGCCCGGACGACGCCCGCCCTACCGGATCGAGCGCACCAGCATCCAGAGGGCGCCCACCGTCGCGGGAAGGGCCACCGACCAGGCCGCCCACGACGGCCCGCCGTCCAGCCAGCCGAGGAAGGCCCCGCCGCAGATCAGCACTCCGAGGACGGCGCCCAGGAGCCGGGCCGGGCGGGTGCGGTGGAACGGCTCCTTGCGGACCGGTTCGTGCCGGGAGACCTCGAGCGCGTAGTCCTCGACCGGACCGAACTCCTCCTGCGGCGTACGCCCCGAGTCGGCCAGATGCGTGCCGGCCTCGCGAGCCAGTTCCACGGCGCGTTCCGGGGCGAGGTCGTAGCGGCCGATCAGCAGCCCGGTCAGGCGGGTCAGCCACGCCTCGGCGCCGACCGGCCGGGCCGTCCGCGGGGTGGGCGGCACGTGCGGGGCCGACTCGGCCGGCTTCTTCGGGCCGCGGGTCAACAGGTAGAGGCCGACCAGGGCGAGGGCGACGATCGCGAGGGCCGGCACCGGGAAGAGGTGCTCGTGCGGGAGTCCCGCGAAGGCCGCCACCGCGCCCGCACCGAGGAGCCCGGCGGCGAGGTAGCTGAACTTCGTCAGTCCGGGCCGACCGGCCGCGCGCAGCGCCCGGGGCCCGCTGCCGACCGCGAACAGGGCCAGGACCAGCAGCGCCGTGCCGGTGAGCGCCGCCGCCGTCGCCGGGAAAGACCAGGTCTTCTCCTTGACCGCGAAGAACAGCGGGAGCACGACCGCGGCCAGCGACAGCACGAACAGCTCACCGGTCAGCTGGTCGATCGCGGTCAGACCGTCCCGGCCGACCTTCTCCAACAGCTCCGGCGGCTGGTCGGCGGCCGTGGTCGCGGCGAACTCCCGCGGGTCGCCGAACGCCTCGTAGGGCGACTCGCCGGTGTACTCGCAGTGCGCGCGGACGTCCGCGATGATCGGGTTCGCGGCGTGATATCCCATGCCCTGGTCGCCGAGGGCGATTCGGGCTTTCAGTTCCCACGCCTCGAACGGTTCAGTCTCGACCATCAGGAGCCCCCTTCGCCGACACGGTGAGCATGCGATCGAACGCCGTGGCGAAAGCCCGCCACTGGACGCGCTCGGCGGCGAGGCGACCGCGGCCCGCGGGGGTGATCGCGTAGACCTTCCGCCCCGGGCCGCCCTCCCCCGGCTGCCAGTCGGCGGCCACCGCCCCGGCCGCCTCGAGCCGGCCGAGCACGGGATAGAGCGCGCCCCCTTTGACCTGGCCGACCTCGTGCTCGGCGAGGCGCTGAGCCAGCGCGTAGCCGTGCCGGTCGCCCTCCGACAGGACGGCCAGGACGGCGAGCTCCAGTGCCCCGCGCAGCCATCCCCCGGCCGGATCAGGCTCCACCACGGCGCACCTCCTCACATTCCCGGCTAGTCCAAGGAATGTACTAGTCTGAATTCAGACTAGCAGCCGACGCAAGTCCGTCGGTCTCGCCGTCGCCGGACCCACGTACCGCTCAGCGGCCGGCCAGCAGCCGCGCCTCGTCCGCCGGGGACAACGGCTCCTGACCGCCGGCCGCGTGGTCGGTCCAGCCGCCCGGGGCCAGGTCGAACCGGCGGCCGGCCGAGGGTTCGGTCACCGAGCACGGTTTCCACGTCGGGGTACCACTGCGGGGCGGTCCGGCCCGGTTGCCGAGAGTGACCTCGGCGCCGATGGCCAAGGCGTGGTCGACGACGGCGCGACCCACGAAACGGGTGCCGCCGAGTACCAGCAGATGCATGGTGGAGACGTCCGATCGACAGGCCGGCAGGCCCTCGCCGGGCTAATTTGATCATCAGAAGCGCGGCGTACGGCGGAGGTCGCATGGGCACCCGGGATGTCGGACCTTTCGACGACGGCGTCACGACCCTGCGGCTGCCCGGTTTCGGCTGGTGGCTGCAGTGGCGCGGGGACGGCTTCTGGCGGGACCTCGGCGACGTGCAGTTCCAGGCGGAGCAGGACGGCTCCCATCGGCCCGCCGAGGACGACTGGATCCGGTGGAGCGGACTGGCTCGGCCGCAGGCACGGGGCGGCGAATGGGGTGGCGTGGCGACGTGGTGGCTCGTCTTCGGCGAGGCTCCCGCCGGCACCACGCCCGCCGTCACGCTCGCCGACGGCACCCGGCCCGCGGTGCTGCGGCTCGGGAGGCTGTGGGCCGGCGAATGGTGTGCCGTGGCCCAGGCGGTGACGATCCACGTTGGACAAGAACGGTTCGATCCACCGTTCTCCGAGCCGTTCTACCGCAGGCGCGAGGCCGAAGCTGACGACACCGGGTGGTTCAGGAGCGGCTGACGGGGGTCGGGACCATCACCAGCGCGCGCAGGTCGAGCCGGACGTGCAGCACGATCGGGAACAGCAGACTGCCGGTGGGCAGGTAGAAGTAGCACAACACCAGGCCCAGCCCGGCGGTCCCGAGCATGCCGGAGCGGCCCTGGTAGAGGTGGGCGGCGCCGAACAGGACACTGGCGGCCGGCGCCGCGGCGACCGGGGGCAGCCCGGCCGCCAGGCCGGCGAGGACGAGCAGGCCGCGGAACATGAGCTCTTCGCCGACCCCGGCGCTGATCGAGGCCGCCCACGCCCACCGGTGCTCGGCCCGGGTCGCGGGGACCAGCACTTCCAGGCGGGCCGGGCGGGGCACCGGTTCCCCGCGCCGGGCCTGCCGCCGCCACCAGAGGCCGCCGGCGACGATCAGCACGGCGAGCTCGACGAAGAAGCGGAGCCGGTCGCCGGCGGCGTGCGGCCAGGTGAGCCCCAGGTGCGCGGGCCGCAGCTGGGGCACCACCAGCGGCAGCAGGGCGGGTGGGAGCAGCAGGCCGAGTTTGCGGACCACGTCGGCCCGGTAGAAGGCGACCAGCGCGTCCGGGTCAATGGGCCGCACGGACCGCAGCACCGCGTACGCCCGATGGCCGACCAGGGCCAGCATCGCCGAGTAGCCGATGGCGAGCAGTACGACGACCCAACCGGTGAGGCCGAGTCGGGGCACCGTCACGAGGGTCGGGGCCACGTCCGCAGTGTCGCATCGAGATCGTCGAGGTCGGCGGGCAGGTAGCGGACCGTGCCGGCGCCGTAGTGGTTCTCGAGCACGGACGGGGCCGGCTCGGCGGTGGGGCGGTCGAGGGCGCCGGTCCACGGGTCGATGACGCGGACGCCGAGCAGGTCGTCCAGTGCGCCCGGCGTGACCCGGCAGTGGTCGTCGACCAGGGCGGTGCCGTGGGTGAGGACGAGCCGGCCGCCACCGCGCACGTAGTCGCGCAGGGCCCGGTGGTGGGCCGCCGACAGCAGGTAGAGCTGGGGCGCCACGACCAGGTCGTAACCGGCCAGCGGCGCGCCCGGCGGCAGCACGTCGACCGGGGCGCCCAGGGCTCGGTGCCAGCGACGGACGGTCCGGTCGTAGTCGGGGTGCGCGGGCAGGTGCGGGGCCTGCAGGGCCCACATCGTCGGCTCGTCGTAGAGCAGGGCGGTCCGGGCGGTCACGACTGTCGGGGCGCGGCCTCGCAGCGCAGCGCCGAGCGCACAGATCTCGCGGAAGACGGGGGTCTCCGGACCGGCATGCGGGACCATCGCCGGGTGCCACTGCTCGGCGCCGCCGCGGCTGGCCCGCCACTGGAAGTAGAGGATGCCGGTGGCGCCCCGGGCGAGGTACGGCTCGGCGATCTCGCGGGCCGCCGGCGACGGCGCGTGTTCCATCAGCATCCAGGGGCCGCCGCGGGCCCAGCCGCGGGCCAGGTCGGCGGCGAAGGCGCGGTCGGCCAGGGTTTCCGGGTAGTCGTCGATGGCCACCACGTCGACCTCGCGGGCCCACCGGGCGTGATCGACCGGCACCCAGCCGCCGAGGGCGAAGTTCGTGGTGACCGGGGCCGGCGACGCGGCGAGCCGGGCCTTCTGGGCGAGGTAGTGCGCCAGCATCGCGTCGGAGCCGAAGCGGCGGTAGTCGAGCAGGTGGGCCGGGTTGCCCAGGTACTGGGTGGCGCGCGGGGGGCGGACCTGGTCGAAGGACGCGTAACGCTGGGACCAGAAGTCGGTGGTCCACGCCTCATTGAGCACCGCGACGTCCGAATAGCGGGCGGCCAGCCAGTGCCGGAAGGCCACGGCGCAATGGTCGCAGTAACAGGTCGTGCCGTACTCGTTGTGGACATGCCAGAGCCGCACCGCGGGATGTGCGGCGTACCGGGTGGCGAGGGCATCGACGATCCGCGCGGAGGCCGCCGCGTAGGACGGGGCGTTCACGCAATAGGTGTCCCGGGAACCGTACGACAGCCGTACACCATCACGGTTCTGTGGCATCTCGGAAGAGAACCACGGTGGCGGTGAAGCGGTGGGAGTCGCCAGACACACCCCGATCCCGGCGCCCTGAAGCAGGTCGAGCACCTCGTCGAGCCACCCGAAATCGAACGACCCCGGCGCGGGCTCCAGGCGCGACCAGGCGAAGACGCCGACCGTGACCAGGTTGACGCCGGCCCGGAGCATCAGGTCCACATCGTCGGCCCACACCGACGGGGGCCACTGCTCCGGGTTGTAGTCGCCGCCGAACCGGATCATCCCTTGACCGCGCCGAGGAGCATGCCCTTGGCGAAGTGCCGCTGCACGAACGGGTAGATGATCAGGATCGGGATCAGGGTCAGGGTCACCACCGCCATCTGGATGGAGAGCGGGGCGATCTGCTGGGCGCCGAGGTACGTGCCGGTCTGGGTGACACCCATGCCCGGCATCGGGTTGCCCTGCAGGGTGTACGTGTAGATGACCAGCTGGAGCGGCCACTTCTGGTTGTCCGGCAGATAGAGCAGCGCGTTGAAGAACGTGTTCCAGTAGCCGACCGCGTAGAACAGCGAGATCACCGCGACCACGGCCCGCGACGTGGGCAGGACGATCCGGGTGAGGATCCGCCATTCGCCGGCCCCGTCGACGTAGGCCGCGTCGATCAGGTCGCGTGACGTGTTGGCGAAGAAGCCGCGCATCACCAGGATGTTGAACACGCTCACCGCGCTGGGCAGGATCAGCGCCCAGAAGTTGTCGTAACCGCCGAGTCCGGCCACCACCATGAAGGTGGGGATCAGGCCGCCGTTGAAGAACATCGTGACGACCAGCAGCATCAGGATCGGGCGGTGGCCCCACGAGCGGTAGCGGGACAGGCCGTACGCGCAGAGGACCGTCACCACCACCGAGAGCAGCGTGCCGACGGCGGTGATGCCGAGGCTCGCGATCAGCGAGCTGATCACCAGGTTGTTGGTGAAGATCTGGTGGTACGCCTCGACGGTGATGCCGTGCGGCACCAGCACCATTCCGCCGGCCTGGTTGATCGAACCCTGGGTCGACAGGCTGGTCAGCACGACCATGTAGAGCGGGATGAGCACGACCAGGACGATGAACGCCAGGACCGCGCCCTTGCCGGCCTGCCCGGCCGCGGTCGGTGGCTCCTCCCAGGGGGGCCGGTTGCGGTTGCGGCGGGTCTTCTCGGCCGCGCGGGCCAGTGCGGTGGCAGTCATCGCCGGTACAGTCCGTCCTCGCCGAACAGGTGGGCCACCTTGTTGGCGGTGAGAATGAGAATCAGCGAGAGGAGGCCCTTGAACAGCGATGCCGCCGCCCCGATGCTGAAGTTCGCGTTGACCACGCCGTAGTAGTAGGCGTAGGTGTCGAGCACTTCGGAGGCGTCCCGGCCGACCGCGAGGCGCTGGATCAGCATCTGCTCGAAGCCGACGGTGAGCACGTTGCCGAGTTGCAGGACGAGCATGAGCACGACGATGCCGCGGATGCCGGGCAGCGTGATGTGCCACAGCCGCCGCCACCGGCCCGCCCCGTCGACCGCGGCCGCCTCGAAGAGCTGCTGGTCGATGGCGGCCAGCGCGGCCAGGAAGACGATGATGCCCCAGCCCGCCTCCTTCCAGACCACCTGGGCGGTGACCAGCAGCTTGAAGGTGTCCGGGTTGGTCATGATGTCCCACGTGCCGAGGTCGTGCGAGCGCAGGAACTGGTTGAGCGCGCCCGCCCCGCCGAGCATCTGCTGGAAGATCGTGATCGCGAGCACCCACGAGAAGAAGTGCGGCAGGTAGACCACCGACTGCACGAACGTGCGCACCTTGGTGCTCAGCACCGAGTTCAGCAGGATGGCGAGCAGGATCGGCACCGGGAAGAACAGCACCAGCTGGACGAGACTGAGCGTCAGCGTGTTCTCGAAGGCCGACCAGAACAGCGGGTCGCCGAACAGCCGCCGGAACGTGTCGAGCCCGCTCCACGGGCTGTGCCAGAAGCCGGCGTAGATGCTGTAGGTCTGGAACGCCGTCGCGGTGCCGAACATCGGCGCGTAGTTGAAGACGAGCACCAGCGCGATCGCCGGCAGCGTCATCACGACCAGCGCGCGGTCACGCAGGAACCGGCGCCGCCGGTCGGCTTTCTTCAGGGTGCGCGCCTCGGCGCGGCTGGGCCGCGCCGAGGCGGTGGGTGGCGCTTCGTGAAGAGCTGTCACTGACCCGTTCCGTACTTGTTCTTGACGTCCTCGTAGAACTTGCGCAGTTCGTTGCCGCCCGAGCTGCGCCAGGTCGCGAGGGCGTCCTGGAAGGCGGAGATCGGCTTACGGCCGTACCGGACGTCCTGCGAGACGTCGACCATCGGCTGGTTGAGGTTCGCGTACTGGGCCGGTTCGGTGATGTTCATGCCGTAGAACGACGGCTTCGTCGCGTACTTCACCATGTCGGCCTCCCAGGCCGCGTAGTCCTTCGCCACCTGCTCGTGCCCGGGGTTCACCGGCACCGGGGTGATCGGCGTGACCAGGAACTGGTAGGTCTGCGCGACCTCCTTGCTGCCCTTCTCGGTCAGCTGGGGGTTGCCGTCCTTGATGGTGTAGTCGAGGCCCTGCTTGCCGAAGTTGACGGTGAGCCACTCGGTCGAGCCGTACGGCGCGGCCAGGTAGTTCGCGATCGACAGGCATTCCTTGATCTGGTCGGCGCTGAGCTTGCCGTTGAGGAAGGAGTACATGCTGGCGGCCGGGTTCATCGGCATGGCCGGCTTGCCGTCGTTGGCCAGCAGCTTGAAGGCGGCCTTGACGTAGGCGGGGTTGGCGGCCCGGCCGGACTCCTCGTCGGCGCCGGTCCAGCTGCCGGTGCCGTCGCCGGTGATGACCTCCTTGCCGCTCCAGAAGCGCTGCTTGCCCTCCTCCTTCTTGCCGGCCAGGGCGTCCGGGTGCACGTAACCGGCCTTGGCCTGCTTGGCGAACCAGTTGAGGGCCTCGAGGTACTCGGGCATCTCGTAGCGGTTGACGACCTTGCCGCTGGAGTCGACCGACCACCGGTACGGGTCGCCCGGGTAGTGGAAGACGTGGGCCATGTAGTCGAAGAAGTCACCGAACGCCCACTGCCCCGCCTTGGGGTCGGTGAGCTGCTTGGCGATGCCTTCGAGGTCGGCCGGCGACTTGATGCTGTCGGGGTTGATGCCCTCCTTCTCGAAGATGTCCTTGCGGAAGAAGAGGGCCCCGCCGGCGGTGGCGCCGCTGTAGAACGTCGGCAGGCCGAACAACTTGCCGTTCCAGATGCAGGACTGCCAGGCGGCGGTCGGGATGGCGGCCAGGTTCGGGTACGCCTTGATGGCGTCGCCGGACAGGTAGGGCCCGAGGTCGGCGAACTTGTTGACGGCGTCGGCGAAACCGAGGTTGCCCATGTTCCAGCTCGGGATCATCATCCAGTCGGGCAGCTTGTTGCCGGCGAACAGCGGCGGCAGGATCTTCTCGTAGTTGACCCCGTCGGCCGGCTGCATCTTGAGGTCGGCCCCGAGCGCCGCGTTGACCGTCTCGTAGTAGCTGTTGCCCTTCGACGACGGGATGGAGCCCCACAGCGGGGTCATCGTCGTGTAGGAGCCGCCCTTGCCCGGGACGCCGGTCACGGTGGTGACGGGGCTGGCCGGGTATTTGAGGAACACCGGCGTCGAGGTGAAGCCGTTCGCCCCCACCACACCGGGGATGTCCGGGGTGAGCGCGGTGGCCGGCACGTACGCCGGGAGGATCTTGCCCAGCTGGCCCTTGTCGGTCGTGCCCGGACCGCCGCCGGTCTTGGCGTCGCCGCACCCGGCCAGCACCCCGCTCCCCGCGATCGCGAGCGCGCCGAGACCGGTCAACTCCAGGAACCGGCGACGGTCGGCACGGACTCCATCGAGAGGGTTCACTATGTCACTCCCTTCCGGGATACGAACTTCCGGATTCGAATTTGTTTGCCTTCGCGGCCCAGACATCGATAACCTTTAGTTGGGTCGTTAAACAAACAAAGTAGCCGAGGCCATCCGACCTCACAACCCCTCACCGGGGTGCGGCATGATGGGCGGCGAGGGTATGGGACCGGGGGCAGGGGCCATTGGTGTTCACCAAGGACGGCGGGCCGCAACCTGCGGACTTCGCGGACGTACGGGCGACGAACCTCGCCGTCGTGCTGCGTCATCTGCGGATCAACGCGCCCTGCTCGCGCGCCAACATCGCCGCCGCCACCGGCCTCAACAAGGCGACCGTGTCGAGCCTCGTCACCGACCTGATCGGGCGCCGGCTCGTGCGCGAGGTCGGCATGTCGGAGAAGAGCATCGGCCGGCCGGCGATGATGCTCGTGCTGGACGGCTCCCCCTACGCGGCGATCGGCCTCGAGGTCAACGCCGACTACCTCACCGCGGTCGCCCTCGACCTGGCCGGCGAGCGCCTGCTGTCGTGGCGCCGCTCGTTCGCCGGCGCCTCCTCGGCCCCCGGCCCGGCCATCGCCTCGCTGGCCGCGCTGGCCAAGCGCGCGATCGCCAAGATGGTCCGCGAGGAACGCCGGGTGCTCGGCCTGACCGTGGCGGTGCCCGGCCTGGTCGACCCCGACGGCGTGATCGAGCTGGCCCCCAACCTCGGCTGGCACCAGGTCGACCTGCGTAAGTCGCTGCTCAGCGCCCTGCAGGAACCGGCCTTCCCGCTGCTGGTGGAGAACGACGCCAACCTCGCGGTGCTCGCCGAGCAGCGGTTCGGCGGCCAGGGCAGCGCCAACCTGGTCTATCTGGCCGGCGGGGCGGGCATCGGGGCCGGCATCATCGCCGACGGGCGGCTGCTGCAGGGCAACCGGAACTTCGCCGGCGAGTTCGGCCACCTGCCGATCGACCCGGCCGGCCCGTTGTGCGGCTGCGGCCGGCACGGCTGCGTCGAGTCCCTCGCCGGGCTGGGTGCGCTGATCCGCCGGGCGTTACCGGAGGCGACCGTGTCGCCGTCCGAGTTCGGGCCGCAGGTCGACGAGATACATCGGCTGGCCAAGGCCGGCGACGCCCGGGTGCTCGACGCCCTCGCCGCCACCGGCCGGCATCTCGGCCACGGCCTGTCGATGCTCACCAACCTGATCAACCCGGAGTTCGTCGCCCTCGGCGGCTACTTCACGGTGCTCGCGCCCTGGCTCATCCCGGACGCCTCGCGCGAGTTGGTCACCCGCTCGGTGGCCGGCGCCGGCGGCGGCACCCGGATCATCGCCTCGGCCCTCGACTCCAGCGCGGCGGCGGCCGGCGGCGCGACCCACGTGCTCGACGCGATCGACGCGGGAGCGCTCCCAACTCCTTGACCGCGATAGATCATCATCGCTTGACTGACCTGATCAGCTGCGGTAGACATCACGTCAAATCCCGGAAACACCTTCGACACACAAGGGACTCGTGTCGAAGCGCTTCGACTGCCTCGACGGATGTGACAATGAGTGAGAACCCGCGTTTCCGCCAGGCCGAAGCGCCGCTCACCGAGCGCGTCGACGACCTGCTCGCCCGGCTCACCCTGCCGGAGAAGATCGCGATGCTGCACCAGCACCAGCCGGCCATCGACCGGCTCGGCCTGGCCGCGTTCACCACCGGCACCGAAGCCCTGCACGGGCTCGCCTGGCTCGGCGAGGCCACCGTCTTCCCGCAGGCCATCGGCCTGGCGACGAGCTGGAACCTGGAACTGATCGGCCGGGTCGGCACCGCCGTCGCCACCGAGGTGCGCGGCCTGCACCACAAGGACCCCACACGGTGCGGCCTCAACGTCTGGGCGCCGGTGGTCAACCCGCTGCGCGACCCCCGCTGGGGGCGCAACGAGGAGGGGTACGCGGAGGACCCACTGCTCACCTCGCTCGCCGGCGACGCGTACGCGCGCGGGCTGGCCGGCGACCACCCGCGCGTGCTGCGGACCGCGCCCACCCTCAAGCACTTCCTCGGCTACGGCAGCGAGACCGACCGGTGCCTCACGTCGAGCAACCTCAGTCCGCGGGTGCTGCGCGAATGGGAGCTGCCCTGCTACCGGCGGCCGATCGAGCGCGGCTCGGCGGTGGCCGTGATGGCGTCGTACAACCTGGTCAACGGGCGGCCCGCGCATGTCACCCCGTACCTCAACGACGAACTGCGCACCTGGACCACCGACGAGATCTTCGTGGTGTCCGACGCCTACGCGCCGAGCAACCTGGCCGACCCCGACCAGCAGGCGTGGTTCCCCGATCACGCGGAGAGCCACGCGGCCGCGCTGAAGGCCGGCATCGACAGCTTCACCGACGCCGACAACCGCTCGTTCGTGACCATCGAACGCATCGACGAGGCGATGCGACGGGGTCTGGTCACCGAAGGCGACGTCGACCGGGCCGTCCGGCGGGCCTTGACGGTACGGGTACGCCTGGGCGAGTTCGACCCGGTGGACGACCGGCCGTACGCGGACATCACCACCGACGTGATCAACTGCGCCGAGCACCGGGAGCTGGCCCGGCTGGCCGCCCGCGAGTCGATCACCCTGCTCAAGTCGGAGTGCTGCCTGCTCCCCCTCGATCCGGCGCGGCACCGGACGGTCGCGGTGGTCGGCCCGCACGCCGCGAAGAACTACACCGACTGGTACTCCGGGACACTGCCCTACTCCTCGACGGTGCGCGACGGCCTCGCCGAGGTCTTCGGGGACGCGCGGATCCTGCACACCGAGGGCGTCGACCGGATCGCGCTGCGGCTCGGCGACCACTACCTGGCGGCCGACGCGGACGGCGTGCACCTGGTCGACGAGGTCTGCGGGTTCGACGTCTTCGACTGGGGCAACGGCGTCGTCACGCTGCGGTCCACGGTGAACGGCAAATTCCTGCGCGCCGCCGACGGCAGCCTCGCGGCCGACTCACCCGGCCCGTCCGAGTGGGTGGTGCGGGAGATGTTCAAACTGGACCGCCGGCCGGACGGCACGGTGGCGCTGCGCACCCACGCCTCCCCCGGCAACACCGACCTCGGGTCGCTGACCGCCCAGCTCGACCTCGGCCCGCGGGCCGCCCGCCTCGGCCTCGAGACCCTGGTCGACGGGGCCGCGGACGCCGCCGACCTGGCCGCCACCGCCGACGCCGTGCTCGTCGTGGTCGGCAACCATCCGTTGGTCAACGGCCGGGAGACCGAGGACCGGGCCGACCTGAAACTGCCCCCGGCCCAGGACCGGCTGCTGCGCGAGGTGCACGCGGCCAACCACAACACCGCCCTGGTGCTGGTGTCCAGCTACCCGTACGCGGTGGAGTGGGCCGACCACCACCTCCCCGCCGTGCTGTGGACGTCGCACGGTGGCCAGGAGCTCGGCCGGGCCCTGACCGACGTGCTCACCGGCCGGGCCGACCCGGGCGGGCGGCTCACCCAGACCTGGTACCGCAGCGCCTGCGAACTGCCGGACCTGCTCGACTACGACATCATCACCAACGACGCCACCTACCAGTACTACCGTGGCACCCCGCTCTACCCGTTCGGGCACGGCTTGTCGTACGCGACGTTCGACTACTCCAACCTCGACGTCTCGCACTCGTCCGCGGCCGCCGGCGACACGGTCACGATCACCGTCTGGGTCACCAACACCGGCCGCCGCCCCGGCAGCGAGGTCGTCCAGCTCTACACCCACCAGCAGCTCTCCCGGGTGAAGCAGCCCCTGCGCCAGTTGCGATCCTTCGAGAAGCTCACCCTCGAGCCCGGCCAGTCGTCCCTCGTCACCTTCTCCCTCACGGTCGACGACCTGCACTTCTGGGACGTCACCAGCGACCGCTTCGTGGTCGAGACGGCCCGCCACAAGATCATGGTGGGCCGCTCCGCCAGCGACATCCGCCTGACCGCGTCGCTGTCGGTGCGCGGCCGCCGGATCGGCCCGCGGCGCGCCCTCGACCACCCCATCCCGGCCGTCGACCACGACGAGTACAGCGGCACCACCCTCGCCGCCACCGGCGACCCGACCCGCGGCGAAGCGGTCCGGGCGGCCGAGGACGGCGCCTGGTGCTGCCTGTCCGGCATCGACCTGACCGGAGCCCACGAGGTCACCCTCGGCGGCGACGGCCCCCCGGTCGAACTCCGCCTCGACGACCCGTACGCCGGCACCCCCCTCGCCACCGTCCCCCCGGGCGCGTCCCCGGTCCCGGTCACCGCGGCCGACGGCGTCCACGACCTCTACCTGATCCTGGAAGCCGGCTCCCGCGTCACCGACATCACCTTCCGCTGACGTCGCCGAACGGCCGGGCTTTTCCTCAGGACCGGCGGCCCCGGGCCGATGACCAGGCCTGGTGGCGCCGCCGGGTGAGGCGAGGCGACCGCCGGGGGTGCGAGGAGAGCGATCGTGGATACCGCGACGATGACCGGCCTCGATGAGGTCGAGCGGCTGCTGGACAAGGTCCGCCTCCACCTCGGGGTCGAGGCGGCCTGGGTGTCCACGCTCGGGTCGGACGACCTGACCGTCTGGGCGGCGGCGGGCGCCGCCGAGCCGATGCGGCTTCCGGTCGGCGAACGGGTCGGGCAACTCGGCTCGTTCTGCGCCCGGGTGCTCGCCGGCACGCTGCCGGACGTGATCAACGACGTGCGCCGGCACCCGGTGACCCGCGACCTCGACACCACCCGCGACCTCGACATCGGCTCCTACTGCGGGGTGCCGTGGCGCTCGGCCGACGGCACCACGGCCGGCATGCTGTGCTGCGGCAGCCGGCACCCCGACCCGACCCTCGACCAGCAGGCGATCCGCTATCTCGGGCTGATCGCCGACCTGATCGGCGATCAGATGACCGGGCCGCTCACCGCGCGGCGGCACTCCGTCGACTCGGCCCGGCACACCGTTCAGGAGGTGCTCGACCACCAGGCCGTCCGGATGGTGTTCCAGCCGATCGTCCGGCTCGGCGACCGGGTCACGGTCGGCTACGAGGCGCTGGCCCGGTTCGACGCGTTCACCGGGCCGGACCGGGCGTTCGCGGCGGCTTCGCTGTGCGGCCTCGGCGTACCGCTGGAGCACCTCGCTCTCCGGCGGGCCGTCGACCGGCTGCCGGACCTGCCGGGGGACGCCTATCTCGCGGTCAACCTGTCGGCCGAGGCGCTGCTCGACGGCGAGGTACTGGACACGCTGCTCGCCCACGCCGGCCCCCGGCTGACCGTGGAGATCACCGAACATACCCAGGTCAGCGACTACGACCTGCTCACCGGCGCGCTGGCGGCGCTGCGCCGCGCCGGTGTGCGCCTGAGCGTCGACGACGCCGGCGCCGGCTATGCGAGCCTCGCGCACGTGCTCCGCCTGCGGCCCGACCTGATCAAACTGGACATCAGCCTGGTACGCGACGTCGACACCGACCCGGTGAAGGGTGCCCTGGCCGGTTGCCTGAACGATTTCGCCGGCCAGATCGGGGCGAGCCTGGTCGCCGAGGGCATCGAGACGGCGGCCGAACTGGCCCGGCTGGCCGCGGTGGGCGTCCGCTTCGGTCAGGGCTACCACCTGGCCCGCCCGGCCGAGCTGTAGAGAAACTGGGCGTAACCAGATGATCGGGTCCCGCGTTCTCCCTGTGAGAAAACGCCGGACACGGGAGTTTGCCATGAAGTTGCGCATGATTGCCGCGTTTGCCGCGGTCTGTTCCGTCGCCACGGTCACGCCGGCCCTCGCCTCGCCGGCCCTCGCCTCGCCCGCCCGGGAGGCCACGTCCGCCCGGGAAGCCACGGCGGTGACCGCCGGCAAGCCCGTCAGCTACCCGTTCAGCAGCTCGGCGACCAGGATCGTGCTCGAGCGGACCGGCGGCTTCGCGGGCACCAGCGTGTCCTACGTCGTCGACCGTTCCACCGCCGGCGGCCGGGAGCCGTTGCGGCTGGCCGGCAGCAACGACTTCCGGCGGTTGCGCGGCAGCTACCTGCCGGCCAACGCGTGCTGCGACCGGTACGCCTACCGGGTCACGGTGACCTGGCGCGGCGGGCAGCGCAAGACGGTCTCGACCGTGCAGGGGACGGCCGCGCCGAGCATTCTGTGGACCGTGATCCAGCGGACTCAGCAGGTCGGTGCCCAGTCCTGAGCCGTCATACGGCCAGTGGGAACGCCGCCCAGATGTGCTTGGTGCGGTCGCTGGTGTACCAGCCGACCTTCAGCGCGAACGCGTTCGCCAGGTGCAGACCGCGGCCGCCGGAGTCGAGCGGGCGGGTGTCGGCGAGCTCGGGGACGGCAGTCAGGTCGTGGTCGGCCACGTCGAGGACGAACTCGTCCCGCGTACGCAACAGGCGCACCACCGTCGGCGGGATGCCGTGCCGGATCGCGTTGGTCGCCAGCTCGGTGGCGACCAGCACCATCCGGTCGGGTATGTCGTCCAGTTCCGCCCGCGAAGCCGGCGTGTGCCGGTTGAGTGCCGCGACCAGGGCGGCGCGCAGCTCGCGCAGCTGCATGGTCGAGTCGAGCGGCCAGACCTCCAGTTCCTCGGCGTCCGGCGGAGGCGGAGAAGTACGTAGTTCACCCACCGGAGCACTGTGCCCGACGAGGCGGAACTCCAACCGCTGAATTCCTCATCGACATCGTCTGTCAGCCGAAAGACACAGCAGCGGACGTACGGTGGGGAAGAGGCGATGAGAGCTATCCGGCGAGATCCAGTGCTGCTCGCCCTGTTCGCCGTGACCGTAGCCGGGTTCCTGCTGTTCGGGATCTTCCAGGGCGACCGGACACGGCAGATCCAGGTTCTCTGGGTCGCGCAGGTGCCGATGGACGCGGCGCTCGCCTACGGGGCGTGGCGGCTGCGGGCGCTCGGCGCGCTCTACCGGCGGTTCTGGTCGGCGATCGCGTTCGCCGGTTGCTCGTTCACCGCCGGCGACAGCTTCCAGGCGCTGTCCTCGCTGCTCGCCCCGGAGCGGGCGTCGACCAGCGGCGGCACCGTGCAGTCCGCGTTCTTCACCATCGGCATGTTCAGCAACGTGATGGCCTGCATGCTCTTCCCGCAGGGCCTCAAGACGGCGCGGGAGAAGCTGGTGTTCTGGCTCGACGCCACCACCGTGCTCGTCGCGGGCGGCGTGACGGCCTGGTGTTTCGCGGTCAACCCGGTCGACGCGCAGCTGGACCGGGTGACGGCCAGCATCACCGCCGCGCTTGTCGTCGTCGGCGGTTTCTCGGCGACCAAGGTGGCGCTCGTGCCGCGTCCGCCGATGGCCCGGATCGCGGCGTGGCCGATGGTCGCGGCGCCGGTGGTGCAGGGCCTCGCGGCGTTCCTGCCGGGCCCGTTCCAGCGGCACGATCACTACTACGTCTTCATGGTGCTGCTGCTGCCGTCCCTGCTGATCGCGATCGGCCCGCGGATCCAGGAGGTCACGGCCCGCATCGGGGGCGCGGCGGGGAGCGTCCGGCGCCGGCCCTACAGCCTTCTGCCGTACGGGATGAGCGCCTTGACCTTCGTGGTCTTCATCCTGGTCCTTCCGGGGGACGCGTCCACCCGGCTGTGGGGGGCGACCGCCGGTGTCGTGGTGATCACCGCGCTGGTGGCGGGCCGGCAGCTGATCGCCTTCCAGGACAACGTGCGCCTGGTGGGCCGGCTCGACGTCGCGGTGGAGCGGCTGGTCGACCAGGAGACGCTGCTGCGCGAGCAGGCGTCCACCGACGGGCTCACCGGGCTCGCCAACCGGTCCCGCTTCAACCAGGAGCTGGCCGGTACGACCGGGACGGTGCTGCTCATCGACCTCGACGACTTCAAGACGGTGAACGACACCATGGGGCACGCCGCCGGGGACGCGCTGCTGGTGGAGGTGGCCGGGCGGCTGTGCGCGGCGGTGCGCGACGGCGACCTGGTGGCCCGGCTCGGCGGTGACGAGTTCACCGTGCTGCTGCCGGACTGCGACAGTGCGGGCGCCGGCCGGGTCGCCGAGGACATCCTGCGCCGGCTGGCCGAGCCGCTGACCCTGGACGGCCGCATCATCACCACCCGGGCCAGCATCGGCGTGGCCGGCTCCCGCCCCGGTGAGGGGGCGTCGACGCTGCTCGGCAACGCCGACATCGCGATGTACGAGGCGAAGCGGCGCGGCAGGAGCACCTGGGTGATCTACAGCGACGAGATGGGCGCCAAGATCAGCGCCGAGGCCCAGTTGGTGCGCGAGCTCGGCGCGGCCGTCGAGGCCGGCCAGTTCACCCTGGTCTACCAGCCCATCGTGCGTCTCGACGACCAGCGGATGACCGGCGTCGAGGCGCTGATCCGCTGGAACCACCCGACCCGCGGGGTGGTCTCGCCGGTCGACTTCATCCCGCTGGCCGAACGTTCCGGGCACATCGTGGCGATCGGCGGCTGGGCGCTGCGCGAGGCCTGCCGGCAGGCCGCCCACTGGCGTTCCGCCTTCCCGGCCGCCGAGGACCTGACCGTCAACGTCAACGTGGCCGGCCCGCAGCTGCGCACGGCCGGTTTCGTCGACGAGGTGGCGGCCGCGCTGCGCGACTCCGGCCTGCCCGCGAGCTGCCTGAGCATCGAGGTGACCGAGACCGCGGTGCTCGACGACGAGGAGTCGGCCGAGGCGATGCTGCGGTTGCGCGGTCTCGGCATCCGGCTGGCCCTGGACGACTTCGGCACCGCCGCGTCCTCGCTGGGCCTGCTGCTCACCGTCCCGGTGACCACGCTGAAGCTGGACCGCTCGTTCGTCGAGTCGATCACCACGGTCGGCCGGCAGGCGGCGGTCGCCACCGCGGTCAGCCAGATGGCGACCGCGCTGGATTTCTCCTCGGTGGCCGAGGGCATCGAGACCGACGAGCAGCGGGTGCTGATCCAGAGCCTCGGCTACCAGTACGGCCAGGGTTACCTCTTCGGCCGGCCGCTCCCGCCCGACGAGGTCGGCGACCGCTGGGCCGAGATGAACACGGTTCGCACCGACTAGAGAACGCCCGCCTTCTTGGCCTTGTCGACGTTCACCCGATGCTCGGCGAGGGTCCTGGCGAACGCCGAATGGCGCTGCTTGTCGATGGCCACGAAGAAGAACCAGTCCCCCGGCGGGGGATCCAGCGCGCCCTCCAGCGCCGCCCGGCCCGGGTTGTTGATCGGCGTCGGGGTCAGCCCCTCCTTACCGTGCAGGCGGTACGGGTTCTTCTTGTCCCGCAGCTCCTCGGTGGTCATCTTCCCGGACGGTTTCGTGGGCCGGCCGGTGAGCTGGTAGTAGTAGTTGATGCCGACGTCGTACTCGAGGCACTTGCACGGGATCTCGGGTGATCCGACCTGCAGGCGGTTGTAGGCGGTGCGCGCGACCTTGCCCAGGTCGGCGGTGTTGCCGGCCTCGGCCTGGGCCAGCGAGGCGACGGTCAGAACCTCGTACGCGGAGAGGTCCCGGTCTTTCGATCCGGTGGTGAGATCCAGTTCGCCGGCGACCTTCATGAAGTGCTCGACCATGATCCGCAGGTAGTCCGCCGCCCGTTTGCCGGGCTTGAAGTCGTAACCGGCCGGGAAGAGGAAGCCCTCGATCGAGCGGGTGACCTTCTGCCCGTCGGTGCGCACGAACCAGGAGTCGGGCACGCCCAGGGCCGTCGGGTCCCGGGCGGCCTTCTTGAAGTCGTCGACCGGCACCCCGGTGGCCTTGGCCAGCATGGTGTAGACCTGGTTGGCGGTCTTGCCCTCGGGGATCGTGACGCCCTCGAAGACCCGGGCCTTCGGGTCGAGCAGCAACGTCACCGCGTCGTCCGCCGACATCTGCTTACGCAGCGCATAGGTGCCGGGCTGGATGCCGGTGCCGGCCGGGTTCTTCTCGGCCGCCCCGATGAACGCCTTGGTGCTCTTCACGACGTCGGCCCGGACGAGCGTGTCACCCACGGCGGTGAGCGAGCCGGCGCCGATCTCCACCCGCACGTCCCCCACCCCCGACCCGTCGTAGTCGGCCGCGGAGAAGAAGCCACGGACGCGGTCGTAGCCGGCGTACCCGCCGACGCCGAGGGCCGCCAGCAGCAGGACGACGACTGCGAAGGCGACTTTGGTACGACCCTTGCCGGCCTCGGGGTGACGATGCCGCCGCACCCCGGGCGCGTCCGTGTAGTACATGGCGACGATTATCGGCAACAGCGTCAAGCCGGTCGCCGTGGGCTCGCGCAGAGTCAGCACGAGGCCCGGCGCAGACGCGCCGGGCCTCCTCGCTCGA
>NZ_BOMM01000076.1 GCF_016862195.1 Paractinoplanes ferrugineus | reverse complement strand
GGGCGGGCGGGCGGGCGGGCGGGCGGGGTATGTTTCGTCGGTGGCGGTCGATCGGTTCGACGTCGTGGTCGTGGGGGCGGGTCCGGCCGGGGCCGCGGCGGCGATCGCCGCGTGCCGGGCCGGTGCGTCGGTGCTGTTGCTCGACCAGGCCACGTTTCCGCGGGACAAGACGTGCGGGGACGGCATCGCGACTGCGGCGGTCGAGGTCCTGGAATCGCTCGGCGTGACCGGGGTGACCGACGGCTACCCGGCGATCGGCCGGTTGCGACTGGTCAGTCCCGGTGGGTCGACGGTCGCGCGGCCGTTGCCCCGCCCGGCGTACACCGTGCCCCGGAAGGTTTTCGACGATCGACTGGTCCGGGCCGCCGTGGCCGCCGGCGCCGAACTTCGCCGGCACACCGTGCGAGCGTTCCGTGACGAGAGGGCCGGGCCGGTGGTCGTCGACGGCCGGTTCGAGGCGGCGGTGCTCATCGGCGCCGACGGCGCCGGGTCGGTCGTGCGGCGCACCCTCGGGTTCCCCGGCAATCCGGCCGGGCATCTGGCTTTGGCAATCCGGGGGTACGCGCCGGCGCCGAACCTCACCGAGCAGGTCATCGTCACCACGGAGCGGCAATGGCCCGCGTACGCCTGGTCGTTCCCGATCGGCAACGGCACCGCCAACATCGGGTACGGCGAGGTGTTGCGCCGCGAACCGCTCTCCCGGGCGTACCTGCTGGAGCGCCTGCACGATCTCCTGCCCGTCGGCGAACCGACCGGCCTCCGGGCGCACCACCTGCCGTTGTCCACCCGGCGGCCGCCGCCGGGCCGTGGCCGCACGCTGCTCGCGGGCGACGCGCTCTCGTTGATCAATCCGTTCACCGGCGAAGGCATCTTCTACGCCGTCCTCTCCGGCGCGCTGGCCGGGACCGCAGCGGCCCGCGGCCCGCAGTCCGTGACCGAACGTTACCGAGCCGCGCTCCGCCAACGGCTCGGCCGGCACCTGCGCCATTCCAGCGTCGCCGCCCGGCTGACCCGCCGCCCCCGCGCCGTGGACGCCGCCATGACCGCGGCCGCCCGCGACGGCAGGGTCTTCAACCGGCTCGTCGGCCTGGGCCTAGAAGACGGCATAATGGATGCGCGCACAGTCACCCGCATCGCCGCCAAGCTTTTCCTGCCCGCCGGCACCGATATCCGGCAACAATAAAGGCTTGCTTCTCCGCTTTCGCATTCGTGGGAAGCGCCCAATTTGCTCAGCGAGCAATAGGCGGCGCCCGACGCATTCCCGCAACAATTGTTATTCCCCTGCCGGCCTTATCTTGGGGCAGCGATCTGCCCCAGTCCGCGCGACAGCATCGCGCGCTCCGCATCGTTCGCCCAGCATGGCCGATAGATGCCGAACGATTGCCTCGCGCACGCCGCCCCGCCTCCGCTGGACGGCGAGTCGCATGCGTTGCCGGAGTACCTGCGTAGGCACTCCCTCGCCCCATCGTGCGGATTTTCCCTGCCCTGCGTGCTGCTGCTGCGCCTGGCTTGCGTGCTTTGCCCGGCTTGCGTGCTGCGCCTGGCCTGTGGGCGCGTTTCAAGCCGCCTGTTCGTCTGCGTCTGGCGATTCATCCAGATCCGCCGGTTGGTCTGGGGTCACTGGTTTGTGTCGCCCCGCCGGTTCGTCCTGATTTGCGGGGTCGTTTGGATCTACCGGTTTGTCGCGGGCTGCCGTACTGGCGGGCTCGTCGCAGCCGGCGGGCTTTCCCGGGTTCGGTGTGCTCCTCTCGGCACGCGGACTTTCCGATCGGTGGCTCGTCTCGGCTCGGCTCGGCTCGGCTCGCGGGCCGGGCCGGGCCGGGGGCGGGGTGGGGTCGGGTGGGCTCGGGCCGCTGGGTGGGTTCGGGAAGCGGCGCCGGTATGGGCGGCGGCGAGGTCTCCTCCTGGTTCCCGGGTCTGGACCGGCGGGTGGGCTTTTCCAGGTCCGCGAACTCCACCCGGACCGGGGGATTGGGTCGCCGGGCCGGGTCCCGGCGGCTGAGCGAACCCAGGCAGCAGCGGGGTACCCGGCAGCTGTGTGGGCTCCCTCCCGTTCACTGGCCTTGACCGGCCGATCGGCGCGGTCGCCTCCCGTCGTGCGGGCTTCTCGCTGGGCCCAAGCTGGGGCCTGCGCGCAAGCTCGGGTCGGTCCGCGAGCTCGGACCGGCGCGCAAGCTGGGGCCTGCGCGCAAGTTGGGACCGGCGCGCAAGCTCGGACCTGCGTGCTACCTCGGGTCGGTCCGCGAGCGCAGACCGGGGCGCGAGCTCGGACCTGCGCGCAAGCTCGGGTTGGTCCGCGAGTTTGGACCGGGGCGCAAGCTCGGGCCTGCGCGCAAGCTTGGGCTGGTCCGCGAGCTCGAGCCCGGGGCGCAAGCTCGGGTTGGTCCGCGAGGTTGGACCGGGGCGCAGGCGGGGGCGCAAGCTCGGACTCGGGCGCAGGCTCGGACCGGTCTGCGAGCTCGAACCGGGGCGCAGGCTTGGGCGCAAGCTCGGACCTGGCTGCAGGCTCGGACTTGAGCGCAAGCTCGGACCTGGTCGCGGGCTCGGGCGGGGGCGCAAGCTTGGGGCGGTCTGCAAGCTCGGGCCTGGGTGCGGGCTCGGACCTATGTGCGGGCTCGGGCCTGGGCGCGAGCGCGGCCTGTGCCGCTGTCGGCACCGGGGTGATGGCGGCCGGCCTGCCATTGGGATGCGACGCACTGGAGGCTGGGTCACGTCGGGGCGCAACCGCGTCGCTCGGGGCGGACGGTGGGCTTGGCTGCGTCAAGGTGGCCTCGGCCGGCCAGATCAGCGGCGGGACGGCCTCGATGGAATCGTGCAGACCCAACTCGCCGCACTCCCGGGAGCAACCATGGGAGCGGCACAGCTTCCACGCGTATCTGCGGGCAAGTCCCCACCGCCGATGACGCGCGTGCTCCCGACGGAATTCCTCCTTGTCCGGCGACCAATTGCGTGCCCTTGTGCGATCCCGCATAGCATCCGTCACCGGCCGGGAGAATAGTGAAAGTTGCTGGTGCCGCATGCGAACATTATCGCGCCCCAAGAATGGACCGAGCAAATATTCGATCATGCCGATCCGGAAATTGATCCAGGCCCCGGGAGAGCGCTTGCCTAGACAATTGTTGGACCGGGTGGCGGCGAAAATTTGTCACATGGAGGTGCTGCCGGGGGTCGCGAGGACGGTCTACTGTGCACTCATGTCGCGTTCCTGCTTGGCGGGGGTGTGGGGCGCTGGGTCGTGGTGTTCCGGGGCTTGCTGTCGCGGCCTTCTTCACGGGGTTCACGTTGCCTGGGGCTGGGGCCTTTCCGAGGAGCAGGCGGCCAAGAGCGGGGCCGCTCGTCCTGGCACCTGCGGTGGTGCTGATTGCCGCCGGTGACGGCGGCCGTCATCCGGAATCGGTGGGGGCCGGCACCGGGATCAGCGGATTGGTCGCTGCGGCGAGGCTGGTGGCGGCGTTCTTCCTAGTCCCGTGGGGCCGACCCGGCCCGGGGTAGGGCGACCCGGCCCGTGGGGCCGACCCGGCCCGGGGTAGGGCGACCCGACTCGGGGTGGGGGCGATTTGATCTGGGATGAGGGTGACCCGACTCGGGATGGGGCGCACGGGACGACGTCCAGTTGCTGCGTCGAACGCGGCGGTGGTGACGGGCGCGGCCCGGGTGGCTGAGCATGGGGGCGCGCACCGGATCAAGGGCCGGTGCGCGCCGGGGGTTCACTTCGAGTCGATGCGGCCGGCCGGGTGGGGCGTCGCGACCTCGGTGTCCCACGCGGTGGGGTCGATGCCGAGCGCCGTCCGCAGAAATGCCGTCGACGACCGCCGGATCAGCTCGACCCGCGCCGGGCTCTCGTCGGTTGTGTCGGCGGCGCGGTAGCCGTGGATGCCGCCGAGCGAATGTTGTCCGCCGAACACCGTGACCAGGCTCCGTGCCCCCGGACTGAGCCGGTGGACGTCGGTGAACCAGTCCGGCCCGCGGGTCGAGAGCTGGGACTGGTCGTCATCGCCGGCGACGACCAGGGTCGGTGTCTTCAGCTGGTCGAAGTCGGGGTTCATGAAGGAGAAGTGCTCCCGGGCGAACGGCACCAACTCCTCCCCGCCGAGCCCGGTCGTGGCCAGCAGTACGCCGGCTTTGACCCGGGGGTCGGTGCGGTCCGGGCCCGGCCGGCCGTCGGCGTCGAGCACGCGGGCGCCGAGCAGCATGCCGGCGGACTGCCCGCCCCACGAGTGCCCGGCGACGGCGAGCCGCTCGAGGTCGACACGCTCGGCCAGGTCGGGCACCGCGGCCAGGACCGTGGCGAGGTCGTCGAGGACGCGTTCCAGGTCGTCGACGCGGGTCTGCCAGATGGTGGGGTAGCGCGGATCGGCCGGGGTGACGCCGAGCGTCGCGGAGTCCAGGAAGGTCGGTTGGACGACGACGAAGCCGTTCGCGGCCCAGTGGTCGACGAGCGGGTCGTACCAGTCCATCGCCCCGCCGAAGCCGTGCGCGAAGACGATCACCGGGAGGCCGGTGCCGTCGGTCGGGGCGGTGACGCGGACCTGGAGGTCGTCGCCGCGGCCGGGTGCCGGCAGGACGACGGGCTTGACGGAGAAGATCGGCATGGGGGTCTCTTTCCAGCAGTGGAACGTTGCTCCGTTTCACTGTACGCGGAACGTTGCTCCGTTTTTCGTGACCCGTGGCACAGGCCCGTGGCACAATCGGGCGGTGGTGACCACGGAACCGGGCAGCCCCGCCCCGAAACGGCGGGCGGACGTCGCGCGCAACGAGCGCGCGCTGCTCGACGCGGCGGCCGAGGTGTTCGCGACCTCCGGTGTCGGAGCCACCGTCCGCGAGGTGGCCGCCGCCGCCGGCGTGGGCATGGGCACGCTCTACCGCCACTTCCCGACCCGGGCCGACCTGATGGTCGCGGTCTACCGGCACCAGATCGACGCGTGCGCGCAGGCCGGACCGACCCTGCTCGCGGCCGCCCCGACCCCGTTCGCCGCGCTGCTCGACTGGATCCACCTCTTCGTCGACTTCCTCGGCACCAAGCACGGCCTGGCCAAGGTGTGGCAGGGCGACGACGCCGGCTACACGGCCCTGCACCAGCTCTTCCTCGACCGGCTGGTGCCGGTCCTCGCCGACCTGCTCGAGGCGGCCCGCCGGTCCGGCGAGGTGGTGGCCGACATCCGGGCGTACGAGCTGATCCGCGCCGTCGGCGACCTGGTCGCCTGGACCGTGCGGGACCCGAACTACGACGTACGCCGCATCGTCACCCTGCTCGTCACCGGCCTGCGCCAGCCGCAGCCGACGCGCCCGGCGTGACCCACCGGCCGGCGCGCGAGGAGTTGCTCGACCGTCCCGCCGAGGCCGCCGGGTCGGTCGCCGTCGGTCACCCGGCGCGGATCGCCGTCGACGGCCCGCCCGCCTCGGGCAAGACCACGCTCGCCGACGAGTTGGCCGTCGTGCTGCGCGCCCGGGGCCGCCACGTCATCCGGCGACGATCGACGATTTCCTGTTCCCGCCGGCGCGGCGCTACGCCCGTGGCGAGTTCTCGGCCGAGGGCTGCTACTTCGACGCCCACGCCGGCGAGTCGCTGAACCGGCTGCTCCTCGACCCGCTCGGGCCGGGCGGGGATCGACGCTTCCGGTACGCGCCGCACGACCGGGCCGTGGAGCGCGCCGTGCTCCGCGAGCGTCAGGTGGCCGCGGCCGCCGTCGAACGTCGCCGGCGCGAGCGGTACTCGTCGAGCGCGCCGGGTCGGGCGCCCTGCGAGTCGTCGTCGACAGCACCTTCCCGCTCACCGAGGCCGCGAAGGCCCACGAGGTCGGCATGGCCGGGCACGCACCGGGGAAACTCGTGCTCATTCCCTGACCGGGCCGGCGCGGCTAGGGCGCGAAGCACGTCAGCGTCGAGCCGGTCCGGCCGTACAGCCGGCCGGCAGCAACCACCGGTGCGCCCCGCAGCGCGCTGGTGTCGGCACCGAGTCTGATCGGGCTGCCGGTGTTCGTCGCGAGCGCGGCGAGCGGCTTGCCGGCGGCGCGCCACCCGTAGACGACGCCACCACCGAGCGCGAACTCGATCGGGGCGTCGTCGGCGAAGGAGGCGCTCCAGGCCTTGCGCCCGGTGGCCGCGTCCACCGCGAGCAGGCCCTTGTCGGCGTACGTGTTCAGGTAGACCCGCTCGCCGTCGGTGGCGAAGCCGAACGTCGCACCGTAGTCGGAGAAGGTCGCGAGCAGTTTGCCGGTGGACGCGTCGAGGGTCCGGATCCGGTCGTCGGGGTCGCAGCGCGTGAAGAACCGGGAGCCGTCGGTGGAGGCGCCGATCGGGATGGCGCAGCCGCTTCCCGCCGTCCACACCGTTTCACCGGTGGTGAGGTCGACCGCGGCGGCCGTCCCGTCGTCCCCGTCGACGACCATCCGGCCGCCGGCCGACACGGTCGCGCCGTTCACCACTCCCACCCGGGACCACAGCGGTGCGCCGTCGGCGATCCGATAGCCGCGAAGCACGTACTTGCTTGTCGAGGCGTCCCACGCGCTGCCGACCACGACACCGCGGTCGACCAGCAGGCCGTATATCGGGGCGGCGATCTGCCGTTCGTAGCGGGTCTCGCCGGTCTTCACGTCGAGCGCGATCAGATAGGCCTTGCCCGAGGTGCACTTGCGGTACTGGGCGAGCAGGGTGCCGCCGACCACGGCGGCCAGGTCGATGTCCCGATTGCCGTCGACCGCGGTGCGCCATCTGAGCGCGCCGGTTGCGGCGTCATAACCACTGATCCGGTACGCCTCCGCGGTGATCAGCCGGCCCGAGGCGACCAGCGGCCCGGACGGGTTCGCGCACTTCACCGTGCTCATCGGGACCGTCCAGCGGGGCCGGAGCCGGCCGGCGACCGACGGGGTCAGCACGCTTTCGCCCGGGTTGAAGAAGTCGCCGGTCGCGTGCGCCGCGGCCTGCCCCCACTCGTCCGGCCCGCCGGCCGCCGCCGGGCCGGCCCCGGCGGCGACACTGAGCACGGCGGCCAGGACGATCGACAAAGCATGACGTTTCACGGCAGCTCCTCATCTCGGATCAGACAAGGTACAAATTACGACAAAAGCCGCAGTCGCCGCTCCGCCGGCAACCGGAGTCACGCAGATGACGCCCGCCCGGGGGCGCGTGTCATGGTTCCGCCCTGTCGCAGTCCTGGATCCGGCGTTCTTCGATGCCGGAACCACCGTTCCAGCGAAAGAACACCCGGTGTCGCGGTGCGTACGACCAGCCGGCTTGGCCGCCGTGGCCGCCGACCATCAGATCAGGCAGGCGGGCCGACACCTCGCCCGCCGGCGACACGAGGAAGGCGCCGGCGCCGTCGGTCAGCGCGACCAAGTGCCGCGACTCGGGGTCGTAGTGCAGTTCGCCCTTGACCTCGCCGTGCTCGTTGCGGGGGAACACGTCGCAACTCACCAGGGTGTGCGGCTCCAGCCGCTCGTCCGGCTCGCCCGGAACATCGAAGAAAGCCAGCTGACGGTACGGGTGTTCAGCCGCTTCGTCGTCCAGGGCGAGCACGAACGTCCGGGCGTCGACGAACGTGCACGGCCGATCCCAGTTGTAGCCGAAAGCGGTGCCGACCGGGATGCTCGTCGGCTCGTAACCGGTCAGGAACGCCTCGGTGGTGAAGACCCGCACCATGTCGACGGGGGCCCACACCCAGCCGTTGCTCAGGAAGTGGCGTGAGTCGGGCGAGACGTGCAGCAACGAGTGGAAATAGTCGATGTCCTCGACCTCCCCGATACGTTCGGTCAAGCAGGCGCCGCTCGCGGCGTCGAAGACGTCCAGGCGGTTCCACCGGGTCTGGGCGACGAGCAGGGTGCGCCCGCCCCGGTCGAGGAAGCCGATGGAGTAGCTGGACACGTCCGCGTGGTAGTCGGCCCGGCTGAGCTCGCGTACCGCCCCGGTGGCGGTGTTGACCAGGGCCGCGTTGACGCCGAACCGTTCGGTCACGCACACCCAGGGGCCATGGACGTAAAGCCTGAGCTCCGATTCCCGGCCCTCGCCTGTCCCGGGGCCGATCTCGCGGATGCTCGGCACCTCGGCGATCGGGTCGCACCTCGTGCTTCCGGCGCCTACCCGCAGCAGCCGGCCGTCCGCGAAGACGAAGTAGGAGTGCGGCGACTGCTCAGCCGGTGTCACCGCACGCACGTGCCGATCCCGGAGGTCCACGGTCATCCGAGCAGCCTGGTGGCGGACCTCGAGGGGAGGCAAGGCCCGCGCGGATTTTCGCTGGCAGTGAACGCTGGAAGATCGGTCGGGCCGCCGCGGTTGAGCGGACCGTACTCAACTTCTCGGAGGTGCCGAGTGGCCAGCAAGAAACTTCCCGTGTTGTTCCTCGACGACGTCGTCCTGCTGCCGGGCATGGTCGTGCCGGTCGAGCTCGACGAGGCGGCGCAGGCCGCCGTCGACGCCGCCCGCACCTCGGCGGGTTCCGAACTGCTCATCGCCCCGCGGCTGGA
Source organism: Paractinoplanes ferrugineus (assembly GCF_016862195.1). Taxonomy (GTDB): domain Bacteria; phylum Actinomycetota; class Actinomycetes; order Mycobacteriales; family Micromonosporaceae; genus Actinoplanes; species Actinoplanes ferrugineus. The sequence continues at coordinate 55,407 of NZ_BOMM01000076.1, read as the reverse complement.
GGACCGGTACGCGTCCTTCGGTGTGGTGGCGAGCGTCGAGCGGGTCGGTAAGTTCCGTGGCGGTTCCGCCGCGGCGGTCCTGCGCACCGGCGCGCGGGCCCGCATCGGCATCGGCGTGACCGGGCCCGGCGCGGCGCTGTGGGTCGAGGCCGATCCGGTCGAGACCGGTGCTCCGGGCCAGCATGTCGGGGCGCTCGCCGACGAATACAAGCAGCTCGTCGTCTCGGTGTTGCAGCGACGCGAGGCCTGGCAGGTCATCGACACGGTGAACGCCATCGCCGACCCCGGTGACCTGGCCGACACGGCGGGCTGGGCGGCGTACCTGTCGAACGACCGTAAACGGGAGCTGCTGGAGACGCCCGACGTCGAGGCCCGGCTGCGGCTGCTCATCGAGTGGACCCGCGACTTCCTGGCGGAGTCCGAGGTCAGCGACAAGATCGACCACGACGTCCGGGAGTCGGTGGAGAAGCGCAACCGCGAATACCTGCTGCGGGAGCAGCTCAAGGCGATCCGCAAGGAGCTCGGCGAGGGCGAGGCCGACGGGACCGACGACTACCGCAGCCGGGTGGAGGCGGCCGACCTGCCGGAGGCGGTCCGGACGGCCGCGCTGGGCGAGGTCGACAAGCTCGAACGGGCCGGCGACCAGAACCCGGAGGCGGGCTGGATCCGCACCTGGCTCGACACCGTGCTGGACCTGCCGTGGAACGTGCGTACCACGGACAACACCGACCTGGGTGCGGCGCGTGCCGTGCTCGACGCCGACCACCACGGCCTGGACGAGGTCAAGGAGCGCATCGTCGAGTACCTCGGCGTGCGCGCCCGCCGCGAGTCGCGGGGGCTGTCCACTGTCGGCGGCCGCGGGTCCGGCGCGGTCATCCTGCTGGCCGGTCCGCCCGGGGTCGGCAAGACCTCGCTCGGCGAGTCGGTGGCGCGCACTCTCGGCCGCAAGTTCGTCCGGGTCGCGCTGGGTGGCGTGCGGGACGAGGCGGAGATCCGGGGCCATCGGCGTACCTATGTCGGCGCTCTGCCCGGCCGCATCGTCCGGGCCATCCGCGAGGCCGGTTCGGTGAACCCGGTGGTGCTGCTCGACGAGGTCGACAAGGTCGGCAGCGACTACCGCGGCGACCCCGCGGCGGCGCTGCTCGAGGTGCTGGACCCGGCGCAGAACCACACGTTCCGCGACCACTACCTCGACCTCGACCTGGATCTGTCCGACGTGCTGTTCATCGCGACCGCGAACGTGCTGGAGACGATCCCGCAGGCGCTGTTCGACCGGATGGAGCTCATCACGATCGACGGCTACACCGAGAACGACAAGGTCGCGATCGCCCGCGACTTCCTCGTGCCCCGCCAACTCGAGCGGGCCGCCCTGTCCGCCGGTGAGGTGACGGTCACCGAGAGCGCGCTGCGCGAGATCGCCGCGAACTACACCCGCGAGGCGGGCGTACGGTCCATGGAGCGGTTGCTTGCCAAGGCGTTCCGCAAGGTCGCCCTGCGCAGCTTGCCGGCCACCGTGGCCGCGTCGGACCTCAAGGAGCTGATCGGGCGGCCCCGGTTCACGCCGGAGTCGGCCGAGCGCACCGCCGTCCCGGGCGTGGCCACCGGTCTCGCCGTCACCGGGATGGGTGGCGACGTGCTCTACATCGAGGCGTCGCTGCTGCCCGGCGACAAGGGCGGCCTGTCGGTCACCGGCCAGCTCGGCGACGTGATGAAGGAGTCGGCGCAGATCGCGCTCTCCTACGTGCGGGCGCACGCTTCGGAGCTCGGCATCTCGCCCGAGCAGCTCGACCACCCGATCCACCTGCACGTGCCCGCGGGGGCGGTGCCCAAGGACGGGCCGTCGGCCGGCGTCACGATGACGACCGCGCTGGTCTCGCTGCTGCTCGGCCGGGACGTGCGGGCCGAGGTCGGGATGACCGGCGAGATCTCGCTCACCGGCCGGGTGCTGCCGATCGGCGGGGTGAAGCAGAAGCTGCTCGCCGCCCAGCGGGCCGGCCTCACCGAGGTCTACCTGCCCAAGCGCAACGAACCCGACCTCGACGACGTCCCCGCCGACGTGCTGGACGCACTCACCGTCCACATCGTCTCGGACGTCCGCGAGATCCTCGGCACCGCGCTGGACTCGGTGTCCACCGGCATGGTGGCGGCGGCCTGAGCCGACGATCCGGATGGCACCGTCGTCCCCGGCGGAACGTGACAGGTCCGCCGGGGACGACGGGTGTCAGACCTTCCGGAGCCGGATCAGCGCACTGGCGTGCTCACCCTCGGGCAGGGCAAGCGGAAGACCGGACCCCAGGAGTACGGCACCGGAGTGCACCACCCCGGTGTCCTGATCGAGGTAGTCGGCGCCGGCCTCGATCCCGGTCAGTCGCAGCGGGGCGGGGTCGTGGCCGAACGGCCGTTCCGGGCACCAGGCGAGCACCACGAACTGGTCCTCGTGGGCGTAGCCGACCCCGGTCAGCCGGCCGTCGCCGGTCAGCCGGTGGGCGGTGCCGAGCTGGACCACCGGCCGGATCTCCTTGTACGCCGCGACCAGCTCGGCGGCCTCCGTCAGCTCGTCCTCGGACCACGTGGTGAGGTCGCCGCCGAGGCCCAGCGCGCCGGCCATCGCGACGTGGAAGCGGAAGCGCAGCGGGGTCCGCCGGGCGGTGGCCACGTTCGGGCTGTCGGTCACCCAGGCACCCATCACCCGGGCCGGGAAGAGCTGACCGAAACCGTGCTGGATGCCGATCCGGTCGACCGGATCGGTGTTGTCGGAGGTCCACACCTGGTCGGTGCGGGCGATGATGCCGAGGTCGGCCCGCCCGCCGCCGCCGGAGCAGGCCTCGATCCGCAGCCCCGGGTGGGCGGCGCGGAGTCGGTCCATGATCTGGTAGACGGCCCGGGTGTGGTCGAGCCACAGCCGGTCGGGGTCCTCGTGGCCGGGCCAGCCGGCCTCGGTGAACGGGCGGTTGGCGTCCCACTTGAGGAAGTCGATGTCGTTCTCGGCGACCAGCCGGTCGAGCCAGGCGTAGGCCCACTCGCGGGTGTCCGGCCGGGCGAGGTTCAGCACGAGCTGGTTGCGCATCTCGGTACGGCCGCGGTGGGCCATGTGCAGCACCCAGTCCGGGTGTTCCCGGTAGAGATCGCTGTCGGGGTTGACCATCTCCGGCTCGACCCACAGGCCGAAGAGCATGCCCAGCCGGTGCACCTCGGCGGCCAGCGGGCGCAGACCGTGCGGGAAGCGGTCCGGGTTGGGCGTCCAGTCGCCGAGGCCGGCGCGGTCGCTGACCCTGGCGCCGAACCAGCCGTCGTCGACCACGAACAGCTCGGCGCCGAGCCGGGCGGCCCGCGCGGCCAGGGCCGTCTGGCCGGCCTCGTCGACGTCGAAACCGGTGGCCTCCCAGGAGTTGTAGAGCACCGGCCGGGTCTCCTCGGGACGGGGCAGGACGTGCCGGCTGACGTACGCGTGCCAGGCCCGGCTCGCCGCCCCGAACCCGCCGCCGGTGTAGAGCCCGGCGAACACCGGTGTCCGCAGGGTCTCGCCCGGTTCCAGCGACCACGCGAGTCCGTCGTGGCCGTGGCCGCCGGTCCATGTGGCGCGGCCGGCCGGATCGCGGTGCAGGGTGATCCGCCAGCTGCCGCTCCAGGCCAGCGCGGTGCTCCACACCTCGCCGTGTTCCTCGTCGGCGGTGCCGTCGTCCAGAGCGAGCCAGGGGTTGGCCTGGTGACTGGTCATCCCGCGGCGGCTGGTCAGGACCGTCTCGGCGATCGGCACCTCGGTGCGGCGCAGCCGGAACTCGCTGTTCCAGGCGCCGACCAGGTGACTCATCCGGTAGTCGGCGCGGTGCGGCAGGGTCCAGGCCGCGCTGTCGGCCCGCTGCACGGTGATCTTCTCGCCCCGGTTCTCGACGGTCGTCCACCGCTCGATCACGTCGCTGTCGTCGTGCACCCGGTAATGCAGGGTGACGCGCAGCGGGTAGTGCCGGTCGTCGAGGTGGATGCGCAGGTGACCGGCGTCGGTGTCGTGGCCGGCGTAGCGCCACTCGACGCCGCGGCTGCCGTCGGCGAAACGCACCCGCAGGCCGGCCGGCCCGAAGCGGGCGCCACCTTCCACGGCCAACTCCTCCGGGCCACCGACGGTGTCGAAGCTGCTGCCCGCCGGTGGGGTGCGCGCGGCCAGCTCCCGCGCCTGCGCCGGGGTCAGCGGTGCACCCCAGTGCAGATGCCGCACGTTGTCGTCGTCGTCGAGCCGGACGGCATAGGACGTCGACGGCGTGTGCAGCAGCCAGAGCCGCTGGTCCGGCTCGAAATGCAGGTCGGGCATGGGGGTCCTCGGCAGACGGGCGTCGGTGGGTTCGGCGAGCGTAGGTCGGCCTTCGCCGCCGAATCAATACTTGACGAAGGAAATTATTGTGCCTAACTTTCGGATATGTTTCCCGACGCCACGGCGCCCGCGGTGACGTCCGTGTTCACGGCTGTGCTCACCGAGGGGCCGCTCAGCCGCGTCGCCCTCGCCCGCCGCCTGGGCCTGTCGTCGGCCGCCGTCACCAAGGCGGCGCGTCCGCTCATCGAGCTGGGTTACCTCGAGGAACTGGCCGCGACCGAGCGCACCGGGCCCGGTGCCGGCCGCCCGGCCAGCCCGCTGACCGTCCGGGCCGGCCGGGAGTTCTTCGTCGGCGTCAAGATCACCGGGGACGAGCTCATCGGGGTGCTCTGCGACCTGCGGGCCGAAGTCCGGGCCTCGGCGCACCGCCGGCTGGTCGCCGCCGACGTCGAGCACGTCCTGGCCGAGCTCGCCGAGTTGGTCGACGACCTGCTCGGGTCCTACCGTGACCGCGCCCACCGGCTCGGCCTGGCCGTCTCCGGCGACGTCGACCAGGCCACCGGCCTGGTGCGTTACTCGCCGTTCCTGCACTGGCGCGACGTGCCGCTGGGCGAGCTCGCCGCCCGGAGCACCGGACTGACCGTCACCGTCGAGAACGACGTCAAGGCGCTGACCACCGCCGAGCAGTGGTTCGGCGAGGGCGTCGGCGCCGACTCGTTCGCCCTGGTGACCGTCGGCGCCGGCATCGGCTGCGGCCTCGTCGTCAACGGCCGGCTGGTCTCCGGTGCGCACGGGGTGGCCGGCGAGATCGGCCACGTCGGCTTCGACGTCGACGGACCCGCCTGCCACTGCGGCAGCCGCGGCTGCGTCGAGGCCGTCGCCGGCACCGACGCCATCGTCGGCCGGGCCCGCGAGGTCAGCGGCCGCCCCGGGCTCACCCTCGACGACGCGGTGGCGCTGGCCCGGGCCGGCGACGCCCCGCTCGGCGCCGTCTTCGCCCGCGCCGGCACCGCGATCGGCGCCGGCATCGCCGCGGTCGCCAACCTGGTCGGCCCGGCCCGGATCGTCGTCTCCGGCGAGGGCCTGTCCGCCTACGACCTGTTCGAGCCGCACATCCGGGCCGGTTTCCAGCGGCAGGCCTTCGGCGCGGCGGCCGATTGCCCGCTGTCGATCCGGCCGCTGCCGTTCGAGGAGTGGGCCCGGGGCGCCGCCACGGTCAGCATCAAGGCCCTCGTCGCTTCCTGAGCACCGCCGCCGTCGGCTCGCTTCAGCGGTTGGTCATGCTTTCCGCCTGCTCCGAATAGCGGCCGCCCTGGATCTCCACCTGGGCCGTGGCGGCGTCGATCTCGGCAAGGTCGTCGCCGCTCAGCGTCACGTCGGCGGCCCCGGCGTTTTCTCGCAGACGCTCCAGGCGGCGGGTGCCGGGGATCGGGACGATCCACGGCTGCTGGGCGAGCAGCCAGGCCAGCGCGATCTGGGCGAGGGTCGCGCCCTTGCGGGCGGCGATCTCCCCGAGCAGGTCGACCAGCGCCTGGTTGGCCTGGCGGGCGTCGGCACCGAAACGGGGGATGGTGGTGCGGATGTCGCCCGGGGTGAACGCCGTATCGCTGGTGATCGTGCCGGTCAGGAAACCCTTACCGAGCGGGCTGTACGGGACCAGCCCGATGCCGAGCTCCGCGCAGAGCGGGACGATCTCCGCCTCGGGACGCTTCCACCACAGCGAGTATTCGTTCTGCAGCGCGGTGACCGGCTGCACGGCGTGCGCGCGGCGCACAGTGGCGGCGGCCGCCTCGGACATGCCGAAGTGCGTCACTTTGCCGGCCTCGATCAGCTCCTTGACCGCGCCGGCCACCTCCTCGATCGGCACGTCGGGGTTGACTCGATGCTGATAGAACAGGTCGATGTGGTCGGTGCGGAGCCGCTTGAGCGAGGCGTCGGCGACCTGCTTGACGTGCTCCGGACGGCTCGACAAGCCGGTCTGCTTGCCGTCGGAGTCGAACGCGAAGCCGAACTTGGTCGCGATCACGACCTGGTCGCGGACCGGCTCGAGGGCCTCCCCGACAAGCTCCTCGTTGACGAACGGGCCATAGACCTCGGCCGTGTCGAAGAAGGTGATGCCGCGCTCGACAGCGGCCCGGATCAGGGCGATGTTGGCGTCGCGGTCGGGCCCCGGCCCGTAGCTCTGGCTCATTCCCATCGCGCCGAAGCCGATGGCTGACACCTCGAGGTCGGTGCCGAGTACGCGCTTGCGCATGATGTTTCTCCTCCCGGTCGGCAAACCAACGGTAGAGGTGCGGCGGGGCCGGCGGTGGCTACCCGTTCCGGTGAGGCCGACACGATCGACGTCACCGGTGGCCGGCCCGGCCGTTGGGTGGTCGAGCAAGCACTGGCCGTGGCCGGTGTCCCGGATCGTCCCGACCCGAAAGTGGATGGGTGGTCTTCCCCACTCGATCGAGGGGCCGTCTCGCCGTGCGCCGTCCGAAGATCGGCAATACGGTCGTCGGGAGCGCAGTATTCGCCGGGTGGCGTGGAGGGGGACCGCGGTGTCGTTACTTGTCTTGCTGATCGGCGGCGGGATCCAGGCCAGCCTGCTTCTGGCCCTGGTGCTGCTGGGAATCGTCGCTCGTCGCCAGCGTGAACTGGCTGACGTGGCGACGGAGCACGGGTGGGCCGTGCCCATCACCGATGAGGTGGACGTCGTGGCGGCCTACGCCGAGACCGCGGCCGCGGCGGCGGAGCGGGCCCAGGAGGAGGCAGACCAGGCGCAGGGCCAGGCGGTGCAGGCGGCCGCCGCCCGGGACATCGCCGAGCGGCGCCATCGGCTGGTGCGGAAGAACGCCGAGGCGGCCGGCGAGACCCATCAGCTCGTGCAGCGGGCGGCGTTGGACGCGTACAGCCGCAATGAGCTCTCGGTGTCCGAGCTCAACCGGATCTGGCAGCACGTGCAGGTGCCGGTCGAGGCCGCACCGGGCCCGGCGGCGGTGCCGCTCGGCTGGGAGCTGCGGGTGCGGGAGGCCGAGCGCCGCTACGAGCGGGCGGCGGCCGACGCGGCCCGGGCCGAGCAGGAGGCGCGGCTGAAGGCCGCCGCCGCCGCGACCCTGGCCGAGGAGGCGCGAGCGGCCGAGTCGCAGCTCGCCCTGGCCCGGCGTTCGGCGAGCACGGGTCTGGTCGGCCTGCTGCGCGCCACCTGGGCCGACTCGCCCGCCCCTGGAACACTTGTCGGTCGGTGACGGCACCGGGGCCGGTGTCGATCCGGTCCCGGGCCGTTCGACCTTGGGGTGCGAGGGTCGCAGGGACCCGCCGGACAGGGAGATCCACGATGGCCAAGTACATGCTCATCATGCGAGGCACCGACGAGACCAACGCCAAGATGATGGCGACCCCGTTCGAGGAGATGCTGGCGACCGTGGGCAGCTTCAACGAGGAGCTGATCCGGGCCGGCGTGCTGATCGCCGCCGAGGGGCTCGAGGACCCGGCGCAGGGCGTGGTCGTCGACTACAGCGGGGAGACCCCGGTGGTCACCGACGGGCCGTACGGCGAGACCAAGGAACTTTTCGGCGGTTTCTACCTCATCGACGTCGCCACCAAAGAGGAGGCGGTCGAGTGGGCGAAGCGGATCCCGGTCTTCCCCGGGGCGCGGACCGAGGTCCGGCGAGTGCCCGGCATCGACGAGTTCCCCCAGGACAACGAGTGGGTCATCCGCGAGCGGGCGTGGCGCGAGCGTACCGGTCAGCTCTGATGGACCGGGCGTCCGGCGGTTCCCGGCGCGCCGACTCGGCGCGCCGGGCCGTCGAGGCCGTCTGGCGGATGGAATCGGCCCGGATCGTCAGCGCCCTCGCCCGCTACACCCGGGACTTCGAGCTCGCCGAGGACGTGGCCCAGGAGGCGCTGGCCGAGGCCCTCGTGGCCTGGCGACGCGACGGCGAGCCGGCCGACCCGGTGGGGTGGTTGCTGTCCACCGCCCGCCGGCGCGCCATCGACTCCTTCCGCCGCCGCTCCGCGCTCGACGACCGCTACGCCACGCTGGCCGCCGCGCAGGCCGAGACCCAGGAGATCGACGGGGATCCGGACCGGATCGACGACGACATCCTCGCCCTGATGTTCATCTCCTGCCATCCGGTGCTCTCGCCCGAGGCCCGGGTCGCGCTGACCCTGCGCGCCGTGGGCGGCCTGACCAGCGAGGAGATCGCCCGCGCGTTCCTCGTGCCGGTGCCCACGATCCAGGCCCGGATCACCCGGGCCAAGAAGACCATCGCGGCGGCGGGCGTGACTTTCGAGCTTCCGCCGGCCGAGGAGCGCGGGCACCGGCTCAGCGGGGTGCTCAGCGTCCTCTACGTCGTCTTCACCGAGGGCGCGACGGCGTCGGCGGGGGAGCGGCTGTTGCGCACCGATCTCGCGTACGAGGCGATCCGGCTCGCCCGGATGCTGGTGGCCCTGCTGCCCGCGGAACCGGAAGCACACGGCCTGCTGGCTCTGGTCGAGCTGACGGCGGCGCGGTTCCCGGCGCGTACCGATCCGGCTGGTGATCCGATCCTGCTCGCCGACCAGGACCGGCGGCGGTGGGACCGGTCGGCGATCCGGCGCGGCCTGGCCGCGCTCGGGCAGGCCGCGTCGGCCGGTCGTGGCCTCGGCCCCTACGGCCTGCAGGCGGCCATCGCGGCCACGCACGCCGCCGCCGCGTCGGTCGAGCAGACCGACTGGGAACGGGTGGTGCTGCTGTACGAGGCGCTCGGCCGGGTGGCGCCGTCGCCGGTCGTCGAGCTGAACCGGGCCGTGGCGGTCGCGATGGCCACCGGCCCGCTCGACGCGCTGGTCATCGTCGACGAGCTGGTCGTGACCGGCCGGCTGAGTGGCTCGCACCTGCTGCCCACCGTGCGCGGCGAACTGCTGACCCGGCTCGGCCGCACCGCCGAGGCCCGCGCCGAACTGGAACTGGCCGCCAAGCTGTGCGGCAACACCCGGGAGCGCTCCGTGCTGCTGCGCAAGGCGGCCGCCCTGGGCTGACCCGGCGGGCCCCGTCCCGGCGAGCCCTGTCCCGGCAAGCCCTGTCCCGGCGCGGCATAATGGCGCGCGTGAAACTTGCCGAGGCCCTCGCGCTTCGCGCGGACGCGTCGCGCCGGGCCGAACAACTCCGTTCCCGCGTCGCCGGCAGCGCCCGCTACCAGGAGGGTGAGACGCCCGCCGAGGACGCCGCCGCGCTGCTGGCCGAGGCCGGTGAGGTGCTCGACCAGCTCGAGTCGCTGATCCGCCGGATCAACCGGACCAACGCCGCCACCGATGTCGGCGACGGCACCCTCACCGACGCGCTGGCCCGCCGCGATGTCCTGCGCCTGCGGCACGGCGTCGTCACCTCGGCCGCCGATGCCGCGGCCGGCGACGGTCAGCGCGGTTTCCGGCAGCTGCGCTCGGAACTGAAGATGATCCCGGCGCTGCCGGTGGCCGACCTGCGGCGTCAAGCCGACGACCTGGCCCGGCAGCTGCGGGAAGTGGACACGCTGATCCAGCGGACCAACTGGGAGGCCGACCTGCTGGACTGAGAACGCGGAGCAGGTAACCGACGTGGAGGCGTGCACACACCCGAGAGCCGGCGGGTAATTCGGCTCCTTTCTTGGCGCGCCGAGGGCAGGCGCAGGGGTTCGACTCCCTGACATACAGCGCACGCCCAGCACGGTGCACAAGTGACGGCACACCGGGTACAGCACACCACCGGGTGCAGATCCATGTCGGCGAGGGCGGGAACGGGGAACTCCGCGGCATCACCTCGCGGCGGCGACGCCGCTGAACGAACGGATCAGCGGGCCGGCCTCGGCGGCCCGCCAAGCCAGGATGAGCGGCGGTTGTGGACGCCGGAGGACATCTTCGTGCCCGAGCCGCTCAGCCCGTGCGGTTCACGGCGTCAGCACGACCTTGCCGTGCGGGTGGCCGGAAAGGCTGAGCCGGACGGCGTCGCGCCACTGTCCGAGGGGGAAGGTCTTCGCGATCGGCAGGCGGAACTCGCCACGGGCCGCGAGCGTGGCGTATTCCGGCAGGAGAGTGGCGAGCGGGGTCAGGCCGGGCCGCAGTTCGTCGAGGTTGACGCGGGCGCCCAGCTTGCGGGCCTCGTCGTGGTTGCTGACCGTCACCACGCGCCGCGGGTCGCCGCCGGCCAGCGCGATGAGGTCAGGCAGCGTTCCCGGGCTCGGCCGCGGCGTGTCGAGCACGAAGTCGACGTCGGCACCGCCGGTCAACGCGCGTACCCGTTCGGAAAGACCCTCGCCATAGGTGGTGACGCGCGCCCCGAACTGTTCGAGGTCGGGGGTGAAGGTGGGACCGGCAGTCGCTATGACGCGGGCTCCGCGGCGCAGCGCCATCTGCGCGGCCGCGTAACCGACCATGCCGCCGGCGCCGTGTACGAGCAGTGTGGCGCCCGGCCGGAGGGCGATGAGTTCGAGTGTCCAGGCGGCCGTCTGCACGACCATCGGCAGGGTGGCGGCTTGTGCCGCGTCGAGCTGTTCGGGTACGGGGACCCAGTTGTTCAGGATGGCCGCGTCGGCCGCGCCGGCGCTGGGCTGCCCGGCGAAGTCGGCGGTGCCGAAGACGACGTCGCCGATCCGCACGTTGTCGCGGCCGGGACCGGCCGCTTCGACGACCCCGGCCACGTCGTAGCCGATGCCGCGGGGCAGCGTTCCCGGCCGGAAGCCGCGGCACAGCTCCCAGTCGGCCGGGTTGAGCCCGGTCGCGAGGACACGCACGCGAATCCGGTCGCTCGGTGGGTCGGGGATCTCGATGCGTTCCTCGCGCAGGACCTCCAGCGGCTCGCCGAAGTCGTGGAAGCGGATGACACGGGTCATGATTCCTCCCAGGTAGTGACAGTCACTGACGCTACCACGGAAGTGTCAGTGACTGACGTCAACTAGGATCGGGGCATGCCGAGAAGTGGCGCCGAGGCGCGAGCGAGGTTGCGCGAGGCGGCGCTCGATCTCTACGGCGAACAGGGCTACGAGGCCACGACCACGGCCGAGATCGCGGCCCGGGCGGGCGTGACCGAGCGAACTTACTTCCGCCACTTCGCCGACAAGCGCGAGGTGCTCTTCGACGGCGAGGCGGAGCTGCGCGACGTCATGCGCGAGGCCATCGCGTCGGCGCGGGACGAGGGGCCGCTGGCAACGGTCCTGCGTGCCTATGCGGCGGCGGTTCCGCTGTTCGTCGCGGGCCGTCCCGTCGCCGTGCGGCGGGCCGCGATCATCGCCACGTCGCCCGCGTTGGCGGAAAGAGCCCACGCCAAGTCGGCCTCGCTGACCGAGGCGCTGGTCGCGGCGCTGCGCGAACGCGGGATCGCCGAACCCACGGCGCGCCTCGCCGCACGGGCGGGCGCCGCCGTCTTCGAACGCGCGAGCCAGGCGTGGGACGGTGAATCGGCCGCGGGCCTCGAGGCGCTCATCGCCCGGGCCGAGGTGGAGTTGCGCGCCCTGACCGAGAACCGCCTCGGCTGACCCCGCCGGGCGTCGACCCGGGACGGCTCGTCCCGGATAGGCGGTTCGGCGACCCGACGAAGCAGGGCGGGCACGTCGCCCCGCTCCGGTCCCACCGGGTCGGCCCCGCGCGAACGTCTTCCTCGGGTGACCCGGCGTGGTGCCGTTCGCACTCCTTCTGGTCGGGCTCTTCGCTGACGACCCTCTCGTCACAGCCCTCGTCGCCGGCCGGGAACCGACGGTCCGACGCGGCCTCCGAAGGGGTGATCGAGGGGTCCGGCAAATCGGGCATCGGCCGGCACCCGGGCTGTTAACGGTGGGTTACGGAAGTTTCGAAAAGATGTCGTCAGTGTCTTGTCGGTCACATTCAACTCGTGTTTACTGCGTGCAACACGAGTTGAATTGGGGTTGCTTCGATGCGCATCATCCTCGACACGGACCTCGCCATGGGCGCGCCCGGCTCTGACATCGACGACGGGTTCGCCCTGGCTCTCGCCCATGCCGATCCCGACATCGAGCTCGATCTGATCACCACCGTCAACGGCAACACCGACGTCGAGAGCGCCACGATCCTGACCGGCGAGCTCGCGAACCGTCTTGGTCTGCGGGGCGTGCCCATCGTCCGGGGGGCCTCCGCCGCGTACACCCGTCCCGACCGCAAACGCACCCCGGCCGACAACGTCCTGGCGTTGCGCGACTCGGCCCAGGCGCCCGCTCCCGGTTACGCCGCCGTGGCGATCGCCGAGCACATCATGGCCAACCCGGGGGAGATCACCCTGGTGGCGATCGGCCCGCTGACCAACGTGGCGGCCGCGTTGCTGCTCGAGCCGCGCATCGCCGGCGCGGTCAAGGAGATCGTGATCATGGGCGGGATGTTCTTCGGGACCATGTCCAGCCGGGACATGCCCGGCGAGTTCAACGTCTGGGTCGACCCCGAGGCCGCCCAGGCCGTGCTGCGCTCGGGGGCGCCGCAGCGCTGGGTGGGCCTGGACGTCACCCTCCAGGTACGCCTGACCCGCGAGCACGCCCGCCGGATGCTCGAGGCGAGCACCGCGTTCGCCCCGTTCGCCGGCGAGTTCACCCTCGCCTGGATCGACCACATCGCCGAGCGTTTCCCGGGCAACGCCCTCGAAGCCGACTCGTGCGCGATGCACGACCCCCTCGCGGTCGCCGTCCTCACCCGGCCCGAGATCTGCGAGTTCCGCGAGGTGGCGGTGTCCGTGGTGACCGGTGAGGGGGAGGCGCGCGGCGTCATGATCACCGACCGCCGGGAGGGCGCCGAACCGCCGGCCGCCAACGCGCGGGTCGCGGTGAGCGTCGACGCCGATGCCTTCACCGAACGTTTCCTCGGCCTCATCACCGGTCTTTGAGCAAGAGAAGGGACGCCCCCGATGAAATTCATAAAGCCAGTAATCGCGGCCTTGGCCGCCTCGGCCCTGGTCCTCTCCGGCTGCTCCGGCGCGGACGGTGACAGCAGCGGCGGCAGCGGCGGTGGCTGGTCGCTGCCGAGCAGCGACCCGACCGCGACCGTCAAGGTGCTCAGCATCCTCGACCTCAAGACTGCCCACATGCAGGAGGTCATCGACGCCTTCCAGAAGGCGCACCCGACCATCAAGGTGGACTACCAGTCGGTGCCGTTCGACAGCCTGAACAGCACGCTCGACGCGCGGATCGCCAACAAGGGCGGCGACCCCGACGTCTACTGGGCGGACCAGCCGCGCATCTCCGCGCTCGCCGCCCGCGGCGAGGCGGAGGACCTGACGAAGGCTTTCGCGAGCTTCAAGAGCACGTTCGACCCGACGGCCTACGACTCGGGGATGTACCAGGACAAGCTCTGGGCGTTGCCGATCGCCAACTCCACCCAGCTGCTCTACTACAACAAGGCGCTGCTGAAGAAGGCCGGCCTGCCCGAACCGTCCGCCGACCCGGCCCAGCGGATGACCTGGGAGAAGCTCACCACCGACGCGGCCAAGGCCAAGTCGGCGGGCGCCCAGTACGGCTTCCTGTTCGGCCAGTTCGACCGCTACTACCAGCTGGAGCCGCTGCCGGTGCAGCTCGGCGGGTCGGTGGGGGCGTCCGGCGACAAGAACCTGACGCCGGACTTCACCTCGGAGTCGTGGGTCAAGGCGTTCACCTGGTACGGCGATCTGTTCAAGCAGGGTGTCGCGCCGAAGGGGATGAAGTCCGAGGAGACCGATCCAGCGTTCGTGGCCGGCCGGGCCGCGTACATGGTCGAAGGCCCCTGGTTGATCCCGCAGCTCGGCGAGTCCAAGGTCGACTGGGGAGTCGCCCCGCAGCCGGTCTTCGACGGCGGCAAGCCGGCCACCCCGACCGGCTCCTGGTCGCTCGCCATGAACCCGTTCAGCAAGCAGAAGGAAGCCGCGGCGATCTTCATGAAGTGGATGGCTGTCGACGAGGGCGGCGGCTACATCAAGTACCGCTCCGACCCGGAGCTGGCGGCCACCCCGGACGGCAAGAAGATCTACTTCCAGAAGTCGGTGTTCTCCTCGCCGGCCGGCCAGAACGCCGCGAAGATCATCGACTTCGAGACCTCGAAAACCGCCGTCAACCGGGTCCCGACGATCGGCTACATCGAGTTCGAGACGATCCTCAACCAGGCCTTCGCCGACATCCGTAACGGTGTTGACGCGAAGACCTCGCTGGACAGTGCCTCGGCCCAGCTGGCCACCGCTTGGAAGAAGTATCAGTAATGGCCTCCTCCACCGTATCCGCGCCCGCCGCCGGTAAGCGGCGGCGGGCCGGCCGCCGGCAGGAACTCGGGTGGGCCGCGATCTTCCTGTCGCCCGCGATCGCCGCGCTCATCGTGCTGCGCGTCGTGCCGACCGTCGGGGCTCTCTCGCAGAGCCTCTACAAGGCGTTCCCGGGCGGCATCATCCCGGCCACCTTCCACGGGCTGGGCAACTACGAGTCGCTGTTCGCCGACCCCAACTTCGTCGGCACCATCGTCCGTACGCTGATCTTCAACGTCATCATCAACCCGCTGCAGATCACGCTCGCGTTGCTGCTGGCGGTGTTGTTCGTGCAGAAGATCCCGGCCGTCGGGGTGTGGCGCACGCTGGTGTTCGTGCCGGTGACCGTGCCGATCGTCGGCTCGTGCATCGCCTGGGGTGCGGCGCTCAACCCAAACGGCCCGATAAACGCGCTGATCAGCGCGATCGGCGGCAACCCGCAACCGTTCCTGACCTCACCGAACCAGGCCCTCGCGGGCATCATCCTGCTGGCCAGCTGGATCGGCATCGGCTACTGGATGCTGTTCCTCATCTCCGGCCTGCAGGCGATCCCGGAGGAGCTCTACGACGCCGCGAAGATCGACCGGGCGGGCGCGATCCGCACGTTCTTCAGCATCACCGTCCCGATGCTCAAGCGGCCGCTGCTGTTCGTCCTGGTCGCCGACACGGTCGCCAACTTCGTGCTGTTCGTGCCCGTTCAGCTGCTGACCCAGGGCGGTCCGCAGAACAGCACGACGTTGCTGATGTTCGACGCCTACCGCACCACCTACGGGTACGGCAGCCGGAACCTGGGCGCGGCCGAGGTCGTCATCCTCACCGTCATCATGATCTTCTTCGTGCTCCTGCAGTTCCGGCTGCTGCGCGAGGAGAGGACGCCGCGATGACCACCACCGAACTGCCCCGGCGCCGGTCGAGGACCGGCACGATCGTGCTGACCGCGGTGGCCGTCGTCGTCGGGCTGGCGTTCGTCCTGCCGGCCGTCTGGATCCTGATCGGATCGTTCCGCCCGAACGCCGAGATCCTCACCACGATGTCGCCGCTGAGCTGGCATCTGGTCATCCCGTCCGAGGTCACCTTCGAGAACTACGTGCACCTGCTGGTCGACTCGGGATTCGCGCGGGCGCTGCTCAACTCGTTCGTCGTCTGCATCGCCTCGGTCGGGATCGGCCTGGCGCTGTCGGCGATGGCCGCGTACGCCCTCGCGGTCTACGAGTTCCCCGGCCGCAACCTGATCTTCGCGGTGATCGTGATCAGCTTCATGGTGCCGTTCGAGGCGATCGCGATCCCGCTGGCCCAGCAGTTCACCGACTGGGGGCTGGGCAACACCATGATCGGGTTGATCCTGCCCGGCATCGGCAACGGTCTCGCCATCTTCAACCTGCGGCAGTACTTCATGGGCATCCCGCAGTCGTACCGGGAGGCCGCGATGCTCGACGGCGCCTCCGAACCGAGAATTCTCTTCTCGCTGTACGCCCGGCTCAGTGGTCCCGCCCTCACCAACTCGGCCCTGCTCATCTTCCTCGGCCAGTGGACCGCTTTCCTGTGGCCGCTGCTGATCGTCAGCGACAACCGGCTGCAACTCGCCCCGGTCGCCCTGGCCGGTACCTTCGGCGAGCACGCGGCCGACTACGGGCAGAACTTCGCCGGCACCATCGTGCTCACGCTCGTGCCGGCGATCAGCATGTTCGTGCTCCAGCGCTTCTTCGGACGCCTCTCGATCGGAAGTGGAGAGAAGTGAGTAAAGGCATCATCGTGGTGGGTTCGGCCAATCAGGACTACATCGTCCGCGTCGCGGAACCGCCCGGGCCGGGCGAGACCGTCCTCGCCACCGACCTTCTCAAGCAGCCCGGCGGCAAGGGGGCCAACCAGGCCGTGGCGATGGCCCGGCTGCGGGGCGACGTCAGCTTCGTCGCCTCCGTCGGCGACGACGCCGACGGGGCGCAGCTGATCCGCGAGCTGAGATCCGAGGGCGTCGACACGACGAACGTCGAGATCATCAGCCGCGGGCGTACGGGCCTCGCCCTGGTGCTCGTCTACGACTCCGGGGAGAACTCGATCACCGTCGTGCCGGGCACCAACTTCGCGCTGACCAGTGAGCGGGTCGCCCGTACGGTCAATCGGATCACCGCCGAGACCGGCGCCGCCACCATCGTCATGCAGGCCGAGGTGTTGCCCGAGATCATCACCGCGGCCATCACGGCGGCCGCCACGGCGGGTGCCCGGGTGATCCTCAACCTCGCGCCCTACCAGCCGGTGGCCGGCGACCTGCTCGCCCACTGCGATCCGCTGGTGCTCAACGAGGCCGAGGCCGGCGGCCTGCTCGGCTGGGAGGTGCGCGGCGCCGAGGCGGCCCAGCGGGCGGTCGCCGAACTGCGCTCACGCGCCCGCTCGGTCGTCGTCACGGTCGGTGCCGAGGGAGCCTGCTGGGCCGACGCGGACGGCACCGGGCACGTCCCGGCACCCCGGCCCACGGCCGTCGTCGACACCACCGGTGCCGGGGACGCCTTCGTGGGCGCGCTCGCCGTCCGGCTGGCCGCCGGGTCCGGCCTGGCGGACGCGGTGACCGTCGGAGTGCGCGCCGGAACCTTCGCGGTGCAGAGCCCGGGCGCCCAGTCGTCGTATCCTTCGCTCGCGGACCTCGGGCTCGAGGCCGCCTTCAGCTAGGGGAGCAGAGCTTGGCGGTAACCCGATCGGATGTGGCGCGTGCCGCCGGCGTCTCCCCCGCCGTGGTCAGCTACGTCCTGAACAACGGACCACGGCCGGTCGCGATCGGCACCCGGGAACGGGTCCTGGCCGCGATCGAACAGCTCGGCTACCGGCCGAACGCGATCGCCAGTGCGCTGCGCGGAGGCAGCACCCAGACGATCGGCCTGCTGACCCCCAACCGCAGCAACCCGTTCTACGGGGCGCTGGCCGAGGCGATCGAGCGGAGCCTGACCGAGCAGGGCTACCTCACGCTGACCGCCAGCACGTACGGCAACCGGTCGAGCGAGGAGCGGCTGCTCCGGACGTTCGTCGACCGCAAGGCCGACGGGCTGATCATCACCTCCGGGGTGTCGCTGTCCGGCGCCCCGCTCGCCGACGTCGAGCAACCGGTGCTCGTCCTCGAGGAACGCGTCGGCAACACGCTGTCCACGGTGAGCATGGACGACGAACGGGACGCCGCCGGCGCGGTCGACCACCTCCAGGTGCACGGCCACGACCTGATCGGGTGCATCGTCGGCCCGCCGTACGTCAGTACCGACGGATTGCGCCTGGCCGGTTGGCGCGACCAGCAGCACCGCACCGGCCGGCCGGCCGGCGACGGCCTGGTCGCGTTCGCCGACGCCGGCGAGGAGGGCGGCTACCAGGCGGCCGGCCTGCTGCTCAGCGAGCACGGCCGGCCCTGGGCGGTGTACGGCCGCCGCCCGACCGCCCTGTTCGTGGCCTCCGACGTGCAGGCGTTCGGGGCGCTGCACGCCTGCTGGGAGCTCGGTCTGCGGGTGCCCGACGACGTCGCCGTGGTGTCGGTCGGCGGCACCCGGGCGGCCCGCTTCACCATCCCGCCCCTGACCACGATGCGGCAGGATGTCGAATATCTGGCCCGCATCGCCTGCGCCCGACTGCTGCAGGACATCCGGGAACCCGGCACCCCGCCCACCCACGTACGCCTGACCGGCAACCTGGTGGTGGGCCGGACCTGCGGCTGCACCCCGTGACCCGCCGCCCGACCAGGCGGTTGAGGGCTAGGCGGCCGGTGGTCGGGGGCGGCGCTGCCAGCCGGCCGGGGTCGGCTCGATGGCGCCCGCCTCGGCGAAGGCGTCCAGCCAGCCCTGCATCGGCCAGGAGCCCCAGCGCTCGGCGAAGAGGCGGCCGTTGCGCAGGATGTCGTCGAGGTGCTGCCACGGCGGCGACGAGGTCGGGTGGTACTGGTGGTAGGCGTGCGCGCCGCCGACCCAGACGAGCGGGACGCCCGCCGCGGCCGCGGTGCGGGCCAGGTCGGTGTCCTCGCCGCCGTAACCCTGGTAGGCCTCGTCGAAGCCGCCCAGGGTGTCCCACGTCGGGGCGGTGACCGCGAAGGACAGCGACCAGAAGAGCCGGTAGTCGTCCGGTCCGGCGACGACGTGCTCGCCGTCGGGTGGGGCGGGCCGGGCCGCGTGCGGGGCGGTCAACGCCGGTAACGCGGTCGCGTCCACCGGGCGTACGCCCTTCGGCAGGTAGGTGACCGGGCCGCAGAGCAGGGCGCCCGGGTGCGCGTCCGCCGCGGCGCGGTAGCGGGCGAGCAGGCCGGGGCCGGGCAGACAGTCGGCGTCGAGGAAGACGAGCAGGCCGGCGTCGGCGGTGCGGGCGCCCTGGTTACGCCCGGCGGCCAGCCGCAGGCCGTGCTCGCCGGGCGGCACGTGCACCAGCTCGGCACCGGCGAACTCCGGCACGGACGCCGGCGGCGGGTCGGCGTCGAGCCAGACGAGCACCCGGCGGACGGGCTCGGCCCCGAGCATCCGTTGCTGCCGGCGTACGTGGTCGAGGCGGGCGGCCGAGCCCAGGGTGACGACCGCGGTCACGCGCCCACCTCGGTGATCGCCTCGGCCGCCCGGCGCGCCGCCCCGGCGACACCCCACTGTGTCCAGTCCGGGTGCTGGGCGCGGGCCCGGTCGAGGACCGCGGGCCACTCGTGCGGGGCGGGCCAGGCCGGTTCGACGACGGCCAGCCGGCGGTCGGCGAGGACCCGGCCGGTGGCCACCTGCTCGTCGAACGGCCGTGGCTGCGGCACCACGACCGCCCGCGCCCCGGCGGCGGCGATGTCCGCGATGCTGTTCTGTCCGGCGGCGGTCACCACCACCTCGGCGCGCTGCAGTGCCGCCCAGGGGTCGTCGAGCCAGGTCGCCGCCGAACCGCCGGCGAGCTGCCAGCGGGTCCCGGGGGTGGCGGACGCGGCGGCGGCGAAGTCCGGTTCGGCCACGCCGGCGCCCAGCACGAGCACCGTGCCGGGGTCCGGTCGGACAACCCGTTCCCGACCGTCGAAGCGGGAGATGCCGCCGACCTCGACGAGGGCGCGGGTGGCGGGGGCGGGGTGCGTGCCGGCCGGCCACGGGGCCAGCACCCGGGCCGCCGTCGAATAGGCGAGCCGGTGCGGGGCGTCGCCGCGGTCACCGGGCTGGGTGATGACGACGGTCGGCACGCCGAGAAGGCGTACCAGGAGGGCCACCTCGACCGACACGTCCACGACGAACCGATCGAAGCGCCGGGCGCCGAGCGCCCCGGCGATGGCCGCGAACCGGCGCGCGTGCCCGGCGTGCCCGAGCGGCGCCCAGTGCAGCAGGCCGCCCGCGGTGGGGTCGGCGTCGGCCGGCCGGCCGTCGTCGTCGCGGTCCAGGTGGATCCAGGTCGTCGCGGGCGGGAGTGCCGCCGGTTCCGGCAGCGAGCTGAAGACCACCACCGCACCCGGCAGGAACCGGCGCACCGCCCGGAACCGGGTCAGGTGCCCCGCACCGTGGTGGTGGACGTACCAACCGGTCAGACCCATGCGCCGGCTCCGGCCATGTCGAAAACGGTCTCCAGCTCGGCGGCCCGGTGCTCGAGGGAGAATCGGGCGAGGGCGGCGGTGCGGGTGCCCAACCGCAGCGCGGGATCGTGGCCGCGCTCGGTGGCGAGCTGCTCCGCGGCCTCGGCCAGCGCGATGGCGTCACCGGTCCGCACGAGGCGGACCGCCGGGGCCGAGCCCGCGACCTCGCCGATGCCGCCGATGTCGAACGCGGCGACCGGCGTGCCGGTGGCCAGCGCCTCCGCGACGACCAGCCCGAACGGCTCCTGCCAGAGCGGGGTGACCAGAGCGCAGGCGCTGCCGCCGACGAGGTCGGCGAGCGCCGGTTGCCCGAGCGGCCCGAGGTAGTCGACGCCGTCACCGAGGTACGGGCGGATCTGTTCCCGGAAGTACGGCACGTCGCCGACCCGGCCCGCGATGCGCAGCGTACGGCCGGTCAGCCGGGCCGCCCGCACGGCGAGATGCACGCCCTTCTCCGGCACGATGCGCCCGAACCAGACGAGGTCCCGCCCGCCCGCCCCGAGATGCCAGCGGCCGGCGTCGACCGCGTTCGGCAGCACGGCCGCCTCGACCCCGTGCTCGCGCCATTCGGCGGCGGTGTAGGCGCTCACCGCGAGCAGGCGCCCGTGGTGCTCGGCGGCGCGGGCGGCCGGCACGAGCCGCGGCAGGGGCGGGGTGTGCAGGGTGGTGACCATCGGCACCCCGAGCCGGTCGGCCCAGGTCAGCGGCTGCGGGTGCAGGCTGTGGTTGTCGACCAGGTCGATCGTGTCGGCGTGGCGCCGGATGAAGTCGAGTGCCGCCTCCAGGGCCGGGACGGCGCGCTCCAGGTGGCCCGGCGGAAAGGTGGAGTCGGTGGCGTCCCGCTCGTCCGGCCAGACGACGGCCGGCAGCCGGAACTCGGCCGGGCCGTCCTCCTGGAACTGCGAGCCCGCCACGGCGCAGAGCAGCACCCGATGCCCGCGGGCGCGCAGCATCCGGACGCGGTCCCAGACCATGGCCTCGAGACCGCCGGCGTGCGGTTCCCGGATCGGGTGGCGAAGCGGTGCGATGACGGCGATGGTGCGGGGACGGACGCTCATGCGACGCGCTCGTACAGGGCGGCGTGGGCGGCGGTGATCGCGGCCGACTGGGCGATGCGCTGCCGGCGCCGCGCGGCCGTGCGCAGCGCGCGGGCGGCCGAACCCGGGCGGGGCGCACCGGCGACCAGCCGCCGCACGGCACCGGCGAGCCCGGCCCCGTCGCCGGCGTCGAAGACGGCGAAGTCCGCCGGATGCTGCTCGTGCGCGAAGCCCACGGGCGGCCCGGCCACCGGCACGCCGAGGTCCCAGCACAGCTCGGCCCAGCCGGAGTGGGTGCCGGTGCGGTACGGCAGGACGGCGACGTCGAGGTCGGCGATGGACCGGGCGAGGGCGTCGTCGCCGAGCCGGGCGGTGCGGCGCAGCTCGGCCGCCGGGTGCGTGGCGATCAGCGCGGCCACCTGAGCGCGCGCGGCCTCGTCGCGGACCCGCTCGTTGACCTGCACCCGGGCGGTCGCGCCGAGGCCCTGCGCGCGCAGGTGGTCGAGGGCGTCGAGCAGGGTGGCGACGGTGCGGACGGCGTCGGTGCCGGGCCGGATGTCGCGCAGGTGCACGCCGAGGACGTACGGGTCGCTCGGGGTCCCGGCCGGGACGTCCGCGTCGAGCGGCAGCACGTGCGGGTGCGGGATGACCTCGGCCGTCCGGCTCCAGCGCCGCTCGATCGCGGCCGCCGCGCCCGGGGTCAGGGTGACCAGCTCGTCGGCCGCCCGGACCAGCACGTCGAGGTGCTCCCGGTGCGGCGCCTGGTCGGCCAGTTGCGGGTTCTCGAGATCGTGCAGCGTGTAGATCAGCGGCCGGCCGCCGGCGCGCAGCGCGCGGACGAGCGAGCGCAGGTGTGCGGTCGGGTAGGACTCGGTTCCGAAGTGCAGGTGCATGACGTCGAAGCGGTCCGCGTTGGCGTCGACCCAGGCGGCGTCGCACATGACCGGCGGCCACCACCGTCCGTCCGGGGCGCCCGGCGGCGGGGGATCGGGCAGCAGGCGGACGCCGGTGCCGGCCAGCACGTTACGCACGTACGGGTGGCCGGCCGGGATCGAGGCCACCCGGACGGCGGTTGCGACGGGTGCGGCGATCGTCATCGTGGCGTCCTCGAGGTTCAGCCGCAGGCGCGGGGGTGGGAATCCCCAGTTCCCCGCCCGGCCGCCGGGACTCGCTCCGGCCCCGAGATCATTTGAGATGTAGCCGACACCCCGGAACGGGGATAGCCAGCGGCTTCGCCGGGCATCAGGTGAGGTCATGGCCGCCCCCCAGGTTGACCCCCGGACCCGACATTTCGGGGCCTTCTACGGCCTGGTGGAACCGGCCGGCGACGGACCGGTCGTCCTCGTCGTCGGCAACTGCCAGGCGGAGTCGCTGCGCATCATGCTCGACGGGCCCGATCTGCGCACCGTACGGCTGCCGCCCGTGCACGAACTCACCGCTGCCGACCTGCCGCACCTCGCCCGCTGGCTGGCCCGGACGGAGTTGCTGATCACGCAGCCGATCCACGACCACTACCACGGCCTGCCGCTCGGCTCGGCCCAGCTGAGCGATCAGCTCGGGCCCGGCGCCCGGACCGTACGGGTGCCGGTGATCCGGTTCGCCGGTCTCTACCCGGCGCACGCCATCGTCCGCCCGCCCAGCGACCCGAGCCTCGTCCCGCCCGTCGTCGCCTATCACGACCTGCGCGTCCTGGCCGAGGCCGCGGCTCTGGGCCGGTCCGCGCGGCTCGACGTCGCGGCCGTCCGGGCGATCGCCGAACAGTCTCTCGACCAGTTGCGCATCCGCGAGGCCGCGCACCGCACCGTGGTCGTCTCGGACCTGTTCGCGACCCCGTCGTTCGCCCAGATGCGCACCCTCAACCACCCCGGCAACCCGGTCTGGACCGAGCTCGCCGCCCGCGTGCGCGCGGCCCTCGGCCTGCCCGAGCACGTGGTCGACCCGGGTCGCCCGCTGCTCGATTCGGTGCACGCTCCCCGCGAGGCGGCGGTCATCGAGGCGTGGGGCCTCGACGAACCGGAACGCCCGTGGGTCGTCGACGGCCGGGTCGTCGAGACCGGCGCCGTCCGCGAGGCCCACCTGGCCTGGTACGCCCGCCACCCGGACGCGGTGCGGGCCGGCCTGGTCCGGCACGAGAGCGCCCTGCGCACCCTGGGTCTCACGTGACCGGGCTGCCCGCCCTGGTGGTCACCGCCGACGACCGGCACGGGGTGACCGTCGCCGCCCGGGATCTCGCCCGCGCCGCGGAGTCGGCCACCGGTCTGCGTCTCGCCACCGCCGCCGGCACGCTGCTCGGCGACCACCCGCCGGAGCGGGCCCACCTGCACTTCACCGACCGGCTCTGGGCGGCGTCCCCCGAGGAGGCGGCCGAGCTGGTGGAGCGCGTCGCCGCCCGGACCGCGCTCACCGTCACTCTGCACGACGTACCGCAGGAGTCCGACGGCCCGCGCAACCTTCCGCGCCGGACCGCCTGTTACGTCCGCGTCGCCGGGGCCGCCCGCGGCGTGGTCGTCAACAGCCGGCACGAGGCGGCGCACCTCGCCGAGGCCGGCATCGTGCCGCGGGTGCTCGGCGTCGTCCCGCTGCCCGTCACGCCCGCGCCGGTGCCGGTCAGCCCGGCGTCGCCCGACCCCGGCGTCGCCGTGCTCGGGTTCTTCTACCCCGGCAAGGGTCACGCCGAGGTCCTCGACGCGCTTCCGGCCGGCGCCCGGCTGACCGTGCTCGGCGGCCCCTCCGCCGGCCACGAGGCGGATCTGCGGGCTTTCGTGGCGCGGGCCGAGGCCCGGGTGGAAGTGACCGGGTTCGTGCCCGAGCGGGACCTCGTCGCGCGCTGCCGGGCGGTGGCCGTGCCGGTCGTCGCGCACCGGCACTTCTCCGCCTCCGGTTCCCTCGCCACCTGGATCGCCGCCGGCCGCCGGCCCCTCGCCATCGACGGGCGCTACACCCGGGAGATGGCCGAGTTGCGACCCGGCACCGTCCGCCTGGTCGCTCCGGACCGGCTCGCGGACGCCCTCGCCGACGCGCTCGCCGACCCCGCGTCGACGTGGCTGGCGCCCGACGCGGTCACCCGCCCGCACCTCGCCGACACCGCCGAGGCCTACCTCCGCTGGTGGACAGGAGACATCGCATGGTGAACGGCCGTTCCGTGCCCGGCAACCGGTGGGACCTGCTCGACGGGCTGGAACCCGAGCCGCCCGCCGTGTCCGTCGTCGTCGTGCACTACCGCCAGCAGGCCGAGCTCGACCGCACGCTCGCGGCCCTGCGCCGGCAGACGCATCCGGCCGAGCGCACCGAGGTGATCGTCGTCGACGACGGATCGCCGGAGCCGCCGCGGGTCCCGGCCGGGGTCCGCCTGCTGGGCCAGGCCGACGAGGGGTTCCGCGCGGCCGCGGCCCGCAACCTCGGTGCGTCCGCCGCGACCGGGGACGTGCTCTGCTTCCTCGACGCCGACACCGTGCCGGAACCCGGTTACCTCACCCGGATGGCCCGGCTGCCGGCACTCGCGCCGGAGGCGGTGGTCGTCGGCCGGCGGCGGCACGCCGACTTCACCGGGCAGCCGGTCGACGCCCCGGTCGAGCGCGCCGGCCCCGCCGCCGAGCTGCCCGAACCGCAATGGCTGCGCGACGCCTACCGGCTCTCCGGCGACCTGCTCGACGCCGACGACCGGTCCTACCGCCATGTCATCGGCGCCGCGTTCGCCTGCTCCCGCTGGTTCTTCGAGCGGGTCGGCGGGTTCGACGAGAACTTCCGCACCTACGGCGGCGAGGACTGGGAGTGGACCTACCGGGCCTGGCTCGGCGGGGCGATCCTCGCGCACGTCGCCGACGCGGTGGCCTGGCACGACGGACCCGACTGGGCCGGCCGCGACCTCGACGACCCGGCCCGCCGGGCCCGCAAGGACGCCGAGACGCTGCTGCTCACCGAGCGCATCCCGGTCGCCGGTTCGCGCGGGCGCGGGCTGCGTGGCGACGGCGTCGACGTGCTGGTCCGGCTGGGGGCGGCGCCGTCCCCGGCGGCGGCGTACGTCTGCGTCGACTCGCTGCTGGCCGTTCTCCCGGCGGCGACGGTGTGCGTGCCGGCGGAGTTCGCCGACCTGTTCGCCGCCGACCAGCGGGTGACGAGCAAGGCACCGGAGCCCTGGCCGCCCGCCCGCGTGGTCGTGGACGTGCCGGTGGCGGTCCGGGCCGACCGGGTGGCCGACCGACTGCGCGAGGCGGTGTCGACGGTCGGCGTGGGCACCCTCGGCACCGTCCTGTTCGGACAGTCGCGGGTGCCCGCGATCCGCGTCGACTCGGCCCGCGCCCGGGCCCGCCGGGCGGTCTGGGGCGCGGAGCTGTTCGAGACCCGCGTCCACGCGGACGCGGGTCCC
Organism: Paractinoplanes ferrugineus; assembly: GCF_016862195.1. GTDB lineage: Bacteria > Actinomycetota > Actinomycetes > Mycobacteriales > Micromonosporaceae > Actinoplanes > Actinoplanes ferrugineus. The sequence continues at coordinate 29,955 of NZ_BOMM01000076.1, read as the reverse complement.
GAAGCACTCGGCGCTGATCCGGACCTGGCCGGCTATCTCGGGGGCTGGGCCTGATCGCGTCGGGCGGATCAGCGCTCAGACGGTGATGACGGTCTTGCCGTGCAGCGCGCCGGCGGCCGCCTGGGTGTGCACGGTGGGCAGCTCGGCGAGCGGGAACCGCTGGGCGACGTCGACGCGCAGCTGTCCCGAGTCGACCAGGGCGACCAGGTGGGCCAGCTGGGCGGCGTCGCTGCGCACGAACAGGTCGATGCCGCGCACGCCGCGCTTCTCGTCGCCGGGGGCGGGCATCCACACGGTGGTGTTGACCAGCACGCCGCCGTCGCCGATCAGGTCGAGCAGGGCGGCCAGCCGGGCCGGCTCGACCGGCGCGAGGTTGAGCGCCACGTCGACCGGCGTGGTGACCGCGTCGAAGTCCACGACCTCGTCCGCCCCGGCCGCCTTGACCTGCTCGCCGCTGTGCGGGCCGGCCACGCCGAGGACGTACGCGCCGGCGTTCTTGGCCAGCTGCACCGCATAGCCGCCGACCGCCCCGCCGGCGCCGTTGATCAGCACCCGCTGCCCGGCGGTGAGCTTCGCGTGCTCGAACAGCGCCTGCCACGCGGTCAGGCCCACGATCGGCAGCGCGGCGGCGTCGACCAGCGGGATGCTGGTGGGTGCCGGGGCGAGGATGTCGGCCGGGGCCACCACGAACTCCGCCGCGGCGCCGTCGGCCACCATCGGCAGGAAGCCGACGACCTGGTCGCTGACCTCGACGCCGGTCACGTCCGGGCCGATCTCGGCGACGATGCCGGACACGTCGATGCCGGGGGTGTGCGGCAGCGTGACCGGGATCGGGCCCTGCATGAAGCCCGCCCGGATGTTGCCGTCGACGCCGTTGAACGACGTCGCGGCGACCTGGATCAGCACCTGGCCGGGGCCGGGGACGGGCCGTTCGACCTCTTCGTGACGCAGGACGCCCGGGTCGCCGTACTCGTGGAATCGGATCGCCTTCATGGTTTGCCTCCCTGCTTTTTGCTTCGACTTCGAAGCACATGTCGACCATAGCACGCTTCGAATTCGAAGCAACTAGGTTCGGTGTGATCTGGCCGACTACGGCCTGGGGCAAGCGTGGACCGGCCCGGCACCGGGCGGAATGGTGCCGTTATCCACGGAGTGGCAGACCATGGCTGACCGGGTCGGTTCAGGCCATGCTGATCAGGCGCCGCAGCTTCTCGGCGCTGGGCGAGCCCGGCTCGGCCTCGAAGACCAGCAGGTCCTGGCCCTCGTCCGGGTCGATGAGCCGGCGGCTGTGCAGCTCCAGCTCGCCGACCGCCGGATGCCGGTACCGCTTGAGATCGTGATGGTGCACCAGATCGACCTCGTGCCGACGCCAGACCTCGGCGAACTCGGGGCTGACCGCCAGCAGGGCGTCGACGATCTCGCCGGCGGTGCCGGCCGGATCGGCCGTGTAGGCCGTCCGGATCTCGACGGTGAAGACCCGGCCGCGCAGAGCGTGGTCCTCGGGCGGGTAGAGGTCGCGCTGCGCCGGGTCGGTGAACCAGCGGTAGACCAGGTAGCGCGACATGCCGGTGAACCGGGCGTAGTCGCCGAACAGGGCCTTCGCCGCCCGGTTCTGCAGCAACGCCTCACCGAACCGGGAGAACACGATCGCCGGTGCCTCGGTCAGGCTCTCCACGATGCGTGTCATCGCCGGACTCACCCGCTCGTCGCGCTGGACCCGGCGCGGCGCCGAAAGCCCGCCCAGGGCGAACAGATGCTCCCGCTCGGTCGGGCTGAGCCGCAGCCCGCGGGCCAGGGCGGTGAGCATCTGCTCGGACGGCATCGGGCCGCGCCGCTGTTCGAGCCGGCTGTAGTAGTCGGCCGACATGCCGGCCAGCACGGCGACTTCCTCGCGCCGCAGCCCACCCGTACGCCGACGCGGGCCCCGCGGCAGCCCGACCTCCTCCGGCTGCAACGCCTCCCGGCGGGCCCGGAGGAAATCGGCGAGCAGCTCCCGATCCATCGTCTGGGTCCGGCTCAGTCGCGCCGGCCGCGACCGGCGCGGGGTTTGGCGGAGCGGGGCGGGGTGGCGCGCATGTGGTTGCGGACCCGGCCGAGGACGGCGCTCAGGGCGTCGAGATCGGGGCCGGTCATCGGGTCGAAAAGCAGCTGGCGTACGCGGTCGACGTGCCCCGGAAGCACGTGCGCGACCAGGGCCCGGCCGGCGTCGGTGACCGTCACCATGACACTGCGCTCGTCGTCGGGCGAGGGCGCCCGGGTGATCAGGCCGCGCTTGTCCAGGAGCCCGGCCTGATAGGTGAGCCCGCTGCGGCTGTACACCACCCCGTCGGCCAGGTCGGTCATCCGCAGCCGGCCCGCGGGCGCGTCGACCAGCCGGGCCAGGATCTGGAACTGCACGTAGCTGAGGTCACCGTCGGCGCGCAGGTGCTCGTCCACCGCGTACTGCAGGAGGCTGCTGACCTCCATCAGCGCGAAGTAGGCGCCGAGCTGGGCCGAGTTGAGGCCGGGGGCCGGTTCGCTCACCCCGCGATCCTAGTGCTTTGAATTCGAAGTGGGCAGCGCCGGTCTGTCAGGAAAGGCACAGCGGCCGGCGGGTGGGGCGCAGTGATTCACGGGTATCAAGTTGATCGTGAAGGCACATGTCTGAGATCGCACCGGCCGAGCCCTGGGCCGTACGGGAGTCGGGCCTGCCCGCGGGGGCCGCCGCGCTGCGCCAGGCCGAGTCGGTTTTCGCCCTTGCCAACGGACATGTCGGGCTGCGGGGCAACCTCGACGAGCCGCACCCCGGCGGGATGCCGGGCACCTACCTCAACTCGCTGTTCGAGGTGCGCGAGCTGAGCTACCCCGAGGCCGGGTACGCGTTCCCGGAGCGCACCGAGACGATCGTCAACGCGCCGAACGCCAAGCCGATCGTGACCACCGTCGACGGTGCACGGCTGGACCTGCGCACCGGCACGCTGCGGCGCCACGAGCGGGTCCTCGACCTGCGTCGCGGCACGCTGACCCGGGAGGTGGAGTGGACCTCGCCCGGCGGTGTGCGGGTGTGGCTGCGCAGTGTGCGGCTGGTGTCGCTGACCCGGCCGTCGATCGCCGCGATCCGCTACACCGTGCGCGCCGCGGCCGAGCTGCGGTTCGACTCCGACCTGGTGGTCAACGAGGAACTGCCGGCGCCCCGCGACGACCCCCGGGCCAGCGCGGTCGTCGAGCAGCCGCTGGTGTCGGTGTCGTACGACCCCGACGCGCTGGTGCACCGCACCCGGCACAGCGACCGCCGGGTCGCCGCCGCCGTCACCCACCTCGGCCGGCCGGGGTCGGTGCGGGCCGAGCCGGATCGGCTCCGGTGGACGACCACCGGCCGGGACGAGGTGACGTTCGAGAAGATCGTCGCGTACCGGTGGAACGAGGACGACCTCCGCGATCAGGCGGTGGCCGACCGGGACGCGGCGGCCGCGGCCGGCTTCGCGGTGCTGGCCGACGAGCAGTGCGCCTACCTGGCGGACTTCTGGGCGACCGCGGACGTCGAGGTCGACGGCGATCCGGAGCTGCAGCAGGCCGTCCGCTTCGGCCTTTTCCACGTCCTGCAGGCGGGCGCCCAGGCGGGGCCGCACCCGATCGCGGCGAAAGGGCTCACCGGCAACGGCTACGACGGGCACACCCTCTGGGACACCGAGATCTACGTGCTGCCGGTGCTGACCTATACCCATCCCGGCTGTGTCGGCCCGGCGCTGCGCTGGCGGCACTCGACCCTGGACGCGGCGCGGGCCCGGGCCGCCGAGCTCGACCTGGCCGGGGCGGCCTTCCCGTGGCGCACGATCAGTGGGCCGGAGTGCTCCGGCTACTGGCCGGCCGGGACGGCGGCGCTGCACGTCAACGCCGACATCGCCGAGGCGGTCCGGCGTTACCACGCGGCCACCGGTGACGACGAGTTCATGCGCGAGGCCGGTGACGAGATCATCGCCGAGACGGCGCGGCTGTGGGAGAAGGTCGTCTACCTCGACGACGAGGGGGACGCGCACATCGCCGGGGTCACCGGGCCGGACGAGTACAGCGCACTGATGGACGACAACCTCTACACCAACCTGATGGCGGCCCGGAACCTGCGGCTGGCCGGCCGGTCCGACCTCGCCGACCGGCTGGTGAAGCCGTACAGCGAGAAGGGCGGCGTGCACGAGCAGGCGTACGGGTTCACCCGCCTGCAGGAGTGGGACTTCGCCGAGGACCACGACTTCCCGCTGATGCTGCACCAGCCGTACCTGAATCTCTACCGCAAGCAGGTGGTGAAGCAGGCCGACCTGGTGCTCGCGATGCTGACCGCCGCCGACCAGTTCACCGCGGCCGAGAAGGAGCGCAACTTCGCCTACTACGAGGCCCGTACGGTCCGGGACTCGTCGTTGTCGGCGCCGATCCAGGCGGTCCTCGCGGCCGAGACCGGGCACCTGTCCCGGGCCTACGACTATCTCGCCGAGGCGGCCCTGCTCGACCTGCGCGCCGGCGGCGAGGCGAGCGGCGACGGGCTGCACATCGCGGCCTGCGCCGGCGCCTGGATCGCCCTGGTGATGGGCTTCGGCGGGCTGCGCGACCACGACGGCGAACTGGCGTTCACCCCGCGCCTGCCACCCCGGTCGACCCGGCTCCGGTTCAGCCTGCGCCGGCGGGGCGGTTGTCTGCGGGTGACCATCACCGAGAACCGGGTGACCTACCAGGCGCACGACGCCGAGGTGACGTTCCGGCACAACGGCCAGGAGGTGACCGCCGCCGCCGGCGAGACGGTCGTGTTCGACCCGGAGCCGGTGGCGGATCGGCCGGCCCCGCCGACGCCTCGCCCACCGGCCGGTCGCTGATCAGCCCGAGTCCGGGCCCAGCCGGAGGTGGCTGGTGATCCGGTAGCGGTCGCCGCGGTAGATGGACCGGGTGTATTCGATGACCCGGCCGGTGCCGTCGCGGGTGGTGCGTTCGAAGAGCAGCGCCGGTGCGTAGAGCGGCACGCCCAGCAGCCGTGACTCGCTCGCGTCGGTGACCGTCGGCTCGGTGGTCTGCACCGCGTCGGTCGGGTCGACGCCGTAGTGCTCGCGCAGCCGGCGGTAGAGCGAGCCGGCCACGAACTCGTCGGCGGTGATGCCGGGGACGAGGGCGCACGGCAGCCGGATCTCCTCGAGGGCCATCGGCTCGCCGTCGACGATGCGCCGGCGCAGCACAAACAGGACCTCGTCGGCGGGGGAGACGCGCAGGCGACGGCCGAACCGGGCGCCCGCCGACTCGGTGCGGAACTCCAGAATGTCGCTGAGCCAGTTGCCCTCGGCCGGCGGAATGGGCTCGCCGGAGGCCGCCGGGACCTCCTGGGAGATCTTGTGCGGGCTGGTGAAGGTGCCCCGGCCGTGCTGGCGGACGAGCAGGCCGTTGCGGGTCAGGTCGTCGAGGGCGGCGCGGACCGTCGGGCGGGAGGCGCCGAGGTCCTCGGAGAGGGAGCGTTCCGAGGGCATCGGGTCGCCGGGCGCCCGGGCGTCGATCAGCTCACGCAGTCGGTCCCGCACCTCGGCGCGCCGCATCGTGTTCCCCCATCCGTCCGGCCGGGCACCCACGGTGGTCAGCAGGGGCACCTGTGCGGAAGTCTATTGACGTAGACCACTGGTATGAATCACGGTACTCGAACGACCAATCCCCATACCACTGGTCAATCATCGTCCGAGTGCAAAGGAGCCCACCCCCATGGGTCTGCCGCCAACCCGCAAGATCGCCATCGGCGCGACCGTCGCCGCGGCCGCCGCGGCCCTCACCGGCATCGGTCTCGTCACCGCGCCCAGCAGCAGCGCCGCCACCGGCTGCGGCGTGCTCTTCGACGACTTCAACTACTCCTCGCGCACCGACGCGGCGCTGAGCCAGCGGGGCTGGAGCATCCGCACCAACTCCGGTGGGCCGGGCGTGGGCGGCGCGCGCTGGCTCGCCGACAACGTGTCCTTCCCGACCGTCGACGGGCAGAAGGTCGCCCAGCTCAAGGCGGTCACCGACGGCACCGCCGCGGGCACGTCGCAGGCCGAGTTCTCGCAGCGCAACCGCCGCTTCTTCGAGGGCACCTACCTGGCCCGGATCAAGTTCTCCGACGCCCCGGTGAGCGGTTCGGACGGCGACCACGTGAACCAGACGTTCTACACGATCTCCCCGCTGGCCGCCCCGATGGACCCGGTCTACTCCGAGATGGACTTCTCGGAATATCTGCCGAACGGCGGCTGGGGCGAGGCCGGACCGATCAACTACCAGACCACCTGGTACACCTACGTGGCCGACCCCTGGTACGCCGACAACGTGCACAGCCAGCAGGCGCGCAGCATCAACGGCTGGCACGACGTGATGGCGACCGTCGGCGGCGGCCACGTGAAGTACTACATCGACGGCACCCTGGTCGGCGACCACTCGGGCAAGGTCTACCCCCGGCAGAACATGTCGATCGACTTCAACCAGTGGTTCATCGACCTGGCCGGGCACGCCGGCGGCACCAGCACCTACCTCGAGTCCGTCGACTACCTCTACCACGCCAAGAAGCAGGTGCTCAGCCCGGCGCAGGCGAGTGCCGCGATAAACGCGTACCGGGCGGCGGGCACCGGGTGGACCGACAACGTCGTCGCGACCAACGACTGCGACGGCGGCGCGCCGCCGACCACACCGACCACCGCTCCCACCGCGCCGCCGGCGACCGGTGCGACGATGCTGCAGTCCACCTTCAGCGGCCGCTGCATCGACATCCCGAACGCCCAGGCGACCGCGGGGGCGCTCCTGCAGATGTGGGACTGCAACGGCAGCGACGCGCAGAAGTGGTCGTTCCAGTCCGACGGCACCCTGCGCGCCATGGGCAAGTGCATGGACCCGGCCGGGGGCGCCCTGGCCAACGGCACCCCCATCCAGCTGGCCGACTGCAACGGCAACGCCGTGCAGCGGTTCACCCTCACCGCCGCGCGCACGCTGGTGAACGTCTCCGCCGGCCGCTGCGTGGACATCAAGGACTGGAACGGCGGCAACAGCGCCGCCCTGCAGCTGTGGGACTGCGCCGCCACCGCCAACCAGATCTGGGGCAAGCTCTGATCGTGTTCGGCTGTGTCTGTTTCTGTCCGGGCCGGATCGAAAGATCGCGCGGTCCCGCCCCTTGTCCTACCAAGGAGGCATGACCCTCCAACGTGTTCTCCTCAGCGCCCTGGCCGCGGTGACGCTCGTCCCGGTCGCCGCGGTCAGTGGCGCGTCCCCCGCCAGTGCGGCCACCAACCAGTTCAAAGGCGTGAACTGGGCCCGGGTGGGCGACAACTTCACCACCGGCACCCACGTACTCGAAGGATTGAGCAGCTCCGACAGCTACAGCACCGTCGTGGCCAAGTCGAACGCGATCTACAACGGGATGGCCGCACTGGGCGTCAACACGGTGCGCCTGCCGATCAACACCCAGGATGCCGGCACCAGCTGGTGGAGCGCCTACCGCGGCACGATCGACGCCGCCACCGGTCGCGGCTTCAAGGTTGTCCTCGCCTACTGGGAGGACGGCGCCGCGTCCGGCGGCAAGATCACCAACACCAGCGCCTTCAGTACGATGTGGAACACCGTGATCGCCGCCTACGGCACCAACAGCCAGGTCTACTTCGAGCCGATGAACGAGCCGCACGGATACAGTTCGGCGGACTGGCGCAACTTCGCCGCCGCGTGGATCAGCGCGCACCCGTCGGTGCCGAAGGGCCGGATGCTGATCGGCGGCACCGGTTACAGCCAGGATCTGCGTGACCTTTGCACCGACAGCCGCTTCACCGGCACCCTGCTGTCCTACCACTACTACGCGTTCTTCTACGGCACCAAGACATATGACCAGTGGTACAGCGACTTCCCGACCCGCCTCGGCAGTTGCGGGTCGCGGGCGGTGCTCACCGAGTACGGCGCCCAGATGGACAACAACCTGAACTACAACGATCCGAACGCCACCGACAACTTCGTCCGCTACCTGCGCGCCGTCACCGAACGCCAGCGCGCCCTCGGCATCGGCGGCGTCTACTGGCCGGCCCTCGGCGGCAAGATCGCCTCCGGCAAGACCTGGGACCCCTACTCGATGTACTCCCGGTCGGGCAGCGGCACCAACCAGACCCTGACGGTGCGGAACACCAGCGGTGCGAACCGCATCAGGTACGGCTGGGGTCTTTGAGAGTACGCACGAGGCGGTCGACCTCGTCCTCGGTGTTGTAGTGGTAGAGGCCGGCCCGCACGGCCCCGCCGCTCGCCCGCAGGCCGGCCGCCTCGAAATACTCGACCGCGTAATAGTCGCCGTGCGACACGCAGATGCCCTGCTCGCCGAGCTGCCGGGCGGTCTCGGCCGGGGTCTGGCCGGCGATCCGGAAGGAGACCGTCGGGCAGCGATCGGCGCCCGCCGGCCGGATCGTCAGGCCGTCGATCCCGGCCAGTCCGCTGAGCAGCCGATCGATCAGCCGGTTCTCGTGTTCGGTGACGGCCGCCATGCTCGCCAGCAGCCGGTCGCGCCGGCCGACGCCGGCGTCCGCCGGGACCAGATCGGCCAGGTGCTCGACCGCGGCGGTGAGGCCGGCCAGCAGCTCGAAGCTCAACGTGCCGAACTCGAACCGGTCCGGCACCCGGTCGGACGACGGGAGCAGCTTCGCCGGGAGCAGCGGCTCCCACCTCGCCGGATCGGCCACCACGGCGGCGTAGTGCGGACCCGACCACTTGTAGGCGCTGGTCACGTAGAAGTCGGCGCCCATCGCGGCGACGTCGGTGGGGCGATGGGCGGTGGCGTGCACGCCGTCGACGTACACCAGAGCCCCGACCGCATGCGCGAGGTCGGCGATCTCCCGGACCGCCGGCATGGTCCCGGTGACGTTGCTGGCCGCGGTCACCGCGACCAGCCGCGTGCGCGGCCCGATCAGCTCGCGGTACTGCGCCACCGGCAGCTCACCGGTCGCGAGATCGACCTCCGCCCAGCGCACGGTCGCGCCGGTCTGCACCCACGGCCGGACGTTGGCGTCATGATCCAGCCGCGACACCACCACCTCGTCGCCCGGACCCCAGCCCGCCGCCAGGGTGCGGGCCACCAGGTAGGTCAGCGCGGTGGCGCTCGGGCCGAACACCACGCCGGCCGGGTCGCCACCGACGAGATCGGCGACCGCCGAGCGAGCCGCCTCGACGATCTGCCCGGACCGGCGGGCGGGCTCGTTGGCCGTGCCCCGGTTGGACACCGCCGTGCGCATCGCCCCGGCGATCGCGGCGATCACCGGCTCGGCCGGCTGGGTGCCGCCGGCCCCGTCGAAGTGCACGAAGCCGTCGGCGAGGGCGGGATAACCGGACCGGGCGCGGGCGACATCAAGGATCATCGGTTGAGCCTATGCGGTGCCCTTCCCGCTCGAGGATGACGTCGCGGGCTTCGCCCGGCGGCACGGTGGCGTCGATCAGGATCGGGACGGGGCGCGCCACCGGGCCGGGGTGCGGCCGTGGGCGGCCCGGAAGCGCTTGATGAAATAGCTGACGTCGGGGTAGCCGACCCGGTGGCTGATCGCGGCCACGGTCAGATCGGTGCTGGTCAGCAGCTGGCGGGCGGCCTGCATGCGGCGCTCGGTAAGCCACTGCTGCACGGTCCGGCCGCTGCGCCGGCGCACCACCGTGGTCAGATGACCGGTGGTCAACGCGAGCTCGGCGGCGACGTCGACCAGCGAGATCGGCTCGGCGTAACGGCGTTCGATCACGTCGAAGACCGCGGCGAGCAGGGGCTCCCGGGCGGCCCGCAACTCGTCGGCGACGTCGGTGGGCAGCCGGGCCACCGCCACCAGCAGCAGGGTGAGATGGGCGAGGGCGGCCTCGGCGTGGCCGTCCCGGCGGCCGGTCAGCTCGTCCTCGAGGGCCCGGAAGCGCGCGACCCACTCGTCCCGCGCAGCCGCCGGGATGCGCAGGCGCTGGGCCCGGTCGGTGCCGCGGGCGAACGGGAACAGCAGCGGATGGGCCCGCCAGGACGAGTACGCCCCGGGGGTCCCGGGCCGGATGACGTCGGCCGGGAAGTACACCGTCCAGGCGTCCCGGACGACCTCGTGCGCCGGCCCGGTGAACGACACGACCTGGCCCGGGGCGATGACGAACAGGTCGCCGTCCCGCACCGGCCACTCGCGGCCGTCCAGCAGCACCGAGCCGTCGGCACGATGCGCGTAGAGGAGCACCAGGAAGTCGTGGCTGTGCGCGTGGTCCGCGGACCGGGGGAGTCGCCCCGCGGGGGAGTGCTCGGGCACGTGCGCGACGACCACCGGCACCGCCCCCGGCGCCCACGGGAAGCCGACCAGCGGCGGATCCGAAGATCGTCGCATGGCAGCCACAGATCGGCCGTTGTTTGCTTTCGCACGGGCCATGAGGCTGAGCGTACAACCGCAACTTAGTCGCATCCGGAGGCGAACATGGTGACCGAACGGGACTATCTGCCGGCGATGGGCCAGCATGCGCTGCTGTTCCTCTACGACCCGTGCACCCGGCTGGCCGGCGTCGGCCGACTGCACGACGAACTGCTCGACCAGGCCGATGTGCGACCCGGTCACCGGGTGCTGGAGATCGGCTGCGGCACCGGGAACGTGGTGCTGCGGCTCGCCCGGCGTACGCCCGGGGCCGACGTGCTCGGCACCGACCCCGACCCGCGGGCGCTCCGCCGGGGCCACCGCAAAGCCGTTCGCCGGGGTCTGCCGGTGCGCTTCGAGCGCGCCTTCGCCGACGAGCTGCCGGTTCCGGACGCGAGCGTGGACCGGGTGCTGTCCTCGTACATGCTGCATCACCTGGACGACGCCGATAAGCCGCGGGTGATGGCCGAGGTCCACCGGGTCCTGCGGCCGGGCGGCGAACTGCACCTGATCGACGCGGCCGGCGGACACGCGCACCCCCGGTTGGCCGGCAACACCCCCGACCGAGTCGTCGCGCTGATCCGCGACGCCGGCCTGGACGCCACCGAGAGCGGCCGCGGCCACCGCCGCGGCCCGGTCGGCCACTACGTCCTCTACCGCGCTGTCCGGCGGCCCTGACGCAGTGATCCTTGACAGACCCGCAACGTCGACGTAATCATTCAGCATCCTGAATGTTTGCGTAAACATGGGAGTCCTGGTGAGACGTCTACGCGTTCTTCTCTGTGCCGTCCTGGCAGCCGTGCCGCTGCTCACCCTGCCCGCGGAGGCGTCCGCGGCGACCAGCGGCTTTCGCGGCGTCAACTGGGCCGACGCCCGCGACAACTACGTCGACGGCTGGGTCATCCCGACCGGGCTGACCGCGTCGGACAGCTACAGCACGGTCCGCACCAAGGCCGACGGCGTCGTCACGGGCTTCCAGAACCTGCTCGGCGCCAACACGCTCCGGCTGCCGATCAACCCGCAGAGCGTCAACTCCGCCTGGTGGACCGCCTACAAAGGGGCCTTCGACTCGGCCCTCGCCCACGGCATGAAGGTCATCGTGTCGTACTGGGAGGCGGACACCTCCAAGAACGGCCTCGTCGACGACACCGCCGGCTGGAACACCATGTGGGACCGGGTGACCTCGGACTTCGCCGGCAACCCGAACGTCTACTTCGAGCCGATGAACGAGCCGTTCGGCTACAGCCTCAGCAGCTGGGTGTCGCTCTGCTCGGGCTGGCTGGCCCGGCACTCGAACATCCCGCGCGGCCGGGTCGTGATCAGCGGCACCGGCTACAACGACAACGTCACCGGCGTCGGCGCCGCCACCGCCCTCACCGGCACCCTGCTGTCGCTGCACTTCTACGGCTTCTGGGCGTCCGACACCACCCGCGCCGCGTGGACGGCGAACCTGACCGACCGGCTCGGGTCGTACTCCGCGCGAACCATCATCGACGAGGCCGGCGCCCCGATGACCACCGGACTGACCTACACCAACGGGGCGACGCAGGACGGCAACGTCTTCACCTCGTACTTCGCCGCCACCACCGACCTCACCCGGGCCCGGCAGATGGGCGTCGTCTACTGGCCCGGCCTGCGCTCCGGCGACACCTACTCGATCACCCGGCAGAGCGGTTCCGGTCTCGCGGTCAACAACGCCTCCGGCGTGGCCCAGCTGCGGTGGGGGTGGGGGCTGTGACGGCCCTCCGGCGGATCGCCGCCGCGCTGCTGATGATGCTGGCGGTGGTGGCGGTGCCGACGCCGGCGTCGGCCGCGACCACCCTGCTGTACGCGACGTTCAAGGGCGACGCGGCCGCGGACGAGGAGCTGTGGATCTATCAGTCCACCGACGGCGGCAAGACTTACAGCGTGCTGACCGACACCAACTTCCGCGGACCCACCGGCGTGCTGCGTGATCCGAGCATCATGAAGTACAACGGCAGGTACTACATCGCCTACACCGTCCAGTCGTGGACCACGAACTCGACCTACTTCAACATCGCCACCAGCACCAACCTGACCGGCTGGACGAACATCGCGAGCGTCCCGTCCGGGATCGCCGACACCAAATACACCTGGGCGCCGGAGTTCTACGTCGACGGCGGCACCGTGCGGATCATCGCCAGCGTCGGCGCCTCCACCTGCTCGGCCTGCTTCCGGCCCTATGTCTACACCGCGCAGAACACCGGGCTGACGTCGTGGAGCGGCCCGGCGCAGATGTGGGGGCTCGGCACCAACCACATCGACGCGTACGTGGTGAAGTCCGGCAGCACCTGGCACGCGTTCACCAAGGACGAGACCGGTAAGTACATCGAGCACTGGACGACCACCGCCAACCTCACCGAAGGCTGGGTCAACCGGGGCCGGCTGTTCAGCTCCGGTTACGAGGGCCCGTCGCTGGTCCGGCTCGACAACGGCAGCTGGCGGATCTACGTCGACAAGTACACCAACGGCGGGGTCTGGACCGCCACCAGCTCCGACCTGAACTCCTGGACCGGGCTGACGGCGGTCTCCTGCGCCGGCTGCCGGCACGGCACCGCCATCGCGAAGTAGGGCTAGTTCAGCCGCAACGCGGCCGTCATCCGCGACCGGAACTCGGCGAGCGGGAGGACGGCCGCGTACTGATCCTCGACCGGGAAGATCGCGATGGCGGCGTCGTCCTCGGCCAGCTGCGGAAGCCACTCCTTCAGGAACTCGTCGACCGGGACCCGGATCGCGTACTCCCCGGTGACCTCGCCCTCGCTCTCCAGCCGGGCCAGGGTCGCGTGCGGCCAGACCGGCAGCAGGGTACGGCGGTCGCCGTCCTCGGTGAACAGGGTCTCGTCCTCGTCGCCCCACACCCACAGCGCGCCCTGGTCGGCGAGGATCTCGAACGTCCTGGCCACCCTGGCCGCCCCGGTGAGCCGGCGGAGGCTCTCCGCCGCACCGCGCGAGATGTCGTCCCGTGCCACTTGACCTCCGACTTCGCTGTTCCTGCGTACCGCGGCGATGGTACTGGGCGTGGCGGGGCCGGCCGGCCCCGCCACCTCCGGGTCAGCTCCAGGAGCCGGTGCCGGTGCGGCTCAGCGACCTGACCGCCGGCTCGTCCGTGCCGGTCGGCACCGGAACCCCGGCGCAACCACCGTCGATCCGGCCGGTGTCGAAGTACGTCACCAGGTCGGCGGCACAGCCGGGCACCTGAAGCACCGAGCCGTGCACGTCGTCCCGCACGGTGTAGACCCGGCCGCCGACGATCGCCTGCGTCTGCCCCGTCCACTCGTACGGTGAAGGGGTCTCGAACTTGTGTCCGGAGAGCACCAGCGAGCTGGTGCCGGGGCGCAACCGCACCGGTTGCACCGGCAGCGGCCAACCCGCGCAGCCGGCCGAGAAGCTGTGGTTCAGGCCGGTCATCGGGTTGTCCGCGAGGCGCTGCCGGTAACCGGCCCAGTCGGCCTCGAAGTCGAGCCGGGCCGGGTCCTCGTTGCAGAAGGCGGCCCGGTTCATGGTCCGGTTGCTCTGCTCCGGCAGGTCGGCCGGCGGCTCGGCCGGCGCCCCGGGGTCGCCGACGACCTCCTTGACCGTGGGCGGTGCGGCCGGGCCGGTGGCGTCGCGCAGCTCGGCCATGACCTTGGCGGCCAGCGGCCAGACGGGCGCGTCCTGGCTTGCCGACACGGCGACGAGGTCCCCGTCGAGGGGCTCGGGCACGTCGGTGAACCGGCGCGGGTGCGCGTCGTAGTCGGTGCGCAGGGCGATGATCGCGGCGCGGACCCGACCGGCGGTCCGGCCGAAGCCGTAGACGTCGTCGCGCTCGGCGATCCACGCCGCCATCCGCAGCGCGTTGCGCTCGGCCGCCGCGGCCCGGCCGTTCTCGAACGCCGGCAGGGTGAAACGGGGGATCGCGACGCTGTCCAGGAACATCCGGCCGACCCGGTCCGGGAACTCGCTGCGGTAGACCGCGCCGAGCCAGGTGCCCCACGAGATGCCGAGGAAGTTCAGTTTCCGCTCCCGCAGCCCGGACCGGATCCGGTCGAGATCGCGAGCCACGTCGGCGGTGGTCAACCGGCTCAGGAAGGCGGGGTCGGACCGGCCGCAGGCGGCGTTGTCCTGGACCTGCGCGTCGTACGTCCGCCGGGCCGCCTCCTTGGTCAGCGGGCCGGCCGGCTCCGGCCCCGGGTCCCGGGCCGGTGGCGGGCAGTCCACCGCGGTGCTGTAACCGACCCCGCGCGGATCGAAGCCGATCAGGTCGTACCGCTTGTCGATGCCGGTGGCCTCGCCCATCGTCAGCAGTTGCACCGGCATGAGGTAGCCGCTGCCGCCCGGGCCGCCGGGGTTCAGGGCCAGGCTGCCCAGCCGGTGCGCCTGGTCCTGGGCCTTGAGCCGGGTGAGTGCGACGGTGATCAGCCGGCCGTGCGGGGCGCGGTAGTCCAGCGGGACCGCGACGGTGCCGCATTCCAGCCGGGCCAGCAGTTCCGCGAACCGGGTGAGCTTGTCCGGCGGGACCATCGCATGCAGGGCCTCGGCGGAATAGGTCGGGCAGGGCGCCCAGGAGATGGCCGATGGTGCGGCGGCGGCCGCCGCGGGCGGTCCCAGCAGGCCGACGGTCAAGGTGAGAGCGGCCCCCGCGGAGACAGATCTGAATCCAGTCATGCCGGTCATCCTGTTGGCCACGCCGCGATACCCGCGTCTGTCCGGAGAGGTATCCACCACCCGCGATGTATGCCTTGCGACGGATGCGACCACGGTCCGGCGACTCGTACGCTCACCGGGTGGACAGTGCGCGCACCTGGGCCCGTCGGCCGGCCGTGCAGGACGCCGCCCTGGCGACCGTCCTGCTGCTGCTCGGTTCGCTGGTGGACGACCAGGACCGCGGCGGATGGTGGTGGGCCGCGACCGGGCTCGCCGCCGCCGGGGTCGCGCTGCGCCGGCGATGGCCGTTCCCGATGCTCGTCCTGTGCTGCGTCGCCGCCGTGATCCACCTGGCGACGTCCATGCCGCTCACGATCATCGACCTGAGCGTCGCGATCCTGCTCTACACGGTGGCCGTCCGGCACGGCTGGGCCGCCTCCCTGGTCGTACTTTCCGTGATGCTGTTGCTGGCCGTGGGATCCAGCTCGTTCGCCGCCCGGAAGGCCGAGGTGAGCGCACCCGCCCCGATGCGGCCGCCGCCGATCCGCGGCGACGGTCCCGGTCCGCTCCCCGAGGACGCCGGCCCCGGTCAGGCCTGGGCGATCAGCTGGAACGATCTGCCCGGCCTCGCCTTGATGCTGGTGGCCGCGTGGGCGATCGGCTCCGGCACCCGGAGCCGGCGCGCCCACCTCGCCGAACTGCGGGCCCGCGCGGTCGATCGCGAACGCGAACAGGGCCGGCGAGCGGTGCTGGCGGTGGCCGCCGAACGCGGTCGGATCAGCCGTGAACTGCACGACGTCGTCGCCCACGGATTGTCCGTCATGGTGATCCAGGCGCAGGGTGGGTCGGCCGCGCTGGAGAACCGCCCGGCCGACACCCGGGCCGCCCTGGAAGCCATCGTCAAGACCGGCCGCGACTCCCTCGCCGACATGCGCCGGGTGCTCGGCGCCGTCGGCGAGGTCGACGACGCCTGGCATCCGCAACCCGGGCTTGCCCGGCTGCCCGCGCTGCTCGACCAGGTGCGCGAGGCCGGCACGCCGGTGCGGCTGCGGATCGAGGGGGCGCCCGCCGCGCTGCCGTCCGCCGTCGACCTGTCGGCCTACCGGATCGTTCAGGAGGCGTTGACCAACACCATGAACCACGCCGGCGGCGGTACGGCCGCGGAGGTCGTCATCACGTACGCGGCGACGACGGTCCACCTCGTCGTCAGCGACGACGGGCGCGACCCCGGAAACGACGACGGCGCCGGCAACGGACTCCGGGGGATGCGCGAACGCGCGAGGCTGCTCGGTGGACGACTCGACGCCGGGCCCGGCCCGCGGGGCGGTTTCGTCGTCCGGGCGGCACTGCCGATCCAGGAACGCCACTCATGATCAGGATCGTGCTGGCCGACGATCAGGCCCTGGTCCGCACCGGATTCCGGATGATCCTCGACAACGCGGCCGACATGCAGGTGGTCGGCGAGGCCGGCGACGGCGCCCAGGCCGCGCGGATCACCCTCGAGACCGCTCCCGACGTCGTACTGATGGACGTCCGGATGCCCGAGGTCGACGGCGTCGACGCGACCCGCCGCATCTGCGCCGCCGACGACACCGGCCACCTCCGGGTGCTCATCCTGACCACTTTCGACCTCGACGAATACGTGTACGCCGCACTCCAGGCCGGCGCCAGCGGATTCCTGCTCAAGGACACGCTCGCCCCGGACCTGCTCTCCGCCATCCGGGTGGTGGCACGCGGCGAGGCGGTGGTGGCGCCGAGCGTGACCCGTCGGCTGCTCGACCGCTACGTCTCCGCCGGCACCGGCCCGACCGTCTCGTCGACGACCCTGGACGCCCTGACCGACCGCGAACGCGAAGTGCTCGGCCTGATCGCCCGCGGTCTGTCCAACCTCGAGATCGCCGGCCGCCTCTACCTCTCCGAAGGCACGGTCAAGACCCACGTCAGCCGGGTCCTCACCAAACTGGGCCTGCGCGACCGGGTGCAGGCCGTGGTCTTCGCCTACGAGTGCGGCCTGGTGCGCGCCGGCGCCCGATAGCCGCCCCGACCCGCCCCCGCCCCGCCCCCGTGGATGCGGCAACACCCACGGGGGAGACCGTCGCCCCTTCCAACCTCACTCAGCGTGCGTCAGCGCCGCTCTTCCATCTCACTCAGCGTGCTTCAGCGCCGGAAACGGGCCGGCACCCACCGCCCGCGGGCGCGGGCCGCCGCGCGCGCCCGGGCCATCCGCCGGCCCACGATCAGCGCCGCGATGGTCCCACCCACCAGCGCGAGCACCCCGGCTGCCGGCGCCGGGTTACGCCGTACCGCGCCGCTCGCCTGCCGCACCCGGGGCGGTGCCGCCGCACGCACCCGCGAGGCACCCGTGGTGATCGCGTGCCGGAACCGGGGCCGTTTCGTCTCCGGGGTGCCGATCTCGTCGGAAAGCAACTGCTCCATCGGGTCGGTGGTGTTCTCGATGCTCATGGCGCTCCTCGCTCTCGAGCCGGCCGCGACCCGGGGAGGGAGCCGCGGCTGTCCCGGCGGCACATGCCCCACCCCGGCGATCCATTAACCGTTTCTCCAGTTCATTCACCCCGACGCGCCCGAAGTTCCGGACCGACCCGCCCGCCTTCCACCCAGTGGACTTGATCACTGAGGAGGCCTCTTTTCCCTGAGGAAGGGCCTTCCAAGTCCCTCCGAGACCCCTTCTTCAAGGAGGATGCGCCGGCTGCGAGCGCCGGCCGCGAAGTGCGCTGGCGGCGGGGCTCGCTGCGGGCGGCGCGGGGGTCGCGGCGGGCGCCGGGCAGGGCGCGTTTGCCGGTGTCACGAACTTGTCCGTCGACAGCGCCCGGAAAGCGCGTTATCGACCTAATATCGGTTTCATGCCTCTTGCTGGTAATTCGTGGGGTCCGGCCGCGCGGTGGCTGGGCCTGGGAACGCTGCTCACCGGTGCACTCACTCTGGGGGTGGCGCCGGTCGCCATGGCGGGAAGTGTGCCGCTGGTGTCGCCCAAGCCGGCCCCGACGGTGGGGTTCGACGGGGTCGTGTACGCCAGCACGCACGTCGGCGGCACGGTCTACCTGGGCGGCAACTTCACGCATGCGATCGTCGGCGGGAAGCCGGTGGCCCGCAAACGGCTCGCCGCGGTCGATGCCCGTACCGGAAAACTGCTGCCCTGGGCCCCGCTGGCCGACGACACCGTGATGGCCGTGACCGCTGCCGGGTCTTCGCTCTTCGCCACCGGCGAGTTCGGCACCGTGAGCGGTCAGCCGCGCGCGGGGCTGGCCGCCATCGATCTCCGCAGCGGCGCCGTGGGGCCGCTGCGGCACACCGTCCGCGGGACCGGGCAGGCGCTGGCCGTCGGGGACGGGCGGCTCTACCTGGGCGGCAGCTTCCGGGGGGTGGACGGGCGGGCGGTGCGCAACCTGGCCGCGTTCCGGCTGTCCGACGGCGCGCTCGACGGTGGTTTCCGCGGCGGCGCCGACGGCAAGGTGCGGGTGCTGGCGACGGCGGGGGACCGGCTTTACGCCGGCGGCGACTTCCGTGGCCGCCTCGCCGCGCTGCGGCTCGGCGACGGACGGCCGGACGCGAGCTTCCGGCCGGCGACGCCCTATCCGGTCATGGCCCTCACGGTCAACACCGGGCGGGTGTACGCGGCCTTGGCCGGCCCCGGTGGACGGGTAGCCGCCTACCGGCCGGACGGGTCGCTCGCCTGGAGCAGTGTCACGGACGGTGACGTGCAGGCGATCACGTACCTCAACGGTGCGGTCTACGCCGGCGGGCATTTCAACGTCGCCTGCCCACGACCGTCCCGGTCGGCGACCGCGTGGTGCCCGGCCCGGCTGCGCAGTCAGCCGAAGCTGGCGGCGTGGAACCCGGCCACCGGCGCGCTGCTCGACTGGAACCCGCACAGCAACGGCCGGTGGGGTGTGCTCACCTTGAGCATCAACCCGGCCACCAGCGCCATCGCCGTCGGCGGGGACTTCACCGCGTTCGGCGGCTCCGACCGGGCCCGGTTCGCGCAGTTCACCTCGTGAGGTGCGGCCGCTGATCGGAGCGGACCGGGCGTAGGCCGGGCGCGCGCCGGGTACAGCCCGGGTCATGACGGGTGGGCGCTTCTCGGGTTCCGTGGCCAGGCTCCGCGCGCGGGTCGGTTGGTTCGACCACCTCGTGCGGGCCGGGCTGCGGTACGACGAGGCCGACGGGGGCCGGCTCGCCGCGGCGGTGACCTACTACTCGTTCTTCGCCACGTTCTCGCTCGGGCTGCTGGCCTTCACCGCCTTCGGGTTCGTCCTGGACGACCCGGCGGTCCTGCGATCGGTCCAGCGGTACGCCGCGGAGAACCTGCCCCACTTCGACGTGCAGACGTTGCTCGACGCCCGGAACACCGTCGGCCTCATCGCGTTCGTCGGCCTGCCCGTCTCGGGATGGTTCTGGGTCGACGTGCTGCGTTCGTCCATCCGCAAGATCTGGGACCTGCCCGAGTATCCGGGCCGGTTCGTCCTGCGGATCCTGCTCGACCTGCTCGTGCTCGTCGGCCTGGGCCTGCTGCTCGCCGTCTCGCTGGCCACCGCCGTGGTGACGACCCAGATCGCCAACCGGCTGGTCGACGCGGCGGACGCGGCCACCACCCCGTCGCGCTGGCTGCTCGCCGGGGTGGGGCTGGTGGTGGGTCTCACGGTGAACACGGTGCTGGCCGGCGGGATGCTCACCATGCTGCCCCGGGTGCGGATGCCGTTGCGCCGCGTCCTGGGGCCGGCCCTGCTGGTGGCGGTCGGCCTCGAACTGCTCAAGACCGTGGGCCGGATCTATGTGCAGCGCACCGAGTCCAACCCCACCTACCATCTCGTCGCCGGTTCGGTCGGGCTGCTGGTCTTCCTCAACGCGATCAACCAGCTCGTGCTGTTCGCCGCGGCCCTGACCGCGACGAGCACCATCGGCAAGCCGGCCGATATGTCCCCCGACGACCGGGCCGCCCCGGCCGAGGTAGCCCCGGTCGATCCGGCCCCGGCCGAGGCGGCCCCGGTCGAGGCGGCCCCGGCCGGCGAAGCCCCGGCCGAGAGGGCTACCCCGGCCGAGGCTCAGTCCACAAGCCGACACCAGCAGGAACAACGCCCGGTCACGTGATGGTGCAGGTGGCGCCGTTGAGCGTGAACGCGGTGGGGGCGGCGCTGTTGCCGGTGTGCTCGGCCTGGAACCCGAAGGTCACCGACGCGTTCGGGCCGAGGGCGGCGTTGTAGGCGACGTTGCGGGCCGTCACCGAGCCGGACGACGGCGAGTAGGTGGCGTTCCAGCCGGAGGTGATCCGCTGTCCGCCGGGCAGGGTGAAGGCCAGCGCCCAGCCGTCGATCGCGGCGGTGCCGGTGTTGGTGACCGTGATGTTCTCGGTCAGGCCGGTGTTCCAGGCGCTGACGGTGGTGGCGACCCGGCAGGCACCGGTGGCCGGCGGCGGGGTGGTCGGGCCGGGTGTCGGGCTCGAGGGGCCGGGCGAGTTCGACGGTCCGGGCGAGTTCGACGGTCCGGGCGAGGCCGAGCCGAACTGCGAGAAGAAGCTCCAGACCAGGGGTTTGGTCCACGATTTTTCGCCCGGGTTGTAGTCACCGGCCGATCCGTCCCACGGGTTGGGGGTGTGACCGGCGTCGAACGCCGCCCACACCACCGGATAGCCGGCCCGGCATCCCGAGTAGGTCGTCACGACGTGGGTGAGGCTGCCCTGCGCGGGTTCCGGCGGATTCTGCGCTGTGCAACCGTTGTTGCGCACGAACCGGTCGCGCAGGGACCGCCCGGTGGAGATGTTCAGAACCGGGTCCCGCAGGCCGTGCAGCCCCATGTAGGCGATCGGCTGGGTGCCGCCGCTGCAGCCGCTGAGCTGTCCGCCGGAGTAGACCGCGACCGCCCGGAACACGGTCGCCCGGGCGCAGGCGATGGCGTAGCTCATGCCACCGCCGTAGCTGAATCCGAGCGAGAACAGCTGCGAGGTGTCGACGCACAGGGCGCCCTCGATCAGGCTCACCATGTTGTCGACGAATGTCAGGTCCTCGCCGCCCGAGTTGGCCCACCCGTTGTTGAGACCCTGCGGCGCGACGAAGATCGCACTGTTGTTGGCCAGCGACCGCTGTCCGTAGTAGGACCACGGGTAGCCACTGGTCCCGCCGGAGTCGACATCGTTCGCGGTGCCACCGTTCCAGTGGAAGCCGAAGAACAACCGGTACTGACGGTTCTTGTCGTAACCGTCGGGAATTCGCAGGATGAACGTACGGTTCTTGCCGCCGCTCTGGATCGACCGGGTGCCGCTGGTGAGCGTCGGTTCCTTGCCGCAGCCCGCGGTCGCCGCCGGCGCGGGCCCGGCGGAGGCCAGCTGGGTGCCGGCCACGCCGAGGCCGGTGAGCAGGAGCGCCGCGGCGATCAGCCCGGTCCGCCGCAGAAGTGGTTTACCTCGTAACACCGGAGTCTCCGTCCTCGGATGTGCTCGTCATCGGCCGGTGCAGGTGATGACCGCCGGCGGGTTGTTCGTTCCGCTCACCCCGGCGGTGAAGCCGAAACTGGTGGAACCGCCGGCCGGCAGCGCGCCGTTGTAGGACGCGTTCGACACCGTCACGTTCGCCCCGCTCTGCGTCCAGGAGCCGTTCCAGACCTGGGTGATGACCTGGCTGCCGGGGAAGGTCCAGGACGCGGTCCAGCCGCTGAGCGCGGTGGCGCCGGCGGTAATGGTCACTTCGGCCTGGAAACCTCCCGGCCAGGAGCTGGTGACGGTGTACGTCGCGGTCGGCCCCGAGGAGGGCGGAGGTGTCGTGGTGGGACTGACGGTCGGTGTCGCCGAGGCCGACGCGGAGGCCGACGCCGACGCCGAGGCAGAGGCCGACGCGGACGCCGTCGGGGTCGGGTTCACGCCGGGACGGGCCGCCCGGTAGGTGTGCCCGGCCCGGACGGCGAGCTGGACGACATCGGACTCGGGCCGGGTGGTGGCCGGCGTGCTGCTGTCGGTGAGGTCGGCCAGAACGAAGTCGGCGGTGAACATCTTGGAGCGCAGCCGCACGGTGCCGTCCCGGTCGGCCCGGATCAGGAACTCGTCGGCCTGGCTCGCGGACCACGCCATCGAGACGGTGTAGCCGCCCCGGCCGCGCAGCCCGGTGATCCGCCCGGTGGGCCACGCCGTCGGCAGGGCGGGCAGCAGGTGCAGCTCGCCGTTGTGGCTTTGCAGCAGCATCTCGGTGATCCCGGAGGTGGCCCCGAAGTTGCCGTCGATCTGGAACGGCGGGTGCAGGTCGAACATGTTGGGCGCGAGCCGGTCGGTGCGCACCAGGTCACGGAACAGCTTGTGGGCGCGGGTCGCGTCCTCCAGCCGGGCCCAGAAATTGATCTTCCAGGCGAGCGACCAGCCGGTCCCGTCGTCGCCGCGCAGCTCGAGGGTCCGGCGCGCGGCGTCGTACAGCGTCGGGGTTCCGCGTTTGGTGATCTGGTTGCTGGGGTGCAGGCCGTAGAGGTGGGAGACGTGCCGATGGGTGCGCTCGGTCTCGACCCAGTCGGCCAGCCACTCCTGGATGTTGCCGCGGGACCCGACACGCATCGGGGGCAGCCGGTCGCGGGCGGTCCGGATCTGGGTACGCAGGGTGGCGTCGGTGTTCAGCACCTCGCCGGCCCGGGTGCAGGCGTCGAACAGGTCCCGCAGGATCTGGTTGTCCATCGTGGGCCCGGCGCAGACGCTGGCGTCGGTGTGGTGCGGCAGTTCCGGCGAGTTCGACGGGTTGGTCACCAGATAGCCCCGGGCCGGGTCGGTGACCAGGGTCTCGAGGAAGAACTGGGTGGCGCCGCGCAGGGCCGGATAGTTGGTGCGCAGGAATTCGAGGTCGCCGGTGAACTGGTAGTGGTCCCAGATCATGGTGGCGAGCCAGGCGCCGCCGGTCTGCCACATGCCCCACAGCGCACCGTCGACGACGGAGGTGCCACGCCACGCGTCGGTGTTGTGGTGCGCGACCCAGCCGTTCGCGCCGTACTGGACCTGGGCGGTCCGGGCGCCGGTCACCGCCAGCTCCCGGATCATGTCGAAGACCGGCAGGTAGCACTCGGCGAGGTTGGTCGTGTCGACCGGCCAGTAGTTCATCGGCAGGTTGGCGTTGAGGGTGTACTTGGAATCCCACTGGGGTGCGGTCGAGTCGTTCCAGATGCCCTGCAGGTTGGCCGGCTGGGTGCCCGGCCGGGACGACGAGATCAGCAGGTACCGGCCGTACTGGAAGAGCAGCGCGGCGAACTGTGGATCGTTCTGGTTGGCGTGCTGCGCGATCCGTACGTCGGTGGTCTGGTCGGCCGCCGACGTGCGTCCCAGGTCGATCGTGACCCGGGCGAACAGGGCCTGGTAGTCCGCCAGTTGGCGGCTGCGGAGCTGGTCGTAGCCGACGGTGCGGGCGGCGCTGAGCCGGCTCCGGGCGATGCCCTGGTAATCACCGTTCACGGTCCGGTAGTTGACGTAGCTCGAACCGATGGTCACCAGGAGCGTGACGCTGGTGGCGCCGGAGACCCGCAGGGTGCCGCCCGAGCTGGTGGCGGTTCCGCCGGTGACGACGGCCTGGGCGAGGGCCAGGAACCGGACTGAGCCGGTGACGCCTTCCATGCTGCCGGACGTGCCGTCGAGGGCGATGGTGGTCCCGTCCGGGCTGGACACCGTGGTGCGCTGAGGACTGTCGAACGTGGCGGTGAAGCTGATGGCGTTGGCGCGATCCGCCGTCAACCGGACCACGATCGCCTGGTCGGGCGCGCTGGCGAAGACCTCCCGCTGGAAGCGCACGCCGCCGAGGACGTACGTCAGGGAGGCGGTCGCCGTGGCGAGGTCGAGCGTACGGCTGTACTGCGACGCCGTGCCGGACGGAAAGGCGAGCCGCAGGTTACCGACGGTCTGATAGGCCAGCTGGCCGCCGGGTTTGCCCATCATCGTCTGGTTGATCAGGTTCTGCGCCTGGGTCCACTGGTCGGCGAAGACCAGCCGCCGGATCTCGGCCAGGGACCCGGCGCCCCGGGTGTTGCTGGAGTCGTACGGCCCACCGGCCCACACCGTGTCCTCATTGAGCTGCAGCAGCTCGCTGTCGACGTTGCCGAACACCATCGCGCCGAGGCGGCCGTTGCCGATCGGCAGCGCCTTGAGCCAGTCGGTACCCGCCGGTTTGTCGTAGCGAAGGACCAGTTCACCGGCCGCCGCCAACTCCGCGGCCGAGCCGGCACCGTGCGCGGCGGTCCAGCCCGCCGGTGCCAGTGCGACTCCGGCACCGGCCGCTCCGGCGGCCAGCAGGCGCCGTCGTGTCACCTTGCTCATGCTGATCTCCCGCGGTCGAGCAGATAGAGGATTTCATCGATGTTAACCTTCACAACCCTTCGGTCAAGAAACGGAAACAAGATACGTCATACTTCCCGCCATGAGCGAAGAGTCCGCGCTCGACCGGGCTGAAAAACTGTTACGGAACATGGGTGCGGCGGGCGGGGCAGCGTTTACATAACCGCTGGTAGAGGCCCGAAGAAAACGATGGGCGTCGTTGACCGCCCCATTCGTTAACGCTAACTTCACGAACATCCACCGGCTGAACCCGCCGTCGCGCCCCCACGCGACCGCCCGGTCCCGGTGGAGTTCGCGCCGGCCGTCGACCCGGCCGGCGCATCCGACCCCGAACCGGAAAAGACAGGAGACCCGGGTGTCCGTACTGTCCTCTCCACCCGCACCGAGACCTGGACCGGCCGTGACCGCTGCGCTGGCGCTGGCCACCGTGGCCGTCGCCGGCGTCGTGGCCGTCGCCGGTCCCGCCTTCGCCGCCGGCACCGTCCTGCATGCCGCCCCGGCCGGCACCGGCACCAGCTGTACCGCCGCCCAGCCCTGCTCGCTGACCGCGGCTCAGGCCGCGGTGCGCGCGCTCACCGGCGCGATGTCCGGCGACGTGGTCGTCGAGCTGGCCGACGGCGTCTACCGGCAGTCGGCGCCGCTGCGGCTGACCGCCGCGGACTCCGGTGCCAACGGCTACCGCGTCGTGTGGCAGGCGGCCCCGGCGGCCCGCCCGGTGATCAGCGGCGCCCGCGCGGTGACCGGCTGGTCGCAGGTCGACGCCGGCCGCAACATCTGGCGGGCCGATGTGGGAGCCGGCCTCGACAGCCGGCAGCTCTACGTCGACGGCGCCGTCGCGACCCGGGCCCGCACCCAGGTCAACCGCGGCGACTTCACCGCCGACAGCACCGGCCTGCGGTTCACCAACGGCGCGCTGAGCTATCTGAACAACCTGGCCGACCAGAGCCGGATCCAGATGGAGAGCGTCAATTCCTTCACCGACCGGTACGCCTCGGTGCAACGCATCAGTGGCAACCAGATCACCATGCAACAGCCCGGATGGAGCAACAACAACTTCGGGTACGACACGTTCGCCCAGCCGCACCGAGCCGGCCCGCTCTACCTGACGAACGCCTACGAGTTCCTGGACGCACCGGGGGAGTGGTACCTCAACCCCGGCACCGGTGCGCTGTCCTACATCCCGCTCGCCGGGCAGAACATGAGCACGGTCAGCGTGGAGCTGCCGACCCTGCAGTCCCTGGTCCAGATCGGCGGCACCTACGACGCCCCGGCCCACCACCTGACCTTCAGCGGGATCACCTTCACCGGCACGAGCTGGCTCGGGCCGAGCGGCAACCAGGGCTATGCGGACCAGCAGACCGGCGCCTACCTCACCGGGAACTGGAACTGGCCCGGTTTCGGCACCTGTCACGAGGGGTGCAGCCAGTTCGAGGCCACCCGGCCGAACTGGTCGCAGTCACCGGCGGCGGTGCAGGTCTCGGCGGCCGACAACGTCACCCTCACCGATTCGAGGTTCGTCGGCCTCGGCCAGACCGCGATCGGCATCGGTAACGACGCCAACGCCCACGGCAGCGGGGTCGGGCTGGGCGCGAGCAACATCACGGTCACCCGCTCGGAGATCGCCCGGGACGTGGCCGGCGGCATCGTGGTCGGCGGCGTACGGGCCGACGCGCACCACCCGAGCGACTCCCGGATGGTCAACCGCAACATCACCGTCAGCGACAACCGCCTGCACGACCTCGGGCTGGAGCACCGCGGCATCGTGTCGGTGCTGACCACCTACGTCACCAACGCCACCGTGTCGCACAATGAGGTCTACAACCTGCCGTACACCGGCATGTCGATCGGGTACGGCTGGGGCTCCAACGACGCCGGTGGCAGCAACCACTACGCCGACCGGGGGCTGTACAACTACCAGCCGCGCTATTCGACCGCCACCACCGCGTCCGGCAACCAGCTCGTGGGCAACTACGTGCACGACGTCATGCAGCAGATGACCGACGGCGGGTGCGTCTACACCCTGTCGGCCAACCCGGGCGCCCTGATCAGCGACAACTACTGCCTGCGGACCAACGGCTTCGGGCTCTACTTCGACGAGGGCTCCCGCTACTACACCGCCCGCAACAACGTCTTCTCGGCCACCGCCACCTGGGCCACCGCCAACTACTGGTTCGCCGAGAACATGGGCAACTTCACCGTCACCGGCAACTGGTCGACCAACGGCAGCACCAACGTCACCAACGGCGACCGGGGCAACGTCGTGTCGGGCAACGTGACGGTGACGAACGGCAACTGGCCCGCCGGCGCCCAGACGGTGATGTCGGCCGCCGGACCACGGTCCACCGGCACCGAGCAGACCCTGCAGCTCGTCGGCGCCCAGTCCGGGCGCTGCGTGGGCGTGCCCGGCTCGGCCAACGGGACCCAGGCCCAGCTCGGCGACTGCGCAAGCGGGACCGGCCAGCGGTGGACCTACACCACCGGCAGACAGCTCAGGGTGTACGGCAACAAGTGCCTCGACGCCTCCGGGCAGGGCACCGCCAACGGCACCGCGGTCATCGTCTGGGACTGCGGCACGCAGGCCAACCAGCAATGGAACCTCAACTCCAACGGCACCATCACCGGCGTCCAGTCGGGCCTGTGCCTCGACGCCGTCGGCAACGCGACCGCCGCCGGCACCAAGCTCAACCTCTGGGCCTGCCACGGCGGCGCCAACCAGCAGTGGAATCCGCGTACCGGGCTGAGGGCATCGTGACCGCGCCGCGGCCCGGTCAGAAGGGAATCGAGCTCATGACGACACGAGTGGATCGGCGGCCGGGGCACCGGGCCTGGGCCGTACTGGTGGCGCTGCTGACAGCGTTCGCCGGAGTGCTGGTCGTGCTTCCCGCCCCGGCCCGGGCGGCCACCGCGATCACCATCAACGGCTCCTCCGGTGGCCGGGTGTTCGACGGGGTCGGGGCGATCAGCGGCGGCGGTGGCAACAGCCGGCTGCTGGTCGACTACCCCGAACCGCAGCGCAGCGACATCCTGGACTACCTGTTCAAACCGGGCTACGGCGCGGCGATGCAGATCATGAAGGTGGAGATCGGCGGCGACACCAACTCCACCTCGGGCGCGGAACCCAGCCACGAGCACACCCGCGGCACCGTCAACTGCGACCGCGGCTACGAGTGGTGGCTGATGGGCCAGGCCAAGGCCCGTAACCCCAACATCAAGCTCGTCGGGCTGTCCTGGGGCGCACCCGGCTGGATCGGCAACGGCAACTTCTGGTCCACCGACTCGATCGACTATCTGGTCGCCTGGCTCGGGTGCGCCACCTCGCACGGGCTGACCATCGACTACCTCGGCGGCTGGAACGAGCGCGGCCGGGACCTGACCTGGTACAAGAACCTGCGCTCGGCGCTGAACTCGCGCGGCTACCCGAACGTCAAGATCGTCGCCTCGGACGAGTTCGGCTGGGGCACCGCCGACGACGCGCAGCGCGACCCCGCGTTCGCGGCCGCCGTCTCCGTGGTGGGCAGCCACTACGTCTGCGGTTACCGCAGCGCGCAGACCGACTGCCCCAGCTCGGCCACCGCGGTGAACTCCGGCAAGGCGCTGTGGGCCAGCGAGAACGGCTCCGACGACTACAACGGCGGTGCCCCGGCGCTGGCCCGGGGGATCAACCGCGACTACATCGACGGGAAGATGACCGCCTATCTCAACTGGCCGGTCATCGCCGCGATCACCCCCAACGTCCCCTGGAGCACGACCGGGGTGGCGGTCGCGCCGCAGCCCTGGTCCGGTTACTACTCGATAGGCAAGAACGCCTGGGTGATGGCGCAGACGACCCAGTTCACCGCGCCGGGATGGCGGTACCTGGACAGCTCCACCGGCTATCTCGGCGGTAACCGCGCCAACGGCAGTTACGTCTCGCTCAAAGCGCCCGACAACAGCAACTACAGCACCGTCATCGAGACCATGGACGCGACCTCGGCGCAGGACCTGACGTTCGGCGTCACCGGCGGCCTGTCCACCGGGACCGTGCACGTGTGGTCGACGAACGTACGGTCGAGCAACTCCGCCGACCACTTCGTCAAGCGGGCCGACCTCACCCCCACGAACGGGTCCTTCTCACTGACCGTGCAGCCCGGTTACGTCTACAGCATCACCACCACCACGGGCCAGGGCAAAGGCACCGCGGTCAGCCCGGCGCAGGGCGCTCTGGCGCTGCCGTACGCCGACAACATCGACAGCTACGCCACCGGGCGCGAGGCCAAGTACCTGATGGACCACCAGGGTTCGTTCGAGGTGGTCGGTTGTGGTGGCGGGCGCGCCGGCCAATGCGTACGCCAGATGTCCGAGCAGACGCCGATCTTCTGGACCTCGGGCCACGCCGAACCGTTCACGCTGCTCGGCGACCTCAACTGGCGCAACTACGTGGTGTCCACCGACGTCATGCTGGAGAAGAGCGGTTACGCCCAGCTCATCGGGCGGGCCACCAACTACAACCACGAGGGTCCGCAGAACCTCAACGCCTACTATCTGCGGGTCGCCGACAACGGGTCCTGGTCGATCCGCAGCAACAACACCAGCGGCAACCAGCGCACCCTGGCCAGTGGCAGCACCGCCGCGCTGGGCACCGGTCGCTGGCATCAGCTGACCCTCACGGTCAACGGCAGCACTCTGACCGCCGCCCTCGACGGAACCACCCTGGGCAGCGTCACCGACTCCACCTGGGTCGCCGGGCAGGTCGGCTACGCCACCGGGCAGGGCGTGCCGGCCCAGTTCGACAACCTCTCCATCACGCCGCTCGGCGGCGGTTCGAGCCCCACCGGCCAGGTGCGCGGGTCCGGCTCGAACCGGTGCCTCGACGTGAACGGGCAGAGCCAGGCGGACGGCGCGACCGTGCAGATCTGGGACTGCAACAACGGCGCCAACCAGACCTGGACGGCGACCTCGAGCAACCAGCTGACGGTGTACGGCAACAAGTGCCTCGACGCGCCGAGCTCGTCCGCCGGTGCCCGGGTCCGGATCTGGTCCTGCACCGGGGCGGCGAACCAGCAGTGGCGGGTCAACGCCGACGGCACCATCACCGGGATCCAGTCCGGACTGTGCCTGGACGTCAACGGCGCGGCCACCGCCAACGGCGCGGCGGTCGTGCTGTGGACCTGCAACGGCGGCAGCAACCAGCAGTGGATCAGATCGTGAGCCGCGGCTGACGAAACGTGCGGGGCCGCCGACGGCGGCCCCGCACCGTTGTCTAGCCGGCGGTGCAGGTGGGCGTGGCGGTCGGGCCGGTGCCGGTGCCCTGGAAGCCGAATTCGATGTAACCACCGGCCGGGACGGCGCCGTTGTAGGCGACGTTGGTGAAGCTGACCGGCCCGGTGGTGCCCTGCGCGGTCGCGTTCCATGTGCTGGTGACGGCGGTGCCGGAGGGCAGGGTCAGCCCGGTCGTCCAGCCGTTGAGCGGGGTCGAGCCGGCGGTCACCCGCACGGTCGCCACGAAGCCGCCGTTCCACTGGTTGAGCGTGACCGAGGCACTGCACCCGGCGCCGGTCGGCGGCGTCGTGGGCGGGGTGGTCGGCGTCGTGGTGGGCGGGGTCGTGGGCGTCGTGGTGGGCGGCGTGGTGGGGGAACCGCTCCCGGGCGTGATGGTGATCCGGTAGGCGTTGTTGGTGGCCATGG
>NZ_BOMM01000075.1 GCF_016862195.1 Paractinoplanes ferrugineus | reverse complement strand
GGGGCACTCGCTCAACTTTACTCTCGCTTTACCTCGTCGTCAAACCCCGGAAATTCCCGGGAAATCACATCAAGAAAAGCTCAAGTCCACAGAGAAGCGCGACAAACCGGCCGAGTCCGATAACGGACGCGACGATTTTCCGTTGCGATTCTGGGGTTCCTCCAGGACGGCCGCTCCGGCGATCCGAAGATCTCCGTTTCGCTCGCCCGTCTCCCTGGCGGCTCGTAGAACATTACAGCGTGTTCTCCCGAGCGCCAAATCGGCCCCCGAGTTATCCACAGGGTTCACCCGACGGGTTGACCCGCCAGACCCGGCGATGATTCGGTTGTCGCCACACCGCACCCCCGAACGGAGTTTCGAACATGCACGCTGACCTGGTCTTTCACGGTGGGACCCTGTTCACCGGCAGCGAGACGACGACGGACTCGGTGGCGGTCCAGGCCGGACGCATCACGGGGGTGGGTGACGTCCGAGACCTCGTCGGTCCCGCAACGGAGGTGATCGACCTCCGGGGCCGGCTCCTGCTTCCCGGCTTCCAGGACGCACACGTCCATGCGGTGATGGGCGGGATCGAGCTGGGTCAGTGCGACCTGACCGGCACGGTCGACCAGGCCGAATATCTGCGACGCATCGCCGACTACGCCGCCGCCAACGCGCAGGCCGAGTGGATCGTCGGCGGCGGCTGGTCGATGGAGAGCTTCCCCGGTGGCGTGCCCAGTAAGACCCTCATCGACCAGGTGGTTCGCGACCGCCCGGTCTACCTGATGAACCGGGACCACCACGCGGCGTGGGTCAACAGCCGCGCCCTCGAGCTGGCCGGCATCACCCGGGACACACCCGACCCGTCGACCGGCCGGATCGACCGGGACGCCGACGGGGAGCCGGTCGGCGCCCTGCAGGAGGGCGCGATGGATCTGGTGGCAGTGCCGCTCCTGACGGCCGAGGAGCGTTACTCCGGGCTGATGCGCGGACAGCAACTGCTGCATGCGCTCGGCATCACCGCCTGGCAGGACGCGATGATGTGCGCGACCAACGGCTACGACGACATCTCCGACGCGTACCTTCAAGCTGCCCGCACCGGCGCGCTCACCGCAACCGTCGTCGGAGCGTTGTGGTGGGACCGCGACCGCGGCGCCGAGCAGATCGACGATCTGCTCGCCCGGCGCGACGAGTTCACGGTCGGCCGGCTACGCTGCGACTCGGTGAAGCTGATGCTCGACGGCATAGCCGAGAACTTCACGGCCGCCATGACCGAGCCATACCGCGACTCGTGCGGTTGCTCGACGGCCAACCGCGGGCTGTCCTTCATCGACCCGGAACAGCTCCCGGCATACGTGAGCAAGCTTGATGCTCTTGGTTTTCAGCCGCATTTCCATGCGCTCGGTGATCAGGCGGTGCGCAACGCTCTCGACGCGGTCGAGGCGGCGCGCCGGGCGAACGGGCCGAGCGACACCCGGCCGCATCTGGCTCACCTGCAGGTGGTGCACCCGAGCGACGTGCCACGTTTCGCCGAGCTGGGGGCGGTGGCGAACATGCAGCCCTACTGGGCCTCGCACGAGCCGCAGATGGACGAGTTGACGATCCCGTTCCTGGATCCGGCACTGGTCGGCCGGCAGTACGCGTTCGGTGATCTCCAGCGCGCGGGCGCCCGGCTGGCCGGTGGCAGTGACTGGCCGGTGAGCACGCCCGATCCGCTGCAGGGCATCCATGTGGCGGTCAACCGGGCGCACCACGAGGAGGACTACGAGCCGTTCCTGCCGGAGCAGGCCCTTGATGTGGCGACGGCGGTGGCGGCGTACACGAGCGGGTCGGCGTTCGTGAACCACCTGGACGACACGGGCCGTGTCCGGCCCGGCTTCCGGGCGGATCTGGTCGTGCTCGACCGCGACATCTTCGCCGCGCCGGCGGCGGAGATCGGCGACGCGAAGGTGGCGATGACGCTGGTCGACGGGAAGGTGGTCTATGCGGGCTGAGACCAGGTGCCGCCGGCTTCGGAGCGGTGGACAGACCATCCTCAGCGGAAAGGCCGGCGGTTCAGCGGAGCGGTAGGCAGCTCAGCGGTTCCGGGTGGTGCGGGATCGCGGGGCGGCCGGGCCGGGTCGGGTGACGGCGGCCGGGAACGGTGGTCGGCTGGGCGCCGAGGCGGCGGCTTGCCGTGGCGGAAGGCAAGCGGAGCTCCGCGCACCGGGGCGGCCCGGGGAGTCACCGGCGGGCCGGTCGGTCGGTGACGGGACCGGCGGCGAGACGACCGGCGACGGGGCGAGCGGCGACGGGGCGACCGGCGACGAAGCCGCCGGCGACGAAGTGGGTGCCGGGGCGGGCGGCGTGCCGGTGTCCGCCACCATGCCGGCGGAGGCCGCACCAGCCGGAAGCGGGGCTGCCGGGAGCGGGGCCGCCGGAAGCGGGGCTGCCGGAAGCGGGGCTGCGGCGTGCGGGGGTGCGGTGGCGCGGCGGGGCTCGGGCGGGACCGGCAGGCCGCCGGCCTTGACTACTCGCGGCGGCGGGCCGGCGAGCGACGCGGCGGAGCGCTGGGACGGGATCGGCCGGCTGGGCGCCGGGGCGGGCGCGCTGGGCGCCGGGGCGGGCGTGCCGGTGAGCAGGCCGGGGAGGAACGCGGTCAGGGCGGCGCCCGGAACCAGGGTCGCGAGCTGTACGCACGGGGCCAGCAGCGGGTGGACGGCGGCGGCGGCGGGGAGCGGCTGCGGTTCGGGGTCGCCGCCGTCGGGGCGGGCGAGGGCGGGGCTTGCCGCGGGGGGCGGCTCGGTCACACCGGTCACACCGGCGAAGGGGGTGGCGGGAAGCGCCGGGGCGGGGACGGAGCTGCGGGACAAGGGGGTGACCACGGCCAGGACCAGGGACAGCAAGCCGACGGCGGCGATGGCGTCGAGCCAGTAGTGGTTGCCGGTCACTACGACGACGAGCAGGGTGGTGATCGGGTGGGCGAGCCACAGCCATCGCAGGCGGGAGCGGGTTGCGGCGACCAGGGCGATCGCGACGGCCAGGGCCCAGCCGACGTGCAGGGACGGCATCGCGGCGTACTGGTTGCTCAGGGTGTCGGTGGTGGGTGACCCGTACACGGAGGGGCCGTAGGTCTTGCCGGTGTCGAGCAGGCCGGCGAGGTCGAGCATGCGCGGTGGGGCCAGCGGGAACAGGGCGTGGGTGACCAGGGCCAGCGCGGTCAGCGACGCCAAGGTGCGGCGGAACCAGCGGTAGAGCTCGGGGCGGCGCAGGTACAGCCAGATCAGGGTGGCGGCGGTGGCGGGGAAATGGACGTACGCGTAGTAGCAGTTCGCCGCCCGGATCAACCAGGTGTGGTGGATCGCGGCGGCCTGCAGGGAGGCCTCGCTGGGCAGGTGGAGGAGGCGTTCCAGGTCCCACACGCTCCCGGCGTCGGTGAACGCCTCGGTGACGTGGCCCTCGACCACGAGACGGCCGAGTTTGTACGCCAGGAACAGCGCCGCGACCAGCAGTAACTCCCGGGCGGCGCGCCTCAGCCGGTCTCCGCTCACAGGCACCTCCGCCGGCCGGGACCGGCGGGCACCCCTCCGGGCCGCAGGTCGGACCTCCAGCATCGACCAGAAGTTTCCCACTGAGCAATGAAGTTGCCGGAGACCTGGGTCACGCTCTCAGCGAGCCCTCAGGGAAGGTGCCGGTCAGGACACGGCGTTGGCCCGGACGATCGAGGCGTACGCCGCGGCGCTCGGTTTGGGGGTTCGCGTGAAGGTCCGCCGGTCGACGGCGTGCAGGCCCAGCTTCGGGCCGTAGCCGAGGGTCCATTCGAAGTTGTCCATCAGCGTCCAGTGGAGGTAGCCCTGGACCGGCACCCCGTCGCCGATCGCCTGCCGCAGGCCGGCCAGCGACTCCGGGATGAACTCGGCGCGGCGGGCATCGTCGGCGGTGTTGATGCCGTGCTCGGTGACCAGCACCGGGATGCCGGTCATGGCGTGGGCGTAACGGGCGGCCTCGCCGAGCGAGCGCGGGTCCACCCCGGCGAGCACGCCGGTGGCGGTCGGCGCGCCGAACTCGTCGACCTCGCCGTGGCCGTCGTAGTAGAGCCGCTCGTAGTTCTGGATGCCGATGTAGTCGTCGTCGCGGGCCAGGTCGAACCACCGCGCGTACACCTCGTCGCGTTTGCGGTCCCGCACCGCCGGATCGTCCCCGACCACCTGGTCGTCGACGACGGCCAGGGAGAAGCCGACGGGCAGGTCGGCCCGGCGGGCCTTGATCGCCGCGCGGGCGGCGCGGTGACCGGCGGCCATGCCGTCGCCCATCGCGTCCAGCTCCTCCGGGAGCATCACGTTGGTGAGCCGGTAGCGCGGCACCCCGGCCGCCGTGCTCGCCGCCTGCAGGGTCCGGCGTTCCAGCTCGCGCACCGCGTCCGGGACGGCGGTCCACCGCAGCAGGTGGGGCAGGTTGGGCTCGTTGAGGGTGACCGCGACCGCGATCCGGTCGCCGAACGCCGCCATGAGCCGGTCGCAGTAGCGGGCGAACAACTCCGGCGCGGCCGGGTCGAGCCAGCCGCCGCGGGCCGCGAACCAGTGCGGCGAGGTCATGTGGTTGAAGGTGACGACCGGCGCCATCCCGTGCTCCCGGCAGCGGTCGGCCACAGCCTCGTAGTGGGCGACGGCGGCGTCGTCGAACGTGCCCTCGGCCGGTTCGGCGCGGGCCCACTCGACCGAGAAACGGTATGCCGACAGGCCCATCCCGGCGGCCAGGTCGACGTCGTCGCGCCAACGCCGGTAACCGTCGCAGGCCGGGCCGGACGGTTCCCGGAACACGGTGGGGGTCACGTGTTCGGCGAACCAGGTGTCGCTCGTGGTGTTGTCGCCCTCGATCTGATGACCGGCGCTCGCCACGCCCCAGAGGAACCCGGCCGGAAAGGTGTGCGGCATCCGGTCATTATCGCCGCGGTGCGCATCGCGGCGCCGCCCCTAGAGTTCGTCGAGGACGCGCTGCGCGATGCGGAACGCGGCGTTCGCGGCCGGCACCCCGCAGTAGATCGCGCTCTGCAACAGCACTTCCTTGATCTCGTCGGCGCTCAGCCCGTTGGTGCGGGCGGCGCGCACGTGCATGGCGAGCTCGTCATGGTGGCCGAGAGCCACCAGCGCGGTCAGGGTGATCATCGAGCGGCTGCGGCGGTCGAGGCCGGGGCGGGTCCAGATCTCCCCCCACGCGTACGCGGTGATGAGGTCCTGGAAATCCCGGGTGAACGGCGTGGTCCCGGCCAGGGCCCGGTCGACGTGCTCGTCGCCGAGGACCGCCCGGCGCACGGTCATCCCGGCCGCCCGGGTCTGCTCGATCGTGCGCGCGCCGGCCGCCTGGGCGAAGTGCTCGTCGAGGAGCGCCGCCACCGTGGCGGGCTGCTCGGCCGGCGCGAGGTGGGCGACCCCGTCGAGGGCGACGAACCGGCCGTGCCGGACCCGCTCGGCGATGAACGCGAGTCCCTCGGCCGGCGTGGGCTGGTCCTCGACCCCGGCCACGGCCAGCACCGGAGCGGTTATCTCGGCCAGCCGGTCCCGCACGTCGAAGGTGGCGAGCGCGTCACAGACCCGCGCGTAGCTCTCCGGGTCGGCGCCGCGCAACGCGTCGACCAGCGCCCGCGCCGACTCCGGTGCCCGCTCCACGAACCCCGGCCCGAACCACCGCTGGATCGAGCCGGCGACGACGGCCTGGGTGCCCTCGGCGCGGACGGTCTCGGCGCGCTGCCGCCACCCGCCGCTCTCCCCGATCTTGGCCCCGGTGCACAGCAGCACCGCCGATTCGACCCGCTCCGGCGCGTCCAGGAGAAGTTGGAGCCCGACCGCGCCGCCGACGCTGTCCCCGGCGTAGCGGAACACCGCCCCGGGCCACTGCCGGTCGACGAGATCGAGCACGGCCCGGGCCAGCCCGGCGACGCCGAACCCGGCCGTCGCCGGCGCCCCGCTGCCGTGTCCCGGCAGCTCCCAGCCCACGACGTGGTGCTCGCCGCGCAGCAACCGCGCGCACCGCCCCCAGAGCGCCTCCACCGAGGTGCCGAGCGAGGGCCCGAGCACCAGCAGCGGCCGCCCCGGGTTGTCGACGAGCGGGACGGCGCTCAGCACGGCTTCTCCCGGGCCCGGTCGAGCGCGGCGTCGATCAGCCGGTCGGTCGCGCCCAGGTAGGGGCCCTCGTCGCCGACCTTGTCGCGTTCGGCGTCGATCCCGGGGCGGGCCGCGGCGAGGGTGCCGGCCATCCGTTCGGCGTCGACCCGCAGACCGGTCAGCAGCTCGGCGGTCTGCGAACCGGCCACCACGGTGCGGCGGGCCAGGGTGCGCAGGGTCGCCCACTCGACGTGCCAGGAGCCGTCGGGCCGCTCGTCGACCGCCTCGGCGGCGGCCAGGTGCATGGTGGCGGCCAGCGGCGGGGCGGCCAGCGCGGCCCGCCGGACCAGGACGGCGAGCACCGGGTTCTGCTTCTGCGGCATCGCCGACGAACCGCCCCGGTCCTCGCCCGCCGGCTCGGTCAGCTCCCCCACCTCCGGGCGGGTGGCGACGAGCACGTCGTTGGCGATCCGGCCCCACGCGTCGGTGCACGTGACCAGCGCGTCGGCGACCCGGGTCAGCGGCGCTCGGGCGGTGTGCCAGGGCGGGCGGGCCGGCAGGCCGAGCTCGGCGGCGGTGACGGTGACCAGGTCGAGGGCGCGTTCCGGCGAACCGGCCAGGGCGGTGGGGGCGGCCAGGCTTCCGGCGGCGCCGCCGATCTGGGCCGGCAGGACGACGGCGTGCAGGGTGTCGCGGGCGTCGAGGACGGCCTGCAGCCAGGTGGCGGCCTTGAGCCCGAAGGTGATCGGGATGGCGTGCTGGGTGAGGGTCCGCCCGGCCATCCGGGTGCCGCGGTGCCGGTCGGCCAGCCCGCTGAGCGCGTCGATCTGAGTGGACAACTCGGCCCCGACCCGCTCGGCGACGTCGCGCAGGCACAGCACGATCGCCGTGTCCAGCACGTCCTGGCTGGTCAACCCGGCGTGCACGGCCTCGGCGGCGGAGCTGTCCCGGGGGCGCAGGCGCTCCCGGAGCAGGCTGACCAGCGGGATGACCGGATTGCCGCCGCCCTCGGCCGCCTCGGCCAGGCCCGGCAGATCGGCGGGGCCGACGAGCCCGCGCAGATCCACGGCGGCCGGGGCCAGGCCGTGCGCGTGCAGAGCGCCGAGCCAGGCCGTCTCCACCCGCACCATGGCGGCGACGATCGCCTCGTCGGTGAACAGCACGCCGGCCCGCGAGTCGCCGGGCCAGAGCAGATCTGCGGTCACGCCCAGATCCCGCGGTGCCGGGGGAAGGACAGAAAGACGGTCTCGCGCGGTCCCTGCAGGTGGATGTCGAAGAGGTAACCGGTCTCGTCACGGGTGGCGATCAGCGTCGCCCGGCGGTCCGCGGCCACGGCGTCGAGCAGGGCGTCCGTACCCTCCGGGGCGGGCAGGTAGGCCCGGGTGAAGAGCCGGTCGAGCAGGCCGCGCGCGAACACGGCGACCGCGAAGAAGGGCGGTTTGCCCGGCTCGGTCGGGCCCGGCACGAGGGTCGAGAACGTGTAGTGGCCGTCGTCGCCGACGGCGGCCCGGCCGAAGCCGGTGAACGTCCAGCCGTCGCGGCGGATCGAACCCGGTTCGCGCGGGATGCGGCCGTCCGGCGCCGCCTGCCAGATCTCGATGAGCGCGTCGGGCACCGGCACGCCGTCGCCGTCGTAGACCGTGCCGTGCAGGCGGATCGCGCCGGTGCGCCCCGGCGGCACCAGTTCCGCGTCCCCGTCGTAAGGCAGGCCCAGGTGGAAGAACGGGCCGACGGTCTGGCCGGGGGCGGCGCTCACTGGATCTCCTCGGGGTCGAGCGGCGTGCGGTGCGATCCGGTGAGCACGATGTCCCAACGGTAGCCGAGGCTGTCCTCCGGCAGAGTCAGGTCGTGGTCGTACCGGGCGACCAGCGCCTGCCGCGCCGCCGGGTCGGTGACCGACTGGAAGATCGGGTCGAGGTCGAACAGCGGGTCGCCCGGGAAGTACATCTGGGTGACGAGCCGCTGGGTGAAGTCGGTGCCGAACAGCGAGAAGTGGATGTGCGCCGGCCGCCACGCGTTGACGTGGTTGCGCCACGGATAGGCGCCGGGCTGGATGGTCCGGAACCGGTAGCGGCCGTCGGCGTCGGTGAGGACCCGACCCTGCCCGGTGAAGTTCGGGTCCAGCGGCGCCGGATGCTGGTCCCGCAGGTGGGCGTAGCGGCCCGCCGCGTTGGCCTGCCAGATCTCGACCAGCTGGTGGGCCACGGGGCGGCCGTCGCCGTCGACCACCCGGCCGGCCACCACGATGCGGGCGCCCTGCGGCTCACCGGCGTGCTGGATGGTCAGGTCGGCCTCGGCCGCCGCCACGTCCTTGTCGCCGAAGACCGGGGCCCACAGCTCGACACCCTCGGGATCGACCGGCTGCGGCGCCAGCCGGGGGTGGCGCAGGACGCTGGAACGGTACGGCGGGTAGTCGAGGCGCGGCTGGTGCTCCCGCGGGCCCTCCGACTGACCGGCCCGGATCTCGCGGTCGATGTCCGCCTGGGTGGTCGTCACGACGTCGAAACTATGCCCGGCGTGCGACCGGCGCGATACTTACCTTCCATTGGCCGGAAGGACCGTCATGTCGACGAGCGTCACGTCCCGGGCCCTCGATCTGCTCGGGGCGTTCGGCCCGGAGCACCGGGCGCTCACCCTGAGCAGCCTGGCCCGGCGGGCCGGCCTGCCGCTGGCCACCGCCCACCGGCTGGTCGCCGAGCTGCACCGCTGGGGCGCGCTGGCCCGGCTCGACACCGGCGAGTACGTGATCGGCCGCCGCCTGTGGGACCTCGGCCTGCTGGCGCCCGTGCAGGCCGGCCTGCGCCAGGCGGCCTCGCCGTTCCTGCACGACCTCTACGGCGCCACCCTCGCCACCGTGCATCTGGCGGTGCGCGACGAGTTGGAGGTGCTCTACATCGACCGCATCTCCGGGCACGCGTCGGTGCCGGTGGTCAGCAAGGTCGGGTCGCGGCTGCCGATGCACGCGACCGGGGTCGGCAAGGTGCTGCTCGCACACGCGCCCGAGCCGGTGCGGGGTGAGGTTCTCCAGCGGCTGCACCGGGTCACCCCGTACACCGTCACGCAGCCCGCCCGGCTGCTCGAACAGCTCCGCCGAGTGCGTGCCGAGGGGTTCGCCACCACCGGCGAGGAGATGAGCCCGGGGGCCTGCTCGGTGGCCGTGCCGGTGCGCGGGCCGGACGGCGAGGTGGTCGCGGCGCTCGGCATCGTCGTGCCGGACCTGCGGCGGGAGCGTGCCCGCCTGGTCGCGGCGCTACGGGTGGCGGCGCAGGGCATCGGCCGGGTGCTGACTTCCGCCCAGTGGAAACAAGGCCTTGCCTGACCGGCGGCGCCGCGGGTTTGCTGGG
The DNA here is from genome assembly GCF_016862195.1 of Paractinoplanes ferrugineus. Lineage (GTDB taxonomy): Bacteria > Actinomycetota > Actinomycetes > Mycobacteriales > Micromonosporaceae > Actinoplanes > Actinoplanes ferrugineus. Next base: position 64,520 of record NZ_BOMM01000075.1, on the reverse strand, counting down.
GCGATGCGAACCCAGGTCGCCATCATCGGCGCCGGCCCGGCGGGCCTGTTGCTGTCCCACCTGCTCGCCCGCGGCGGCGTCGAATCGGTCGTCCTCGAGGCCCGCTCCCAGGAATACGTGGCGGCCCGGATCCGGGCCGGCATCCTCGAGCAGTCGAGCGTCGACCTGCTGACCGAGGTCGGGCTGGGCGAGCGGTTACGGGCCGAGGGGCACGAGCACCGCGGCATCTACCTCAACTTCGCCGGCGAGCGGCACCACCTCGACTTCGTCGATCTGTGCGGTCGCTCGGTCTGGGTCTACGGCCAGACCGAGGTGCAGAAGGACCTGGTCGCGGCGGGCACGGCGGACGTCCGGTACGAGGTTGCCGACGTCGCCCTGCACGACGTCGACGGCGAGCACCCGTTCGTCACCTACCTCGACGGGTCCGGCCCGCCGCAGCGCCTCGACGCCGACGTCATCGCGGGCTGCGACGGGTCGTTCGGCCCGACCCGCGCCGCCGTGCCGGCCGAGCACTTCGAGAAGGTCTACCCGTACTCCTGGCTCGGCATCCTGGCCGACGTCGCCCCGTCGACCGACGAGCTGATCTACGCCTGGCACCCCGACGGCTTCGCCCTGCACTCGATGCGCTCGCCCACGGTGAGCCGGCTCTACCTGCAGGTCCCGAACGGCACCGACCCGGCGTCCTGGTCCGACGAGCGCATCTGGGCGGAGCTGGCGACCCGGCTCGGCCACGGCCAGGACGGTTGGAAACTCACCCCGGGGCCGATCACCGAGAAGAGCGTGCTGCCGATGCGCAGCTACGTGCAGACCCCGATGCGGCACGGGCGGGTCTTCCTCGCCGGCGACGCCGCCCACATCGTGCCACCGACCGGCGCCAAGGGCCTCAACCTGGCGATCGCCGACGTGACGCTGCTGAGCACCGCGCTCGTCGCCCTGCTGCGCGGCAACGATCCGGCGCTCGCCGACGCCTATTCCGACGACGCGCTGCGCCGGGTCTGGCGGTGCACGCACTTCTCCTGGTGGATGACGACGATGCTGCACAGCAGCGGCGACCCGTTCGACGCCCGGTTGCAGCTGTCCCAGCTCAGCTGGGTCACGTCCTCGAATGCCGGGGCGACCGGGCTGGCGGAGAACTACGCGGGCCTGCCGATCGGGTTCTGATCACGAGCACCGCCAGCGCGGTGGTGATCGGCACCGAGGCGACCAGGCCGATCGTGCCCACCGCGCTGCGCAGGATCTCCTGGGCGAGCAGCGGGCCGGTCAGCACCTCGCCCACCGGCGCGCCGCCGGTGGCCAGGAGCAGGAGCAAGGGCAGGGACGCGCCGGCGTACGCGAGGACCAGCGTGTTCACCGCGGAGGCGACGTGCGCCCGGCCCACCCGGGTGGCCGCCCGGTAGATGTCGCGCCGGCTCCGGTCGCCGTGCCCGGCCAGCTCGGCGACCGTGGCCGCCTGCGTGACGGTCACGTCGTCGAGCACGCCCAGTGCCCCGATCACGATCCCGGCCAGCAGCAGGCCACGCATGTCGATGCCGCCGCGGGTGGCGGCCAGGAAGGCGTCCTCGTCGCCGGCCACCCCGGTCAGGTGCAGGGCGGCGCTGAACCCGTAGCCGAGCACCCCGGTCACGATCAGGCTGGCCAGCGTGCCGGCGATGGCCACCGAGGTGGGGGCGTTGACGCCGTGCGTCAGGTACAACGCCGCGAACATGATCGCCGCCGCCCCGACCACCGCCACCAGCAGCGGGTTCTCGCCGCTCAGGACGGCCGGGACGATGAACAGCAGCAGCACGCCGAAGCTGACCGCGAGACCGATCAGGGCGGTCAGGCCGAGCCGCCGGCCGAACGCGAGGACGGCGGCGACCGTCGCCAGCAGCAGCCAGATCATCGGGCCGGCCCGCTGCCGGTCCACGATCGCGTAGCCGCCCCCGACCCCGGCCGAGCGCAGCAGGACCACGGCGGCGCCCGGACCGATCACCGGCGCACCCGGTCCGGCCGGCACGTCCACCGTGGTCTCGGTGCCGTCGGCGAGTCGCACCACCGCCGTCGTCGCGGTGCTCGCGGTGACCGTCGCGTTCACCCGCTCGCCGGACGGGGCGGCCCCCGGCCGGACCCGGCCCGGCCACAGCACCAGCATCGCCACCAGGGTGGCCACGGCGGCGGGGATCAGCACCGCGGCGAGGATGCGCCGGGTGCGGCGGTCGGCGGGTGCGGACGGTACGCCGTGGGCGTGGCTCACAACGCGGCGACGTTAGCCGGGTGCGCTCATATTCACAAGTAGACATATGCACAGCTCAAGCAGGCTTCGGTGGCCCTCGGCGGGGCGGCTATGGTGGTCGCGGCCCCGGCTTTTTGGAGTGACCTTGACCGCGAACCGCCTCGACGCCGAGGAGATCGACTGGACCCCGGCTGCCGTCGGCCCGCCTCCGCCGGCACCCCCGCCGGCGCCCGCCCGGCCACGCCGGATCGGCTCGCTCGAGATCCTGGCCGCCGCGCTGGTCCTGCTCGTCGTGTTCCGCGGCCCGCTGGCCGGGCTGGTCGCCGGCGAACGCCTCCAGACGTGGACCACGGTGTTCGTGTCGGTGCTGGTCCAGGCCGTACCGTTCCTGGTCTTCGGTGTCGTCCTGTCCGCCGTCATCGCGGTGTTCGTGCCGCGCTCCTTCTGGGCCCGGGCCCTGCCCCGCCACCCCGCCCTCGCCGTGCCCGCCGCCGGGCTCGCCGGCGTCGTGCTGCCCGGATGCGAGTGCGGCAGCGTGCCGATCGCCGGCTCGCTGATCCGCCGCGGGGTCACCCCCGCCGCCGCGCTGGCGTTCCTGCTCGCCGCCCCCGCGATCAACCCGATCGTGCTGACCGCGACCGCGGTGGCCTTCCCCGGCAACCCCGAGATGGTGGTGGCCCGCGGCGGGGCGAGCCTGGTCGTCGCGGTGGCGATGGGCTGGCTGTGGTTGCGCATCGGCCGGACCGACTGGATCCGCCTGCCGCACCGCCCCGACCTCGACGGCGAGTCGAAGGCGCAGGCGTTCTGGGCGGCGTGCCGGCACGACGTGATGCACGCGGGCGGCTACCTCGTGCTGGGCGCGGCCGCGGCCGCCACGATCAACGTCGTCGTCCCGGCGTCGTGGCTGCAGAGTGTGGCCGACAACCACGTGCTCTCCATCCTGGCCCTGGCCACCCTGGCCGTGCTGCTGTCGATCTGCAGCGAGGCCGACGCGTTCGTGGCCGCGTCGCTGTCCCAGTTCTCGCTCACCTCCCGGCTGGTGTTCCTGGTGGTGGGCCCGATGGTGGACCTCAAGCTGATCGCCATGCAGGCGGGCACGTTCGGCCGGCGCTTCGTCGTGCGGTTCGCCCCCACCACGTTCGCCGCCGCGATCCTGGTCGGCGCGGGCGTCGGGGCGGTGCTGCTGTGAGCCGCCTGACGCAGGCCGTCGTCCTGTTGCTGTTCGGCGGGGCCGTCCTGCGCGCCTCCCTGACCGACCTCTACCTGCGCTACGTCAAGGAGGGACTGCGGCCGTTCCTGATCGGTGCCGGCCTCCTGCTGGTGGCGACCGGGTTGATGACGCTGTGGCACTCCCTGCGCGCCCCCGGGACGCCCTCCCCCGCCGCCGGCACCGAGCCCGACGACGGGCACGGTCACTCGCATGAGCCGCGGGTCGGCTGGCTGCTCATCCTGCCGGTCCTGGGCCTGCTGCTGGTCGCCCCGCCCGCGCTCGGCTCGTTCGCGGCGGGCAAGTCGGGAAGCGTCGCCGCCCCCGCCGCCGAGTCGGACTATCCGCCGCTGCCGGCGGGTGACCCGGCCTCGCTGAGTCTGCTCGACTACGCGTCGCGGGCGCTGTTCGACGACGGCAGGAGCCTCACCGGCCGCACCCTGCGAATGACCGGCTTCATCACGCCCGGCGCCGACGGTTCCCCCATGCTGGCCCGCATCGTGCTGACCTGCTGCGCCGCCGACGGCCGCCCGATCAAGGTCGGGCTCACCGGCCGGCCGCCGCTGGAGGCCGCCGCCAACACGTGGGTCGAGGTCACCGGTGTCTACAGCACCGAACGCGCCAAGGACCCGGTCAACGACGTCGACGTGGCCTACTTCGAGGTGCGCAACTGGCAGGAGATCGCCCAGCCGAAGCAGCCGTACGCGTGACCACCGCCCCGGCCGGGTTGCCGGTCGTCGGCGCGGCCCGGCGGCCCGGCCGGATCGCGCTGCTCAGCCTGGCCGTCGCGCTCGTCGCCGCCGGCGCCCTGGTGATCACCGGCCCGCCCGGCCGGTCGAGCCCGACTCCGCCGGGCAACCTCACCCTCGCCGCCGCCTGGCCGCACGCGAAACAGGCCGACTTCGACCCCGCCCTGCCGGACGGCCCGCTGTTCGCCCCGCTGCTGTTCCTCGACACGACCACCGCGATCGGCACCGCGCCCACCACCGACGCCCGCTCGGTGCGCCTCGGCATCCGCGACGCGACCGGCTTCCGCGAGCTGCGCCGCTTCCCGCTCGCCTCGGACCCGCAGTTCGCGGCGCTCACCGCGACCGGCGACACGGTCGTCTGGACCGAGTCCACCGACGACCGGCCGAAGGTGCGGATCTGGCAGGCGTCCCGCACCGCCGGCCCGGCGCGGCTGCTGACCGCCGACACCGGCGCCGCCGTCTTCTACGGCAGCCGGTACGACCTGGCGGTGACCGGCGGCGTTCTCCGCTGGGCGGCGGCGAACGGCAACGCCACCGAGGTGCGCTCGATCCCGCTGACCGGCGGCCCGGTGGCGGTCCACACCGAGATCGGCCACTGGTCGTTGTCGGCCTGGCCGTGGCTGGTCGAGGAAAATCAGCGCCGCCTGCGCAACGTCGAGACACAGCGCGACACCGAGGTGGTGACCTCCGGCCCGGAGACCGCCACCTGTTCGCCGGTGTGGTGCCGGGTGCTGGTGATGGCCGCCGACGGGCCGGCCCGCATCGATCTGATGCACCCGGACGGCTCGGCCCGGCGGCGCACAGCGGGCGGCGAGGCCCGCGCCGCCGTCGACGACGTGGCCGTCCTGGACCGGTTCGAGCTGCTGGCCGAGCCGGCCCCGGACGCCGACCTGACCGGCACCACGACCCTGCTCGTGCACGACGCGTCGACCAGCCGCACCGTGGAGATCTCGGCGGCCGTGGACGGCGCCTTCACCGGCGGCGGCCTGCTCTGGTGGTCGACCGGGGGCACCGAGGACGAGATCACCTGGCACGTGCTGGACCTACGAACCGCCTGAGACGACCACTTCGGTCGCCGGGTCGTGCGGCCGCGACGAGGCGGTGCCGACGACGAGGTGCGCCCGCTCCCACGGCTTGTCCGCCAGCAGGAACGGCACCTCCTCGGCCTCCCACTCGGCCCACAGCCGGACCGCCTCGTCCGGGGTGCGCCCCAACTCGGCCATGTCCCGCTCGATGCCGCGCCGCCGGGCCTCCCCGAAGTCGGACTGCACCCACACCGCCACGTCGAGCCATGGCACCAGGCTGCGCCGGGAGACCCCGACACCCTCGATGAGCACGGTGGCCGCGCCCGCCGCCACCTCGAGATGGCCGGCCCGGAAGTCCTGATCCCACCCCGGCGGCCGGAAGTCGACCGGCCGCCCGGCGTGCAGCGGCCGCAGCACCCCGTCGATCATCAGATCGTCCCAGCCGAATCGCGCGTGCCCCCACGCCACGTCGTCGGAGTGCACGACGGCGGCCCGTGGCAGGACCCGGCGGAGCCGCTCGGCCAGCGCCGTCTTGCCACCCCCGCCCCGGCCGTCCACCGCGACGATCCGGGGCCGCCCGGCCGTCGCGCCGCCCAGCGACGCGGCGAACTCCGGCAGCGGCACCACCCGCCAGGGACCAGCCGCCGGCTCTCCCGGCCCGAGCTCCATGCCCGCCCGTTACCCGCCCCCGCCCACGAGCACACCGGATCGGGCCGGGCGGCTAGCCCAGGCAACTTCGCACGGCGGTGCGGTAGCCGGCGTCCGCCGCGAGGTCGCCGTCGACCTCCTCGAAGGTCGAGCCCGAGAACCCGTACCCGGCTGCACCGCTTGTCGCGTCCAACTCGTAGAGCTTGCGTCCGTCGGTGCAGCCGAAGGACGCCACGGCCTGGACCTCGCCGGCCGGGCTGAGGCATCGGCCGGCGCCGGCCCCCTGGTCGATCACCTTGCCGCCGCGGAAGACGTCGGAGCATCGGCCCACCGCGGTCCGCTCCGGCCGGCGTTCACCGGTGTAGGCGGCGGCCGGTTGGAGAGTGACGAACACCCCCTGGTCCGCACAGGCCGACTGCAGACCGGTCAGGTGCTCGGTGAGCGGCTGCAGATAGCCGAGGGCAGTGCCGTCGGCCTCGGGGCCCTGGGACATCTGCCAGACCAGGTCGGTCAGCCGGGTGCCATGGCGGCGGATGTCGTCGTATCGCGAGTCCTCGAACACCGCCCGCAGTTCCCGGTATTGCTGCTCGGTCATCCGCCGCGCGTTCGGCTGTCCGCCCTGCAGGGCACTCGTGCCGTCCCGCATGGCCGTACAGGCCTTGATCCCCGAGTCCTTGAAGATCAGATTCCGGCTGTAGAGCGTCCACGTGCCGCCGGCCAGGACGAGGAGCGCCGCCGCGAGCACCGCGTACGGCCACCGAGGCCGCCGAGGCGGTTCCGGGTCGGGGGCCCGTTCCGGCGGTAGTGGCGCACTGCCGTAGACGTGACCACTGACGACTGGTGGCAGCCTGCCGCCGGTCCGTCTGGACGGCGGCCGGTACGGGTCGTACGTCATGGGCGCGGCTCCGCGGAGGGCCGGTACCGCTCTGGTGTGCCCGGCCGACCACCAACCCGGTCGACCACCAGCCCGGTCGACCACCAGCCCACCAGGCCGACCGCGTCACCCGCCCAACGAGACGGATCGGGCCGGCGTCGTCGACCGGACGGCTGTTGTCGATCGATGATCGGGTATCGCGTCCGGACCGACGGCGCGGCGTCGCCGCGGAGCCGGAGCCCCGCGGCGACGCCGGTGCTGAACCGGCGGTGGAACCGGTCAGCTGGTGGAGCAGGCTCCGCCGTTGAGGGTGAAAGCGCCGGGGGCGGCGCTGTTGCCGGTGTGGGTGGCCTGGTAGCCGAAGGTCACCGAGCCACCGGCCGGGATGCCGCCGTTGTAGGCGACGTTGGTCGCGGTCACCGCGCCGGAACTCGGGCTGTAGGTGGCGTTCCAGCCGCTGGTGATGACCTGGCCGGCGGGCAGGGTGAAGGCCAGGCGCCAACCGTTGACCGCCGCACCGCTCGTGTTGGTGACGGTGATGTTGTTGGTCAGGCCGGAGTTCCAGGCGCTCACCGCGTTGACGACCTTGCAGGTGCCGCTCGGCGCCCCGCTGGTCGGCCCGGTCGTGGGCGGGGTGGTCGGCGGCGTCGTGGGCGGGGTGGTCGGCGGTGTCGTGGGCGGGGTGGTCGGGGGCGTCGTCGGCGGCGTGGTCGGGTTGGTGTCGAGGCCGAAGAAGGAGATCGCCATCCGGGCCTGCCCGGCCAGCGGCAGCGAGTGGCCGACGTTGGCGACGCTGATGCCCTCGACCGGGGCCTGGACCGTGTTGGTGCCGTAGCGGGTGCGGGTCCAGCCGGACTGCGGCGTGTCCGTGAAGACCGGGGTCTGGCTCACCCCCAGCACGTTGGTCCACTGCTTGATCTCTTCCCCGAAGTTCGGGTAGGCCAGCGTGGTGTCGGTCTGCCCGTGGAAGAGCTGCACCCGCGGACGCCGGCCGGTGTACCCCGGGTAGGCGGCGCGCACCAGGTCGCCCCACTGGGCCGGGGTCTTGATGGACTGGCCGGACGAGCAGGTGCTGTTCCAGCCGGCCTGGTTGGCCGGGTTGGTCGGGTCGCCGGCGCTGGCGGCGAAGCAGCCGAACGGTACGCCCATGAACGCCGAGCCCGCCGCGAAGACGTCCGGGTAGTCGCCGAGCAGGACGTTGGTCATCATGCCGCCGGACGAGGCGCCGGTGACGAAGGTGCGGTTCACGTCGGTGCGGTAGCGGGACTGGACGTAACGCACCATGCTGACGATGCCGACCGGGTCGCTGTTGCCGTCGTGCTTGAGGGCACCGGCCGACGAGTTGTCGTAACAGTTACCGGACCGGGTCGTCGAGGGATAGATGACGATGAAGCCGTACGTGTTGGCCAGGGACGCGAACTCGGTGCCGGAGTAGAACGCCGGTCCGGAGCCGGTGCAGTAGTGCACGGCCACGAGCAGCCCCGGGTTGCTGGCGAGCCGGTCCGGCACGTACAGGTGCATGCGCAGACCGGTGGGGTTGGTGCCGAAGCCGGTGACCTCGGTGAGCGAGGCGGCGGCGGCCGGCGAGGACGGGAGCGTCACGCCGAGCACGATCGCCGCGACCGCGGCGAAGGCGGCGAGCAGTTTCTTCATCTGGGTCCTCCACTTGGGCGGGGCCGCGGAACACCGGACGGGGGAGTTCCGCGGCCGCCGCCACCTATCGGGCGGTGCAGGTGGGCGTCGCGGACGGGCCGACGCCGGTGCCCTGGAAACCGAACTCGGTGCTCGCGCCCGCGTTCACCGAGCCGTTGTAACTGACGTTGGTGAAGCTCACCGAGCCGTTCGAGCCGCCCGCCGTCGAGCTCCACGAGTTGGTGACGGTGGCACCGGAGGGCAGGGTGACCCCGACCGTCCAGCCGTTGATCGGGGTCGAGCCCGCGGCGACCTTGACCGTGGCGACGAAGCCGCCGGTCCACTGGTTGAGGCTGACCGTGGCGGTGCAGCCGGCGGTGCCGGTGCTCGGTGAGCTCGAGGGCGGCGGCGAGGTCGAGGGCGGCAGGGACGCGCTGGGCGATGTGCTCGGGGTCGACGTCGGGGAGGACGTCGGGTTGGTGGTGCCGCCGGAGTTCAGCGCGTCCAGAGCCGACGTGTAGGCCGCCTTCTTGTTCCCGCTGTTGTCGAACAGCAGCGGGGTGTCGCTCGCCCGCCAGGAGTCCGAGTCGCGGATGCCCCACACCGTGATGCCGTTGCAGCGGGTCACCGCGAGGCAGGACTTCACCACGTTGGCGTAGGTGGTGGCCTGGGCCGACCCCGACCCGGCGATGTCCAGCTCGGTGATCTGCACGTCGACGCCGAGGTCGGCGAAGCGCTGCAGGTTGGCCTGGTAGTCGGCGGTGTACGGCGAACCGGAGTTGAGGTGCGACTGGAACCCGACGCAGTCGATCGGCACCCCGCGGGCCTTGAAGTCCTTGACCATGTTGTAGACCCCGGTCGACTTCGCGTTGACGCCGTCGGTGTTGTAGTCGTTGTAGCAGAGCTTGGCGCCGGGGTCGGCGGCCCGCGCGGTCTGGAACGCCACCTCGATCCAGTCGTTGCCGGTGCGCTGCAGGCTGGAGTCGCGGCGCCCGCCGCCACCGCCGTCGGCGAACGCCTCGTTCACCACGTCCCAGGAGTAGATCTTGCCCTTGTAGTGGGTGGCGACGTTGGTGATGTGGTTGACCATCGCGTTGCGCAGGGCGGTGCCGCTCAGCGACTGCGCCCAGGACGGCTGCTGCTGGTGCCAGGCCAGGGCGTGCCCGCGGACGCGCTGGTTGTGCGCCAGCGCGTGGTTGACGATCTGGTCGGCGCTGCCGTAGCTGAACGAGTTCTGGACCGGCTCGGTGGCGTCCCACTTCATCTCGTTCTCGGGGGTCACCATGTCGAACTCGCGGTCGAGGATGGTCGAGTACACGCTGTCGCTCAGCTTGTAGGCCGCGACCGCGGTTCCGAAGTAACGCCCGGTGGCCTGGGCGGACGCGCCGAGCGTGGTGGCGGCGTCCGCGTTGCCGGCGGAGAGCAGCACGGTGCCGCCGGCGACGAGGACCGCCGCGGCGGTCGAGAGGGTGGCGGCGAGGACGCGCCGCCGGGGGGATCTGTTCATGTGCCGATGCCTTCCAGCTGCGAAGGGGACGGATGGGCCGCGGCGGTGGCGCCTCGACCGACAGCAGAAAGTGATCCGGATCGATCGAAACATTAACGCCAGGTTCCGGAAATCTCAACGGCTGACTTTTCATGGGCACGCTCCCATACGCCCGTATTACGCCCCTTTACAGGGGAAAGACCGGGCGAATCGCCCGGTCCTGGTTTCCGTAAGTTTCGGAGTTCAAAATCTGAACCGTTTCAACACTTCATTGCAGCCGCGACCCCACCGGCGTCGCCCCGGGCGCCGCCGGCCGGGACCGGCCGAGCGGGACCGTCGCGCGCTCGAGTCAGTACACGTCGCGGACGTACCGCTTCTCGGCGGAGAGCTGCTTGACGTACTCGTCGGGGTCCACCCGGCCGTGCGCCGCGGCGATGTCGCGCAGCGCCCGGTCGACGTCGCGGGCCATCCGGGAGGCGTCGCCGCAGACGTAGAGGTGCGCTCCGTCGCGCAACCAGGACCAGAGCTGGGCGCCGTGCTCGCGCATCCGGTCCTGCACGTAGATCTTGCTCCGCTGGTCACGGGAGAACGCCAGGTCGAGCCGGTCGAGGACGCCGTCGGTGCGGAGCTGGGCGAGCTCGTCGGCGTAGTAGAAGTCGGTCTCCTGCCGCTGCTCACCGAAGAACAGCCAGTTCGCGCCGGTCGCGCCGCGGGCCTGGCGCTCGCGCAGGAAGCCGACGAACGGCGCCACCCCGGTTCCCGGGCCCACCATGATCATCGCTGTGGCGGGGTCGGCGGGCGGCCGGAAGTGCGGCGAGCGCTGCACGAACACCGGCACCTCGGCGGCCGTGTCGGCCAGGAACGTCGAGCACACGCCCTTGCGGGAGGTGCCGCGCGCGTTGTCGAACCGGACCACGGACACGGTGAGGCTGACCCGGGCGGGGTCGGTGAGCGGCGTCGACGAGATCGAGTACAGCCGTGGCTGGAGCCGTTTGAGCACGCCCGCCCACTCCTGGGCGGCGGCCCGGACGGGATATTCGGCGATCAGGTCGGCGGCCTGCCGCCCCCAGGTGAACTTGGCCAGCTCCCCCTTGTTGTCCGGCCGCAGCAGCGTACGCAGCCAGGCGTCCCCCGTCCCGTCCGCCAGGAAGCGCAGCAGATCCGGAGTTATCCGGGTGATGTCGAGATCGCGCGACAGCGCGTCGGAAAGCTCTTTCTCGCCGTCGAGATCGATCACCTGATCGGCGCGCAATCCGGTGACCGCGAGCCATTCCTCGACGAGCGCCGGGCAATTCGTCGGCCAGACCCCGAGCGCGTCGCCCACCGAATAGTCGAGCCGGCCCCCGGTGTCGAAAGTGAACCGCCGGACCTCCTTGGCCGACCCGGGCTTGCTGAGCAGTTCATTTCCGCAGAGCACAGCGGTCAGCGGCGCCGCTCTCGTCGGTTGCGGCGCGGGCACCACGACCGGGGCGGTGAGCGCGACGACGACTTCGTCGAGCCACCCGTTGGCGGCCTCCTCGAAATCCGGTTCGCAGTCGACCCGCGGCGCGATCCGCACCGCCCCCAGTTCGGCCAGCCGGTCGTCGAGCCGCCGCCCGTGCCCGCAGAAGTCGTCGTAACTGGAGTCCCCGAACGCCAGCACCGCGTAACGGCGCCCGTCGAGGCGGGGCGCGTCGGCCCCCGCGAGCGACTGCCAGAACCCCGTCCCGTTGTCGGGCGCGTCGCCGTCGCCGAACGTACTGGTCACGATGAGTAGATCGCCGTCGGCTTCGAGGAGTTCGGTCGCCGCGCCGTCCATGCCACGCAGCGTCACGCTCTGCCCGGCCGACGCCAGCCGCTGCCCCACCGCCTGGGCGAACTCCGCCGCGTTCCCGGTCTGCGAGGCCCAGAGCACCTGCAGGGTCCGGCCGGGAGCCGCCGCCGGCGGCTTCTCCGGTACGCCGGTGAACGCCCCCGCCAGCGCACCGTTGAGCCAGGCCGCGGTCGCCGGGTCGAACGGCGCGCCGGCCGGCAGCGTGGGGGGCGTGCCGGTCCCGGCCGGCCGGGACGCCAGCCCGGTGAGGTAGCCGGCGAAGTAGTGCCGTCCCGCGTCGTCGAGCACCGGCGCGGCCGGCAGGCCGAGCATCTCCCGCAGTCCCGACCCGGGTCCGCCGTCCCCGGGCACCGGGAGCGGCCCGGCGAGTGCGGCGGTCGCGGTCGGCGGCACCGCGATCGGGGTCAGCGCGACCGCGCACACCTTCAGCTCCGGCTGGAACGACAACGGGTCGACGGCGTCGCTGGTCACCGCGTTGACGCTCACGTACTCGCCGAACAGGTCGTGCCAATGGAACGGCGCGAAGCAGTCGCCCGGCTGGACCCGATCGGTGACCACCGCCGGCAGCACCGCGCGCCCGCGCCGCGACGCGATCTCGACCGGGTCGCCCTCGCGCACGCCCAGGCGCGCCGCGTCGGCCGGGTTGACCTCGACGAACGGGCCCGGGTTGAGCTTGTTCAGCTTCTCGACACGGCCGGTCTTGGTGAGCGTGTGCCACTGGTGCTGCAAGCGGCCGGTGTTGAGCACGAACGGGAAATCGTCGTCCGGCAGTTCGGCGGGCGGCATGTGCGGCCGCGCGTGGAAGACCGCCCGGCCGCTGGGCGTGGGGAAGATCAGCTCGGGCCGGGTGCCGTCGGCCCGCTCCCGGGAGCCGTCGTTGCGATAGCGGATCGGGTTGCGGTCCCCCGCACCCGGCGGGGCGGGCCACTGCACGGGACCCGCGGCGAGGCGTTCATAGGTGACGCCGCGCAGGTCGTACCCGGTCTGCGGGTTCCAGAACTGCTTGATCTCGTCGAGGATCTCCTCGGCGCTGTCGTAGGCGAAGTCGGCGCCGTGGCCGAGCTGCCCCGCGAGCATCGCGATCAGCCGCCAGTCCGGCAGGGCCTCGCCCGGCGGATCCACCGCCGGGTGCACGAGCGTCAGGTTCCGCTCCGAATTGATCATCACGCCGTCGGTCTCCGACCACATCGCCGCGGGCAGCACGATGTCGGCGTACGCGTTGGTCTCCGTCTCGGCGTACGCGTCCTGCGTGATCACCAGCTCGGCGGCCTCGAGCCCCTCGATCACCGTGCGCCGGTTGCCGACCGACGCGACCGGGTTGGTGCAGATGATCCAGCACGCCTTGATCTCGCCGGCGGCCATCCGCTCGAACATCTCGACAGTGCCCTTGCCGACGTCGGTGCGCAGCGTCCCGGGCCGCAGCCCCCACGCGTTCTCCACGAACTCGCGGTCGGCCGGCACCAGCACCGACCGCTGCCCCGGCAGGCCGGGCCCCATGTAGCCCATCTCCCGGCCGCCCATCGCGTTGGGCTGCCCGGTGAGCGAGAGCGGCCCCGACCCGGTGCGGCAGATCGCGCCGGTGGCCAGGTGCAGATTGCAGATGGCGTTGGTGTTCCAGGTGCCGTGCGTGCTCTGGTTGAGCCCCATCGTCCACAGCGTCACCCAGTTGCCGGCCGCCCCGATCCACTGCGCCGCCCGCCGGATGTCGGCCTCGGCGAGCCCGGTGGTCTCCGCCACGACCCCCGGCGGATATTCGGCCAGGAGATCCGGCATCGCCTCCCAACCGGTGGTGTACGAGGTGATGAACTCCTCGTCGACCTGGCCGTTCTCGACGAGAAGGTGGAGCAGGCCGTTGAGCAGAGCCAGATCGGTGCCGGCCCGGATCGGCAGGTGGAGGTCGGCCTTGTCGGCGGTGCCGTTGCGCCGGGGGTCGACGACTATCAGTTTCGCCCCGGCCTTGACCCGCTCCATCATCCGCAGGAACAGGATCGGGTGGCAGTCCGCCATGTTGGCCCCGATCACCAGGAACACGTCGGCGTGCTCGAGGTCGTCGTAGGAGCCGGGCGGCCCGTCGGCCCCGAGCGACAGCTTGTAGCCGGTGCCCGCACTCGCCATGCAGAGACGCGAGTTGGACTCGATGTTGTTCGTGCCGATGAAACCCTTGGCCAGCTTGTTGGACAGGTACTGGGCCTCGAGCGTCATCTGCCCCGACACGTAGAGCGCGACGGAGTCCGGCCCGTACCTCTCGATGATCTCCCGGAGCCGCCGCCCGGCCTCCGCGACGGCCCGCTCGACAGGGGTTTCGGTGGCCGCGGCGGCCCGCCCGGCTCGCACCAGCGCGGTGCCCAGCCGGCCCGGCGCGTTCAGCATGTCCGCGCTCGTGGCCCCCTTGGTGCACAGGCGCCCGAAGTTGGCCGGATGCTCGCGGTCCCCCCGGACCTTCACCGCACGGCGCCGGCCGTCCGGACCGGACTCGATGTCGAGCACCATCCCGCAGCCCACACCGCAGTAGCCGCACACCGTCCTGACCTGCGCGACCATCGAGCCCCTCTCCTGTTGACCCCGAACCTAGGCGCACCCGGTTTCGCCCCCGTCAAGCACGCGTGCGCGCCCGGTTACCCACCCGTCACCGAGCCCGCCGGCCGGATGTGAGGTCGCCGGGTGGCGAGCGGGGTTCATGCTTGAGCGGTGCGGTTGATCCTCAACGTCCTCTGGTTCGTCTTCGGAAGCGGCTTCCTGCTGGCCATCGCCTACGGCATCGCCGGCTTGATCTGCTTCGCCCTGATCGTGACGATCCCGTTCGGCATCGCGTCGATGCGGCTGGCCGTCTACTCGCTGTGGCCGTTCGGCCGGACCGTGGTCAGCAGACCCACGGCCGGGCTGGCCTCCGGCACCGCGAACGTGCTGTGGGTGATCCTGGCCGGATGGTGGATCGCGCTGGCCCACATCCTCACCGGGGTGGCCCAGTGCGTGACCGTCATCGGCATCCCGTTCGGCATCGCCAACTTCAAGCTCGTTCCGGTGGCGTTCTGGCCCCTCGGCCGCGAGATCAAGGACCTCGACTGACGTCCGCGTCGGCCGCGTCCGGGCCGGTCGCGGCACGGTAGTCTCTCGGCATGGCGGACGCCGGGGACGTACGGCGGCTGGCGCTGGCGCTGCCGCAGGTGCAGGAGATCGACAGCGACGGTTTCGACTTCCGGGTGGCCGGCAAGGGCTTCGTGTGGTCCTATCCGGAACGCACACCGGGCCGGCCGCGGGTGATCCGGACCGACGTCGCGGTGCTCTTCGTCGGCGACGAGGCGGAGAAGCAGGCCCTGCTGCTCGGTGAACCAGGGCTGTTCTTCACCACGCCGGGCTACGACGGGCTGCCGCTGGTGATGGCCCGCCTCCCCCAGCTCTCGGTGGAACGGCTTGCCGAATTGGTCACCGACGCGTGGCGCATGCGGGCGCCGTCCGACCTCGACGGACCATTCCGCGGCCCCGCTGTCATCTCGCCGTAGTCGGCGGATAACGGCAGGTGAGCATCGTGCGAACTGGCACACCACCCACATGGTGGGCAAACCAGCGGATGTGCAAATATGCGCGCTACATCCGCAGCTCTTATTGTCCGGAGGCCCTTTCATGGCTTCTTTCTTTCTTTTCGTCGCCGGCCTCGTGGTCGGCCTGCTCGGCGGCTGGTTCCTGGGTAGCCGCCGGGCCAAGTCGGCGCAGCCCGCCGAGCCGGCCGGGGTAGCCGCCCCGGTCGTGGCCGCCCCGGTCGTGGCCGCCCCGGTCGTGGAATCAGCCGACCCGGGCGAGGCCACCGAGACCACTTCCACCGACGCCGCGATCGCCGACCCGACTCCCGTGGTGACCGAGCACCCCGCGCCCGCCCTCGACGACGAGCCGGCCCCCGCCGTTTCCGACCCCGAACCGGCCGCCGCCGACCACCCCGTCACGGAGCCCGAGGCCACCCCCGAGCCGGTCGCGGTCATCGACGAGCCCGCCGTACTCGACGAGCCCCCCGCGTTCGACGAGCCCGCCGCGTTCGAGGAGCCTGCCGCGTTCGAGCCGGCGCCCGCCACCCAGCCGGTTGTCGACGAAGTGCCGGTTGTCGACGAAGAGCCGGTTGTGGATGAGGAGCCGAGGGTCGACGCCGTCCCGGCTCCGGCAGCGGTCGCCGCTGTCCCGGGCGTGGCCGAGGCCGAGGAGATCGAGGCCACCCCGGCTCCGGTGGCCGTCGCGGTCGCCGAGCCGGGCCCGGCCGCCGTCCCGGAGGTGGCCGAGGAGTTCGAGCCCACCGCCGGGTCCGCTCCCGTCGCCGCCGTTCCGGGTATGGGCGGGGCGGCGCAGGTCGAGGCGGCGCCCGCCCCGGTCGCCGTGGCGATCGTCGAGCCGGACGACCTGACCAGGATCAGTGGCATCGGGCCGAAGATGGCGATGGCGCTGGCCGCCGCCGGCATCACGACGTTCCGGCAGCTCGCCGACTCCGACGTGGCCACCGTCAAGGCCGCGATCGCGGGGGCCGGCCTGCGCCTGGCCCCGACCGTGGCCACCTGGCCGGAGCGGGCCGAGCAGCTGGTCGACCGGTCCTGACGGTTCGCGTGACGAGACGATGCCCGGCGGCCGGTCCGCCGGGCATCACTGTTCGACGGGTGGGTCGCACAGGGCGGCGACCACAGCGGCGGCGACCCTGGCCCGCAGGGTGTCCGGCAGCGGTGACCGGAGCGGCACGTTCGTGGCCTGCGCGGTAACCGGCGGCGCCGTCACCGACGGTGAGGATGTGCCCGACCCGATCGCGATAAGTGGCCAGGGCGGTGGTGAAGCCTGGCCCCGGGCGAACCGGCACACGGCGGCGTCGACCCGACAGCAGCAGAATCGCGGCGACGACGGTCGCGATCCCGGGCCACGGCCGCGAAAGCAGTTCCCGGACAACCGGAACAAGTGTTGTCCGGCAAGCATCCGGCAGCCGGACCGAAGCCTCGCATTTTCCGCGGTGTGCGAAAGGCGCCGGCGATGGCGTCCGAGTTCACACGCGCGCTGAACCCTGCGCCGGAACGCCTTCCCTGGCACGCCACTCCTGTTCGAGGATCGCGTGCAGGTCGGAGTCCCGCCAGCCGTCGCGGATCAGCACGGTCTCGCGCATCCGTCCCTCGTACGTCATGCCGATCTTGGTGAGGACCCGCGCCGATCCGGCGTTGCGGGGGTCACAGGTGGCGTACACCCGGTGGAGATTGTGTTCCGTGAAGGCCTGCCGCAGCAGTTCCCGGGCCGCCGCGGTGGCCGCGCCCCGGCCCCACCGCGCGGGGTGGATGCCGTACCCGATCTCGGCCTGGGCGGAGCCCCGCAGGTGCAGGTCGGCGATCCCGATGACGGTGCTGCCGGCCAGCACGGCCTGCGGGAAGCTGGTCTGCGGCAGGCTGTGCCACAGGGCGGCCGACTCCCGCACGTACGACTCGGTCTCGGCCTCGGTGTTCGGTCCCCATCCCTGATAGCGGCACGAGTCGATGAGCTTGGCCCAGCCGTGCACGGCCCGCCAGTCGGAGAACTCAATTGGCCGCAGCCGCACGTCGTCCATCACCCGATTTTCGCACCCGCCGACCGCCCGATCCCGCCCGAGCCGGGGCCGTCCGCACCGCGCATGACCATGCAGATCCCGGACCGGAGCTCATCCAGTCCGGCCGCGTCCACCGACTTCCGTGCGGACGGGGTCTCAACCGCTTCGGCGAGCCCTTCCGCACGGAAGTTGTGCTGATCTCGGCGGGGGCGTCAGCCGACAAAGACGCAGAAGAGGTGGCCGTCCGGGTCGGCGTAGACGCGCAGGGGTTCCTCCTTGTCGTCGCTGCGGTCGAAGCGCAGCGTCGCGCCCAGCGACAGCGCCCGCTCGTGCTGTTCGTCGAGGGCGGCCACCGAGTCGACGACGGTGTCCAGGTGGTACTGCTGCGGTACCCCGGCACCGGGCCAGTCGGTGCGCGGGAACGGGTCGGTCTGCTGGAACGCGAGCTGGGCCCCGCCCTGCGGATCGTGCAGCACCAGCCAGTCCCGGCCGTTCACGTCCGGTTCGCCGGCCGCCGGCGGTTCGTCGCCGGGCCGGTATGCGAGGCCGAACATCCGGCGGTAGAACTCGGCCAGCCGGCGCGCGTCCGTGCTGTCGAGGACGACCTGCCGGATCCGGGGATATGTCGTCATCGGTTCAGGAAATCACAACCCGGTTCCGGCCGCTCTCCTTGGCCCGGTAGAGGGCGTGGTCGGCGCGGGCGAGCAACTGGTCCAGACCGGCGTCCGCGGCGTCGAGGTGGGCGAGGCCGACGCTTATCGTGACGTCGATCGGGCCGGCCCCGGTGGGGACGGGCCGGTCGCCGACCGCGCGGCGCATCCGTTCCGCCAGGTCGCCGGCCTGACCCAGGTGGTCGGGCAGGACGACGGCGAACTCCTCGCCGCCGTAGCGGCCGAGCACGTCGGACTGGCGGATGCTCTCCCGGATGCGGGCGGCCACGGTACGGATCACCTCGTCGCCGACGCCATGACCGTACGTGTCGTTGATGTTCTTGAACTTGTCGATGTCGAGCATCACGGCGGCGAGGTCGCGGGAGCCGCGGGCGGCCGCGTCGACGAGGGTGCCGGCAAGGGCGTAGAAGTGCCGGCGGTTGTGCTGACCGGTCAGCTCGTCGCTGGTGGCGAGTTCCTGGACGCGGCTGAACAGGCACGCGTTGAGGTAGGCGCTCATCCCCTGGTTGGCCAGCGCGGAGGCGATCTGGACGGCGCCGTCGCCGAAGCTGTCGGCGCCGAGCAGCGCGATGCCGGCCAGTCCGTCGCGGACGCGCAGCGGCACGGCGAGGACGACGTCGGCCAGACCCGGCTGGTCGACGACGCCGGGAGCGTCGCCGACGGTCACTGCGACAGTGGTGCCGATCAGCGACGGGTCGGCCTTGCCGGTCGCCTCCACCACCGTCGTCCCGTCCGGTCCGAGCAGCACCCCGGCCGAGGCGTCGAGGTGGTCGACGAGCATGCCGAACAGGGAGCGCAGCAACGGGGCGGGCTCGTGGATCCCGGACAGCTCGGCCAGGCCGGCCCGCAGCATCTCCGCGAACGCCTGCTGCTGCTGGGCCGAGCGCACCGCGAGGTGCAGTTGCGCGGCCCGCGCGGTCTCCAGCGACACCGCGACGTGACTGGTCACCCCGATGAGGACCTCGACGTCGTCGGCGGTGAAGATGCCCCGGGCGAGCCGGCTGTCGAGGTAGACCACGCCGAGGGTGCTGGCCTTGAACCGGACCGGCACGACCATGATGCTGCGCAGGCCGTACTCGACCGCGCTCCGGGAGCCGAGGGCGGCGCCCTGCTCGGTGCCGGTGACCACGAGCGGCTCGCCGTCGGCGGCGACCCGGCGCACCAGGGACGACCCGTAGTCGGTGGGGCCGGCCAGGTCGGCGCCGTCGGCGGTGCGGCCGGCGAACTGCACCGGCTCGCCGGCGTCGTCGAGCAGGAAGAACAGCGCCCGCTCGGCGCCGAGGATGCGCAGCATCTCGTCGAGGGCGACCCGGGCCAGTTGCTGCGGGTCGAGCACCGTCGCGGCGGCCGCGCCGACCTGCTGCAGCGCTTCGAGCCGGCGGTTGCGGCCGTCCCCGCGCCGGTCGACGTTGGTGTGCCGGTTGGTGGCGGCGTTCTCCTCGGCCCCGAACTCGAGGCGGGCCTGCCGGCGGCGCGATTCCCAGCCGTGGTGGCCGGCCAGCGCGATGGCGAGGCGGGCCTGCCGGTCGGACTCGTTGGTCTGGCCGAGGGCCCGGAACGCGCGCGCCCGGAAGCGGGCCACCTCGAAGTGGACGATCGGCGCGTCGGCGCTACGGGCCACCCGTTCGGCCTTGTCGCTCCACTCGATCGCCTTGCCCGGGTCGCCGGTCATCTGCGCGATCGCGGCCTCGCCGATCAGGTAGGCGCAGTCGAGGGTCGGCGAGCTCGTGCGGACCCGGCGCAGCTCCGCGACGGCGGCGCGGGCGGCCGCGAGCCGGGCCGGCCGCTGCTGCTCGGTGGCCATCCGCAGCTGCGCCATCCGGCCGTGCGACTGGTAGGCGTAGAACAGTTTGTGCTGCGTCATCATGTCGCTCACGCGCAGCCCGAGGGCAGCCCACTCGGCCACCACGTCCTCGAACTGCTCGCCGAACTCGCCCTGCTCGACGAGCGCACAGGCGTGTGCGACGAGCATGTGGGCGCGGTGCACCACCGGCGTGCCGGGCGGCACCGCCGCACGGATCAGGGCGAGCGCGGCGGCGGCTTCCCCGTGCCGGCCCTGCATGGCCGGGATCATCACCGACAGCATCGCGAACGTGGTGCCGCGCGCCATCGACGGGTCCTTGAGCCAGCGCAGGCCCCGCTCGTACTCGGCCTGACTCTGCTCGAGGTAGCCGCGTACCAGCAGCCGGATGCCGATGGTGGCGAACCCGGGCAGGAGCTGGGCCGGGCCGTACCACCGGCCGTTGCGGTTGATCGCCTCCTCGAACCGGGTGCCGTCGTCGTGGGCGCCGAACAGCCAGGCACAGCCGTTGAGCCACGCCACATAGGCGGTCAGGGCCGGGTCGCCGAGCTCGCCGGCCACCTCGGCGGCGCGGGCGAACAGCCGGGTGGCGGTGCCGCGCAGCTTGACTACGGCGGCGACGTAGCCGACGAGGGAGTAGACACGCACGTACTCGGGGCCGGGGCCGAGGCGGTTCACCGCGTACATCGCCCGCATCGCCAGGACCCCGGCCTCGCGCAGGCGAAGGCCGGTGCCGGCGGCGTAGCCACCGGCGTCCAGGACCGCGGCGAGCTGGGCGAGATCGTCCCGGCGCCGGCCCCGGGCCGTTCCGAAACCGATTCCGGTACGCCTGACGAGTCCTCCGGCGACCCCGATGGCCAGGGTGGACGCCACGAGTCCCAGCGGGTTGCGCGGGAGCGGGCGGCGCAACTCGGCGAGGGCCCGGCCGGCCGTCTCCAGCGCACGCTGGTCGTCCCAGAACGTGTTGTGCAGATCGATCTCGGTGGTGAGCAGCCCGGCGCGGGCCCGGCGGTCGGGCTCCCCCGCCAGCGCGGTGCCGAGGGTGGCGCGGGCCTCGGTGAACCGGGCCGCACCCAGGTAGGCCAGGGCGAGCGGGTGCAGCACCGCGGAGGTGGGCGACGGGTCGTAGGCGAGGGCGTCCTCCAGGTAGCCGATCGCCTCGGCCGGCGCCATGTCGTCGAGGGCGCGCAGCCCGGCGGCGAGCGCACTGCGCCGGTGCCGGTCGGCCGCGATCAGCTCGCCGGCGCGGCGGTGGTGCCGGGCGACGGCATAGACGTGGTCGGCGTCGCGCAGCGGCTCGGGCAGCCCTTCGAGGGCGTCGGCGATCCCGGCGTGCAGACCCGGCAGCCGGTCCGGGGCGACCCCGTCGAGCAGGTCCTCGCGCAGCAGCGGATGCATGAAGACGAACCAGCCACCCGGGCGGGCCTCGACGACCCGGCGCCCCACCGCCGCCGCGACCGCCGCCACCACCTGATCGGCTCCGCCGCCGGCGGCCTCGAGCGTCTGGGTGCGGAAGCGGGCGCCCGCGACGGCGGCGACGGTCAGGAAGTCCCGGTCGCCGCCGGACAGGGTGGCCAGCCGCGACGCGAGCAGGGCGCGCACGTCCTCGGCGGCGGGCAGCGCGTCGGCGCCGGCCACGTCGAAGTTCCAGGTGCCCCAGAGCGGGGTCAGCAGTCCCGCGTCGAGCAGGCGCAACAGATAGGTGACGACGGCGAGCGGCGAGCCGTCCGTACGGGCGGCGACGTGCGCGGTCAGCTCGCCCGGCACCGTGGCGCCGGGCAGCCGGGACGCGACGAGTGCGGCCACCCCGGCGGCGTCCAGGGGCGCGCAGTCGAGCTCGAGGTCGGCGTCGGCGGCGACCGGGGTGCCGGCCCCGTCCCGCTCGGTGAGCACCAGCAGCAGCGGCGTGCGGGGCAGCTCGGGCAGCAGCCGGGCGAGCACCGCCCGGCTGCCCTCGTCGAGCCAGTGGGCGTCGTCGCAGAGCAGCAGCAGGCCCTGGCTGAGCCGGGCGAGCTCGGCCAGGAACGCCGCGACCGCCGCGAACAGGTGGTCGTCGCGGGCCGCCGCACCGACGTCGCCGAGCAGGTCCCCGAGACCCCCGGTCAAGCGCGCGACCAGGGCCGGGCCGGCCACCGCGGCGGCGTCGCGGAGGTGCTGCTCGGCCTCGGCCCGGCGCTCGGCCGGCAGCAGGGCGACGGTGCGCAGGTAGTCCTCGACCGCGGTGCGCAGCGGTGCGAGCGGCAGCGCCTCGTCCCGCTGGCTCGTGGCCCGCAGCACCGGTGCGCCGGCGACCAGGTCGATCGCCTCCTCGGCGAGCCTGGTGCGGCCCGCGCCGCCGGGCCCGCGGATCACCGCGACACCCCCACGGCCGGTGCGGGCGCGGCGCCAGCGGTCGGCGAGACCGTCGCGCTCGGCCGCCCGCCCGCACAGCGGCCACCGGATCACCGCCGGGATCTCGGCGGCCTCCCCGCCGGGACACTCCCGCAGGGCGGCGAGCAGGGCGGCGGCGTCCGGGTAACGGTCGTCCGGGTCCTTGGCCAGCAGGCGGGTGACGACGGCGCACAGGGCCGGGCTCGCGGTGGGGATATCCGGTACGGGCGCGGTCAGGTGCAGCCGGAGCAGCTGGCCGACGTCGTCCGCCTCGAACGGGACGCGCCCGGTGAGGCACTCGAACAGGACCACGCCGAGCGAGTAGAGGTCGGAACGGCCGTCGACCGGGCGTTTGAGCATGCCGGACTGCTCGGGCGAGGTGTAGAGGAAGGTGCCGACCGCACGGTCCTGGTCGGCCTCCGGCTCCGCGCCCAGCAGGGCCAGGCCGAAGTCGATGAGCTTGGCCGCGCCGTCCGGGGACAGCATGATGTTGCCCGGCTTGACGTCGCGGTGCACGAGACCCACCCGGTGCACGGCGGCGAGGCCGCGGGCCAGCTGGGCGGCCAGCTCCACGACCCGTTCGGGGCTGATCCGGCCGTGGCTCAACTGGTCGGCGAGCGAACCACCCGGGATGTACTCCAGCACCAGCGCCGGGGCTCCGCCGTGCCGGCCGGCGGCCATGATGCGGGGCACGCTCGGGTCGTCGACGCAGGCGAGCAGGGCCGCTTCCCGCTGGAACGCGAACAGCAGGCCCGGATCGGCCGCGCTGTCCGGGTTGGGGCGCTTGAGGGCGTACGTGTTCTGGCCCCGCCGGACGCGGTGCACCGTGGTGAACGCACCCCGGCCCAGCTCCCCGTCAAGGGCAAGGCCGGTGAGCTCCGCCGCCGTCTCGATCAAAGCCATCACTCCGCTGCTCGGGGTCAGGTGCTCCCATCGGCAGCGGAATTGCCGACCTGACGCTTCTCAGCACTCGACTACCGTCACAGCCAACCCGCCCAGCGACGTCTCCTTGTACTTCGTCGACATGTCCCGGCCGGTCTCGCGCATCGTCACGATCGCGGTGTCGAGGCTGACCCGGTGGGTGCCGTCGCCGCGCAGCGCCAGCCGGGCCGCGTTGATCGCCTTGACGCTCGCGATGGCGTTGCGCTCGATGCACGGCACCTGCACCAGGCCGCCGACCGGGTCGCAGGTCAGGCCGAGGCTGTGCTCGAGGGCGATCTCGGCGGCGTTCTCGACCTGCTCGGGCGTACCCCCGAGGATCTCGCACAGCCCGGCCGCGGCCATCGCCGCGGCCGAGCCGACCTCGCCCTGACAGCCGACCTCGGCGCCCGAGATCGACGCGGCGCCCTTGATCAGAATGCCCACGGCCGCCGCCGTGAGCAGGAACCGCACCACTCCGGCGCCGTCCGCGTCCGGCACGAAACGCCGGTAGTAGTGCAGCACCGCCGGGATGATCCCGGCCGCGCCGTTGGTCGGGGCGGTGACCACCCGGCCACCGGCCGCGTTCTCCTCGTTGACGGCCAGCGCGTAGAGGTTGACCCAGTCGATGACGTGCAGCGGGTCGTCGCGGCCGGCGGTGGCGGTGAGGTCGCGGAACAGGCCCGGCGCCCGCCGTTTCACGCGCAGCCCGCCGGGCAGCAGACCCTCGCCGGCCCGCAGGCCGCGCTGCACACAACTGCGCATCACGGTCCAGATGTCGAGCAGGCCGCCGTCGATCTCCTCGTCGGTGCGCCAGACCCGCTCGTTGGCTCGCATGATCGCCGAGATCGGCGCCCGCTCGGCGGCGCAGACGGCCAACAGCTCGGCCCCGGTCCCGAACGGGTGGGGGACGCATGGTTTTCGGCCGGCCCCGGGTGCGGCCTCGTCCGGCGTGGTCGCGGTCTCGCCCGTACTGTTCGCTTGCAGCTCTTGATCGGTGAGTACGAAGCCGCCGCCGATCGAGTAGAAGACGCGCTCCGCCGGCTCGGCTCCGCCGGTCCACGCGGTGCAGCGCATGCCGTTGGGGTGCCCCGGGAGGGACCGGCGGCGGTGCAGGATCAGCTCGAACGGGACCTGGCGCTTGCCGGCCAGCAGGACCAGGCCGCTCTGGTGGATCGCGGCGACCCGCTCGGCCACCCGGGCGGTGTCGACGGTCGCCGGGTCCTCGTCCTCCAGGCCCAGCAGGACGGCGGCGTCGGAATGATGGCCCCGGCCGGTGGCCCCGAGCGAGCCGAAGAGCTCGACGCGCACGCGGGTGGCGCGCGGGAACTCCTGGGCGAACCGGCGGGCGGCGCGCATCGGCCCCACGGTGTGCGAGGACGACGGGCCGATCCCGACGGAGTAGAGGTCGAAGGCACTGAGCGGCACGGAAGGCTTCCCTCCTGAGGGTGGCCCTCCCCGCTCTGTCCTGGTTACCTGAGAGCTTCGCCGCCCGGTTTCGGACGGTTTTCACCGTGGGTGCGGGACCATGTGACCCCGGCTTTCCAGAGGCGCCTGCCATGCGACGGTATCTGGGCCTGAGAGATTCCCGGGGAGGATTTGCTCCTTCGGCGTCCCCGTGGCGGACCGGGGACTCTCCCGCCGCGGTTCGAACGGCGCGATATTCAGTTGTGCTCCCCGAGCCTGACAGCGACTTCCGCGAGCGTCAAGCCGGCCCGGCCGGGCTGTTCGCATCACAGGCTATTCCTATCGGGCAGATAGGAATGCTATCTTGACAGCCGCCGCAGGAGCCGACCCGATCGGGGCGTGACGTGACACAGTTGACCGAGCAGGCCGCCGAACTGCTCATCGCCCACCGGGCCTTCGCGACGGCGCCGCCCGGCTTCGTCGGAGCCGCGCTCGACCTGCCCGCCAGGACACCACCGGCCCCGACACCACCGGCCCCGACATCACCGGCCGGCCGCGTCCGGCTGCGCCACGGCTTCCTCGCGCCGCACGGCCCGCACACCGCCGTGCTGAGCGGTCCGCCGTCCCCCGGCCTGGACATCTGCCTGGCCCGCATGACGGAAGATCTCGAACTCGCCCGCCCGCTGCTCGCGGGACCGGGCGCCCCGGTGCCCGACACCGCCGGAATCCGGATCGGTCTCGAAGCCGGCCTCGAGGGCGGCGGCCCGCTCGGCCTGTCCCGCCGCTGGACCCTGGCCCACACCCTGGCGCCGGTGCTGGCGGCGGCGTTCGCGAACACCCCCGGCGCCGGTTGGCGCAGCGTGCGCCAGGCCACCCGGCGCCACCTGCCGGTGCTCCCGCCGGGTGCGCCCCGGGCGGCCTGGATGACGTACGCGATGGACGCCCCCGACCCCCGCGGCCGCACCCTGCGCGCCCGCTACCGCGCGGAGGCCGGCCCCGACGCCCCCGGACTGACCCGCCACCTGCGGTCGCTGCGCCCGCCCGTCGCCGCCCGCGGACACCTCGAGATCGACGTGGCCGACCACCAGCCCGGCGCCGGCTGGCGGATCCCGGTCACGATCGTGGCCACCCTGCTCGACGACCCGCGGGCCG
Source organism: Paractinoplanes ferrugineus (assembly GCF_016862195.1). Lineage (GTDB taxonomy): Bacteria > Actinomycetota > Actinomycetes > Mycobacteriales > Micromonosporaceae > Actinoplanes > Actinoplanes ferrugineus. The sequence goes on along the minus strand of NZ_BOMM01000075.1, from coordinate 39,019 downwards.
CCCTGGAGGCGTCCGCCGCCACCGCCCCCCTGATCGGCGAACCCCGCCTGTGGGAGCGCGCCGCCCGGGACGCCCTGACCGACCCGCTGCTGGCCACGGCCGCCCGCGACTGCTTCATCGCGGCCTACGCGGCACTCGCGCGGCAGGGAGCGCCGCGCGCTCTGCGCGACGCGGTCGCCGACTACCTCGAGCGGTACGTGCTGAGGTCCCGCACCCCCGCCGACGACATCCTGGACCGCGCCGCCGCGCAGGCTTAGCCTGGCCCGGCGCCGGACGCCGGCTACCCCGGAACGTTCGATCCCGTCACCCCCGGCCACCTCGACGTGGTCGACCGGGGACACCACCTCTTCGAGCGGCCGGTCGTCCTGGTCCCCGCCCGTCCCGAACTGGCCCGGGTGTCGTCGACCGCGACGCGCGCCGCCGGCTGAGCGCACAGCCCGCTCCGGTCGCGTTCGATCGGCTGCGGCCGAGGGCGACATCGACGCGGACGCCCACCCGCGTTCGACGCGCACGCGTACAAGGAAACGCAACCAGGTCGAACGCGGCTTCGACCGACGTGACCCGCCCTAGCTCAGCACGACGGGCAGGGCGGCCAGCAGGCTGTCGACGTCGGCCGGGGTGGTGCCCAGACCGAAACTGACCCGGAGCAGGCCGCCCGCGCAGCCGCCGTGGCCGGACGCCCCGGTCAAGCGCCGGACCAGCGGATGGGCGCAGAACAGGCCGGCCCGCACGCCGATGCCGAATTCGTCGGCCAGGCGGGTCGCCACGGCCGACGGATCCCGCCCCGGCAGCGCCAGCGACACGATTCCCACCCGCTCGCTCCGTGGTCCGAAGACGCTCACCTCGGCCGCACCCCGCACGTCCCGCAGGCCGTGGCGCAGCCGGGTCAGCAGCTGCTGCTCCCGGTCGTGCAGCTCGTCCCGGTCGGCCTCGGTCAAGGCCGCGCAGACGGCGGCCAGCGACACCGCGCCCAGCAGGTTAGGGGTGCCGCCCTCGTGCCTCGCCGGTCCGGTCTGCCAGCGCACGTCGCCCGTCGAGTCGCCGACCGCGGCGCTCGCTCCCCCACCGGCGAGATAGGGCGGGGCCGCGTCGAGCCAGTCGGCCCGCCCGGCCAGCACGCCGGCCCCGAACGGGGCGTAGAGCTTGTGGCCGGAGAGCGCGACGTAGTCGGCGCCGAGCTCGCGCAGGTCGACCGGGCGGTGCGGGGCGAGTTGGGCGGCGTCGACGACGACGCGGGCGCCATGGGCGTGGGCGACCTCGGCCAGGGCACGCACCGGCCAGAGCTCACCGGTGACGTTGCTGGCCCCGGTCACCGCCAGCAGCGCGGGGCCGCGCAGACCGGCCAGGGCGCGGCCGGCGGCGGCGACCGCCTCCGCCGGGGTGGCCGGGGCGGGCAGGCGCACCGGGTTCGGCCACGGCAGCAGGTTGGCATGGTGTTCGCCGTCGAACACCACGGTCGTGGTGCCCGGCGGCAGGGCCCGGGCCAGCAGGTTGAGGGCATCGGTGGTGTTGCGGGTGAAGACGACCTGATCGCCGGGACGACAGCCGAGGAAGCCGGCGATCACCGCGCGGGCGCGCTCGTACTCCAGGGTGGACGTCCGCGACCGGGGCCCGGTGCCGCGATGCACGCTGCCGTAACTCGGGAGCAGGGCGTTGACCGCGTCCGCGGCGGCCCGCACGCACGGGGCGGTGGCGGCGTAGTCGAGGTGCACGAAACCGGCGCCGACGACGTCGAGGTCGGCGGTCTGCACAGCAAGGGACATGACGGAGCCTCCGCGAGGATCTGGGACCCGGGCGGGTCCGCGCTTGCCCACGCCGATCGGCGCGGGCCCGGTCCTCACCCGGGGCACCCCATCGCGAACGCAAGGGTTGCCGGTCAGCAAGCCGGGGCTACGCGCTGACACTCATGACCTGCCGAACACCGTAGCAGCCCACCCCGGCCCGTGGGCGGGACCTTCGACCCCGCTGCGCCCGGGCGCAGCGGGCGCGCCCCGGCCCGCCGCCGGGTGCGGGTGGGGCGGTCAGCCCCGCTCGCCGGTGATGTAGCCGGTCAGGCTGACCCGTTCGGCCTCGAGTTCGTCGATGCGGTTCTTCACCACGTCGCCGATGCTCACGACGCCCTTCAGGGTGCCGTCCTGCACCACCGGCACATGCCGGAAGCGGTTGTCGGTCATCAGGCGTTCCACGTCCTCGATCGGGGCGTCGGGGGCGACCGATCGCACGTGCGTGGTGTGGATGCCGGTGACCGGCTCGGTGAGGATGCCGGGGCCGCGGTCGGCCAGGGCTCGCACGATGTCGCGTTCGCTCACGATGCCGTCGACGTGCACGCCGTCGGCGGACACGATCACGGCACCGATCTGGTGGTCGGCCAGGACGGCCAGCAGCGCGGTCACGTCCGCGCTGGGTCGTACCGTGACGACCTGGTCGCCCTTGACGCGGAGGATGTCGCTTATTCGCATCGTTGCTCCCCATCTCATGCCGGTCCGCGGGAAAACTGCCTGGCGGGCCGTCCGACGACGGAAGCACCCCGCCACGTTGCGGGCATATGTCCAGGGAGCACTCAACCACGCCCGGATGTCAAGGACGTGAATATGTCAGGGCCGGGAACTGGTCAGGGCCGGGAACGGGTCAGGGCCGGGAACGGGTCAGGGCCGGGACACCGGGGCGGCATTCGCGCACGGTGGCGTCGGCGGCGGCGGGGCCGCGGACCGACCAGCCGGTGGGGGTACGGGACACGGTGGAGGTGGCCCGGCGCTGCCACCAGGCCGCCACCTCGCCGGGGAGGGGGCGCCAGACGGTGGGGTCGTCCTGGAACTTGTCGAGGAGCTGCCGGTAACCGTCGGTGACCCGCGGGTCGGTGGCGTAGTCGGGATGGGTCAGGAGCAGCGCCATGCCGCCGTGGTCGCGCAGGTGGGCGGCCTTCTCCAGCCACAGGGTGGCGTCCGGGTGCCGCAGGATGGTGAAGAGGGTGTGGTCCATCGGCAGCGTGATCGGCAACTCGACCATGTCGCCGGGCCCGCCCGGTGAGCCGACGAAGTAGGGCAGGTAGCTGCAACTGCCGCCGGGCCGGGGCTCGTAGGGGGCGGTGTCGTGATAGGAGCTGTCGTAGGCGAAACCCAGCTCCGACATCAACTCCCAGGAGCGCTGGGTGGCGGGTGAGCGGAAGCCGGCCGCCTGCCACCGTTGCGCGTACGACCGGATGGCGGGCAGCCGCCGCCGGAGCACCCGCGGCGACGCGAGGTCACGTCCGTCGTGGCGCAGGCCGTGCACGCCGATCTCGCAGCCCTCGGCCCGCAGGGCGGCCAGCAGGGCGTCGGGCGTCCGGTAGCGCAGCGGCACGAAGTTCCACGACGAGGTCTGCCCGGCGGCCCGTTCGATCTCGCGGAGCACTTCGATGCCGGCCAGGCCGCCGGCGGTCTCCACGTCGTGGGTCAGGACCAGCGCCCACGAGTGCGCACCCGGCCACAGGCCCAGCCACGGCACCGGTCCTCCGGCGAACGACGCCACCAGCTGGAACATCCACTCGTGGAAGTCGTGCAGCGCCGTCTCCACCGGGAAAGCGGGAAACACCGCCTGTTCCTGCACCCGGGTGAAGGCCTGCCGCAGCCGGATCTGCGCCGCCCGCGGGATCACCGGGCGCAGCAGGTAGTAGAGGCGCACCAGGGCGGCCCGCGCGCGGGAGCGGTCCTGGTAGTGCTCGCTCCAGTAGCGCCACATCACCTCGCCCGGGTCGAACGGGAGCGCGAAGTCACCGGCCGCCGGCTCGCTGAAGTGCGCGTGGATCGGGAAGCCGGCGACCTCGCGGCGGCCCAGCACGCCACCGCCCGACGGCCAGGTCAACAACGGCCCGTCGGTGCCGGCCCGGCGCAGGGCGTGGCGGCCGGCCGGGGCGGGAAAAGCCATGATCCGGTACGGGATCCGGAAGTAGTCGAAGAACGCGAAGCTGGCAGTGGCCTCGAACATCACAGACCGCGCTTCACGGCCAGGTAGGGCAGCAGGGCCACCTCGTAGAGACCGGGCAACGGATCACGCCACGAGAAGACCGCCTCCGTGTCGATCCCGCGCAGCGTTCGCAGGTAGTCCCCCGGCCGCATCCGGCGGGCCCGGATGTCGAGCGCCGCGTTGGGCAGGTCGGTCGCCACCCGGATCCAGGACACGCCGGCCCGGCCCGACGCCGGCGCGACCGGTTCGCCGAGCTGGTCGCGGAACAGCAGCCAGGGGAAGTCGACGCCGGCGGCCCGGCCCAGCGTGTGGTAGCCCCACGTGCGCGCGTTGACGTCCAGCAGCTTGAACTCGCCGTCCCGCGGATCGCGTTTGTACTCGACCTCGACCAGCCCGTAGTAGCCGATCTCGCGCAGGAACACCAGCGACGGCGCGGTCAGCCCGGGGAGGGCGACCGTCTGCACGAACGTACTCGCCCGGCCGAAGTCGGACGGATGCTGCCGGGTGCGCCGCACCGTCATGTCGGCCACCACCGCCCCGTCGCGGACGAAGGCGCAGTACGAATACTGGCCGTCACCCGGGATCATCTCCTGCACGAGGATCTCCCCCGGCGGCACGATCGAGGCCGCCCGCGCGAAGTGCCGCCGCAGCGCCGGCCGGGTGTCGGCCCGCCACGCCTTGGCCCGGGTCGCGTAGAAGAAGTTCTCCTTGATGGCCGGTTTCACGATCACCGGCGCCGACAGATCGACCTCGTCGAGATCGTCCTCGTCGAGCGGGAACCAGGTGCGCGGCGACGGCACCCCGAGTTTGCGGGCCAGCCGGTAGGTCTCCCGTTTGTCCCAGGCGACCCGCACGCAGTCCCACTGGGGCGCCGGGATCCGCCAGCCGGCCGACCGCAGCGCCGACCGGTGCCGGCTCAGCGCGGCGACGTTCTCGTCCCGGGTCGGGAAGACCACCCAGCCGTCCGGCCCGCCGAGCCCGGACAGGCCGGCGAGACCGGACAGGGCGGAAAGACCGGACAGGGCGGCGAGCACGTCTTCGTCGCCACGAAGGCTTCGCACCCGCACCGACCTGGTGGTCCAGCGGGACGCGGCGGCGACGGACCGCTCGTCGTCGACGACCACCACCGGGACGCCCTGCCGGCCCAGGCTGCGAACGATCCCGAGTCCCTGGTAGTCGCCGCCGAGCACGACGGCTCCCGGCCGCATCAGCGCCGCCGGCCGGCGATCCGGGAGGCCACGGCCCGGCTCGCGAACCATCCGCCCGACACGAACCGCATGATCGGCCCGTAGCTCCAGGCCGCGGGCGCCCCGACGAAGTGCAGGCCGGGTACGGACGACTCCAGGCCCGAGCCGAGCACCGGATGGCCGTCCACCCGCCGCACCCCGCGCACCAGCGACGGCGGCAGGAACGGATAGCGTGCGACGTCGACCTGGTAGCCCGTGCCGTAGATCAGGTGGTCCGCGGTGAGCACCTCGCCGGTGCTCGACGAGACCTTGATCCGCTTGCCGTCCTCGGTGGCCGATCGCACCTCGAAGCCGAGCCGGATCGGCACCTCCCGCAGCCGCGCGACGAGCCATTCGGCGCCGGCCGGCCGGATGGCGCGGCGGGCCGCCGGGGTCTGCAACGACCGGGGCAGCCGGCGGAACAGATGGGGCGCCGCGACCACCCGGGACAGACCGAGCGGGCCGACGTCGGTGGGTGCGTAGAACAGCGGTTTGGCCCGGCCCAGCAGGCGCTGGTATTTCCCGCCGTGCAGCCAGGTCAGGTGGTCCCGCCGGACCAGCACCTCGACCTCGGCGCCGGACTCGTGCAGCAGGGCGGCCGATTCGAGCGCGCTCTGCCCGCCACCGACGACGAGCACCCGCTCGCCCTTGAACCGGGACAGGTCGCGGTGCTCGGCCGAGTGGGTGGCCAGCGACAGGCCGGCGAACTGCGGTGGCCGCCGGGCGAAGGGCGCGATCCCGGCCGCGACGACGACCCGCCCGGCCCGCAGCGTGGACCCGTCGGCGAAGGACAGAAGGAAACCGGCCCGCCCGGCGGAGACCTCGCTGACGACGCGCCGATCGACGCCGGGTGCGACCCGGGACTGCACCCATGACCCGTACGCGATGAAGTTCTCCAGCGGCACCGGCCGGCCGAACTCCGCACCGGTGGCGGCGACGTAGGCGTCGAGCGACACCGGCCCCCGGTGGTCCGCGATGGACGTGGCGGTCCAGTTGGACCGCAGGAGCATGCCTTCCGGCATCTCCTTCCAGAACGACATCGGCTCGCCGAGCACCTGATGTTCCACGCCCGCGTCGCCCAGGGCGGCGGAGACGGCCAGCCCGTACGGTCCCGCGCCGAGAACTGCCACATCGGTTTTCACGCGATCCCCCGATCGACGTCGGTCGACATCATCGGGTTCAGCATTCACCCTTGCGTGACCGCGGCGATACCCTCCGTGAGTCCAGTCCGGATCTGCACGCTCGGTTTAAGCGGGTGATCTCCGGAATGTGCTAAGGGTTGCGGGGCAGTCGACACCTGACAGGCACTCGGCAGGTAGTCGCCATGGACGCCGCGTGAGCTCCACCTGCGCGCGTTCCGGCGGGTCGCCACCGAGGCGCAGCCCTGGCCGTGATGGATGCCGACAAGGTCAACGGGGGGTACGCGAGTCAGCATCACCGGCTGCTCACCTCGGTGCCACGCGACGAGTGGGGCTTCGAGGGCCTCGTCATGTCCGACCGGGGCGCCGTCGTCGACCGGGTCGAGGCGGTCCGGGCCGGGCTCGACCCGACCACGCCCGGTCCCGCCGGCACCGGCGACGCCGCGGTCCTCGCCACGTCGGCGACGTCCTGCCGCTCTCCCCCGGCAGCCGCCCCCTTCGCCGACTGTCCGCCGCACGACAGGCAACGGCGGGCAGGTGCGACATCGTCGGGGGATGCGACTGCGTACGCGATTCACCGAGGCCTTCGGACTGAGCACGCCCATCGCCCAGGCCGGCATGGCCTTCGTCGGGATGGGCCCGGAGCTCGCGGTGGCCGTGGGGAACGCCGGAGGGCTCGGCTCGCTCGGCGTCGGACTCCTGCCGCTGCCCGCGATGCTGCAGGTCATCGCGGCTGTCCGGGCCGGCACCCCGGCGCCCTTCCACGTCAACTTCATCACCGTCTTCACCGAGCAACCACAGATCGACGCCGTGTGCGAGGCGGCCGTGCCGGCGGTGTCGTTCCACTGGGGGCACCCGCGGCGCGCCTGGATCGACCAGCTGCACGCCGCCGGCATCCGGGTGTTCGAGCAGGTCGGCGACGTGGCCGCGGCCGGGCGGGCGGTCGACGACGGGATCGACGTGATCGTGGCGCAGGGCAGTGAGGCGGGCGGGCACAATTTCGGGTCGCTGCCGACGTTCGCCCTGGTCCCGCTGATCGTGGACGCGGTGGCGCCGGCCCTGGTGCTGGCGGCGGGCGGCATCGCCGACGGGCGCGGACTGGCGGCGGCGCTGATGCTGGGCGCCGACGGGGCCTGGATCGGCACCCGCCTGGTCGCGACCGACGAGTCGCTGGCCCACGACGGTTACAAATCCCGCCTGGTGCGGGCGGCCGCCACGGACACCGTCCGCACCTCGCTCTTCGGTCCGGAGACCCCCGAGTTCAACCCGATGCGCGTGCTGCGCAACCGCGTCGTCGAGGAGAAGCCGAGCTACCCCGCCGAGCGCCCGATCATCGGCCGCACCGTCCTCGGCGGCGAACCCGTCGACGTGCCACGCTTCGCCAACCTGGTGCCGATGCGCGACGTCACCACCGGCGACCTCGACGAGATGCCGCTGCTGGCCGGCCAGGGCGTGGGCCTGGTCGACGCGGTCAAGAGCGCCGGCTCGGTGATCGCCGACATCACCGCCCAGGCCCGGGAGGTGCTGACCCGCTATCAGTGACCCAGCGCCGGATCACCGCGAAGTCGCCACCGGCCAGGCCGACCCGCGGGTCGACCCGATGCAACAGCGCCCGCCCCGAACAGTTCGCCGCGACCCAGCGAGGATCGGCGCGATCACCTCGTTGGCGTCGTCCATCCAGGTCGTCGCCCACACGAGCGCACCACCGAGGGCGAGCAGCCGCCCGCCGTCGGCCGGATCCAGCCTTTCCACAAGCGGATTCTCGTGCTCGACCGGCCCGAACGACCGGGCCCGGAACGGGATCAACGGCCCGTCGACGTCCAGGAAGATCAGTGGTCCGGGCATCGACCCATTCTCCCCCTTGGCCGACGGGCCGCACCGGTCGGCGAGCACGCGATCGGGTCGGCGCGTCGGCGCGACAACCGGCGGGTCACCGAGGAAGATCTTGGAGTGCTAGCGGATGAGGGTCTCGATACGTCGGTTCTGAACGAGCGGCAACGCAGGATTCTCGCCGTCATCCAGAAGTGGGCGCTGCGGCACGGCTATTCGCCGTCGACCCGGGAGATCGCCGACGCGATCGGCGTCGCCGCGACCTCGACGGTCAGCCGGCACCTGCGCGTTCTGGAGGACCTCGGCTATCTGCGGCGGGGTAGGGCGACAAGACCGGTCGACGTACGCATGTTCCTCGCCCCGCCCGAGGCGCCGCGCGCCGAGACGAACACCATCGGGGTGCCGGTCCTCGGCGACATCGCGGCCGGCACGCCGATTCCGGCCGAGCAGAACTCCGAGGAAGTACTCCCGCTCCCCCGCGATCTGGTCGGGCGCGGCAATCTGTTCGGGCTGCGGGTTCGCGGCGATTCGATGATCGGCGCCGCGATCTGCGACGGCGACATCGTGGTCGTCAAGCAGCAGCCCGAGGCCTACAACGGGGAGATCGTGGCCGCGATGATCGACGACGAGGCGACCGTGAAGGTCTTCCGGCGGCGGGGCGGGCACGTCGTCCTGGAGCCGCGCAATCCGGCCTACGACAACATCGACGGCGACCACGCCGTCGTACTCGGGAAGGTCGTCTCGGTTCTGCGCCGCACCTGATCGACCGCGCGGGTCAACGGGTGAACAGCACAGCGATCAGCAGCAGGACCGGCACGCACGCGATCGTCGAGAGGAAAACGGCGTCCCGGGCGAGAATCAGGCCGGTCCGGAAGCGCTGGGCGTGCAGGAAGACGTTCTGCGCGGTCGGCAGGCCGGCGAGCACGGTCACCGCGTACGTCTCGTGGTGGGGCAGGCGGAACAGCAGCGCCAGGAGGAAGGCGATCGCCGGCATGCCGGCGGTTTTCCCGGCGACGGCGACAAGGGTGGGGGCGCGGTCGGGGCCGGGCGCGAGGATGGCCCGGCCGTGCAGCGACAGGCCGAAGGCGATGAGTACGAGTGGCACCGTGGCTTGTCCGATGACGTTCAGCGGGTCGGCGACGACCGCGGGGATCCGCAGGCCGGTGGCGGCGACGGTCGCGCCGAGCGCCACCGCGACGACGAGCGGGTTGCGCAGCGCCGACAGGACCGCCTCGCGGGCCGACCCGGAGGTCAGTAAGGCCAGCACGATCGGGGTGATGACGAGCAGTTGCAGCATCATGATCGGCACCACGAGGGCGGCGTCGTTGAGCACGTAGGTGGCGATCGGGATGCCGATGTAGTTGGCGTTGACATAGCCGGCGCACATTCCACCCATGATTCGGGTACGGCGATCACGGCGGAAAAAGATCAGCCCGTACGCGATGAAGGTCAGCAGCGCCGCGAGCCCCGACACCAGCAGCGGCTCGCTGAACAGAACATCCGGATCGGCCCGTGCGACCACGGTGAACAGCAGACAGGGCGCCAGAATCGTGTAGACGAGCCGTCCGACGATCTCCTCGGTGGTCTCCGGCAGACCGGCGAACCGGCCCACCGCCCATCCGGCCAGGACGATCGCGCCGATGAGCGCGAAGCCGTCAAGCGCGTGCAGCATTCGCGCCGTCCGGACTCAGCGGTCGCCGGCTTTCCGCGCCTGGCCGAACCGGTCGGCCGGCATCTCGTAGACGATCTCCCGCCCGTCCTGCTCGTCCCACTGCTCGCCGACCTTCACGAAGCCGTAGTGCGCGGCGAGCGAATAGGACGCGATGTTGTCCGGCGCGATGCAGACCCGCACGGTCTTGACGCCCGGGTCGTCGCAGGCGCGTTGCAACAGCGCCTCCAACGCGGCACGCGCATAACCCTGCCGCCGGTGGGCGGGCTCCACCGCGTACCCGATCTCGACCAGGCCGGCCGCGTCCGGCGGCGCGTGAAAGCCGGCCCGGCCGACCGCCACCTGGTTCCGCTCGTCCCAGATCACCCCGGTCACCCAGCCGGCGCTGTCCGGGTCCGCCTCGCATTGCCGGGCCCGATAGGCCCACACCCCTTGGCATTCCGGCCCGGCGAGAAAGGCCGACAACGGTACGGGACTGGCCGCGTCGGCGGCGGCGAGGTCGCCGCGCGCGAGCGCTTGAAAGGCCGGTCCGGTCAAGTGCACGATACGAACGTCGGGGGTCACCCGGTCAGCCTCTCTGCCGTTCGGTAGCCGTCGATCCCATTTCACACCATCACCGGGCCGGCCCCAACCGGTCAGGTCAGCTCCCGGTACGCCCGCAGCACCGCCTCGGTGCGCTCGGCCAGCTCCGACCCGGCGTCCGCCACGATCGGCAGCCCGGTCGAGGTCAGCCGGGCGAGCGCCTCGTCCGCCTCCCGGGCCAGCGCGGTGATCCGCTGGTCGCGGATCAGCTCCTCACCGGCGACGGCGACCGCGTTCAGCGTCGCCAGCCGGTGGCCCACCTCGTCGTCCAGCGCGGCCAGCGCCGAGCCCGCCTTCAGCATCCGCGGCGCCAGTTCGAACGCGCCGTCGTGCTCGGCCAGTGCGGCGTGCAGCTCGCGCAGCTCCTGCCGGCGTTCCAGGGCGCCGGCCAGATCGAACAGGGCCCGGGCGAGCTGCCGCTCGGCGACCGGTGCGTCGATCAGCGCGCCGAGCGCCGGCCACGTCTGCGAGGTGCGCTGGCACAGGTCGATCGCGTCCGAGAACAGTTTCCGGTCGCGGTCCTCGACGAGCACGTGGTGCTGCTCGCGATCGCTCGCCAGCCGCGGCGCCGAGATCACCCCGGGCCGCTGCCGCCAGCCGTGCAGGATCGCCCCGCCGGCGACCGTGACGCCGCCCAGCAGGAAGATGCCACCGGTGAGCGCCCCGCCCAGCAGCAGCAGGGCGCCGATCATGCCGGAGACGCCGCCGACGCCGCAGAGCACCCCGGTCAGCGGCCCCGGCTCGGTCGCGGGCTCGGCCGGCGCCATTTCCAGGACACTGCCCCAGCCGTACGACATTCCCCGGCCGCCGACCACTTCGAGCGGGAGCAGCGACACGATGACCATGCGCTCGTCATGGGCGACATAGAGGGACGGCGTCAACCTCGCCCCCTTCCCGTCAGCCGACCCGCATCATCGCATGCGGACGGTGGTGCCAGCTGTACCTCGGTTGGGTAGCCAGCGGGATCGATCCTCGCAAGCATCGTCAATAGCGTTTCCCCCATGACTACCACGAAGAACCACCGCAAACTCGTGGTCGGCGTGGCCACGGCCGCCGTCCTCGCCGCCGGCGCCGGGATCGCCGACGCGAGCGTCCCGGCCGGCGGCTCGCCGGCCCGCGCCGCCCACGAGCGGTCCGGCTGGGACGGCATCACCCGCGAGCAGGTCCGCATCGACTTCGGCCAGGGCTGGGTCACCGACGCCGAGCTCACCTATCCGAGTGCCGCCCGGGGTCCGTTGCCGCTGGTCGTCTTCCTGCACGGCAGCGGGCACAACGACATGAACCAGACGCTGCCCGACGGCAAGGGGTCCACCTTCGTGCCGCTGGCGCAGGCCGCCGGCCGGGCGGGCTTCGCGACCCTGCGCTTCAACAAGCGCGGCGTGACCGGCATCGGGCCGGTGGAGAGCACCGATCCGGCCCAGCTCACCCCGAAGAACCCCTACCGGCAGATCCAGCTGGACGCCGCCTCGGTGATCCGGTTCGCGGCCCGGTCGCCGAGGGTGAACCCGTCCAAGATCTTCCTGCTCGGCCACAGCGAGGGCACCAACGTGGCCGCCAACCTCGCCGCCGATCCGCGCAGGTTCGGCATCCCCACGCCGGCCGGCGTGGTGGAGATGGGCGTCGTCGGCCGGCCCGTCAAGGAGCTGCTCACGTTCCAGATCTACGGCCGGCTGCTGGTGCAGATGCACGACGAGTTCGACGTGGACGGGGACGGTCAGCTGACCGCGACCGAGGCCGCCGACGGTCTGCTGGGCCAGCCGAAGGAGGTCGCCGAGCAGTTCCGCGGCGTTCTGCTCGACGGCCGGAAGGTCTCGCCCACGACCGACCGCGACCACGACGGCCGGATCGCCATCGACGCCGAGGCCGGCCCGGTGCTGCGCAAGGCAACCCAGATCGACGCCTACCCGAACGTGCCGGGTCTCGACCCGTACGTGGTCTCCTACGCCATCGACCTCGGCCGCTTCCCGACCGTGACCCAGGCGCTGCCCCGGTTCGCCGGGCCGACGCTGCTGCTCAACGGCGAGAACGACATCCAGACCCCGGCCCGGGTCGCGATCGTCGCCGACGCCGCCGTCGCCGCGGCCGGCAACCGCGACCACGAGCTCGTCGTCTACCCCGGCATGGCCCACACGATGAACATCACCCCGAAGTTCAGGCCCGAGTTCGGTGAGCCCGACAAGCAGGTGATCAGCAAGATCCAGAGCTGGCTCGCCGCCCGCCGCTGAACCGCGTACTCAGAAGACGTTGACCGCTGTCGATCCTCTCGGGACCAGGCGGCCCGGCAGGGCCCGCCGGCCGTGCGCCGGCTCGCCGTTGATCGTGGCGAGCAGCAGTTCGGCGGCGGTCCGGCCGATTCCCTCGAGGTCCATGTCGACGCTCGTCAGGGCGGGCCGGCAACCGTCGACCATGACGTCCCAGTTGTCGAAACCGATCAGGGCGACGTCGCCCGGGATTCGTTTGCCGGCCTCCTGCAACGCCTCCGACAGGCCCCGCGCGATCTGGTCGCTGCCGCAGAAGACGGCGTCCACGTCGGCGCCGGTGGACAGCAGGATGCCGGCCGCCTGGCGGCCCCACGCCTCGCTCCACTCGCCGAACAGCAGCGGGGCGGCCGGTTCCAGGCCGGCCGCGGAGATGGTGCGCATCGCCGCCGCGGCCCGGACGGTGGCGGAGTGGTGGTGCTCGGGACCGGTCACGTGGGCTATCCGGCGGCGACCGATCGCGATCAGGTGCTCGATCGCCCGGCGGGCGCCGTCGGCCTCGTCGGGGACCACCGAGCAGTCGCTCGGCTCGGTCGAGCTGATGAACGCGTAGACCACCGGGACCGGCAGGGACCGGCCGATCGGGGGGCGGGCCTGGGTGCGGCGGCCGGTCACGATGATGCCGTCGACCTGGCGGCCGAGCAGGGTGCGCAGGTAGTACTGCTCGCGGATGGGGTCGTCCCGGGCGTCGCACAGGAAGACGCTCACCTGGCCGGCGCCCAGGGCGTCCTCGGCGCCGATCAGCAGCGGGATCGAGAAGCGGCCGATGCTGTCGGTGGTGATCATGCCGACCGTGTAGGTGCGACCGGCCTGCAGGCTGCGGGCGGCCGCGTTGGCGACGAAGCCCAGCTGGTCGGCGGCCTCCTGGACCCGGCGGCGGGTCTCCGGGCGCAGCGCGCCGCGTCCGTTGAGCGCCTTGGAGGCGGTGCCCGGGGAGACGCCGGCAAGGGCGGCGACCTCGCTGATCGTGGCGGCCCGATCGATGGTTCCCAGCGTTTCCTCCCCGTTTCCCAGGTCGTGCCAACGAACCGTAACTTTCCCCTTGACACCGATGCAAGAGGCTCCCTACTTTCAGGGCAATCGTTTTCCTTCCGTTGCCTCGCCTCGTCCTCTCAAGGGGTACCGAATATGACCCTCCCCCGCCGGGGGCTGCGTGCGCTCGCAGCTCTCTCCGTCGCGGCCTGCCTCGTGGCCGCGTGCTCGAACGACACCTCCAAAGGCACCGAGACCGCCACCGCGGGCGGCACCTACACCATCTGGGACCCCTACCCGCAGTTCGACGACTCGTCCGACTGGGTCAAGCTGCTCACCAAGTGCGGCACCGACGCCGGGGTCACGGTCAAGCGCACCGGCTTCGACACCACCGACCTGACGACCAAGGCGCTGCTCGCCGCCCAGCAGGGCAACTCCCCCGACGTGCTGATCGTCGACAACCCGGTGGTCTCCACGCTCGCCGAGGCCGGCGTGCTGACCACGACCGAGGACACCAAGATCGACACGTCGGCGGTCGAGCCCAACCTGCTCGCCGCCGGGCAGGTCGACGGCAAGACCTACGGCATCCCGATCGGCGCCAACACGCTCGCGCTCTACTACAACAAGAAGATCCTGGACGCGGTCAAGGTCGACCCGGCCACGATCAAGGACTGGGCGTCGCTGACCGCCGCGCTGCAGAAGGTGAAGGCGGCCGGCAAGAAGGGCATCACGTTCTCGGCGATCGGCACCGAGGAGGGATCGTTCCAGTTCCTGCCGTGGTTCTGGGGGTCCGGCGCGCAGCTCACCCAGCTCGACTCGGCGCAGGGGGTGGCCGCGCTGACGCTGTGGACCGACTGGCTCAAGAACGGCCTCGCGCCCAACTCGGTCCTCAACAACACGCAGACCACCAGCTGGCAGGAATTCGCCTCGGGCAACTTCGCCTTCAGCGAGAACGGCACGTGGCAGCTGGCGAATGCCAAGAAGACCGGCTTCGAGTACGGGATCATCCCGATCCCCTCGCAGGCGGGTGGCACCGCCCCGGCCCCCACCGGTGGCGAGTTCGTGACCGCGCCCGTGCAGAACGACAAGGGCAAGTACGCCACCACCACCAAGCTGATCAGTTGCCTGTCCAGCAATGAGAACGCGCTGGCCACCGACACCACGCTGTCCTACGTCGCGGCCACCGACGCGGTCCAGGCGAAGCAGGTCGCGGCGAACGCCGACCTGAAGGTGTGGGTCGAGGCCGTCCGGGCCGCCAAGGGCCGCACCTCGGACAACCTCGGCACCAAGTACCCGAAGATCTCCGAGCCGATGTGGACCGGCTTCCAGGCCGCACTGTCGGGGAGCAAGTCGCCGCAGGACGCCTTCGCCGCCGCCCAGACGACGGCCGCCTCGGCCACCAAGTGAGTGTCGTGATGACCCGTGCCGAGGCGGCTCCGGCCGCCCCGGCGCGGGCCCCGCGCCGCCGCAGCGGCCAGTGGGCGGCCTGGCTGTTCCTCGCGCCCGTGGTGATCTACCTGGTGGCGTTCTACGCCTACCCGCTGTACCGCAATCTGGATCTCTCGCTGCGGCATTACACAGTGCGCTCGTTCGTGCAGGGCGACGCCCCGTTCAGCGGCCTGGACAACTACCGCACCGTGCTCGACAACGCGACGTTCTGGCCCGCACTGCTGCACACCGTGGTCTTCACCGGGGTGTCGCTGGTGTTCCAGTTCTCCATCGGCATGGTCCTGGCGATCTTCTTCGCGCAGAACTTCAAGCTGTCGGCGACGCTGCGCGCCCTCTTCCTGGTGCCCTGGCTGCTGCCGCTGATCGTCAGCGCGTCGACCTGGTCGTGGATGCTCAACAGCGACTCGGGCGTGGTCAACTTCGCGCTGAAGGCGGCCGGGATCGACCCGGTCAACTGGCTGACGTCGCCGACGTGGGCGCTGACCAGCGTGATCATCGCGAACATCTGGATCGGCATTCCGTTCAACCTGGTCGTTCTCTACAGCGGGCTGCAGGCGATCCCGTCGGAGATCTACGAGGCGGCCGCCCTCGACGGCGCCGGCGGATGGCAGCGCTTCTGGCGCGTCACGTTCCCGCTGCTGCGCCCGGTCTCGGCGATCACCCTGCTGCTCGGGCTGGTCTACACGCTCAAGGTCTTCGACCTCATCTGGATCATGACGAAGGGCGGCCCGACCGACTCGTCGACGACGTTCGCCACCTGGTCGTACAAGCTCGGCTTCGGCACCCTGGTGCCCAACTTCGGGCCGGGCGCGGCGGTCGGCAACCTCCTGATCGTGCTGGCGCTGATCTTCGGGCTCCTCTACATCCGCGTCCAGCGCCGGCAGGTGTCATGAAAGCGCGCCTCAAGACCGTCGCCGGCATCGTCCTGACCGCGCTGATGCTGTTCCCGGTCTACTGGATGGTCAACGTGTCCTTCACCAAGGACACCGACATGCGCCACGACCCGCCCTATCTGTTCCCGGTCCACGGCACGCTCGAGGGCTATCGGGCCGTTCTCGACCAGCAACTGCCCTATCTGGGTACGAGCTTGCTGATCGGCCTGGGCACGGTGCTCCTGACCGTCGCGTTGTCGGCCCCGGCCGGCTATTCGCTCGCCAAACTGCGGCCCCGCGGCGGCGGAGTCCTGTCCTTCGTCCTGCTGATGGCCCAGATGATCCCCGGCATCATCATGGCGATGGGCTTCTACGCCATCTACCTGAAACTGGGTGTGCTCAACAGCGCGCCCGGTCTGGTGCTCGCCGACTCGACGATCGCGGTGCCGTTCGGCGTCCTCATCTTCACGGCTTTCATGTCGGGCCTGCCCGCCGAACTGATAAACGCCGCGAGAATCGACGGCGCCGGCACCTTCCGCACGTTCTGGTCGGTCGTCCTGCCGGTGAGCCGGAACGCGATCGTGACCGTGAGCCTGTTCGCGTTCCTCTGGGCTTGGTCCGATTTCGTGTTCGCCTCCACCCTCGACGGCGGCGGCCCGCGACAACCGATCACGCTCGGCATCTACCACTACATCGGCAACAACAATCAGCAGTGGAACGCCATCATGGCCACCGCCGTGATCGCCTCCATCCCCGCGACGCTGCTGCTCATCCTGGCTCAGCGCTACGTGGCCGCCGGCGTGACCGCCGGCGCCGTCAAAGATTGAGGACCAACATGACCGGCCCCGCCGCGCCCACCCCGTCGGCCATCGCCGCCCTGAACCCGCTGCCCCTGGACGCGGTCCGGCTCGACCCGGAAGGTCTGCTCGGCGGCTGGCAGGAACGCAATGCGGCGGCCACCATGCCGCATTGCATCGGCCAGCTCTCCGCCTACGGCAACCTCGACAACCTGCGCCGGGTGACCGGCGATTCGGACGCCGAGTTCCGGGGCATGTGGTTCGCCGACACCGACGTCTACAAGACGCTCGAAGCGGTCGGCTGGTCCGGCGGTTTCCCCGAGTTCCGGGCCGATCTGACGGCGCTTCTGGAGAAGACCCAGGAAGCCGACGGCTATCTCGATTCCTACTATCAGGTCGAGCGCCGCGATCAGCAGTGGAGCGACCTCGGTTTCAGCCACGAGATGTACTCCGCCGGGCATCTCATCCAGGCCGCCGTCGCGGCGGCGCGCGGTGCCGGGAACACCCAACTGCTCACCGTGGCGCGCCGGTTCGCCGACCTTCTGGTACGCCGTTTCGGGGCCGGCGCCGAGGATCTGATCGACGGCCATCCCGAGGTGGAGACCGCGCTCGTGGAGCTCTACCGGGAGACCGGCCACGAGCCGTACCTCGCCCTGGCGAAGCGTTTCCTCGACCTGCGCGGTCACGGCATGCTCGGCGCCGGCCGGTTCGGGCCGCGCTACTGGCAGGACCACGAGCCGCTGCGCGAGACGACCGAGGTCGCCGGGCACGCGGTGCGGCAGATGTACCTGCTGGCCGGGGTGGTCGACGTGGCGGTCGAGACCCGCGACCCCGACCTGCTCCGGACGGCCGAACGGCTCTGGGAGTCGGCTCTGGCCAGCCGCACCTATCTGACCGGCGGGCAGGGGTCACGGCACAAGGACGAGGGCTTCGGGGACGCGTACGAGCTGCCGCCCGACCGGGCCTACGCCGAGACGTGCGCGGCCATCGGCAGCTTCCAGCTCGCCTGGCGCCTGCTGCTCGCGACCGGCCGCTCCGGGTACGCCGACGAGATGGAACGGCTGCTCTACAACGGGATCGCGGCGAGCACCGCCCTCGACGGCCGCTCGTTCTTCTACTCCAACCCGCTGCAGCTGCGCACCGGCCACGACGGTTCCCACGAGGACACCCCGTCGCAGCGGCTCACCTGGTATTCCTGTGCCTGCTGCCCGCCCAACCTGGCCCGGCTGATGGCTTCCCTGCACGCCTACGTCGCCTCCAGCACCGACGCCGGCCTGCAACTTCACCTGTACGCCCCGGGCGTGGTCAGCGCCGCCGGCCGCGCGCTCGAGGTCCGTACGTCCTATCCGTGGGACGAGACGATCGCCGTCACGGTGACCGAGTCCGGCGACGAGCCGTGGACGCTCGCCCTGCGGGTGCCGGCATGGTGCCGCGAGGCGCGGCTCACCGTGAACGGGTCGCTGATCCGGGCCGGCGCCCAGGAGGGCTACCTGCGGGTAAGCCGGCAATGGCGGGCCGGTGACGTCGTGGTGCTCACCCTGGCCATGCCGCCCCGGCTGGTCGCGGCCCACCCTCGGGTCGACGCCGTGCGGGACAGCGTCGCCCTGGCCCGCGGCCCGGTCGTCTACTGCCTCGAGCACGCCGACGTGCCGGCATCGATGCAGTCCGCCGCGTTCGAGGACCTCTGCATCGATACCTCGACCGCGGTGGAACTCGGCACCGGCATCGCGCCGGTGACGCTGCTTCCCGTACTGCAGGTGCGGCCCGAGAGCTCCGGAGCGCTGTACCGGGAGTTCGCCACCGGCACGGCCGGGGGCACCCGGCGCGCCGCCGTGCCGGCCATCCCCTATTTCCTGTGGGCCAACCGGGACGCCGGCCCGATGCGGGTCTGGATCCCGCTCGCCCCGCGCGAGGCCTGATCGCTGTCGGCCGGGACCGCCTGCGCGGTCCCGGTCCGCCCACACGGTACGTTGCTGGCATGACCCGGCCGCGCACCGCCACCATTCGCGACGTGGCCGCACTCGCCGGCGTGTCGGTCGGCACCGCCTCCAAGGCGCTGAACGGGCGCGGCTCGCTGCGCGCCGACACCGTGGCCCGGGTCAAGCAGGCCGCCGAGCAACTCGACTTCCATCCCAATCCGGCCGCCCGCAGCCTGCACGCCGGTCGCAGCTTCACGGTCGGCATGATCACCACCGACACGATCGGCCGGTTCTCCATCCCGCTGCTGATCGGCGCCGAGGACACCCTGGGCGCCGGCGAGATGTCCGTGCTGCTGTGCGACGCCCGCGACGACCCGATACGCGAGCAGCACCACCTGCGCGTCCTGCTCAGCCGCCGGGTCGACGGCATCATCGTCACCGGCCGCCGAGCCGGCACCCGCCCGCCGATCACCGCCGCGCCCGGGGTGCCGGTCGTCTACGCGTTCCTGGCCTCGGCCTCCGCCACCGACTGCTCGGTGGTCCCCGACGAGCCGGGCGGCATCCGCCTCGCGGTCGAGCACCTGCGCACGGTCGGCCGCCGCCGCGTCGCCGTGGTGACCGGCCCGGAACACCACCACTCGGCCCGGGTGCGCGCCCAGGCCGCCGCGATCCACCTGGGCGACAGCCTGGCCGCGCCCCCGTTGCACGGCGAGTGGAGCGAGGCCTGGGGCCGCCAGGCGGCCGGCCTGCTGCTCGCCCAGCAGGTCGACTTCGACGCCGTGGTCTGCGGAAGCGACCAGATCGCCCGCGGCGTCGCCGACGCGCTGCGCGAGGCCGGCCGCCACGTCCCCCGCGACGTGGCCCTGGTCGGCTTCGACAACTGGGACGTGATCGCGTTGGCCAGCCGTCCCCCGCTGACCAGCATCGACATGGATCTGGAGGGCCTCGGCCGGGCCGCCGCCGAGCTGCTCCTGAAAGCCATCGACGGCGATCCCAGCCCCGGCACCCACCGCCACCCCGCCAAACTGGTGATCCGCGACTCCACCGTCCCCACCTAGGCCCACTTCCAAGGCCTGGCCCCTTCTTCCCGGCAGAGCGGCGCCGCCAGGGCGACCTGTCCGGAAAGGGCCACGACGGTGTGGTGAGCCGGGCTATCTCAGGTAGGCGGCCAGCGGGATGTTCTGCTGGCGCAGGGCGGTGGCGATCAGGGCGGCGATCTGCTTGGCGCCGGCCGCTTCGAAGTGGGTGTGGTCGTTGCAGAAGAACGCGCCGACCGGGCCGGCGGTGTAGTCACCGTTGTTCGGGCACAGCTTGAGCGAGTTGTACAACGCCACGCTGCGGGCATGCAGATCGATCACCGGTACGCCGTTGGCCGCGGCCGCGTCCTTCGTCTCGGTGACGAAGCCACGGTTGCCGACGGCGGTGCTGCCGCTGCACGTGATGGCCGCTACCGGCGTGACGAAGATCGGCTTCACGCCGCGCGCCTTGGCCGCCGACGCCATCACGCCCAGCAGCTCCTTGAAGCGGGCCGAGCCGACGTGCCGTGGGCAGGCCGAGTCACCGTCGTTGATGCCGAACTGGATGACCAGGTAGTCGCCGGACTTGAAGCCGGTGCTCGCGTCCAGCATCGCGGTCCACCGCGAGCTGTACGCCGTGGAGCTGAGCGCGCACTCGCCGGCCGAATTCTTGGTGGAGGTCACGTTGCCCTCGTACAGCCAGGTCTGGATGCTGCGGCCGCCGACGGCGCTGTTGCGCACGGTGACATCGCCGGTGAAGTACGGCGCGAACTGGCTGCCCCAGCCGATCGGGCAGGTGCTCGCGTTCATCATCGTGGAGTCGCCGGCCATCCACACCTTGATCGGCGCCGTCGCGGGGGCCGTCGGGGCGGGAGTGGTCGGGGCCGGGGTGGTGGCGGCCGGGGTGCTGGGGCCGGTGCACGGGGTCGGCGACGGCGACTGCGGGCCGGTGGTCGGGTTGCCGGCGGTGCCGGTGCAGGTGGTGCCGTTGAAGGTGAAGGTCGACGGCGCCGGGTTGCTGCCGGTCCACGTACCGTTGAAGCCGAAACTCACCGACGCGCCGGAACCGACCGCGCCGTTGTAAGCGGCGTTGGTGGCGGTCACCGTCGTCCCGGCGACGGTGACGCCGGCGTTCCAGGCCTGGGTGATGCCCTGGCCGGCGGCGAGGGCCCAGGTCAGCGTCCAGCCGGTAACCGGGTCGCCGAGGTTGGTGACGGTGACGTCGGCGCCGAACCCGCCGGCCCACTCGCTGGTGACCTTGTAGGTGACGCCGCATCCGGTGGTGGCCGCGTCGGCGGTGGCGATGCCGAAGCCACCGGCGGCGACGACCGCCGCCGTGGTCGCCAGCAGGGCGAGGCGTGATTTCATCGGGACGCTCCGGTGCAGGAGGAGTTGTTGAGGGCGAAGCCGGCCGCCCCGCCGGCGTTGCTGTCGGTGGTGAAGCCGAAGCTCGCACTGCCGCCGGCCGGGATCGAGGCGTTCCAGGCGACGTTGGCGGCTCGCGCCGCGGTGCCGGACTGGCTGGTGGTGGCGTTCCAGGACTGGGTGATCGACTGGCCGGCGGGGAGCGTCCAGGTGAGGGTCCAGCCGTCGACCGCGGCGGCGGAGGTGACCGTGACGTCGAACTGGGCGCCGCTCCCCCAGTCACCGGTCTTGCGATAACTGACCGTGCAGGCCCCGGCCGGAGCGGTCGTCGGCCCGGAAGTCGGCGGTGTCGTCGGCCCGGTGGTCGGCGGCGAGGTCGGCGCGGACGTCGGCGGCGAGGTGGGGGCGGACGTCGGCGGCGAGGTGGGGGGCGAGGTCGGTGGTGTGGCCAGTTTGGCGCTCAGGATCGGGGCCAGTTTGGCGGTGATCGCCTGGTGACCCTTGTCGTTAGGGTGCACCGAGTCGCTCAGGCCGTCGGCCGGCAGCCAGCCGGTGGTGTCCACATAGAACACGTTCGGGTCGCCGGCGTTGTTGCGGGCCTGCACCGCTGCCTGCGTCTCGGCGGCGTACCGGCCGATGAACGTACGCAAGGCGAAGATCTTGGTGGTCGGGAACTTGGCCCTGATCCGGGTCAGGAACGTGACGTACTTCGCCTGGAAATCGGCGCCGCTCACGCCGTGGCTCTTGTCGTTGGTGCCGAGGTTGATCACCACGCCGTCGGCCTGATAGCGGGTGAAGTCCCACAGGTCGGTGCCGGCCTGACCGCCGCTCGACATCCAGTAGCGCGTCTCCTGCGCCCAGCACCCGTCCGCGGTCTCGGCGAGGCACATGCCACCGATCGCGATCTGGGTGTGGTCGTAACCGAGCTGCTCACCGGTCTTGAAGCCGTAGTCGGTGACGGCCAGCTGGCTGCTGGTGGCGCCGGCGGTGATCGAGTCGCCGACGAACTCGACGAGCCTGGGCCGGGCCGGCGGCTTGACCGTGGTGGCCCCCGAGTCGAGGGTGAGGCCCTGGAAGACGGCGTCGCCGGTGTAGGAGCCGGCCACCTGCCGGTAGCTCACCACAAGCGTGTGGTTGCCGGCGGCCAGCGCGGTCGGTGTCAGGTTGATCGTGCCGGAGCCGCTGTACGCGGTGAACGCCCTGCCGTCGATGCTGGCCCACAGGTCGATCGCGTTGCGCTGCTTGAGCTTGACGGTCCGGCCGGTGAACCCGGTGCGCAGGTAGGCGCCGGCCCAGTAGGGCACGTAGGCGGAGGCGTTCGTCCGGTTCCAGCGGCCGACGAAGCTGATGTTGGGGTCGGTCGGCCGGCCGTCCCCGGCCGCGGCCTGGGCGGACGGGGCGAGCAGCGAGCCCGCCAGCAGCACCGTCGAAGCCACCGTCGCAGCGCCGAGCAGACGACGTCGCATGCCACCACTCCTCTCGCCGGGACCGGGAGCGCTCCCAGGTTCGCATCGTCGTTCATAAATTGATTCGTGTCAATGAACGCGATGCGCGAGGCGGGACGGCGCGGACCTTCCATCATCGGCCACCTTCGATATAACTGAGGGCAATGTTCCGTCTGACCGGGGGTAGCGATGAGATACCGACTGACCACGACGATCTTGGCGATGACGGCCCTGCTGGCGGGCGCGATCAGCGGCCCCGCGGCGGCCGCCGCACCGGGCGGCCCGGCGGCAGCGGGCGGCCCGGCCGTAGCGACCACGCCCTATCCCGGGCCGACCCTGACCTGTCCACCGGCGTTACCGGTGAGCGGCTGGGTCGTCGCGGCGACCGATCGGAGCCTGACGATCGGCTACTCGATGCTTCTCACCCCGCCCTGCGGCTACAACCCGCCGGTCACCGTCACGCTGTTCACCAGCTCGGACGACGCCCGGCAGTGGCAGAACCCGGTGGCCGAGGCGGTGTCCGGGCCGGAGCGCAACGGCACGGTGACGATCGCCGGGCTCACGCCCGGTACCGCGTACTGGTACCGGTTCAGCGCCGACGGCCACCATGACCCGTACGTGGTCGGGACCGCCCGGACCACCTCGCCGGCGGCCTGCGCGGCGACCGTGACGATCGACAGCGCGTGGGCCGGCGGCTTCGTCGCCACGGTGACGGTGCGCAACGTCGGCACCGAGGTGCTCAACTCCTGGTACGTCTCCTGGGGGTGGACCGGCGGCGAGCGCCTCGTGTCGGTGTGGAACGGTGTGGTCCGCGACGGCGGCGTCGCCAACGCCCCCTACAACGGCACCCTGGCGGCCGGCGGCTCGACCACCTTCGGCATGCTCGTCGCGGCCGGCACCTCATCCACGCAGCTGACCCCGGCCTGCACCCGCTGACCGGTCACACGTGGTGGCGCCAGGAGTGCTCGGGTTCGTACCCGAGGATCCGCCGCGCCTTGTCGATCGACAGCAGTGTCTCGTGCTCGCCCAGCTCGCGGGTGACCTCGACGCCGGGGTAGACCTCGGCGGCCAGGCTCGCCGAGGAGCGGCTCATGACGGTGTCGGCGTTGGCGATGATGAAGATCTCCACGCCGGTGCCGTCGTGGTCGAGCGCCCGGCGGACCGCCTGGGCGCCGTCCCGGCCGTCGATGTAACCCCAGAGGTTCCACTTGCGGGCCCGCGGGTCGGCGTCGAAGGAGGGGAACTCGGCGTAGTCGGCGGGGTCCATCACGTTGGAGAAGCGCAGCCCGATCATCTTCAGGGCCGGGTTCCAGCGGCAGAACTGCGCCGCCATCGTCTCCTCGAGGTGTTTGGCCAGTGCGTAGCGCGACTCGGGGCGGGCCGGGTATGCCTCGTCCAGCGGGATGTACGGCGGCGGGGTGTCGAACGGGATGCCCAGCAGCGTCTCGCTGGACGCCCACACCACGTTGGTGATGCCGGCCGCGCGCGCGGCGGCGAACACGTTGTAGGTGGCCACGATGTTGTTCTCGAAGGTGGCGGCGTTGCCGGTGATGCCGGGCGCCGGGATCGCCGCCAGGTGCACCACGGCGTCGATCCGGTCGTAGCGGTCGTCGATCCCGGTGAACGCCTCGACCGTCTGGCCGTAATCGGTCAGGTCGATCCGGATGCCCGGGCGTTCCGCCGCCGCGTCCAGGTTGACGACCTCGTCGCCGCGCTCCCTGAGCCCGGCGACGACGGCCCGGCCGAGTTTGCCGCTGCCGCCGGTGACCGCGATCCGCATGGTGCCTCCCAGAGTTGATCTCAGAGGCAGCCTATGCCGATCCCGGCCGCCCCGCGCCGACCAGCACCGGCGGCTCCGTGGCGGCGGCGACCGCCGCGGCGGACCGGCGACGCTGGAACGGCCACTCGAACACGCGGGCGAATCCCCACGCCGCGACCAGCGAGATCCCGCCGCCGAGCAGGGTGGTGACGGCGAACGCCTTGTCCCCGTGCCCCAGCCGCGGCGCGACCAGGGTCAGGCTGATCGCGACCACGATCGGCAGGTGGATCAGGTAGAGGCTGTAGGAGAACGAGCCGAGCCGGCGCAGCGGTCCCGAGTCGAGCAGCCGGATCAGCCCGGCGGGCCGGCCGCTCACGATCGCCAGCAGGAAGAACGTCATGGCCGGGGCGATCGCCATGTCGACCCAGTAGTAGTGGTGGACCATCCAGCGCGAGCCCTGGTGCAGGATCAGCACCCCGACCGGCACCGCGGCCAGCAACGACAGCAGCGCCCACGGCAGCCGGCGGAACCGGTCGCCGGCCGCGACCACACCCGCCGCCACCACGCCGGCCGCGAACACCGGCAGCAGGTGCGGGGCCAGCCAGTTGTCGCCGGACGGGGGTGACCCGTCGTAGACCACGAAGCCGACCAGCACCACCGGCAGCGTGACCACGGCGAGCATCGCCGCCGCGCCGATCCGCCGGCACAGCACCAGCAGCAGCGGCAGCACCGCGTACAGCAGGGCCTCGACGCCGATCGACCAGAACGCGCCGTTCGGGGTCGGCCCGCCGATCAGGTCCTGCAGCAGCAGGGCGTAGATCACGACCGACGCGGCGTCCGGCTCGGCCGAGTGCGGCTGGCGCACCACGGTCCACGCGATCACCAGGCTGAACGCCAGCGCGGCCCAGTACGCCGGGAGGATCCGCCAGGCCCGCCGCCGCGCGTACCGGCTCAGCCCGCCGAGCCGCCAGTCGTTGCGGGCGGCCGCCATCGCCAGCGAGAATCCCGACAGGACCAGGAACAACACCACCGAGAGCCGGCCGAACCCGAGCCAGCTGAGCCACTCCGGGCCACGGTAGCGGGGAAAACCGCGATACGTGTACGCCCAGCAGTGGAACAACATCACATAAAGGGCACAGAGGCCACGCAGACCGTCGAGACCGGCCACCCGTTTACCGCTCACCTCACAGATCACGCAGCGCGGCGGTCAAAGGTTCAGGTCTGCAGCCAGGCACGGGCACGGGCGAGCGTCTCCGGCCCGCTCGTGCGGCCGACCTCGCCGGCCAGGTCGGCGATCGTCACCGCGCGCAGCGACTCCCGCCAGGCCCGGTCGGCGGCATCCATCACCCGGGCGATGGAGCACGGCGTCAGGCATTTCTCCGGCGGTGCCGCGAGCGGTCCGCGCCGGCGCACCTCGGTGCACCGGAACGCGGGCCGGCTGCCGTCGATCGCCTCGACCACGTCGAGCACGGTGATCTCGGCCGGCGGGCGGGTCAGCCCGTAGCCGCCGGACTGCCCCTGCGTCGAGCGCACCAGACCGGCGCGGGACAGCAGCTGCAACTGCTTGGCCAGGTAGCTGGGCGAGACGTCGTGGAACTCGGCGAGCTTCGCGGCCGGCACCGGCTCGCCCGATCCGCTGAGCACGACGCAGCAGTGCAGCCCCCACTCGACCCCGCCGGACATCTTCACCCGCCAACCCTACGTGCCACGGACCCGTCCTGTCCGAGTTGACCGGCGCCGACCCTACCGGCGGACCAGGTCGATGTCGTAGTCGTGGCCCGCGACGGCGGACGACTCGTGCAGGTGGTTGCCGGCGCAGACGTAGCGGTCGTCGAGCACGCCGCTCTCCAGTCCGGTCCGGTTGCGGACCACGCCGTCGATCCGCAACGTGGTGGTGCCGGCCAGGTCGACCCGCGAGGCGCTGTAGCCGATCACCGAGCCGTCCACCCGGTACGACATGATCAGCCGGCCGGTCATCGTCATGTCGTACCGGTGGCCGCCGGCCGTCGTCGAGCGGGTCACCCCCGACCCGAAGTCCAGGGTCGCGGTGCCGTCGGGCCGGAACGTCTGGATCGCGCCGCCACCGGTCAGTTCGGCCGCCTGACCGTCCACGGTGGTGCGTGAGCGGACCGCGGCCTCCCGCCAGGAACCCAGCAGGCACTCGTCCACCGCGGCGGCCGCGGCGGGCGGCGGGATCTCCGGCCGCGGAGCCGGCTTCCAGGAGCGGAGGTCGTACGGCACCGCCAGAGCCGCCGCCGACGGGAACAGGGCGGCGACCAGTCCGAGCCCGGACGCCGCTCGCCAGTGGGACGAACGATGGACGAGCGGACCGGCGGCCCGGGGCCGGCGGCGGCGGACCAGCACGCCGAGGCCGGCCCCGGCGAACGCGGACGGCACCGCCACCGCCGCTCCCCACACGAGGATCAGGTGCAGGTGGAAGACGGTCGCCGAACCCGCGCCCGGCACCTCCGGGACGCACGAGCGCACCAGGGCGTCGTCGACCTCCAGGCAGCGGGACATCGTCCTGGTCAGGCTGAAGCCGATCGTGGCCAGGACGGCCGTGACGCTGAACGCCAGCGGCACCAGCACCGGGCGCAGGGCGGAACTGGTCGCGGCGACCAGCCCGGCGGCGAGGGCGGCCAGCAGCGCCGCCGACGCGCAGTACGCCAGCCCGTACTCCGTGGTGAAGGTGACGGCGAGGGGTGCGCCGTCGGTGGGGGTGCGGCGCACCTCGGCGGGCAGGACCCAACCCGCCAGGAACGGCAAGGCGACCGCCGCGACCAGGGCGAACGCGCCCAGCAGCGCACCGATCCACACCGCCCGGCGCACGTCGATCCGGCGCCGGCCGCACACCGCGAGCGGAACAGCCCACAGCAGGGCCAGGCCGATTGCCAGGAACGGGGTCGCGCCGAGCCGCGCCGCCGGCAGGTAAAAGGTCAGGGCGTTCAGCCAGCGGGACAACTCGCGGTACCAGTCGACGGCCAGCCCGGTCTCCGGCAGCACGGTCAGGTCGAACTGGCCGAAGGAGTTGCTGCCGTAGGTGACGGCGAACCAGACCGCGATCAGCGGCGCGGCGATCACCATCGCGGCCGCCGTCACGAGCCGGCCCCGGGTTCCCTCGGGCCGGTGGCGCCGGACCGAGCGCAGCCAGACCGCGATCACGGTGGTGAGCAGCACCAGCACGACGACGCTCAGCACGAACGCGACCGGCCCGTGGTCGAGCGGGGTCAGCACGTCGTTGTAGGTGACCATCAGGTTCAGCAGCTCACCGGCCGCGAACCCCACGGCCGGGCCGGCCGGCAGCGTCAGTACCGCGTGGGCCGGCCGGCCGGGCCGGCTCAGCGCGTTCGCCAGGATGCCGACGAGCAGCACCGCGACCGGCAGGGCGAGCAGCAGCAGGCCGACCGCGAGGTAGCCCTCCAGCAGATTGCCGACGAGCAGGCCCACGTCGTTGAGCGCCAGCCCGACCATGAAGCCCAGGCCGGTCAGCTCCCACCAGGTGGTCGCGACCGGCGTCGCCGGCTCGCCGACGGCGGCGATCCGCTCGGCCGGCGGCGGGTGCGGGCCCAGGCGGGCCAGCCGCTCCGGCACGACCCGGCGCCGGATTCGAGGCGGCCACGGCAGCTGCCGCAGCACCCGGGTCAGCGCCGGGCCGGCCCCGGGCACGCCGGCGGCGGTCGCGTCGGCGCACACCTCGCGGGCCCGCAGGATCGCGTTCCGCAGCAGGAAGCCGGTCAAGGTCAGGACCAGCAGGGCGATCATCCGGTACGCGACCTGCGGGCTCGACCGCCCTTCGGCATCGGCCGTCCAGCCGAGCTGATCGCGCAGCACCCCGGGGTTGAGTGTGACCGCCACGAACGGTGACACCGCGAGGACGACGAAGGACCACCAGAGGGCCACGGTCAGATACGTCCGCCCGACGTCACGATTGGTCAGGTGGGCCAGTTCGTGCCGCACTACCGAGCGGAAGCCGTCGAGGTCCAGCTCGTACCGGACGAGCAGCCCGACGTCGAGGCACACGCGATAGCACCACGGCAGGCCGAAGGCCTGCCCGCCGCCGGCCGCGGAGTACGGTCCCAGCAGCCATTCCGGTGCCGGCTCGAGGCCGGCCTCGGTCGCGAGCCGGTCGAGTTCCGCCACCACGTCGGGGTCGGTGAGGGGTCGCATCCGCCGGCTCCGGACGAGCCACCAGGGATGCAGCAGATAGAGGACGACGGTCAGCACCGACGTCGCGAGCAGGCCCGCCGCCACCCACCGCACCTGCGCCCGGGTGAAGGGTCGCTGACACTCGTTGGCCAGCGCGAGCTTGGCCCGCAGCGCGAGTCCCGGGTCGGTGAACCCGGAGGTCCGCTCGTCGATGCCGGCCATGCACGGTCGCACCTGTTCGGCGCTGATCCGGCTGACCCCCGGCGAGGCCGCGCCGACCACCGAGAACGCGAAGAACCCGGTGGCCAGCACCGCCGCGACGAGGATGCCGAAACGGATGTCGGTGTGGGCCCGCCGGTTCACTCCCCGGTGAGCCCGTCACCCACCACTGCCGCGGCGATCGTCTCGGCCCGCCGCCGCGACATCTTCGCGTGCTTCATCAGCGCGGTGACCAGCACCTCGCGGACGTGCGTCCACTGCTCCCGGGTCAGCTCCGGGGTCTCGGCCGGCGCGGGCAACGTGCCGCGCACGATCCGGCGGGTGACGTCGACCCCGCGCCGGGTCAGGTAACCGACCACCTCGGCGGCCGCGGCGAGGAAGATCGGGGTGAGCAGCTCCTCGATCCCGGGAATGCCGAACCGCAGATAGCCGCCGCCGCTGTCGGTGCCGGCCAGCGACCGTTCGGGATCGTGGAAATAGGCCTCGGCCAGGGCGTCGAAAGCCCGCCGCTCGGCCCTGACCTGAGCCGCGAGATCGTCCTGTCCGGCCGCGTCGAGCAGGACCCTGGCCACCTCGACCACCACGACATCGTCCTTGGTCACGCCCGGCCCCTCCGGTAGGAGTTTCGGTACGCGCTCAACAATGCCCGGTCGCTCGGGACCGGCGCGTCAGCCGAATCGGTGACATGGGCGCCGGACGGCGGAACCGTCCCTAGTCGAGGGTCACCTCGTTGGCCAGGCCCGTCGGGTGGACTCGCACCCGGGTGCCGATCGGCTCGGTGGCCGGGTCGGCCAGGAAGTCCGCCGGCCCGCGGGCGACGAAGCGACGCCCGTCCCGCGTCAGGCGACCCACCACGATCCCCCGGCGGCGGCCGTCCCGGCCGTGCCGGACTGTGTAGGTCTCGATGGTGGCGGCGCCCTCGGCCTCCTCGGCCTCGGTGACCGCCGGGGCGGCGTCCAGGTCGGACTGCAGACGGGGGCTGTCGTCGGGGGTCCACCCGGTCGGGGTGGTGGTGTAGACGCCGGCCGAGTACTTGGTCATCGCCCCGCCGTTGGCACCGACGAAACCATGGCCGCCGGTGGCCCGCAGTCCCGCCACCGTCGAGGCGATCGCGTGCATCGAGTAGTTGTTCCCGGGCCCGCCGAAGAACGGCAGGCCACCGGTCACGGTCAGGCCGCGCGGGTCGTCGGCGGCCAGGCCGAGGGCGTCGGCCACGGCTAGGACGGCGATCGGGAAGCAGCTGTAGAGGTCGATCGTGGACAGCTCGTCGACGCCGAGGCCGGCCAGCGCCAGGGCGTGCCGGGCGGCGGCCGCGGCGGCCGGCGACGCGCCCAGGTCGGGCCGCGCCATCAGGTCGCGTTCACGCAGGTCGGCGTGGCCGGCCAGGTAGATCCAGCGGGACCGCGGGATGCCCAGGCGGGCGGCTTCGGACACCGGCATCAGCAGGACGGCGGCGCCCTGGTTGACCTTGTCGCGGGCGACCAGGTAACGGGTGTACGGATCGGCGATCGGGCGGTTCGCCGCGCTGACCGTGGCCAGTTCGGCGGCGGTCCGCACGAGCGGTGCGGCGGCGAGCGGGTTGCCGGCGGCGACCTCGGTGAACGGGGCGAACAGGTCGGCCATCACCGCGGCGTAGGCGGTGCGGGACAGGCCGAGGCGGGCGCGGCGGGCGTTCTCCAGCAGCGCGTACTGGGCCGGCATCTCGGCCAGGCCGTGCGCCATCAGCGACGCGGTCACCATGCCGTCCAGACCGTAACCGCGGTCCTCGAGGTCACCGCCCACGTTCTCGGTGAAGTCGGGCCGGTCGGCGGCGGACGCGTACCGTTCGGCGGTGGAGATCGCCTCGCCGCCGGCCAGCAGCACGGCGCCGGCCGCACCCGCGGCGATCGCCGCGGCGAACTCGTTCACCAGGTGCTGGGGTGATTGACCGCCGGTGACCTCGAGGACCAGACGCCGCGGCGCGGCCCCGATCCGGTTCGCGACGGAGCGGGGGAAGTTGTCGGAACGACCGAGCGGGACCGGTGCGCCCGGGACCGAGATCTCGAACTGCCGGACGCCGGCGACCACGTCGATCGCCTCGGCGATCCCGACGGCCTCGGCGCCGGTGTCGGCCAGCGCCGCGTGGGCCGCCGCGGCGGCCAGCTGGACCGCGGAAAGTCGCTGGTGATCCGGCGAGGTCAACGGATCGGCGGCCTGCCCGACGCCGACCACGACAGGCGTTCGAGGGTCGAGCACGACGACTCCGGAGGAGATGGGAGAGCGGACGACGGGATTCGAACCCGCGACCCTCACCTTGGCAAGGTGATGCGCTACCAGCTGCGCTACGTCCGCGTTGAGAGGAACCATACCGGATGCCGATCGAGCCGGGCCGCAGGGCTCTGCCACCATTGCGGGGTGTCGACTTTCCCGCCGCGTTTCCCGAGCTCGGCGGGCGAGATCCTGTTCGACGCCGGTGCCGAGAACGGCGATCTGATCCTGGTCGGCTCGGTGACGGTCGAGGTGGCCCGCACCTCGTCGGCGGTCACCGCCGAGGAGGTGCGCCTGACCGCCGCACCGACCGGTTCGTCGGCGAGATGAACCTGCTGACCGGTCAGACCCGCATCCTGTCCGCGCGGGTCCGGGCCGCACGGTGCCGACGTCGACCGAGGTGACCGCGCTGGGCGGCGCGGCTCGGCTCGGCTCGGCGAGATCACCCTGAGCACGTCGGGGAAGTGCGGCTGGGCGACGGCTGGAGCGGCACCGGCCGGGCTCCGCTGCCGTTCGAGACCGGTGTGCCGGGCGTCTTCGCCGCCGGTGACGTGCGCTCCGAGTCGATGAAGCGGGTCGCGGCGGCGGGGGGCGCGGTCCGTTCCGTGCACCGCGCTTTGGCGGCGGGTAGGCTCTGACAGATGCCGAACGACCCCGCCATCCGGTACGAACCGGTAGATCCCGACGGCCTGGTGGTCGCGACCCTGACCGGCGAGCTCGACCTGGACCGCGCCGACGAGGTGCGTGACAACCTCGCTGCGGCGTCCGCCACCCCCGGGTGCACCTATCTGCGCGTCGACGTGAGCGAGCTCGACTTCATCGACTCCTATGGGCTGGGCGCACTGGTCAGCGCCCGTAACAGCGCCGCCGCCCACGGGGTGACGCTGACCCTGGCCGAGCCGTCGCCGCCGGTCCGCAAGGCGATCGCGGTGACCGGTCTCGGCGACGTCTTCGGCCTCTAGTCAGCGCCCCTCGTTGCCCGCGCGCCCCTCGTTGCCCGCGCGCCCCTCGTTGCCCGCGCGCCATTCGGCGAAGGTGGTGCCGCCCCGGCGGGCCCGGTCGTCCGGCACCAGCGACCTCTCGGTGAGTGCCGTGCTGAAGTAGCCGGCCCGCGGGTCGTCGACGACCTCGCGACCGTCGACGGCGCGGCGCAGGAATTGCGAGACCGGCAGCGCCTCGGGTCCGGCCAGATCGATGGTGCGGTCCTGCGGCTCGGTCACCGCGATCTCGGCCAGCACACCGGCGACGTCGTCGGCGGCCACCGGCTGGAGCAGCGCGGTCGGCGAGGCGTGCACGACCCCGTCCACCGTCCCGGCGTCCGCGATCATCTCGAGGAACTCGTAGAACTGGGTGGCCCGCACGATCGTGTGCGGCAGCCCGGACTCGCGGATCAGGCCCTCCTGGACCACCTTGGCGCGCAGGTAGCCGCTGTCGGGCAGCTCGTCGATGCCGACGATCGACAGGGCGACGAAGTGCCGGACACCGGCGGCACGGCCGGCCGCGAGCAGGGTGGCGGTCGAGGTGCGGAAGAAGGCGAGCACCTCGTCGTCGCCCCAGGCGGGCGCGTTGCTGACGTCGACGAGCACGTCGGCGCCGGCCAGGGCAGCCTCGACGCCCTGGCCGGTGACCGTGTCGACCCCGCTGCGGCGGGACGCCGGAACCACCTCGTGGCCGGCCGCGGTGAGCAGCCGCACCAGCTTCGTGCCGAGCAGACCACTTCCACCGATGACGACGATCCGCATGCTTACTCCCAACTCGGATATCTTCTGTCCGCGATCACCTTACTCGGATAACTGCTATCCGAGTCAAGAGTCGGCGGACCCCACCGGCGGGGAACTCTCAACCCGGTCCGGAGCTCGCCGATCACTGCGATCGACCGAGTCAGGGCCGGAAACAGCGCAACTTTCCGGCACCCGCTCGGGCACTTGTCGTGCACCGGACGACCGGCAATCTCTTCTCATGCCCGGCGGACATGCGCCGGACAACCGGGGGAGATTGAATGTTGCGCAAGTCCGTGTACTCGCTCGCCGCTGTGATCGCCGGTCTGGGTGTCGTGTTCGCCGGAGCCGCCGGGGCCGCTCAGGCCGCCGCCGCGCCGCAGGCGACCGTGACCGCCAAGACCAACTGCGTGACCGACGCCAAGCTGGTGCCGAGCTGCAACGTCATGTGGGGCGCCGCCGCGGGCGGGTTCACCGGCAAGCCGCGCGACCTGGAGCTGAAGAACTGGGAGAAGCTCAGCGGCCGCACCTCCACCATCTTCCACACCTACCACAAGGGTGACGAGAAGTTCCCGACGGACAGCGAGATCGCGATGACCCGCGACGCCGCCCACCCGCGGGTGCTGCTGCTGAACTGGCGCGTCGAGTACGGCTCGACCTGGCGCAACGTCGCCGCCGGCAAGCTGGACAAGCGGATCGACGCGTTCGCCGCCCGGGTCAAGAGCACCTACGCCGACAAGAAGTTCTTCCTCGTGCTCAACCACGAGCCGGAGGACGACGTGCGTACGGCCGCCGGCTCGGGGATGACCGCGAAGGACTTCCGCAACTCGTTCCGGCACGTCATCCAGCGTCTGCGGGCGCAGGGCCTGGACAACATGGTCTCGGTCGTCGCCTACATGGGCAACGAGAAGTGGATGGCGCAGTCCTGGTGGAAGGACCTCTACCCGGGCGACGACGTCACCGACTGGGTCGGCCTGGACTCGTACGTCAGCGCCGAGCCGAACTACTACCACCACGGCCTGTTCGGTGACCTGCTCGACCGTCGCGCGCCCGGTGGCACCGGCTTCTACGACTGGGCCGTGAAGAACCACAAGAGCAAGCCGATCATGGTCGCCGAGTGGGGCGCCTACCACCGCATCGGACGCGTCTTCGACAAGTCCGCGCAGTTCAACAGCGTTCTCCCGGAGCTGGCGAAGCGCCCCGCGATCAAGGCGATCGTCTACTTCGACACCAAGAAGGACCAGTTCGGCGACCGCGACATCAGCATCGACAGTTCGGCCCGCAACCTCGCGACCTTCCGGAAGCTGGCGGCGAACCCGCTGTTCAACGTCCAGATCCGCTGACCCGGTAGGCCGTCCGCGAAAGCGGGCGGCCTACTTCAGGTTCACCGGCAGGGAGTCGACCCCGAAGACGATCGAGGCCCGGCGGAACCGCAGCTCGGCCGGCGGCACCGCGGGCGACATCGCCGGGAAACGACGAACCAGAGCGGGGTACGCCGTCCGCAGCTCCATCCGCGCGAGTTCCGCCCCGATGCACCGGTGGATGCCGAACCCGAACGCCATGTGCGAGCGGTTCGCCGGCCGGGACGCGTCGATGCGGTGCGGGTCGGGACCGAACATCACGTCCCGGTCGGCGCCGCTGAGCGAGCACATCACCACGTCGCCCGCGCGGATGTCGCAGTCCCCGATCCGCACGTCCTTGACCGCCACCCGCGGGAACGCCACCTGCACCACCGACAGGTAGCGCAGCAGCTCCTCGACCATCGCGTCGACGTCCTCGCCGGCGCGCATCTTGTCGGCCATGATCGGGTTGGTCATCAGCACCAGCGCGCCGAGCGCGATCATGCTGGCGCTCGTCTCGAGCCCGCCGGTGAGCACCCCGTCGGCGACCCCGGCCAGCTCGCGGTCCTCGATGCTGTCGCCGTGCGCCTTGATCAGCGCGCCGAGCAGGCCGTCACCCGGTTCGCGCCGCTGCTGTTCGATCAGCCCGCCGATGTAGTCGAGGGACGTGCCGATCGCGTCGAGGGCCACGTCACCGCCCGCCCCGAGGTCGAACCGGGTGGTGCTGAGCTCCTGGAAGTACTCCCGGTCCGCGTACGGGACGCCGAGCAGTTCACAGATCGTCAACGCCGGGATCGGCAGCGCGAAATCGTGCCACAGGTCGGCCGTACCGTCGGTGGCGGCCAGCGCGTCCAGCCGGCCCGCCACGATCGCCTCGATACGCGGCTGCAGCCGCGCGAGGCGGCGCATGGTGAACTCCGGGGTGAGCATCTTGCGCAGCCGGGTGTGGTCCGGCGGGTCGGCGAACCCGAGACCGCCCGGGTCCTGGCTGACGCTCATCCCGATCCGGCCGGCGAACTTGCCGAAGTCGTTGCTGTAGGAATCGACGCTGCCGAGCACGGCCCGCACCGGTTCGTAGCCGGTGACCAGCCAAGCCCGCATGCCGAACGGCAGCGGCAGCCGGGCCACCGGTTTGTCGGAACGCCACTGCTCCATCCGCGGGATCGGGTCGAGCCCCTCGCGGTGCAGCGGCCAGAGGATCTTGTCAGGCAGCATGGACAGACCCGCGTAGGGTCCGTTACCGCCGGTGAACCGCCGGGCGACCAGGCCCATCACCTGTGATCGCACCGCCGACACCATCGCCGTCATGCCCACCGCGTTCCTCCACCCCTCGCGTATCCGGAGCATGATCACACGGTCGCCCCGGTTTTCACCGCACGCCGACGATGAAACTGGTCACTGATCGGTGAACGACTGTCCGCCCATTGTCGCCGTACCCCCGTGAGGAATTGCTGTGAACTTCGCGATGCCGGCAGACCCCGCCGACGGCGAGCGCATCCAGCGGGAGCTGCGCCGGCACCTGATCCTGCCGACGGAGAACGCCGCACTCCCGGCGACGGTGACGTGTGGACATTTCCTACGCGATCGGGAGCGACCACGCGGTCGCGGCGGCGGTGACGATCGGCGTCCAGGACCTTCGGGTACGCGATGTGTCGCTCGCCACCGGCCCGGTCCGATTCCCGTACGTGCCGGGTCTGCTGGCCTTCCGCGAGTTGCCCCTGTTGCTGGAAGCCCTCGCCGGCCTGCCGGCGCCGCCGGAGATGGTGATGTGCGACGGCTACGGCATCGCCCACCCGCGCCGTTTCGGCCTGGCCTGCCACCTGGGTCTGCTGCTCGACCGGCCGTCGTTCGGCGTGGCGAAGACCGACTTCGTGGCCGGTCACGACGAACCGGGCGCCCGCCGCGGACAGTGGTCGGTGCTTGCCGAGGGGGACGCGATCCTGGGCCGGGCGGTGCGGACGCGGACCGGGGTCAAGCCGGTCTACGTGTCCGTCGGGCACCGGGTCAGCCTCGGCGACGCCACCGACCTGACCGTCCGGCTCAGTCCGCGGTACCGCATCCCGGAGCCGACCCGGCAGGCCGACATCGTCTCCCGGCAGGAACTGCGCCGCGGACCGTCCTGAGGACGGCCCGCGGCCTGTGTGTCGGGTCAGCCGGTGATGCCGAAGACCGGCGGGACGGTCAGCGTGCGGTTGTCGGGGGTGCCGCCCAGGACGATCTGGCGCAGCGCCGAGTTGTTGGTGGTGCTGAGCTCGGCGAGCTTGTTCGCCGGGTTGGCGAGCACCTGGATGTAGTAGGTGCCGTTGGGCAGACCGGTCACGTCGAACGACTGGCCCGGCCGGAACTGCGAGTAGGTGTCGCCGTTGCCGATGTCGAGCACCTCACGGACGGCGATCGTGGTGTTGGCCCCGCACGAGGTGGACAGGTCGGTGTTGTCCGGCCGCCACTTCGCGTTCGCGATGGTGTAGTCGACCGCGTCGGTGTTGGCGAGACAGAACGCCTCCTTGCCGCTGCGCTCCACCTGCTTCTGGTCGGCGCCGAGCAGGTTGTACTGGGCGAAGTCGGTGAAGTGCCAGTGCTTGTGGCCCTCCCGGGCGTCCCACTCCATCGTGCCCGCCTGCACCGAGCCGACCTGGTTGCCCTTGGTGTCGAAGAAGTACTGGTAGGCGTCCATCAGCTCGGTGCCGGTACGCCGGAACCCGTCGACGACGAGCGGTGACGTACCCCCGTTCCACACCGTCGCGCCGAAATTGACGTACGTCCTGCCGTCCTCCTGGGAGAGCTCGATCCCCCAGGCCGGAAGCGAACGCAGATCCGGCTTGGGCCCGCTCGCGGGCTTGGCCTTGAGCGTGGCCGGCTTCTTGGCCGGGGCCCGCAGGTCGGACCGGTACTCCGAGACCTGCTTGCCGGCGTTGGGGTTGTCCGCCTCGGGGGCGTCGGCGGCCTTGGCGGCGCGTAGCCCCCGCTCACCGGTCTCCCCGTCGACGACCGTCACCTTGACGTCGACGGTCGACTGGTTCGCCGGGATGCCGAACAGCTTCTGGTACGTCGGGTTGACCGTCGCGGTCACCGTGTACGTACCGTTGGGCAGGTCGAAGTTGTCCTCGCGCACTGGCCGGTCGACGACACCCGCGTCCCAGCCGGCCTGCACCCCCCACACCGCGCCCAGCGTGAACGGGTTGTAGTCGCCGCACTGGTTGGGGTAGGGCGAGGTGGCCGGCGCGTCGGGCCGGGTGCGCGCGGAACCCCACGTGTTGCCGCAGAACGACGTCGAGTACGACTTCACGACCGTACCCGCGGCGTCCTTGATCTTGAAGCTGGTGAAGTCCTTGAGGCCGGCGAAGTCGGTGACCAGCCCGGCCGGCAGGGCCACCTTCTTCTTGCCGACCAGCCGCTCGGCGGTGATCGGCTTGTCGTAACCGGTGCGCTTGGCCCAGATCTCGAACGGGTCCTTGCCCGCGATCACGTGCAGGCCGAGGTCGAAGCTGAGCCACGTCTCGTCGCCGTAGGTGTACCGCTCGGCGGTGACCTGGCCGGTGGCCGCGACGAACTGCATCGGCGGCGGATCGGAGGCGGCCTGCGCGATGCCCACTCCGGCGGCGGTGAGCACCAGCACGCCGGCGGCGGCACCTCGGGTCAGCAGTTTCCTCATCGATGACCTTTCCTCTGGATAAAGCTGTCGGGGGACCATCCAAAAGGGACACCTGTGTGATTCCTGTGAAGAGCCGGCCGGTTGGCACGAATCCGGGATGGTCACGGTCTTCGGCCGAAAGTCGTAGCGGAGCCCTCCGAATCCAGCTCAGGACGGATGGCCGGGCCGGACCCGGTCGGGCACGCTTCCTGCCATGACAGTTGACGACGAGAACCGGCCGGAGCGGCAGCGGGTCACCCTGACCGGCATCAGCTCCCGGGCCTGGGAGCATCCCGCCGACCGCGGCGCGCTCACCGCGCTGCGCGAGCTGCGGGGCTTCGACGACCTGATCAAGGCGTTCTTCGGGATGTGGAACGAGCGGGGGTTCCGCCTGTCGTACCTCGCCGGGGCGATCCGGGTCGACCACCGCCAGTACCCCCGGGTCTACCTCCGCCTCACCGAGGCCGCCCGGGTGCTCGACGTGGCCGACCTGCCCGAACTGTTCGTCGAGCAGGCCCCCATGATCAGCTCCAAGGCGATCGGCATGGACAAGCCGTTCATCGTGATCAGCACCGCCGCCGTCGAGAAGCTCGACGACGACGAACTGCGCACCCTGCTCGGCCGGGAACTCGGCCACGTGCGCAGCGGCCACGCCGTCTACCAGACGGTCATGCTGATGCTGACCCGGTGGGTCACCAACATCAGCTGGCTCCCGGTGGGCGCGCTGGCCATCCGGGCGATCATCGTGGCGATGTACGAGTGGTGGCGCAAAGCCGAGCTCTCCGCCGACCGGGCCGGCCTGCTCGCCGCCCAGGACCAGGCCGCCTCGATCCGGTTGTTCATGAAGACGGCCGGTGGCGGCGACCTGTCGCAGATCGACACGGCCGCCTTCCTGGAACAGGCAGCCGAGTACGAGGGTGGCGGCGACCTGCGCGACAGCATCCACAAACTGGGCATGACCGCGTTCAACAGCGAGCCCTTCCCGGTCGCCCGCGCCGCCGAACTGCGGCGCTGGCTGGACTCCGGCGACTACGCCCGGATCGTCGGCGGCGACTACTCCGGCCGCGACGACGACCGCGGCGCCTCGGTCACCGAGGACGTGAAGGCCGCCGCCGCGCACTACCGCGACACCTTCCGCGACTCCCCCGACCCCCTGCTCAAACTGGTCCGCCGAGTCGGCGGCGGCGCCGCCAACCTGGCCGGCTCAGCCCGCGACTGGGCCACCGGCCGCCAGAGCTGACCGCCTTCCCTCAGTCCCCTCTCGGCCTTCCGCTGCCCCTCGCTGCGTGAAGCAAGGGTCTCCGCCGTGTCGGAGACCCTTGCTTCGACTTCACGGAGATGACATTGCCCGCACCTCGCCCGACGCGACCGGGTGGCCGGGCCGGAGCGGGTGGGGCGGGCAACCCCGCAGCCCCGCGCCGGGCGCGCGTTCCCCGGCCAGGTGGCGGCGAAAGGGCGGAAACCCCGCGGCGAGCCTA
>NZ_BOMM01000074.1 GCF_016862195.1 Paractinoplanes ferrugineus | reverse complement strand
ACCGGTCTCCCGGTTGGTGCCGACGCCGTTGCCCCACACGTTGTCCGGCCCGGAGAAGGTCGCCCGGCCGGTCACGTTCTGCGCCTTGATCGTCGTGTGTGCCGGGTCCTGCATCAGATAGGTCGAGCCGGACAGGGTGGTGTCGATCGAGACCGGGCCGTAGATCCAGCCGTTGCCGGAGCCGGCCACGTTCATCACGTGCTCCGTCGAGCCGAGCACCTTGCCGGTGACCGCGTCCACGTCGACCGACAGCCGGCTGACGCCGTCCGCGCCGGTCCCGTTGATCGTCGACTGCCAGGCCAGGCGCGCGGCGGCACCCTCGGCGGCGACCACGACGAGCTTCGTGCCCTCGACCGACTTGACCGACTTCAGCTGCTTCTTGGCCGTGGCCAGGGCGGCCGCCTCGGAGATCTTCGGGGTCACGGAGAGGTCGCCGATGGCGTTGGTCTGCGCGACCGACGTGTACGTGACCTTGCCGACGGCGTCGGTGGCGACCACGAAGTCGCCGCCCTCGACCGGCAGGCCCTTGTAGGTCCGCGTGAACGGAACGTAGTTGACGCCGGCGGACGAGACCACGGCGTGCCGCTGGAACGTGTCCATCCCGCTCACGTGCAGGAACGAGGGCTTCGAGGCAACCAGGGCGTCGGCCCCGTCGGCGGCGGCGACCAGCGGCGACACGGCGGATTGCACCAGGGGCTGGGCGCTGGCCGGCCCGGCGACCAGTGCCGTGGCGACCGCGGTCGCGGTCCCGACAGCGATGGCCAGGGGGGTTCGGATCATCACGCGTACTCCTTCTCGACTCCGGAGCGGCGAAAGTCGACGCGTCCGGTGGCACTGCCGCGACGTTATCGATTACGCTCGATCACCAAAATAGGGAAAACCCTTGTCTGTGATTTTCCTGTGCCATTTGAAATGATCGATGATCCAGTGACCGCATAGACGTCGTCCCGCCGACAGGACGAAACAAAAGATTGCTATGGCCCCGGTTGGCCGAGTGCGAGATCGACACGTCGAGCGAGTTCCGGCCGGCACGCGGGATCTACCGCCGGCGCCGCCAGAGATAGGTGATCAGCCACAGCACCACTCCGATGGCGAGCAGGATCCCGCCGACCCGGTAGTCGTCCGCGGACCGGCCGGAAAGCGGGCTCGCCAGGTAGGCACAGGCGATCGCGCCCAGCACCGGAATGACGGTGGGCGCCCGGAAATGCCGGTGCTGGACCTGATCGCGACGCAGCACCAGAACCGCGATGTTGACCACGGTGAATACGCAGAGCAACAGCAACGAGGTGGTGCCGCCGAGCGCGGTCAGATCGGCGAACCAGATGAGCCCGAAGGCGATCGCCGTGGTGAAGACGATTCCGACCCAGGGGGTACGCCGGGAATGGTGCACCCGGCCCAGGACACCCGGGAGGACCCCCTCGTTCGCCATTCCGTAGAGAAGCCGGCTCGCCATCAGCATGTTGATCAGAGCGGAATTGGCGACCGCGAACATGGTGATGAACGCGAAGATCCAGAGCGGGAAGCCGGCCGCCCCCGCCTCCACCACCTTGAGCAGCGGAGCGTCCCCCTCGCCCAGGTCCGCGGGGGCGACGAGAGCCACCGACGAGATGGACACGAGCACGTAGATGACACCGGTGATGCACAGCCCGGTCAGCATCACCTTCGGGAAGATCCGGACCGGGTCCTTGGTCTCCTCGGCCATGTTCACCGAGTCCTCGAAGCCGACCATGGCGAAGAACGCGAGCGCCGTCGCGGCGGTCACCGAGAAGAAGGCGCTCTCCCCGTCGGCCGCGTGGAAGTCGGTGAGCCGGGACAGGTCGCCGTTGCCGCCACCCAGCGCCCACGCCCCGATGCCGATCACGATGAGCAGGCCGGACAGCTCCACACAGGTCAGCAGCACGTTGAGCTTGACGCTCTCGCCGACGCCCCGGAAGTTGATCAGGCCGACCAGCGCCATGAACCCGAGCGCCACCGCGGTCAGCGCCGCCCCCTCGCCCAGCGACAGGTCGAACGCCTCGGCGAAGTTGCCGGCGAACGCCTTCGACGCGCTGGACGCCGAGGTCAGCCCCGAGCACATCACCGCGAACGTGACGATGAACGTCAGGAAGTGGATGCCGAACGCCTTGTGCGTGTAGAGGGCGGCGCCGGCCGCCCGCGGATACTTGGTGACGAGCTCCAGATAACTGAACGCGGTGAGCAGCGCGACCACGAACGCGATCAGGAACGGCAGCCACACCGCCCCGCCCACCTCGTTCGCCACCCGCCCGGTGAGCGCATAGACGCCGGTGCCGAGAATGTCGCCGACCACGAAGAGGAGCAGCAGGCCAGGGCCCATCACCCGGTTGAGGGACGGGGGTTCGCGCACTGTCGCCGTCTCTGCCATGCCGCGAGCGTATCGACGGAACGCGCTCGGACGGTAATACTGCGTGACATGCGCATCGTCGTCGCCGCGAAGCCGGATGCCGATCAACCATGGGTCGCCGACGCGGTGACCAGCCTCGTCAAGCAGACCGGGGCGTCGGTCGCGGTGGTCGCCGCCGACGAGATCCAACTCGAACGGCTGGCCTCGGTCCCCCGTACGGTCTTCACCGAGAAGGCCCGCGCCGCCACCGAACGGATGGCCCGCCACCTGGCCGCGGCCGCGGTCGACGCGGAGACCGCCGTACTACCCGGTCGCGCCGTGCCGGCCATCCTGGACTTCGCCGAGAAGCAGGGCGCCGACCTCATCGTGGTCGGCTCGAGCAGCCGCCCCGCCGTCGCCGAACGCCTGCTCGGCAGCGTCCCCCTGGACCTGCTCAAACACTCGTCCCGCCCGGTCCTGGTGGTGACCCACCCGCACCACTCGACCGGCCCGTCCTGATCCGACACCCGCCCGCCCTGCACCGCCCGCCCTGCACCGCCCGCCCTGCACCGCCCGCCCTGCACCGCCCGCCTGAGGCAGCACCGGGCCGGTCAGGTCACGTCAGTTCGCCGGCCAGCAGGTCCATCAGCAGACCGTCGTGCCAGGTGCCGTCCGGGGAACGCTCGTACTGCCGCATCACCCCGACCGGCCGGAACCCGACCTTGGCATAGCACCGGATCGCCGCCCG
This sequence comes from Paractinoplanes ferrugineus, assembly GCF_016862195.1. Lineage (GTDB taxonomy): Bacteria > Actinomycetota > Actinomycetes > Mycobacteriales > Micromonosporaceae > Actinoplanes > Actinoplanes ferrugineus. The sequence goes on along the minus strand of NZ_BOMM01000074.1, from coordinate 76,653 downwards.
GTTGTCGGCCGCCGGGTCGATCACCAGGCGATGGTGGCCGACGACGTCGATGAGGTGCCGGGCCAGCGTGCGAACCGCGTCCGCGCCCAGCCCCCGGCCGTGCACCGCGGGCGAAAGGTAGATGTCGATGCCGGCGTGCCGATAATCGGGGTCCTTCTCGGCACTCCACTGGATGGCGCCGACGACCCGGCCACCGAACTCGACGGCGAGCACCTGACAATCCGGGTCCGCGAGCCCTTCGGCCACGTCGCCGTCGCCCCACCGGGCGTACACCTCCGGCGTCGCCCTGATCGCCGCGAGCTCCGAGACGTCACCCTGGACCGCCGGCCGCAGCCGCACCAACTCGCCCGCCAGCTCAGTCATCCCCGCACCGCCCCACCCTGGAATCCTTCCACATCCCGCCAAGCCCTCCGCAGGATTGCCGCCGAGGGCGCCCTATCCATCACGTGGGACCGCGAGTCCGCAGATTGAGAAGTCGGTCCCCGCTCCACGACTTTCCCGGCATTTCGTGCTCGCCCGTCCGCAACCTCCTCGAAAGATGGGCCTCTCACGACGCGGCCAGCATGCGAGACGGCTCTCTGCACAGTCCCGCCCGCTGGCAGGCCGGGCCGGGTTCACCCGCCCAGTCAGCTCCGCCCTCCGAACCCGCCGGAACAGGTACGAGCCGACGCAGACGCCCGCCGCCGGGTGGAGGCGCGGTGCGACTGCGGGGTAGGCGCGGGTGCAGCGGCGCCGACGCAGGTGCGAATGCGCGGGTGCAGCGATCGGCGCGAGTGCACGCGGGGCGGCGGTCGACGGCCGCACAGCGATCAACGCGCGCGGTACAGCCGTCGACGTGGGCGCGGCACGCAGCGTGTCCACCGGTCGGCACCGAGACGCGGGTGCAGCGACCGACACGGGGAGACAACCAGCGCTGGCATTGCGGACGCGGCGGACAGTGGGCGCGGCGGACAGTGGGCGCGGCGGGCGCGGCGGGCGCGGGCGCGGCGGCCCCGGGGGTAACGGGGAGGACCGGGGAGGTGGGAGGGCGCGCTTCAGGGGGACTTTCGCAAGGACGGGACGATGCCTCTGGGGACGAACAGCACGACGGCGATCAGGAGCAGGGCGTATACGGCGTAGGAGAGCACGCTCGGGGCGTAGCTCGGCATGCCGGGCTGGGTGGCGAGGGTGGTCAGGAGCTGTACCACCACGGTGACGAGCGCGGCGCCGAGCAGGGCGCCGCCGACACTGCCGAGTCCTCCCACGACTGCCATCACGACGTACTCGATCGACAGCAGCACCGGGAACGAGCCGGGCGCGAGATATCCGAGGAAGAACGAGTAGATGCCGCCGGCGAGGCCGGCGAAGGCCGCCGAGACGGCGAAGACCAGCAGCCGGTACGCGCCGACCGGGACACCGCTCGCTTCGGCGGCGGCCTCGCCGGTGGCCAGGGCGCGTAGTCCGCGGCCCACCCGGGAGTGCACCAGGTGGTACGCGATGAGGCTCACCAGGAGGACGCCGACCAGCACCACGTAGGCGTAGTCCATGTCGTCGTCGAGCTCGAAGCCCCCGATCGACAGGTAGGGCAGGCCCTGGAGGCCGACGGCGCCGCCCGCCCAGTCCGCGTCGCCGAGCACCGACAGGAGGATGAGCTGGAGCGCGAGGGTGGCGAAGGCGAGTTGGTGGCCGCGCAGCCGCAGGATCGGCACGCCGACCACGACGGCGGCCAGGCCCGCGGCGATCGGGGCGGCGGCGAGGGCGAGCAGCGGCGGCGTGTGGTGCAGGGCGAGCAGACCCGAGGTGTACGCCCCGATCGCCGTGAACGAGGCCTGCCCCAGCGAAACCTGACCGGCGTACCCCATCAGGAGGGACAGCCCTACCACCGTCATGGCCGACAGGCCGAGCAGGACGAACGTGGTCAGCTGCCCCGGGGTGAGCAGGAGGGGGACGGCGGCCACGACCGGGACGCCGAGGTAGGCCCACTTCATGCCGCCTCCAGCACGTCACGCCGCCCGGCCCGCGCGACCAGCACGGCCAGCATGAAGATCAGCGCCACCTCGCTCTGGTACGAGGTGGACAGGTATCCGCCGACCAGGGTCTGCACGACGCCCAGCAGCAGTCCGCCGGCCAGGGTGAGGCCCGGCCGGGTGAGGTTGCCGAGGATTGCCGCCGAGAAGCCGCTGACCACCAGGGCGACGTCGCTGTCGAACGAGACCTGCTGCACCGGTGTGATCAGCACGCCGGCCAGGCCGCCGAGCGCCCCGCCGAGGGCGAACGCGAGCAGCCCCATCCGGGTCACGTCGATGCCGACGATCCGGGCCGCGTAGGGGTCGGCGGCGGTCGCGGTCAGCGCCCGCCCGAGGTCGGTGCGGGCGAACAGCAGCGCGGTGGCTCCGAGCACCACCGCCGTCACCCCGATGATGAGCAGGTAGTGCTTCTGGATCCCGCCGACGGAGCCCGGGATCCCGTCGAACGACCTCGGTTGGTCCCCCCACAGGAGGATCTCCACCGCGTACGCGAAGACGCCGAGCCCGAGGGTGACGATGAGCGCCGATTGCGCTGTGGTTCCGGGTTTGCCGGTGGCGACCAGGCCGACGATCAGCCCGATCACCCCGGCGAGCAGGACGGCGAGCGTCTCGGCGAAGCCGTGCGGGAGGCCGGCCGCGAGCAGGGTGGTGACGGTGAGCGCGGCGAACACGCTGAAGCTGCCCTGCGCGAAGTTGACCACCCGGGTGACCCGGTAGATGACGACGAGGCCGCTGCCGGTGAGTGCGTAGGCGCAGCCGATCCCCACCCCGGTGACGAGATATTGCGCCAACTCCCCCATCACGCCTCCAGGCCCAGGTAGGCGGCCGCCACCTGGGGGCTGCCGGCCAGGTCGGCGGCGCTTCCCTCGGCGACGATCCGGCCCGCCTCGAGGACGTACGCCCGGGTGCAGAGCTCCAGCGCGAGCCTGGCGTTCTGTTCGATGAGCAGGACCGCGAGCCCGTCCCGATGGCGTTCGCGCAGGTTGTCGGCGAGATGCCGGACGACGAGCGGGGCGAGGCCCAACGACATCTCGTCGATGACGAGCACGTCGGGGCGGGCCATCAGCGCCCGGCCGAGCGCGACCATCTGCTGCTGCCCGCCGGAGAGCCGCCCGGCCGGTCGCCGGCTCAGCGGTTCGAGCTCGGGGAGCAGTTCGTAGATGTGGCCGGTGTCCCGGTTCTTGGCCCGCCACGCGCCGAGCCGCAGGTTGTCGTCGACGGTCAGCGGCGTGAAGAGGTGGCGCCCCTCCGGGACGAGCGCGAGCCGCCCGTCCACCCGGATCTTCCCGGCGGCCGGCCGCAGGAGGCCCGCCAGCGCGTTGACCAGGGTGGACTTGCCGGCCCCGTTCGGGCCGATCAGCGCGACCAGCTCCCCCGCCGCGACGGTGAGGCTCACCCCGTCGAGGGCGGTCGCCGCCCCGTACCGCACGACCAGGTCCTCGACCCGGATCACCGCGGACCGCCCAGGTACGCGGTGATCACGGCCGGGTCCTCGCGGATCTCGGCGAACGTGCCGTGCGCGATCACCCGGCCGAGGTCCAGGACGGTCACCCGGTCGGCCAGCCGGGCGACGAAGGCGACGTCGTGCTCGACCAGCAGGATCGACAGGCCGTCGGCGCGCAGCTGTTCGATCAGGGTGGCCAGGGCCGTACGTTCCGGGCCGCGCAGACCGGACGCCGGTTCGTCGAGCAGCAGCAGCCGGGGGCCGCCGCACAGGGCGCGCGCCACCTGCAGGGCGCGCTGCTGACCGAGCGGCAGGGCGGCGGCGGGCCGGTCCGCCCACTCGGTCAGTCCGGTCCGGGCGAGCGCGTCGGCGGCCAGCGCGCGGATCGTCACCTCGTCGCGGCGGTGGCGGGGCAGCCGGAGGATCGCCGCGACCGGACCGGCCCGGGTCACCGCGTGCGCGCCGACCATGACGTTCTCGGTGACGCTCAGGTTGTGGAACACCGGGGAGTCCTGGAACGCGATCGCGATGCCGCGCCGGGCCCGCCGGTGCGGGGCGAGGCGGTCGATGCGCCGGCCGTCGTAGCCGATCGTGCCGGCGGTGGCGATCAGCTGGCCGCCGATCAGTTTGAACAGGGTGGACTTGCCGGCGCCGTTGGGGCCGATCACGGCGTGCGTCTCGCCCGCGCGAACGTCGAGGTCGACGTCGCGCAGGGCGTAGACGCCGCCGAACCGCCGGGTGGCGCCGGTGACGGTCAGCAGGTCGGGCACGTGGTCACCGGCCGGCGACCGCGGCCAGTTTTTCCTTGGCCCAGTCGGTGGCTCGGAAGGCGCCGCCCTGCACGACGTTTATCGAGATGTAGTCGGCGGTCAGTCCGGCGTGGTCGGTCGCGGTGTAGTGGTAGGTGCCGTTCGGCGTGGTCAGGGACAACCCTTCGAACGCCGCCTGGATCTTGCCGGGATCGGTGCCGCCGGCCTTCTTGACCGCCTCGGCGAGCAGCTTGAAGCCGGTGTAGCCGTCGGCGGCGAACTGCGGCGGCGGATAGCCGTGCTGGGTCGTGAACGGCTTGGCCATCTCGTCGATCGCGGTCTTCTGCGGGCCGGCCGGCAACGCGTCCCCGACCACCGCGATCGAGCTGGCCACGTGGACGCCCTCGGCGGCCGCGCCGGCCGGTTTCAGCCACAGCGTGCTGGCCTGCGCGCCGGTGAACATCAGCGGAAGGCGGACCCCGGACGTGGCGTACTGCTTGACGAAGGCGACGGCCGGTGCGCCGGTCGCCCAGACGGTGATCGCTTGCGCGCCGGCCGCCTTGAGGTTGTTGAGGACCGCACTGAACTCGGTGGTGGACGTCTGGAACTGCTCGTCCGCGACCAGCGTGATCCCGTACCGGCCGGCTTCGGCCTGCATCCCTTTGGCCCCGGCGTTCGCATAGGAGCTGCGGCTGTCGTGCGCGACGGCCACCTTGGTGATCTTCTGCGACTGATAGAACTGCAAGATCCGATCGGCGTACGTCGCGGACGTGGCGGGCACGACGAAGACGTACGGATGGATCGGGTTGATCTGCTCGTCCGCCGGTGTCAGCGAGACGTACGGGATCTTGGCCCGGTCCACCTGCGGGATCGTGGCGAGGGCGGAGTTGGAGAACGGTGAGCCGATCACCGCGACCACGCCGCTGCTCTTGAGCTCGTTGAAGGCCAGGACGGACTGTTCGGGTTGGCTCTTGTCGTCGCGGACGTTCAGTTCGACCTTGCGGCCGAGCAGGCCGCCGGCGTCGTTGAGTTGCTGGGCGGCCAGCTCCACCGACTTCTTGTCCTCGCTGCCGAGCGGGGCGTAGTTGCCGGTCAGCGAGACGATCAGGCCGATCTTGAGCGCTTCCTCGGTGGTGTCGCCGGCGCCCTTGCTGCAGGCCGCGGCCAGCAGAACCAGGAGCGTGGCTAGGGATGCGGAGAGACGTCGCATGAGTACCTCCGTGTACTCAGGAGCGGGTGTCGTCAAGTTAGGCGCTATTTTGACGCTGGTCAATAAAATGCCCTACGTCACCGCACATGACGCCAACACCGCCGGTAGCGTCGGCCAGGTGCCCCCGTCCCCCGCCGCCTCCGCGATCATGCTGACCTTCCTGGGCGACCACGTCCTCGACCGCGACGTGTGTGTCTACTCCGGAAGCGTCATCGAGGTGCTCGCCCGCGCCGGGGTGTCCGCCGAGGCCACCCGCTCGACGCTGACCCGGATGACCGGCCGCGGCCTGCTGCGGCGGCAGCGGCACGGCCGGCGCATGTACTTCGGACTGACCCCGCGCTCGATCCGCATCCTGCGCGACGGCTCGGTGCGGCTGTGGCAGACCGGAGCCGTCAACCGCGACTGGGACGGCACCTGGACCCTGCTCGCGTTCTCGCTGCCCGGCGAACGCCGACGCGAGCGCCACGACCTGCGCGCGTCGCTGTCGTGGGCGGGTTTCGGCCCGGTGCAGGGCGGATTGTGGATCGCTCCCGGCCGGCCCGACGTCGGCGAGCTCGGCCTGAGTTCGCACATCCGGGTCTTCCACGCCCGGGCCGACCCCTCCACCGACGTGCCCGAGATGATCGCCGGGGCCTACGACCTGCCCGCGCTGGCCGCGCGGTACACCGACTTCCGGTCCCGCTGGGAGTCCTACGACGGCGCCACGTCCGACCCGCTGGCCGCCAAACTGCGCCTGGTCACCGATTGGCTCCAGATCATCCGGCGCGATCCGCGGCTGCCGGTCCAGCACCTGCCGCCGTCCTGGCCGGCCGCCCCCGCCCAGGAGTTGTTCTTCACGCTGAACCGCCGCCTGGCCGGCCCGGCCGCGTCAGCCGCCGCCGGCCTGCTCGAGACAGTCCCCGCCGAACCGCCCCCCACCGCCGAGCCGGCCGCCACCGCCGAGCCTGGGCCTGCCGCCGAGCCTGGGCCCGCCGCCGAGCCGGAGGCCGCCATCGGGCCGGGAAGGGCGGGCCGGGGCGGGTTCAGGGGACGACAGTGACCGGCCAGCGGCCGCTGCGGACCAGTTTGGTGGACAGCGAGCCGGCGATCCGGTGCAGCGTGCGGCACGACTGGCCGACGATCACCGCGTCGGCCCGGACCTGCTTGGCCACGTCGACCAGCTCGGTGTAGGGCTCCCCGTGCCGCACGACGAGGCGCACGTCGACGTCGGAGCGCACCTGCTGGGCGACGAGGAGCCGCAGTTCCCGCTCGACATCGTCATGGGTCGCCATGATCGTGGTGGTCGCGCTCCCGCTGGTGTCGGCGAGCGGGATGAGCGCCGACGGCAGAGCCCGCACATAGACCGCGACCAGCTCGCACCGCTGCCGCCGAGCGAGTCCCAGGGCATAGGCGCCCGCCCGCATCGAGGAATTGGTGCCGTCCACACCGACAACGATCGCGCCGGACCCGCCCATCGACCATCACCACATTTCGTCGCTCTTTCCGGAACGTATCGCGACGATTACCGTTCAGCAATACCTACATGCCCATTGCGAAAGTTTTCCCGCCGGGTAATGCTCCCCGGGCCTCAGGCGTCGTGGATCCAGCGGTCGACCAGGGCCTCGTGGGCCTCCAGGCGCTGCTGGGTGCGCTGCGGGTCGGTCCGGGCGATCTCGTCGAGCAGGCTCATGGCCAGCAGTACGGCGGTAGCGTGCGAGTCGAACACCAGTTCCGAGCTGACCGGGGCGACGAGCAGCACGTCGGCCTCGGCGGCGAACGGGACGAGGGCCGAGTCGGTGAGCACGACCGTGCGCAGGTCCAGCCGGCGAGCCAGGCGCAGGGCGGCCACCGTGGCGGCCGGGTAGCGCGGCATCGCGAAGGTCAGCAGCGCGGTGGCGCCCTGCTGGTGGAGTTCGAGGACGGTGTCGTTGACGGTTCCCGCGTCGGTGCCGAGGGTCACGGCGGGCCGGATCCGCCGCGCGAAATAGCCGAAATATTGAGCCAGGGCGGCGGACGCACGCAGGCCGAGCACGCCCAGTGGGGTCGTCCCGGCCAGCAGGCGGACCGCTTCGCGCATACGGTCGCCGGCCAGCTCGGCCCGCAGGCCGTCCAGGTTGGCGATCTCCCGGTCGACCGCGGTGGACCGCACCGGCCGGCCGCCCGGCCGGGAGTCCAGCACCGCGGCGCGCAGGGCGGCCCGGAACTCGGCGAAACCGGCGAACCCGAGCGCCACCGCGAGCCTCGTCACGGTCGGCTGGCTGACGCCGGTCCGCTCGGCGATCTCGCTCGTCGACTCGAACGCGACGTCCGGGAACATGCCGAGCATCCGTTGCACGATCTGCCGCTGGGTCGGCGAGAGGCGGTGCCGCCGGGCCAGGTCGAGCAGCCAGTCCTCGGCGCGCATCGGCCTCCCTCACGCTTCCCGCTCGGCCCGTTGCGAATTGCTCGAAACACATAGGCTATATGGTGCATGTCATGATTCACCTGCGCTTCCTGTCCGGTCCGGACGTCGACCGCCTGGCCATCACGAACGCGGAGGTCATCGCCGCCGTCGAGGCGGTCGTCGAGGCGCACGGGCGCGGCCTGACCGTCTTCGAGCCGCGTGTGCACCTGGTGCCGGACAACGGCGGCGCCGGCCACTTCAACGTCCTGCGCGGGCACGTCTCACCGCTGAACCTGAGCGGCATCAAGGTCGTCGGCGACTTCGTGCCCAACTACCAGCGCGGCCTGCCGAGCGAACTGGGCCTGCTGACCGCCTACGACCCGAGCACCGGCGTGCCGCTCGCGATCATGGACGCGACCTGGATCACCGAGGTGCGCACCGGGGCGATGACCGCGGTCGGCGCCAAGCACCTCGCCCGCTCCGACGCGAGGATCCTCGGCCACGTCGGCGCCCGCGGCACCGCGTTCAGCAACGTCACCATGCTCGACACGCTCTTCCCGCTCGAGGAGATCCGGGTGACGAGCCGCCGCCCCGAGTCGCGGGAGGCGTTCGCCGCGCGGCTGCGGGAGGTCACCTCGACGCCGGTGCGCGCCGTGGCGACCGCCGACGAGGCGTTCGACCAGGCCGACATCCTCGTCGAGGCGTCGAGGCTGGACGAGCCGACCCCCCTTTTGCGTACGGCGTCCGTGCGCCCCGGCGCTTTCGTCGTTCCGTACGGCACGGTGAGTGCCGTGGAACTGGACCTGCTCGACGTGATGGACAAGGTAGTGGTCGACGACTGGCGCGAGTCCCGCTCCGGCCGGTTCGGTGCCCTGCGAGCCCACGTCGACACGGGTCGGCTCAGCGAGCAGACCCTGCACGCCCAGATCGGGGAGATCGTCAGCGGCGCCAAACCGGGCCGGGAACACCCCGACGAGCGGATCCTCTTCTGGCATCGCGGCCTGTCCATCCTCGACGTGGCGCTGGCCCACCTGATCCTGACCCGGGCCGAGGCCGCCGACGCCGGCACCATGCTGCGCTACCGATGATCGTCATCGACCGCCCCGATCAGCTGGACCGCGCCCTGATCGAGCGGCTGTCCCGCGGCGCCGACCGGCTCACCCTCTCCCCCGCGCTGCTGGCCACCCTGGCCGAGAGCCGCGCCGCCACCCTCGCCGACCTGGCCGCCGACCGCCCGGTCTACGGCGTGAACACCGGCATGGGCGCCATGGCGGGCGTGCGCCTGACCCCCGAGGCCCAGGCCCGCCAGCAGAACACCCTGATGGTCGGCCGCGCCGTCGGTTCCGCCCCCTGGCTGACCCGCCGCCAGTCCCGCGCACTGCTGGCCGCCCGGCTGCGCACCCTGCTGCATCCGGCCGCCGGCGTCTCCCCCGACCTGTGCCGCCACCTGGCCGCCCTGCTGAACGCCGATGTCGTACCCGCGGTCCCCCGGCACGGCGGCGCCGCCGGCGAGATCATCCCGCTGGCCCACGCCGGCGCCGTGCTGGCCGGCACCGGCCAGGTCCTGGACCCGGCCGGCCGGCCGGTCGACGCGACCCCCGCCCTGACCGCCGCCGGCCTGCGGCCCCGCCCGTTCGAGGCGAAGGAGGGGGTGGCCTTCCTCGAGGGCGTCCCCGGCCTGACCGCCCTCACCACGCTGGCCGCCGCCGACGCCCGTACGCTGCTCGGCCAGACCGTCCTCGCGACCGCCGCCGCCCATGCCGTGCTGGGCGCCGGCCATGACCCACTGCACCCGGCGCTGGCGGACAGCCCCGAACTGACCGTGGTCCTGGCCACCCTGCGAGCCCACCTGACCCCGGCCGAGCACGCCGCCCGGGCTCTGCAGGCACCGGTGTCGTTCCGGGTCACCGCGCCGGCGATCGCGGTGGCGATGCGGGCCGTCGGCGCGGTCGAGGAGGCCGCCGACCGGGCGCTGTCCGTCGTCACCGACTCGCCCGCGCATCTCGACGGCCGGTTCGTGGGGACGTTCGGCTTCGCCGGCACCGACCTGGTGGCCACGGCCGCCGCCCTGACCACCGCCCTGATCCACCTCGCCGAGCTCGGCACCGCCCGGCTGCACCGCCTGCTCGACTCGGCCCTGACCGGCCTGCCCCGGCAGCTGTCCGACGCCCCCGGCCTGCACGCCGGCATGGTCACCGTGCACAAACGAGCCGTCGGCGTGACCCATCGGCTGCGCCGTTTCGCCGGCCCGGCCCTGCTGGGCACGATGGAGACGTCGCTCGGGCAGGAGGACGTGCAGAGCTTCGGCTTCGAGGCCGCCGACTGCCTGAACGAGGCGCTCACCGGCCTTCGCGACGTGCTGGCCTGCGAGTTCCTGGCGGTGCACCAGGCCCGGTCGCTGAGCTACCCACCGCCGGTCCTGTCCGCCGGCGCCCGGACCGCCCTCGACGGGATCGCCGCCGTCCTGCCCCCCGGCACCGCCGACCGCCCGTTCGGACGCGACCTGGACGAGATCATCAGCCTGCTCCGGGACGACTGGCAGAGCCCGGCGTTCGCGGGCGGCCGACTCGACCGCCCCTAGCCCCGGGGACCGGCGGTGGAACCGCGGACGATCAGCTCCGGGCGGAACATCGGGACCGGGTCGCGGGGGCCGTCCAGCTGGGCCACGGCGGCTTCCACCATCGCGTCCTCGTCCCACGCCATCGTCGTCAGCGGGGGCTCGACCAGGGCGGCCAGCTGGTGGTCGTCGTAGCCGACCACCGACAGGTCGGCGGGCAGGCGCAGGCCGGCCTGGCGGGCCGCCCGGTAGGTCGCGAAGGCCAGTGAGTCGCTGAGGCAGAACACCGCGGTCGGCCGGTCGGGGCCGGTCAGCAGCGACGCCGCCACCTCGACCGCGTCGGCGGTGGCCGCGGGGGCGGAGACCTCGACCAGCTCGACGCCGGTCGCGGCGGCCACCTCGGCGGCCAGCAGCTGGGCCGGGCGGCCGGGAGTGGTCGGCAGCGCCGGGGCCAGCAGGCCGATCCGGTGGTGGCCCAGCCCGGCCAGATGGGCGAGGGCGGTCTCGACCCCGTAGCGGTTGTCGAACAGCACACTCCCGGAGCCGGGCCGGCTGGTCAGGGCGTCGCCGATGGCCACCACCGCGGTCTCGGGGCCGAGCAGGCGCCAGTAGTCGGCGGTCGGATCCACCGGGGAGACCAGCACACCGTCGACGCGCTGGGCGGCGAACTGCTCGACGATCAGGCGTTCCTGGGCCGGGTCGGCATCGGCGTCGGCGATCGTGGCGTGCCGGCCCCGGCTGCGCAGGGCCCGGGTCAGCAGCACCGAGAAATCCTGCTGCCACAGGTCCCGCAGGGAGCCGCTGACCCCCACCGATCCGGTCCGGCCGCTGGCGAGCGCGCGGGCGATCGGGTCGACCGTGTAGCCGATCTCGACGGCCAGCTCCCGGACCCGGGCGATGGTGGCCGCCGAACCGCGAATGCCACGCAACGCATAGGACGTGGCGGCGAGGGAGAGCCCGGCGGCGTCGGCGAGGTCCTGCAAGGTGCGTCGTCCCGGCACTCGCCCGACAGTAACAGTCCGGTGCATGAGATGGTCTTGTCGTGGTAACCCGGAAGCGCTTCACTCGAGTTTCGAGTGAAGCGCTTCCCCCCGCGAGGACCAGTAATGATCGACTGCCACCAGCACCTGTGGCCGCCCCCTCTGCTCGACGCCCTGCGGCGCCGGTCCGACTTTCCCTACCTGCGGGGCTGGACGCTGCACCTGGCCGGCGAGCCGCCGTTCGAGGTCGACCCGGCCGCCCACGACATCGAGAAGCGGCGCCTGGACCGGGCCGACCGGGTCCTGCTGTCGCTGTCCAGCCCGCTCGGCATCGAATACCTGCCCGATCCCGAGCTCGTCGACGTGTGGCACGAGAGCGCCCTGGAGCTCGGCCGCCCGTTCGAGGTGTGGGCCGCCGCCACCCTGGCCGCCCCGGACCCCGACGGGCTGGCCGCGGTGCTCCGGGAGGAGCGGGTCGTCGGCCTGCAACTGCCGGCGACCGCGCTGGCCGAGCCGGCCGCCATCGAGCGGGCCCGCGACCTGCTCGCCGAGGCGGAACGGGTCGGAAAACCCGTACTCGTGCATCCCGGACCGGCCCCGGCGAAAGCGCAGGCCGATCTCCCGGCCTGGTGGCCCGCCCTGGTTCCCTATGTCTCCCAGCTTCACCAGGCCTGGCTCGCCTGGCACATCGCGGGGCGCCGGCAGCATCCCCGGCTGCGCATCGCGTTCGTCGCGCTGGCCGGCCTGGCCCCGCTGCACCACGAGCGGCTCGGGGCGCGCGGCGGCGAGCTCGGCCCGCTCGACCCGAACGTGTTCTACGAGACGTCGTCCTACGGCACGCGGGCGATCGACGCGATGGTCCGGGTGGTCGGCGTCGACCCCCTGGTGCACGGCTCCGACCGCCCGTACGCCGAATCGGCCGATCCCGGTCTGGGCCGGGCCTTCCGGCACGCGCTGTTCACCGCCAACCCACGCCAGCTTCTGACGGGAGATCGACGATGACTGTTCTCGGCGCGCCGGAACTGCGCCGCTGGGTGGCCGACCTGGCGGCCCGGCCGGAGCAGTGGGAGCACCTGGTCCGGCACGACACCGGCGGGCGGCACTACGCCTCGCTGCACCGCGACAGCGACATCGACGTCTGGGTGCTGTGCTGGAACCTGCGGGACGACACCGGCTGGCACGACCACGACGTGTCCTCCGGCGCGGTCGCGGTGACCCGCGGCGCGGTGTCCGAGGCGACCCCGCGGATGGGCGGCGAGCCGGTGACCCGGGTGGTCAGGGCCGGGCGCACGTTCGGGTTCGGGCCCGACCACATCCATCGGATGGCGGGCGCGATCGACGGCTCGGTGTCGATCCACGCCTATTCACCGCCGCTGTGGCGGATGGGGCAATACTCGATAAGCCCGGCCGGGGTGCTGCGCCGGCGCGCGGTGAGCTACGCCGAGGAGCTACGCCCGCTCGACTAGGGCGGCCAGCTCGGGCAGCAGGCCGGCGGCGCGTTCCAGGTCGGGGCCGAGCGCCCGGTCCGCCATGTCCGGATCGATCACCTGGGCGGCGAGTTCGAAGGCCTCCCGGGCGGCGCCGTCGACGAGCCGGCCGGGGGCCATCCGCAGCGCCCGCACGGCGGCGAGCAGTTCGGCGGCGAGCAGGGTCGGGGCGAGGCCGGTCATCCGGCGCAGCGAGCGGGCGCCCTGGGTGGCGAAGCTGGCGTGCTCCTCGAGGCCGAGCGAGATGGTCAGGGTGCCGGCCGCGACCGCCTGCATGCCGACGCGGATCTCGGTGAGCAGGTCCTGCACGACGTACTCGCCGATCATCAGGCCGGAGCTACCGCTCGGGCCGGCGGCCAGGAACGCCCGCAGGCCGGTCAGGTCGGGGCGCATGAGCAGGCCGAGCCGGGCCGACGAGAGGGACAGCACCGGCAGGAACGCCATCCGGACCGCGTCCAGATGGCTGGCCAGGGTCGCGGTGTGGAACTGGCCGTGGTGGTGCACGCCGTCCGCGGTGACCAGCGGATTCTCCACGGCCGCGTTCAGCTCGGCGGTGAGCACGTCGCGCAGTTCCCGCACCGCGTACAGGGCGGGGGCGGTCACCTGCGGCATCACCCGCAGGCCGAACGGGTCCTGGATGCGCACCGGGGCGGCACAGCCGGACACCATCGAGCGCAGGGTGGCCGCCACCTCGGCCTGGCACGGATGGGCGCGAGCACGGTGCACGCCGGCGTCGTACGCCTCGGGGTTGCCGAGCAGTGCCAGGAAGCTCAGCGCGGCGACCACTATCGACGCCTCGAGCTGGGCCGCGACCCGGTCGAGGGCGAGTGTGGCGATCGCCACCGTGACGGCACTGGAGCTGATCATCGGCAGCGCGTCGGTGTCAGTGATCATGGTCACCGGGCCCGGCCCGGACCGCCAGGGCCGCTCCCCCGCCAGGGTCAGCGCCAGCTCGGCGAGGGCGGCCAGGTCGCCGGTCCCGATCGCGCCCCACGAGTGCAGGGTGGGCAGCGCCCGGTCGCGCAGCGCGAAGCCGAGCGCCTCCGCCACCGGGCGGGAGACCCCGGAACCACCGGCGAGGATCTGATTGAGCCGGGTCGCCATCGCGGCGCGTACGGTCTCGTCGTCCTCCACCGGGCCGACCGCCGCGCAGTGGCTGCGCAGCAGGCGCAGGCCACGCTCGTGGTCGTCGTCGGTGCGCACGTGCCGGTTGGCACCGACCCCGGTGTTGGCCCCGTAGACTGCTCCGGCGGCCCGCGCGTCCTGCAGCACGGCGTGTCGTTGCTCAACGAGCCGTAACGCCGCCGGATCGACGGTGACGTCCGCCTCCCCGGAAGCAACGGCAACCAGATCCGAGACCGTGAGCTGCCGGCCGTCGAGCCGGACTTTTGCGCGCATATCACCGTCACCTAGTTTCAGGAGCGTAAAGGCTCGGCTCGATCGTTTGACATCCTATTCACTACCAATGAAGTATGAATAGCCACATTCACCGAGGTCGCCGGGGAGTTCCATGATCACATTCGACGATGTCGTGAAGGTGTATCCGGGCGGGAGCACCGCCGTCGACCACCTCTCGCTGGAGCTTCCCACCGGGAAGACGACGGTGTTCGTCGGGCCCTCGGGCTGCGGCAAGACCACCTCGCTACGCATGATCAACCGGATGATCCAGCCGACCTCCGGCCGCATCCTCATCGACGGCAAGGACGTCGCGGGCCAGGACGAGGCGGAACTGCGCCGCGGCATCGGCTACGTCATCCAGCACGCGGGGCTCTTCCCGCACCGTACGGTCCTGGACAACGTCGCCACCGTGCCGATGCTGCTCGGCAAGTCCCGCCGGGAGGCCCGCGCCGTCGCCGCGGAACTGCTCGAGCGGGTCGGGCTGGCCACCGAGTTCGCGAGCCGCTACCCCGCCCAGCTCTCCGGCGGCCAGCAGCAGCGCGTCGGCGTGGCCCGGGCGCTCGCCGCCGACCCGCCGGTCATGCTGATGGACGAGCCGTTCAGCGCCGTCGACCCGGTCGTCCGCGAGGGCCTGCACCGCGAGTTCCTGCGCCTGCAGAAGGACCTCGGCAAGACGATCGCGATGGTCACCCACGACATCGACGAGGCGATCAAGCTCGGCGACGTGGTCGTGATCTTCCGGCAGGGCGGCCACCTGGCTCAGGTCGGCACCCCGCAGGAGCTGCTCGAACACCCGGCCGACGAGTTCGTGGCCGAGTTCGTGGGCCGCGACCGGGGGGTGCGCAGCCTGTCCTTCGACAGCGCGGCCGACCTGCCGGTGCGGCCGCTGCCCGCCGACCTGGTGCTCGACGACGCGGGCCGGCCGGCCGGCTGGAGCACCGGCGAGTCCACCGGCGGCACCTTCACCGTCGCCGACTCGCTGCGGCTCGTCACCGACCTGGCGATCAGCTCCCCGGTCGGCATCGCCGTGCGGGTCGACGACCACGGCAAGGCCGACGGGGTGGTGCCGCACCACGACCTGGTCGACCACCTGGCCGCCCGGCGGGGGCGCAAGTGAGCTCCTACCTGTCGAACAACTGGGACACCATCCTGACCGCGCTCCGCCAGCACATCTGGCTCGCGCTGGTCCCGGTGGTGCTCGGCTTCGTCATCGCGCTGCCGATCGGCTACCTCGGCGTGCGCTTCCCCCGGCTCTACCACCCGCTGGTCAACGTGTGCGGGGTGCTCTACTCGATCCCGTCGCTCGCCCTGTTCGTGTTCCTGCCGGTGCTCCTGGGCACGAAGATCCTGTCACCGCTGAACATCGTGGTGGCGCTGACCATCTACACCGTCGCGCTCCTTTCCCGTACGGTCGCCGACGGTCTCCGATCGGTTGATCCGCTCGTGGTGGAATCCGCCACGGCGATGGGCTACCGCAGGCTGCGCCGCCTCGTCGACGTGCAGCTGCCGGTCGCGCTCCCGGTCATCCTGGCCGGCCTGCGGGTCGCCACCGTGGCCAACATCAGCCTGGTCAGCGTGGGCGCGCTCATCGGGGTCGGCGGACTCGGCCAGCTGTTCACCCGCGGCTTCCAGCTCTTCTACCTCGAGCCGATCATCGTCGGCATCGTGCTGTCGGTGGCCCTGGCGGGCATCGCCGACCTGACGATCGTGCTGATCCAGCGGTGGATCACGCCGTGGACGCGCTTCCAGGGGAGGACGGCGTGAACCTGAACTACCTGTTCGACCCGGCCCACTGGAACCTCGAGGACGGCAGCATCCCGCTGCTGATCCTGTCCCACCTCTGGTACGTCGTGCTCGCCCTGATCATCGGCACGATCATCGCGCTGCCGATCGGCCTCTACATCGGCCACACCGGGCGGGGCTCGTTCCTGGCCATCAACGCCGGCAACGCGGGCCGCTCACTGCCGACCCTCGGCCTGCTGATGCTCATGGTCACGCTGCTCGGGCTCGGCCTCACCCCGGTGCTCATCGCCCTCACCGTCCTGGTCATCCCGCCCATCCTGACCTCCGCGTACGCCGGCATGCGCAGCCTCGACCCGCGCGTCGTCGACGCCGCCCGCGGCATGGGCATGCGCCCCTGGCAGGTGCTCACCAAGGTCGAACTGCCGATGGCCCTGCCGGTGCTGATCAGCGGTTTCCGCAGCGCCGCCCTGCAGGTGGTGGCGACCGCGACGGTGGCGGCGGCGGTCGGCCTCAACGGCCTCGGCCGGCTCCTGATCGACGGCCTCGCCGTCAACGACTACTCCCGTGTGCTGGCCGGCGCCATCGTCGTCGCGGTGCTGGCTGTCCTGCTCGACCTCGTTCTGGCGCTCGCTCAGCGCTGGATCGTCTCACCCGGTCTTCGATAGAAAGGCTTTTCGATGCGTACGCGAATAGCAGTTGCCGGACTTGCCGTCCTCTTCTCCCTGGCCGCCTGCGGCGCCAACGACGACCCGCTGAGCAAGGACGCCGGTGGTGGGAGCAGCACCTCCTCGTCCACGGTGACCATCGGCTCGGCCAACTTCGCCGAGAGCGAGCTGCTCGCCGAGATCTACGCCCAGGCCCTCGAAGCCAAGAAGGTGCAGGTCAAGCGCCAGTTCAACATCGGCGCCCGGGAGCTCTACCTGAAGGCGCTGCAGGACGGCTCGATCGACCTGCTGCCCGAGTACAACGGCGCTCTGCTCTCGGCCCTGGCCAAGGGCGGTGCCCCGCAGGGCGTCACCACCCCCGACCAGGTGCTCGCCGAACTCAAGAAGGTGCTGCCGAGCGGCACCGAGGTGCTCGAGCAGTCGGCCGCCGAGGACAAGGACACCCTGACCGTCACCTCGGACACGGCCACCAAGTACAACCTGAAGACCATCGACGACCTCAAGCCGGTCGCGAACCAGCTGACGATCGGTGCCGGCCCCGAGTGGCAGGAGCGCTACCAGGGCCTCAAGGGCCTCAAGGAGCTGTACGGCCTCCAGTTCAAGACCTTCAAGCCGCTTGACGCCGGTGGCCCGCTGACCGTCAACGCCCTCGTCAAGAACCAGATCCAGGTCGGCAACATCTTCTCCACCGACTCGTCGATCGCCACCAACAAGTTCGTCGTGCTCGACGACCCGAAGAACCTCTACCTGGCCGAGAACATCATCCCGCTGATCCGCTCCACCTCGAACAACCCGACGGTCAGCGGCGCCCTCAACGCCGTGTCGGCCAAACTCACCACCGAGAACCTGACGACCTACCTCGCCAAGGTCCAGGTGGACAAGCAGGACACGGCCGCGGTGGCCAAGGCGTTCCTGTCGGAGAACGGCCTTTCCTGACCCGGTACGTCGGCCCGGCGGGGGAACCCGCCGGGCATGACCAGCCACTTCGCACAATGGACCCACGACGTGCAGGCCGAGCGTTGATCAGGTGACGTTCTTCCGCCCGGCCCGCATCAGGTCGAGATAGATCGCCTCGTACCGGTCGACGTGCGCGACGATGTCGACGGCGCCCGCCCGGATGGACTCGTACACCTGCCGGTATTTCTGAGGTCCCGCCGGCGCCGAGGGTGGCCAGGCCGGCGGCGGCGGCGGCGGCCGGGACTGTCCCACCTGGCCGAGGTGCTGCGCAACGAGACCACCCGCCTCGCCGGCGGCTGACGACCCTCCCCCACGGGACCTACGCCCCTGATCCCGCCGCGCGCCGGCGACGAGGCTGGTGGTGGAGGCGATCACCGTGAACGCTCGAGAAACGGACGAGATGTGCCCGCTGCGCCCCGGCGACCAGTGCCGCCTGTGCCAGCTCGGCGCCACCGGCCCGCGCGACTGCCCCCTGGTCTACCTGGTGATGACCGACGACGAGTTGCGGGCGGGGGTGCTCGAGTCGGTCGCGAGATATGAACTGGCCGGCACCTCCGGCACCCCGATCAGCCGGTGAAAAGACTGACGCCGGCCGGCCCGAGGGCGAGCGCCACGACGATCAGCGCGGAGCCCCGGACAAGCCGGCGCCGGCGGAGGGCGAGGACACCCGCGGTGAACACGACGACCGCGAGAATCCAGAGGAGCGGGCCGGCGCCGGGCCCGATCAGGCGAGCTTTGTCGAGGCCCCAGAGGACGAGCATGGTGCCCCAACCGACGAAGCCGACGGTGCCGGCGCCGATGAACGCCTCTTCGGCCAGCGCGCCGCGCCGCTCGGCCGGTGACTCCCGATCCGGCGGCGACAACGGTTCGAGCTGCGGGACCGCCCGTGATCGAGCAGCCGGCCGTGGTCGGTCAGCCGGCCGTGGTCGAGCAGCCGGTCCGGTCGCCGCCGCGACGCGAGGCGGCACCTCAGCTGAGGCCGGAGCCGGAGCCGAGGCCGGAGCCGGAGCCGCGACGCCGGGCGGTGACTCAGCCGGGACGGGTGGCGTGGGGACGCGGGCGAGGAACAGGTTGCCCTCGCGGCTGCCGAGCAGGCGGGGCGTCTGGGCGGCGCCGATCGCGCGGGACCGGTCCAGGACGTACTCGTAGAGGTCGGTGACCGACACCCAGCCGTCGCCGTCGAGGTCGGCCGAACCGTCCCGGAGGCCGTCGACCAGCAGGCGGGTGAAAACCGAGTTCTCCCGGTCCTCGAAGGCGTAACCGAGTTCGTCCGACGCCGCGAGCACGAGCCGCCCCTTGCCCTGCACCGGGAACTGGGCCCGCAGGTGCACCGAGCGATCACCGCGGGCGCCGGCGGCGAGGAAGCGGCCGCTGTAGCAGCAGTCGATGACGAAGACGATCCGGCGGCTGCGGCTGTGCTCGGCGATCTCCATGACGCTGCTGCTCAGCAGGGCCGTCGAGTTCAGGTAGTCCTTCTCGGTGTCGCACCCGGCCAGCCGGAGCCGGCCGTGGTCGTCGAGGAAGCCGTGCCCCGCGAAGTGCAGAAGCAGCAGGTCGTCGCTGTTCGCGGCACGGAAGAACACCTCGACGGCCCGGTGCAGTGCGGCGCTTGTCGGGTTGGTCAGGATCTGCGCCTCGAAGTCGCGCAGCACCCCGGCGACCGCCTCGACGTCGCGGCGGGGCGCGTGCAGATCGGGGATCTGGCTGTCGGTGTAGGTGTCGACCGCGATGAGCAGGGCCCGCGAGGTCATCGGGAATGCCGCTCCACGAACAGGTCGATGAGGCGGTCGGTCTGGGCGTCGGTGGCGCCGTTGATCTCGATCGAGTCGTCGCCGACCACCACCTTGACGGTGCTGCGGGATCGCCGCGACCAGTCGTGCACCAGGCCGGCGAGGGCTCGCAGGTGGGGAAGTACCGGCAGGATCTCGACGAGCAACGCGCCGGCGACCGCCATCTCCCCGCCGCGCGCCCCGACCGGCGGGCCGCCAACAGCGACCGGCGGGCCGGCAACAGCGACCGGCGGGGCGGCAGCGACCGGCGGGGCGGAGAGCGGGCCGGGATGGACGAATGCGGCGTCGAGGCGGCGTAGCTCGGCGCGGAGGTTACGGGCCTGCCGTTCGATCTCGAGCGCATCCCGATCGTGCGCCGAAATCATGATTTTTACGACTAAGGCCCCCGAAGTCATGCAGGCAGGTTAGTAGCGGACAACAAGCAAATGTGTCGTCCTTTCCGGTCGTGTTCGGAGCCGATCATCCGGGCTGCGCCGATGCTGCACCCCATCCGCAATTAACAGACCTTTTGCCGGCCCTCGCGTAGCCGACAGGACTCACCGCCTGATCGAACTCGCCACGTGAAGGACCAGCCCCTCAATGAATCTTCCGCGCGCACTCCGGATCGGCCTGCTGCCGGCCACCGTCACCGCTCTCCTGCTCTCGGCCGCCGCCCCAGCCGGCGCGGTCCCCAAGCCGGCCCCGGCCAAGGTCTCGAAGCAGGCCCCGGCCAAGGCCGCCCCGTCCAAGACCGCCCCGTCCAAGACCGCCCCGGCCAAGGTCAGCAAGCCCACCCCGGCCAAGGTCAGCAAGCCGGCCACGGTCGCCAAGCCGGCGACCGCGAAGGCCACGGCCGGCCGCCTGGCCGCGCTGCAGGTCGCCAAGCAGATCAACTACTACCCGTCGGCCGCCGGGTGGACGAAGATGTGGACGAGCTTCGACGCCCGGACGGTCGACGCCGACCTCGCCCGGGCGCGGGGCATGGGCGCGGACAGCGTACGAGTGATGGTGTTTCCGTCGGTGTTCGGTTATCCGACGCCCAAGCCGGAGTACACCGCCAAGCTCGCCCAGTTCGTGACGACCGCCGCCGGGCACGGGATGACCGTGAAACTCACCCTGTTCGACTGGTGGAACAGCTACGGCGACGTCACCGGCAGCAGCACCTGGGCGTCCGCGATCCTGGCGCCCTACCGCAACGATCCCCGGATCCTGTCGGTCGACCTGCAGAACGAGCTCGACCCGGACAACGCCGCCGCCCTCGCCTGGGCCAAGAGGCTGGTGCCGGCCGTGCAGGCGGCCGCCCCGGCGATCCCGGTCACGGTCTCCTCGAACACCGTCGCCCGGCTGGCCAAGGTCCGGGCGAACCTCACCCTCGACTACTACGACTTCCACCTGTACGGCTATTCGGAGCGCGCGCTGTCCGCGATCCGGCAGGCCCAGGCCGTCGTCGGGTCAGCCGCCCCGCTGGTCGTCGGTGAGACCGGGGTGAGCGCGCTCACCTGGGGCGAGGGCGAGCAGGCCGCGTTCCTGGCCCGGGTGTTCCAGGCGGCCTCGGTGGCCGGCATCAGGTCGGTGGCACCGTGGACGCTCTACGACTTCACCCCGGGCGCGATCCCCGATTCGGCGGTGGCGAAGTCCCCGGGCGAGTACCACTACGGCCTGTACCGCACGGACGGCTCCGCCAAGCCGGCCGCCGCCGTGGTGAAGGCCGCCTGGACCGGCACCGCGTTCCCGGCGAGCGTGCAGGACCTGGGCTTCGAGAACGCCGTGGGGCAGACCCCGTGGCGCTCGTTCATGCCGGAGCTGGGCGTGCCCAGCCTGACCCGGTCGGCGGCGCACTCCGGCAGCTGGTCGGTGAGCCTGTCGGGCACCGGCAAGGCGTCCGCCGGCCTGCCGTCCTACCGGCTCAACCCGGTCACCGCGGTGCAGCCCGGCCAGAAGTGGCACGCCGAGGTGTGGGCCCGCGGCAACGCCGCGACCGGCACCACGCAGATCGCGCTGAGCTGGTTCGACGCGAACGACAAGTGGCTCGGTGGGCAGGGCTCGGCGCTGCTGGCGAACGGGACTACCGGCTGGACGAAGCTGGCCGTCGACGGCACCGCCCCGGTGGGCGCCGCGAGCGTTCAGGTGCACCTGAAGTCGGGCGCCAACACCGGAACGGTGTGGTTCGACGACGTCGCGATGTCGGTCGCCTGATCAGCCGCCCATCGCGGCGCTGGTCAGCTCGATCGAGCGGATCCGGTGGTCGGTCTCCGGCGCCTGGTGGGTCGTGATGAGCTCGTCGGCCTGGCACCCCTCGGCGAACGCGAGCAGGTAGTCGCGGACCTCCGACGGGGTGCCGACCGCCGTGTAGCGGGTCATCGCGGCCAGCTGGGCGCCGTTCGGCGAGGCCAGGAACGCGTCGATCTCGGCGTCGGTGAAGTTGTGCGCCAGCGGCCCCCGGGTCAGGAACGCCCGGGTGCGGGTGCGGTAGGCGACCTCCTTCTGCTTGGCGGCCAGGTCACCGTCCTCGGCGGCGAAGACATTCACCCCGGCGATGACGTACGGCCGGTCCAGCTGCCCGGACGGCTGGAACGTCTCCCGGTAGATCTGCACGGCCTGGTGCAGCAGGTCGGGCGCGAAGTGCGAGGCGAACGCGTACGGCAGGCCCAGCTGGGCGGCCAGCCGGGCGCCGAACAGCGACGACCCCAGGATGTAGAGCGGCACCACCTCGTCGGCGCGCGGCACCGCCTGCACGCCCGGCACCAGCGAGTGGCCGGCGAGGTAACCCTGCAACTCGAGCACGTCGTCGGGGAAGGTGTCGGCGGTGGCCGGGTTGCGCCGCAGGGCGTGCATCGTGTTCTGGTCGCTGCCGGGCGCGCGGCCCAGCCCGAGGTCGATGCGGCCGGGGTGCAGGGTGGCGAGCGTGCCGAACTGTTCGGCGATCACCAGCGGGGAGTGGTTGGGCAGCATGACGCCGCCGGCCCCGAGCCGAATCGACTCGGTGTGGTCGGCGATGTGCCCGATGAGCACGCTGGTCGCCGAGGAGGCGATCGACGGCATGTTGTGGTGTTCGGCATACCAGACGCGGCGGAATCCGCTGCGCTCGGCGGCGCGGGCAAGCTCGACGGAGGCCGCGAAACTGCCCCGCACCGATGTTCCGTGCTGCACCGAGGCAAGGTCGAGCAGCGAAAGAGCGAGTGACATGGAACCGAACTTAGCTCGCGTGAAAATCCAGGAACGGCAGGAGCATCGCCATCACCTCGGCGGCGTGCCCGGCGGCCAGTGACTGGTGGCTGTCGGCCTTGGCCCTGTCGGCGGTGTCGGAGATGCCGCGGATGGTCAGCCAGCCGCGCACGCCGTCGTGCCGGACGCTCTCATGGAACGACTGCGCGACCCCGGCCGCCTCGGTCTCGACGGCGAGCACCTTGTCGTGGAACTCGTACAACCAGCGCCGGATCTCCGAGTCGGCGTCGGTCACCACCGCGTTGCCCGATCCGACCGGCCCCCGATGCAGATGGAACGTCCCGTCGCCGGCGCGGAGCTGTTCGGCCGGCACCGCGGTGAAGAACTCGTTGAGCCGGTGGCCGAGGTCGGCCGAGACCGACTGGGAGCGGCCGCGGCGCAGAGTGCCCTGCTCGGTCTCCTTCCGGTGGTCGTAGGAGATCACCTGGTCGCCGAGGACGACGTCGCCGATCCGCACCCGGGCGGCCACCCCACCGGCCACGCCGACCAGCAGGACGATCGCGGGGTTGTACTCCTCGACCAGCCGGCGGTAGGCCAGTGCGGCCTGCTCGTTGCCCTGTTCGAGAGTCTGCACGGCGGCGACCCGCACCTGCCGGCCGTGCCGCCCGGGGAGCCACGCCTCGTACGCCAGCGGCCCGTGCGCGAGGCGGCGCTCGCGATAGTCGTACATCTTGCGGAGTGCCGCGACGACCGCCTGGATCTCCGGGTTGATGACGGTGAGCACGCCGACCTCGGCGGTTGTCCGGCGGGCCGGCTCGGCCGCGACCACCGGAGCGGGCGCCCCGATGGTGATCGGCCCCTCGAAGTTCTGCCGGCCGCCGAAGTTGGCGAAGTGCCCGGTGACGTTGTTCCGGTCGTAGGTCACGAAGTTCCTCCGCTGCCGCGCACCTCGACCGGGGCGGCGAACTGGCTGCGTCCGCCGATGTTGGCGAAGTGGCCGTTGACGTTGTTGACGGTGTTGACCTGCAGGACCGACGCGGCCCGGGCCCGATACTCGGTGGTGTCGACGCCCTTGAGGTCGAGGAAGTCGAGAACCGAGGCGATCACCCGGCGCTCGATCAGCCGCTGATATTTCTCGACGTCCTGCAGCTGCACGAAGTTGCGTACCCGGGTCTCGCTGCCCAGTTCGCGGATGCCGAGGCGGGCGCCGTAGTCGTAGCCCTTGGGCAGCCGGACCGAGCTGATCGGGCCCACCGACGTGCGGAAGAGGCTGAGCACGGCCCGGCTGAGCGCGAGCGGTGCGCGCCAGATCGTCCCGGGGGCGCCGAACAGCCCGGCCCGCGCGGCCCGCCACGACGCACCGGCGCCCGACCCCTCGATCGTGTCGACGATGCGGTAGCGGTCGGCGCACGGCGGCAGCGCGGTCGTCGACAGCTCCAGATAGAGCGAGCGGCCCTGCACGGCGATGTGCACGTAGACGGTGGTGATCAGCTCGCCGCCCCACGCGAAGACCTGGCAGACGAGCTGGTGGCGGGCCGGCGTAGTGGGGTGCCGGATGATCCGGGCGATCGTCTCGTCGTCGGTCTCCGAGGTCAGGTGGCTCACCTCGGTGCCGGCGACGAAGACCCGGTCGTCGACGCCCAGCCCGGCGATCTGCTCCTCGGCCGCCCGCCGCGGAAGCAGCCTCGCCATGTCCTGCCGTACGTGGTCGATGACCTCGGCGGCACTGAAGGGCGGCTCGGCGAACTCGCGATCCCGCTCCGTCGCGGCACGTGGCCGCGCGGCGCCCAGTCCGTTGAGCGACTCCTCGGCGGGCGGCTCGGCCCGGATCAGGCGCTGGGCGAACCCCCAGCTGTCGACGAGCGCCCCGGCCCCGACGAACGGCCGGAACCCGGCGTAGACCACGGTGTTGCCCCGCTGATGCAGGCCGATCTGCTCCAGCCGCGGCGTGGTGACCGGAGTGGTGACCCGGTTGCCCGGGGTCAGCCCGGACAGCTCGTTCTGCCGCCAGAGGCTGAAGGAGAACGGGAACGCCAGGAGCACCCCGGCGACCAGCACGGCCCCGGTGAGGCTGCTCGACGGCGCCTCGGACGGCTCCCCGAACTCGTTGCCCAGCAACGCGGCCGTCGGATCGGCGAGGACGCCGGTGCTGAAGACCAGCAGCAGGAACACGAAGACCCAGCCGAGGCCGACGACGGCGGCGCGCGTGCCGAGCGTGCCGAGGTCGGCGGCCGTCCCGCCGCGCAGCCGGTCGAACACGTCCCGGGCCAGCCCGCGCGTCTCGACCACCACCTGCAGCGCGATGAGCACCGCGAGAACGCCCAGCAGAGTGGCCCACGAGGCGCACAGGACGACCACGAACGTCGCCACGATCGCCGCGTCCCGGAAGATCGCCGCGTTACGCGCCCGCAGGCAGTGCCCGAGCACCGGGATCAGGTCGAACCCGTAGGACGGGGCGACCATCCGGCGCGGCTGGTAGTAGACCTCGCTCAGGGCGATCTCCCGGAATCCGTCGTCGAGGTAGGCGGCGGCGCACAGGTGCCGGGTGGCGGACCAGGGATCCGGTTCGTAGGGCGGTGACTCGGTGGACTGGGCTGGACGTGGTGCGGGCAAGGTCATCTGTCAGCTCCCGGTGCGGATCGGTGCGGGCCGCAACATAGCGACGAACTCTTCCGTTTTTCTGCCGTGGTCACCCGATGGTGTGCCGGCGGCTCCCGGGAGGCCGCCGGCACACCTCCGTGCTCAGACGCAGCGCTTCAGGAAGTTGTCCCAGGTGGTGCTGGCCGGGCAGACGCCGTCGGCGACGGCCGCCGGGGCGGGAGCGAACTGGCTGGTCAGGGCGACCACGACAGCCGCGATCAGGGTCACGAGGAGGTGATGACGACGTGCGCGCATGACCTTTCCTTTCGGGAGAGGTGGCGAGTTGACGGTTGATCGGCACGCGTGATCGCCTCGTCCGGCCGAACGGGGCGGTGGAGACTGGCCGGCCTCCTCGCGCATGCCCTGCGCGCGTTCGACAGCTTTACTGTCAAGAAGACACTAAGTCGTCACGAGGGTTTGTGTCAAGAAGACATTAAGAGGGCTCAGGCGTGCCTTCGGTCCTCGGCCGGCACATTGCCCCGATCGAGCAGCTCGGCCGCCCGGCCCCGGGCGGCCGCCGCCGCCGCCGGGTCACCGAGCCGGTCGTACGCATCGGCCAGCGCCGTCTCGACGCGCACCTGGAACTTCGCGTAGCCGTACGAGCGGGCCGGGATCAGGGCGCGGCGCAGCGCCGCCACCCGGTCACGCTGCTGCCCCAGGTGCGCCGCGACGGCCGCGAGCGACAGGCAGACCCGCACCTCGAGCCCGGCGTCGGAGCTGTCCCGGGCGAGCACCTCGGCCTCCTCGAGCCGGGTCCGCGCCTCGTCGGTGTCGCCCCGGGCCAGCGCCAGGTCGCCGAGACCGTGCAGCGCGTACGCGTGCGCCAGTCCGCTCTCCGGCGGCGAGAGCCGCAACACCTCGCCGAACCCGGCCGACGCCGCGTCGAGCCGGCCGGCCGCGAGGTGGGCCTGGCCGAGCCAGTAGAGCGCGGGCGCGAGCACCCGGGCCTGACCGGTGTCCCGGGCGAGCCGCTCGGCCTCGCGCAGCACCGACACCGCGGCGGCCGCCTCGCCCAGGTCGAGGCGGGTCTGCCCGATGAAACGCAACGCCTGCTGGCAGCCCACCAGGTCGCCGTTCTCGTGATAGTGGGCGTACGCCTCGGTGAACAGCACGAGCGGCCGGGCCAGTTCGCCGTTGCGGCGCAGCGCGTTGGCCAGGGTGCGCTGGGCCACCGGCAGGGCGTGCCGCTCGCCGGTCTCGCGCAGCAGCTCCACCGCGCGTTCGAGCTCGGGCACCCCGGAGACCCCGGTGCTGCCGCTGGCCACCAGCGGCGGCATGCCGAGCATGGTCAGCACCACGCCCTCGCCGCGCCGGTCCCCCGCCGCCCGGCAGGCCGCCAGCGCGACCTCGTGGGTGGCCCGCCAGTCGTCGAAGTAGCCGCCGATGGCATAGAACTCGTGCGCCGAGACGGCCAGGTCCCAGCACAGGTCGGCGTGCCCGAGGGCGGCCGCCTGCTCGACCGTCGCCCGGATGTTGGCGCGTTCCCGCTCGAACCAGGCGCGCGGCTCGGCGGCGGCCTCGGCCAGCTCGGCGGCCGGCACCGCGACGTCGGCCGCGTCGCTGTGCGCCACGTCGAAGTCGCCGCCGTAGAACGCCGTGTGGGCGTGCCGGACCAGGGACAGCAGCGCCCGGCAGACCCGCAGCGAGGCGTCGTCGGACGGTTCGGTGGCGGCCAGACCGGCCGCGTACTGCCGGGTCAGGTCGTGGAAGCGGAACTGGGTGGCCGGTGCCGACGCCGTCGACGGCGATCCGGACGCCGCGGCGCCGCGGACCGGGTCGACCAGGCCGATCGCGGCGAGCTGGGCGAGCGCGGCGGCGGCGGCCGGGCCCGGCTCGTCGAGCACCGCGGCCGCGGTCCACTCGGCGAACAGCGGCAGGGCGAGCGAGCCCAGCCCGAGGAACAGCCGGCGGGCGCGGTCGTCGAGCGGGATCAGTCCGGCGCCGATGGTGCGGGCCAGGCTCTCCTCGCCGTACGCGAACGCGGTCGGCCCCTGCGAAGTGAGCCGCCCGAGCAGCTCGCCGGTGCTCGAGTGGAACGCGTCCACCCGCAGCAGGGCGGCCATCCGCACGGCCAGCGGCAGGCCCCCGCACAGCCGCACCACGGCACCGATCGCGTCCTGCTCACCCGTCAGGTCGACGTGGCCACCGGCGATCTGGTGGAACAGCTCGCCCGCGGTGCCCTCGTCGAACGCGGCGAGCGGCGCGACGTGGTGGGCGGGCGCGCCGATGTCCGGCAGCCGGCGCCGGGCGGTGACCAGCACGACGCAGTTGCCGCCGCCGGGCAGCAGGTCACGGACCTGGGCCCCGTCGGCGGCGTCGTCGAGCAGCACCAGCACCCGGCGGCCGGCCATGATGGTGCGGAACAGCGTGGCGCGCTCGTTGCGGGTCTCCGGCACCGACGGCACACCCAGCGCGCGCAGGAACTCGCCGAGCACCTCGGCCGGGTCGGCCGGGTGGTCGCGGGTGCCGCGCAGGTCGGCCCAGAGCTGGCCGTCGGGATAGGAGCCGGCGGCGTCGTGGGCGGCCCGCAGCGCGAGGGCGGTCTTGCCCATGCCGCCCGGCCCGGTGAGCGTCAGCACCGGCAGGCGGGGCCGGCGCAGCAGCCAGAGGACCTCGGCGAGCAGGCCGTCGCGGCCGACGAAATAGGGCGGCGGCGGGGGCAACTGCCGGGGAACCGGCGCCGCCAGGGCCGGCGAGGCGTCATGCACCAGCGAGTACGCGAAACGCCGCAACCCCTGGTCGGGGGCCTCGCCGGCCTCCTCGTACCGCTCGAACACCGGGATGATCTCGGACAGCTGCCCGTCCCGGTGCAGTGCGGTGATCAGCAGCCGGACGAGCTTCGAGTCGCCGGGGTAGGTCGCCACGAAACCGGCCAGGTCCTCGATCACCTCGGCGTGCGC
Organism: Paractinoplanes ferrugineus; assembly: GCF_016862195.1. GTDB lineage: Bacteria > Actinomycetota > Actinomycetes > Mycobacteriales > Micromonosporaceae > Actinoplanes > Actinoplanes ferrugineus. Next base: position 48,621 of record NZ_BOMM01000074.1, on the reverse strand, counting down.
GCCCCGGCCGACCTCCAGCTCGAACAGCCGGGTGGCGGCCCGCCGGCGCTGGTTGCGCAGCTTCTCGACGTCACCGGGCACGACCTCCATCGGCACGTTGGACAGCGGCGTGCCGGAGCGCCACTGGGCGAGGGCCACGCGCAGGTCGCCGATCTCGTCGCCGGAGCCGTCGCGGCGGGCGTCGGCGCGCTCGACCAGCCGGCGGAACAGCAGCATGTCGAGCTCGTCGTCGCGCGCCTGAACCTCGTAACCGTAACGGTTGTGGGTCTTGACCTTGGGTCCGAGGATCTTCCGCAGCGCGGAGACCGCCTTGTGCAGCTGCGCCGGCTTGACGCCGCCCTCGCCCCACGCCGCGGTGATCAGGTCCTCCGCGGACACCGGCCGGTTCGCTCGCAACAGGAGCGTGGCCAGCACCGCGCGGGCCCGCCCGGGAGGCAGCTCGACCGGGCCGCCGCCCGCGTCGCACACTTCCAGATTGCCGAGAATTCGGTAACGCATCGATCGTCCTCTTCGCCGCCGCCACAACGTCGAGCCCTCAGCCTTCAGGTCGCGGAAGCAAACCGGTAGCTCCGTGTGACCAAATCACATAGGGCAATCGTCCAATCAGCCCATCGTGACGGGAGTGTGCCATGGTCCAGCGCGTACGTGGCAGTTTGGCCGGCCTCGACGACGAGGAGAGCCGGTCGTTGCGGCCGATCGGAATGAGCGTACGGCAGGCCGCGACGCTCACCGGCGCGCTGCTGGACCGGCTGGCCGGCACCCCGGGGGTGGTTCTCTTCGCCGGGGTACGGGTGACCAAGCGCACGCCGCGCATCGGCTTCGCCGTCAGCACCGCCACCCACCTGCTGCTCGTGGAGTCGGTCGCGTGGCCGTCGGGGGCCTACTCGCTCACCCCGCAGGGTCAGGTGCTGTGCGACGGCACCTACATCGGCCAGTCGGTGCAGACTCTGCTCGGCTCGGTGCGGCAGTTGCGCCGGGTGGCCCGCCGCCGGCACGTCGGCGCGGTCGTGGTGGTGCACCCGTCCGGTTCCGGCACACCCGCACTGCCGGCCGGCCCGGCCTGGCTGCCGCCGGCCGAGGCCGGCGCGCGGATCGCGAACCGCCTGCGGCTCCGGCGCCGCGAGAACACTTTCTGTCCGAATGACATTAACTCCTGGTACGCTCATCCTCACCGGCCGTCACTGTCCCCGGAAGGACCTCCGTGGTGCGTCTCTGGCAGTCCCTCGACCTGATCGCCACCCTCGCCGTCTCCCTCGTCGTCGGCACGCTCGGCATGCTCGACCTCGCCGGCGGCCCGATCCTGTCCGGCGCCACCCTGGCCACCCTGGGCGTGCTCGCCGCCGGCACGCTGCACACCCGGCTCCAGATGAGCGCCCTGATCGAGCCGCCGCCCGCCGACCGGCTGCTGCACTGCGCCGACGCCGGCCCGCTCGCCGACCTGGCCGGCGCCGGCGAGATCGACATCGTCGGGGTGACCCTCAACCGCACTGTTCGCAACCACGCCGCCGCCCTCGCCCAGTGCCTGCGCCGGGGCGGCACCGTGCGGATCGCGGTCATCGATCCGCACGGGCCGGTGCTCGACGAGGCGGCCCGGCGCAGCACCACCCCGGACGCCGCCGAGATCTTCGCCCACCGCGTACGCCCCACCCTCGACCTGCTCGCGGAACTGGCGGCCACCCCGGGCCGCGGCCGGCTCGAGGTGCGGCTGCTCGACTTCGTGCCGGCGTTCGGCCTGCTGTCGGCCAACGGGAGCCTGCGGGTGGACCTCTACTCGCACGCGCTCAGCGGCACCGAACCGGCACTGACCCTGCACGCCCGCCGCGACCACACGTGGTACCAGCACTTCCGCGGCGAGTTCGAGCAGATCTGGGCCGCCGCCCGCCCACGCTAGTTTGTGTCAAAAAGACAATTTGCGTACGCTCGGCGGATGATCGATCGGGAGCACTCCTACCTCCGGCTCGCCGTCGACCTGGCGATCCTCACCGTGCGGGAGGACACGCTCCAGGTGCTCGTGATCACCCGGGCCAACGAACCGTTCCGCGGCCGGCCCGCCCTGCCCGGCGGTTTCCTGCGCGGCGACGAGGACATCCCCGACGCCGCCGTCCGCGAGCTGGCCGAGGAGACCGGCCTCGACGGCAACCGCCTGCACCTCGAACAGCTGCGGGCCTACGGGGCGCCCGGCCGGGACCCGCGCGGCCGGGTGGTGAGCGTCGCGTTCCTGGCGATCATGCCCGACCTGCCGCTGCCGACCGCCGGCTCGGACGCGAGCAGCGCCGCCTGGGTGCCGGTCGAGCAGGCCCGCGGCACCCTGGCCTTCGACCACGACGAGATCCTCGACGAGGCGGTCGAGCGGGCCCGCACCCGCCTCGAGTTCACCACCCTGGCCACCACCTTCTGCGGCCCCTCGTTCACCATCGGCGACCTGCGCAACGTCTATGAGGTGGTGTGGGGCCAGGCGGTCGACCCGCGCAACTTCAGCCGCAAGGTGATCGGCACCCCCGGTTTCGTGGAGCAGACCGGCGAACGCCGCATCCCCGAGATCGGCCGGCCCGCCGCCCTCTACCGGGCCGGTGCCGAGACCTCGCTCAATCCGCCGATCATGCGGGGCTGACCGGGCGGGGCCGCCCGGGCGGGGCTGACCGGGCGGGGCCGACCGGGCGGAGGGCTGACCGGGCGCGCGGAAGGAATGCGGAAGGACGCCGCGTGAGAATCCGAGACGCCGCCCGCTGGCTGGCGGGCCCGCGGGCGGCCCGGAGAGCACGAGGAGCGTCATTTGAGCAGCCGGACCGACATCCTGGTGATCACGGCGATCAAGGAGGAGCACGAGGCCGTCCTGCAGCTCGCCGGGTTGACCTCCTGGGCGGAGCACGAGGCCGGCGGGCCGACCCCCTATGCCACCGCCGGGCTGCGCACCGCGACCGGCGAGACGCTCACCGTCGCGCTCGCCCGGCCGGTTCGGATGGGCGGCCGCAGCACCGGCCCGCTCGTCACCACGCTGACCGACCGCCTCCGGCCCACCTGCCTCGCCATGTGCGGGGTCTGCGCCGGCAACCCCGGGGCCACCGCGCCGGGCGACGTGATCGTCGCCGCCCCGGCCTACGAGTGGGACGAGGGCAAACACACCGACGCCGGGTTCCGGGCCGCGCCGCAGCAGTTCCCGCAGGACAGCCGATGGGTGCGAGCCGTGCAGGACTTCCACCCGGACGGCCTGCCCAGTTACGGCGTCGCCACCGAGCAGGAGGCCGCGGTCTGGTACCTGGAACGGCTCCACCGTGGACAGGACCCCCGCAAGCACCCCGCACGCAAGCGCTACTTCCCGCACGCCACCTGGGGTCCACGGCTCGAGCGGCTGCGCGCCGCCGGCCTCATCCGGTGGCGCGACAGCGAGTTGGAGCTGACCGGCGACGGCCGCGACCACATCCAGCAGATCCTCTACTACCACGGGGTGGACGGGCCGGAGCGGCTGCCGTTCGACGTCGTCGACGGGGCGATGGCCAGCGGCAGCGCCGTGATCGCCGAGCCCGGCATCTGGGACCGGCTCGAGGCGCGCCAGCGCGACACCCTGGCCCTGGAGATGGAGGCGGCGACCATCGCCACCGTCGCGCACCAGCGGGCGGTGCCGCACTGGCTGGTCGCCAAGGGCGTGATGGACCACGCCGACCGCGACAAGGACGACCGGTTCAAGGCGTTCGCCGCCCGCGCCTCCGCCGAGGTGCTGTTCGCGCTGCTCGGCCGGCTGCTGACGGCTTCGCACGCGCCGGGTGGGCCGGCCGCGCACGTGCCCGACGGGGTGATGCACGAGGTCGTGCGCCAGCTCACCTATTACTGGCAGGACCTGGCCGACGTGGTCGGGGTGCCGTCCTACGAGACACGGCGGTTCCGGGCCGGTGACGAGCCGTACGACCTGTGGACCTGGCTCGCCACCCGGCAACGGCTGCCCGACCTGCCGGACGCGCTCGACGAGATCGGCCGTTCCGACCTGGCGAGCCTGCTCCGCGCGTACGTCTAGCTGTCTGTTCTTGCCCTGGCCATGACCTCCTCGTCGGTGAGCGGGCTGCTGGGGTGATAGCTCAGGCACATGGGGGTGCGTGTCTTGTGTGGTGCCTCCCCCTCGAGGGCGACGTAGAACTCCCCCGCCGTGAGGTTGCCGATGTCCGGCACGTCGCCGCCCTTGACCCGGGCCATCTCGCGGGCCGCATCGATCTGGGTCGGCACCGTGAGCTTGCCGAAGAAGTGCGTCGACGCGTTGCCGGGGATGCGGTTGTGCAGGTTCTTCGGCGCCTGGGTGGCGAAGATCAGCCCCAGGCCGTACTTGCGCGCCTGCGACGCCAGCGCGAGGGTGCTCTGAGTGCACGCGGTCATCCCGCCGGACGGGGCGAGCATCTGCGCCTCGTCCATCACGAACAGGCCCAGCAGCGGGCGGTCCTTGGCCGGATGCCGCTTGATCCAGGCGAACAGGCTCATCTGGAGCTGATTGACGAAGCCCGGCCGGGCCTCTTCGGTGAGCCCGATGAAACTGATCACCGAGATCCGCGCCCGCTTGCCCGCCGTGGGGGTCAGCAGCGTGGCCGGGTCGGCGGAGGTGCCGGTGCCGCCGAACATCGGGTCGTTGTCCATCGAGGCGGTGAGCGTCTGCGCCAGGTCCGCCGCGATCTTGCCGGCCCCGTCGAGGGCGCTCACCCCGTCCGGCAGATCGGCCAGCAGAGCGATCAACGCCCGCAGATCGCGGCCGCCGCCCCGGCCGAAGTGCTCGACCGCTTTCCGGAGCACCGCCGTGCCCAGGTGCACCGAGCGGGTGCGGCCGAGGAGTTTCGCCCGCGGGGCGAGCGCGGCCACCGCCGCCTCCACCGCCGCGCCCAGCTCGTCCGGGTCGTCACGCACCTCGGCGAAATCGGGCAGCGGCTGGAAACTGAGCGGCCGCCCGGTCTCGCGCATCGGCGTCCACGTGAGCACCTCGGTGCCGGCCAGATAGCGCGCCGCCCGATCGGCATCCCCCGGACCCCACCCGGCCGGCGGCTCGGGCCACCCGTCGCCGAGCCGGGCCAGGTCGTTGTTGGGGTCGAGCACGATCGCCGAGACACCGAGCAGCGCACACTCCTCGACGAGCCGGCGCAGCAGCACCGTCTTGCCCGACCCGGAGGCGGCGAACAGGATCGCGTGCTTGCGCAGCGCGCTCAGCGACAGCCGGGTGTCGCCGAGCGCGAACCCGGCCTTCTCCAGCATCTTGGCCGGCGGCGGCGACTCGTCCGCCAGGACCTCCTTGAACAGGGTGATCTGCTCGGCCGGCCGGTAGCGCACCAGCCACGCCTGCAGCTGTGCCGGCTTCTCGTCGCGCAGCCCGTGCAACGCGGCCATGACCCGCAGGTCGGCCTCGTCGACGCCGACCGTCACCCCGCCGAGGCGGTGCAGCTCGCTGATCGCCTCCCGGGTCTTGGCCGACTGGCTCCACTCGCCGTTGCGCAGCAGGAAGAGCTTGCGGCGGGCGACGTCACCGGACAGGCCGGCGGCGGTGCTCGCGCGGCGGATGCGGTGCAGCGCGGCCACCCCGTGGTGGGTGTCGCTGATCGCCCGGAACGACCAGTGCACCTGGTCGTCGGTGCTCTCGTCGAGCGAGCAGCGCAGCCGCGCGTGCAGGTCGGGCCGTGAGCTGGGCGGCGGGTCGAGGCTGAACCCCTCACCGCGGTCGCCCCGCTCGACGATCCACGCCCGCAGACCGGCCGAGAGCAGCGCCGGGAACGTGCTGTCCTCGGTGTCGCGTTCGAGCGGCGAGGTGACGTCGGCGTCGCGACGCAACTGCTCGAAGCGGGTCTCGATCCGGGCCAGCTCGTCGTCGGAGATCGCCGGCGCGGTCTCGGCCGGCTCCTTGGCCGCCGGCCGGCCGCTCGGCACGTCGTCGATGTGGTGCAGCTCGCGCACCTCCCGGTCGATCAGGCAGGACCGGATGTGCCGGTCGATGGCGATCAGCAGACGCCGCGGTGTCATGTCCCGGACCTCGCCGAAGACCTCCTCGCGGATCGGCCACGTCGGGTAGGGCGGCATGAAGTCGACGGCGGCGAATCGGGCCGCGAACCGCTTCTCGACGAGCGCGCGGGCGATGCGCGGGTCGCGGATGCCCTGCAACGCCCGGCAGCGGCGGAACCGGTCGGGGAACGACGCCGGCGCCTTGCTCTCGATCAGGTCCCAGGTCACCGACAGGGTGGCGATCACGGTGAGGGTGCGGCGGGTGCTGTCGCGCAGATCGGTCAGGCCGCCGGCCAGCTCCACCACCATCATCGCGACCCGCAGGTCGGCCGCGGCGGGCGAGACCTTCGACCACTCGTCCTGAATGGCGGCCTGGGCCATCACCGCGTCGAGCTGGTCGAAGGCGATCACCGACGGCCCGGTCGCGGCCAGCAGCCGGGAGATCTCGCGCACCAGCTCCTGGGCGGTGCGCTGCCGGTTTCGCATGCCCCACTTCTGCCGCTCCCCCGCGAACGTCTCCGCCATGCCCGCGAAATAGTCGTCGGCGATGTCCTGGTGCTCCTCGTTCGCCGAGGCCCGCAGGGCGAGGGCACGCAGCGTGTCCCGGCAGTCGTGGGCCAGCGTGGAGTCGACCTCGCGCAGGCCCATCACGTAGGTGTCGAGGGCGGTGCGGGTCAGCTCGGTCTCGCCGATCACCGCCCGGCGGTCGTTGCGCGGCGCCCCGATCCGCGACGCCAGCCGCCGCAGCAGCAACTGGAGCTGGGTCTCGCCGGCGGCCACCTCGCGCGCCAGCCCGTCGAGAAGGTAGTGGAGCAGGCTGTCCCAGAAGTGCCGGCCGTCGATCAGGCCGATCAGGAAGAAATAGCCGCCCCGGTTCTGCACCTGCTCGCGGACCCAGCCGAGCAGGTGCGTCTTGCCGGTCCCGTTGCGGCCCTCGAGCACCAGCCCGATCGGGCTCGCGTCGACGCTCGCCTCGGCGTCGGCGATGCCGTCGCGCACGTCCCGGACCACGGCCTCGTGCAGTCCGTCGACGTGGACCGGCGAATGCCGCCACACGTCGTCGGGCGTGACCGCCCAGTTGAGCCGGAGGGCCGCGAGCGCCGTGCGCTCCTCCTCGGTCACGGCCGGCCGATCGCCAGCTTGTGCCGGTCCTCGCCGTTGACGCGGACGGCGGCCTCCTGCTGGGCCGGGCCGACCCGCCCGCGCAGCGGATCGGGCTCGAGCTCCACCTCGCTCGCGTCGAGCATGTGCACGAGCACCTTGTCGAGCTCGTCCTTGGGCACCTCGCGGAAGAACGGCCGCAGGGCGGCCAGGTCGACCCAGGCACCGGCCCGGCCGGCGAGCTTCGCGTACGTCTCGCGGACGCGGCCCTCGAGATCCACCGGTTCCTCGTCGACCGGTTCGGCACCGTCCCGGTCGATCCGGAGGTTCTGGATGTACCGCTGCTGGGCGACCGCGGCGGCCCAGTAGAGCTGCTTGGTCTCACCCCGCGCGCGCTTCGCACCGGCTCCGCGCTCCTCCCCCGGGCCCGCCTCGGCCGGCAGGGGGCGGCGCAGCGCCGCCAACCCCTTCTCGGTGATCCGGTGGCGGTAGGGCTTCTTCTCCTTGTCGGTGAACACCAGCCCGTCGGCGTTGAGCTTCTCGTAGTTCGGGCTCACCAGCCGGACGTGGTAGAGCTCGTCCATCTCCGAGTTGGAGATGTTGCGGCCCTCGGCCCGCAGGATGAGCAGGAACGCGTACTCGGCGGGAACCCGCTGCTCGTCAGTCATCAAAAATCCTTTCCACGTGCGTGCGTGACGGGGTTTCCGTCCGCGTCGAGGCCGAAGGCGCGCAGCCGGCTCAGGGACCGGTGGCCGGTGGCGGTGTGGAGGGCGATCAGCCGCTCCCGGGCGCCCGCGGTGCCGGCGTCGAGCTCGGCGCGCAGGCCGGCCTCGTCGCGCAGCTCGAACAGCAGGGTGCACAACTCCATCGACGCCTCGGCCCGGCCCTCGTCGACGGCCGCCCGCAGCTCCCCGATCTGGAAGCGCGCGCTCTCGTGCCGGGCGAAGACCCGGTGGAGCTTGGACAGGCGCAGCTCGGCCGCCGCGTCACCGGCCTCGGCACGGGCCCGCAGCAGGTCGGCCTCGCCCCACGCCGCGTACATGTCGGCGAGGGCCTCGGCGGCCCGGCGCTCGCCCCGGTCGGCCCGCTGCTCCACCTCGCGCCGGCAACCGCGGTCGGCGAGCAGGTCGACGAGACGCTCGGCGGCGATCGCGTGGCCGGCGTCGGCCTCACGGCGCAACTCGTCGCAGACCCCGCCGTCGGCCAGGATCTCGGCCAGCTCGGCGGCGCTGCCGTGCCGGCGGACCTCGTCGGCGCGTTCCCACAACCGTTGCAGCTGCGGGAGTTTCTGCCCGACCAGCCGGTCGGTCGGCCGCGCGTCGAGCCGGCGCCGCAGCACGTCGAGGGCGGGGCCGAGGCGGTCCTGGCGGACGAGCAGGTCGGCCAGCTCGACCGCGGCCCGGCCGTCGCCGAACTCGTCGGCGAGCCGCGTCAGCGCGACCTCGGCATAGCGGTAACGCAGGCGGGCGACGGCGCTGCCGGCCAGGCGCCGCAGGTCCTCCGGCCGGCGCAGATGCGTGACGAGAGCGGTCCAGCACTCGTGCGGCACCGGCGAGCTGCGCCGCTCCCGCCGCACGTGCTGGGCGAGGTAGTCGGCGATCGTATAACCGGCCAGGGTGCCGGCCCGGCCGTCGTCGACCGGGTAGAGCGGCGACACGTCGCCGTGCACCGCCCGGGTCGCCGGCGGCAACGCCTCCGACAACCAGTGCTGGGCGGACCGCACCCGGTGGTGCGGCCGCAGATAGCCGAACATCGCCTCGGCCAGCAGGGCGGTGCTCAACGGCGCCTGCACGCCGAGGCGGTGGGCGTCGGCCGCGGCGGTGAGCATCGCCTTCGCGTACGGGTTGGCCGGCTGCTCCCAGCACATCACCAGGCGAGGCCCGCCCGCGAGCACCTGGGTCATGCCGTCGTCACGCGCGTTGAGGGCGTCCTCGATGCGACTGTCGCGCACCGCCACGGCCCGCGCCTTGGACAGCTCGTACTGGTCGAGGGTCTCCGGCACCGGGATCAGCACGGCACTGTGCACGAGCCGGTTGATGTCGTCGCGCCCGGCCGTCCACTTCGCGTATTGATCCGGCCAGAGCGTGCCGACGACCAGGTTGCCGTGCCGCACCAGCGCACGGACGCACTCCGAGGTCAGCGCCGGATGGCCGCCCAGGAACTGCTGCAGCTCGTCGAGCCAGAACACGGTCCGGCGCGGCGGCGCGTTCCGCAGGTCCAGCAGGCCCGCCGCGTCGGCCGGCTGCTCCAGCCACCAGTCCGGCACCAGCTCGTAGATCGCCTCGTAGAGCGACCTGGTCTTGCCGGTCGACGAACCGCCGACCATGACCACGAAGTTGCCGCGGTCGGGCTGGTTGGCGGTCAGGGCGGCCCGCAGCTGGAAGTCGAAGCTGCGCTCCACATAGGCCGGCAGGTCGAAATCGCCGCCGGCACTGTGCGCGGCACTGTGAATGCCTAATTCGCGCGGAGTGGCCGCGTCGACGCGCAGCCGATCGGGTGTTGAATTGCCTGCAATTTCGGCCCCCTGCATCGCCTGCCTCCATTTAATTCCGCCGGCGATGGACGGAAGGCTACCGCATCTTCGCGAGTGATCACCAGCAGTGCCGGGCTATTTGATTCGGCACCGTTCGGCAATTCTGATCGAGGCCATTCTCGCCAGAATGCCGTTTATCCCTACCGGTTTCCTACCGGTCCTGCTCAGCTCGCCCGCGGGGCACGGCGGACCCCGTTCCGGCTGCTGAACCCGTCGCCGGATCGCGGTCGGTCCCGGCTCGCCGCACCGCATCTCGCGTTCCCGGCGGACCGAGGAACAAGACACGAGCCGCCCGCCGGACTCGTCTCGAGCGGCTTCGGCGACGAGCCCTCTCTGCACTTCTCCGTGGTTGTCCCGGCCTTTTCCAATGCCCTCGGACCGGTGCGTGAACTGCTCCACAGAACTCACCAGGATGGCAATTGACACGACTCGAATTCGCCTTGTCCAGCTCGACCGGAGAGCGCTTGGGACGCCGCGGATACGCCGCCGCCGCACCGACCCGGCGACAATCCGCACGCTGCGTGGTCTTGACCCTGCGCAGCGTCATGACATGAGCTAGGGGGAGCGAACGACATGAAGGAGGATCGATGTCCCGCCGGGCGGTACTTTTCGATCTTGACGGTACGTTGGTGGACAGCAACCCCTACTGGTTCGCGGCATGGCGGGCGCTCACCGAGGAGCGCGCCGCGGACCTTCCGGACGGCGCCCTCGACGGCCTCGTCGGCCTGGCCACCCCGATCGCGGTCGCCACCGTCCACCGCCGCCTCCGCTGGCAGGGTGACGTGCTGGCCGACGTGGCCTGGCTGGAGGCGAACGTCGGGGCGGCGTTACGCCGGCACACCAACTGGCTGCCCGGGGCGCTCGAGGTGGTGCGCGGCGTACGAGCCGCGGGCCTGCCCACCGGTCTGGTCACCAGCAGCAGCCGGGCTCTGGTCGACTGCGTGCTGCCGAACGGCGGCGGCCGGCTCTTCGATGTCATCGTCACCGGCGACGACGTGCCCGAACACGAGCGCAAGCCGGACCCCGCGCCCTATCGACTCGCCGCCCACCTGCTCGGCCGGTCGGCGTCGGACTGCGTGGCGGTGGAGGACTCGGCGACCGGGGTGGCGAGCGCGATCGCCGCCGGCTGCCCGGTCATCCACCTGGGACACACCGGCCCGGAGTGCTGCACGACCATTCTGCCCGCCCAGGACCTGGCCCGCCTCGACGTCCAGACGCTGCTCCAGGCCGCTTTCGAAGGAGATCCGGCATCGCGGCCGCCTGAATTCCGGCCGGATGCCGCTGGGCGAGCTTGATCAAGGCTGCTAGCTTTGCCCGCGGTCAGCCCCAGGGATCTTGATGGAGGTTTCCCATGTTCCGCCGGCTCGGCATCGAGGCCAAGGTGACGCGGCTGCGGACCGCCCTGCCCGCGGCGGCCGACCAGGCCCGACAGCGATTGACGGCGGGGCCGAACGGCCTGACCCGGCGGCGGCTGCTGACCGCCGTGCCCGGGGCGGCGGGCCTGACCCTGCTGGCCGGCGCGGCGGCCGCCGGAACCGGCTCGGACCAGTCACCCGGGCCCGGCCCGGCGACCGCCGTGCCCCGCCCCCGCCAACCCGAGAAGGGCACCCTCGCACCCGTGCGGCATTCACTGGTGGTGCAGAAACGCCCGATCTACACGCTTACCGACTATCAGCGGGTCACCGGCGGGCCGGCCTTCCCCACCGATGCGATCGCGCTGACCATCGACGACGGTCCGCACCCGATCTGGACGCCGAAGATTCTCGGACTGCTCGACAAGTACGACGTACCGGCGCTGTTCTGCATGATCGGCAACCAGGTGCTCGGTCACGAACCGGTCGCCAAATCGGTCACCGGCGCCGGTCACCAGCTGGCCAACCACACCTGGAGCCATCCCTCCAAGCTGGCCGGCCAGCCCGGCGCCGCGATCGGCAAGGAGATCGCCAGAGCGCAGGGCAAGATCCAGAAAACCACGGGGTACGCGCCGAAGATCTTCCGCTCGCCCGGCGGGGACTGGTCGCCCGCGGTCATGCAGGAGGCCGCGCGGGCCGGTCTGGTGCCGCTCGACTGGAGTGACGACCCCCGCGACTGGGCGCGCCCCGGCACCGCCGCCATCAAGAACCGGTTGCTGGCCGCCCGGCCCGGCCAGATCCTGCTCTGCCACGACGGCGGCGGCGACCGGTCACAGACCTACCAGGCGCTCAGCACGGTCATCCCGGCCCTCAAGGCACGCGGCCTGACCTTCGTCGCCCTCTGACGGCTCACTCGGGGGCCACCGGAGGAGCCCGCCGGCAATCGATCGAGTCCGCTACCTTGCGGCCCCGTTCGGAGGATCGATACCGTTCGCCCCGGGTAATTGTTTGGAAAGTTGCCTGATACTGCGACGGCTGTCCGTCCATTGTGGGCACACTTCCCTGCGTCAGATCCCACTCCCGAAGGAGGACACGGGGAACGCAAACTTCCCACCGGGTTCGTCGCCGCCGGGCTGCTCGCCGAGGTCAGCTCCTGCGGCGTCGTCTCGACCGGCAAGTACGCCACCGACGACGGCGGCTCGTCGACCGTCAACATCCGCAAGAAGGGGCCGGCGTTCTTCCGGAAGGCCGACATGGACATCGACCGCGACGGCGTACGCACGTCGAACTGCAGCGAGAGCACCGACCCGCGGTACCAGAACCAGACATCGCTCCAGACGTCGGCCGGCAAATCGTTCCAAGCCGACAAGACCCACTATTTCGTGATTCCGCTCCCCAGCCCGCGGTTCAACTACTCGAGCAGCGGCATCAAGCCGGGCAGCGTGGCGGCGGTAACTGCAACAACAAGGTCGGCTACGCGGTCTTCGCCGACGGGGGCCCGAGCAACATCATCGGGGAGGCGTCCTCCCCGACCGCGCAGGCGCTCGGCATCGACCCCGACCCGGAGAGCGGCGGCGGCCGGTGTCACCGGGCTCCCGGCGCCCACCCGGATAGGCTGGCGAAGTGCGTCACCTCCTCCGGCCCGAGCGGCCGCCCCTGGTCAACGGCACCGGCGGCGGCCGGGCGTGATGTCGGCGCCGCCACCCCCGCGAGGAACCCGGCCGAGGGATCGGTGCCGGGTTCGCTTGCGATCGAGGCCGGGGCTTCGGCACAATCCACGCCTCGCCTCCTCCCCGGCCGGGCCGGTTCCAGCGGTGCGGGCGTGCCGGACCGGCCCCGCCTTGGCGGTTGCCCCGCCGGGACGAGCACGGGCCGCATACCGTGGTGGCGCAAGCAGGACACTCCGGGGGACGAGACAGTGACCATCGACCGGTCCGCGCTGGCGTCGAAGACCGCCGCCGAGCTCGACACGCTGCGGCTGCCGGCCGACGAGTTGACCCATTTCATGCTGGTCTACAAGTTCGGGCTGGCCGAGATCGGCACCAAGATCACGATCCTCGCCGAGGAACTGCAGCACCGGGGCCGCGGCAACCCGATCGAGCACGTCATCACCCGCCTCAAGACGGTGGAGAGCCTCACCGCGAAGGCCCGCCGGATCAACTGCCCGATGGCGTTCGACACCGTGCGGGCCCGGATCCGCGACATCGCCGGGGTGCGGGTGATCTGCAGCTTCGTGTCGGACGTCTACACGGTCGCCGAGATGCTGACCCGTCAGCAGGACGTCAAGCTGCTGCAGACCAAGGACTACATCGCCGAACCCAAGGCGAACGGCTACCGCAGCCTGCATCTGATCGTCGAGATCCCGGTCTTCCTCTCCGACCGGGTGGTGACGGTTCCGGTGGAGGTCCAGCTGCGCACCGTGGCCATGGATTTCTGGGCCAGCCTCGAACACAAGATCCATTACAAGTACGAGCAGGACGTGCCCGACCACCTGCGCGCGGAGCTGACCGCGGCCGCCCACGACGCCGCCCGCCTGGACGAGCGGATGGAGCGCCTGCACGCGCAGATCCACGGTCCCCGGCACCGCACCTGAGCTCGGCTCAGGGGACGAAAGTGACGTCCGGGGCGTTCGGGGACGGTCCGTCCAGAACGTGACTGTCCCGGCCGCGCAACCAGCGGTCGAAGAAGGCGGCGACGAAGGTCTCCTCGGCGCGGACGGCCCGGCCCGGATCGACGGTCCCGATGGCGTCGGTGACGAAGCTGTCCGGCAGACCGAGCTGCCGGGCGATCTGCGGCATCAGCGGGACGGCGTCCTTGTAGGAGTCCTCCCCCTTGGCCCCGGTGAGGTACACGTCCAGGCGCCGGCCCGTGCTGTTGTCCCACAACATCTTCCAGGACGGTGTCTGATGGTGGTCGGTGCCGGCGTCGCCCATGACCATGAAGGGCCGGTCCAGGCCGCGCCGCGCCACCGGCCACAACGAGATCGCATCCGGGATCAGCGGGGTCTCGATGCTGCCGCCGATGTCGATCCCGGCCCTGATCCGCGAGTCCTCGGCCATCGTCTGCAGAGCGGTCAGCCCGCCCGCGGAGACCCCGAACAGGCCGGTCCGGCGCAGCTCGAGCGCGCCGGTGAGACCGGCCGGCAAGGGCCGGCGTTCGGCGTCCGGGTCGGTGCCGCGGTTCACGGCGGCGAGCAGGTCGAGGACGAAGCGAATGTCCGCGATCCGGACGTCGAAGATCTTCTTCGCGAGGGCCTGGAAGTCGGTGGTCTCCTGGAAGAGTTGCGGCAATCGGCCCTCGACCACGCGACCGCCCGGGAACTCCACCTCGGACGCGTCGTAGGTGTGATCGACGGTCACCACCACGTAGCCGCGACTGGCCAGGTCCTGGACCTCCGTCGTCGCCCACGTCCGCGGATCGCCGGCGCCGGGCGAGTAGACGACCACCGGGAACGGCCGGTGGTGCCGGGCCACCGGCGCCCCGAGGTGGCCACCGGTCCGGGTGCCGGCGAAGTCCACCGATCCGGCCGGGATGCCGTAGAGGCCGGGACCGGCACCGGCGGCGCTGCCGAAGTGCGCGGCCGCGCCGGGCAGCATGTGCGGGGCGCGGGGGAACCGGCCGGCTGCCGCGGCCGGGTACCAGATGCTGATCATCAGCTCGCGGTAGGCCGGCGTGGTCGTCCACGGATCGGCGCGGGAGCGGTCGATCAGGTGCAGGTCGGTGGTGCCCACCCGGTAGGGACCGGTGGGGGCCGGCAGCGTGAGCCGAACCGGGGCGTCGCCGGCCGCGGCGGACGCGGACGGGGCCGAGGCGACCGTGACGCAGCCGACGAGCAACGAGGCGAAAAGTGCTGTGCGAATCCTCATGGGGTCACGCTAGGAAGGTGGCCGGCCCGGCAGAACCGAGCCAGCACCCGTCTTTCTGGTGGGGATAACCGCCCCCGGCGGGCTAGGTGGAGCGGCGGTCCTCGAAGGTGAAGTCGGCGGACACCGTTCCGGTCAGGCGGCGCTTGGACTGGAGACTGCCGTCGGCGATCAAACGGCGCACCTCGGTCCGGGACACGTTCAGGCCGGCCGCCAGCAACGTGGTCACCCGGATCGGGATCCGCTCGGCGAAGCCGACCTCGACCACCGGGCCGTCGCCGGCCGTCCGCCGCAGGGTCCAGGCATCGGCCCAGTCGAGCGTCACCGAGTTGCGGCGGGCCAGGAGCGGGTCGGCCAGGAGTTCGGCGGCGAGGGTCAGGTCGTTGTCGTGGAAGCGGTCCAGGGTCGGTGGGTCGATGGTGTGGACCTGGACCCGTTCCAGGACTGTCAGTTTGATGGTCTTCCCGCATCCGGCGCACAGCGCCAGCAGCCAGACGTCGAGGAGTTTGTGGTTCGCGTTGATCCGGAACTTGCCGTTCGGGCGATACCTGTCGGAGCTGCAGTTCAGGCAGCGGCGGCGGATGACGGGCAGGCCTTCGCGGCACACCAGCCACGTGGTGGACAGCATGGATTGAGACACCGATCTGCTTCGACATTGCGTGCGAAGACGACGCTTCGCGGGAGGAGATCCGCGCACGGCGAAGGAACGCACGATGCGGGACGCCGATGCGCCGGGCCTGTGCCGGCCCGGCGCGGTGCATGTCTCAGCAGAGGTACAAGGGTCCACCCTTGTTCGGCGATCAGTTCCGGCGAAGCTAGCAGCGCTCCGGCCGGCCCGGCCACCGAATATTCAGCCCAGTCTTTCCGGATCAGCGTTTCCGGATCAGGGTCACGCCGTCGCGCACCTGGAGCATCACCGACTCGACCCGGTCGTCGCCCAGTACCGTCTCGTTGAGCTGCTGCACGACCGCATGGGCCGGGCGCTCCGGGGCCGGGTCGAGCACGTGACCGCCCTGCAGGACGTTGTCGAGCACCAGCAGGCCGCCCGGACGCAGGCGCGGGACGAGACTCTCGTAGTACTGCGGGTAACCGGTCTTGTCGGCGTCGACGAACGCGAAGTCGACGACCGGGTCGGCGGGCAGCGCGTGCAGGGTCTCGATCGCCGGGGCGATCCGCAGGTCGATCAGGTGCTCGACGCCGGCGCGCTGCCAGTATTCACGGGCGAGGCCGGTCCACTCCTCGGACACGTCGCAGGCGAGCAGCTTGCCGTGGGCCGGCAGGCCCCGGGCGATGCAGAGGGCGGAGTAACCGGTGAAGACCCCGACCTCCACCGCGTACGCCGCCCCGGTCAGCCGCACCAGCATGGTGAGCAACTGGCCCTCGTCGTGCGAGACCTGCATCCCGGCGGCGTCCGGGAAGAGCGCGACCGTCTCCGCGGCCAGCTCACGAAGGACATCGTCGGCGGGCGTGCAGTGCGCCTGAACGTATTCATCGACAGTCATCGGTAAAGCGTCGGCCATTCTCGACGCTTGCGCACGCTCGGGCAGCTCGCGGACCGCCGAACGGGCCGGTTCACAGGTTGGCGGGGTTGACCTCACCAGGCATTATCGGACAGCAAGATCGCGGCCGGGCCTGCAGAATTCGTATGGTCGAGGCAACGAAGCTACGAAGGGCCCTGGATGATCGACTACCTGATGCCACTGATCTCGTCGCCGTGGCTCTACGTGATCATCTTCGTCCTGGTGGCAATTGACGGCTTTGTCCCGGTTGCCATGTCCGAGGCCATCCTCATCGGCCTCGCCGCCATCTCCACCTCGGGATCCCCGCACGTCGCCGGGCTCGCCGGGGCCGCGATCGCGGGCGGCGTGGCCGGCGACCGCATCTCGTACTACGTCGGCGGCAAGGCGGGCGCCCGGATCAAGATGGGCCGGCTGGCCGCCGCCAAGGCCAAGGCCGAGCGGGCCCTGCTACGACAGGGCAGCATCGCGATCGTCGTCGGCCGGTTCATCCCGTACGGCCGGACCGCGACCACCCTGACCGCCGGCTCGGTGAAGTTGCCCCTCGGCCCGTTCTACCTGGCCAGCCTCGTATCGAGCGGGCTGTGGGCGGCCTACTCGATCGGCCTGGGCCGGGTCGGCGGGATGGCCTTCGCCGACTCGCCGCTGCTGGCCGCCGGGTTCGGCATCGCCCTCGGCTTCGTGCTGGCCGGCCTGCACAGCGCCGCCAAGCGCCTGTCCATCTGGCTGATCCCGGCCCTGTTCCGGCTGCGCGCCCGCCGCGGCGGCAAGCTGCCCGAACCGGTCTCCCCCGCCCCCGCCGAGCTGGCCGAAGAGCTCAGCTGACGGCGCCCGGGGCGACGCCGGCACCCGCCGCGACCCGGGTCACCACCGAATCGCTACCGAAACTCTCACGTCGCGGGGCCGGCGGCCGAACAGAGCACTCGACCGGATCCCCGTTTGGTGAGGTGCCTTCCCGATGACTGCGTCCGTCTCCGCCACCACTGAGCTGCCCGCGCTCGGCGCGCCCGTCTACCTCGTTCTCGGCGAGGGGATCAACTTCCGGTCGCGCCTCGAGTCGATCGACGGTGACACCTTCACCGTCGCCGCCCCGCTCGAGACCGCCGGCCCCGCGGCGATGGCGCCCGGCCAGCAGTTCGACATCTTCTGGGCGCCGCCGCGCACCCGCGTCGTGCTCCCCACCCGCCTCGTCGCCGTCTCCGACGAGGCCCCCTTCCGCTGGCGGCTCGCACCCACCGCGGAGCCCCGGCAGAGCAACCGCCGCGAGTTCGTGCGTGGCGGCGGCGGCGCCGCGGTCCAGCTGACCACCGAGGACGACCGCCGGATCGAGGGTGCCCTGCTGGACATCAGCGAGGGCGGGCTGCGCTGCTGGATCGACGAGCCGGTCGCGTTGACCCCCGGCGACCAGTTGCGGGCCACCGTACGGCTCGGGGACTCCGGCGAGGTCGCGTTGAGCGGCAAGGTCTACACGGTGCGTGACGCCCCGCACGGCGATCCCGGCCTGCACATGGTGCTCACCTTCCACACCGAGGAGAGCCTCGCCCAGGCGATCCGTCTCTACGTGATGACCTGGGAGATCAACGAGCGGCGCCGGCACCACGACGGCGCCTGAATCATGACAGTTGCGTGACACAGTTCCGGTTCCGCCACCGGATCCTCGTCGATCCGGGCCGCCGCCGGACAAGATGGGGTGATGTCCGCCGTACTTGTGATCGAAGACGACGACCGGATCCGGCTCTCCCTGCAGCTCGCGCTGGAGGACGAGGGATACGCGGTGGCCGGCGCCTCGACCGCCGAGGAAGGCATCGCGCTGCAGCAGAGCCGGCCGGCCGACACCGTGCTGGTCGACCTGATGCTGCCCGGGATCGACGGCTTCGAGTGCATCCGGCAGCTGCGGCGCACCGACGACGTACCCATCGTGGTGGTCTCGGCCCGGGAGGGGACGCACGACATCGTCGCCGCGCTGGAGGCCGGCGCGGACGACTATCTGGTCAAACCGATAGCCATCCCGGAGCTGACGGCCCGGCTGCGGGCCCTGCGCCGGCGGGCCCGGGTCGCCGGGCCGGACGCGATCCCGGTGCACCGCTTCGGTGACCTGGAGATCCTGCCGGACGCCGGCGAGGTGCGGCTCGGCGGCGAACCGGTGGCCGTCACCCGCACCGAGTTCCAGCTGCTGTGCGAGCTCGCCGACCATCCCGGCCGGGTGCTCTCCCGCCAGCAGCTCCTGCAGCGCGTCTGGGGTTACGACGGCGGTGACGAACGGCTCGTCGACGTGCACGTCGGACGCCTGCGCCAGAAGATCGAATCGGATTCCGGCGCACCGCGGCACCTGGTCACCGTGCGCGGCCTGGGCTACAAACTGCAGCGATGATCCGGGCCGGGCTGCGCGCGCGGGTGGTGAGCGGCTTCGCCGCCGGAGCGCTCGCGCTCTCGTCGACGATGGCTTTCGTCTCGTACGAGATCACCAGGCACTCCCTGCTCGCCGAGCGGGAGGACACCGCCGTGCGAGCCGCCTACTACGACGCCTCGGTGGTGCGGGCCGGCATCACCGCCGTCAACCCGGACCTCGCGGCCGTGCTGCGCGCCCTGGACACCGGCGAGAACAGGCGCGCTCTGGTGCTCCGCAACGGTGCCTGGTACTCGCGTAACGCCGACACCGGCGAGGTCGTCCCGGCCGCGTTGCAGGAGCGGGTGGGCGAGGGCCGGCCGGCTGTCCAGCGGATCCTCGACGACGGCGTGCCGACCCTGGTGGTGGCCCTGCCGATCAGCGCGGACACCACGTTCTACGAGGTCGACTCGCTGGCCGAGCTCGATCACACACTGCGCGTGCTGACGGTGGTGCTGACCGGAGTGGCGATCGCGACCGCGCTCGGCGGGGCGTGGCTCGGGGCGTACGCGAGCAGATATGTCATGCGGCCGCTCGTGCGGGTCGCCGACGCCGCGCAGAACATCGTCCGCGGCGGCCTCGACGCCCGCCTCGACCCCGCCCAGGAGCCCGACCTGGCCCGGCTGACCACGTCGTTCAACCACATGGTCGACGAGCTGTCGGCCCGGCTCGAACGGGATCGCCGCTTCGCCGCCGACGTCAGTCACGAGCTGCGCTCGCCGCTGCAGACGCTCGCGGCCGCGGCCAGCGTGCTCACCCGGCGCAAGGACAGCCTCGACGACCGGACGGCCACCGCCGCCGGGCTGGTCGCCGACGAGGTGAGCCGGTTCCAGCGCCTGGTCGACGACCTGCTCACGCTCGCCCGCGGCGACCAGCCGGCCGAGCGGACCGCCGTCGACGTCGCCGAACTGGCCCGGCGGGCGTGCCGGGAGCGCGGCCTGCCGCCCGGGATCGTGCACCCCGCGGGCGACCTCATCTGGTCGGTCGACCGGCGGCGGCTCAATCAGCTGCTGGGCAACCTGCTCGACAACGCGGCCGCGTACGGGGGTGGCGCCACCGCGATCCGGCTGGAACTGCACGGCGGCGACGGGCGTCTCGAGGTCGACGACGAGGGGCCCGGGGTGCGGCCCGAGGACAAGCCGGTGATCTTCGACCGGTTCGTCCGGGGCGGCGCCGCCCACACCCGCGGCAACTCCGACGGAACCGGCCTCGGTCTGGCCCTGGTCGCCCAGCACGCGGCCGCGCACGACGGGAGCGCGTCGGTGCTCGACCGGCCCGGCGGCGGCGCGCGGTTCCGGGTCGACCTGCCGGGGTGCGCGTCGTGAAGCGGCTTCTGCTGGCGGTGGTGCTGCTCGCGGCCGGGTGCGGCGTACCGGTCGACGACGAGCCCCGTGACCTGGACCGGCCCCGTACGTCGGTGTCGTCGGCGCCGGTCCCCGACCGGTTCGGCTCCGCCCTCGAACGCGTCTACCTGGTGCGCGACGGCGCCCTCGTCCGGGTGGTCCGGCGGGTTCCGGTCGCCCCGTCGGCCCAGCAGATGCTCGCCGACCTGCTCGCCGGGCCGAGCAGCGCCGAGCAGCGGGACGGCTTCACCAGCGCGCTGACCACCACCCGGATCGGTGGCATGACGATCACCCAGCACCGGGCCACGGTCGCGGTCGCCGAGCCGTCCGAGTACGGCGGGCGCACCGACGAGATGCTCGCGTACGGCCAGATCGTCTGCACTTTGACCAGCCAGGGCGCCGAGGTCGGCACGGTGCAGTTCACCAGCGGCGGCAGTCCGCTCAGCGTGCCCCGCGGCGACGGCTCGCTGTCGACCGGCCCGCTGACCATCGCCGACTACGCCGACCTGCTGACGTCATGAAATCGTCATGTCCTCGGGGAATCGCCGCTACATGGCCGGCCGAGTCTTGAGCCATGACAGATCAGCGAATTCCCGAGGCGGTCGTCATCGTCACCGAGCCGTTCGACGGCTTCGCGGTCGACCGGTGGCGGCGGATCATCAACGAGGCGGTGGAGTTGGCGCCCCGGCGGTTGACCGTCGATCTGCGGGCGAGCCCGCTCGTTGACGCGGCCGCGATCGCGCTGCTGCTCAGTGCCCACCGCCGGATGATCAGCCAGGGTGGCCGGCTGGTGCTGGCCGCGCCGACCACTCGGGTGCGGCGGATCCTGCAGCTGGCCCGGCTCGAACACGTCTTCGAGGTGGTGGAGTCAGCCGGTGCGGAGGGCGTGGATCAGCCGCGGCATGCGGACCACGCCGAGGTAGCGGCCGGCGTCGTCGGTGCACAGCAGTGGCCGGGTCCAGTCCGCGCGGGTGATGGCTCGTTCGGCGGCGTCGCCCGGTGACGTGTCGACGTTGACCTTGATGTCCGGGAGGACGATCGGGGTCGACGTCGAACGGTCGTCGATGGTCGCGATCGGGCGCCGGTACTCGTCGCAGAGCACGACCAGGTCGACCGCCGGGTCGGCGAAGGCGGCGCGGGCCGCCACCGCGTCGGTGACCACCGGTGGGTGCTCCAGCAGCGGGCGCAGGCCCCGCCCGCCGCGGTCCTGGGCTCCGACGGCCAGGACGCGCTCGGCCTCGTCGGTGATCAGCGCCCACGGGTCGGCCGGACGGCTCAGGTGGTAGCCCTGCGCCAGCGGCACCTCCAGGGCCGCCAGCACCTCGAGCTCGCCGGCGCGCTCGATGCCCTCGGCCAGCAGCCAGGCGTCGATCCGGCCGGCGAAGGTGCCGACCATCTCGACAAGGGCCCGCTTGGCCTCGTCCCGGTCGACGTCGTGCACCAGCGCCCGATCCAGCTTGATCATGGCGGGGCGCAGCGCGAGCAGGGCGGTCAGCCCGGCGTAACCGGAACCGGCGTCGTCGACGGCGATCAGGGCCCCGGCGGCGCGGAGCCGGTTGAGGTCGGGCTCCAGCGCGGTGTAGTCGTCGACCGCGTAGTGCTCGGTCAACTCGACCACGAGTCCGCGCAGGTCACCCTCCTCGGCCCAGATCCGGCGGATGGCCGGGTGGGTGAGCACCTCGGGGCCGACGTTGACGGTCAGGAAGCAGTTGCGGGGCAGCGACGAACGCTCCCGCAGGGCCGCGCGCAGGGCGATGGCCTGCAGTTCAGCGCCGCATCCGTGTTTGCGGGCGGCGTCGAACCAGACCTCGGGGTTGCGCACCGGGCCGTCGAACCGGGTGAGCGCCTCGTAACCGACCACGACCCCGCGGGCGAGGTCGACGATCGGCTGGAAGACCGCGCGCATGCCGGAACCGCTGAGAGCGGCGGCGAGCATGGCCGGCCAGTCGAGGTCGGTTCCGACGCGCATGCTCAGCGGCTGACCATGGCCGAGCGCACCGCGGCGACCAGTTCGGCGGACACGGCGGCCAGCCCGTGGACGTCCCTCGCGTGCTGGGCCACGGCGGCGAGGATGCCGTCCTCGCTGTCGTGCTCGAACTGAGCGTCACAGCCGGGAACGACGTCACCGCAGGAAAAGAGCTTCATGGCGGACAGAATCGGCACCGTGACCGGCGACCTGAAAGTTGCCGGGCACTTCCCCGGGTCAGGAGACACCGATCTCCTCGCCGACATGGGTTCGTGGCACGGTCACGACGAAGACCGCGCCGCCGGTCTCGCCCGGTTCGTAGGCGACGTCGAGGCCGCCCGCCTGCGCGAGTTGCCGCACCAGGTAGAGGCCGAGGCCGGTGCCCGCCTTGGTGGTCGCCACGCCGGACTCGGCCCGCGCGAACCGGTCGAACAGGCGGGGCACGAACTCCGGCGGCACGCCCTCGCCGTGGTCGGCGACCCGGATCGACACCTGCTCCCCCGCAGCGACCACGGTCACCTCGATCGGCGGATGGCCGTATTTGGCGGCGTTCGACAGCAGGTTGCCCAGGACCAGCTGGAGCTGGGCCGGGTCGGCGAGGCCCGCGGTCTCGTCGGGGGCGGCCACCGAGATCGGGGTGCCCTCGCTGACATGGTGGGCGGCCACCGCCTCGCGGACGGCGTGCGCGACGTCGAGGCGCACCGGGCGGGCGAGCATCGCGCCCGCGTCCAGCTGGGCCAGCATCAGGATGTCGGTCACCAGGTCGTTCGCCCGCAGCCCGGCGACGGTCATCCGCTGCACGTAGTTGACCCGGGTGTGCTCGGGGATGGCGCCCCACTCCTCCTGGAGAAGGCCGCCCAACCCCACGATCTTGGCAAGCGGCTGACGTACGTCATGGCTGAGCATCGCGATCACGTCGGCCAGATTGGTGTTCGCGTCCTCGAGTTCCCCGGCGCGACGGGCGAGCTGACGTTCGCTGACCTCGAGGGCGCGCCGGCCCACCCGCGTCCGGCCGACCGCCGCCACCACGGCCAGCCCGACGAGCGCGGCACCGGCCAGGGCGGCCCGGCCGGCGATCTCGTTGGCGACCAGCGACGCGTACAGATCACTCTCCCGGATGGTGGCGGAACCGCGCCAGGGCGTCCCGGCGATGTCCGCCGACGAGTAGTGCCACCACGTGCCGTCGGCCCGGTACCGGCCGCCCGGCCGCCGGTTCAGGGCGGTGGCCAGCCGGCCGTTCTCGTCGGCCAGCCTGGGCTCGGCGTTGCCGAAGGTCTCGGTGGCGGCGACGATGTCCCCGCGGGTGTCGGTCAGCTGCACCTGGGCGTCGGTCAGGGCCAGTGCGCCGGCCAGGTAGGGCGCGAGCGGGCTGGCCCGGACCGGGATGGCCCCGGAGAGCACCCGCCGCCCCGACGACGTCGTGAACGGCACCGCGAACGCGACCACCGGCAGCCCGCGCGCGGCGTTCGGAACCACCGCCGAGACCGTCGGGCGGCCGTCCACCGCGGCCCGCAGGTGCGCGTAGCGAGCGGCCAGGTCCCGGCCGACCAGGGACGGTTCGGCGGGGTAGTTGCGCAGCACCCGCCCGGTGGAATCGAGCAGGACCGCGGACGGGTAGCCGAAGCCGCCGACGACCAGCTGGAAATCGTGGGCGCTGACCTCCGGTGCGGCCAGCCACGTCTCGGCCTGGATCCGCTCCCGCAGGAGTTGGTCGGCGGCGATGCTGGACATGAAGTCACCCAGGGCACGCACCCCGCTGTCGAACCGTTGCGCCACCGCCTGCCGGCTGTGTCCCTGCTGCCACAGCAGAAGGCCCGTGCCCACCGTCACCAGCAGCATCCACACCAGCAGCGGCACCAGAACCAGGCGCCACCACACCCGCATACCAGACAAATCGGCAGGCCTCAGCAACGCCTGAGCGGTGCCCTGCCCGATCGACAAGAGTCACACCTGCCGCCGGGTCAGGCCGCGACCGCCTCCTGCCGTCCGGTGCGCTCGTTGGCCCGGTCCAGCCGCCGCATCACCGGGGTGGCGGCCACCCCGTGCAGCACCACCGACACCAGCACGACGAAGCCGATGGTGGCCCAGACCAGGTCGGCGCGGGGGAAGTCGGCCAGGGTCAGGGCGTAGGACAGGTAGTAGAACGACCCGATCCCCCGGATGCCGAACGTCGCGATCACCCAGTGCTCGGCCGGGTGGCCCGGCGCGCCCCGCAACGACAGGAAACCCGACAGCGGCCGGACGACGAAGATGAGTGCCAGCCCGGCCAGGACCGCCGGCCACGTCAGCGGGGCCAGCAGGCCGCCGACCAGGGCACCCCCGAACAACAGCAGCAACAGTACGGTCAGCAGCCGCTCGGTCTGCTCGGCGAAGTTGTGCAGCACCTGGTGGTACTCGTGCGAACTCTCGGCCGCCCGGATCGTCCGGGCCGCCACGAACACGGCCAGGAAGCCGTAACCGTGGGCGACCTCCACCACCCCGTACGCAAGCATGGTCGCCGCCAGCGCGAGGAAGCCCTCGGAGTGCTTGGCCAGGCGCAGCTCTTCCTTGCGGGCCCGGAAGAACAGCCGGCCCAGCAGCTTGCCGACGAGCACGCCGCCGACGACGCCGACGGTGACCTTGAGAAGGACGTCGCGCAAGGCCCATTCGCCGACCCAGCCGAGCCCGGCGCTGCCGGCCATCGCGATGGCCGCGTACACGAACGGGAACGCCAGGCCGTCGTTGAGCCCGGCCTCGGAGGTCAGGGCGAACCGCACCTCGTCCTCCGAGTCCTCCTCGTCGGTCGGCTCGCCGACCTGCACGTCGGCGGCGAGCACCGGGTCGGTCGGGGCGAGCGCGGCGCCCAGCAGCAGCGCCGTCGCCGGCACGAAGCCGATCCACCACCAGCCGAGCAGCGCCATCGCGGCGATCGTGATCGGCATGGCGATCACGAGCAGACGCCCGGTGGACTTCCACGCCCGCCGGCCCCAGGGCCGGTCGATCTTCAGCCCCGCACCCATCAGCGCGACGATCACGCCAACCTCGGTCAGGTGCTCGGTGAGCTTGGGGTGGTCCAGCGGGTTGGCCTCGGGCAGTCCCAGCGGCAGCCCGAAGACCAGCATCCCGAGGCCGACGAAGACGATCGGCATGGAGAGCGGCCGCTTCTCCAGCACCCGCGGGAGGATACCGGCGAGCAGGGCGCCGAGCCCGACGACCGCGAAAATCATGTCCGACGTTTGCACGGCTTGCTTGGTGCCCACCGGGGCCCCAAGCATGCGTCGATGTTCAGTTCGTCTCGCCGGGCTTGTCGACGATCATCATGTCTTGATAGATCACCTGCCGGAAAAGATCACCCCTCGTCGTGTACGAGGTTCCGTCGTCACTCCGGCTCACGTGGTCGGCCACCGCCACCAGACGATCCCCGATCAGCGTGTACGTCTGTTTGTCGAACAGCAGTTCCTCGGACAAATAGCCCTCCACGGTCCGGCCCAGCCCGATCGCCGCCCGGCCGTCGAGGTTCACCGCGTCCGGGTTGACCCGCATGCCCGGCCGCTCGGCGAGGTACCGGAAGAGGGCCGCCTTGACGTCCGGGGGCAGCACATATTGACCGGCCAGCGCCTCCGGCATCGCCAGCACGCCGCCCTCGGGATGCTCGAGGTAGTAGGCCACCTTCTCCGGTGAGGTCAGTTCGACGATCTGCGACCACGGTACGAACGCCCAGTAGGACTTGTTCTGCCCCTGCGTACGTACCTGAAGCCGGCCGTCGCG
This sequence comes from Paractinoplanes ferrugineus, assembly GCF_016862195.1. Taxonomy (GTDB): domain Bacteria; phylum Actinomycetota; class Actinomycetes; order Mycobacteriales; family Micromonosporaceae; genus Actinoplanes; species Actinoplanes ferrugineus. Next base: position 22,852 of record NZ_BOMM01000074.1, on the reverse strand, counting down.
GATCTCCCCCCGCACCTGCCCGTCGATGCGTTCCCACTGCTGGATCTTCCGGTATTGCGCCTTGCCCGGGATCATCGCGCCGTTCGGCTTCTTCCGCTGGATCTCCGGCGGGTTGAGCATCTCCAGCGTCTCGACATACATGAACTGGGTCGGGCGCGGATCCACCCAGGTCTCCTGCTCGGCCGTCCAGGCCGCGTTCTCCAGGACCTGGGCGGCACTCACCGGCTTCAGATAGGGCGGCGCCGGCACCGGCCCGGCCGACTGCGCCGGCCCCGGCGACCCGACCCGAGCCGGCCCACCGGCGGTGCCGATCGCGATGGCCGTCACCGCGGCGGCGGCCGTCACCGCGACCGGAATGCTCAGCCGCCACGAGACCCGGCGCCGGGCCGGGGCGGGCGCGGCCATCCGGTTGCGCAGCGCCAGCCGGGCCCGCTGCTCCGCCTCCGCCGACGGTGCGGCGCCGGGTTCGAAGGTCTCCCGCAGAACACTGATCTCGTCCATCACTCACCCATCTCGATATCGGCGCCCAGCGCCTGCCGCATCTCTTGTCGCGCCCGGTGCAGCCGCGACCGGGCCGTGCCGGCGGGGATGCCCAGCGCCACCGCGGCTTCCTGCTGATTGAGCCCGGCCCACGCGACCAGGAGCAGCACCGCCCGCACCGGTTCCGGCAGGCGGGCCACGTAGGAGAAGATGTCCCGGTAGTGCCTGTCGAAAATCGCCGTGAACAGCTCCGGCGCCGCCGGCGCCCGCTCGATCAGGTGAGCGTCCGTGTCCAGGTAGGTGTGTCCCAGCTGCGCCACCATCTCACCACCGGACCCGTCGATGTCGCTTCCCAAGGTGCATCACACCCGTACTTCGCCGCTGCGCGAAAAGTGTTCGCCCCCCGACCCGACCCCTCGCGCTCCCCTTGCGGTCGCTCCCGCGGCATGCCCGACGAATCACCGGCCGAGAATTACCCGATAATAGGCTCACGCTTACGCCGCCGATAATGCCGATCTGCCGATGCGCCGCCCATTTCCGATACGCGATATCTCCAGCCGCTCGACATCTTTTCCCGCCCAGCCGCACACGTCAGGTCGACGCATTCCGCAGATGCCGTTGCACCCGCCCTTCATCGGGCGCAAAACTGTACGGCTGCGGCTGCGGCTGCGGCTGCGGCTGGCGCCGGGGTGGTGTGGAGTCCGCCAGGCCTCGAGCGGGTGCGGACGCGAGCTGCACTGGCGAGCCGCAACCCGCGGCTCAGGCCAGGGCGCAACGCGGGCCACCGGTTGCGGGCGTCCCGCACGGCGAGGCCCCGGCGGTGGCGGGCCTGGTCGCGGCGGAATTGGGGCGATCAAGGGAATAGTTGTGCGCTCGGGTGGGTCGCGCATGGCTGCGAGCTCGGCTCGGGTGACAGCTCGAGCTGCCGCATCCCGGAATTGTGGCGCACCCGAAGATGCGCCCCCAGGTTGAATCATGCCGATTGAAAGCGGGGACGGGAATGGCGCCCCGGAATCCGGGAAGAGTCCGGGGCACCAGATGTCAGCTGCCGCTGATGACGAACTGGGAGCCCGGCTGGATGACGACGTTGCCGTCGGCCGAGTTGGTGATCGTCACGTTGGACAGGGTGGCGTTGCCACGGGCGCCGCTCATGGCGAGGATGCCGGCGCCGTTCGTCGACCTGTCGATTCTGACGTTGGTGACGGCCACGTTCGGCATGTTGCCGCCGCCGGTCTTGAACTGGATGCCGTCGTAGGTGGAGTCGACGATCTCGGTGTCGCGGATGGTGACGCCGACGATGTCCTTGGAGGACGGGAAGAGTGTGATGGCACCGAACTCCTGGTCCTCGTTCCAGAACACGCCGCCGGCCCGGTAGAGGCCGTTGTTGGCGATCAGCGTCGTGCCGGTGAACGGCAACGGGTCGTGGTCGGTCGCCAGCATGATGCCCGGGTAGTTCATCGTGTCGTACACCAGGTTGTTCTCGATCGAGTTGCTGAAGCCGCCGTAGATCGCGATGCCGTTCGCCCGCCACGGGAGCTGGACCGTGTTGTTGACGAAATGGTTGTTCGAGGCGATGTCGACCGAGGTGTCCTTGACCCGCGGGTTGGCCCAGACGGCCAGGGAGTCGTCGCCGGTGGTGCGGAAGGACGAGTCGAACACCTTGGAGTTCCGGGTGCCGTTGCTGAAGTTGATGCCGTCCGCGTACGTGTCCCGGATGCGCATGCCGGTGAACTCGAGGCCGTCCCCAGGGTTCCAGTAGGCCGGGGTGTCGGAGTAGTCGCGGCCCACCCAGGCACCGACGTTGACGTGCTCGATCCAGACGTTGCTGATCTTCGTGTTCTTGCCGAGCCGGCCGTTGATGCCGTGGCCGCGGTTGGCCCGGTTGGTCGTCATTCCGAAGATGGCCAGGTCGGAGATCTGGGTGTGGTCGTCGATGTCGAAGCCGACGTTGCCCTCGTGCGGGTGGTTGATGTTGCCGACCACGTTCTGCGGTTCGGTGTTCGTGTAGAGCTGCGCGCGCCACATGCCGGCGCCGCGGATCACGACGTTGCGGATGCCTCTCTGGTTGTACTGGCCGCGGGCCGGGTCCGGGGACAGGATCTTCTGCTCCTGCCGCCACTGCCCTTCCGGGATCCAGACGCAGCTGATCACACCGTTCTCGTCGTCGGTGACCGCCCGCTGGATGGCGGCCGTGTCGTCGATCCCGTCGTTCGGGACGGCCCCGTAGTTGGTGATGGAGACGCAGCCGGCCGGTTGGGCCAGGGCCGGCGCCACCTGCTCGAGGTCGATCAGGTCGAGGTAGTAGAACGCCGCGGTGTCGCCGGCGTCGCGCTGCAACCTGAAGCGGGTGCCGGCCGGGTAGGACGACGCCAGCAGCGCGTGCGACTCGTCGAACAGCCGGCGGGCGTCGGTGGACGGGGTGTTGGACAGCGACTCGGTGTCGTCCGACGTGCCGTACAACCAGCTGTTGCGCGAGGACAGGGTCAGCTTCTGCACGAACTGGCCATCGGCGTAGAGGCTGATCGTCGCGTTCTGGCCACCGCCGCCGGGCGCGTCGGGGATGGAGTTGCGCACCACTATGGAGTTCGCCTGGTTGACCGAGGTGAACTCGACGAACTGGCCGGTGCTGGTCAGCCGCACCGATTTACGGCCGGACGATTCGGTGCCGAAGTCGGTGTGCCCGAAGGTCCGCAGCGGGTCCGCCGCGACCAGCGTGCCGGTGTACCGGCCGGCTTCGGCCTCGTAGGACACGTAGGGAACGGCCGCTCCGCGACCGACGACAATTGATTGCGTACGGGAATTGTTGGTCTCGTTGGTCTCGGTCACCACGCCGGTCGCGTCAGCGGTGGCGGTGATCGTGGCTCCGCCGCTGGTGGCGGTCCACGTGCCGAGGCTGACGTGGACGGTCGCGCCGGCCGCGACGGAGCCGGTGTTCGCGGTGAGCGTGGTGCTGCCCGCGACCACTCGGGTGACGCTGGCCGCCGCGGCGCTCGTGCCCCGGTTGTCGACCGCCACCGAGAAGGTGACGGCGGCACCGGCCGCCGGGTTGGCCGGTGTCGAGGTCACGCTGAGCACCTGCAGGTCGGGGCCCGGGGCCTGGCCGACGACGAGCGGGGACGACGCGGTCAGGGTGTTGTTGTCGTTGTTCTGCTCGGCCACCGTGTGGCCCGGGTCCACCGCGGCGGACACCGGGTAGCTGCCCTGGGCGAGCCGGCCGGCGTTGACGGTCACGGTGGTGCCGGCTCCGGGGGCGAGGGCGCCGACGGCGGCGCTTCCGGCGGTGACGCCCCCGACGCGTACGTCGATGGTGGTCGCCGCCGACGCGGTGGTGCCCGCGTTGCGCACCGTGGCCGAGACGGTGATCGCGGTGGCCTCGTCCGGCGCGGCCGGCGCCCAGGTCAGGCCGGTGACGACGAGGTCGGGGCCGGGTGCCCACGAGCCGACCACCTGGATCTCGGCGACCTGTGCGCCCGGCGCCCCGGTGTTACCGAAGATCTGCAGCTGCACGTCGGCGGCCCGGCCGGTGACCGGGACGGTGACGGTGTTCTGGTTGGCCGACGGGTTGAAGACGTAGTCGGCGCGGGCCTTCAGGGTCGTGAACGCGGTCGCCCCCTGGGCGCGGCCGAGCACCTGGATGCTCTGGGTGCGGGTGCCCCACGCCTGGTCCGGGTTGAGCTTGACGACGACGCCGGTGAGGTCGGCGTCGGCGCCGAGCTTGGCGGTGAGCGTCGCCGGGAAGCCGCTGGACTCCCAGTAGGTGCCGGTGTTGTTGTCGTTGGCGTTGGGCGCGACGAAGGTGAACGTCGAGGACGAGGCCTCCATCGTCCTGCCGGCCGCGAGGTTGGTGCCGGTGGGCGGCTCGGGATCGGGATCGGGGTCCGGGTTCTGCCCGGCCACCCCGTAGATCTCCAGTTCGGACAGCTGGCCGGCGGGCCAGCCGGTGTTGCCGGTGACGGTGACGCGGACATAGCGGATGGTGGCGGCGGTGAAGTCGATCGTGACGGTGTTGCCGGTGGCCGGGTCGAAGCGGCGGCCCGCGGAGCCGGACAGCGTGCTCCAGGTCGAGCCGTTGGTGCTGCCCTGCAGGGTGAGCGTCTGGGTGCGGGCGGCCCAGGCGGTGGCCGGCGGCAGTTTCAGTTTCGCCTGGTCGACGGCGACGGCGGCGCCCAGGTCGACCTGCACCCACTGCGGGAAGGCGTTGCTCGGGCTCTCCCAGTAGGTGTTGGCGTTGCCGTCGGTGACGTGGCCGGCGCCGTAGACGTCGGCGGTGCCGGAGGCGGTGGCCGGCCGGCCCTGGGCGAGGTTGGCCCCGCCGGCGGCGTGGGCGGCGGTGCCGGGGGCGAGGCCGGCCGCGATCAGGGTCGCGGCCAGCAGGGTGTGCAGGAGCGGTCGAACTCTCATGGAGCCCTCAGTTCTGCGCGCCTGGCCGCCTCGGTCGGGGTCCGCGGCGGCCAAAAGGGGATGGGGATGGGATGTCTGCCACGAAGTTTCGGCTTGATCCATATAATTTTCGTAGTCGCTGCCGAGTTTTTGCGTTGACAGGCATCTAAGATTTCAGATGTGTGACCAGTTCGTCAACGGTCGGCGGGGCGGGCAACCTGCCGGCCGCCCGAACACGACTTAGACGTGTGAATATGTCGATGATCCGCGCGTTACCCGCTGTCGGGATCCTGGTCGCCGCGCTGGGGGTGCCGGGGGTGAGCTCCGCGGCACCGCCGGCGGCACCGCCCGGCGGAAGCTCCTACCAGGTCACGCTCTTGACCGGCGATGTGGTCACGGTTCGGACCAAGGCGTCCGGCTGTCCGACTGTCAGCGTCACGCCCGCGGCCAAGAGCGGCATCCTGCACCGCACCTGCACCCCGGACGGGCATGTGCACGTCATCCCGGGCCGGGTTGCCGCGATGGTCGGCGAACAGCTCGATCCGGCCCTGTTCGACGTGACCACGCTGATCGCCAACGGTTACGACGACGCCCGCACCACGGACCTGCCGCTGATCATCCGATCCGGTAGCTCGGCCCGGCTCACCGGCGACCCGCTCACCGCCGGGCTCACCCGCCCCCGCGTGCTGTCAAGCATCTCGGCGGTGGCCGGACGCCGCGCCAAGTCGGCTGGTCCGGCGTTGCTCGACGCACTCGCCGCCCGGACCCCGGCCCGGGAGCGGAGCGCCACGCCGAGCGTGCGGGTCTGGCTCGACCGCCGGGTGCGGGCGACCGCGACCGAACTCGACGACAACCTCCAGCAGATCGCCGCGCCCCAGGCCTGGGCCGCCGGCTACACCGGGCGCGGCACCCGGGTCGCGGTGCTCGACACCGGGATCGACGCTACGCACCCCGACCTCGCCGGCCAGATCGCCGAGAAAGCGGACTTCACCGTCGACGGCGGGGACGCGAGCGACCACTTCGGACACGGCACGCACGTGGCGGCGACCATCGCCGGCACCGGGGCGGCCTCGCACGGGGCGCGGCGCGGGGTGGCGCCCGGGGCGCGGCTGGCCGTCGGCAAGGTGCTCGACGACTACGGATTCGGCACCGACGCCCAGGTCATCGCGGGCATGGAGTGGGCCGCCGGCCGCGCCGACGTGGTGAACATGAGCCTCGGCGGGGACGAACCGAGCGACGGCACCGATCCGCTCTCGCTCGCCGTGGACGCGCTGAGCGAGCAGACCGGGACGCTTTTCGTGGTGGCGGCCGGCAACAGCGGCCCGGCCGACGGCTCGGTCTCGGGGCCGGGGGCGGCGGCGGACGCGCTCACCGTCGGCGCGGTGGACAGTCAGGGCCGGATCGCCGGCTTCTCCAGTCACGGTCCGCTGATCGGGTCGCACGCGGCCAAGCCGGAGATCTCCGCGCCGGGCGTGGACATCGTCGCGGCCCGCGCGGCCGGCACCACCCTGGGCACCGCGATCGACAACGACTACGTCGCGTCGTCGGGCACCTCGATGGCCACCCCGCACGTGGCCGGTGCCGCGGCGGTGCTGGCCCAGCGGCACCCCGGGTGGACCGGCGCGCAACTCAAGGCGGCGCTTGTCGGGGCCGCCGATCCGGTTCCGGCCGGCGACGCGTACGCCCTCGGCTCCGGCCGCCTGAACGCCGCCCGCACCCTCACCGGGGTTGTCGCCGCCCCGGACCTGAGCTGGACCAACACCGGCACCGCCACGACCACCGTGCACGTCGCCGTGACCACGACCGACCACAACGGCACCGCCGCACCGGCGGGCGTGGTCACGCTGTCGAACAGCACGCTGCGACTCGACAAGGGCGCCACCGGCGGGGTGCGGCTGAACATCGACAAGACGAAGCTGCGGCCCGGTTTCTGGACGGCCCTGGTCACCACGGGGAGCACCCGTACGCCGGTCACCTTCTACGTCGAGCCGGCCGGTTTCGACCTGACGATCCAGACCACCGCCATCCCGGGAACGCCGGACGGTTCGTTCGGCTGGTCGACGCTCAACGTGGTCAACCTCGACGACCCCGCGCTGTTCGCCACCACCCTGGACGGCGACCCGGGCGACACCGCGACCCTGCGGGTGCCGGCCGGCCGCTACAGCATCATGGTCTCGGCCAACTCGTTCTCCGACGACGGTGACGAGCGCGCCGCGCTGGCCGGCGAACCGGACTTCGTGGTCAGCACCGACACGACACTCCGGTTCGACCTGGCCAAGGCGAAGCGGCTGAGCGCGACAGTCGACGGGGTGCCGACCGAGACGACCTCGCTGGGCCTGACCTACGTGCAGACCGGGCGGCGCGGTCCGACGTGGTCCGACTACGCCTTCGCCTGGGGCGAGCCGGCCGAGCAGGGCAACGTGTTCGTGCTACCGAGCGCCGGCCGGGCGACGATGGGCGAGTTCCGGCTCTACTCGGCGTTCGGGCTGGACGCGCCGGGGCGCCACTACGATCTGGTCGACCGGACCGGCAGCGGTCTGCCGGCCGACCCGGCCTATCGGGTGACGGCCGCCGAACGGGCCCGGCTGGCCCGCATCGACCAGCATTTCCACCTGCTCGACCAGCCCGATTCGGTGACCGGCCACAAGCGTTACGGTCTGAGCCCCGAGGGCGAGTTCGTCGCCGAGAACACCACCCGTTCGGTGGCCGGTGACCGCATCGATTACGTCAGCCCCGGATTCGCCTGGCTCGACGAGGCATTCTGGAACGACATCGTGACGCAGGAGGGAATCGCCCACTACGCGCCGGGCAGCCGCCAGGAGAAGACGTGGGTCCGGCAGCCGCTGCGCTCCGACTGGTTCGACGATCCGGCCGGCTCGACGAGCGGCTGCGCCCCCGCGCCGCCCAGCCGCACCAGCGGAGTCATGCGCTTCGGTCTGGTCACGCTGACCGACCAGCATCAGCGTTTCGACTGCCTGTCCGGCGGCTTCGGCCTCGACATCCCGCGCACGCTGACGCTGTCGAGGAACGGCAAAGTGATCGGCACGGCAACCGATTCGATTGCCGATTTCCCGGTCCCTCGCGACGCCGCGAACTACCGGCTCACCTTCGACGTGGACGCGAGCCGGGCCATTCCGGTCTCGACCCGCGTCTCGACGTCGTGGACCTTCCGCTCGGCCGGCCCGGCGGACACCGGCACCGTCGCATTGCCATTGTTCGCTGTCGATTACCAGCTGCCGCTCGACGCGGCCAACAAACCCCTGCCGACCGGTGCGGCGACGTTCTCGGTCCGGCAGTCCCATGGCGTACGGGCGCAGGAAGTCACCGCGTGCACGGTCGCGACGTCGCTCGACGGCGGCCGGACGTGGCAGCCCGCGACGGTCACCGGGGCCGGCCCCGACACGTTCCGGGCCACCCTGCCCAGGCCGCGCACCGGCGGCACCGTCTCGCTGAAGGTGACCGCCACCGGTAGCGCCGGCAGCGGAATCGAGCAGACCGTGATCGACGCGTACCGGTAGGAGACCGGGCCGGTGGCACGGGGCAGCGCGGATCCCGGACGGAGAATGGATTGACGGGCTTTCCGCCCGCTCTCGGCTTCGAGGTTCACGTTGTCCCGGCCACCGGCCCGTCCGCCTGATGCAGTTCCTCAGCACCGAGGGCCCGGTCTGCCGGGACGGCTAGGTGCTCAGCGCGATGAGCAGGGCCGTCGTCCATTCCGGGTCACGCAGCCGGTCGCCGTACATCTCGCGCAGCTGGGTCATCCGGTAGCGCACGGTCTGCGGGTGGACGAACAGCTCGGCCGCCACCTCGTCGCGCCGGCCCTGGTGGCGCAGCCAGCAGCGCAGGGTCTCGGCCAGTTTGGGGGCGTCGGCAAGCGGCTCGAGGACCTTGGCGCGCAGGTCGGCCAGGGCCTGCGGGTCGGCGGTCACGACAAGGGCGGCCAGGTGGTCCTCGGTGTCGACGAGCCGGCCGGCGGGCATGCCGGCGATCTCCCGGGTGCGCACGGCCCGGTCGTAGGAGGCCTTGACCGCGAGCCAGGGCCGGGGCGGGCCGACCACCGCCGTCCGGCCGCGCAGCCGGCCCAGCATCGCGGCCCGGGACACGCCGTCGGCGTCGGGGACCAGCAACACCGCCAGTTCCTCGCTCAGCCGCAGGGTGCGCTTGTCGAGCAGGTCGACCACGCCGCGGGCGGCGTGCTCCGGGACCAGCACGGCGGTCAGCGTGCGCGGGGGTGTCCAGTCGGCGCGCTCGGCGGCCGCGAGCAGGGCGTGCTCCGGCTCGCCCGCCAGCAGGGCCTGGGCGAGCTGTTCCAGGTCGCGCAGCCGGGCCCGGCCGGCCGAGGCGAGTTCGTCGGCGTGCCCGGCGACGCTGGCCGCGGAGAGTTCGTCGATGTAGGCGAACACCAGTTCGGCGAAGTGCGCGATGATCGCGGCGGGCTGGCCGGCCGCGACGCTGATCGCGGCCAGCTCGTGCCACGCGACGCGGGCGCCGACCCGGTAGGCGGCGAGCAGCGCGTCGAGGCTGCGGCCGTTGCGGGCCTCGCCGCGGCCCAGGGCGTACGCCGCCTCCAGCGCCGGGGCGAGCGGCGATTGCGGCTCGGGGGCATAGCCGCGCGATGATTGCGGCTCCGGCCCGTAGGCGCGCGACACCAGTCCGAGGAAGGTGCCCAGCGCGGTGCGGACGGCCCGCTCGATCTTGGCGCCGAGGCCGCCGGTGAACGCCTCGGCATAGGCCGGGACCTCGGTCATGATCGCGTCGATGGTCTGGGTCGCGACGTGCGGCAGACGCTCGCGCAGGGGGGCGACCACTTCCGGCGACAGGCGGTACGCGCGGACATCAGGAAGTGTCATTTGTACTCCGCGAACAGAAAGGCCCGACCAGATTCACTTCGAGTGGTCAGGACTTTACCCCGCACGCGCAGGAAAGCTTGAGCAATGGCTGTGCTGAACAACCTACGAGCCGGCGCGTGGCGGGTTGTCGAGCTGGTCACCACCCCGGTGGTGCCCGCCGACTACCTCGACGTGATCGCCCCGTTGCGCAACGCGCAGGTGCTGCGGGCCCGGGTCGAGGCGGTCCGCCCCGAGACGGCGAACAGCGTCACCCTGGTGCTGCGACCCGGCCGCGGCTGGGCGCGGCACGAGCCGGGACAGTACGTCCGGGTCGGCGTGGACGTCGACGGCGTACGGCTGTGGCGCTCCTACTCGATCACCAGCTCCCCCGCACGGGCCGACGGGCGGATCACCATCACGGTGAACGCGGTTCCCGGCGGCGCGGTGAGCACTCAGCTCGTCCGGGCCGCGCGCAAGGGCCAGATCCTGCACCTCGACCGGCCGGCGGGCGAGTTCCTCCTCGGCGGACATGTCGGCAAGACCCTGTTCGTCACGGCGGGCAGCGGCATCACCCCGGTGATGGGCATGCTCCGCAGCAGGCTGGCCGAGATGTCCGACGTCGTGGTCGCCCACTCGGCGCGGACGCGGGCCGACGCCGTCTTCGGTGACGAGCTGCGCACCCTGGCCGCCGAGGGCCGCATCCGGCTGATCGAACGGCACACCGCGACCGACGGCCGGCTCAAACCCGCCGACCTCGCCGACCTCGTCCCCGACCTGGCCGAGCGGGCGACCTGGGCCTGCGGGCCCAACGGGATGCTCGACGACCTCGAGACCCACTGGGCCGACGCCGGCCACGCCCATCTGCTGCGCACCGAGCGCTTCCGGCCGGTGCTGCTCAGCGGGGCCGGTGGCGGAGGCACGGTCACGTTCACCAGGTCCGGCACCGTCGTCGAGAACGACGGCTCGGGCCCCATCCTCGACTCCGGTGAGGCGGCCGGCGTGCTGATGCGGTCGGGCTGCCGGATGGGCATCTGTTTCAGCTGCGTGCTGCCGCTGCGCGAGGGTGCCGTGCGCGACCTGCGCGACGGACAGCTGACGGTCGCCGAAGCGGGCGACAGCATCCCCATCCAGACCTGCATCAACGCCGCCGCCGGCCCCTGCTCAATCGAAGGTTGATCAAAAGATGACGACGCTCCAGCGCAAGGCCAGCAACCCGATCGCCCACCTGACCCCGGAGGACATCGAGCGGATCGGCGTCGAGCTCGACGCGCTGCGCGACGAGGTGATGGGCAGCCGCGGCGAAAGCGACGCCAAGTACATCCGCAAGGTGATCGCCTGGCAGCGCGGTCTGGAGTTGAGCAGTCGCGGCATCCTGCTGTTCTCGCTGTTCCCGCCGGCGTGGCTGGTCGGCACGGCGGGTCTGTCGATCGCCAAGATCCTCGAGAACATGGAGATCGGCCACAACATCATGCACGGCCAGTGGGACTGGCTGCGGGACCCGAAGATCCACTCGACCAAGTGGGAGTGGGACAACGCGTCGCCGTCCGAGCAGTGGAAGCACTCGCACAACGAGCTGCACCACACCTACACCAACGTGGTCGGCCGGGACAACGACCTCGGCTACGGCATCATGCGCGTCGACGAGGACCAGAAGTGGCACCCGATGCACCTGGGCCAGCCGCTGTGGAACTTCGTGAACGCCTGCTTCTTCGAGTACGGCATCGCCGCGTACGACCTGGAACTGGGCCGCAACCTGGCCACCAAGGAGCGCCGCCGCGACCCCCGGTTCCGGGGTGAGCTCAAGAAGACCCGCCGCAAGATCGGCAAGCAGCTGCTGAAGGACTACGTCGTGCACCCGGCGCTGTCCGGCCCGTCGTTCCTGCACACCATCGCCGCCAACTTCACCGCCAACCTGGTGCGCAACGTGTGGACGCACTCGGTGATCATGTGCGGCCACTTCCCGAACGGCGTCGAGACGTTCGAGAAGACGTCGATCGAGGGCGAGACCCGCGGCGAGTGGTACCTGCGCCAGATGCTCGGCTCGGCGAACATCAGCGGCAGCAAGGCCATGCACCTGATGACCGGCAACCTCTCCCACCAGATCGAGCACCACCTCTTCCCGGACATGCCGAGCAACCGCTACCACGAGATCGCCCCCAGGATCAAAGACCTCTTCCAGCGGTACGGGCTGACCTACGTCACCGGTCCGCTGCCCAAGCAGGTCGGTTCCGCCTGGGCCAAGGTCTTCCGGCTGGCTCTGCCCAACCGGGGGGCCGCCGCCGCCCGGCGCCCGGTGGAGAAGAAGGCGCCCGCGGTCGCCGTCCGCTGGCGCCGGCCCGCGTATGACAATTCTGATATGGCCAACTCCTAAGCCAATCGTCATAGCATGATCGCCATCTATATCCTTGGCGATCGGAGTGCTCATGACCCGCTACCGAGGCAGGGCGGCGCTGGCCACGCCCGCCCTGCTCGCCGTCCTGGCTCTGGTCGTCACCTTCGTCCGGGCCCCCGAGGCGAACGCGGCGGCCGCGTTGACGGTCGCGCAGGCGATCAGCGGCCAGACCGGCGGCACCGGAACGGTCACCGGCTACGTCGTCGGTGAGCCCACCGCCACCACCACGGTCCGCACCAGCGGTTTCACCGGCGACACCGCCCTGGCGCTCGCCGACAGCAGCGGCCAGACCAGCACCGGCTCCATGCTGTACGTGCAGATCACCAGCTCCTACCGGGCGTCGTTCGGGCTGCTCAGCAACCCGGGTCTGCTGCGCACCCGGATCACCGTCACCGGGACGCTCACCGCCTACTTCTCCCACCCCGGGCTCAAGTCGCCGACCGCGATGACCCCGGGCGGCTCCAGCCCGACCACGGCCCCGACCACCGCCACCCCGACCTCGTCCAGCTCGACCGACGCCTATTACGCGGCCGCGCTCGGCAAGTCCGGGGCCGGCCTCAGGAGCGCCCTGCACACGATCATCTCGACCGGCGTCACGAAGCTGTCGTACGACGCGGTCTGGAACGCCCTGAAGGTGACCGACCAGGACCCGTCGAACTCGTCGAACGTGATCCTGCTGTACTCGGGCATCAGCCGGTCGAAGTCACTGAACGGCGGCGATGCCGGCGACTGGAACCGGGAGCACGTCTATGCCAAGTCGCACGGCGATTTCGGCACCACCGCCGGCCCCGGCACCGACCTGCACCACCTGCGCCCCGAGGACGTCACGGTCAACGCCCTGCGCGACAACAAGGACTTCGACAGCGGCGGCAGCGCGGTCTCCGGGGCCGCGGGCAACTACACCGACTCCGACTCGTGGGAGCCCCGCAACGCGGTCAAGGGCGACGTGGCCCGCATGATCTTCTACATGGCGGTGCGCTACGAGGGTGGCGACGGTTTCGCCGATCTCGAGGTCAACGACGCCGTCTCGAACGGGACCAAGCCCTACATCGGCAAGCTCTCCAAGCTGCTGGCGTGGAACGCACAGGACCCGCCGGACGCCTTCGAGAAGAACCGCAACCAGGTCATCTACGCGTCCTACCAGCACAACCGCAACCCGTTCATCGACCACCCGGAGTGGGTGTCGTCGATCTACGGCTGAGCGGGCTCCGCCGGTCCCGGCGTGACCTGGCTCAACTGCCCGAAGGACCAGCCCGACACGTCCTCCAGGCGCCCCCGCCAGTAATGCCCGGCCTCGGACACGGGGTCGGGCAGGTAGGTCTTCGCCTTACGCAGATGGACGAACGCCGGGGGCTGGTTGAGCTCCCAGCGTTCCTCCGGCGTCAAGTCGGCGTCGTCCTTGCCCATCAGGGCCACGTGTTCGTCCCGGGATTCCTTCATCACCGAGGCGAAGTAGGCGACGTGGGACCCTTCGCCGAACAGCGTGGTCTGCTCGTCGAACCACTGCCAGTGCGGGATCATCTCGCCGGTGATCATCGTGCCTCGGACGGTGAGGGCCACCCAGATGCCGGTGTCGACGGCTTCGCGGCTGGAGTTCAGGGCGTCGATCATCAAGCCGAGAACACGGTCGGGAGCTGATTCCCGGATCGTCTTCGTCTCCGCGGTCACGTCACCCTCCGGCCATGTCGTCCGATCTCCGGCAATTCTAGCCAAGTCAACTGCCAGATTTGTCCGCTTCGAGGGATCAGGACGGACGTTCCACCAGGGTCACCTCGGAGACCGACAGGTGGAACCGGGCGGGCTGGCCGCCCACCTGGAACGGCAGCTCCGAGGGCGAGCTCGGCCGGCCGCCGGTGAACTCGTAGATGTGGCGGCAGGGGCTCCGGCCGTGATGCTCACGACGTCACCCACCCCGGTGGGCCGGCCGGCGGCCGGATGCCGCACGCTCCACCACCGGGTGCCGGCCACCCCCTCACCGGCGCCGGTGAGGAAGAGCAGGACCAGCACCGGCCAGGCGATCGCGATCGGCCGCGGCAGCAGCCGGCGCCCCCGGACCGGGCCCCCGAACCGGAAGTCACCAGGCCGGGCGCCACGACGCCGGAAGCACCCGAGCCGAACGCGACGACGCGAGGAGCACCCGAGCCGGGCGCCACGACGCCGGGGGCCGGCCGCGCCGTCGGGCTCCGGCTCGGCCAGGGCACGCCACCACCCCCGCCAGCCGGCCAGCTCCGCCTCGATCCGCGGCTCGTCGAGCTCGGCGGCGGACCGGCACCCCGAGACGTACGCCTCGACGAACTCCAGCCGCGGGAGTCTCGGCAGGCGCTTGCGGCCAGCACCTCCGATGTGGTGCTCGGCGGCAGCAGCTCGGTGCGCCCGCCGTCGGCGAGCCGGCGCCGCTCCGCGATCTTGCTGAGATCGCGCAACGACAACCGGCCCACCCAGGACCGTAACTTGCGGTGGCGGCGTTACCAGGCTTTCCGCAGAACCTCCGAGGACTGGCCGGTCACGTCGCCGAGAAGCTTCGTGGCGGCGGCCTCGTCGACGGCCGCGACCTGGATGCGCACCAGGATGTCGTCGCGAGCCAGCAGGCCGGTGCAGAACGCGTTCTTGCCGGGCGACGTCTCGCAGAACGCGAGACGGGTGGACGGCACGGTGACCTTGTGGACACCGGTGTATTCGCCGCCGTCGCGGTCCTGGGCCGGGTAGGAGCCGCAGGCCAGCTTGCCGGCGACCTGGTCGATCGCCTGCTCGGCGGTGACCGCACCGAACGCGCCGGCGAACTGGTGCACCTTGACCTGCGGGCCACGCCACTCGCGGCGCATCCCGGACTCACTGCTGTACGCCTGCGGGCCCTGCTTGTTGCCGCAGACCGGCGAGGCGACGTCGTCGGCGTACTCCGGGTCGATCGCCACCCGGTCGAGGCCGGGCAGCGTGGTCAGCAGCGACTTCTCGACACGATCGGGGGCGTCGGCGGCGATCGACGCGCCCGGTTGCAGCCCGGTGGGTGCCTCCAACGGCGTCCACCCGCCGTCGGCGGCCCCGCCCGAGCTGTCGCAGGCAGCGCAGCCCAGGGCGAGGATCAACGCCGACACCGCGGCGAGACGTCCGGATGGCATGGTGCGGGACCTTATCATCGCGACGGCGATTTCCGGACGTAGGCACCGCTCGGCGATCCGACCGTCCAGTAGACGTCGCGTTCGACGTACCCGGAGGTGTTGAATCCCTTCGCCCAGCCGAGCACCGCGAACCGGCCGTTCGCGTCACCCGGGGCAACGGAGCGGTGGGCCACGGAGCGTGAGCCGCAGCGCGGTGGGCCATCGAGCGGGCAAGGGCGGGGGCGGAGCGGGGCGGGGCGGAGCGGGGCGGGGCGGAGCGGAGCGACGGTGGGGCGTCAGTTGGACTTGGCGGCGCGGCCCAGGCGGAGGGCGGCGATCAGGAAGAAGAGGGCGCCGGGGAGGGCGTAGCCGACGGCGTTGGTGAGGGTGGGGTGGTCGGCGGCGGCGCCGGCGATGAAGGAGGCGCCGGCCAGTACGGAGATTGCGCCGCTGATGATCATGGGCCACTGGCCGCCCAGGCGGCGGCGCGGGAGGGCGACGCCGAGTTGGATGAGGCCGGCCACGACTGCCCAGGTGCCCCAGACGCGCAGGACGGCCGGGATGCCGGAGGCGCCGGCGGCGGCCAGGGCGGCGGCGGCCAGCAGGCTGATCGCGATGTTGACGTACAACAGGGTGGGCGATCCGGTGGCTCGGGAGGCGCGGGCGTCGACCACGGCGGCGGCGACGTCGAACAGCGGGTAGACCACCAGGAGCGTCGCGGTGAGCGGGTTGAGGTCCTTGGCCAGCGGGATCATCACCAGGGCCCAGACGAGGGCGAACGCGAAGCGGACGAAGTACAGGCGGCGCAGGGCGGACGCGGTGGGGGCGAGGCGGGGTACGGCCACGGCGGTCATGGGGCTCCTCAAGGAGGGAGAACGAACGTTCTGTCTTGGAACAAGATGACTCCTCGGCCCGTACAATGTCAAGACAGAACGTTCTATCTCATGCCCGCACCATCGGGGGTTGATACTGGCTACGATCGGACCCATGGCACGCACCGAGACCGAGCCCCGGCCGTCCGAAGCACGACTCCGGCTGCTCGGCACGGCCTCGCGCATCTACTACGCGGAGGGCATCCACTCGGTGCCGGTGGACCGGATCATCGCCGAGGCCAAGGTGACCCGGGCGACGTTCTACCGCCACTTCCCCGGCAAGGAAGACCTCGTCCTCGCCTATCTCCAAGCGGCCGACCAGGCCATCCGCGCGCAGGTCCAGCCGGCCGCCGACGACCTGCCGCCGAGCGACGCGGTCCGGGCCATCGCCGCATCGATCGCCGAGGGGATCCGCTCCCCCGGCTTCCGGGGGTGTGCGTTCCTGAACGCGGTGGCGGAGTACCCGGATCCAGCCCACCCCGTCCACCAGGCCGTCCTCACGCACCGGCAGTGGTTCCTCGACACCGTCCGAGAGCTGATGACCCGCATCGACGAGCACAAGGCAGAACCGGCCGCGCAGCACTTCGTCATGCTCCGCGACGGCGCGATGGCGGCGGGCTGCCTGTTCGACCCCGACCGGATCGTCGACACGTTCCTGCGCGGCGTGGACGGCCTGGTCGAGATCCACGGCACGCGTCCCGCGCGTACGCCGTCGGCCTGACGAAGGTCAGGCGCCGAGAGCGGCGTCGAGCAGGGCGCCCAGCTCGTCGATCTGCTCGTCGGACAGGGCCGCGAACGACCGGGCGACCACCTCGTCGGCCCGTTCCTGGCCGGCGTGGCGCAGGCGCTCGCCCTCGTCGGTGAGCCGGTGCCGGACGGCGCGACCCGGTCCCGGTACGCGCTCGATCAGCCCCCGATCGACCATGCGGGCGGCCAGCGTCCCGAACGACTGGTCGGTCTGGAAGGTCAGCACCGCCAGGTCGTGCAGCGAAGACTCCGGCTGCCGGTGCAGGTGGCGCAGCGTGTCCCACTGCACCAGGGAGAGACCGAGCGGCGCGAGCGCCTGACTGAGCGCCCGGTGGTGGCGGTGCTGGAGCCGTTTCACGGCCAGCCCGACGTCGGCGCGGCGGTAGGACATGACCTCAGCCTAGCGGACCGATCTCAGGTTGCGTATATAAGGTTTCTTAGTTAAGGTTCCTGATATGAGTTCGACCTCCACCACAGTTCACCTCGACACCCCCGCCGTCGAGATCACCGCCGTCGAGATCACCCCCGCCGAGCCCGACCGCACCCGGACGTTCCTGCTGCTGCACGGGGGCGGCGGCGTCGCCACCATGGCCGGTTTCGCCGAGCTGCTCGCCGAGCGCACCGGCTCGCGGGTCCTGCTGCCCACCCACCCCGGCTTCGGGGGCACCCCGCGACCGGAGGGCTTCGACTCCGTCGCGGTGCTTGCCAGGGCGTACGTCGCTCTGCTCGACCGGCTCGACCTGACCGGCGTCACCGTCGTCGGCAACTCGTTCGGCGGCTGGCTCGCGGCCGAGATCGCCCTGCTGGGCAGCCCCCGGGTCAGCGCCGCGGTCCTGATCGACGCCATCGGGATCGACGTCGAGGGCCACCCCGCCACCGACGTCAGCCGGCTGTCCCCGGCCGAACTGGCCGCCCACGCCTGGCACGACCCGCGCCGCGCCCCGACCCCGCCACCGGCCGCCGGCCCCGCGCCCGCGCCGGCCGACCAGACCGGTCCCGGGCGCGCGCCGGCCCAGCCGGCCGGCAGCAGCGGGCCCCGACCCGACCTGCAAGCTCTGGCTGTGTACGCGGGCCCGACGATGTCCGATCCGACACTGCTCGACCGGCTGCCCCACCTCGACCTGCCGGTCCACGTGATCTGGGGCGAGAGCGACCGGATCGTCGACGTCAGCCACGCCAAGGCCTTTGCCGCCGCGCTCCCGCGGTCCCGGCTGACCGTCCTGCCCGCCTCCGGCCACCTGCCCCAGCTCGAGACGCCCGAGGCCCTGCTGCAAGCCCTCCTGCACCCCTGACCGGCCGGCCCGAACGGCCCGCCCGCCCGAACCGCCCGCCCGAACCGCCCGCCCGAACGCCCGCCCGAACGGCCCGCCCGGAAATGGGCCGCCCGGAAATGGGGCGCCCGGCGAAGGAACGCCCGGCGACAAGGTCAGGGAACGCCGGTCAGGTCCAGTAGAGGATGCGGCAGCCGGGCAGTCGCTCAGCGATCCCGGCCTCGAACCAACCGCGTAGCTCGGCCATCACCGGGGCCGGGTAGACGTATTTGACCGCGCCGAACTTGCCGTGCTTGCGGGTCCGGGCGTCCTCGGCCATCTCCAGCCGGGTCCGCGGATACCAGCCGAGCAGCACCTCCTTGCTGCCCGGGGTGAACCGGTGGGTGATCAGTTCGGCGGTCAGGTCGAGGTCGGGTACGCCGTGCACGGCTGCCGCCACCGCCTCGAGCAGCGCGCCGTAGGACGTCCGCCAGTCGTCGACCGGCATGATCGGCGCGATCGTCAGGCCGACCGGGTAGCCGTCGAGCGCGAGCCGCCGCAGGGCCGCCAGCCGGTCCGCCAGGCGACTCGTGCCGCCCTCGAAGCGGATCGTGACCGGCAGGCAGTTCACGCTGAACCGCACCCTCGTCCGGCGGTGGTGGGTCAGTCCGACGAAGGTGCCCACATCGTCGAACTTGGTCGTCCAGCGCAACTGGACCGGCGCGTCCCACCCACCGAAGTGCTCGACCGCGCGCCGCCAGCTGCCGGTCAGGTGTTCCAGGGCGAGCGGATCGGTGTAGCAGGAGGCTTCGAACGTGGTGCCTTCTTCGCGCCGGGCCGGCCGGCGGCTGGTGACAGTGCCGCGACCGGCATATTCGGCAAGCCCGCCGAGGATCTCGTCGAGGTCGGCGTAGACCCGGGTGACCGGTGGCCCGGACAGCGAGCCGGCGAGGTAGCAGTACTGGCAGTGGGCCGGGCACCCCTCGGCGAGGTCGAACCGCCAGTCGGCGCTCGGGGCGATCGGCTGCAGGCGCCGGCGGGACGGCGGGCTCACCACGATCGCCATGGTGCTTTTGGCCCGCGCGTACGTTTCCCGGTCGCTCTCCCCGCGGACCCCGGTCAGCCGGGCCGAACGCAGCCGTTCGACCTCGATGCCCTGGGCCTCGACCAGTGCCATGATCCGGCGGCCGTGCGGGTGGTCGTACGCCGGCGGGGTGGCCACCACCCGCCGCGGGACCCAGCGGCGGGCCGCCGGCCGGGCGAGCGGCTGGTCAAGATCGGTCATGCTCGGGCATTACCCCTGGTACGGCAGGTGTACCGCGGAGCCGGCGCCGGGTCGGGCGGGCGAAACGGGAATGCGCGGCCGGCGCCGAGCCGGTTGGATACCGGGATGAGTCGTCTGTATCCGGAGATCGAACCGTTCGCCCACGGCCTGCTCGATGTCGGCGACGGCCATCAGGTCTACTGGCAGAGCTGCGGTGATCCGCACGGCAAGCCGGCCCTGGTGCTGCACGGCGGGCCCGGTTCGGGGGCGGGCGCGTTCTGGCGGCGGTTCTTCGACCCGGCGGTCTATCGGGTGGTGCTGTTCGACCAGCGGGGGTGCGGGCGTAGCACCCCGGACGCCGGTGACGTGCGCAGTGATCTGTCCACCAACACCATGCCGCATCTGGTGTCCGACATCGAGAAGCTGCGCGAGCACCTGGGGATCGACAGCTGGCTGCTGCTCGGTGGGTCGTGGGGCAGTGCGCTCGGGCTCGGCTACGCCCAGCGGCACCCGGCGCGGGTCACCGAGATCGTGCTGTTCAGCGTCGTCACGAGCACGCCGGCCGAGCACCGGTGGCTCACCCGCGACCTCGGGCGGATCTTCCCCGAGCAGTGGGAGCGGTTCCTCGACGTGGTGCCGGCCGGTGAACGCGACGGCAACCTGCCCGCCGCGTACGCGAAGCTGCTCGCCGATCCCGACGAGAGCGTGCGGGATCGGGCCGCGCGGGCCTGGTGCGCCTGGGAGGACGCGCTGGTCTCCAACGTGCCCGGCAGCCGGCCCGACCCGCGCTACGACGAGCCGGCCTTCCGGATGACCTTCACCCGCCTCGTCACCCACTACTGGGCGCATGACGGCTGGTTCGCCGACGGCGAGCTGCTGGCGGGTGCGGCCCGGCTCGCCGGCATTCCCGGTGTGCTCGTGCATGGCCGGCTCGACCTCGGCAGTCCCGCCGACATCCCGTGGAGGCTGGCCCGGGCCTGGCCCGACGCCAGGTTGGAGCTGATCGACGAGGCCGGGCACGGAACCGGCCGAGGCGTCGGCGACGTCGTCATCGAGGCGCTGGACCGCTTCGGCCGGTCGGGCTGACGGCTTGCGGCCCGACGCCGAGCGCCGCCCACCCCGGGACACGGGGCGGACGGCGCTCGGTGAAGTCAGCGTTGCCAGGCGATCGACTTCTCCCACATCCGCACGTACGCCTCGGCACCGCTCATGAACTCGCGCTTGAGCTCCGCGCTGTCGGAGCCGGCGTAGCGCAGCACATCGGTGATCCAGTCGGCGTAGAGGCCGTACTGGGCCACGCCGTCGGTGTTGAGGTCCCAGGTGCGCTGGCCGAAGACCTGCTTGCCGAAGACCGCGCCGTTCGGGGCGGTGAACGGGTAGACGAGCGGTTTGGCGGCCGCGTCGAGGCGGGCGCCGGGCTGCTCGGCGAGGCCGTTGACGTCCGAGCCGTACCCGTAGGAGGTCAGCACGCTCGGACCGGCGGCGGCGCGGTTGGCCCGCCACTCGGTGAGGAAGTCCGGCAGGGTGTTGCCGGCGTCCGACGCCGAGTAGGCGTAGCCGGCGACGAAGCCGCCGTCCTTGGCGATCCGCGCGTTGATCGACCGGTCCGACCAGTTGTGCACGGCCGCCACGCCCTGGTAGCCGGCCTGCTCGGTGAGGTCGAGGACGGCCTTCGCCGTCTTCACCCCCATGTGGTCGATGTGGATGATCATGCCGCGGTCCATCAGGCGATTGACGAGGTACGCGCCAAGGGTGGTCAGGCCGCGCGTGTTGCAGATCTTGCCGGTCGGGTAGACCGGGAGCACGGTGCCCGGCGGCAGCCCGGTGACCGAGGTGAGCAGTTCGGCGAGGGCGTCGCTGGTGATCGGCTGCTCGTTGTCGGACGCCCCGTCGCAGCTGGTCGCGGTCCACCAGTGGCCCGTACTGAGCAGGTTCCCGACGTTGAGGGCGGCGCCGGTGAGACCGGAGTCGAAGCGGGTGCCGCCGAACGCGTTGTCGAACTTGTGCACCGGGTAGACGCCGCTCACGCCGATCGACTGGAGCTCGGCGAGGCCCGCGTCGATGCCGGCCTCGGTGCACTGCGCCGCACCGTTGATCTCCCGGCAGCCGAACAGCTCGGAGTTCTCCACGCCGATCGTCACCGCGAGTTTGCCCTGCGCGGCGATCGCGCGTACCTGCTCCGGGGTCTTCGCGATCCGGAACCAGCCCTTGCCGGGTCCGCCGTTCTGGGCGTCGATGTAGTCCTGCATCTCGTAGAGCAGGGCGGCCTGGGCCCGGATCTGGTCCATCTCGTTGCAGCTGGTGATCCGGCTCGGGTACAGCTCGCAGATCACCCGGTTGGCCACCAACAGGGTGTTGAACACCCGCAGACCGCTCTGCCAGGCCCGCTGGATGCCGGTGTAGTAGGACTGCTCGTGCAGCATGCTCTTGGTGGTCGGCCAATCGGTGAAGGTCGGCCAGCCGGCGTCCCCGCCGAACAGGTCGGTGCCTCCGATGATCGCCTCGAACAGCGCCCCGGCGCCGGCCGCGTGCGACGGGCAGCCGGCCAGGGCGACCTGAGGCCCCCCGGCGGCGAACGGCTCACCGCAGATGAAGTTGCCGCCGAACCCGGCGCTGGCCACCGCGTGCGCGTGCGCGTCGATGAAACCGTTGAGCGTGCCGTCGCTGTTCACGGCGGGTGCGGTGCCCGCGCTGACGAGCCCGGTGCCGATTTCGTACGGCTGGTAGCAGCCGGTCGCCGGAGCGAGGGTGAACGAGGCGTCGGAGGTGGTGAGGTTGCCGGAGACGCTGCCGATCAGGTCGCCGGTGAGGGTGCCGCGGATCCGGTAGCCGGCCGGGCCCTGCGCGATGGTCCAGTCGGCCCGGTCGCCGTAGGAGGTGCCGGCCCACACGTAGGACAGCATGCTCTGGTAGAGGATGCCGCCGGTCCGGTCGTACAGGCGGTAGCGGCCCAGTTGGGTGGCCTCGAACGCGATCGGCTCGGCGGTGGTGGCGGAGCCGCGGGTCCCGTACCCGACGCTCGCCTTCTCGACGTAGTTGCTGGAACCGGCGGTCGTGCCGGTCGTGGTCACCCGCAGTTTGTAGCAGCCGCCGTCGAGATCGGTCGCGGCCGTCTCGCCGGCGGCGGCGCCGGCCGGAAGCGGCGCCAGGACCAGCGCGAGGAGGGTGATGATGGCAAGCGCCGCAGCGCCGCGCGATCGAGTTCGCATGGCCACTGAGTATGTGGACATGCCTGTGCAACGCCAGCAAAAGATCGAAGGCATTAGCTATATGAAACTTTTACACGTATGCCTTGCCGGAAAGACGACCGTCCCGCCGGTTCTGGACCGGCGGGACGGGGGTGGTGCGGGTGCTCGAACGACGGGTTACCGCTGCAGGGTGAGCAGGCCCGGTCGCCACGGCAGGTTGTTGTAGTCGCCGCCGGCGTTGGGGTTCTTGCCCTGGTAGAGCAGTTGCAGGTTGCAGGCGTCGACGGTCTTGGTCTGGTCCGGGTTGGTCCGCACCAGGTCGCCGTGGCTGATGTCGGTGGTCCAGGTCGCCCCG
>NZ_BOMM01000073.1 GCF_016862195.1 Paractinoplanes ferrugineus | reverse complement strand
GTTCTTCAGCGGCGAGCTGGTCGGCGACTCCAAGGTGCCGGACATCGCCTGGCTGCGCCGCGACGGCGAGGCGATGACCGACGCCGACTGGAACACCCGATCGGGCATGACGATGACGGTGTTCCTCAACGGCCACGGCATCCCGGAGCGCGACGCCCTCGGCGAGGTGATCACCGACGACTCGTTCCTGCTGCTGTTCAACCCGCTCGGCGAACCGGTGTCGTTCACCCTGCCGCCCGAGGAGTTCGGCCGCACCTGGGAGGTCGTGGTCAACACCGCCGACCCGCTGCTGGCCACCCGGCGCAAGACCGCGCGGGCCGGCAGCCAGGTCGACGTGCTCGGCCACACCCTCGAGGTGCTGCGCTGCCGCTACTGAGTCACGGACCGAGCAGGATCGCGGAACGCAGCGAGTCCGGTTCGGTCCGGCGGTTGACCGTCCGGCCGGTCCGGTCGAGCAGATGGAGCTCACCGCCTGCCGGGACGGTCGACCCGTGCTCCTCGGCGGTTTCCACGCCATCCAGGACGCCGCCGCGGCCGCCGAGTTGTCACCCGGGTCGATGTCTCTCAGCCCGCCGCGAGCAGCCGGGCCAGCTCGGTGCGGGACCGCACGCCGAGCCGGGCGAAGACGTTGCGCAGATGGTGGTCCACCGTGCGCGGACTCAGCTGCAGCTGCTGCGCCACCTCGCGGTTGGTCGCCCCGCCGGCGACCAGCCCGGCGATCCGTTCCTGCTGCGCGGTCAGCGGCGGCCCCGGGGTGGCCGGACCGGCCACGGCCCGCTCCCCCGCCGCCCGCAACTCCCGCGCCGCGTGTGCGGCCCACGGCGCCGCGTCGAGCCGGTGGAAGGTCCCGGCCGCGAGCCGCAGATGGGCCCGTGCCTCGAGGTGGCGACGACGGCGGCGCAGCTGACTGCCGTACAGGAGTTCGGTGTGCGCCCGCGCGAAGCCCTGGTCGTGCCGCCGCAGCGCCTCCCGGAAGTGGTCGTCGGCGGCCACCCCGTCGGTGGTCCGCAATGCCCGGCATCGGGCGCGCAACGCCAGCCAGGCCGCTTCCCCGGTGCGGCCGGCCCACCTGTCGAACGCGTCGATCGGCGGCGCCGCGGCGCCGGCCGCCTCGACCAGATGCGGGACGACGGCCACCCGCAGCACCACCGACCCCCGGCCGGCCGGCGCGGCGACGATCGCGGCGAGCGTGGTCGCGGCATCGGCCGGCCGGCCCTCCACCAGGTCGAGCAGCGCATCCGCCCACGCGCACAGGTCCCGCGCGTCATCCTGCCGGGCGGTCGCCTCGGCCACCCGCCGTTCGGTGCTCGCCCGGTCCCCGACCAGCGCCGCCAGCACCGCGAGCAACGCGAGGTGGGTGTCGGCGAGGTCGAGGCGCCCGGCCCGCCGGGCCGAGGCGGCCCCGTCCAGAGCGGCGTCGGTGGCGGCCGCATGACGACCGGCGGCCATTTCCGCGTACGCGGCGGCCTCCAGAGCAGCCGGCACGAGTACGTGTACGCCCGCGGCCCGCGCCAGCCCGGCCGCCCGGTGCGCGATCTCCGCCCCGCACCGGTCCTGCCCGACGAGCACGCCCGCCATCGCCGCCGGGATGAGCAGGCGCGGATCGTCGACCCGCCCGGCCAGCCGCAGTACCGCCCGGAAGTGGGCGAAGGCCCGGTCGTCCGCGCCCGCCGTCAGGTCCGCGAGGCCGCCGATCTGATGCAGAGCCAGCTCGACGGCGGCCCCGCCCCGCCCGTCGAGCCCGGCCGGCCCGTCGAGCCCGCCCGGCCCGCCCGGCCCGCCCAGCCGGGCCGCCGCCGGGCTGCCGGCTCCGGCCGCCACCTGACGCTCCGCCTGCCGGGCCAGGGCGGTGAACCGGCCGCCGTCCCCGGCGCGGCAGCATGCCTCACCCGCGAGAAGCAGCGCCTCCAGGGCGCCGGCGAGGTCGACCGGCAGCAGCTCGGCGGCCACGTCCAGCAGGGCGTCGCGGGCGGCGAGCGGCGCCCCGCGCAACCGGACCTCGGCCAGCAGGCCCCGCGCGCGGGCCCGCACCTCGACCGGGGCCACCGTGCGGGCGATCCGCCGCGACAGCGTGACCGCGTCCGCCGGCCGCCCGGCCGCCCACGCCGCCCGGGCCGCGCCGAGCAGGGCGGGGCCGAGCAGGGCGGGGCCGGGATCGCCGGTGAGCTCCGCCGCGTACCGCAAAGCCGTCGCCGCCTCCGCGGGCGCCGCACCCGCCGAAGCCTCCCGCAGCTCGCGGGCGAGGGTCTCGTCGGGGGTCGCCGCCACCGCGGCCCGATGCAGCAGGGCGGGCAGCCGGCGCCCCCGGTCCGCGAGAATCCCGGCGAGCGTCAGGTGGGCCGCGCGCCGGTGCCCGATCGGTGCGTCGTGATAGATCACCGCCCGCAGCACCGGTGGCCGGAACCGCACCTGCGCCCCCACCACCTCGACGAGCCCGGCCCGCTCGGCCGCCTCGAGCTCGGCCGGCGGGCCGGGCCGGGCCGACCCGGAGGCGAGGTCGTGCACGTCCACCTGCGGGGGTGCGCAGGCCAGCAGCAGCAGTTCCCGGGTGCGGGGTGGCAGGGCGGCGACGGCGGCCCGCAGCCGGTGGCCCAGGGTGCTCGACGGCGGCAGGGTGACCGGCGGCGGGGCGAACCCGCGGCGCTGCTCGGCGGTGAGGTCCGCGCCCAGCTCGGCGAGCGCGGCCGGGTTGCCGGCGGCGAGGTCGAGCAGCGCGATGGCCACCTCGTCGGCGATGCCGGGAGCCGAGCGCCGCAGCAGCGTGTGGGCGGCCCGGTCGTCGAGGGCGCCCAGGTGGTGGACGGGCAGGCCGGCAGCGGTCCGCCGGCCCGCCGGTGAGTCGAGCGCGGTGGCCAGGAGCGGGACCCCGGCCCGCCGCACGGCCAGCTTGAGCAGCTGCCAGGACGGGAAATCGAGGAGGTCGGCGTCGTCGACCACGCAGACGACCGGGCCCAGGCTCGCCGCCACTGTCCGGAGCAGCGCCCCGATCGACAGGCCGAGTTCCAGGCGGCAGTCGCCCGGGGGCCGGCCCGCCGGCACCCGGACGAGTCCGTCGTACCGCCCGGGCGGCAGCTCCCCCGTGATCGGGCCGAGCAGGCGCTGCAGGCCGGAATACGGCAACCCGGTCTCGTCGGGCAGGCCGTCGGCGGCGAGGACGATCCGGTCCGGCAGCCGTGCGGCGACCGCCCGCAGCACCGTGCTGCGGCCGGATCCGGGCGCCCCCAGGTAGACCAGCCCGCCGCCGCCGGCCGCCGCGGCCGGCCCGCGGGCCAGCGCCTCGGCACGTCCCAGAGGTTCCTGCACCTCAAGTGCATCAACCATGGACCGAGTCTGGCCGCCCGGCCCACCGGCCGAAAGGGACCTTTCACCTGACGAATATTTCCGCCGTATTACAAGGCCGGTGATTTCGCCGATGCGTCCGCCCGCGGCCCGAACCGACACTGACCGTCATCAATCCCCCGACTCCCAGGGAGCGTCCCGGATGAACCCCTTGAAAGCTCGCCGTCTCCTGGCGGCCGCGAGCGCAGCGGTCCTGCTGGCGGTGGCTCCGGCCCCGGCGGCGCAGGCGGCCGACAACCCCTACCAGCGCGGCCCGGCCCCGACGACGACCGCACTCGACGCGGCGCGCGGCCCGTACGCGGTCGCCCAGACGAACGTCTCGTCGCTGGTGAGCGGCTTCGGCGGCGGCGTCATCTACTATCCGACGAGCACCGCCGACGGCACGTTCGGCGCGGTCGCGATCTCCCCCGGCTTCACCGCCACCTGGTCCAGCATCAGCTGGCTGGGCCCGCGGATCGCCTCGCACGGCTTCGTGGTGATCGGCATCGAGACGAACACCCTGCTCGACCAGCCCGCCCAGCGCGGCGACCAGTTGCTGGCCGCCCTCGACTACCTGACCAGGCAGAGCTCGATCCGCTCCCGCGTCGACTCGGCGCGCCTCGCGGTGGCCGGTCACTCGATGGGCGGCGGCGGAACCCTGGAGGCCTCCAGGGACCGGCCCGCCCTACAGGCGGCGGTCCCGCTGGCCCCGTGGAACACCGACAAGACCTGGGGCGACGACCGGGTGCCCACGCTGATCGTCGGCGGTCAGGCCGACACCATCGCCCCGGTGCTCAGCCACTCGATCCCGTTCTACACGACCCTCCCGTCGGCACCCGAGAAGGCCTACCTGGAACTGCGGGGCGCCAGCCACTTCTTCCCGCAGACCGTCGACACCCTCACCGGCCGGATGGCGGTGGCCTGGCTCAAGCGCTTCGTCGACAACGACACCCGCTACGACCAGTTCATCTGCCCCGGCCCCAGCGGCCTGGAAGTCTCCGACTACCGCAACACCTGCCCGCTGTCCTGACCGCGAGCGCCCCCTGCCCGGCCGGACACCCGGCCGGGCAGGGGCGACGCGGCAGCCTCATCTGGCCTTTCTCGTCACCACCCGCTGCAGGACGATGAAGCCGAACAGCAGCAGGCCGATGATGATGCGGGTCCAGGCCGCGTTCAGGTCGCCCTGGAACGTGATGATGGTCTGGATCAGGCCGTAGACCAGCACACCCAGCAGGGAGCCGAAGACGTAGCCGGAGCCGCCGGTCAGCAGCACGCCGCCGATGACGCAGGCGGCGATCGCGTCCAACTCGAGGCCCTGGCCCTGCAGCGCCCAGCCGGAGGTCGAGTTGATGCTGAACAGCACGCCACCCAGGGCCGCGCAGAAGCCGCTGAGGGTGTAGACGGCGATCTTCGTGCGGCCCACCGGCAGACCCATGAGCAGGGCCGAGTCGGCGTTGCCACCGACCGCGTAGACGTTGCGGCCGAACCGGGTCCAGGCCAGCACCAGCGCCGCCAGCAGCACCACGACCACGGCGGTCACCGAGGTGACCTTGGTGACCACGCCGTCGGCGAGGACGATGCGGTACTCGGAGAGGGTCTTCCAGAACTTGTCCCGGATCGGGATCGAGTTCTGGTTGATGAACAGCGCGATGCCGCGGGCCAGGAACAGCCCGGCCAGGGTCGCGATGAACGGTTCCACCTTGAAGAAGTGGATCACCGCACCCATGCCCATGCCGAGCAGCGAGCCGAGCAGCAGCACCAGCGGGAGCACGACCAGCGGCGGCCAGCCGGCGTGCAGCAGGGTGGCGGTCAGCGTGGTGGTCATGGAGATGACCGCGCCGACCGACAGGTCGATGCCACCGGTGATGATCACGAAGGTCATCCCGACGGCGACGACCAGCAGTACGGCGTTGTCGCGGAACAGGTTGACCACGACGCTCGGCTGGCCGAAGTTGTCGTAGTTCGCCACCCCGGTGAAGTACATGACCAGCAGCAGCGTGAGGGTCGCGAGGATCGGGATGTACTTGGTGTTCGGGCGGTACACCCGGCGGCGCGGGTTGGTCGGCGTCGTCTTGTTGGTCGCCGGTGTCATGTCGACGGTGGTCATGCGGGCACCTCCGCCGCGACGGCGGGACGGGACGGCCGGAAGCGTCCGAAGACCTTCTGCCGGAACGTCGCGGACTGGGACAGGCACAGGGCCACCACGATGACGGCCTTGAACAGCAGCGTG
Organism: Paractinoplanes ferrugineus; assembly: GCF_016862195.1. Classification (GTDB taxonomy): domain Bacteria; phylum Actinomycetota; class Actinomycetes; order Mycobacteriales; family Micromonosporaceae; genus Actinoplanes; species Actinoplanes ferrugineus. The sequence goes on along the minus strand of NZ_BOMM01000073.1, from coordinate 81,973 downwards.
GCCTTGCTCGGCACGCCGACGGCGACGACCGTGACCCCCAGGGTCTGGATGAGGACCGCGCCGATCACCGTGCCGGCGATGGAGAACCGGCCGCCGACCAGAGCGGTGCCGCCGATCACGACGGCCAGGATGGCGTCGAGCTCGATCAGGTTGCCGGCCGAGATGCTGTCGGCACTCTTGATGTTGGCGCTGTAGATCAGACCGGCGAGCCCGGCGAAGCCGCCGCACACCACGTAGACCATCACGGTGATGCGTTTGGCGCGGATGCCGGCGAGCCGGCTCGCCGTCGGGCTGCCGCCGACCGACTCCAGCAGCATGCCCAGCGCGGTGCGCCGGGTGAGCAGGGTGACCAGCACGATCGCGGCGACCGCGATCAGGAACGCGATCGGCAGGGCCAGGAAATGACCGGTCGCCATGGCCGCGTACGGGCTGGACTGCACGTTGATGATCTGGCCGTCGGTGATGAGCTGGGCGACACCACGCCCGGCCACCATGAGGATCAGGGTCGCGATGATCGGCTGGATGCCGACCCCGGCCACCAGGGTGCCGTTCCAGAGTCCGAGCAGCAGGGACGCGCCGATCGCCACCGCGACGATGAGCAGCACCGAGCCGATCGCGCTCTGGTCGCCGAGGTGGCTGATGAGCAGGCACGCCACGGCGCCGGAGATCGCCATGACGGAGCCGACCGACAGGTCGATGCCGCCGGTGGCGATGACCAGCGTCATGCCGAGCGCGACCAGCAGCAGCGGCGCGGCACCGCGCAGGATGTCCGGCAGCGTGCCGAACAGGTGTCCGTCGCGAACGGTGATGAACTGGTTGGACGTGAACATGTTCACGACCAGCAGCGCCAACAGGATGACGGCGGGCCAGAACAAGCGGTTCTTCAGGATGGTCATTGCACTGCTCCGCTGGCGATGGTCTGCATGATGCGGTCGGCGTCGACGCCCTCGGTGTTCTCCAGTTCCTCGACCAGGCGGCGGTCGCGGAGCACCTCGATCTTGTGGCTGAGCCGGAGGACCTCCTCGAGCTCGGCGCTGACGAACAGCACCGCCACACCGCCGTCGGACAGCTCGGCGACCAGCTTCTGGATCTCGGCCTTGGCGCCGACGTCGATGCCGCGGGTCGGCTCGTCGATGATCAGCAGGCGCGGCTCGGTGATCAGCCAGCGGGCGAGAAGCACCTTCTGCTGGTTGCCGCCGGAGAGGTTGCGCACCTCGCGCTCCGGGTCGGCCGGCCGGATCTGCAGCGCCTTGATGTATTTGTCGACCAGCTCGTCCTGCTTGCGGCGCGGGATCGGCCGCGTCCAGCCGCGGGCGGCCTGCAGCGCGAGGATGATGTTCTCACGCACGGTCAGCTCGCCGATGATGCCTTCGGTGCGGCGGTTCTCCGAGGAGAACGCGATCCCGTGCTTCATCGCGCTCTGCGGGCTGCGCAGGGACACGTCCTTGCCGTCGATCTTCAGCTCACCGGAGTCGGCGCGGTCCGCGCCGAAGAGCAGACGGGCCAGTTCCGTACGCCCGGAGCCGAGCAACCCGGCCAGGCCGACCACCTCGCCCTCGTGGATGGTGAGGTCGAACGGTGCGATGGCGCCGGTGCGGCCGAGCCCGGTCGCCGACAGGATCGGCTGCGCCCCGGCGGACTTGGTGCGGGTGCGCTGCGCCTTGTCCTCGAGGTCGTCGAGGACGGCGAGCTCCTTGCCGATCATCTTCTCGACCAGCTGCACCTGGGGCAGTTCGGCGGTTTTGTACTCGCCGATCAGCTTGCCGTTGCGCAGCACGGTGAGCCGATCGGAGACCTCGTAGATCTGATCGAGGAAGTGCGAGACGAACAGGATCGCCACGCCCTCGTCCCGGAGCCGCCGCATGATCTTGAACAGCTGTTCCGCCTCGGACGCGTCGAGCGAGGAGGTCGGCTCGTCGAGGATGAGCACCCGTGCGGAGACGTCGACCGCGCGCGCGATCGCGACCATCTGCTGGATCGCGAGCGAGTAGGTGTCGAGCGTGGCCGAGACGTCGAGGTCCAGGTCGAGGCGGGTGAGCAGCTCGGCGGCCCGCTTGCGCATCAGTCCCCACTGGATGCGGCCGAACTTGCGGGGCTCGCGCCCGATGAAGATGTTCTCCGCGACCGACAGGTTGGTGCAGAGGTTGACCTCTTGGTAGACCGTGCTGACGCCGGCCTTCTGCGACTGCAGCGGGCCGGTGAACCGCACCGGTGAACCGCCGAGCGTGATCTCGCCGCCGTCGATGTCGTAGACACCGGTCAGCACCTTGATCAGGGTGGACTTCCCGGCGCCGTTCTCCCCCATCAGGGCGTGGATCTCACCCGGGAAGAGACGGAAGTCGACGCCGTCGAGGGCGACGACGCCGGGGAAGACTTTGCGGATGCCGGTCATCTCGAGAACCGGGCCGCCACCGACGCCGGCCGGCGCGGAAGTCCCGGACAAGGAGAGAGGCTCGCCCATTCGTGCTCCGTTTCACGCCCCGCGGGCCGGCCCCGGGATGAGCCCCGGGGCCGGCCGCGCGAACTAAATCAGTACTGACGGTTGGGGAGCTCGGTCTTGGCCTGCTCCTGGGTGAAGGTCGTCTCCTTGGTGAGGATCCGCTTCTCCGGGGTGCCACCGTCCTTGACCTGCTTGGCGATGTCCATCAGCTGTGGGCCGAGGAGCGGGCTGCACTCAACGATGTAGTTGATCTTGCCCTCGGACAGGGCGGTCATGCCGTCCTTGACCGCGTCCACCGTGATGATCTTGATGTCCTGGCCGGGCTTCTTGCCGGCCGCCTCGATCGCCTCGATGGCGCCGAGACCCATGTCGTCGTTGTGCGCGTAGAGCACGTCGATCTTCGGCGTCGACTGCAGGAAGGTCTCCATCACAGTCTTGCCCTGCGCCCGCGTGAAGTCACCGGTCTGGCTCTTCACGATCTTCAGGTTCGGGTCCGCCGCGATGGTCTCCGCGAAGCCCTTCTGCCGGTCGATCGCCGGCGCCGCACCCGTGGTGCCCTGCAGCTCGACGATGTTGACCGGGCCGCTCTTGCCCTTGTACTGGTCGACCAGCCACTGGCCGGCCTTCTTGCCCTCCTCGATGAAGTCCGAGCCGAGGAACGACACGTACAGCGAGGTGTCCTGCGAGTCGACGGCGCGGTCGGTCAGGATCACCGGGATGTTGGCGTCCTTGGCCTCCTTGAGCACCGCGTCCCAGCCCGAGGTGACCACCGGCGAGAAGGCGATGACGTCGACCTTCTGGGTGATGAAGGACCGGATCGCGGAGATCTGGTTCTCCTGCTTGCCCTGGGCGTCGCTGAACTTCAGCTCGATGCCGGCGGCCTTGGCCGAGTCCTGGATCGACTTGGTGTTCGCGGTGCGCCAGCCACTCTCGGCGCCGACCTGCGAGAAGCCCAGGACGATCTTGCCATCCTTCTTGCCCGAGCCCGACGAGTCGTCACCGCTACTACCGCAGCCGGCCAGAGCCGAACCGAGCAGCACGAAACCGGCCACCGCAACAGACAGCTTTTTGAGCACTACTTCCTCCTTCAGGGCGACCTTCAGCCACCGGCGCGGGGTTTGTGAACGTTAACAGGGAGAGGTTCCCCGCGCCTTCGTCTACTTCAAATAGGGGAACAGCCGTGGTGGAGAGTCGTCCTCCACCACCGAGACCAACCCGGGGCTTACCGACGCCACCGGTACTGCGTTTCGCGAGTGTTACCGTTCTCAACAGGCGAGTCAAGAGGTGATCGCTCTTTGTTACCGGAAGATTGCATCGATGCCTGCCAGCAGGCACTGTCCGATCTGTCCACCCCGTCCATCGATGAACTGTTCGCGCTCACAGGCCTCGACCTGCGCGTTCAACTATCGACCGACCGCGGGACGACACTCGCACGGCCGGCCGGACCCGGCCACGGGCGCAGCCGTTCCGTTGCCGATCCGATACGGACGGAGGCGCTCGATCGATCCTTTCGACCCTGGTCCGGCGCATGCCCTACTTGACGGATCGACGTCAGTCAACCTCTTGAGATCGTTAACAAAGTTACCCATAGATTGACCTCCAAGATCACCTGCCGGAAACAGTACGGATACACCGCCGACACCCTCCCTAACCCGGCAAAACGCACCTTCTTAAGGGTTTAAGCACGTCAGCAAGGCGTGCCGTGAATGTCACGAACAGATAACGGGCCGTCCCCCGGCCCTTGACAGCAAGACGACGGGGCAAGCATGTTTGCGTTCACAATCCGGCCCACCCCGTGAGACCTTGCGCGATCCTGACGCTCGCTCCGCTCGGTCATGACGCGGGCCCCACCGTCGAAGGGACCGCCCATGAAGGCCCGTCCGCGCCACGCAGGACGAGACGAGCCGGGGCGCGCCGGCACGGCCGTAACATGAGCTCGGCTCTCCCGCCGCCGCACCGCGGACCCGTCATGTCGGACGTCGCCGCCCGCGCGGGCGTCTCGCACCAGACCGTCTCGCGGGTGCTCAACGGACACCCGCACGTGTCCGCGACCACCCGCACCCGAGTGCTCGCCGCCATCGCCGAACTCGGCTACCGGCGCAACCTGTCGGCCCGGGTGCTGGCCACCGGCCGGTCCAACGTGGTCGGGGTGGTCGCCCAGAACACCACCCTCTACGGCCCGTCCAGCATGGTGCAGGCGATCGGCGAGGCCGCGCTGAGCGCCGACCTCTCGCTGACCGTCGGGCACGTCGCCGGGTACGACGCCACGGCCGCCTCCCGGCGCATCGTCGAGCGACTCGTCCAGCAGGGCGCGGCCGGGCTGGTCTTCATAGCTCCGGTCGACGCCGCCGGCGAGGCCATGCGCCTGGTGCCGGACGGCGTGCCGATCGTGACCGTCGACGGCCTGCCCGAGTGGCAGTGCGCGAACGTGTCGGTCGACCAGTACACCGGCGGCCTGCTCGCCACCCGCCACCTGCTCGCCGCCGGGCACCGCACGGTCTGGCACGTGGCCGGGCCCGAGCAGTGGCACGGCAGCCGCGCCCGGGAGGACGGATGGCGCGCCGCCCTGGCCGAGGCCGGCGCGATCGCCCCGCCGATGGCCCGGGCCGGCTGGTCGGCCGCCTCCGGCTACCAGTGCGGGCGGATGCTGGCCCGCATCCCGGACTGCACCGCCATCTTCGCGGCCAACGACCACGTCGCTCTCGGCATCATGCGCGCGCTCGCCGAGCAGGGCCGCCGCATCCCCGACGACGTCAGCATCATCGGCTTCGACGACGTGCCCGAGGCGGGCTACTTCCACCCGGCGCTGACCACCATCCGGCAGGAGTTCGCCGACATCGGCCGCCAGGCCCTGCGACTGCTGCTCGACCAGCTGGCCACCGGCGTGAAGTCGGCCGAATCGGCCCTCGTCGAGCCGGTCCTCATCTCCCGAGACACGGTGAAGACGCCGGAAAGGATCCCCGCATGACTCTCGTGATCGGAGTGGACTTCGGCACCCTGTCGGGGCGCGCCGTGGTCGTTCGCGTCAGTGACGGTGCCGAGCTGGGGTCGGCGGTCCACGCGTACACCCACGGGGTGCTCGAACGGCACCTGCCGGGCCGGGCCGACAAGCCGTTGCCCCCGGACTGGGCCCTGCAGGTCCCGCAGGACTACCTCGACGTGCTGCGCCACGCGGTGCCGGAGGCGCTGCGGGCGGCCGGGGCCGATCCGGCCGACGTGATCGGGCTCGCCACCGACTTCACCGCCTGCACCGTCCTGCCCACCACCGCCGACGGGGCGCCGCTGTGCGAGCTCGACGAGTGGCGGGACCGGCCGCACGCGTACATCAAGCTCTGGAAACATCATGCGGCCCAGCCGCAGGCCGACCGCATCACCGAGGTCGCCGCGAAGCGCGGCGAGGCCTGGCTGCCCCGGTACGGGGGTCTGATCAGCTCCGAGTGGGAGTTCGCCAAGGCGCTGCAGGTGCTCGAGGAGGACCCGCAGGTGTGGGCGGCCACCCGGTACTGGGTGGAGGCGGCCGACTGGATCGTGTGGCGGATGACCGGCACCTATCTGCGCAACGCGTGCACCGCCGGTTACAAGGGACAGTTCGTCGACGGTGAATACCCGTCGGCGGCCTACCTGGCCGAGCTGAACCCGGCGTTCGCCGACTTCCCGGCGACCCGCCTGGACGCCCCGATCGGGCAGCTGGGCCAGCCCGCGGGCACCCTGACCGAGGAGGCCGCCGGCTGGATGGGCCTGCCCACAAGCGTCGTCGTCGCGGTCGGCAACGTCGACGCGCACGTGTCGGCGCCGGCCGCGCAGGCGGTCGAGCCCGGTCAGCTCGTGGCGATCATGGGGACCTCGACCTGCCACGTGATGAGCGGCGACGTACTGCGCGAGGTGCCCGGCATGTGCGGGGTGGTCGAGGGCGGCATCGTTCCCGGTCTGTGGGGCTACGAGGCCGGCCAGTCCGGGGTCGGCGACATCTTCGGGTGGTTCGTCGACAACGCCGTCCCGGCCGGGTACGCCGAGGCGGCCGCGGCCGCCGGGCAGAGCGTCCACGAATACCTGAGCGCACTCGCGGCGAGCCGGCCCGTCGGCGCGCACGGGCTGATGGCGCTCGACTGGCATTCCGGCAACCGGTCGCCGCTCGTCGACCACGAGCTGTCCGGGGTGATCGTCGGGCAGACCCTGGCCACCCGGCCCGAGGATCAGTACCGGGCGCTCATCGAGGCGACCGCCTACGGCACCCGGCTGATCATCGAGACCTTCCGCGAGTCCGGGGTCGAGGTCAACGAGCTCATCGTCACCGGCGGCCTGCAGAAGAACCCCCTCGTCATGCAGATCTACGCGGACGTCACCCGGATGCCGATCAGCCTGCTCGACTCCGACCAGGGACCGGCACTGGGCTCGGCACTGCACGCCGCCGTGGCCGCCGGGGCCTACCCGGACATCCGGGCCGCCGCCGCGGCGATGGGCCGGGTGGTCCGCGGTGCCTGGACACCCGACGAGGCCGACGCCGACCGCTACGACGCTCTCTACGCGGAGTACCGCACGCTGGTGGACTACTTCGGACGGCACGGCAACGACGTCATGCGCCGGTTGCGCGGGATCCGACGGGAGGCCCTGCGATGAGGGATCTGCTGCGCGAGGTCCTCGAGGCCAACGTACGCATCGCCACCGCCGGCCTGGCCACGCTCACCTGGGGCAACGTCAGCGGGGTCGACCGCGGGGCGGGCGTCTACGTGATCAAGCCGTCCGGCGTCCCGTACGCCTCGCTGCGGGAGGAGGACCTGGTCACGGTCGAGATCGAGACCGGCCGGGTGGTCGGCGGGTCGCTCAAGCCGTCCGTCGACAGCGAGACCCACCGCATCCTCTACCAGGCCTTCCCCGGCATCGGCGGGATCACCCACACGCACTCCACGCACGCCGTCGCGTTCGCCCAGGCCCGCCGGGAGATCCCGGTCCTCGGCACCACCCACGCCGACAACTTCGACGGCCCGATCCCGGTCACCCGCGATCTGACGCCTGCGGAGTGCGCCGAGAACTACGAGCGCAACACCGGCCTGGTGATCCTCGACGTGCTCGACGGCGACGCCGACTCGGTGCCGGCCGCGCTGGTGGCCAGCCACGGCCCGTTCACCTGGGGGGCCAACGCCACCAAGAGCCTCGAGGCGTCGATCGTCTGCGAGGAGGTGGCCCGGATAGCGATCCACACGCTCGCGCTCAACCCGGCCGCGCAGCCGCCGGAGCACCTGATCCGCCGGCACTACACCCGTAAGCACGGCCCCGGCAGCTACTACGGCAATTCTGCCGGCCCCGCAGCGGAGAACAGCATGTGAACCACTCGGCCGGCCCGCAGCGGAAAACCGAATGAACCGTAATTAAGCAGAGGCAGGGTAAGCATGAACCCATTCGACGGCCGCGAGATCTGGTTCCTCACCGGAAGCCAGGGCCTGTACGGCGAGGACACCCTCGCTCAGGTGGCCGCCCAGTCGCAGCAGGTGGTCGCGCAGCTCGACGGCTCGCCGGACATCCCGGTGCCGATCGTGTGGCGGCCGGTGCTCACCGACGCCGCCGGCATCAAGGCCGTCATGATCGCCGCCAACGCCGACGACCACTGCATCGGGGTGATCGCGTGGATGCACACGTTCTCCCCCGCCAAGATGTGGATCAGCGGCCTCGAGGCGCTGCGCAAGCCCCTGCTGCACCTGCACACGCAGGCCCACCGGGAGCTGCCGTGGGGCACCATCGACATGGACTTCATGAACCTCAACCAGGCCGCGCACGGTGACCGGGAGTTCGGCTACGTGCAGACCCGTCTCGGGGTGGCCCGCACGACGGTGGCCGGGCACGCCTCGGAGCCGCGCACCGCCGCCCGGGTCGGGTCGTGGGCGCGGGCCTCGATGGCCGTCGCCACGATGCGCAACCTGCGGCTCGCCCGGTTCGGCGACAACATGCGGGACGTGGCCGTGACCGAGGGCGACAAGGTCGAGGCCGAGCGGCATTTCGGGGCCTCGGTCAACACGTACGGCGTGAACGATCTGGTCGCGGTCGTCGACGCCGTCCCCGCGAAGGCCATCGACGAGCTGGTCGACGAGTACTTCGAGACCTACGACGTGCTGCCGGAGCTGCACGACGAGCGCCTCGAGGAGCTGCGCTACGGCGCGCGCATCGAGGCCGGGCTGCGGCAGTTCCTGACCGACGGCGGGTTCGGCGCCTTCACCACCAACTTCGAGGACCTCGGCGGGTTGCGCCAGCTGCCCGGCCTCGCGGTCCAGCGGCTGATGGCCGACGGGTACGGCTTCGGCGGCGAGGGCGACTGGAAGACCTCGCTGCTGGTGGCGACCCTGAAGGCGGCCGCCCACGGCCTGCCCGGCGGCACCAGCTTCATGGAGGACTACACCTATCACCTCGGGCCCGGGCCGCAGCGCATTCTCGGCGCCCACATGCTCGAGGTCTGCCCCTCCATCGCCGGCGGGAAACCGACTCTGGAGATCCACCCGTTGGGAATCGGCGGCCGCGAAGATCCCGTTCGGCTGAAATTCTCGGCCGCGCCGGGCCCGGGTGTCGTGGTCGGAATCTGTGACATGGGCGACCGTTTCCGGCTCGTCGCGAACACCATCGACGTGGTGCCGCCGGACGCCGAACTGACCCGGCTCCCGGTCGCCTCGGCGGTCTGGGAACCGCACCCCGACCTGCCCACTTCGGCCGAATGCTGGCTGATGGCGGGCGGTCCGCACCACACCGTACTGAGCACCGCGCTGGACGCCGAAACGGTCGAGCAGTTCGCCGAACTCACCCGTACCGAATTGGTGTTGATCGATGCCGAAAGCACCCCGCGCAAGATTCGCCGAGAGCTGAAGTGGAACGCCACGTATCAGCTGCTGGCGGGCGGACTGCGGTGAGGAGATATCCTGCCCGCAAATGGCAGATGCGGGGTGTCGGTGAGCGTGAAGCGCGGACGGCCGCCGGGCATGATGGACGTCGCCCGGTTGGCGGGGGTGTCCCATCAGACCGTCTCGCGGGTGCTCAACGAGCACAAGAACGTGAGCGAGCAGACCCGGCTCAAGGTACGGGCGGCGATTGCGGAGCTGGGCTACCGGCCCGACCGGGCGGCGAGAGCGCTGGTCACCGGCACCTCCCAGGTGATCGGCGTGGTCACGCAGAACTCGTCGCTCTACGGGCCGGCGTCGATGCTGACGGCCTTCGAGGAGGCCGCCCAGGCGACCGGCTTCGCGGTCAACGTGGGCAGCGTGCGCAGCCTCGACGAGCGCTCGATAAGCGACGCCGTGGAACGCCACCTCGACCAGCGGGTGGCGGGCCTGGTGGTCATCGCGCCGGTCGCCTCGGCCGGTCCCGCGCTGGCGAACCTGCACGCGGACGTCCCGCTGGTGACGATCGACGGCGACCCCGAGCGCTCGAGCACCCTGGTCACGGTGGACCAGGTGGCCGGCGCCCGGGCCGCCACCCGTCACCTGCTCGCCGCCGGGCATCAGACGGTGTGGCACATCTCCGGGCCGAGCGACTGGTTCGACTCGGCCGGGCGGGTGCGCGGCTGGGAGGCGGCGCTGCAGGAGGCCGGCGTCGAGATCCCGCCGCTTCTCACCGGCGACTGGAGCGCGGGCTCCGGCTATCGCAACGGCCAGCTGCTCGCCCGGCTGCCCGACGTGACGGCGGTCTTCACGGCCAACGACCACATCGCGCTGGGGCTGCTGCGCGCCCTCAACGAGCACGGCCGGCGGGTGCCCGCCGACGTGAGCATCGTCGGTTTCGACGACGTGCCGGAGGCGGCCTATTTCTCGCCGCCGCTGACCACGGTGCGCCCCGACTTCGCCGCGGTGGCCACGGCCACGCTGGAGTTGTTGATGACGCAGATCGAGTCGGGCACGTCGCGGATCGGCACCCGCCGCACGATCGCCCCGATGCTCGTCGACCGGGACAGCGTCGCCCCGCCCCGGGCCGGTGCCACGCATTGATCACGGCCAATGCGTCGGGTCCGAATCTCCGAATGGGAAAGATCGTGCCACTCCCATCTTGACAGCTCCGTTGTGATCGTTAACATTGCCGGAAACAACGTCGAAACCGCCGAGACGCTCCGCTTCTTGTGAACGTGAACATCCTCTCGGCCACGCCCGATGTTCGTTTGGTCGCCGGCCCGGCAGCCGGCGCACCCGACGCCAGGCCCGGGTCCGCCGGACGGACCACAGCGGCATCACGGCGGTCGGTGCCGGGCCGCGCGGCGACCGCGCAGAGACCCCCGCCGGGGCAATCAGGGGAGTGATGGTCCCGGCGGGTCAGCGCGTAGTCTTCCTCGCGTGCCGATGCTTCTGGTTCTCGACGGGAACAGCCTGCTGCATCGCGCCTACCACGCCGGCGTGCTCGAGGGCATCACGGCGCCCGACGGATCCCCGGTCTGGGCCCTGCGCGGCCTGATCGGCCATCTGGCCCGGGCCGCCGGTCACCTGCGGCCCGACGCGGTGCTGGTCGGCTTCGACTGCCCCGAGTCGTCGGCGCGCCGCACCCGGTTCCCCGGCTACAAGGCCCACCGCCCCGACAAGCCCGCCGACCTGACCGCCCAACTGCTGGCCGCTCCCCCGCTGCTGACCGACGCCGGCGTCTGCACCGTCGTCCCGCCCGCCTACGAGGCCGACGACGTGCTGGCCAGCGGGGCCGCCCTGGCCCGCGCGGCGGGCTGGGAGTCGGTGCTGATGACGAGCGACCGCGACGCCTTCGCCCTGATCGACGACACCACGTCGGTGCTGCGGGTCCGCAACGGCGGCTTCGACGAGGCCGTCCTGATCGACGCGGACGGCCTGCCCGGCCTCTACGGCGTGCGTCCCGCGCAATACCGGGACTTCGCCGCGCTGCGCGGCGACCCTTCCGACAACCTCCCGGGGGTACGCCGGTTCGGCGCCACCACCGCGAAGAAGCTGCTGACCGCGTTCGGCACCGTGGAGGCCGCCTGGGACGCGCCCGAGGCCGACCTGCGAGCCGCCGTCGGCGACCAGGCCGCCACCCACTTCATCGCCGCGACAGCCCGCGAGACCATCGAACGCAACCGCAGCCTGATGAGCATGCGCCACGACCTCGACCTGCCCGCCCTGGCCGACGCCCGGCTGCCGCTCGACTACCTGACGATGCGCCAGGCCCTGCGAGCCCGCGGCATCAACCTGGGCCCCTCCCTGTGGGCCCTGGTCGGCGGAGCTCCCCCACCCCCGGCCGCCGACGGCGAACCCCCCGCCGACGAGATGCCCGAGCTGCGCCCCTGGACGTTCCGCGGCGGCCTCACCGCCCGCCGCGACCCGACCCCCGGCCAGCTCGCCCTCTTCTGACCCCCGACCGCCGGGCCGAGCCGACCGCCGGGCCGAGCCGACCGCTCTGCCCGCTGTCGGCCGCTCCCGAGCCGACAGCGGGCCGGCCACGTGGGGTCAGCCGCCGGGCCGGCCACGTGGGGTCAGCCGCTGGTCAGTCGCAGCGGCACGGCCAGCAGCACGGCGAAGGCCAGCACGGCCAGCGCGACCCGGTATTTGCGCAGCCCGCGGTACCAGGGCAGCGCCCACAGGCCGAGCCACAGGATTCCGAACGCGACAGTGTGCTGCGCGATCATCCGCAGCACCGCTTCCTCACAGCCGTTGTCGGCGAGCACGTCACCGCAGACGCCCGGGGAATTGTCGTCCGAGGCCGTCACGAAGAACGCGAGCACGACCGCGATCATCGGCGCCACCAGCAGCGTCACGATCGGCGTGATCAGCCACCACATGTCCGCGCGCCGGTCGAAGCCCACCACCACCGGCTCGTCGTCGAAGTCGTCGTCCGTCGCCACGACCTCGGGCACATCCGGATAGGTCCCGGCGAACGGAAGCTCCGCCGGATCGACCGGTCGCCCCGTCGGAGCATGCGTGAACGCCGCCCCGTCGACCAGGTCGACCAGGTCGTCCGCCGCATCACCCAGCGCTGCCCCCGGCTGGGCGGCCGGCAAAAACGCCGCATCCTCCGGCGCGGCCGGCGACGGAGCAGGCTCGGCCTCCCGGGTCGCCGGCGGGGCGGTCCGCGACGGGGCGAGCTCCGGCTTCGAGGGCTGGGACGGTTCCGGCTTCGAGGGCTGGGGCGGTTCCGCGGCCGGTGGCGGGTCGCTCGGCGCGGCGTCGTTCGCGATCTTGTCCCCGGTCATGAGCGAGCACCCTAGTCGTTGTCCGGCCGGGTCGGCAGCCCTGGGTTCCCGCCGCATTCGCGGACCATGAGGCGTTCCCGCACGCCGGAGCGGCCCGGGTGCGGCTGCCGCCGATCGGTGAGCCGGAACCCGTGCCGCAGGTAGAGGCGCTCGGCCACCACGTTGCCTTCGGCGACCCAGAGCTCGACCGGTCGCGTCCCGGCCCAGCGGAGGACCTCGCCGATCAGCAGGTCGCCGACGCCTCGGCCGCGCCACTGTGGACGCACCCACATGCTGTAGAGCTCCACCGTGCCGTCGGGCGCCCACGCGCCGATCATTCCGGCGTCGTCGCCGGCGAGGAGTTTCAGCCCGAGCGGAGCGGCGAGCCAGGCCCGCCAGTCGGCCTCGGTGTAGCCCGCTTCCTTGGCGAGCGTGGACGCGAAGGCGTCCGGGGTGTCGGCGAGCGCGGCCAGCCGCATGTCACGCCAGGTCCGCCAGTCGTCGGCCCCGAGCCGGCGTGGTGGGAAGCTCATCCACCGATCCTTCCGAGGGGTGCCGGGCGACGCGGCGATCGGGCGGGAACGGATCGGGTCTCAGGACGGCATCGTCGCGGCGAGAGCCGTCAAGGCCTTGGCGGCTCCGGTGGTCAGTGGCGTGCCGTGGCCGGGGAGGATCGCCTTGATGTCCATGCCGGCCAGTTTGCGGACGGAGGCCGCGGCCTTGACCTCGTCGGCGGTGTATCGCGGGTCGGAGCCCTGCAGTCCCTCCGTGGTGCGCAGGGCGTCACCCGCGACCAGGATGCCGGTGGTGGGCTCGAAGACGGAGATGTGGCCCAGGGTGTGGCCGGGGGTCTCGACGATGCGCATGCCGAAGACCTCGTCGCCCTCCTTGAGCGGCTTCAACGGCTTGTCGGAGATGATCGACGACAGGTCGCCGGCGCCGGCGTAGATCGTGCCCTGCACGTGCGGGGCCACCTCGCCCAGGCCGCCCACATGGTCGTCGTGCAGGTGGGTCAGCACGATGTGCTTGACCGCGCCCCAGCCCACGCCCGCACCCTTGAGGCCGGTCTCGATCGCCGACTCGGAACCGGTCACGCCGAGGTCCACGATGGCCGCTTCCTGGCCGCGCACCAGGATGTAGGCCGACACGTAGGACATGTTGACCTGGCGCCAGTCGCCGGCCACCGCGCCGCCGGCGGCCGGAGCGGGGGTCTCCGAGGCGGCCGGGCCAGGGCCGGCGGAGGAGTCGGAGCAGGCGGTCAGCACCGCGACGCCGAGGACCCCGGCACCGCCCGTGAACAGCAGTCTGCGTCTCATGCCCACCGATTATCGGCGCGTCGGGCGGAGAGCGCTGCCCGTCCGGACAATCAGGCGTTACTGCGGTGATACCGGGACAGATCGTCGAGAGCTTGGCTCAGCGTCACCCGCGAGGACGCCGCCTCCGGGTGGGGTGCCAGGTGGGTGAGACGGTCCCGGCGGGCTTCGAGCATGAAGGGTACGGTCTGCGCCACGTACTGCCGCACCGCGCCGATCCGGCGCCGCAACTCGCTCTCGAAGGCCGCCGTGATCTGTTCGAGCACGCCGTCCCGCCAGACCTCGAGGTCCCCGGCCCGCCACCAGCCGGCACCGGCCGAGGCGACGATGCCGGCCGCCACCGCGGGCGCCCCGGTCAGCACCGACACGACCAGCGCCGAGCCGGTGACCAGGCCGGCGACGGTGGGCAGCAGATCGAGCGCACGGGGCCTGGCCGCGTCGGGTGTGCGCAACCGCAGGTCGGCCTCGGGGCCGGGCGGGACGAGCACGTCGTCGCGCAGCCCGTCGCGCAGGACCTCCAGGACGAGCCCCTGGGCGAACTCGAGCGAATCCACGGCGGCGGCGGTGAGCGCGGCGAGCAGCACGGCCGGGCGGGGCGGCAGCGGGACGGCGGCCGCGGCGGCGGCGAAGCGGTCGGTGGCGGACTGTCTGGCCTGCTCCAGGCGGGCGCCGAGCCGGCCGCCCGCGTCGAGCAGGGTGGTGAGCACGGCGATGTCCTCGTCGACACGCGACGCCGGGCCGGTGATCCGGTCGAGGTGGGTGAGCAGGGACCGGGTGACGGCCGCGGTGATCCGGGCCTGGTTGGCCGCGCGCATCACCGCGGCGCCGGCCGCCGCGTCGTACTGGGTGCGGTCGACCAGCTGGCGCACGCCGGCGCCCTCGGTCAACCGGATCGCCGCGGTGTGCGGGGTGCCGGGCCGGCCGGCCCGGTCGGCGAGATGGGCCGAGACGGTGTGCACGGCGAAGCGGGCCAGTTCGGGGCGCTCGCCCAGCCGGCGGCGGGTCTCGGCGACGGCACGGCCGTTCGCCGGCATCTCGATCTTGTTGATGGCGATCGCGACCGTCGGCACCCGGCGGCCGGCCTCGACCAGGAAGTCGACGCCGGCCGGGGCCAGCGGGCGGGTGGCGTCGCAGACGTAGAGCAGGGCGTCGGCCTGGCGCAGCGCGGCGAGGGTGGTGGGATCGGGTTCGCCCGGCGAGTCGACGAGGACCAGTTCGCGCAGCACCGGCACGTCGAGCCGGACCTCCACGCCGACCACCGCGGCGGCGATCTCCGACGAGGTCACATGGGCGTGCAGGTCGCGTACGTCGGCGGCGAGGCGGCGGGGGGTGCCCGGATCAGCCGGGTCGGCGAGCAGGACGGTGGCGGAGTCGGCCGCGCCGTAGCGGAACTCCACCCAGCAGCCGGTCGACGCCGGGCTTGTCCCGGGCCGCCCGAGCAGGCTGTTGACCAGGCTCGACTTGCCGGCACCGGGCGAGCCGGCCACCATGATCCGCATGCGGCGCATCAGGTTGCCGGCGCCGATCGGGCCGGGCAGCCGGCCCGCGAGGTCGTCGCGCCCGAGGGCGATGGCCTCGGCCCGCACGGCGGCGATCAGTTCGGCGAGCCCCGCACCGGGATCGGACACGCAGCACCTCCATCCCGGCGGGTACCCGCGATCCACGATCGACAAGCTGACCGGAAAACCAGCCTTTCCAACGTAGAGCGGACACACATCCGCCGGACGGACAGCGAAAAGTCCCGATCAGAGGTTGCCGATCGGGGAAACACTTGTCACCGCGCATGAATGAGTGTCCGGAACTTCCGGGGCGGAAACCCTCCGGCCGGGCGGCGCGACGCCGATGGAACTGCGTGTCTCCCGCCGACAGGTCCGCCGAGCTGGACCGCCTGGAGGACTGGACCGGCCTCGACCCCCGGGGCCGGGCCGCCCGGGCCGCCGAGCTGGAGCTGGCCGCGGCGGCGGCCGGGGACGGGCCGGCCGAGATGCGGGCCCGGCTGGTCCAGGCCGACGTGGCCGAGCGGGCCGGCGCGCTCAAGTCCGCCGTGGCGACGATGTGGCAGGTCAACGAGTGGGCGCATCGCCATCACGACCGCTATCTGATCGCGCGTAGTCACCTGCTGCTCGGGCGTACCTACCGCAACATGGGTGACGTGGCGGCGCTGCTGGAGCACGCGGTCGCCGCCGTCGAGCACCTGGACGACTCGGTCCCGCCGCGCCGGCGCCTGCCGTACATCGTCAAGTACGCGGACGCGCTCACCGAGACCGGCTCGATCGAGGCCGCGCGGGACCGCTACCGGCAGGCCGCCGAGCTGGCCCGGCACTCGACCGACGTCCGGGACGAGGTGCTGGTCCTCAACAACCACGCGTACGCCGAATATCTGTCGGGCGAGCCGGAGCGCGCCTGGGAGCTGATCGAGCGGATGCGGGCGGCCGCGTCGGCGAAGGGTCACCGGCTGGACCCGAACGACCTGGACACCGTCGCCAACGTGCAGATCGCGCTGGGCCGTCACGCCGAGGCCGAACAGACGATCCTGGACGCGATAAACGCGTACCCCGAAGGTCATCAGGAAGCCGACGCCCTGCCGGAGTTCCTGCTGACCCTCGCGGTGACGCGGCGCCTGCAGGGCGCCGCGGCCGCCGCCCGCGAAACCCTCGCCGAGTGCCGGGCACTCGGCGAGACCCATGGGCACGGTGAGATCCTGGTGCGGGTCTTCCAGGAGCAGGCCGAGCTGTACGCGGCGGACGGCGACTATCGGCGCGCCTTCGAGGAGCACAAACGTTTCCACGCCGCCGAGAAGCGGGTGCTCGAGGAGCAGCGGGAGGCTCACGCGCGTACCCGGCAGGCCCTGTTCGAAGTCAACGAGGCGAGGCAGGAAGCCGAGCGGTTCCGCGAGCAGGCCCGCCGTGACCCGTTGACCGGGCTGCGTAACCGCCGCTACGTCGACGAACACCTGCCGGTGCTGATCGGCCAGGCCCAGGCGCGCGGTGATCAGCTGTGGGCGGCGGTGCTGGACCTCGACCACTTCAAGCGGATCAACGACAGCTGCTCGCACGAGACCGGCGACCAGGTGCTCGTCATGGTGGCGGCGCTGCTCGCCGACACGGTGGCCGGCAGCGGTGAGCCGACCGCCTTCGCGGCCCGGCTCGGTGGCGAGGAGTTCCTGCTCGTGCTGGGCGGGCACGAGCACGACGAGGCGCTGGGCGAGCTGGACCGGCTGCGCCGCCGGGTGGCTGCTCACCCGTGGTGGCCGGCGGTCGGCGAACTGCCGGTGACGGTCAGCATCGGGGTGGCGGGCGTGCTCGCCGACAGCACCCAGTCGACCCTGCTCGCCCGCGCCGACGAGCAGCTCTACGAGGCGAAGCGGGCCGGGCGCAACCGGGTGCGCACGGCCAGCCGCTCCCGGCTCGGGGCCGCCACAGTTGGTGCACGGCATGTGTAATCTTTCAGGGCCATGGAGACGTCGTCGTCCTACCGCGATTCCAATCGTGCCCGCCTGCGGCGGGCGTTGATCCGGGCCGCGCGCGACCTCACGGTCGAGCACGGCTGGGAGAGCGTGCGGATGCTCGACGTGGCCAAGGCGGTCGGGGTCTCCCGCCAGACGGTCTACAACGAGTTCCGGGGACGCGCCGGTCTGGCCGAGGCGCTGACCCTCAGCGAGGTGCGCCAGTTCGCCCAGCGGGTGCGCGGCGCGCTGTTCGAGCACGGCGCCGACGTGCGGGCGGCCGGCTACGCGGCGATCCTGCTGACCCTCGACGAGGCCGCCCGCAACCCGCTCGTCCAGGCCGTCCAGGCCGGCGGCCGGGGCGGCACCGACGAGCTCCTGCCCGCCCTGACGACCCGGCCGGAGATCGTGCTCGCCGAGGCCGGCGGCGTGCTGCGCGAGTGGACCGCGGCCTTCCTCCCGACCCTCCCGGCCGACGTCGTCACGACCGCGGTCGACGCGGTGATCCGGCTGACGGTGAGCCACATCCTGCTCCCCCGCGACACCCCGGCGGCCTCCGCGACCGCGCTTGCCGAGGTGTTCGTCCGCCTGCTGAAGCCCTGACCGCGCGCGTGGCGCATCCCGGACCAGCCGGAGACGGGCTCCGGCTCGATCTCGTGGAATCATCACCGAAGGTAACGATTCGCCGAGAGCCGAGCGCGCGTCCTCTGCGGCAGAAGAGTGCGACCCATCAAGCCCTGACCACTCGTAAATCCAGATTGGCTTCTGGTTGTTGCCTCTCGCCGATGCGAAGTATTCCTCTGGCATCTCGAGCCCTTGCCGTCTAGCGGCTGCGTGAGCATTCTGGTCCAACTCGCGCAGAAATTCCGTCACTTCGTCGCGTGACAATTCCAGCGTCCTATAGATTCGGTGTTATTAGGCATCGAGCGCCTTCAGTTGCTAATGTCGCGTCCTGCCACGAGTGACCCGACGCGGCCACTCGCTCCCCTCACCCTGCCGCTTCGCCAGCGCTTGCTTTGGGGCAGTTGTGGACCTCGATGAGAGAGTTGTAGTTGCGCGCAGGCTGACGGCCAAGTCGCATGACATCGACGCGACCACGGAGGTAAGCCACGGCGCCAGGTGAACAGTCAACGCTTACCAAAAAAGTAGAAGGGGTAGCCCGCATGCCGTCCGCGCTTGACACGGGCAACCTGACCGCTTCGACACGCGTGCCTAGATCGCGATCGTGATGCTGATCTGGACGCGGCACCTCCAGAGCCGCGGCTTGCAGCAGACCATCGGCGTTGCGTTTGGGCGTGGTTGTCGACATGCGACAACACCCTCCCAGGCAGTCACCACTTGATCGATCGCTCCCAAGGCCGCGCCTCTCTTCCACATCTAACTTGGCTTTGCTAAGGTCGTTGTTGTCTAGTTGTTAGACAATAGGCGTGAAAGTTCATCGTCTAGACGCTAGACAACGAAAGTTCTAGAAGAGTGAAGGGCATCCCGCCATGCCAACTTCTGAAAACCTGAACGCCTGCATCCAAGAGGTCGTCTGGGCGGTTTCCCGCTGGCGGGAGGCTACGGCTCAGGTGGCGCTGGTACGCCCCGAGGTGGATGCCGCTATTAGTCGCGCAGTGGCTGCCGGGCGCGCCCTGCGTCAGCGCGGCGTGCAGTCGAGGATCGAACGGGAGACCGGACTGGCGCATGCGACCGTGCATGCGGCAAGCCGCGAAGCGGATGGGCGTTCGTTTGAGCCGTTGAGTGCTGCCCAGAGAGCGCTACTCGCCTTGGTTTTGCATCACCCCGTCAGGTACTTGAAGACAGTCGGTCATTTCGCCCGCGCCGGAACATTGTCACAGGCCCGCGACCTGTCGGACTTGGTTATAGGTCTGATGCGAATGCATTCTGTTTCACCGGCGGACAGTCGCTTCCTTGGTCGCTACGTCGATCTTCTCCCCGAGTCAGGCGAAGATGCTGATGTAAGGCACGCTTACACGGTCTTGCTGGCCGAGGCGCTGCCAACCCGCGGCGACGATGCGGCCTCACAACTCATGAGCGCGATAAACCGGGAGGCCAAGTTGGGCCTCGAATTACCTATTTCGGCTTAGACGGGTAACTGCCCGAATGCCATCATCTGCGCGCTATTAAGATTGCTGAGGAGCAAGTGATGCCAATCCGAATTTTGGCTATGGCCTGCCTGTTCTTGTTCGGCACAGACGTCGGCCTGACGACAGGAATACTCGCCTTTTGGTCTGGGTCCACGATTCCTATCTGCCTCATGTCCGGCGCCGGAGCACTTGGGTCAACTGTTCTTGTCGGCGCCGCCGTCTGGGCAGTGATTGTCACCAAGGTGTGAACTCGTCGCACTCAACTCGGCATGACCGCGCGTCCGCCGCTGCAATTGGGCGTACGCAGCGTGACGGCCGGCCAGGTCCCGAGCGCGATCGGCGGCAGAAGCGGATGCCGCACTGGGCCGGCGGAGTCCGCTGTCGGCCGAGTGCTGACCGCTGTGTTGCCGGGACGAGCCAACCGTAGCGCTGCCATGATCGCTAGGTGGACGAGCCGTACCGACCATTCGCTCTGCGCGTCATGGCTGAACATATCGGCGATGACGGCGTCTGAGACGCCGGCGACGTGCCGGGCGCCGCCCGCCGGACCACAGCCCACCAGGGGAACTCCAGGTCGGCAGAAGTCGTATCGAGCACCCGAAGGTGAGCCGGAGCCTAGAGGCGGGTCGCGGCGCGGACCAGGCCGGCCAAGGCGCGCGAGCGGCTGTGCGGGGGCCACGCGATGACCGTGGTGACCCGGGGGGCGTCCGGGACCGGGACGGCGGCCAGGTCGCCGCGCAGCTGGGAGCGGCACGACTCGGGCAGGACGGCCGTCGCCCGGCCTAGGGCGATCAGCTGCAGCAGCTGGGCGTGGTCGCGGACCTCGGGGCCGGGGCCGGCCGGGTAGGAGCCGTCGAAAAGCGGCCAGCGCGGGAGCGGCAGGCCCGACTCCTCGGTCACCTCGAGCATGCTCAGCGCGGTCCGCACACTCAGCGGATGACCGGCCGGCAGGACCGCCACCTGACCTTCGGTGGACAGGCTCTCGGTGTCGAAACCGGACGTCGAGTCGAACGGGCGGTGCAGCAGGGCCACGTCGGCCCGGCCGTCCCGGAGCGAGCGCTCCTGCTGGGCCACACCGGACAGTTGCACGTCGACCGGCACCGCGCCGGGCTCGGCGGCGTACGCGTCGAGCAGTTTGGCCAGCAGCTCCGCCGACGCCCCGGCCTTGGCCACCAGCACCAGGCCCGGCCGGCCGGTCGCGGCCCGGCGGGTGCGGCGCTCGGCCGCGTCGACCGCGTCCAGGGCCGCCTTCGCCTCGCGCAGCAGCACGGCGCCCGCCTCGGTGAGGGTCACGCTGCGGCTCGTCCGGGTCAGCAGTTCGGCGCCGAGGCGGCGCTCGATCTGCTGGATCGCCCGGGACAGGGGTGGCTGCGCGATGCCCAGCCGGCGGGCCGCCCGGCCGAAGTGCAGCTCCTCGGCGACCGCGACGAAGTAGCGCAATTCCCGCGTCTCCATCCCGCCAAGTTACTCCGCGACCGATACCTCGGCAGTATCGCCGGGGACCCAGACGGTGTTGGCCCGGACACCGTCCGGGGCGAAGGATCGAAGGCATGAGCGAACGGACAATCGCGCTGGTCACCGGCGCGAACAAGGGCATCGGGTACGAGATCGCGGCCGGCCTGGGCCGGCTCGGCTGGACCGTCGGGGTCGGCGCCCGGGACAGCGAACGCCGGGAGACCGCCGTGGCCAAGCTGCGGGCGGCCGGCGCGGACGCGTTCGGGGTGCCGCTCGACGTCACCGACGACGCCCAGGTCGCCGCCGCGGCGGCCCTGATCGGGGAGCGGGGCGGGCGGCTCGACGTACTCGTCAACAACGCGGCCGTGACCGGCGGCACGCCGCAGGAACCGACGCTGGTCTCCGCCGACATCATGCGGACCGTGGTCGAGACCAACGTGATCGGCGTCATCCGGGTCACCAACGCGATGCTGCCGCTGCTGCGCCGCTCGGCCGCTCCCCGCATCGTCAACATGTCGAGCACGGTGGGCTCGCTGACCCGGCAGGCCGCGAACGGCGGCGACACCGGCCCGGTCTCCGCCGCGTACGCCCCGTCGAAGTCCTTCCTGAACGCCGTCACGATCCAGTACGCCAAGGAGCTGGCCGGCACGAACATCCTGATCAACGCCGGTTGCCCCGGCTTCACCGCGACCGACCTCAACGGATTCCGCGGCGTCCGCAGCGCGGAGCAGGGCGCCGCCATCGCCGTCCGGCTCGCCACCCTGCCCGACGACGGCCCCACCGGCGGCTTCTTCGACGACGAGGGCACCGTCGCCTGGTGACCCGGCCCCCGAGGCCGGGCCGGGTCAACCGGGCGGGCTCAAGAGGGGCGGGCTCAAGAGGGGCGGGCTCAACCGGGGCGGGCTCAAGCGGGCGGGCCGGCGGGTTCGACGCGGTATCGGTCGACCAGGCCGGCCAGGATGTCGCGGGTCTGGTTCAGACAGTCGATCCGGGACTCGACCCGCGCCAGTTCGGCACCGAGCCGGGTGGCCAGCCAGGGGGTGCGGGCCGAGGCCTCGCTGACGCACGGGAGGACCTCGGCGATGGTGGCGCTGTTCAGGCCGGCGGCCAGCAGGGACTGGATCACCTTGACCCGCTCGACCGACACCGGCGGGTAGCGCCGCTGGCCGCCCGGGGTGCGCTCGGAGGTCAGCAGGCCCTGGTCCTCGTAGTAGCGCAGGGACCGGGCGCTCGCACCGGTCGCCGCGGACAGATCGCCTATTCGCATGAGCTGACTCACAAACCCTCGAAGCTCACATCCATGTCAGGTTTTACCGTACCGGCATGAGCGCAGCACTGGAGATCCTCAACCGCCCCACCGTCCTCGGCAAGCTGGCCCTGAGCAACCGGTTCGTGATGGCGCCGATGACCCGCAAGCGGTCCCCCGGCGGGGTGCCGACCGCGGCGAACGCCGCCTACTACCGGCGCCGTGCCGAAGGGGGCGTCGGGCTGATCATCACCGAGGGGGCGCTGATCGGGCACCCCAGTGCCAGCCACGAGGACGACGTCCCCCGGCTCACCCCGGGTGCCGCCGAAGAGGGGTGGCGCCTGGTCACCGGCGAGGTGCACGCCGCCGGTGGGCGGATCGCGGCGCAGATCTGGCATCTCGGCGGGGAGCGGCGCCCGGCGGAGACGGCCTGGACGCCGGATCGCCTCGACGATCAACAGATTCGGGAACTGCTGATCGCGTACGCGGAAAGCGCCCGTACCGCCGCCCGCGCCGGTTTCGACGCGGTGGAGATCCACGCCGCGCACGGTTATCTGCTCGACGAGTTCCTCTGGCCGCGCACGAACCACCGCGCCGACCGGTTCGGCGGCTCGCCGGAGCGCCGGGCCGCGTTCCCGGCCGAGGTGATCCGCGCGGTCCGGGCCGCCATCCCCGCCGACATGCCGCTGATCGTCCGGTTCTCCCAGTTCAAGGAACGCGATCACGCGGCCCGGATCGCCGACACGCCGGACGAGCTCGGGGCGATCCTGGGCGTGTTCGCGGCGGCCGGCGCGGACGTGCTGCACGCCTCGCAGCGCCGTTTCTGGGAGCCGGCCTTCGTCGGTGACCCGGCCAATCTCGCGGCGTGGGCGAAACGCCTGACCGGCCTGCCGGTGATCACCGTGGGCTCGGTCGGGGTGCCGCGGCTGCCGGTGGACGACCTCGGCGCGGACCTGGTGGCGCTGGGCCGGGTGCTGCTGGGCAACCCCGACTGGGTCCGGCTGGCGACCAGCGGCCGGATGCGGGAGATCCGGCCCTACACCAAGGCCGACGAGGACCTCTACTACTGACGGCGCCGGCGCGGTCAGCTGTTGCGCCGGGCGATGGCGCCGTTCAGGGCGGTGGCGAACAGGCACCAGGCCGCGTACGGCACGAGTGTCGCGGCGGCGGTGCGGTCGTGGCGGGCGGTCCGGCGGATCAGGTCCAGGTTGCTGGCGTCGAGCACGAGGGTGCCGGCGAGCCCGGCGTGGACGCTGCGCCGGTGGAAGAACAGCCAGTTCCAGGCGGCGTTGACGGCGAGATTGGTGCCGAACGCGGCGATCAGTTCGCGGCGGTCGCGGCCCCGGGTGCGCAGCAGGGCGTGCCCACCGGCGTACGCGATGCTGGCGTAGAGCGGTGTCCAGACCGCCCCGAACGCCCAGGACGGCGGCTGCCAGGAGGGCTTCGACAGGGTCTGGTACCAGCGGGTGCCGGTGTTCACCGCGACCGAGCCGGCGGCCGCGGTGGCGGTCACGGCGGCGGTCGTGGCGGTGTAGGTGAGCCAGCGTCGCGTACTCATAGTTTGCTTCTTTCCCGCGAATCGGCAGCGGAATCATCCCCGCGCTTGCTGGAATCGGTATATGACGCCCGAAACAACGCCAAGGGCCGCATTGCGGGCCTGGCGCGATGGCCTGGTGAACCTCGACGCCGGGAACCGGCTGATCAACTTCAGGCGGTCCGAGACCGGCGCGGTGGAGATCGCCGGGCCGCCGCCGGCGGTGATCGTGGGCGCGCTGCGCGCGGGCGGCGAGCACGGCTTCGCGGGTGAGGGCGAGTTCTTCCGCACCGGGCTGGAACCGCACGCGCTCGGCACCGTCCTGCGCCGGCTGATGCGCAAGGCCCGGCAGGACTTCCTCGACCGGGGCGTCGACGCGTTGCACCTGTCGGTCGGCACGCTGCACTGGCGCGACGAGGAGGGCGCCGCGTTCGCCAGCCCGCTGCTCCTGCTGCCGGTGGAGCTGACCGCGGCGGGACCGGCCGACCTGCCGAGGCTCCGGGGCCGCGAGGACGATCCGGTGGTCAACCCGGCCCTCGTACTCCGGATGCGGCTGCTGGGGGTGGAGCTGCCCGCCGTCGACTCGCTCGCCGAGCTGGACCTGACCGAGTTCCTGACCCGCACCCGGGCCGTGACGGCGGGCCGGGACCGGTGGCGCGTCGACGAGGCGGTGGTGCTGTCGACGTTCAGCTTCCACAAGGAGGCGATGTACCGCGACCTGCAGGACAACGAGGACCGGATCGCCGATCACCCGCTCGTCCGCAAGCTCGCGTTCCTGGCCGGCGCCGCCGATTTCACGCCGATCGAGGACGTGGACCGGCTCGCCCCGCCCGAGGAGGTGCCGCTGGTCCTCGACGCCGACGCGTCCCAGCGGGCCTGCGTGGCCGCGGCCACCGCCGGGCACAGCTTCGTGCTCGACGGACCGCCCGGCACCGGCAAGTCGCAGACCATCGCCAACATGATCGGCTGCCTGATGCACGCCGGGAAACGGGTCCTGTTCGTCTCCGAGAAGGCCGCCGCGCTCGAGGTGGTGCGCAACCGCCTGGCCGACGTGGGCCTCGACGGCTACCTGCTCGAACTGCACAGTCACAAGGCCACCCGCAAGGAGGTGGCGCGAGGCCTGGCCGACGCGCTGGACGCCCCGCCCGCGTCGCCCCCGGCGGGCCAGGTCGGTGCGGCACGGGCGGCCCGCGAGGGCCTGTCCGCGTACGCCGAGGCGATGAACGAGGTACGCGAACCGCTCGGCGCCGGCCTGCACGAGATCCTCGGCCGGTGCGCCGAGCTCGACGGGGTGCCGGCCGCCCCGGCCCCGCCGCCGGTCGCGCTCACCCCGGAGACGCTGCGGCAGATCCGCGACGCCGCCGATCGGCTGGCCCGGTCGTGGCGGCCGGCCGCCCTCGGCGACGCGTTCGCCTGGCGCGAGGTCACCGAGCCCGAGCCGCTCGACGGGCGACTGCGGCGGGCCGAGCACGCCCTGCGCGAGCTGTCCGGCGCGGCCGCCCCCGGCGCCGCGCTCGCCGCCGCGTTCGGCCTGACCCGCCCGAGCGCCGCGGCCCAGCTCGCCGCCCTCGCCGGGCACGCCGCCACGCGACCGGCCGGGGTGCGCGACGAGTGGCTCACGATGCCCAGCCTGCGCCCGGTGCGCCGGGCCGCCGGCGAACGCGGCCGGCACCTCGCCACCCTCCGGCAGGCGCGGGAGGCGCTGCGCGCGGCCGCCGGTGTCGAGTGCGAGGACCTGCCCGCCGACCTGGCGCCGGTGCAACGGGCGCGGACCCGGCCGCCCGCGGTGGACCCGGTGTCGCTGACCGCCGAGGGGGCGGCCGGCCTGGCCCGCCGTTTCACCGACGACGCCGCCCTGCTCGAGGAGCGGATGCGCGACGCCGCCCGGATCACCTCGGCGCTCACCCTGCCGGCCGCGGCCACGTCCAACGACGTGGCCCGGATCGTGGCGATCTGCGAGCTCGGCGGCCGGGCCAACCGGCCGGAGCCGTACTGGTTCGGCGCCGGCGGCCTCGCCAAGGCCAACACCGCGGTGGCCGCGCTGCGCCGGGCGGTGGAGTCGCTGACCGCCGCCGAGGGGCAGGCGCGCCGCTACTTCCACGAGTCGATCCTCGACCAGCCCGTCGAGGAACTGTCCGACCGGCTCACCAAGGGCCACCGGGGCCTGTTCCGCAAGCTGTTCGGGGCCTACCGCCGGGACTACGAGGCGGTCGCCGCGTTCGCGCTGCCCACCCAGTCGGCCGCCGACGCGGTCGCGCACCTCGGCACCGCCGTCGCCTGGCGGGCCGCCCGGCGCGACCTCGCCGCCGCCGAACGCGAGCACGCCGCGGTGCTCGGCCGGTTCTGGCGCGGCGCCGCCACCGACCTCGCCGCGCTCGACGAGGCCCTGCAGGTCGCCGCGGATCTGCTGCGGTGGACGCCGCCGCAGGCCATGCCGGCCGTCATCGACCACGTGTGCGCGCCGGCGCCCGACGAGGAACTGCTGCGCGCGGCCGGCACCGTCTCGGCCGCGATCGCCCGCTGGCAGGCCACCCTGCGCCCGGCCCCGGAACCGGCGGCCCGGCCGGACCTGGCGCACGGCACCGTGCGGGACGCGATCGCGTGGCTGCGCGCCAACGCGACGCCGCTGACCGCCACCGCCCGGTTCGTCGCGGCCTACGACGAGGCCACCGGCCGTACCCTCGACCTGGCCGGCGCCGAGCACCTCGCCGGTCTGCGCGAGGCCGTGGTGGCCGCCCTGCCCGGTGTGTCGGGCATCCCGGACGTCGACGAACCGGCCGCCCTCGACTGGGCCGACGAGGCGCGCCGGCTCGCCACCGGCAGCGCCGACAAACCGTTGACCGCCGCCCAGGCCGCCGCGCTGGCCGGGGCGGCGGCCGCCGCCCCGATAGCGGCCGGCCTCGCCGCCAAGGCGGCCGCCTGGACCACGGCGCGCGACGCGGTGGCCACCGCGTTCGGGTCCGCCCGGCGGGCCGCGCTCGTCGAGTCGCTCGAGGACTACGAGCGGGGGCCGGTCCTGCTCCGGGAGCTGCGGGAGGACGCCGGCGGGCAGGAGGAATGGTTCAGCCACGTCGCCGCCCGCGAGGTGCTGTCCGGCTTCGGGCTCGACGACGCGATCGCGTTCTGCGCCGGCGAGCGGGTGCCGGCCGAGCAGCTGCGGGCCGTCCTCGAACGGGCGGTGCTGCGCTCCTGGGCCGACGACGTGCTGCGGCGCGACCAGCGTCTGCAGCCGGTGCGCGCGGCCGAGCGTACCCATCTGGTCGAGGAGTTCCGCACCCTCGACCTGGACCTGATCGCCTCGGCACCGGCCCGCATCGCCGCGGTCCTCCACGCCGCCCGGGCGTCGATGCCCGCCGAGGAGACCGCCCTGCTGCGGCGGGAGGGGCGCAAGGAGACCCGGCATTCGGCCGTACGCGATCTGCTCGGCCGGGCCCGCAACGCCGTGCTCGCGATGAAGCCGGTCTTCCTGATGTCACCGCTCGCGGTGAGTCAGTACCTGCCGCCGGACCTCGAGTTCGACGTGGTGATCTTCGACGAGGCGTCGCAGGTGACGCCGGCCGACGCGATCAACTGCATCTACCGGGCCCGCGCCCTGGTCGCGGCGGGTGACGACAAACAGCTGCCGCCGACGACGTTCTTCGAGAGCACCGCCGACTCCGAGGTCGGCGACTTCCAGTCGATTCTGGAGCTGGCCAAGGCGTGCGGCGCGTTCCCGAGTCTCGGTCTCGCGTGGCACTACCGGTCGCGGCACGAGGCCCTCATCGCGTTCGCCAACCAGGCGTTCTACCAGGGCCGCCTGGTCACCTTCCCGGCCGCCCGGCCGGCCCGCACCGACGGGGTGCACCTGATCGCCGCCGACGGCGTCTATCGGCGCGGCACCACCCGCGACAACCCGGTCGAGGCGGCGGTGGTCGCCGGGCGCGTCATCGCCTCGCTCACCGAACGCCCCGACCTGTCGCTGGGCGTCGTCACGTTCTCGGTCGCCCAGGCCGACGCGATCACGGCCGCCCTCGAACACGCCGTCGCCGACCACCCCGGGCTGCTCGGGCTCCTCGACGGGGACCGGCTCAACGGCTTCTTCGTCAAGAGTCTCGAATCGGTGCAGGGCGACGAGCGCGACGTGATGATCTTCTCGATCGGGTACGGCCACGACGAGCACGGCCGGATCAGTACGAACTTCGGGGCGCTCAGCCGGCCGAACGGGTGGCGCCGGCTCAACGTGGCGATCACCCGGGCCCGCCGCCGGGTGGAGATCGTCTCGTCGATCCGGGCCCGGGACATCCCGGCCGGTGCCAACGAGAGCGTCCGGCACCTGGCCGCCTATCTGGACTTCGCCGCCTCGGCCGGGTCCGCCGCCGGGTCCGCCGCCGGCGCGCTGGGCGCCCTGGAGTCGTCGGTGCGCGCGGCCATCGAGTCGTGGGGCTATCAGGTGCACACCCGGATCGGCTCGGGCGGCTACCGCCTCGACATCGGCGTGCTGCACCCCGGCGGCGACGGCACCGGCTACGCGCTCGGCGTCGAGTGCGACGGCCCGATGTACCACTCGTGCGCGGCCGCCCGGGACCGTGACCGGCTGCGGTCCGCGGTGCTCGAGGGCCTCGGCTGGACCCTGCACCGGGTGTGGGGCACGGCCTGGTACCGCAACCGCGCCGAGGAGGAGGCCCGGCTGCGCGCGGCGATCGAGAAGGCAGTGACGGCCGCCGATCCGCCGGCCCGCGCCCCGCATCGCCGGCCGGATCTGCTGCGGCTCCTGCCGGTGTCCTGACGGCCGCCGGGCTTTACTCCGCGATCTTTGATGTCGACTGTATTGACTCACGCTGAGTTGATGTCCAGCATGGTCCGGGTGACGGTCGGAACTGGGGGTCCGGCGCACGCCGCCCCGATCAGCTGCGTCGCCTTCCGGGCCGACGGCGGGCGCCTGGCGAGTGGCTCGCACGACCGCAGCGTGATCGTCTGGGACACCACGGACCCGGGCCGGTCCACCATGGTGACCGAGTTCGGCCACCATGCGGCGGTGCTGTCGGTGGCCTTCAACCCGGCCGCCGCCGATCTGCTGGCCGTCGGCACGGCCGACGGCACCGCGGCGGTGTGGCGGGTCGTCGACGACCGGCCGCCGTCGCTGATGAAACTGCTCGCCGGCCATCCCGGCGCGGTCACCTCGGTGGCGTGGATGCCCGACGGGCAACACCTGATCTGCCAGATCGCCGAGTCGCGGGCGGTGGTGTGGCACGCGTTCGACGAGACCTACCTGGGTGAGCTGCCCGATTGCGTACGCCTCGCGGTCTCCCCGCACGGCCTGGTCGCCACCGTCGGCAGCGACCGCCTGGTCGCGGTCCGTGACCTCTGGCGCGACCCGGGCCGGATCACCTACCTGCCGGCCGCCGCCGTCGAGGACTGCGCCTGGTCCCCCGACGGCAGCACCCTGGCGCTGGCCGGCGACAACGGCTCGGTCGAGCTGCTCGACCTCGATCTGGCCCCGGTCCGCTCGGTGCGGGTCAGCGACTCCCCGCTGCGCGCGATCACCTGGTCCACCGACGGCACCGGCCTGATCGCCGGCACGTACGAACCGGCGCTGCTGGCCCTCGACGGGGTGGGCCGCCCCCGGTGGCGCCGGACCGACCCACGGCTGTGGCCGCGCTGCGTGGCCGCGGCCGCCGGCCGGGTGGCCTCGGCGACCTTCGCCGGCCGCCCCCACCTGATCACCCGGTCCCCGGCCGTCACCACGCCCCCGGCACCGGAGCCGACCGCCCGGTTCCGCGCCGGGGTGGTCACCGCGACCGGCCGCATCGTGACCGCCGGCCCGCCCGGCGAACGCCACCCGCTGTGGGAGCACGAGACCCGGGTGGCGGCGGTGGCCGCGGCCGGCGACCGCGTGATCGTCTCGGCCGCCCACCGCGACGTCCGGGTGATGCTGCTGGCCGGCAACGACCTGGCCGTGGAGCGGGGCCTCACCCTGCGCGCCCCGGAGCCGGTCAAGGCGGTCGCGGTGCTGGGCGCGCCGGAGGCCCCGGTGGTGGTGGCGGCCTCCCACGACTTCCGCCTGTTCTCCTGGCAGCTGGCCTGGCACGGCATGCCGACCGGCCCGCGGCTGATCGGCGAGTTCGGGTTCGGCATCGCGGCCCTGACCCGCCTCGACGACCACCGCCTGACCGCCACCGACCACCACGGCGAGATGGTGATCCTCGCCCTGGGCGCCGACGGCGCCCTGTCCACCTAGGCCTCCGACAGCCGCGCCAGGTGGCAGCATGCCGGCCAGGTCAGGGCGTTCCAGCGCGCCGTCGCCGGCAGACGAGCTCGGCCTCGACGCGGCGCAGGGTGACGTTGACGGCGTCGATCGCTCCCGGATCGTCCACGATGCCGTCGAGTGCCTGGCTCCAGCCCTCGCGCAGGCGCCGCAGATTTTCCTGGGCCCGCTCGATGGGATGGAGGCGGCATATCGCCCGTCGCGCTCGTCGACCTCGCGACGGACGAGGCCCGTCGCTCCGGGCCACCGGTTCGATCGGTTCTATGACTTCCGGGCAGGCAGCTTGAGGGAAAGCGCCTTGTCCAGAAGGTAACCCGCGACGCCGCCGCGAGTGAACGCATCATGCGCGCGGAAGGCAGGCGTCCTCCGGATTGTCTCGATGGCGTCACCGAGCCCCTCGAGCAGGGCCTTCGCCCGGGAATAGTTTCCGTACCACAGCTCGGGCCGCCGATCGGGCAGATCATACGGCCCGCCGTATCGCTCGAAGGTCTCCCGCAGGCGTGAGACCGCGCTGATGACCCGGTAGTCGCTCGCCAGGTCCAGGGCGCGGACGATGTCGGGCAGACGCTGGTCGAGGACCCTGTCGAAGACCTGATCCACCCGGCGTCGCCTGCTCTCGTCGCGGTCGATCTCGAAAAAGACTTTACGGGCCGGATCGTCACCCACCTTCTTCCTGCGGGAGGCACCACGACCGAACGGAGATCCGGGACGAGAGATCCGGGACGCGTATCCGTGGAAATCTTTCATCGGCACCGGAAAGCCGAGTACCTCGTCCAGCTCGCCGACCTCGTTCCGGAAGTCCTGAATCACGGTCGTGACGAGGCCGTGCATGCGCATCGCCCGGTCCCGGCTGATGAAGGCGCTCACCCCGTGGGCGACGACGAGCGCACTCACCGAGAATCCGGTGGCACCCGACAGCAGGTTCGAGAAGTACGGGTGATCCTGGAGCGCACCGGGATGGCGGAGTTCGAGGTAGACGCCTGCGGCGAACGTGACGAGGGCGATGAACGCGAGCGCGAACGTGAGAGTCGCGGGAAGCCGAGGGGGCATCAGGACACTCCGCCGCGTCGCAGTCTTCGCCCCAGGCGTTCAGCTCGCCGCTTCGCGGGGCCGACGTGGCACTTGTCGCCTCCGGGCGGCCGGGCCGGGTGGCACCGGTAGCCGGGCAGCACGCGGATGAGGTCAGTGGCCAACGGGATTCGCTCCTACGACAAAGCCGTTACTTCCGACCGTGACAGCCACCTTATCGGGAGTTGTCACCCCTGTGAGTTGGCGTTGATCGGGGGAATTGGGTATCCCTGAACAAGTCGGAGGGAGACCCATGCGGGCAGCACGCGTTGGACTGGTGGTGGCGGCGGTCGTCGCGGCGGGGTGTGGGCTCGCCCCGGCACCCGACGACGACCAGGGATCGCGGAAGAACGGGCCGACCGCGCAGACCGGACCGTCCGAACTGGTCACCAAGTCGCTCCAGGACGTCGAGCGGTTCTGGCAGGCCAAGTTCCCCTCGGTGGCCGATGGAAAGGCGTTCCAGCCGGTCAAGGGCGGCTACCACCCGTACACCGAGAGCAAGCCGCCGCCCGACTGCGGTGGGCAGCCCTTCGCCTACCAGCCCAACGCGTTCTACTGCCCCGACGGCGATTTCATCGCCTGGGACAACCAGCAGCTCATCCCGCAGCTGCAGGAGGCTTTCGGGCCGTTGCTGGTCGGGGTGGTGATGGCGCACGAGTACGGGCATGCCATCCAGGCCCGCCTCGGCGACTCCGAGCAACCCACGGTGGTGCTCGAACAGCAGGCCGACTGCTATGCCGGGGCATGGCTCGCCGAAGTGCAGGCAGGCCGGTCGACGGCGTTCAAGAAACCGTCGGCCGGCCAGGTCGACAACACCGTCGCGGGCATCCTGATGCTGCGCGACCAGCCCGGCACCCCGGCCCTGGCCGAGGGGGCGCACGGCAACGCGTTCGACCGGGTCCGCGCCCTGCAGGAAGGCGTGCAGCAGGGCGTGGCCAAGTGTGCGAGCTACAACGAGAGCAACCTTCAGGTCACCGAGGTGCCGTTCAGCACCCGGGAGGAAGCGGCCACGGGCGGGGACCTGCCCTACGAGGACGCGATCAACCTGCTCGCCAAGGACGCCCAGGACTACTGGACCCGCACCTATCCGGAACTGCCCGGCGGCGGCGCCTGGCAGCAACTGCGGGTCGAGGGCTTCCGGGCCGGCTCACCACCCGACTGCAAGGACCCGGACGAGCAGGCCGAGGGTGCCGCCTTCTACTGCCCGGCCGGTGACTTCGTCGCGTTCGACAGCTCCGACCTGGGCCCCCGGCTGCACGAACGCATCGGCGACTTCGCCGTCGGCATGTTGCTGGGCGACCTGTTCTCCCGCGCGGCCCAGGACCGCCGGGGCGAGTCGACCGAGGACAAGGCGGGCCAGCTGACCGTCGACTGCCTGGCCGGCTCGTGGACCAACGACCTGCTGACCCGCGACAACCAGTCGAACGAGGGCGTCCGCCTCTCCCCCGGCGACCTGGACGAGGCGGTGACCGCCCTGCTCGCCTTCGGTCGCGCCGGCGACAACGCGGGCCCGTCCGCCTTCGACCGGATCGCCGCCTACCGCAAGGGCGTCCTCGAGGGCCTGGGCGTCTGCGTCTAGCCCGGCCGGCCGGCGCACTGTCCCGTCGGCGTCGACGGAGATCCCGTGGCGCCATCGGCGGACAGGGCCGCGTCCGCCGCGAACGCTCGCGAGAACCGGACGCGACGCTTCAGCCCTCGCTCGCCCGGGGCTTGGGGATGGCCGGGACGGCGGCGGCGGTGGTGGCCCGGACGTTGAGTACGGCTGCGACCAGGCCCAGCAGGGACGCCGCGACTATCGCGTCCAGCCAGTAGTGGTTGCCGGTCACGACCACGACGAGCAGCGTGATCGCCGGGTGGGCCAGCCACAGCCAGCGGACCCGGGAGCGGGACGCGCCGATCATCGCGATCGCCACCGCCAGGGCCCAGCCCACGTGCAGGGACGGCATCGCGGCGTACTGGTTGGTCAGGGAATCGCTGCTCGGGGAACCGTAGACCGCGGGGCCCAGCAGGCGGCCGGTGTCCACGATGCCGAGCGCGGTGATCATGCGCGGCGGGGCGAGCGGCATCAGGAGGTGGACCACCAGGGCGGCCGCGGTCAGCCAGGCGAGCAGGCGGCGGGTGGGCACGTAGCGGTCCCGGCGCCGGACGTACAGATATATCAGGCAAGCCGTGGTGGCCGGGAAATGAACGTACGCGTAATAGCAGTTCATGGCTTTTATCAGCCATTCCTGGCTGAGCAGTGAATGCTGGAGCGCGAATTCGCTCGGCAGGTGCAGCATTCGTTCGAAATCCCACACCTGCTGGGCGTTGGCCAGCGCTTCGCCGACGTGCCCCGAGGCCGCGACACGGCCGATTTTGTACGCGATGAACAGCAGCGCGACGAGCAGGATTTCCCGGAGTGCGCGTTTGAGCTGGGCCCGCCTGCGCTCCGCCTTGCTGGGCTCCACGCTCTGCGGCGCACGTTCCTGCAGCAGGCTCATAACCGCGTCTCCCCCCGTCCCGGCCGGATGTTCGCCCTCATTGACGGGAATCGGTGGCCGGCCTGCGATCTTTGCAGACTCGCGCCACCCCCGGATATGACCCCCTTCACCTGCGGTCCGCACGTCGTTCACCAGCACCCGGACGAACCACCCCTATCGGCCGAACCGGTCATTCCGCTGTGGCTCCGTGCCGCTAAAATCGCCGGATGCCGGAGATAGTGGAGTTGCTGGCGTCCCCGATTCACCGGTTCGAGGGCCGGCCGTCCGACGGGCCGTCGCCGGCCCCGGCGGGTGAGCTGGTGCCGGCCGTCGAGGTGCGGGCCGGCCTGGGCATAGTCGGCGACCGCTACTTCGGCAAGCCGGCCCACCGCGACGCGTCGGTGAGCCTGATCGCCCGCGAGTCACTGCCGCCGGGAACGAGTCTGGCACAGGCGCGGCGCAACATTCTGGTATCGGAAATCCCGGTCGACGACCTCGTGGGCACGATCCTGACCCTCGACTCCGGGGCCGGCCCGGTGCGGCTGAAGGTGCACGGCAAGGCCCACCCGTGCGCCTGGATGGACGTCACGGTCGGCCCGGGAGCGTGGAAGGCTCTGCGGGGAAAGGGCGGAGTCCTCTGCGCGCCGTTGAACGACGGAATTCTGCGAATCGGCCCGGTGGAGGCGAAGTGGGAATGAGCGAGTTGCGTCTGCGGCCGGTCGAGGACAGCGACCTCGACACGCTTTTCGAACACCAGGCCGACCCGGCGGCGGCCGCGATGGCGGATTTCCCGTCCCGCGGCCGGGAACAGTTCGACGCGCACTGGGCGAAGATCCGCCGCGACGAGTCGACAATTCTGCGGACAGTTCTGGTCGACGACACGGTCGCGGGCGGAGTCAACAGCTGGCTCGATGACGGACGGCGGTTGATCGGTTACTGGATCGGCCGCGAATTGTGGGGCCGCGGCGTCGCGAGCCGGGCGCTGGCACTGTTCGTGGCCGAGGTGCCGGAGCGCCCGCTGCACGCCTACGTGGCCGCGCACAACATCGGCTCGATGCGGGTGCTCGCGAAGAACGGTTTCGAACTCGTGGACGACGTCTGGGTTCTCAGCTGACCGGTTCGTCGGCGGAGACCGCGTCGATCAGGGCGGCCAGCCGACCGGCCACGACGGCCAGGCCCGCGTGGTGCGGACCGCCGGGCTCGATCATGTAGGTGTCCCGCCGGATCTCGATCATCAGAGCGGCCACCCGGGCGTCGGTACGCCAACGGTCGGCCGGGACATAACACCCCGCGAACGGCGTGTTGAAGCCGGCTTCCGGAAACGCCGCGACCGCCGCCGCCACCAGGGCCGCGGGGGTGTGGAAGTGGTCGGTGCCCAGACAGATCGGCGGGCGAGGTCCGGCGCCGTGCAGCTCGTACGGCAGGGCCTCGGTCGAGTACGAGTGCACGTCGAGAATCACTGCCCGCCCGGTCACCGCGATCCGATCGGCGACCAGTGCGGCCAGCCCCCGCGCGTACGGCCGGTAATGCTCCTGAAGTGCGGCCTGCTCCCGTACCGGCGAGTCGTCGCGCAGCCGGCGCCCCGCGTACCCGTGCGTGTAGATGGCCCCCATCCCCACCGCCCGCATCTCCTCGGCCTCGCCGAGGAACCGCTCCGGGTCGACCACCAGACGCGACAGGCCATTCTCGAAGATCCACGGCCGGACGGCCCCACCCGCAGCCGCCTCCGCGGCGATGACGTCGGTATGCGCGTCGGTCAGTTGATCGAGCTCCTCCCCCAACTCACCGCCGGTAATCAGCAACTCCTCACGCACCCTGTCCGTAACCGCCCTGGCCGCATGCGGCACGTGCAGAATCACCGACGACCCCGCCGCCCCCGCAACCACCGAAAACCCCATCCGCGAAGGCTAACCGCCGGCCCCGCAGCCACACTGCTGACCGGAACGCCTGGGACACCCACCGGCCACCATCCGGTCGGGCAGCAGCGGCCGACGCGGGTTGAGGGGCAGCGACGGCCGCCGGCCGAAGAAGAGAAAGCCCCGGCCTTGGTGACTGTCCGAGGCAGTCGGAACTGCACTGGGACAAGGGACCAGGACGGGCGGGACGCGGGAGGATACGGGACGGGAGTGGGGCGGGAGGGTAAATTAGCGATTTATCCGTCGGAGGCGTCTCTGACCTTAAGGTGACGATATGTCGAAAGGGCTCGAGGGTGGTACACCGATCACTGTGCAGCGCAACGTGTTCGAGGCCCTTGTCGGGGACCGCAGCCTGACTATCAAGACCGTGGTGGCCGCTGCCTGTGTGGCTGTGGTGGCGTTGTGCGTGGCGGCGCTGTCGATCAACCGGATGTCGCACCTCAACGGTGACCTCAAGAACATGAAGTCGCAGCACGTCGACACGCTGCAGGAAGTGGCCAACGTGCGGGGGGCGCTCGGCAGCATGTTCCGCGGCATGCTGATCTATATCAGTCCGGGCAGCAACGCCGAGGCGCGGGCGGGCGGCAAGCAGGAGGTCGAGACCGCCGACAGCAGCATGGACGCGGCCCTGACCAGGTACGACACGCTGACCGAGGGATCGGCGGCGCGGCAGGAAGCGCTCGCGAAGTTCCAGGAGGCGGTGGCGCACTACCGGGCCCTGCGCAACACCGTGATCTTCGGGGAGCCGATGGCGGCCGGCTACACGTTGCCCGCCCCGGCCCAGATCCTGCCGGAGTTCAACACCGTGGAGACGTCGATCAACGAGGCTGTCGCCACCATGCAGAGCGTGGAGGACACCGAGTCGGTCGCGATGGCGGCCAAGGGCACCGACTCCTACAACCAGGCGCGGACGACCACGCTTGTCGCCCTGGTGATCGGCTTCATCCTGGCCGCGGCCATCTGCGTACTCGTCATCAGGTTGATCCGCAACCAGCTCACCACCGTCTCCTCCGCCCTCGACGCGGTCGCCGCGGGCGACCTGACCGTCGCCGCCGAGGTCCGCTCCCGCGACGAGCTCGGCGCCATGGCCGCCGCCGTCAACCGGGCGCGGGAGGGCCTGCGCACCACGGTTCTGGCGCTCACCAACGGCGCCGAGACCCTCGGCGCCGGCACCCAGCGGCTGACCGATGTCACCACCCGCCTCGCCGATCAGGCGCGGCAGGCCGCCGACCAGGCCGCGGTGGTCGCGAACGGGGCCGGCGACGTCTCCACGAACGTGCAGTCGGCGGCGGCCGGCAGCGACGAGATGGGCGCGTCGATCCGGGAGATCGCCGAGAACGCCAACAACGCGGCGCGGGTCGCGGCGAGCGCCGTCACGGTGGCGCAGACCACCAACGACACCGTCGCCAAGCTCGGCACCTCGTCCGAGGAGATCGGCAACGTGGTCAAGGTGATCACCCAGATCGCCGAGCAGACCAACCTGCTGGCGCTGAACGCCACCATCGAGGCCGCCCGCGCCGGCGAGTCCGGCAAGGGCTTCGCGGTGGTCGCCACCGAGGTCAAGGACCTCGCCCAGGAGACCGCGAAGGCGACCGAGGACATCGCCCGGCGGGTCGAGGCGATCCAGGCCGACACCACCGACGCCGTCGAGGCCATCGCCGAGATCTCCCGGATCATCGCGGAGATCAACGACTACCAGATGACCATCGCGTCGGCGGTCGAGGAGCAGACCGCCACCACCCAGGAGATGAGCCGCAGCATCGGCGACGCCGCCGACGGCAGCAGCAACATCGCCGGCAACATCAACTCGGTGGCGGCGGCGGTGCAGGCGCAGACCGGCGCGCTGCACGAGGCCGACCAGTCGGTCGGCGAGCTGACCCAGGTCGCCGGCGAGCTGCGCGCGGTCGTGGCCCGCTTCCGGGTCTGAACCCGATCCGGTCGGCCCCGGGCCGAGGGTGGCGGTGGGCCCGGTTCGGGCCGGTAACCTCTGGCGTATGAGCGACGAGGAGGCCGGGCGGCGGCGTGCCCGCGGCGAGCTCGAGTCCGAGGTGATGACGGCCCTGTGGGCGGCCGGCGAACCGCTGACTCCAGCCGGGGTGCAGGCCGCACTGGGTGGCGAACTGGCCTACAACACTGTCCTGACCATCCTGATCCGCCTGCTCGAGAAGGAACTGGTCCGGCGCGGCCCGGCCGACCGCGGCCGGGGGCACGCCTACTGGCCGGCGCAGGACGCGGCGACCCTGACCGCCACCCGCATGCGGGCCGCCCTCGACGAGCGGCCCGACCGGCAGGCGGTCCTGCAGCAGTTCGCCGCCGGTCTGGAGGCCGACGACGTGCAGATGCTGCGCGCTCTGCTGGCGGAGCGCGAAGCGTGACCTTCACCGTCTATCTCCCCCTGCTGCTGCCGGTCCTGGTAGCCCTGGCCGCCCGCCAACTCACCGACCGCGCCCGTCCCCGCGCCGCCGTCCTGGCCCTGGTAGCGGCTTCGGTCCTGACCGCCGCGGCGTCGGTCTGGTCGCTGCTGCTGCTGGTGCTGACCCTCTTCGACGACCTGCCCGCGATGGTGGCCCTGGACAGCCGTCCCGGCGTGCATCTGCCCGAACCGGTCCCCGACCGGGTCGCGGTCACCGCCGCCGTGGTGCTGGCCGCCTGTCTGCTCAACCTCGCCCGCGACGTGCACCGCCACCGCAGCACCGCCCGCCGCCTGCGGGACGCGGGCCCGGCCGCGGGTGGCGTCGTCGTCGCCGACTGGGACGAGCCGCTGGCCGTGGCCGTGCCCGGCCGCCCCGGCCAGGTGCTGATGACCACCGGCATGGTGCGGGTCCTGGACGCCGACGAGCGCCGCGCCGTGCTCGCCCACGAACGCGCTCACCTGGCCCACCGCCACCACCTGGCGGTCCTGCTGACCAGCGCCGCCGCCTCGGTCAACCCGCTGCTGCGGCCCGCCCGCGACGCGGTCTCGTTCCTGGTCGAACGCTGGGCCGACGAGGAGGCCGCCGCCGGGCTGGGCAACCGCGACCTGGTGGCGCGGGCGGTCGCGCGGGCCGCCCTGGCCACGGCCGACTTCCGGACGCCCGCGCCGGCCCTGGGCGTGCACGGCGGCGTCATCGTCCGCCGGGTCAAGGCCCTGCACCGCCCCGCCCCGACCACGGCCACCTGGCGGCTGGCCCTGCCGGCGGCCGCGGTGATCGCCTGCCTTGTCCTGGAGGCGAACGCCACCCTCGACTTCGTCGACGTCCTGCGGGCGTGGCTGACCAACTGACCGAACCGGGCGCGGCGACCGGGGTCACCGGCGGGACCCGGGCCGGCGCTCCAGCCAGACGGTGTCGGGCCAGTCCGGCCGGTCGCCCGGTTCACGGCGCAGCTCGGTGAACCCGCGGCCGGCGTAGAAGCGGGCCGCCGGCTCGTTGCCGTCGACGTACTCGAGGCGTACCGGAAGATCTGTGGCCCGCGCCAGCAGCGCCGCCAGCAGCGCCGAGCCGGCGCCGGTGCCCTGACTCGCCGGCCGCACATAGAGCTTCCAGATGATCGGTACGTCGCCGCGGAGATCGATGTTGCCGACGCCGACGATCACACCCGCCTCGTCCACCGCGACCAGGACGGTGGTGTCCCGCAGACTGCGCGCGATCGCCGCCGCCGACCACCAGGTGTCGAGGCCCTCCCGGACGTACTCGTCCCCCGCGAAGGCGTAGGTCGCCGGCCAGGTCAGTTGCCCGACCGCGACGATCGCGTCCACGTCCTCGTCCCCGGCTCCCCTGATCAGCATCCGCCGATTCTGCCCGCTTCCACGGCCGGCCGACCAGCGGCCGGCCGGGAACCGATCCGGGGCGGGAGACGGCGAGCCGCGGGAGCGCCGGGGAAGAGGTCAGGAGACGGCGCGGAGGGCGGTCAGGATGGTGGCGGGGGCGGGGTGGGGGGCGCCGTCGGCGCGGACGTCGGCGAAGCGGGTGGTGCCGGCGCGGTCGGTGATGACCACGGCGGGGAACGGGAGGATCGAGCGGCGGGCGCCCAGCAGCCGGTCGGCGCCGGGCGCGTGGAAGCCGAGGTTGAAGGCGTCGATGAGGGTGTGGCGGTGGTCGGAGGCCACGAGGTAGGTGAGGTCGTGGCGGCGTTTGATCTCGCTCAGGCGCTGCGGGATCTGCGGGCTCACCGCGATCAGGTGGGTGTCGGTGTCGGCCAGGGCCGGGACGAGCTGCTGCTGGTAGGCGGCGAGGGCCGTGTTGCAGGGTTCGCTCGACGCGTACCGGAAGAAGACGAACACGATCGGGCCGGTCTGCCGGAGGCGGTCGAGGTGGATGGGCCCGAGGTCGGCCTCGAGCAGGTGCTGCGAGGGCAGGCGGAGGCCGGGTTCGACCATCCGGTGCCAGATGTCGTCCGCGGGTTCGCGGACTGACGGCACCTGCCGGTGCAAGGCCGTTGTCATCGTGCTCCCTCATCTAACGACTAGCCGACTCATTTGACGACCAGCCGGCCCATCTGACGACCAGCCGGTGGCAATAACCTATCTTACCTATAGGGATGATAAGCATCACGGACGGACTCCGACGACGCTCCTCTACAGTGCCCGAGGGGCCCCGCCACGCCAAATCCCCCGGAAGCCGCTGAGATTTCTCAGCTGATGGAAGTGGCGCTGGCCAGGGCCGCGCATCCCTTCCAAATGCCGGGAACGGGGCGGCGGGATGAGCGAAACGGTATGGCGCGCTACCGCAGGTAGGACAACGACGGCAGCCGGGAGACGTACTCGTCGACCAGGCGGCGGGCGATCGGCTCCGAGTCCACCAGCGGATGGGCCGCCATCGCGCGTACCGCCATCGTGCGCGACCCCTGCGTCGCGGCCGCGAGAATCGCCCGCTCGGTCGCTTTGACCCGCCTGACCAGTTCGATCCCATGGGCCGGCACCGTCGCGTCCGGGTGGGGGTGCGCGCCGGAACCGTCGACCCGGCACGGGACCTCGACCACCGCGTCGTCGTCCAGGGCGGCGATCGTCCCGGCGTTGCG
Organism: Paractinoplanes ferrugineus; assembly: GCF_016862195.1. Lineage (GTDB taxonomy): Bacteria > Actinomycetota > Actinomycetes > Mycobacteriales > Micromonosporaceae > Actinoplanes > Actinoplanes ferrugineus. Next base: position 41,630 of record NZ_BOMM01000073.1, on the reverse strand, counting down.
CACGTTCAGGATCAGCTCGGCCGGCTCGGCGCGGGCGATGGCCGTCATCAGCGCGAGCGCGATCCGCTCGTAACCACCGCCCTCGGCGTCATCACGCTCCCCCAGTCCCTCCAGCGCCAGGTAGGTGGCGTCGCGCTGACGGAGTGCCTTCTCCCAGGCGCCGAGCGGATCTTCCGACGCCAATTCCCGATAGCATTCCTGCTGTTGCCGGAGCAGGAATTCCCCCCGGGTCTCGGCGGCACCGAGCTCGGCCCGCACCATTTCCGCGGTGTCGTAGTAATAGCGCAGATATTCGTTCGGCACGGCCGCGAGATCGCGCAGGCGCGATCGCCCGAAAAGGCGACCCTCCTCGACCGAGGAAAGGCCGTCGTCATCTCCGAGAAGGCGGGGCAACAGGTTTTCCGATCCCTGCCGTACGCCGGTGAGCCAGCCGAGATGGTTGAGTCCCGCGTATTCGACGCGTACGTCGTCGGCCCGGCGCCCCAGCGCCCGCACCACCCGCCGGGCCAGCGCCGAGGGTGAGTCGCAGATGCCGATGACCCGCTCGCCCAGATGGGCCGCCATCGCCTCGGTGACCAGGCCGGCCGGGTTGGTGAAGTTGATGACCCAGGCCGCCGGCGCGACCAGCGCGATCCGCCGCGCGATGGCGGTCGCCACCGGGACCGTCCGCAGGCCGTAGGCGACCCCGCCGGCACCGACCGTCTCCTGGCCGAGCACGCCCTCGCCGAGGGCGACCCGCTCGTCGACGACGCGGCCGGCCAGGCCCTCGACGCGGATGGCGCTGAACACGAAGTCGGCGCCGGTCAGCGCGGCCGTGAGGTCGGTGGTCGCCTCGACCGCGGGCGCCGCCGGCGACGTCGCGGCCTGGGCGGCCAGCACGCGCCGGATCGCCGCCAGCCGGCCGTCGTCGACGTCGTGCAGGACGACCCTGCCGATCGGCGAGTCGTCGCCGAGCAGGGCGCCGTAGACCAGCGGGACGCGGAAACCGCCGCCGCCGAGGATGGTCAGGGTGAGCTTCTCAGTCATGGGCACGCGCATCCGATAGTCGGGCGATGGTGGCGCCGGCCCGGCGGACGGTGCGCCGCTCGCCACCGGGGACGACGTCGTCGAGAAAGGCGTACCGGCCGGCGAGCGCGGCGTCGTCGCGGGCGGTGCGCCACCAGTCGGCGATGTCGCCCCAGCCGGGCGCCGACAGCGAACCGCCGAAATGCTGCACCGACATCGACGCGATCAGGTTGGCGAAGGCCAGCCGCTGGGCCAGCGGCCAGTCCGACAGCGTGCCGAGGATGAAACCGGCCATGAAGACGTCACCCGCGCCGGTCGGGTCGAGCGCCTCCACCGGTACGGCGGGCGCGTGCACGATCTCACCGGTGGCCGAGTCGAGCGCGATCGCCCCGTCCGAACCGCAGGTCACGACCACCACCGGGACCAGGCCGGCGAGCCGGCGCGCGGCCTCCTGCGGGGACGACGCCCGGGTGTAACGCATCGCCTCGACCGAGTTCGGCAGGAAGGCGTAGCAGTCGGAGAGCATGTCGAGGGCCTCGGGCGGCCACTGCGCGCTGGCGTCCCAGCCGACGTCGGCGAACACCAGGGTGCCGGCCGCGCGGGCCTTGCCGACCCACGGCTGCCGGTCCTTGGTCAGGCTCACCGAGGCGGCCCGGGTCGCGGGCAGCTCACCGACCAGGCCGTCGGCGTTCAGGGCGGGCGGGTGGTCGTGGGTGATCATGCTGCGGTCCCGGTCGTACGCCAGCGAGACGGTGACCGGCGAATGCCCCTCGACGCGCCGCGAACAACTCAGGTCCACGTTCTCCTGCGTGCTCAGCGTCGACGCGCAGAAATCCCCGTACGCGTCGGTGGCGATCGCCGTGCCCAGCCCCGTGCCCAGCCCGAGCCGGGCCGCCGCGACCGCGAGGTTCGCCACCCCGCCCGGGCACGAGCCCATGCCGGTCGCCCACACCTCGGTGCCCGGCCGGGGCAGTTCCCGCAGGCCGGTGAAGATGATGTCGAGGTAGACGACTCCCGGGACGAAGAGGTCCATCCCGTGATCGTAATTCCTACCCGCTCCCCGGAATCGTGATCCTGCTTTCACCCCCCGGTCCGGTCTCCGCCGCCCGGTCGGCGGGACCGGGCCCACGGCGGTCGGCGATCCTGCCGGTAGCCGGTGGCGAGGGGAACCGATGGTTGACGACAGCGAGCCCGTACCCCAACCGTGGCCAGGTGATGCCGGTGAGCCTCAGCCGCTTGTCGATGGCGCGGATCAGGATATCGCCGCTCCCGGACCAGCCCACCCCCGAAACCGGAACGGCGGCCGGTCGGGTAGTCCGACCGGCCGCCGTTCGGCAGGTGTCACCACAACTAGTCGGTCAACCACATCGCCTCGGTGGCGCCGAGGTCGGCGGAGGCACCGCCGACCAGTTCGACCCGCCACGGCAACTCCGGGCCGTCCCGGTCGACCCGGATCGCGGTGCCGTCGCGGGTGACGGTGAACGTGGTGGTGCCGACGTCCACCGTGGTGCTCCCCTCGGCCGGTTCGTAGAGCCGCAGGGTGACGCCGTCCGCGTGGTCGTAGTCGGGCCGGTCGGTGCGGTTGCCGATCGGCAGCACCGCGCCCGGGCGCACCAGCACCGGCGCACTGTCGAAGCCGTGCGTCTCGGTCACCCAGGCCGGGCCCTCGACGACCTCCCGGCTCTCCAGGCGCGTCCACCGCCCGGCCGGCACGTAGTAGGTGACCTCGCCGGCCGCCGACAGCACCGGCGCGACGAGCAGGTCGCCGCCCAGCAGGTACTGCCGGTCGAGGTGGGTGACGGCGGGGTCGGCGGGGAAACCGACGATCATCGGGCGCATCACCGGCAGGCCGGTCCGGTGCGCTTCACGGGCGGCACCGGAGAGGTACGGCATGAGGCTGTACTTGAGGTGGGTGAACTTGCGCAGCACGTCGACCGACTCCTCGTCGAACAGCCACGGCACCCGGTACGAGTGGTTGCCGTGCAGCCGGCTGTGCGACGAGAGCAGCCCGAACGCGATCCACCGCTTGAACACGGCCGGATCGGGACGGCCCTCGAAGCCGCCGATGTCGTGACTCCAGAAGCCGAAGCCGGAGGACATCAGCGACAGGCCGCCGCGCAGCGACTCGGCCATCGACTCGAACGTCGCGGAGTTGTCGCCGCCCCAGTGCACCGGGAACTGCTGCCCGCCGACCGTCGCCGAGCGGGCGAACAGCACCGCCTCGCCGTCGCCGCGGGCCTCCCGGAGCACGTCGAAGACGACCTGGTTGTAGAGCTGCGTGTAGTAGTTGTGCATCCGTTCCGGGTCGGACCCGTCGTGCCAGACGACGTCGGTGGGGATGCGCTCGCCGAAGTCCGACTTGAACGCGTCCACGCCCATCTCGACGAGCACGCGCAGCTTGCCCGCGTACCACTCGCGGGCGGCCGGGTTGGTGAAGTCGACCAGCCCCATGCCGGCCTGCCACCGGTCCCACTGCCACACGTCGCCGTCGGCGTACCGCACCAGGTAACCGTTCGCCCGGCCCTCCTCGAACATCGCCGAGCGCTGCGCGATGTACGGGTTGATCCACAGACACGTGCGCAGTCCGCGCTCGTGCAGCCGCTTGAGCATGCCCGGCGGGTCCGGGAAGATCCGCGGGTCCCACTCGAAGTCGCACCAGTGGAACTCGCGCATCCAGAACGTGTCGAAGTGGAACACGCTCAGCGGCAGGTCCCGGGCGGCCATCCCGTCGACGAACTCGGTGACCGTCTCCTCGTCGTACGGGGTGGTGAACGAGGTGGTCAGCCACAGCCCGAACGACCAGTCCGGCGGCAGCGCGGGGCGGCCGGTGAGAGCGGTGTACTTGCGCAGGATGTCGGCCGGCGTCGGCCCGTAGATCACCAGGTAGGACAGGGTCTGGCCGGCGACGCTGAACTGGGTGCGGGACACCATCTCGCTCGCCACCTCGAACGAGACCCGGCCGGGATGGTCGACGAGAACGCCGTACCCCTTGTTGGTGAAGTAGAACGGGACGTTCTTGTAGGCCTGTTCGCTCGAGGTGCCGCCGTCCTCGTTCCAGATGTCGATGCTCTGCCCGTTCTTGACGAACGGCCCGAACCGCTCGCCGAGACCGTAGACGGCTTCGCCGACCCCGAGATCCAACTGCTCGTGTACGAAGTGGGCGCCGTCGTCCGTGTCGACGATCCCCATGCCCTTCCAGCCGCTGCCGGTGAGCCGCTTGCCGTCGGCCAGGAAGTCGAGGCCCCACTCCTCCCCGGTTCGGAACTCGGCGGTCAGCGCCCCGGAGGTGAGCGCGTTGTCGGTGACGGTGACCTCGTGCTCCTCGGTGTTCAGCGCGAACTCGGGACCCTGCCGGACCCCGCCGAGGAAGTGGCCGATCGACACGCGGATGACGTCCGGCGCCGGCGCCTCGCACTTGATCGTGATGATCGGCGCGTCCAGCGTGTCGCTGCGGGACCGCACCTTCTTGGCCGGCGCGTACGCGGTGAGCGTCGCCCCGTCCGGCGCGGTGTCGCGCAGGTGCGCCGGATGCAGCACCCGCAGGCCGGCCCGCTTGAGCCAGAAGCCGTCCGTGAACTTCATGTCGGTCCTTTACTCTCTCGGAAGCCCGGCGACGGCTACTTGATGGCGCCGGCGGTGATGCCGCGGGTGAGCGTGCGCTGGAAGATCACGAAGAACAACATCGCCGGCAGGATGCCGATCAGCGCGGAGGCACTTGTCGTCGTCGCGTCCATCAGGCGGTCGCCCTGCAGCACGCCGAGGGCGACCGGCACGGTCTGATTGTCGTTCGAGATCAGGAAGACCAGCGGAAGGAAGAACTCGTTCCACGTCCAGATGAAGAAGAAGGTGAACAGCACGCCGAGGGTGGGCCGGCTGACCGGGACCACGACGCGCCAGAGGGTCCGCCATCTGCCGGCCCCGTCGACGGCGGCGGCGTCCAGCAGTTCGGTCGGGAACTGCGCATAGACCGACGTCAGCAGATAGGTGCCGAACGCGCTCTGGATGACCGTGAAGATGATCATGATCGAGATCACGTTGTCGTAGAGACCGACCTGCTTGGACAGGTAATAGAGCGGATAGACCAGCACCTCCTGCGGCAGCAGGTTGGCCACCAGGAAGAAGACCAGGAACCAGATCCGGCCCTTGACCCGGCCGATGCCCAACGCGTACGCGTTGAGGATGCTCACGACGACGCCGAGCACCGCCACGACCAGACTGGTCAGGAAACTGTTCCAGAGCTTCTGACCGAAGTCGACCCGGTTCCAGAAATTGACGATGCCGTCCCAGTAGAGGTGACCGGGCAGCGACAGCGGACCGCCACTGGCGTACTCGGACGGGCTTTTGATCGCGTTCAACGCGACCACCAGCAGTGGGGCGAGCATCAGCAGAAGCAGCACGAGAAGCGCGATCAGAACGGCGAACCGCACCGGGTTGCGGTGCTTCGCCGCCACGACCGGCTCCCCGGTCTCCCGCATCGCCGGCGGGGCAGCGGTAACTGTCATGTCAGGCTCCGGCCTTCTCGGCTCGGTTCTGCAGCCGCAGGAACACGATCGCCAGCACGATGATGAGCACGGTGAGGACTGTCGAGATCGCCGACCCGTACCCCACCTGGGCCTTCTCGAAGAAGTTCTTGTAGGCGAAGTACGACGGCACCAGTGTCGAATTGCTCGGGCCGCCCCCGGTGAGCACGAAGATCTGCCCGAAGATCTTCAGCGCGGCGATCGTGGTGGTCACCAGGACCACATAGAACTCCGGCCGGATCAGATAGACGGTGATCTTCCGGAATCGCTGCCACCAGGTCGCCCCGTCGAGATCCGCCGCCTCGTACAGCGCCGGGTCGACGCGCTGCAGGCCGGACATGAACATGACGATCGGATAGCCGAGCTGGAACCAGATCATCACCCCCATGACGCTGTAGAGCGCGTATTTCGGGTCGCCCAGCCAGTTCTTCGCCAGCCCGGTCAGCCCGATCGAGTCGAGAATCTTGTTCAGTGCGCCGTAATCGGGGTGCAGGATCCAGCCCCACACGATGCCGGTGACCGCCACCGGAATGACCTGCGGGAGATAGAACCCGGACCGGAAGACCGCCGCCCACCGATCGCCGAAGTGCTTGCCGATGTAGTCGAACAGCACCGCCGCCAGCACCAGTCCGAGCAGCGTCGGCACCACCGCCATGGCCAGGATCAGCAGCAGGATGTGCCCGAACGACGACCAGAACAGCGAGTCCTCGAAGAGCCGGGTGTAGTTGTCGAAGCCGATCCACTTCTGGTCGCCGACGCCGTTCCATTTCGTGAAACTGGTGTAGACCGTCATGACCAGCGGCACCACGATGACGGCCACCGACAGGATCACACCCGGAATGAGGTAGACCGCGTAACCCTTTTTTCCGGCCACGGTGACGTTCCTTCTTTCGGGGGGCCCGCGGACGGCGCACGCCGCCCGCGGGGACTCGTCACTTGCCGAGGTCGGCCAGGTTCTCGTTGTACGGCTTGGCGACCTCGTCGAGGAACGCGGCGGGCGTCTTCGAGCCGTTGATCAGACTCTGCACGCCGCCGACCATGACGTCGTAATAACCGGGCGCCGGCCAGTCCGGGTAGAAGGCCAGACCGTCCTCGGACGACACCTTGTTGAAGGTCTCGATGAGTTCCTTGTTCTTCGGGTCGGTGATCGCCGCCGGGTCGGCCGCGATCGGGAGGCCACCACTGTTCCCGAGCAGGTTCTGCACCTCGGGCTGCATGGTGATGTCGATGAAGTCGTACGCGAGACTCTTGGCCTTGCTCTTCTCCGGGACCACCCACAGGTTGCCGCTCGAGCCCGGGTGCAGTTTGTTGCCCGGGAAAAGGAACGTGCCCCACTGGAAGTTCTTCACCTCGCTGGCGAACCGCCCGTACCACCAGCTGCCCGAGATCATGATCGGGAATTTGCCCTGCTCCCAGGCGACGCCCATGTCCTCGGCCTTGATGCCGGCCGAGTTCTTGGCGATGTAACCCTTGCTGACCCAGTCCGCGAACGTCTGCGCGCCGTAGGTCAACTGCGCGTCGTGGAAGTCCACCTTGTTCTTGTAGAGCTGGTAGTCGTTCACCCACGACCGGTCGGCCTTCGACAGCGCCAGCTCGTAGAAGATCTGCTGGGCCGGGTATTCCGCGCCGCCGACGCTCAACGGCGTGATGCCCTTGGCCTTGAAGGCGTCCATCACCTTGGTGAAATCGTCCAGGGTGGTCGGGACCTGGAGGTTGTACTTCTTGAACATGTCCTGGTTGTAATAGACCTCGACGAATTCCCCGTAGTTCGGGATGCCGTAGGTCTTGCCCGAGCCCATGATGCCGTCTTCGTCGTACTTCGCCGTGGTGGCGAGGCTGCTGCTGAGCTTCTTGTCCCAGCCCCGCTTGCTCGCCTCGTCCGACAGGTCGGTGAGCAGACCCTGCTTCGAGAGCAGACCGGCGGTGGCGTTGCCCTTGTTGTATTCGAGGATGTCGGGTGCGCTGTCGGAGTTGAGAATCATCTGGGCGTTCTGCTGGATCTGCTCGAAGGACTTCTCCTCGAACTTCACCTCGACGCCCGGGTGCTTGGCCTTGAACAGCTCGATCGCCTTGTTCCAGGCCACCCCCATGGCGCTGGTGGGACCCTCGTAGTGCCAGAGAGTGAGCGTCTTGGCGTCACTCCCCTCGTCGCTGTCCGAGCCGGAACCGCTGCATGCGGTCATAGCCAGCGAGGTGGCCAGCAACATCGCACCGGCAACGACGCCGGCTCGTGATCTGAACATGCCGTCCTCCGGGGTGGGATCGTCGAAGCGCTTCGACGATAGATTGTCGAAGCGCTTCGACGCGGGACTTTGAGGGGACGTTAGGCTTCGCGGCGCTCCCATGTCAACGGCGTGACGAATACATTTCGCAACGATCGAACGCCTCCCGCGCCATGACCCACCTCACCCGCCGGGCGTGAGCCTGCTCTCCCCGCCACCCCTCTCCCCGGCCGACTTCACCGGCCTCGGGACGCCCACCGAGCAGGTGGGCGCGGCGCGGCAGACGGCAACGGCCGGCGGGCTGAAGCGGGCGACAATCGGGGTGACAGCCGGTGCCGCGAACTGCCGACAAGGCACTGGATGCGATCCCAGCCCTGCGAGCCCCAAAAAGGACGAACTCGATGCCGACGAGTTCGGCAAAGTGCACCAGCGAGCCCGCACGGCCGAGAGCGGAGACCGCGGGCCGCCAGCATCACCGGAGAACGCGCTACCAACGCGGAACCGCACCACCGAACGGCGCCCGAGGCCGCGCCTGAGCGCCAACCCGTCGCAACCCCTGCCTGGGAGCAATCGCGAGACACCTTAATTCGCGCTATATCCGCTTTGCCAGGCTATCGGCATCCAAGCGGCTGTCTCCTGAGGACCGCTACGTCCGGCCGGAGGCGCGGCCAGATCCGGGCGGGCGGGCGCGGCGCGGCCAGATCCGGGCGGGCGGGCGCGGGCGGCCAACATCCACTGGTCGCGGCCGGACCATGGCGTGCGCGGTCAGGGTTTGGGGGTGGTGCAGCTGTCTCGTTCGACCAGGGTCGGGGGCAGCAGGCGGACCGACTCGGTGTGGCGGCCGTCGAGCAGTTTCATGACGGTCTCGACGGCCAGGCCGCCGACGTCGTGGGACGGGATGTCGACCGACGTCAGCGGGATCGGCATGCTCAGCGCGACGTCGCGCGGGCAGACCGCGACGACGGAGATGTCCTCGGGGACTCGGCGGCCGGTGGCGCGGAGCTGGTCGAGCAACGGGCGCAGGGCTTCCTCGTTGTGGACGACCAGGGCGGTCACGCCGGGCAGTTCGGCGTCGATGTCGGTGAGGCAGTCGCGGACGCCCGGCCGGCCCGGTTCGCAGGGGTGGGTCATCGTCTCGAGGCCGAGTTCGGCCGAGGCCTCGGTGAAGCCGGCCAGGAAGCGCTCGGCGTAGGAGGTGCCGCGGCGGTAGACCGACGGCGACGGGCCGACCAGGGCGATCCGGCGGTGGCCGTGCCAGGCGAGGTGGCGCAGGGTCTCGGCGGCGGCCGCGGCGAAGTCGAGGTCGACGCAGATGGTGCCGGCCGGGTCGGCGGGCAGGCCGATCAACACGGACGGCTGTTTCAGGCGGCGCAGGGCGGGGATGCGTACGTCGTCCTTCTCGACGTCCATCACGATGAGCGCGTCGACCATGGTGCTGTGCGCGACGCGTTCGAGGCCGCTGGTGCCTTCGTCCTTGGTGAGCAGCAGGACGTCGTGGTTGTGGGTGCGCGCGGCGGTGACGACGGCCGTGGCGAACTGCATGATGACCGGCACGTTGACGTCGACGCGCAGCGGCACCACCAGGGCGAGGACGTTCGTCTTGCTGCTGGCCAGGGCGCGGGCGCCGGCGTGCGGGTGGAAGCCGAGTTCGGCGATGGCGGCCTGGACCCGGGCGCGGGTCTGGGCCGAGATCGGGCGGCGGCCGCTCAGCACGTACGACACGGTGCTGGGCGACACCCCGGCCGCGCGGGCGACGTCGTTTATCGTCGGCATCCGCCCTCCCCACGTGAGCTGGTCGCGTCTCATCATGCGCCTTCGGTGAAAGATCCTAGTAAGGAGCCGCCGGGTGCCGGTCGCAAGCCCGACCGGACCGGACGACGTTGTTGCGCAAGGTCTGGAACGGGACCGGCGGGGCGCCTGGGTCAGCCGGGCCGGACGGGCTCACGGTGCGACCCGCCCGCCGGCTGACCAGGCCGGCGGGCGGGTTCCCCTCTCACCGAATGGAGAATGTGGACGCGCGCGGCGTCGCCCGGAAGGGACCGACCCGGGCATCGACGGTCGCGTCTGCGTCGATCCGGGCCGCCGGTCCCGGAGGTGGATCACGGAACGGAGAGGACGGGTCCGCGTGCGCGGCGCCGGGAATGGTCGTCACGACCGGTGACGCGCCGGCGGGCAGCGGCGGGAAACGCCGTCGCATGGCGATTCTCCTCGTATTCCGGGAACGATGAACCGCCTGCTCAGCATGGTGTCGCGACCGAGCAGACCGGATTCTGAAGCGTTCGTCGAAGCGCTTCGATTAACAGCGGTATCGCCCACGATAGATGCCCGTCTAACAGCTGTCCACAGTCTCACCGAAATCGACCGGTAACATCGATCGCGATCATCTTTCGAGTCCGGTCGACGGCACGCCCCGCGCCCGCCGCTCGCCGGCGGCCGCGCCGCCCTAGGATCCTCGGGGTGCAGCCCGACGAGACTCCCCACCCACCGGCCCCCGGCGCTCCCGGCCCGGCGCCCGGTCCCGAGCCGATGCCGGTCGCCCCACCACCGCGCCGGCGCGCGCTCATCGGAGTGCTCAGCGGGCTCGGCGTGGTGGCGTTGCTGGCGGTCGGCGGGGCCATCGCGTACTTCTCGGGGGCCTTCGACGAGAAGGGCCGGTTCGCCGCCGTGCCGCCGCCCTGCGCCACCCTCGAACCGGGGCTGCCGGGACTCGGCGCGGGCTACACGACCCGGGCCGGCAACGGCAACACCTGCGAGGTGCTGCTTCCCGGCACGAGCACGCCGATGATGACGGTCGGCTACTACCGCGGCGCGACGCCCGGGAAGGTCGGCTCGCGGTTGCGGGAGCGCACCGAGGGCCAGTTCCGCGAGCTGTCCGGGCTCGGCGACGAGGGTTACACCAACGGCGCACTCACCGTCTTCCGGGTGAGCAACCTGATGGTCGGCATCTCGATCTACCCGAACACCGGCACCACCGACGCCCAGATCAGAGTGTTCGAGACCGACCTGGCATCCCGGCTCGCCGGCTGACCTGGCCGGGGCCGGGGCGGGGCCCGGAAATTCGGATGAGCCGGCCGGCGCCGGCCCGTAGGCTGACCGCTCGATGAAGGCCAACGACTGGCACGACCCGGCGTGGGTGTCCTCGGCCCACGACTGGATCGAGGCCCACCTCGACGCGAAACCGACAGGCTGGATCGAAGAGGTCCGGGTCCGCCCCTGGTCGGTGACCCACCGGGTGCCCACGTCCGCCGGGGACCGCTGGTTCAAGGCCAACACCCCCGCCTGCGCCTACGAGGCACCGCTGGCCACGGCACTGGCCGAGTGGTTCCCGGCCGCCGTGCTGCGGCCCCTCGCCATCGACGAGCAGGGCTGGCTGCTCACCGCCGACGAGGGCCCTACCCTGCGCGAGCGGATGGCGGCCGACCCCGGCCACTGGCCGCGGGAGCAGACCTGGTCACGGATGCTGCAGGCGTACGCCGTGCTGCAACGCGCCGGCGCCCCGCACGCCGAGGCCCTGGTCTCGCTGGGGGTGCCCGACCAGCGCCCGCACACGCTGCCCGCCCACCTGAAGTCCCTGCTGGCCGATCCGGCCGTGGCCGCCGACGTCGACGTGGCCGCGGTGCAGGCGGTCCCGCTCGACGACTGGTGCGCCGAACTGTCCGCCGACGGCATCCCGGCCAGTGTCCAGCACGACGACCTGACCGACGCGAACGTCTTCCCGACCGGCCCCACCGGCTTCCGCTTCTTCGACTGGGGTGACGCGTCGATCGCCCACCCGTTCGGATCGTTGCTGGTGGCGCTCGGTTTCGCGGCCCACGTCCTGGGTGTGGGCGACGGCGATCCGGCACTGGCGCGCCTGCGGGACGCGTACCTCGAGCCGTGGACCGACCTGGCCCCGGCCGCGACGTTGCGTCGCTCGGTCTCGCTGAGCTGCCGCCTCGGGCGGGTCTCCCGGTCGTTGTCGTGGCGCCGGGCGGTGCGCGACGCCGCCCTGCCGGTCGACGACGACTTCCGCACCGCCGCCGCCTTCTGGCTCGGCGAGCTACCCCAGCCGCCGGTCGTCTGACCGCGCGCGAGCCGAGATCAGGAGTAGTCGGTCAGGAAGTCGAGCAGCGGTTGCAGCGGCGCCGGGATCGACGGATCCGACACCGATCCCTGCCACCGCTGCGATCCCCGCTCGATCGTCAGCCCGTAGTGCATCAGATCGGCACCATGCCCCGGTCCGCTCGACCGCAACGCCCCGAAATCGAGCGCCCCGACCAACTGCCGCAGCGAAGCCGCAGCCACCGGTGGCATCTCGCCGGAGTCGAGAACCTTGTGCACCCGAAAACCAGCGAACCCACCCGATTGTTGCAATTCAACCCGCACATGCTCGGTCACAGCCCCGAGCATAGGCAAAACCGCCGACCGGTACGCCTCCCGCGCGTGCCCGCCGTTCCGGACGCGGATCGTCCGCTTCCCGTCCTAAGCTCCCCGGCATGAGCGAGATCCTGCTGCTGCACCATGCCCTCGGCCTGACCGACGGCGTCCGTGCCTTCGCCGAACGCCTGCGCGCCGCCGGCCACCTGGTGCACACCCCCGACCTGTTCGACGGCCACGTCTTCCCGGCCCTGGCGGAGGGCCTGGCGTACGCGCAGCGGACCGACTCCGCCGAGCGCGGTGTGCGGGCCGCCGACAACCTGCCACCTGATCTGGTCTACATCGGCATCTCCCTGGGCGTCATGCCGGCCCAGCGCCTCACCCAGACCCGGCCCGGGGCTCGCGCCGCCGTACTGCTGGAAGCCTGCGTGCCACCCGACGCCTTCGACGCCCCGTGGCCGCCCACCGTCCCCGTGCAGATCCACGGCATGGACGCCGACCCGTTCTTCGCCGGCGACGGCGACCTCGACGCCGCCCGCGCCCTGGTCAAGGAGGCTCCGGGCAGCGAAGTCCACGTCTACCCGGGCGACCAGCACCTGTTCACCGACAGCTCGCTGCCGTCCTACGACGCCGCCGCCACCGACCTGGCAGTCACCCGGATCCTCACCTTCCTGCGTCCCACTGCCTGATCACCGGCAGGATCTCGGGGAAAGTGTCCACCGTGGCGGTGACGAAGCGGTCGTCGAACTCGTCGCGCCGGCGGACGCCGGCCTGCAGGCACGCGATGAACCGCAAGCCGGCCCCGCCCGCGGCGAGGGCGTCACCGGGCGAGTCGCCGACGTAGACGCACTCGGCCGGGGTGAGACGGGTCTCGGCAAGCAGTTCGTCGAAGGCGCGCGGGTCCGGTTTGCGGAAGCGGGTGTTGCCGCCGTGGTAGGCGCCGCCGAGGCGGGCCGCCAGGATGTGGTCGGGCGCCAGCAGGTGGCGGACCTCGTCCTCTTCGCGGGAGGTCAGCAGCAGGACGGTACGGCCGTCGCCGACCAGGTGGTCGAGTGTGGCCAGGTTCTCGGGCGGGATCACGTCGAGCCGGCCGTCGGCGAGGTAACGCTGTTGCATGGCGGGGAACAGGGCGGCGAACTCGCGCAGGTCGACGCCGGGCGAGCGGTGCGGGATGGCCTCCAGCAGGGGCGCGCCCCACGTCGCGAGGTGCCGCTCGCGGGACATCGGCGGGCGGCCCATCCGCGCCAGGACGTCGTTCTCGCAGTGGAACGACGCCTCCTCGGTGAGGCACAGCGTGTCGTCCACGTCGACGATCACGGCGGCGATCACGGGACGTCGGTGATCTCGCGGACCACCCGGCACGGCACGCCCATCGCGACCGTCATCGGCGGGACGTCGCGGCTGACCACGCTGCCGGCGCCGATCACCGAGCCGTACCCGATCCGGACGCCCGGCAGCACCACGACGTTGCTGCCGATCCAGACCTTGTCCTCGAGCACGACCGGTTTGGAGAAGCGCCGGAAGTCCTCGCGCAGGCCGGGGTGGATCGGGTGGCCGGTGGTGGTGAGGGTGACGCTCGGGGCGATCATCACGCCGTTGCCGATGCGGATCTCCATGTCGTCGACGAGGGTGAGGTTGACGTTGCCGAAGAAGTCGTCGCCGATGTGCACGTTGCTGCCGAAACCCGCGTGGAACGGGGAGAGCAGAACGGTTCGCGCGCCGACCGAGCCGAGGATGCGTTCCAGGAGTTTGCGGCGGCGCGGGGCGTCACCGGGGCGGGTGCTGTTGTATTCGAAGATCAGGTCGGCGCGCCGCAGCGGGTCCTGGAAGTTCGCCTCGGACTCGGTGTAGAGCTGGCCACGCCGGATCCGGTCGAGGACCTCGTTCTCCCGTTCACGCATGATCCCATCCTTGCCGATCACCGGGTTCGGCGCGCCCCCACGACCGCCCGGGAGGATCCAGGGTGCCGACGTGCAACCACCGGACCTGCCCGCCGCACTGTCCCGCCGCACCGTTCCGCTGCCGCCGGGACGGCTCGTGCACGGCGAAGACGACGACACCCCGATTCTCTGGCTGAGCGACGCGCCCGCCACCGTCGGGCTGTGGCAGTCGCTCTACGCGGCGCACCCGGCCGGCGGCCTCTACCCGATCCTGCTCGATCACCTGCCCGGCGATCCGCGCCGCCCGTGGGACGACGGCGAGCTGTGGCCGGGCCTGATGTCGTCGCCGGACGACCACGACGCGGCCGAGGTGCTCGCCGGTCGGTGGACGGCCAACGCGGATCCGTCGCGGGCGGCCGTGCCGGTCACCACCCCGTTCGGCGCCGAGTGGCCGGGGCTCGCCGACCCGATCCGGCCCGGGACCGACCCCGATGAGCAAGCGGTCGAGGGCGTGCGGGCACTCCTGGCCCGCGACCCCTCGCTGCGGCTCGGCCTGGTCGCGGCCGCGCGGGGCAGCGACGCCGTCGCCGTCTGCGGCTGGACCGGCCCGGTCAACCACGACAACGACACCGCCAAATACGCGGCGGTCCTGCGTTCGTGGGAGCGGCGTTTCGGCGTACGGCTGATCGCCCTCGGTTTTGCCGACCTCCGGCTGAGCGTGGCGGCACCGCCGACCGACGACGACGAGTGCCTGCGCGTGGCCGCCGAGCACTTCGCCTTCGCCCCGGACAACATCGTCCAGGGCACGTCGCCGCTGTCGCGCTATGCCACGAACCTGCTCTACGAGCCGATCTGGTCGTTCTGGTGGGACTGAGCGGGCCTAGGACGCCTGCCGGACCGGCATGTCGGCCAGCCACGCGTCGGCCAGGTCGCCCAGCGGCACCTCGAGGGCCTGGCTCAGGCACACGACCGTGCCGAACGCCGGGGCCGGGAGGCGGCCCGCCTCGATCTTGCGCAGGGTCTCCGGGGAGATGCCCGCCGCCACCGCCACCTCGACGAGGCTGCGACCGGCCCGCGCGGCTCGGAGGGCCACCCCGAGGCGCCGGCCCGCGGCGATCTGTTCGGGGGTGAGCGGCTGGCGAACCATGCCAGCAGGATAACCCCTCCACCGCTGTGGTATAAAAATACCGCACCGGGAGAGGGAGTCTGTCGTGATCGAGCTCAAGTCCGCCGACGAGATCGGCCGCATGGCCGTGGCCGGCCAGTTCGTCGGCGAGTTGCTCGCCGAGCTGAGCGGCGTCGCCGCGGTCGGCGTCAACCTGATGGATCTCGAGCACCACGCCCGCCGGCGGATCGAGGAGCGCGGCGCCGAGTCCTGCTACTGGGACTACGCCCCGTCGTTCGGCCGCGGCCCGTTCCGCAACGTGCTGTGCCTGTCGGTCAACGACGCGGTGCTGCACGGCCTGCCGCACGACTACGTCCTGCGCGACGGCGACCTGCTCAGCATCGACATGGCGGTCGGCATCGACGGCTGGGTCGCCGACTCCGCCCTGTCGGTCATCGTCGGCACCCCCGACCCGGCCGACCGGAAGCTGATCGAGTGCACCGAGGTCGCCCTGGCGGCCGGCATCGCCGCGGCCCAGCCCGGCGGCCGGCTCGGCGACATCTCGGCGGCGATCGGCGAGGTCGCCCACTCCTACGGCTACGGCGTCAACGGCGAGTTCGGCGGCCACGGCATCGGCCGGACCATGCACGAGGCCCCGCACGTCGCCAACAGCGGCCGCCCCCGCCGCGGTATGCGCCTCGACCCGGGCCTGACCATCGCGATCGAGCCGTGGTTCTGCCGCTCCACCGACAAGATCAAGTTTGACCCGGACGGCTGGACGATCCGCTCCGCCGACGGCTCCCGCACCGCCCACTCCGAGCACACGATCGCCATCACGCCGACCGGCCCGCAGGTGCTCACCAGCCGACCCGCCGCCGACGCCACCACGACCGACCCGAGCCGGAAGCCCGCCACGGCCTCCTGACCGGCGAATCCGCACCGACCCACGCGGCTGCCACCCGGGGCCGGCACCCGGCCGCGCTCACATCCCGAATCGCTGACGGTCGGGTTCGATCAGGACGACGACCCTTTCCGCCGTACGCGGATAGGGCCCGCCGAGGTACTTCTCGGCGATCCCGTCGATCACCGGCCAGGCCTCGTCACCGGTGAGCCACGACACGACGCGGCCGCGGATGACCACCGGGGTGAACGGGTCGCCGACCGGGGTCAGCGAGATCGCCACGCGCGGGTCCCGCCGCAGGTTCTGGGCCTTACGGCTGCGCGGCCCGGTCAGGACGGCGATCCGGTCGCCGTGGGTGCCGATCCAGACGGGTACGCAATGTGGTGCGCCGTCGGGCAGGACGGTGGCCACGTGGGCGATGGCGGTGCCGTCGAGAACACAGCGGATGTCAGCGTCGATCATCGCCGCACCTCGCGACGGAGAGGGGTCACGCTCGGCGCGGGGACGGCGTCGACGAGCCGCAGCCCTACGTGCGCGGGCGGCTCCGGGAAGAGGGGCCGCCCGCCACCCACCAGGATCGGCACCCGGCGCCCGTCGACCACCCGACCGGGCGTGTCGCCGTCGAAATACCGGTCGAACAGCGCCGACCCGTCGCCGCGCCCGCGACCGGGCCCCCGGGTTCGGCCACCACGCTGGGGCGAGCGCCCCGTGCTGAAGCCGTCGACCGAGACCGCATGCGTACTGAAGATCATGACCACTCCCCTCCGAGTTCCCTGAAGGAACCCTAACAGTCGGAGTTCCTTGAGGGAACTCAAAGAGTTACGCTGAAAAAATGCAACGCACGGACTTCAGCCGGATGGTCTGCTCGATCGCCCGCACCCTCGACGTCATCGGGGAGCCCTGGTCGCCGCTGATCCTGCGCGACGTGTGGGTCGGGATGACGCGCTTCGAGCAGCTGCAGGCCGACCTCGGCATCTCCCGCAAGGTCCTCACCGAACGGCTGAACCACCTGGTCGAGCAGGGCGTGCTGGAACGCCGCCCCTACGACCGCCGCCCCCGCCACGAGTACGTGCTGACCGAGAAGGGCACCGACCTGCTCGACCTGCTCATGGTGATGACCACGTGGGGCGACAAGTGGCTGGCGGGCGAACCCGGCCCGCCGATCCTCTACCGCCACCACGCCTGCGGCGAGATCAGCACCGCCGACCTACGCTGCGCCGGCTGCGGCGCCCCCATGCACGCCCCCGACATCGACCTGCTCCCCGGCCCGGGCGCAGCCGCGGCCTGACCGCCACGATCGCCCACACCGGATGCCGTCTGCGAGCCCGGCCCGCCCGGCCTGCCGGTCGAGGGGCCGGCACCGTGTCTCCCTCGCGTTCGAGGATGTCGCGAAAGGCCAGGGGCGGACAAGGGGTCCAGCCTCCCCTGTCGGGTATGGCTGGCACTACCTCACCGGCGGGGCCCGCGCGCATGCCAGGAAGCGAATGCGGATGCGCGGAGCGGGCCATCGCCGACAGTGACACTGCCGGAACGACGGCCCGCTGCTCACCACCAGGCCCACCGTCGCGGTGCGTGGCCCTCCCCGGCGACGGCGGCGGGACGGCGCGGACGGCGGGGCGGCAGGACGGCGCGGGGAACGTGGGCGGTGCCGCGCTGGGCTGCGGGAGTCAGGCGGTGCGCACGCGGTATTCGTACGGGCCGAGCTGCTCGGAGCCGATCCGGACGGCGGACGGGTTGTGGTTGATCAGGGTGAGCATGGTGCCGCGGACGCAGGCCTCGACGTTGGCCGGGAGGTCGGGCAGGACCGGCTCGATGCCCAGGGTGGAGGTCAGGTGGGCGGCCAAGGCCGGCCGTGACGCGGGGGCGGCCATGGTGGCGAGGTGCCAGGTCCGGCCGGCGCCGAAGGTGTGGTGGGTCAGGGCGGGCGGGCCGTCGGCGAACGATTCGACGACGGTGGCGCCGTCGAGGCGGAGTTCCTCGCGGAGGATCTCGCCGGTGTGGCCGTTGCCGTAGGTTGCCTCGCTGCCCTGCACGCCGGCGAAGTCCAGCACGGTCAGGCCGAGTGCGGCGCCCAGCCGCCGGGTGAAGCCGCCCGGCAGGAAGCCGTCGTTCTCGTCGACGACGTCGGTGTAGGCGGTGGTGAACAGGGCACCGCCGGCGGTGACGTACTCGACGAGCGGCGCGGCGTCGCGGATCAGGTAGAGGCAGGGGGCCACCACCAGGTCGTAGCCGTCGAACGGTCCTTCCGCGGGGGCGATGTCCACCTGCACGTTCAGCTCGTGGAAGGCCGAATGCCACCCGCGCACCTGGGCGATGTAGTCGAACCGCGCCGGGTGGTTGGGCTGGTCGAGCGCCCAGTGACAGTTCCAGTCGAGCACCAGGGCGACCTTCGCGTCGCGCCCCGGTGGCGGCGGGTCGAGCTTGGAGAGTTCAAGACCGAGGGCGGAGACTTCCTTGTACGTACGGGTGTCCGGCCCCGCGTGCGGCAGCATCGCCGAGTGGAACTTCTCCGACCCGCGGGCCGCTTGCCGCCACTGGAAGAACAGCACGCCGTCGGCTCCGCGCCCGACCGCCTGCATGCTCAGCGCCGCCATCTGGCCGGGGGCCTTGGCCGCGTTGTTGGGCCGCCAGTTGACCTGACCGGGGGCCTGTTCCATGAGGATCCACGGCACGCCCGGCTTGAGCGAGCGCATCAGGTCGCGTCCGAACGCGGCGGTGCGGAACGACAGCGGGTCGCGCGGGTCGGGGTAGCTGTCGTCGGAGATGAGGTCGAGTTCACCGGCCCACGACCAGTAGTCGGCGTTGCCGAACGCGCCCATGAAGTTGGTGGTGATCGGCTGGGTGGCGCCGGCGTCCCGGATGATCTTCTTCTCCATGCGCAGCAGTTCGAGGAGCATGTCGGAGCTGAAGCGCCGGAAGTCGAGCTGCTGGGTCGGGTTGACCGCGGCGGGCGTCAGGCGGGGCGGGAGGATCTGCTCGAAATCGGTGTAGCGCTGGGACCAGAACGTCGTACCCCAGGCGTTGTTCAAGGTTTCGATGTCGGTGTATCTGCGGGTCAGCCAGTCACGGAAGGCGACGGCGGCACCGTCCGAGTAGTCGTAGGTGGTGTGGCAGCCGAGTTCGTTGTTGATGTGCCACATGACCACCGCGGGGTGGTCCCGGTAGCGCTCGACGAGCGCCGAGACCAAGGCGGACGCGAGCCGCCGGTAGTCCGGCGAGGTCGGCGCGTAGTGCTGCCGGCTGCCGGGCCAGCGGATCGCGCCCTCCCGGGTGGTGGTGAGGATGCCCGGATATCTGGTGGTGGCCCACGGCGGGGTCGACGCGGTGGCGGTGGCCAGGTCGACCGCCACTCCCCCGTCGTGCAGCAGGTCGAGGACCCGGTCCAGCCAGCCGAAGTCGAACACGCCCTCGTCGGGCTGGATCCGGGCCCACGAGAAGACGCCCACCGTGGCCAGGTTGACGCCGGCCCGGCGCATCAGTTCGACGTCCTCCCGCCACACGTCCTCGGGCCACTGCTCGGGGTTGTAGTCCCCACCGTAGTAGATCGCCATACCCCCATATTGCCCCGTTTTCCGGGCCGCCCCTGCGGACGGGACGGCCCCGCGGCGGGTGCCGGCCGGCTCAGTGGCTCACGAGGGAGTAGTTGTCCGTGGTCACCTCGCCCACCGAGTCGAGGGTGAGGCCGAAGGTGACGGCGCGGGTGTTCGCCGGCACGGCGGGCGTGGTCCAGGCGGCCGTCGTGTAGGTGGCCGAGGCGGCGAACGGTGGGCTCTGCGTCCACCAGGACCAGTTCCCGGCGGTGTCCTGTCGATACACGGTGAGGTAGGTCGACTTCGTACCGTGATAGGAAACGGACAGTGAGAGCGTTTTCCCGGGTGTGACCAGAGGTGCGCAGTTGCCGCTGTCCCAGCCCGGGATCAGCTTGGCGTCACCGCTGGAGGCCGAGGTCAGCTCCAGCTTCTGGGCGTAGGTCCCGTCGGCGGCGTCGGTCACCCGGGTCCACACCGGAGTGTTGGAGCCGTAGCCGGCGCCGGTCCAGCAGGCCGGGTAGCCGTCCGCGCCCGGCGTCTCGAGCGACGGGTTCACCAGCGCGTTGACGCCGTCGGGTGCCGGTGACAGCTCGTGGTCGGCGAAACCGTAGTCGTCGGTGACGAGCGTGCCGACGCTGTCGATGGTCAGGCCGAAGCCGGCCGCCACCGCCCCGGCCGGCGGCGCCGGTGTCGTCCACGCGGCCCGGGTCCAGGCCGCCGACGGCGCGACGCGGGGGCTCTGCGTCCAATAGCTCCACTGCCCGAGGGCGTTGCGCTGGTAGAGCGTGAAGAACACCGGGACGTCGGACTTGTACCAGGCACTCGCCTGATAGGTGCGGCCCGCCGCCACCTGCGACGAGCAGGCACCCAGGTCGAACCGGGGAATCAGTTTGGCGTCGCCACCGGTGAGCGCGGTGACCTGGATCCGCGAGGCGTACGTGCCGGAATGCGCATCGGTCACCCGGCTCTGCACCGCGGTGTTCTCGCCGTAACCCGCGGACTGCCAGCAGTCGGGCAGGCCCGCGTCGAAGGGGTTGACGTTCTCGAGCGAGGGGTTGCGAACTGTGTTGACGCCGGGGCCACCGGGCGCGAGCGGGGCCACCGGCGCGACGGGCGCCGCGACCGTTCCGCCGACGACCTGCGCGACGGTCTTGACGGTGGTGCCGACCGCCGTGCGCGGCTGCAGCCAGTCGAGGAAGTCGTCGAACACCGTCGGGGTGATGGACTCGGCCGGGCAGCCGGTGGAGCAGATGTGGTGCAGGTTGAACGGCAGCCAGCCACCGGTCACCTCGGCCCGGGTGACCAGGTCCTTCAGCTCGGCGAGCGAGGTGGTCGTCTCGACGTCGTCGGGGGTGCGGATGGCGTACGCGTCGGCCGGCGGCACCGTCTCGGCCGGATCGCAGTCGGAGCAGTCGCCGGCGTCGTAGAGGTCGCCGACCGCGCGGGCGCTGTTGTAGCCGCAGTTCCGCACGATCGCCTTGATCCCGGGGTCCAGGTTGGCGAACGGGTAGGCGAACGACGTGACCCCGAATCCCCACGAGAGCAGCGTGTTGCGATCGGCGCAGATCTGCCGGTTCTGCTCGTCCGGCACCAAGGTCAACAAATCCTGATGGGTCGCCGTGTGGCCGCCGATCTCATGGCCATTTTCGGACAGCCCGTCAAGATTCGCGCGAGTCATGTACGACGGCTGACCGATCAGCGCGGAGTTGACGTAGAAGGTGCCGACCATTCCGTGTTCTTGCAGCATCGTCTGCGCCGCCAATTGGTCGGCGACGCCGTCGTCGAAAGAGAAGGTCACGGCGAGCGGACGGGCGATCGAGGCCCGCGCCGCGCCGGGGGAGATAAGCGTGACGGCGCCTGCCAGCACCGCCACGAACAGGGAAGTTGTCGCCTTTTTCATGGTCACGGCTCCTCGGCAGTGACGAAGGTTGCGAACCCTGCAAGATTGCACGACCACGTATCAGAAATGGACTAGCAGATATCCGACACACGGCCGAATGTGGACAGACCTGACGTCAATCAATGTTTCCGGTCGATTTCGTGATCATTTCGGGTGAGCGTCACATGTTGCAATCGAAAGAATCGTCATTGACGTGCCTCTTTCCATGGTCCACAAGGGTCAGACTTTTGTGAGATCGGCCGAATGGACCAATGTCACTCCGTCGGACGGACCCTTCTCCCCCGGTCGAGGCCGTCGAAATACTCGGCGGCGGGCGTCTTCCCGCCAGTGGACGCGCGTTTCCGAGGGGACGGAACATATGGGATCAGACTCGCAAGCGTCCAGTTCGGACAGCAACGACGATCGTCGGGGCGGTGGTGGGGTACCGCCCGCCCGACGGACCGAGGAAGTTCAACCGCAGCAGCTCCGGGTCGGCGTACTGGGCGTCGGCTACTGGGGGTCCAAGCAGCTCCGGGTCATGCGGCAGACGCCGGGGGTGTCCCGGGTCGTGGCCATCGACGCCCGCCTCCCGCTCCTGTCCGGCATGGCGCACCTGCTGGCCACCGGTGAGGGGTTCACGTCACTGGACGCGGCGCTGCCACACATCGACGCGGTGGTCATCGCGACCCCGCCCGCCTCGCACGTGCCGCTCGGGCTGGCGGCCATCCGAGCCGGCAAGCACGTACTCATCGAGAAGCCCCTGGCGACCACCGCCGCCGGGGCCCAGGAACTGATCCAGGCGGCCAAGGACGCCGGGGTCACGCTGATGGTCGGGCACACCTTCGAGTACAACGGCGCCGTCTGGATGCTGCGCGAGCTCGTGCAGAGCCGGGAACTCGGCGACCTGTACTACCTGGACAGCGCCCGGCTCAACCTCGGCCTCTACCAGAGCGACGTCAACGTCGTCTTCGACCTGGCGCCGCACGACATCTCCATCGCCAACCACGTGCTCGGCTCGGTTCCCACCTCGGTGCGGGCCTGGGGCAACCGGCACGTCGACCCGGTCTTCGAGGACGTCGCCCATCTCGAGCTCGGGTACGACGACATCGGCGTGCAGGCGCACATCCACGTCAGCTGGCTCGATCCCCGCAAGGTACGGCTCGTCACCGCGGTCGGCTCGAAGAAGATGGCGGTCTACGACGACATGAACGTCGAGGAGCGCATCCGCATCCACGACAAGGCCGTGACCCGGTCTCCCGACAAGGGCATGCACTACCACCACGGGGCGGTCACCTCGCCGGTGGTGCGATTCGACGAACCGCTGGCCGTACAGGCCCGCCACTTCGTCGACTGCATGACCTCCGGAGCCGTGCCACGCACCGACGGGGCCAACGGCCTCGCCGTCGTCCAGGTCATCGAGGCCGCCCAGCTCTCCCTGGCCCAGGAACGCAAGGTGCTGCTCAGCGAGGTCTCCGGACTGACCGAGCGCACCGGCCTGGTCCCGGTCCCGGCCCGAGCCACCGCCGCCGTCTGACGAACCGGCCCGAGCCACCGCCGCCGTCCGACAACAACCGGCGCGCACAGCCAACAGCGAGGATTGTCGATGCTTTCTGCCATTGAAGTGCCGTTCACCGACCTGTCCGCGATGACCCGGGAGGTCTGGCCGGACATCGAGCACACCTTCACCGAGGCCCTCCTGGCCGCCCGCTACGTCGGCGGTCCGGCCGTGGCCGGTTTCGAGGAGAACTTCGCCCGCTACTGCGACACCCCGCACGCCGTCGGGGTCGCCAACGGCACCGACGCGCTGCAGCTGACCCTGCAGGCCCTGGGCATCGGCCCGGGGGACGAGGTGGTCGTGCCGAGCAACACCTTCATCGCCACCGCCGCCGCCGTGGTGCGGGCCGGCGCGATCCCGGCGTTCGTCGACGTCGACCCGGACACCCTGCTGATCACGCCGGAGATCCTGGCCGCAGCCATCACCCGGCGCACGAGCGCGGTCGTGGTGGTCCACCTCTACGGCAACATGCCCGACATGGACGGCCTGGTCGCGGTGGCCGAGAGGCACGGCATCGCGCTCGTCGAGGATGCCGCGCAGGCGCACGGCGCCGAGTGGCGGGACCGCCGGGCCGGCTCGTTCGGCGCGGCCGGCTGCTTCAGCTTCTACCCGGGCAAGAACCTGGGCGCGTTCGGCGACGCCGGTGCGGTCGTCACCTCCGACGCCGCCCTGGCCGGCCGGATCCGCAGTCTCGCCAACCACGGCCGGGACGGCGGCGCCAACCACTACGAGCACACGTTCGTCGGCACCAACAGCCGGCTCGACGCGTTGCAGGCGATCGCGCTGGACGCGAAGCTCGCCCGCAACGAGGCCTGGACCGACGCGCGCATCTCGTTCGCCGACCGCTACCGCAAGGAGCTGGCCGGCTCGAACATCCGGCTGACCGAGGTCGACCCGCTGGCCCGGCACGTCTATCACCTGATGGTGGTCCGGGTGGCGGACCGCGCCCGGATCCAGGCGGAGCTGGCGAAGCGGGGCATCCAGACCGGCGTGCACTACCCGGTTCCCTGCCACCTGCAGCCTCCGCTGCGGCGTTACGCCGGCGGTCCGCTGCCGGTCTGCGAGCAGGCCGCCGGCGAACAGCTGAGCCTGCCGCTGTTCCCGCACATGAGCCGCGCCCAGGTCGACCGGGTGTGCGAGGTCCTGGACGAGGTGAGTGCGCGGTGACCGCCACCGACGCCGACCCGGGGGTCATCGTCGGCTATCCGGTGACCCGCAAGGGATCCGGCCCGCTGGAGCTCGGTCCCGGGGCCCGGCTGCGCAGCGGCACCGTCCTCTATGACGGCAGCCGGATCGGCTCGGGCCTGCAGACCGGGCACGGGGTGGTGATCCGCGAGGAGAACGAGATCGGCGACGGGGTCAGCATCTGGAGCAACACCGTGATCGACTACGGCTGCCGCGTCGGCGATCGCGTGAAGATCCACGCGAACTGCTACATCGCCCAGTTCACCGTGCTCGAGGACGACGTGTTCCTGGCCCCCGGCGTCACCATCGCCAACGACCTCTACCCCGGCGACGAGCGGTCGGCCGAGCTGATGACCGGCCCGCACATCGAGGCCGGGGCGCAGATCGGCGTCAACGTCACGATCCTGCCGTTCGTGCGCATCGGCGCGGGCGCCATCATCGGATCCGGGTCGGTGGTCACCCGCGACGTCCCACCCGGCTTCGTCGCGTACGGCAACCCGGCCGCCCCCACCCGTAAGGTGGCCGACCTGCCGGAGATCGACGAGCGCGTGGCCGCCCTGCGGAGCCGGGCATGAAGCGCGCCCTGGACCTGCTGCTCGCCACCGCCGGACTGATCGTCATCGCCCCGCTGCTGGCGGTGATCTGGCTGGCCGTGCGGCTCACCTCACCGGGCCCGGTGATCTTCCGGCAGGAGCGGCTGGGCCTCGGCAAGCGGCCGTTCACGATGTACAAGTTCCGCTCCATGACGACCGGCAACAGCGACGCCGTGCACCGCGAGTACGTCTCGAAGATGCTCACCACCGAGGACGGCGGCGAGCCGGCCGGCGGCCTCTACAAGCTGACCGCCGATCCGCGGGTCACCCGGGTCGGCGGCTGGCTGCGCAAGACCAGCCTGGACGAGCTGCCGCAGCTGTTCAACATCGTCAAGGGCGAGATGTCGCTGGTCGGCCCGCGCCCGGTGCTGGCCTGGGAGGCGGAGCTGTTCAGGCCCGAGGCGATGGCCCGCTTCGACACCCGGCCGGGGCTGACCGGCCTGTGGCAGGTGAGCGGCCGCAACCTGTTGACGATGCCGCAGGCCCTGGCCCTCGACGTCGAGTACGTCCGGCGGCAGAGCCTGTGGCTCGACCTGTGGATCCTGGCCCGGACCCTGCCGGCACAACTGCGGCGCGGCGCGGCCTGACCACATGACAGTCACTCTCGAACGGCCGAAGCAGGAGTCGCCGGCCGACGCCGTCGGCGACTCCATGACCGTGGCCGTGTGGACGGTGATCAGCCGCGGTACCGGCGTGATCCGTGGGGTGGTGATCGCCGCGGTCCTCGGTGCCACCCTGTTCGCCAACACCTACCAGTTCACCAACTCGCTGCCCAACCTGGTGTTCTACGGCTTCCTGGGCGGCTCGATGCTCTCCTCGCTGCTGATCCCGGCGCTGGTCCGGCACGTCGACACGGCGGACCGGGCGGGCGCGGAACGGGTCGCCGGCGGTTTCCTCGGCATCGTCGCCCTGGGAGCCGCCGTGCTCACCCCGGTGGCCGTGGTGGTGGCGCCCTTCGCGCTGCGCCTGGCCGCCCCCGAGAGCGGCGGCGCGCAGGCTCGCACCGGGATCCTGCTGGTGGTCATGCTGCTGCCGCAGATCCCGCTCTACGGGCTGGTCGCGACGGCCGGCGCGGCGATGAACTCGCACGGCCGGTTCGCCCTCGCGGCGGCGGCGCCGGCGCTGGAGAACATCGGCACGGTGGTCGTGCTGGCCGCGGTGGCGATCCTCTATCCGGGCATCGGCGGCCTGGCGCAGGCGCCCACCGGCGCCCTGCTGCTGCTCGGGCTCGGCACCACCGGCTCGGTCGGGCTGCACGCGGCCGCGCAGTGGTACGGCGCCCGCCGGGCCGGGGTCCGCCTGCGCCCTCGCCGGGGGTGGCGTGACCCGGAGGTCCGGGCGGTCCTCGGCCGGGCGCTCCCGTCGCTGGTCCAGGCCGCGCTGGCGGCCGCGCAGCTGCTGGTCCTGCTGGTCCTCGCGAACCGGGTGGCGGGCGGCGTGGTCGCGTTCCAGCTGGCCATGAACTTCTACTTCCTGCCGATCGCGCTCGGCGCCACCCCGGTCGCGCTGTCCCTCGCCCCCCGCCTGTCCCGGCTGCACGCGGCCGGGAACAATCCGGCGTTCCGCGACACGTTCGTCAACGGCCTGGTGTTCGCGCTGTTCGTCGCGGTGCCGGCGGCCGCCGGTTACCTCGCCGTCCGGGAGCCGATCGCGAGGGCGATCTCCTACGGCGGGTTCGCCACCGACAACGGTACGGCGCTGATCGCCACGGCACTCGGCGCGCTGGCCCTGGGCGTACTCGGGGAGACGGCTTTCCTCGTCGCCACCTATGCCTGCTATGCGCGGGAGGACACCCGTACCCCGATGTACGCCATGCTGGTCCAGCTGGGGATCTGCGTGGGCGGGGCCGGCCTGGCACCGGCGGCGACCGGGCCGGGCGTACTGCTGGTGCTGGGTCTCTCGATGTCGGCGGGCACCCTGGCCGGCGCGGCGATCCTGGTGCGCGCGCTGCTGCGCCGGCTCGGCCCCGGCCACGAGCCGCTCGCCGGACCGCTCCTGCGCATCGTCGGCGTCGCGGTCCTGATGGCGGTCCCGGCCTATATCACGGGCCGGCTGATCTCCACAGTGGTCGGTGGGGGCGTCGGCGGGGTCCTCGCGGTGGTGGTGGCGGGATCCGTGGGCGTGGCAGTGTACTTCGGTGTGCAGGCCCGGCTCGGCGCACCGGAACTCGACTGGATCCTGACCTCCGTACGCCAAAAAGCCGGACGCGAAAAGGCCGTGCGCCGCAACGCCGTACGCAAGAAGGTTCGCCGCGATGCCGGGGTGCGCACCAACCTCGCGCTGCTTCTCGGCGCCGCCGCGGTCGGCGCCCTCGCCGGCCTGAACCCGCTCCAGGCCGCCGCCGTCGTCGTCGCGCTCGGCGTCGGCGGCTGCGTCTACGTGTGGCCGGCCACCGCCGCCTACCTCATCGTCTTCCTCACGCCGCTGACCGCCGGCATCGACCGCGGCACGATCATCCCGGTGCTGCGGCCCAACGAGGGCCTGGCCGTGCTGGTCGGTCTCGCGCTCGCCGCGCGCTGGCTGGTGAGGCTGCGGGTCGGCACGTTCCGGCTGCCCCGGATGAACGCGATCGACTGGTCGCTGATCGCGCTCGCCGTGTTCACCTCGATAGCCCCGCTCGCGATGATGGCCGCGCGCGGCCGGGAGATCATCGCGGACGACCTCCAGTACGCGATCGTGCTGTGGAAGTACCTCGCCGTCTACTTCATCATCCGGTTCAGCCTGACCAGCCGGGCCGAGGCACTGCGCGCCGCCTACCTGTCGATCGCGTCCGCCTGCCTCGTCGCGATCATCGGCATCCTCCAGTCGCTCGGGCTGTTCGGCGTGCCGAAGCTGCTCGGCACCCTGTACGCGCCGTTCGGGGCGGAACGGGTGCTCTCGATCGGCCGGGGCAGTTCCACGCTCGCCCTCGCCGCCGCCGTCGCCGACCTGTGCATCATCAACCTCTGCCTCGCCATCGGACTGCTGCTGTACACCGAGCGCCACCGCAAACTGCTTCTCGCGGCCGTACCGATCTGCGTGTTCGGGGCGCTCGGGGCGGGCGAGTTCTCCACCGTCATCGGCATGCTGCTGGCCATCGGTGTGCTGGTGATCGTCTCCCGCACCTGGCGGCTGGTGGGTTACGCGGTGCCGATGCTGCTGCTCGGCGCCGTCGTCATGTGGCCGGTCATCCAGACGAGGTTGCTCGGCTTCCAGAGCGCCTCCGGGTTGCCGGACAGCTGGATCGTGCGGCTGCGCAACCTCAACACCTACTTCCTGCCGCAACTGGGCGCCGACCACAACTGGCTGCTCGGGGTGCGGCCGTCGGCCCGGGTGCCCGCCTCGCACGAGGAGTTCGGCTGGGTGTGGATCGAGAGCGGCTACGTCTGGCTGCTCTGGGGTGGCGGCGTCCCACTGCTCGTCGCGTACCTCAGCTGGGTCGTCGTCTGCCTGCGGCGCGGTGTCGCCGCGGCCCGGCGGGCGACCGGCGTCGTGGCCGCGGTGGGTCTCGCGGTGGCCTCCTACGCGGCGGCGAACGCGCTGCTGATGCTCTTCGATCCGCACCTGACCTATCGCGGCGCGGCCGACTGCCTGCTCGTGCTGCTCGCCATCCTGCGAAATCTCGCCGTCGAGGAGCGCACATGAGCAAGCCGATCCGAGTCCTGCTGATGGTGGAGAACGTGCCGCTCGGCCGCGATCACCGGTTGCGCAAGCACGCCGCGGCCCTGGTCGCGGCGGGCATGCAGGTCACGGTGATCTGTCGCAAGGACCCGGCGAACCGGGAGAATCCCGCGGTACGCGTCCTCGACTACCCGGCCAGCGACGGCGTGAGCAAGCTCGGGTTCGTCCGGGAGTACGCCTGGTCGCTGACCGCCGCCGCCTGGCTGACCCTGCGCGCCATGCTGTCCGGCGGCGTCGACGTGGTGCAGGTGTCGAGCACCCCGGACATCTACTTCGTGCTCGCCGCGCCGCTCAAGCTGTTCCGCCGCCGGGTCATCTTCGACTTCAAGGACCTGTCCCCGGAGATCTACGAGGCGAGGTACGGGCGCGCCGACGGGCTCATGTACAAACTGCTGCGCCGCTTCGAACGCGCCAGCCTGCGGACCGCCGACCACGTGGTGGCGGTCAACTCGTCGGTCCGCTCGGTGGCGCTGGACCGCGGCGGGCTCGGCGCGGACCGGGTCACGGTCGTCGGCAACGGTCCCTGGCTGGCCGACCTCGGCTCGCGGCCGGCTCAGCCGACGCTCAAGCGCGGCCACCGGCACCTGTGCGCGCTCGTCGGCATGATGGGCCCGCAGGACGGCATCGACCTGGCCCTGGCCGCGATCGACCATCTCGTGCACCGGATCGGGCGCACCGACACCGCGTTCACCTTCGCCGGGATCGGCGACTACCTGCCGGTGGGGCTGCGTTTCGTCGAGGAGCGCGGGCTGAGCGGCTGGGTCTCGTTCCCGGGCTGGTTGAGCCGCGACGAGGTCTACGACCTGCTGTCGACCGCCGACGTCGGGCTCGAACCCAACCTCGAGGAGTTCGTCACCCCGGTGAAGGCGATGGAGTACATGGCGTTCGGGCTGCCGTTCGTCGCGTTCGACGTGGCCGAGACCCGGATCATCGGCGAGGGGGCGGCCGAACTCGTCCCCCGCGGCGACGTGGTCGCCTTCGCTGAACGGATCGACACGCTGTTGCGTAACCCTGAGCGACGGGCCGAGCTGGGCGCGGCCGGCGAACGGGCGGTCCGTCAGCGGTTGTCCTGGGATCGGCAGCAGGTGCCGTACCTCGGGGTCATCGCCCGGCTCACCCACGAGAAGCTGACATCTGGAGGCACGGCGGCATGAACACCAACGGGGGCCCGGCACGGCTGGTTCGCGTGTACGGGCTGTGGATCGTCCTGGTGACGCTGGTGGTGATGGCGGCCGGGGTGGGGGTGAGCATGCTGGCGCCGACCGCGTACCGGTCGTCCGCGGTAGTCGTCGTCGAGGCGGTGGTGCGGGCCAACACCACACCGGTGCCGCCCGAGATGGGCACCGAGAAGGAACTGGCCAAGTCGGGCCTGGTGGTGCGGCCCGCCGCGACCGGGCTCGGCGTGCAACCGGAGACGCTCAGCGACGGCTTCTCGGTGACGGTCGCCCCCGACGCGAACGTGCTGACCTTCATCTACCAGGCGGACCGCCCGGCCATCGCGCAGCGGCGGGCCCAGGCGCTCGCCGAAGCGTACGTCAGCTACCGCAACGACGCGACGCAGACCAAGACGTCGACCGCGAACGCCCACGCCGTCCTGGTCACGCCGGCCTTCCTGCCCGGCGAACCGGTGACCCGGCCGATCTGGATCGACGCCGGCATCGGCCTCGTGCTCGGCCTGCTCCTCGGCCTCGGCACCGCGATCATCCGCGACCGGATGAGCGACCGGCTCCGGGGCCTGCGCGACTTCGAGCAGATCAGCGGGCTGACCGTGCTCGCCACCGTCCCGCGCTCGCCGCGACCACGCGGGCCGGGGGCGGCGTTGCCGGTGCTGCTGCGCCAGCCCCAGTCGCCGGCCGCCGAGTCGTACCGCTATCTGCGCTCCCGCCTGCAGCCACTGCTCACGTCGGCGCGCGCGTCGACCGTCCTGGTGGCGAGCGCGCACGACGGGGAGGGCCGCAGCACGACCGCCGCCAACCTGGCCGTCGCACTCGCCGTGGCCGGCCGGTCGGTGATCCTGGTCGACGCCGACCTGCCCGGCCCGCGTCAGCACACGATCTTCGACCTGCCCGACGAGCGGGGTCTCACCGACCTGCTCGACGACGGGATCCGGCCGGAGACGGCGCTGCGGCAGGGGCCGGTGCCCCGGTTGCGGGTGCTGACCGCGGGACCGGGCGCCGACCGGGCCACCGATCTGCTCGAGGGGCCGCGGCTCGGCCCGGTGCTCGCCCGGCTGGGCCGGCTCTGCGACGTCGTGGTGATCGACTCGCCGGCGATCCTCAGCGTGTCCGACGGGATCGCGCTCGCCGCCGCCGCCGACCACGTGCTGCTGATCGGCGACTTCCGGCGCAGCACCCGGGCCGGGGTGATCCGCGCCCTCGCCGAGTTGCGCGAGGTGGCCGCCGGCAACGTCAGCGGCGTGCTGGTCAACGCCCCGCGCAGTGCGGGCGGCCTGATCCCCCGGCCGCGCAGCGCGGTCGCGGTGAGCGCACCGGAACGACCGCTCGCGCCGGCGCCCGGCCCGGTGGCGGCGGACACCCCGGCGCGGTCCCCGGGCGGCCCCGCCGTCGACGAAGGGCTCGCGCTGTTCGACGACCTCACCGACCGTTCCGGGCGGCCGGTCATCGGCTCGGCGTCGGTGCCCCTGTCCACGGTTCCGGTCTCCCCCGCGCCGCCCGCGCCCGTCTCCCCGGCACCGGCCTCGCCCGGCCCGGCTCAGCCGCCCTCGACGGTCTACCAGTCGGCGACCTCCCCGCCCGTCATCCACCCGCCGGCCGGGCCGGTCAAGGCCCGCGCCAACGGCTCGGCCGTGCCGGCTCAGCGCGGCGACGGACCGGACGCCCCCTAAGCGGCGGCGAGTCGGCGCCTCAGCTCCTTACCCCACACCGGCGTCGGCTCGCCGCCCCAGTCCCGGGTCAGCGACCAGCAGTCGCCCCACGGGTTCCAGGCCCAGGCCGTCCAGCTCACGCCGTGCTCGTCGAACCAGTCGAGGGTGTCGCGGGCCCAGCCGCCCTTCTTCGCGGTGCGGGCCGGGCAGTCGTCGTCGAAGGCGGCCCCCTCGCCCTTGAGGGTGGGACCGACCTCGCCGGCCAGCACCGGCACCCGTTCCAGGATCGGTTCCAGGTCCCGGTCGAAGCACTCGGCGGTGCCGCAGTACTCGTTGAACGAATAGGCGTGCACCGACGCGGCCAGCTGACCGGCCGGGTCGTCCGGGCGGTATTTCAGCCAGCGGGTCATCGACTCGGCCCAGTGGACGCCGCCGGCCAGCAGCACGGTCGTCGAGCCGGTGCCCCGCACGGCGGCGACCAGCTCGCCGAGTCCGGCCGCCGCGTAGGGCGTACCGGTGTTGACCGAGGTCAGCGTGCACCCGTCCCGCCAGCAGGCCCAGGCCCGGTCGGTGTCGGTCTCGGCGTACGGGAACGGCTCGTTGAAGAGGTCGAAAAGCACCGCACCGGTGCGGAACTCGGTCGCGACCGACCGCCAGAACTGCGGACTGTGGTCCCGGTCGGGCATCTGCTCCTGCTGGGCCGGCTTGCCGTCGCCGGGGGAACTGCGATGAAGATCAAGGACGGCGACGAAGCCGTACGCGTTGAGCCGCCGGACGAACGCACGCACCTCGTCCCGGTACTTCTGGCCGGCGAAGTCCGCCGGTGCCGCCGGCAGGCCGAGCCAGCACTGCTCGTTGAGCGGTATCCGCACCGCGTCGGCCCGCCCCCACGCGCGCATCGCCGCGATCTGCCGGTCGTCGGGCGCCCGCCCGTCGGGGGTGTCGAAGAAGCCCGCACCCTCGAGGCACGAGTACTCCGCGCCGGAGACGTTGAAGCCCCGCAGCCTGAGGACCTTGCCGGCCCGGTCGACGAACTGGTTGTCCTTGACCGCGACGGCGTCGATCGGGGCCGGCGGGTTCGGCGGGCTCGGCTCGGCCGGGGCCGCGCAACCGGCCAGGAGCAGGACGAGCAGGACGAGCGGGACACCCAGGCGCACCTGTCCAGAATGGACGACCGGGATCACTATCGACATCGCTTGATCGGGTAGGGCCGCCGGACCACTCCCGGAACTCGTGGGTTAGGTTAGGCATACCTAAACCTAGATCCGAAAAAGGAGGTCCGAGGGTGACCCGGACGACCGTCGCCGTGCCGCCGTGGCGCTTCTTCCCGACCGAGGTGCGTGCCGTCCGGCGGCTCAGCCCGAGCTTCCTGCGCGTCACCCTCACCGGCGACGACCTCGACCGGTTCGCCGACAACGGCTTCGACCAGCGGATCAAGCTGATCCCGCCGCTGGCCGGGCACGGCCACGACCACCTGCCGACCGGCGACGACTGGTACGCGAGGTGGCGCGACCTGCCCGACGAGCACCGCAACCCGATCCGGACGTACACGATCCGCGCCGTCCGTCCCGCCGAGCGCGAGATCGACGTGGACATGGTGATGCACGGTGTGCACGGACCCGCCTCGCGGTGGGCCGCCGACGCGCGACCGGGCGCCGCCATCTGGGTGATGGGTCCCAACGCCGACCACGACGGCGTGCACGGTGGCATCGACTTCCACCCACCGGTCCACACCGAGTGCCTGCTGCTGGGCGGCGACGAGACCGCGGTCCCGGCGATCTCGTCGATCCTGGCCTGCCTGCCCCGCTCCGCCGCCGGGGAGGCCCTGCTCGAGGTCCCCACCTCGGCCGACGTCCTCGACCTGGCCGCCCCCGAGGGCGTGCGGGTCACCTGGCTGCCCCGCGACGGCGCCCCGCACGGCGAGAAACTCGTCCCGGCCCTGCGCTCCTCGGTCCGCCGCCTGCTCGGTGAGCGGGCCCCGGCGCCGGTCGAGCTGGAGGACGTCGACGTCGACGAGGAGATCCTCTGGGAGGTTCCGAAGGAGCCCACCGACGTCAGCAAGTTCTACGCCTGGCTGGCCGGCGAGGCCGCGGTGATCAAGACGCTGCGCCGGCACCTGGTCGCCGAGTGCGGCGTCGACCGCCGTTCGGTGGCTTTCATGGGTTACTGGCGTCTCGGCCGCGCCGAAGCCAGCTGACTGACATTTGCCCGATTTGCGACGCCGCCCCTCCCGGAGTCGATAGCGTGGCTGGCGAGGAGGGGACATGTGGAACACGTCGGCGACCCGGACCGGACCCGTCGTCCTGCTCGTCGAGGACGATGAGGACCTGCGCGAGATGACTACGCAGATGCTGGAGATGCGCGGCTTCACCGCCCTGGTCGCCCAGGACGCGGTCAGTGCGATCACCCAGTGCCGCGTCTTCGACGGCACCATCGACGTGCTGCTGACCGACCTCGGCCTGCCCGGTGTCTCCGGGGGCGAGCTGGCCCGGTCGGCGGCCACGATCCGCCCCGGCATGGAGATCGTCTACATCTCCGGCATCCCCCAGGACATCGCGATCAAGAAGGGTTTGATCAAGGCGGGATCGCCCTTCATCGCCAAGCCGTTCACCACCGACGTGCTCGCCGGAACGCTGCGTTCCGTGCTCTCCCGGCACAGCAACGCGCCCGCCCCCTGATTGGTTGTCTTTAGCAACCCAATCGACCGGAATGAGCCTCAAGCCGGGCCGCCGGAGTCCGATACCTACTCCTGTAAGCGGGCGATCGACAAGCGATCACCCAGCCAACCAGGGGAGCTCCAAATGCCGAACATGAACATGATCGCCGCGTACCTCCGCAGCCGCCTCAACAACGAGGAGGGCGCGACCGCCGTCGAGTACGGCCTGCTCGTCACGTTCATCGCCATCGTGATCATCGTTGGTGTCTCGGCGTTCGGCACGCACCTGTCCGACGTCTTCACCAACCTCTCGAAGAAGTTCTGAGGGACGGAAGCAACGCGAGATGCTCGTACCCGACCGACTCCGCCGCCCCGGCGCACAACGGCCCCGGGGTGACGACGGTGCGGCCGCGGTGGAGCTGGCGCTGGTGCTTCCGATCCTTCTTCTGCTGGTCTTCGGCCTGATCGACTTCGGCCGGGTGATGCAGCAGCAGATCCAGTTGACCGAGGCGGTGCGGGAAGGCGCTCGGGTGGGCGCGCTGAACGGCACCGCCTCGGACATGCAGGCCCAAGTGGTCAGCACCGTCGGTGGCAGCACCGGCATCACCTACACCACCACCACCGCGTGCACCTCGGCCGCGACCGCCACGTCGACCGCGACCATGACGGTGACCCGGACTTTCGACCCCGTCACACCGCTCTACCTGGTGCTCAAGCTCTTCCAGAGCAATCCGAGCGCCATCACTCTCTCCGCGACAGGCGTCATGGCCTGCCTGGGATAGCCACATCGTCGGATTCGCCCCCTTAGGCGGTGTTGGCCACCAGAATTGGTGATAAGCCACGCGAACGAGGAGGCGGGAATGCGTCGACGCATCGTCCTGATGCTGATCGCGGCCGTGATGGCCGGACTCAGCGCACTGGCGGTCGTCGCCTACGGGCACAGTGCCGACCAGCGCGCCCTCAACGGCGCTCAGGGCACCTGGGTCCTGCTGGCCACCGCCAACATCCCCGCGGACACCACCGGCGCGGACATCCGCAGCCGCAAACTCGTCCGCCAGGTGCTGATGCCGGCCCGGGCCGTGCCGTCCGGGGCGATGAGCAAGCTCGACGAGAGCTTCGACAAACGGACCCTGAACGCCGCGCTGCAACCCGACCAGATGCTGCTGGAGGGCCAGTTCAGCCATCCGGCCCCGGCCACCGCGAGCCCCGCGCCCACCTTCGCGCTGCCGGCCGGCAAGGTCGCCGTCGCCGTCGACCTCACCGTCGCCCGGCAGGTGGCCGGCAACGTCGACACCGGCGCCGTGGTGACGATCTACCTCACCAAGCCCAACGGCAACGACACCCGCGACCAGACGACCACCGTCGTGGTGCCGAGAACGACCGTGATCAGCGTCGGTGAGCGGCCCCGGACCACCGCCGCCGCCCCGCAACCCAGCGCCACCGTCGTGCCGACGGTGGTCTCGTCGGCCCCGGTCGACGCGACGGCGGGCCTCGACCGCTACGTCGTCACGGTCGCCGTCACCCCGGCCGAGGCGGAGCAGCTGATCAACGGCTACAACACCGGTGAGCTGCACCTCGGCCTGATCGCCACGCCCAGCACGGCGCCGGCCCCCGGTGCCCGGTCGTGAGCCTCTACGTCTACCTGGAACCCGACCGGGACCGCCTCGCGCAGGTCGGCCCGCAGTTCCAGTCCATCGGCTGCACGATCGTGCACAACATGGCCGACCTCGAGGCGCACCTGCCCCGCTACCCCGAGACCCTGCTCGTGATCGTCGGCGCGACCGTGCCGCTCGACGAGGTGCTGATGTTCACCGCGTACCAGCGGCTGCAGCGGCCACTGATCGGGGTGGTGCTGATCCGCCGGCATCTCGACCCCGAGGACGTGCTGCGCTGCCTGCGCTCCGGCGTCCGCGAGGTGGTCGAGGAGGCCGACTGGGACGGCATCCGCAACGCGTGTTCCCGCTCGGTCGACCTGTCCAAAGCGCTCGGCACCACCCTGCGCACCAACGCCGAGGCCGCCCCGTACGGCCGGGTCGTCACCGTCTTCGCCGGCAAGGGCGGCTGCGGCCGGTCGGTCATCGCGGTGAACCTGGCCACCGCGCTCGCCGCCGCCGGTGGCCGCCGGGTCCTGCTCGTCGACCTGGACCTGCAGTTCGGCGACGTGGCGATCATGTTGAAGCTGCCGCCGGAACGCAACATCGCGGGCGCGATCGCGATGGCCGGCCGGCTCGACGAACCGGGCCTGCGCTCGATCATCACCACCTACAAGAACGGCATCGACGTGCTGCTCGCGCCGTCCTCACCGGCGCAGGGCGAGCACGTACGCCGCGAACTGATCGTGGAGATCCTCGACCTCGCCCGCCCGAACTACGACTTCATCGTCGTGGACACCCCGGCGCTGGTCACCGACCAGGTCCTGGCCGCCCTCGACATGTCCGACCTGCTGGTCCCGATCGTCACGCCCGACCTGCCCACGCTCAAGAGCGTCCGGCTGACCGTCGAGATGTTCGACATGCTCGACTACGCCAAGGAACGCCGGCTGCTGGTCTTCAACCGCTCCAACTCCGAGGTGGGCCTGACCGCCGACGACATCTCCGAGGCGATCGGCATGCCGTTCGCGGTGCACGTGCCCTCCAGCCGGGAGGTGACGATCTCGGTGAACCGCGCCGAACCGCTCTACCTGACCAACCCGACACATCCGTTCAGCCAGGCCATCGGCCGCCTCGCCGACCTGTGCACGGGCACCGAACCGGGCGGTGCCCAGAAACGACGGCTGTTCTCCCGGTCGTCGAAGGGACGCCGATGAGCCTCTCCGCCCGCCTCGGTTACGACCCGCTGAACCAGCAGCCGCCGGCAATCGAGAACGCCGAGGCGGCGGCGGCCGCCCAGCACCGCTACCGCTCGGCCGGCCGGCAGGTGGCCGACCCGGTCTACGACGTCCGGCTGCGCATCCAGCGCCGCCTCGCCGACGAGCTCGGCCCGACCCTCTACACCAACCGGGCCAACACCGAGGAACTCACCGAACGCGTCCGCGAGGTGCTCAACGAACTGCTCGCCCGCGAGGAGACCCCGCTCTCCGGCACCGACCGCGCCCGCATCGTCAAGGAGGTGATCGACGAGGTCCTCGGCCACGGCCCGATCGAGCCGCTGCTGCGCGACCCGTCGATCACCGAGGTCATGGCCAACGGGGCCAAGAGCATCTACGTCGAACGGTACGGGCGGATCGAGCGCGTCGAGACCGAGTTCGACGACGAGGGCCACCTGCGGCGGATCATCGACCGGATCTGCGCCCGGGTGGGCCGTCGCGTCGACGAGGCGAGCCCGATGGTCGACGCCCGCCTGCCCGACGGCAGCCGGGTCAACGCCATCGTCCCGCCGATCGCCCTGGACGGGTCGTCCCTGACGATCCGCAAGTTCTCGGCCACCCCGCTGACCGTCGGCGACCTCGTCTCCTACGGCACCCTCAACCGGCAGTCCGCCGAGTTCCTGGAGGCGTGCGTGCGCGGCCGGCGCAACGTGGTGGTCAGCGGCGGCACCGGCTCCGGCAAGACGACGATCCTCAACGTGCTGTCGAGCTTCGTCCCGCACGACGAGCGCATCGTGACCATCGAGGACGCCGCCGAACTGCAACTCGACCAGGACCACGTGATCCGCCTCGAGTCACGGCCGGCCAACTCCGAGGGCCGCGGCACCGTGACCACCCGCGACCTGGTCCGCAACTCGCTGCGGATGCGGCCCGACCGCATCGTCGTCGGTGAGGTCCGCGACGCCGCCGCCCTCGACATGCTGCAGGCCATGAACACCGGCCACGACGGCTCGCTGACCACCCTGCACGCCAACACCCCCCGCGACGCGCTGTCCCGCCTCGAGACCATGGTGCTGATGGCCGGCATGGACCTGCCCAGCCGGGCCATCCGCGACCAGGTCACCTCCGCCGTCGACCTGATCATCCAGGTGCAGCGGTTCAAGGACGGCAGCCGCAAGGTCACCCACATCACCGAGGTGGTCGGCATGGAAGGCGACATCATCACCCTGCAGGACCTGTTCGTGTTCGACTTCAACGCGGACGGCGGACAACTGCACACGTCCACCTTGAAGCCGACAGGTGTCCGGCCCCGTTTCGTCGACACCCTCGCCATGTACGGGGTGACCCTCAACCCCGGCATGTTCGGCGCCAC
Source organism: Paractinoplanes ferrugineus (assembly GCF_016862195.1). GTDB lineage: Bacteria > Actinomycetota > Actinomycetes > Mycobacteriales > Micromonosporaceae > Actinoplanes > Actinoplanes ferrugineus. The sequence goes on along the minus strand of NZ_BOMM01000073.1, from coordinate 3,581 downwards.
CCCGGCCATCGGCGGCCGGTGGTGAGCGGCTGGGGGTGGGCCGTCACCGCGTTCGGCGCGGCCACCGTCTTCCTGATCATCTGGATCGTCCTGGACCTGCTTTTCGGGCGCACCCCCGAGCAGCGCCGCATCGCCTCGCTCAAGGTCTTCACGCACGCCGAGCGCAAGAAGGGCGAGCCGGTCCTACGTCACCTGCTGACCGCCGGCGGCAAGTTCATCGAGGAGTCCCCCGGTCTCGCCCGGTTCGCGGCCCGCAGCGAACCGCTGCTCGACCAGCTCACCGGGGCGCCGAAGCCCACCGAATGGCTGTGGCTGCGGATCTGGGTCTCGATCGGCACGTTCCTGCTCATCGCGATGCTGATGCCGGTCTGGTTCGCGGCCCTCGTCGGGATCCTCCCCGGCTTCCACCTGCCGCCCGCCATCCTGCGCACCATAGTCAGACGCCGCCGGCAGCGGTTCGCCGACGAACTGCCCAACATGCTCCAGCTCGTCCTCAGCTCGCTGCGGTCCGGCTTCACCCTGCAGCAGTCCGTCGACGCCGCGGTCCGCGACGACGAGGGACCGGTCGCCGAGGAGTTCAGCCGCGCCCTGTCGGAATCGCGGATCAGCGGCGAGTTCGAGAACGCCCTGCAGCGCGTCGGCGAACGTACCGGCAGCGGCGAGATGCGCTGGCTCGTCATGGCGCTGCGCCTGCAACGCGAGGTCGGCGGCAGCCTCGCCGACGTCATGCAGACCACCGCCGACACCATGCGCGACCGCGCCTACCTGCAACGGCAGGTGCGGACGCTGTCCGCCGAGGGACGCATGTCCGCGTACGTGCTGATGGCCCTTCCGGTCTTCACCGCCCTCACCCTGACGGTGATGCGCCCGGACTACATCCGCCCGCTCTACACCGAACCCCTCGGTCTGCTCATGCTGCTGTTCGCCCTGCTCCTGATGACCGTCGGCATCATCTGGCTGCGCACCGCCGTGAAGATCGAGGTGTGAGGCGATGTCCCCGACCGTGATCCTCGTGCTCGCCGCCGGCTGCGCCGCGCTGGCCGGCACCCTGGCGGTCACCGCCGTGGCCATGCCGGCCACCCAGCGCGAACGCATGCTGAAGATCCTCGCCGAGTTCGGCGAGAACCGGATCACCGACACCCGCCCGCCCCGGTCGACCTCGTACCACCGGATCCGGCCCGCGCTGACCCGGTTCTTCCAGAAGACCGGTGACTTCATCACCCCGCCGGCGATGAGACTGCGGCTGGCCCGGCAGCTCGACTACGCCGGCAACCCCGCCAAGTGGCCGGTCGAGCGGGTCGTGCAGGCCCGGATGTTCGCCGTCATCGTCCTCGCCCTGCTCGGCTACCTGCTCGTACCCGGCCACGCCGCCCTCGCCGCGCTCGGCGGCATCGCCATCGGACTCGTACTCCCCGAGGTGCTCGTCCGCAACGCCGGCCAGAAACGGCAGCAGGCCCTCGCCCGCTCCCTGCCCGACGTGCTCGACGCCCTGGTCATCGGCGTCGAGGCGGGCCTCGGCCTGGACGCCGCGCTGGCCCAGGTCGCCACGATGCTCGAAGGCCCGATGCCCGACGAGGTGCGCCGCCTGCTCCAGGAGATGCAGCTCGGCGTCTCCCGCACCGAAGCCCTGCGCGCACTCTCCGCCCGCACCACGTCCCGGGACCTCAAACGCCTGGTGACGGCGCTCGTGCAGGCCGGCGAGATGGGCATCTCGGTGGCCGGCATCCTCCGCGAGCACGCCGCCGACCAGCGCCTGCGCCGGCGCCAGCGAGCCGAGGAGAAAGCCCAGAAGGTCGCCATCAAGCTGCTGTTCCCGGTGCTGTTCTGTCTGTTCCCGGTGATCTTCGTGGTGGTGCTGGGCCCGGCCGTCCTCAACATCATGAAGAACTTCTGAGAGGCGGCGCCGTGTCCACGAGCGTTCTCGAGCGCAACCAGAACGAGAGCCTGCGTCTCGCCGCCCTGCACGAGTACGAACTGCTCGACGCGCCCGCCGACGACGAGCTCGAAGCCGTCGTCCGGGTCGCCGCGGTGGTCGCCGAGGTGCCCACCGCCACCCTCAACCTCATCGACGAGAACCGCCAGTGCCAGCTCACCACCGTCGGATTCGACGGCGGCGACTCCGCCCGGGACGACTCGATGTGCGCCGTGCAGTTCCGGGCCGGCAACTTCGTGCACGTACCCGACGCGAGCCGGGACCCGATCTACCGGGACAACCCATGGGTGACCGGCCGCCTGGCCGACGTGCGCTTCTACGCCTCGGCACCGCTGATCACCCCGGACGGGTACGCGCTCGGCACGCTCTGCGTCTTCGACGACCGGATCAAAACGTTGCGCGACGAACAGGTGAGCCGCCTGCTCGACCTGGCCGCCATCGTGGTCGCCCTCTTCGAACGCCGCCGCCAGGCCCGGGTCAACGCGGAACTGGCCCACGAACGCGAACGCAGCCAGCGGCTCATCGGGACGGTCCTGGAAACCATCGACGTCGGCATCGCGGCCTGCGACGAGAACGGCCGCCTCACCGTCTTCAACCGGGCCGCCCGTGATTGGCACGGCACCGGCCGCGATCAGGACCTCACGAAGGACGACCTGCCCACGCATTACGGCCTGTTCGACGCCACCGGCACCCGCCAGCTCGAGCCGGCCGAGATCCCGCTGATCCGGGCGCTCCGCGAGCACGACGTCCAGAACATCGAAATGATGATCAAACGGCCGGGGGCGCCGCCGGTCGACCTCAGCTGCACCGCCCGTCGGCTTGTCGACGACAGCGGAAACCCGCTCGGCGCGGTGGTCGCCATGAACAACGTCACCGCCGACCGCGCCCAACGCCGCGCGCTGGAGGACGCTCACCACGAGCTGGCCGTCCGCGGCGAACAGCTCACCGACGCTGTCACCGACCTGCGCCGCTCCAACGACGAGCTGGAACAGTTCGCCGGTGCGGTCAGCCACGACCTGGTCCGGCCGATGGCCGCGGCGCACGGTTACCTGGAGATGATGACCAGTGGCTACGCCGAGGAACTCGATCCGCGGGCGACGAAATGGCTGGACGGGGCGATCCGTGCGGTGGAACGCATGCAGGAGCTGGTCTCGGCCCTTCTTTCGTACGCCCGAGCCGGGCAGGTCCCGTTCACCCCGGGTCCGGTGCGCCTCGACGAGGTCGTCGGCGCCGTGCTGTCCGACCTGAACTCGATCACCAACTCGAGCGGCGCCCGGGTCCAGGTCCGGGGCAAAATGCCGACCGTGCTGGGCGACCGGACGTTGCTCCGCCAACTTCTGCAGAACCTGATCGACAACGCGATGAAGTACCGCTCCCCCGACCGGCCGTGCGAGATCTCCCTGTCCGCCGAACGCAACGATTTCGGCTGGGCGGTCCTGGTCGCCGACAACGGCATCGGTATCCCACCGGACCAGCGCGAGAAGGTGTTCGAGATGTTCGCCCAGGTCGATCCGAATTCCCGCAAGGGCCACGGCATCGGCTTGTCCACCTGTCACCGCATCATCGACCGGCACAACGGCGCCATCTCGATCGGTGACACCGCCGGCGGCGGCACCACAATTCGCGTGCTCCTGCCGGCCGTCGCCTG
>NZ_BOMM01000072.1 GCF_016862195.1 Paractinoplanes ferrugineus | reverse complement strand
AAGACCACGGGCAAGGTCGAACGGTTCCACCACACGTTGCGTCGGGAGCTGCTCGACGACCACCCGCCGTTCGCTTCGGTCGCCGACGCCCAGGCCGCCGTCGACAAGTTCCGGCATGAATACAACACCGACCGGCCCCACCAGTCCCTGGACATGGACTTCCCCGCGGACCGGTTCGTCACCCGCGTCGACGACGACATCCCGCTGCGGTTGCCGTCCTCGCTGACATCTGCCAACGAACCGGCCATCGCCGCGACTGCGGCGACGGTGACGCCCACGGACGAGCCGCCGCTGGCAGTCGCAGGACCGACCCCTGGCCGTCGAGGTGAGCCGGACCGTTCCTGCGTCGGGCAACCTCGCCGTCCGCGGACAACAGTTCTGGCTCGGCGTCACTCATGCCGGACGCGAGATCACGCTCTGGGCCGACACCACCGTCATCCACCTGCTTCTCAACGGGTCACGCCTGAAAACCGTTCCGTCCAGGCTCACCCTCAACCATCTGCGGCAGTTGCTGGCCGACGGCGGCCGCCCAGCCGGACCGCCACCCATCAGCACCGGCCCGGCCAAGGCGGGTGGACCAATCGAGGTCGACAGGCTCGTCAACGCCACCGGCCTCATCGCCCTCGCCGGACGCCAGCACCCCGTGGGCTACCACCTCGCCGGACAACGGGTCACCGCCCGTCTCGACCACGGAGTTCTGCACCTGCTCGACGCGAACCGCAGAGTCCTGCGCAGCCTGTCGAATCCGCTCACGCCGACCGACCTGGCCCGCCCGCGCGACGCCCGACCGGGCGGACCACCACCCGCCGCGACGACCGAGGCGCTGCGGGTCGACCGGCGCGTGAGTAGCCTCGGCAGCATCGCCATTGCGGGCCAGAAGATCCAGGTCGGGATCGGTCACGCCGGCCACACCGTCACCGTCGAGGAAGCCGACACAAGCTTCCGCGTCCTGGACGGCGACCAGGTCCTGATTCAAGTCCCCCGCACCACCACCAAGACCATCGCCCGGTTCAAAGCCCGAAAGCCCGAACCTGCGGGCCGCCACCTCGGTCAACCACGTCGAACACCGACCGAGCAGTCAGCAGACGGCACCCCTGCTCAACCGCAACGCACGGTGCCGCAATGGCTGTGACCTGCGAGTGTCGTCCTTCACCACGCAGACAGCGTTGCGCACCCCGGCCAACGGATAGCCGTCTTCCAGCCACCCCAACGCGAGACCGGGCCAATACTCAGTCGGCCAACCAAGTGCGAACACCAGCAACTCGTCCCAGGGCGGCACCAACAGCACCTCCGCCGCTACTGCCGCTGACAACCGTCGGTGCGGCTGCTCAAGTAACGGCAACAACATCATCAAGTTCGCGCCGAGGGCGACACCCCGAACCTGCTCACCGTCGACCACCACCCACGACGCGTCAGCATCCAGACCAAGCACCAAGCCGTGATTGCCGATCGCCACTACCGGTCGCCACTGCTGCCCCGTCATGACCACATCATCCGACACGGGCCGATAAACTCAGCGACCAGATCAGCGAAGCAACCCCAGATCATCTAGCCGGATGTGTCACCCACGTCCCGAGATCGATCTGTCACGGACGTCATGAGACTCGACACGGCACAAGGGCAGTTGTGCACGAGGGGCAAGACCGTCGCGATCGAGGTCACCGGTACCGACCTGACTATTCACACCGACACCGGTCCACAGATCATTCGACGCACCAACCAGCAGCCCGTCCGCAGCATCGAAGGCCACCGACCCCGCAAGACGAAACCGAGCTAGCCATGACCAGTGCTTCAATCAGGTGCATGAGTGATCATCGGACTTGGCTTCAGGCGCTCTCGGTCGAGGACCGTCAGCGGTTGGACTGGATCGTGACCGCATTGCACGAGCTGGGATGCGACGATCCCCAAGGATGGGGTAAGTCCGAGATCAGCGAGAACATCCCGCAGCTGGCTCGATATCGGTTCCTGCAAAACATATGGCCCGAGACGATCAACGGCTGGCGTGATGGCATCAGCAACCTTCCCGCAGCACAACGCGCCATCAACTCCGGCGCCAGCGCGCACGACGTGGCCCAGTTGGCCCGTGCGGTCGCCTACGAGACGGCCTTCGCCATGCTCGCCCAACTCACAGTCGACAACCCAGGCGAAGGTCTGCCAGGGTGGGCACTGGCAGGACCGGCCCTACTGGACAGCCCACCGGGCGCTACCTAAACGCGCTGCATGAAGACTTGCTCACGCTGGACCCATCCGGCCGTGAAGGCCATGGCCTCTGGACCTGATACTTCTCGACCCCGCAAAGTCACCGAAACCTAGACCAATCGTCAAGCAACACCTGGGATGGGAACATCAAGCATCAGGTGGGACTAGCAAGCATCAGGTGGGACTAGACAGTGCGCGAGGGCATGTCCGCGAGGGACAGCCCTGAGGATCACCCGACAAATTTCGTACGTCTTCAAGGCGGCCCCAAGCGGTCCGCTCACGCCGCCGACAGGGCGCGTGTCGGGCCGCCGTTGACGCTTGGCCGAGGGCACGCAAGCAGCCCGTCGGCTGGTGTGGAACCGCGGAGTCGAGCCGCGTAGACGATAAGTTGGAGTGGGGTTGTCAAGGTGTCGATTAGGCTGGCGGCGACCGGCACGGCCTAGGCGAAGCGGACCGGCTGATCGCTGTGGCGACTCACGGCCGACGAACTCCGGGTGCGGCGGCGCATATGTTGTCCGGGCCGCCGCTCCACCGTCAAGGGCGCTTCACGTCGCAAGCAAAGGCCACAAACTGGCCACCCTGGATAGCGGAGCCTCTGCGACCCTGGCGGTCAAGGGGTCGACGGCAGGCCAGTGGCCTGCCTGCGCGTAGGCGCGCGGGGCCGTCACCGACTCACCTTAATACCCGTGAGCATGAAGAACCTCAACGTGCTCGAGGTCGCGTTCACGGCCCATCATCAACTTTGTTTCTAGGACAACATTCAGTGCCATGAAGCGAATTCCGTCGATGATATCTGCGGTATTAATTAGCTCGTCAACCGGCCAGATCTCAGGGAACCATCCGTCGAGTACTTCTAAGTTTCCGTCGAAAAGCTGGACATGTTGTGTTGTCGAATAGGGTGCCTTTTGAACGGCGCCTAGGGCTTTTGACATTTGCCACGCCGAACCGCGTGCGACTATATCTAGGTCATGGGGGTCTGAGATCCAGCCGCGAACGAACAAAGGTCCGCTGCCGGCAATCACAAAATCCTTGACCGGAAGCTGCAACGATATCAGCTCCTTGAAAAGGATGCTTTCAAAAGGATTATGCATTTCACCAGGCCTGCCTAGAGAGGGGAAATTCCCAGGGCAAGGCGGCCCGCAACGGCCAGAAGAGTCGCCGCAAGTGAGCTCGCCAGCGTACCTACGATAACATACTCACCAAAGATTTCTTGGTCCCTTTGGACTTCTGGGAGACGAACCAAAGACTTTGCAGCGATTGTGAGTGCGGCGGCGTCGGCTTGACTCGATGCGACGAAGGCAAAAACCAAGGCTCTCTCTATCCAACCGAGATAGATTCCCGAAGGAGCCAAGGCGCTAACCTTGTCGTCACTAGCATCGAGGACTCGCACATAAGGTCGGACGATCGTTAAAACGATATCGTTGGTCGAAAATATCGCCAGTAGCGCCGTGATTACCACAACGGCAATCCGATTATCGACCAACACTCTTTCTGTCTCGGAGAAGACTCGTGAGCCTCGCAGGAAGAAACTCGCCGTCGCCATCAAGGCAATAATTCCAAGAGCGCCGAATGGAGGCCTCGGCGCTCGTCTCAGTATGAGCCCAAGCTCCCACGAGGGAGAAGGCTTCCATGTTTTACCGTGCGCCCGAGTAACGATTGCGAAGCTTAGAACGGTTGCGGCGATACAAAGAAAAAGTGATTTGGTAAAATCGAGTACGGCGAAGGCGGAGTAGGCGGCCAGGATGAATGTAGTAAAGGAGGCCCAGCCTCGTCGAATACTAAGAAAGGGAATGTTGACTGGTGCCGTCACTGCAAGGAGCATCCCTAAGCAGAGTCGAGCCAGCTCCATTATCATTCAACCTCGCACGTCGGTGGCGCGTCCACAGTGGGCGCAACGTAAGCATGCCAGATCGAGGACGCGGGTTGGTCCCGTCGAGCTCACGAGAGTGACTAACTGAGTGACAACTGCAAAGATCGTGGCTGGTCGAGACGGACAGCCGTGGACTGTATGTGCAGCTCACAGGCCTTTTCTGCCGAAGCCATAGCCTCGTAATCGGTCCTTGACACGGAGAGGTCACTGGTTCGACCCCAATGTCGCCCGCGAGCGCCTAGGCACCGTCTGTCCGCATAAAGCGCGGGCCGGTGGCGCTCGTTATTTCTGCCTAAGGGGCCGAGCCCCCTGAAACTCCGCGCTGGGTGGTTGCGCTAGTTCGCGCCGAGCGACGGCCTGTGAAGGGTTGACGCCTGGGTGCGAGTCCGCCGGCTAGAGGAGCACGTTTACGGGCGCTGTCGTCTGCACCGCTGGGCTGCTCCGCCTCGCCGAGCGCGCTGGTGCGCCGAGTCGAGCCAATCAAGCAAACATGATCGACCAGGCCTCGGCGATCGACGGGCACCACTCGGCCAATGCGCTGGGTGCCTTCGACGACATCGGCACCGACGGGATGACCCGGAATGCTCGGCACGTTCCCGGCTGGATCGAGCGGACCGGCTGCACCGCCTTCACCAGGCGGCCGGTGTTCCGCGCTCCGAGACGTCTGCCGCGGGTGCCTTCTAGGGTCCGCTGTCCGTTCTCGAAACTCGCAGATATCTGCGAGGGGCTTGAACCGCCGGCTTGGTCGCATACAAATGGCCGGCCGCCGTCCCTGAGCTACTTCCTGTATCCCAGGGCATCGGCCCGCTGCATCCGTACACCCGGTTACCGGCATCAGCAGGACGTCGGTACCGCCCTGCTGGCGCCCCGCAACACGGCGACGAATCGTGGAATTGAACCATATCGCTCGTTGGGGCCTGTCGTAATGAAACGCAAGAATTGCTGTCCAAGCCGCACCGAGTCTTCTGGCAAAGATCCGTGAAATTCTTCGCCAAGCCCTGCGGGAAGTTCATCATAGCTGCACTCAGGAAGCGCTTTGAAATTCGTCTCGCGAGAAACTGTAATCCATTGCGGGTGCGCGGTCCTTGGGTGGTTCAATTTATTTAGATATAAATCTGAGCAAGGATAGGAGGGATATTTCCGTGTGCGCTCTCGAGATCCGTATGTCACCAGCCGCCCGGCAAGCGCGTTGGATCGGGACCGCCCTGTCAGACGGATGCCTTTCAGGCCGACGGAACTCGGCTTCCGTAGGCTGCTCAATAGCGAACTGCGGCCCGGCCAGCATGGAACATGTCGACTGTGTGGGCTGGGACGATGTTAGGGATCAGCTCCGGAAACGCGCCAGGGATGCAGGACCGGGTGGCTTCGCCGTCCGGGATCGACGTCGTTGTGAATCCACGCTCGGTAAGCATGCGCGTCACCAGTTCGGCACCGTTATTGCAGGAGGACAGTTCATGGGTCTCGCTAGCGATCACCAAAGCCCTATGCCCACCGTCGGCTTCACCTCCACCCAATAGCCCGTTCCGCCGCGCAAGCTTGATGACCTTCCGGAGCATAGCGGATCAACGGCCCACCCACCCTCAGCCGACCATCCGATTCACCCTGCACGCGGAGACGGTGCCTCACAGTGGACGAGCCGCTATGTTCTGAATATTCCTAAACCGGCCGGGAAAATGTCACCGACAGGAGTCACCTGTGGACTTTCGCACCGTGACCGTCATGACGGTCGATCTCGTCGATTCCACCACCGCGATCAGCGCGTCGCCGGGTACGCGGATGATGGAGATGATGCGGGATTCCGCCGCCCCGATCAGACCGTTGACAGAGCGTCTTGGCGGGACGGTCATCAAGTTCACCGGGGACGGGTATCTGGTTACCTTTCCGAGCGCCACTAGCGCGCTGCATGCCGCCACAGAGATCATTCAGTTGTTCGACTCTCGGGGAAATGGACCCGCCGGCGACCTCAAAGAATGCCGGATTGCGCTGAACACCTGCGATGTTATCTCCTATGAGACGGACGTGCTGGGCGAAGGAGTGGTTGTCGCAGCCCGCATGGAGAAGTATGTGCCGGTCAACTCGGTATACGTGACCGCCGCAGTCCGGAACGTAGCCAAATCGAGCGAGTTCGACTTCATCCGAGTCGACGACCTGGTACTCAAAGGGTTGCCGGAACCCGTCGCCGTCTACCGGCTCATCACAGAGT